>SCOE01000040.1 GCA_005503065.1 Comamonadaceae bacterium ALPHA2B
CTCCTGGAAGCCGCGCCGCAGGGGCGGGCGGGCCGCCCAGTGTCACGCAAGCGGCGTGCCGCTGCCGGGCGCCCCTTGCTGCCCCCGGCACAATCCCGTGATGCGTTTCTTCAAGGACCTGAGCCTGTCGGCCTTCACCGCCGGTTTCGTCGCCGTGCTGGTGGGCTTCACCAGTTCGGTGGCCATCGTGTTCCAGGCCGCCCAGGCCTTCGGCGCCACGCCGGAGGTGATCGCCTCGTGGATGTGGGCGCTTGGCCTGGGCATGGGACTGGCCACGCTGGTGCCCTCGCTGTGGCTGCGCAAGCCGGTGATGATCGCCTGGAGCACGCCCGGCGCCGCGGTGCTGGCGACGGCGGGCGCGGGCCACAGCCTGGGGGAGGCGGTGGGCGCCTTCATGGTGTGCGCGCTGCTCATCACCGTGGCCGGCGCCACGGGCTGGTTCGAGCGCGTGATGAACCGCATCCCGATGGCCATCGCCTCGGCCCTGCTCGCGGGCGTGCTGGCGCGCTTCGGCCTGGCCGCCTTCACGGCCGCGCAGACGGCACTGGCGCTGGTGCTGCTCATGCTGGGCACCTACCTCGTGGCCCGGCGCGTGCTGCCGCGCTACGCGGTGCCGCTGACGCTCCTGGCGGGCGTCGTCCATGCGGCCTGGCATGGCCAGCTCGCCTGGGGCGCGGTGCACGTCGACTTCACCTGGCCCGTGTTCACCGCGCCGGTGTTCAACTGGCAGACGGCCTTCAGCGTGGCGCTCCCGCTCTTCATCGTCACCATGGCCTCGCAGAACCTGCCCGGCGTGGCGGCCATCCGTGCTTCGGGCTACGACCTGCCCGTCAGCAAGCTCATCACGCTCAGCGGGCTGGCCACGCTGGTGCTGGCGCCCTTCGGCGCCTTCGCGCTCAACCTCAGCGCGATCACCGCGGCCATCGTCATGGGCCGCGAGGCGCACGAGAACCCGGCCCGGCGCTACACGGCGGCGGTGAGCTGCGGGGCGATCTACGTCGTCATCGGCCTCTTCGGCGCGGCCGTCACCGGGCTGCTCACCGCCTTCCCGAAGGAGCTGGTGGCGGCCATCGCCGGGCTGGCGCTGCTGGGCACCATCGGCAGCGGGCTGGCAGCGGCGGTGCGCGACGAGTCGCACCGCGAGGCGGCGCTGATCACCTTCCTGGTCACGCTCTCGGGCGTGACCATCGCCGGCATCGGCTCGGCCTTCTGGGGCGTGGTGGGCGGCGCCGTCGCGCTGGCCGTTCAGCAGCTGGGCCGAAAGTCCGCCGCCGGCAAGGACATCGCGCCTGCGTGCAAGATGGCGCTCGACAAGAAAACCGAAGCCGCCAAGGCTGCCGCGAAATGAACCTCCTCTTCGTCGCCGACCCGCTCGAGCACTTCAAGATCTACAAGGACACCACCTTCTCGATGATGCGTGAGGCGCAGCGGCGCGGCCACCGCATCGCCGCCTGCCTGCCGCAGGATCTGCAGTGGAAGTCGGGCGACGTGGTCAAGGCCACTGTGCGCCAGATCACGCTGACCGGTGACAAGCACGCCTGGTTCACCGAGGACCGCATCGAGACGAAGGCGCTGAAGGACTTCGGCGCGGTGCTCATGCGCAAGGACCCGCCCTTCGACGCCGAGTACATCTACGCCACGCACCTGCTGGAGCAGGCCGAGCGCGAGGGCGCGCAGGTGGTCAACAAGCCGCGCTCGCTGCGCGACCACCCCGAGAAGCTGGCGATCATGGAGTTCCCGCAGTTCACCACCCCCACGCTGGTCACGCGCAGCGCCGAGGCGGTGAAGGACTTCCACGCCGAGCACGGCGACATCATCCTCAAGCCGCTGGACGGCATGGGCGGCATGGGCATCTTCCGCGTGCGCGAGGACGGCCTGAACCTCGGCTCCATCACCGAGACGCTCAACAAGAACGGCGCCGAGACCATCATGGTCCAGCGCTTCGTGCCCGACATCGTGAAGGGCGACAAGCGCGTGCTCGTCATCGGCGGCGAGCCGGTGCCCTTCAGCCTGGCGCGCATCCCGCAGGGCACCGAGGTGCGCGGCAACCTCGCGGCCGGCGGCAAGGGCGTGGCCCAGCCGCTGACCGACGAGGACTGGACCATCGCGCGCGCCATCGGCCCGGTGCTGGCGCCGCGCGGCCTCCTGCTGATCGGCCTGGACGTGATCGGCGGCTGCCTCACCGAGATCAACGTCACCAGCCCCACCTGCTTTCAGGAGATCACCGACCAGACCGGCTTCGACGTGCCGGCGATGTTCGTCGACGCGCTGGAGAAAGTTCTGAGCGAAAAAGGCCGCTAGCGCCCGTCCTGCTTGCGCAGTTCGCTATTGAATCGATAGCGCCTGCGCCGCACGGCGCAGGCCGGCCCCATCGGGTCAGAAGTCGATCGTGCCGCTCACCGCGAAGGTGCGCGGCTGGCCCATCATCAGGTAGTTCGAGCCCTGCGTGCCGCCCACCGACGCCCAGTACGACTTGTCGAACAGGTTGTCGATGCGGGCACGCAGCGTCAGCGTCCGGCCGTTGCCGATGTCCATGAGGTAGCGGGCCCCGACATCGACGCGGTTCCATGACGGCACGACCAGGGTGTTGGTCGCGTTGGCGTATTGCTTGGAGGTGTGCACCAGGCGTGCATTGACCGCCAGGCCGCGCACGCCCGGGATGTCCCACTCGGCACCGATGTTGAGCTGCTGCTTCGGCACGCCGATGACGTCGTAGCCGTCGGTGGCGCCGTTGAGCGTGCGGCGTTGTTCCGCGTCCAGCAGCGTCAGCCCGCCGAGCACGCGCAGCCCCTTCACCGGTTCGCCGTACACCGAGAATTCCAGGCCGCGGTTGCGCTGCTCGCCGTTCGGGCCGTAGGTCTGGTTGACGACGTAGAAGTTGGGCTGTGCCGTCGAGAAGAAGGCGATGCTGCCGCCGAGGTTGCCGCCGTCGTACTTGACCCCGACTTCCTTCTGCTTGGAGCGGTACGGCGCGAAGATCTCCCCGCCGTTGGTGACCGGGCGGTTGTTCGCGGTGGTGGGAGCCACGTTGCCCTTGACCAGCGCCTCGATGTAGCTGGCGTAGACCGACACGCTCGGCGTCACGCGGAAGACCGCGCCCAGCACGGGCGTGGTGCGGCTCTTGTCGTAGCTGCTGTTGAGTGCGCCCGTGTTGTAGGCGTAGTTCTTCTGGTCGATCTTCTGGCGCCGGGCACCGACCGTGACCAGCAGGCGCTCGTCCATGAAGCCCAGGGTGTCGGCGACCGCAACGCTGGAGGTCTTGATGGTGTCGGTCAGCCGCGGGCCGGTCAGCCAGTTGCCGGTGAAGGCGCCGTTGGCCACCGGGTAGAACGACGCGTAGGGCATGTAGATGTTGTTGCGCACGCTGCCTGAAGAGATGGCGTAGGCGTTGTCGCGGTCGTTGTCGAAGGCGGCGGCCGACGCCACCACGGTGTGGCTCACCGGGCCGGTCGCGAACTTGGCGCGCACGCCCACTTCGCCCGTGCGCACCCGGTCTTCGCGCGTGTTGCTGAAGCGCGTGTTGCTGGTGGCGCCGAAGGCGTTGGTGAGGGTGGGGTTGGACAGCACGTTGTCCTCGTAACTGCTGCGCACGCCGCCCGCGGCCCAGGCCGTCACGTGGTCGGTGATGTCGACTTCGCCGCGCACGGTGGCGAACTTGTCGGTTTCCTTGGCATAGGTCCAGGGCTGGGCGAAGTTCGTGCGAGCGTCCGGCACCTGCGGGATGGGCAGGGTGGCCAGCGGCGTGACGCTCGGCCGGCCCTGCGCCAGGCTGTAGTTCTGGTAGCCGATGTCGGCCGACAGGCGCACGTTGCGGCTGCGCCAGTCGAAGCCCACGCCGAGCGCGCTGAGCTTCTGGCTCTCGTCGCCGATGCCGGTGCCGCCGTCGCGCCGGACGGCGTTGATGCGGATGCCGGTGCTCTGGTCCGGTCCGAAGCGGCGTGCGATGTCGGCGCTGACGTAGCCCTGGCCGCCCGTCTGCACGCCGAAGCCGATGCGCGTGAGCGGCTCGTTGGGCGCGCGCTTGGGCAGCAGGTTGATGGCGCCGCCGATGCCGCTGCCGAAGGGCGCGGCGCCGTTGAGGAAGCTGTTGGCGCCGCGGAAGACCTCGACGCGCTCGAAGAACTCCGACGCGATGTACTGGCGCGGCAGCATGCCGTAGAGGCCGTTGTACGCCACGTCGTCGGAATACACCGGGAAGCCGCGCACCACGTACAGCTCCTGGAAATTGCCGAAGCCGCGGGCCTGGCGCACCGAGGGGTCGTTGAGCAGCACGTCCGCCACGCTGCGCGCCTGCTGGTCCTGGATCAGCTCGTTCGTGTAGCTGGTGCTGGAGAACGGCGTTTCCATCACGTCCTGGGTGCCCAGGATGCCGACGCGGCCGCCCCGTGCCACCTGACCTCCGGCGAAGGGCTTGGCCAGGCCCTCGGCCGAGGCGTCGGCGCTGGCTTCGACGGTCACGGTCGACAGCGTGCCGGACGGGGCGGGCGCGGCCGGTTCGGCGGCCGTCTGGGCCGTGGCGGCGAAAGCCTGCGCAGCGAGGAATGCGGCCAGGGCCAGCGGGCGGGGAACGAAGGGGAAAGTCGATGGCATGCCTGGAGACCCGAGTAACAATTCAAATGAGAAACATTATTGTTAACCCGAAATCGACCAAGCCCCGGTACTTTCTGGCGGGAGACGAAAGACTGTCGCCGGTCGCGTCGATCTGCGGCGTGCACGCAACAGTTGGCAGGCAACTGCGCAGCAGCGCGAGGCAGGCGCCGCGGTACCGGCAGCAAGCCGGTCGGCCCCCTCGGCCGGGGGAACTCAGCCGACCTGCCGTCCCTCGCGGAACACGCGCAGTTCGCCGGGCGCGAAGGGCGACCAGGTCTCGTTGGTGGTCAACGGCGCCGTCACGACCACGGCCACGCGGTCGTCGGGCGTGGTGTGCTGGGCGAAGTCGATGCTCAGGTCTTCATCGGCCAGCTGCGCCAGGTCGAAGGGGTGCCGGCGCTCGATGGACCACAGGTGCGTCGACGCGTGCGCCCACAGCGCCTGGCCGTTGCTCAGCATGAAGTTGAAGGTGCCGTGGCGGGCGAGCTGCGGCGCCAGTTCGCGCAGCGTGAGCGTGAGTTCCTCCACCGTCGGCACGCCGGCGTGCGACTTCGCCAGCTCCTGCATGATCCAGCAGAAGGCGTGCTCGCTGTCGGTGTTGCCCACGGGGTGGAAGTTGCCGTGCAGGCGTGGGCGGAAGGTCTTCAGGTCGCCGTTGTGCGCGAAGACCCAGTAGCGGCCCCACAGCTCGCGCACGAAGGGGTGGCAGTTCTGCAGGTTGACCTCGCCCTGCGTCGCCTTGCGGATGTGGGCGATGACGTGGCGGCTCTTGATCGGGTAGCGGCGGATCAGCTCGGCCACCGGCGACTCGCAGGCCGGCAGGTGGTCGACGAAATGGCGCAGCCCGCGGTCCTCGAAGAAGGCGATGCCCCAGCCGTCGGCATGGTGGTCGGTGCGGCCGCCGCGCTGCGCGAAGCCCGTGAAGCTGAACTGCACGTCCGTCGGCGTGTTGCAGTTCATCCCTAGCAATTGGCACATGGGGCCGATTAGACACGCAGCGGCTTGCCCCGGCGCGCCGCTGCCTGCCAGGCCTCAGCGCAGGAACTTGCCGTCCTGCGTCACCCGCACCATCTCGATGAAGCGCGAGCCGGTGTTGCCGGCGCCGGTGAAGTCCACGTCCATGCCCGCCACGCGCATGCGCATCGCCTTGAGCGCGGCGTGCAGGCGCGGCCGCGTGAGCTCGCGGCCGGTGCGCTTCAGGGCCTCGACCATCACCAGCGCGTTCACATAGCCCTCGAAGCTCAGGTAGCCGACGGGCACCTGCGAGCGTTCGGCCAGCTGTCGGTAGTCGCGTGCCTGGGTGTCGGCGTCGCTCCAGGGATAGGGCACCACCTGCGAGATGGCGAGGCCGCTGGTCTGGTTGCCCACCAGCTTGGCCGTGAGGTCGCCCGGCACGATCGACATGCCGTAGAACATGGTGCTGCGCCCGCCTGCGGCGGCGGTGGCTTTCATCACCTCGCCGCCCACGGTGCCGCCCAGGTACATGATCACGGCCTGCGCCTTGCTGTCGGCCAGCGCCTTGCCGGCTGCGGCGGCGGTCGAGGCATCGCCCTTCACGGCCACCGAGGTCACGGCCTGCAGCTGGTGCGTGGCGAGCGCGGCCTCGACCAGCTTCACCACCTCGGCGCCGCCCGGGTTGTCGAGTGCGGCCACCGCGATGCGGTTGACCCCGACGGTCGTCAGGTGCTGCACCAGCGCCTGCGCCTCGCGCGCGAAGGTGGCGCGCACGAAGTAGGCCGCGCCGCCCGCCTTGTCGCGCGCCGAGTCCGAGACGGCGTAGCCCGCCACCATCGGCGCGCCGCTTTGCGCCAGCAGCTTCGCCGCCGCGGCGGTCGTGGCCGAGCCAACGCAGCAGAAGAAGGCGAAGGCATGGTGCTCTCCGAGCAGCCGCTCGTAGTTGGCCACCGCTTTCTCGGGCGAGAGGTCGTCGTCCAGCGACACCATCTTCACCTTGCGGCCGTTCACCCCGCCCTGGGCGTTCACCGCGTCGAAGGCCAGCTGCGCGCCGGCCAGCACCACCCGGATCGGCGCGCCGAGCGGGCCGTTCAGGATGCCGGTCTGCCCCAGCACGATGTCCCCTTCGGCGGCTCCCTGCGCCCGAAGCGCGCCGGTCCAGGCCAGGCCCGCACCGGCTGCGCCGGCGGCCAGCAAACGTCTGCGTTGCATGCCTTCTCTTTCGTTTTATTACAATTGATAACAATTGGACGCGAGAAGGGTCGCCGTGGGGCTTCGGGATTACCCAGGGGCCGCGGGCTGCGGATCCGGGCCGGCGCGCAGCTGCCAGGCCGCGCACAGGGCCAGGCCGCACAGGGCCGCGAGGATCAGGAACACCTCGTTGAAGGCCGCCAGCCGCGCCGGGCTCGTGGCGGGGTTGGCCAGCGAGTCGCCATGGGCGGCCAGCCGCCATTCCAGCACCACGGCGCACAAACTCACGCCGGCCGCGCCGCCGAGCTGGCGCAGGAAGCTGATGGCGCTGGCGCCCTGCGGGATCAGCGGCTTGGCCAGCGGCCGCATCGAGCCGAGGTTGAGCGAGGGCAGGATGAAGCCCAGCCCGATGCGCCCCACGATGGCGAAGGCGACCAGCAGCCACAGGGTGCTCGCCAGGTCCAGCACCAGCATCAGCGCGAAGGACGCCGCCAGCAGCGCCAGGCCGATGCTCACCAGCAGCCATGTCGGCTGCCGGTCGGCCAGCCGGCCCACGCCGGCGATGGTGAAGGCCAGCACGATGCCGGCCGGCAGCATGATGGTGCCCACGTGCGAGGCCGAGAGGTGCAGCGCCACCTGCATGTACACCGGCAGCAGGTAGGTCGAGCCGAAGAGGGCGGTGCCGTAGATGAAGGCCACCACGCTGCCCATGGCGAACTGGCGGTAGCCGAAGAGGGCCATGTTCATGAGCGGCGCGCCGCCGGCTGCGGCCATGCGGCGCTGCCAGGCGATGAACAGCCCCAGCGCCACCGCCGCCAGCACCAGCAGCACCGCGGCCTGCAGCGGCGCGTCGCCGCGCAGTTCCACCAGGCCGTTGAGCAGGCACAGCGTGCCCACGGTCGCGATCAGCATGCCGCGCCAGTCGAGCTGCTGCCCGCGCGCCGCGGTCGCGCCGCCGGGCGCGGTGACGGGCACGAACTTCCACGACAGCCACAGCGATGCGAGGCAGAACGGCACCACCATGAAGAAGATCGAGCGCCAGCCGAACAGGTCGACCAGCACGCCGCCGATGCTCGGGCCGATGGCCGGCGCCAGCACCACCCCCATGCCGAAGATGCCGCTTGCGCGGCCCTGTTCGTGCGGCTCGAAGGCGCGCAGGATGATGATGGCGGGGATGGGCTGCACCACGCCCGCCGCCAGGCCCTCGGCCACGCGCGCGACCAGCACCAGCGAGAAGTTCTCGGCCAGGCCGCCCAGCAGTCCGCCGGCCAGCAGCAGCACCATCGTGCCCGAGTAGGTGCGCCGGTAACCGAAGCGCGACAGCAGCCAGGGCGTGGTGAGCATCGACACCGTCATCGCCACCATGAAGCCCGAACTCACCCACTGCGCACGCTCCTGGCGGAGGTGGAAGTGCCGGCTCATGTCCGGGATGGCCACGTTCACGATGGTCGAGGACATGATCGAGGCCATCACGCCCACCATCACGGAGACCAGCAGCAGCCAGCGGTAGCGCTCGCCGTAGCGCTCGCGCAGGGATTGAAGGGGAGCCTGGGCGTGGTGCGGATCGTTCATCGTGGCGGGGCGGCGGTCCTACAAGGATATCGGGCTTCGACGCGGCGAGGCGCTCGGCGACGACGTCCACAATGCCTTGCACACGGCGTCCGCGCGTGTGGGCCATGCCGCGCCGCCGCCTCGGACAACGTCGACACAACATCTAGGGATCCCATGAACGCCTCCTCCTCCGAACCGTCCGCTGGCGCGCCTGTTGCCGCGGCCGCGTCCACGCTCGCCGAAGAACTCAGCGCGCCGACCGTCACCCGGGCCTACGTCTGCCAATGCGGCCGCCCCGTGTACTTGGGCAACAGCCGGTGCCTGGCCTGCGGCACGCCGCTGGGCTACGTGATCGAACGCCTGGGCGTGATGCCGCTCGCACCGGCGACCGCGCCGGCCCCGGCGGCCGAAGCGCCTGCCGATGCCCCGGTCGAAGAGACCTGGACCGTGTTCGGCGACACGCAGGGCCCGCGTTATCGGCGCTGTGCCAACTTCACGACCGCCGCCGGCTGCAACTGGATGGTCCCCCTGCTGCCGGAGGCCGGCGGCACGGGCGACCATGCGGCCGACCTGGCCGAGGGCTTCTGCCTGGCCTGCAGCACCACGCGCACCATCCCCGACCTCTCGATCGAAGGCAACGACGTGCTGTGGCGCAAGCTCGAGGTGGCCAAGCGGCGCCTGATCTCGCAGCTGCTGGCTCTGGGGCTGCCGGTGCACACGCGCTTTTCCGACCCGGTGCACGGCATGACCTTCGACTTCCTCAGCAGCGTGCCCGGCCAGCACCACGTGATGACGGGGCACCAGAACGGCGTCGTGACGCTCAATGCCGAGGAGGCCGAGGACGCCGTGCGCGAGCGCATCCGCGCCGAGATGCGCGAGCCCTACCGCACGCTGGTGGGCCACTTCCGCCACGAGATCGGCCACTTCTACTGGGACATCCTCATCCAGGGCTCGCCCTGGCTCGAGGGATTCCGACAGCTCTTCGGCGACGAGACGATCGACTACGCCGCCGCGCTCAAGACCCACTACGAGAACGGCCCGCCGCCCGACTGGGCGCTGCGCTACGTCACCAGCTACGCCAGCACGCACCCGTGGGAGGACTGGGCCGAGACCTGGGCCCATTACCTGCACATGGCCGACACGGCCGACACGGCGCTGAGCTTCGGCATCGACGCCGCGAACGTCGAGCTGACCAGCGACCTCTTCGAACCGGCCGACCTGTGGCAGCCCGAGCATCCCGACGCCGCCAAGTTCCTCGACTTCCTCAACGGCTGGGTGCGCCTGACCAACGTGCTCAACGAGCTCTCGCGCAGCATGGGCCAGCCCGACTTCTACCCCTTCGTGCTGCCGCGGGCAGCGGTGGGCAAGCTGCAGTTCATCCACCAGGTGGTGACGCAGCAGCGCGAAGGCCCGCAGGAGACGCCTCCCGCCCCCGCGGAGCCGCCCAAGGCCGACGACGACACGGCCGATGTCCAGGCGCCGGCCGCGTCGACTGGCGATGCCGGCGCCCAGCCGCAGGAAGGCGCACTGTCGCCGCTCGCGGCCTGACGCAACGCGGCGTGGGCCTCAGCCCGGCGTGAATTCGGCCAGCCGGCGCGGCACCGGCGTGTTGCGCAGCGTGGCATAGACCGGCAATCCGCCCTGGTAGGCGGGGTAGTCTTCGCCCTCGATCAGCGGCCGCAGGTAGCGCTTGGCGGCTTCGGTGATGCCATAGCCGTCCTCGGTGATGAAATCGCGCGGCATCTTGCGTTCGGCGTTCGCCACCTGGGCCAGCGGCGCGGTGCCGATGCGCCATGCATAGGGCGCGTCGGCCGTGCGCTCGATCGTCGGCATCACCGCGTTCTCGCCGTCCAGCGCGAGTTCGACGGCGCGGCGGCCGACCGCGTAGGCCTGCTCGACGTCGGTGCGCGAGGCGATGTGCCGCGCCGCGCGCTGCAGGTAGTCGGCCACCGCCCAGTGGAATTTGTGGCCCAGCGCCTCCTTCACCATTTGCGCGACCACCGGCGCGGCGCCGCCGAGCTGCGCGTGGCCGAAGGCGTCGCGCACGCCCTGCTCGGCGAGGAAGGTGCCGTCGGGATGGTGGCAGCCTTCCGAGACGACCACCGTGCAGTAGCCGTGTGCCTTCACCAGCGCATCGACGCGTGCGAGGAAGCGTGCGCGGTCGAAGTCGATCTCGGGGAACAGCACCACCACCGGGATGCCGTGGTCGGCCACCAGGCCGCCCGCGGCGGCGATCCAGCCCGCATGCCGGCCCATCACCTCCAGCACGAAGACCTTGGTCGAGGTCGCGGCCATCGAGCGCACGTCGAGCGAAGCCTCCAGCGTCGACACCGCGATGTACTTGGCCACCGACCCGAAGCCCGGGCAGCAGTCGGTCAGCGGCAGGTCGTTGTCGATGGTCTTGGGCACGTGGATGGCCGCGAGCGGATAGCCCATCGATTCGGACAGCTGGCTGATCTTGAAGCAGGTGTCGGCCGAATCGCCGCCGCCGTTGTAGAAGAAGTAGCCGATGCCGTGGGCGCGGAAGACCTCGATGAGACGCTCGTACTCGCGCCGGTTCTTCTCCAGCGACTTGAGCTTGTAGCGGCAGGAGCCGAAGGCGCCCGAGGGCGTGAAGCGCAGTGCGGCGATCGCCTCGGCCGGCTCGGCGGCGGTGTCGATCAGGTCCTCGGTCAGCGCGCCGAGGATGCCGTTGCGCCCGGCGTACACGGTGCCGATGCGGCCCGGGTGGTGCCGCGCCGTCTCGATCACGCCGCAGGCCGAGGCGTTGATGACGGAGGTCACGCCACCGGACTGGGCGTAGAAGGCGTTGGTCTTGGAAGCGGTCATGGCAGGGCGTGAGCGGGGAGCGTGGACGAAGCCGCGGCGGCGCAGGCGGCGCAGATGCAGGCCCGCCCGCGCGCGGCCTGCGGAACCTCTGCGCGCAGCGTTGGCGGGAACGCGGCGGTCATGCACCAGCAGGGCGGCTGCGGCTGGCCGGTGGCGCGCGCGGCCTCCTCGGCGCAGCCGTTGCCCTGGCCGCACAGGGGGCAGCGCGTGGCGTTGACAGCAGGAGCGTTGGCGTGGGGCGGGGTCGGCATGGCCCCATTCTGCGGCGCGCCAGCCTTCAGGCCAAATCGGGCTGCAGCGCCCGCCAGTCGGGCGCGAGCAGCTATGAAATCAGGAGCAACGTGTGCTGTTCAGCGGCCCGGGAACACCGGTGCGCGCTTGCCCAGGAAGGCCGCAACGCCCTCGCGGAAAGCCGGGCCGCCGACGAGCTGGCGCTGGCGCTCGCTCTCGTAGTGCAACTGCTCGGCCAGGGTGTGGTGCTCCGCGCTGGCGAACGCCGCACGCGCTTCGGCCACGGCGTGGGCCGGCAGCGCCGCGAGCTTGCGTGCCGTGCGATGGGCTTCGAGCGTGAGCATGTCGTCGGGAACCGCAGCCCAGATCAGGCCCCACTGCGCGGCGCGTTCGGCATCGAGCTTTTCGTCGAGCAGCGCCAGCCCCATCGCGCGGGCAGGCCCCACCAGGCGCGGCACGAACCAGGTGCAGCCCAGGTCGGGCACGATGCCCAGCTTGGGCAGGAAGGGCAGGTAGAAGTAGGCGCTGCGTGCCGCCAACACCACGTCGGCCGCCAGCGCCAGGCCCACGCCCGCGCCTGCGGCCGGGCCGTTGACGGCGCTGACCACCGGCACCGGCATGGCGCGGATCGTGGTGATCAGCGGGTTGCTCAGCGACTGCATCCATTCGGCGGTCTCGTCGCCCAGGGTCCTGCCCGATGCCGGTTCGCGCATCGCGCTCAGGTCCGCGCCCACGCAGAAGGCCTTGCCTGCGCCGGTGATGACCACGGCGCGCACCGCGCGGTCCTCGGCGGCGCGCGCCAGCGCGTCGCGCAGGTCTTCCTGCAGCGGCTTGGCGATGGGGTTGAGCTTGGCAGGCAGGTTGAGCGTGAGGGTGGCGACGGCGTCGTCCACCTCGTAGAGCACGTGGTCCATGGGGCGTTCCGGCAGCAGGGCAAAGGCGTCGATCGTTCGCCGCCGCCGGCCCCAGGGTCAAGCCGGGGACAACCCGTGCGGCACGAGTCGCCCAGGCGACCGGGGCGCCACGGCGGCGTCGGCGCCGCCTGGTGGCCAAGCGGCGGGCCGGGCGTGCGTCACCGCGATGGACGACGGCCCCAGCGCCGACACCAGCGCGCGCCGGTGCACGTCGCCCACATAGCGCTGGCCGCGCTCGAGCACGATGTCGCGCGGGTCGTGATCCAGCGTCACCCACAGGGTGCCGCTGCGGCATTCGATGCCGATGCCCGCCGCGTCGGGCAGGGTCAGGACGGTGCGGGCCGGCAGGTCCATCTGAAAGCCGGCGTCGGGGGCGGTGCGGGCCATGCGAGGCTCCTTGGTATTCATCGATGGAATGAATATAGTGACGCGCTCCCAGTCCTGGGGCGATGTTTGGGAACTCGTCGCATGCATCCAGAGAATGCCAAAGCCGCTGTCGGACCCGGCGTCGAGCTGCCGCCCCTGGATCTGCTGCGCACGTTCGAAGCCGCGGCACGCACGCTGAGCTTCACGCGCGCGGCCGACGAGTTGGCCCTGACCCAATCGGCCGTGAGCCGCCAGATCCAGCAGCTCGAAGCCAGCCTCGGCGTGCTGCTGTTCGAGCGCCTCCATCGCGCCCTCGCGCTGACCGAAGCGGGCCTGGTGATGCAGCGCGCCGTGAGCGACAGCCTGGAGCGTCTGCGCGATGCCACGGCACGCGTGCGGGCTGCTCCCGCGGCCCGACAGGTGGCGCTCACCTGCACGCCCGGCTTCGCGTCGCTGTGGCTCATCCCGCGCCTCACCCGTTTCACGGCTGCGCATCCGCAGGTGGACGTGCGCGTGTCGGCCACGCTCGACGTGCTCGACCTCGAGCGCGCGCGGCTCGACCTGGCGGTGCGCTTCGTGCGCATCGATCAGGGACTCGCGCTGGGCGGCGGACCTGCGTTGTTCGAAGAGGCGGTGATGCCGCTGTGCGCGCCCTCGGTGGCGAAAGCGCTGCGCGCGCCGGCCGACCTCGCCGGCCAGGCGCTATTGACCATCGACAACCACAAGCACGGCGAAGCCGCGACCATGGACTGGGAGCCCTGGCTGCGGCTCATGGGCCTGGGCGAGCTGCACATGAAGAGCACGCTGCGCTTCTCGCACTACACCGACGCCGTGGCCGCCGCCGTGGCGGGGCAGGGCGTGGTGATCGGCCGGCTGCCGCTGCTGCAGGACCTGGTGCGCGACGGCCGGCTGGTGTCGCCCTTCGGCGATGGCGCCTCGTCACAGCGCGGGCAGTTCGTCGAGCTGTCGCGTCGCGGCGCGCGCAACCCCGACGCGCTCGACTTCGTGCGCTGGCTGCGCGCCGAGGCCGAGCAGGCCCGCTAGGGGCCAGGGGCCGCAGTTCAGCCCGGCAGCAGCACCTTGTTGACGACGTGGATCACGCCGTTGGACTGGTAGACGTCGGCCGTGGTCACCGTGGCCGTGCCGCCCTTGGCGTCGGTGATCATCACCATCGAACCGTTGGTCGTGGCGGTGAGCGTGCCGCCGCTGGCGGTCTTGAGCATCGCGCGGCCGCCGCCCTGGGCGATCAGGTTCATCAGCGCCTTCGCATCGAGCTTGCCGGGCACCACGTGGTAGGTCAGCACGGTGGTCAGGGTGCCCTTGTTCTCGGGCTTGAGCAGGGTGTCGACCGTGCCGGCCGGCAGCGCGGCGAAGGCCGCATTGGTGGGCGCGAAGACGGTGAAGGGGCCCGGGCCCTTGAGGGTGTCGACCAGACCCGCGGCCTTCACGGCTGCGACCAGTGTGGTGTGGTCCTTGGAGTTGACGGCGTTGTCGATGATGTCCTTGGTCGGGTACATCGGCGCGCCGCCGACCATCGGGTTGCTCATGCCGCTGCCGCTCTGCATGCCCATGCCGCCGGCGCAGGCGCCGAGCAGCACCGACGCGCTCAATGCGATGGCGAGTGTCTTCTTCATGGAGTTCTCCTTGCGTGGGATCAACCTGCGGAATCCGCCGTCAGTTCGGAGGCGCCGTGGGACGCTTGATGCCGATACGGCCGGCCGCGCGAAGCGGATTCAGCGGGCGTGCAAAAAAACGCAGGAGAGGCTTTTGCGCGGAAGGCTCAGGGAGAGGGCGGCGTGCGCATGAAGGAGAAGCGGCGCTCGGCCGATTCGGTCTCGGGCATCACGTAGACCACCCCGCGCGTGCTGCCCAGCGCGGGCTTGACGTAGCCGTCGTAGAACGCCGCCGGCACGTTGATGCATCCATACGAGATGCGGTTGTCGGCGATGGTGGGCGTGGCCAGACGCTCGAGCCGGCGGTCGGCCTTGTTGGCGGTGCGCACCCGATGCATGGACACGGCGGCGTCGTAGTCGACCCACACGATGTCTTCGCCATGGGTGTTCACGCCGGGCTCGGAGGCGAAGCGACCCGCGGGTGTGGTGCGCTCGTGCGGCCGGATCTGTGCCATCGGCCGTTCGCCGATGCCGGGCACCGAGTCGTCGCCCTTCGCCAGGCCCAGCAGCACGGGCGAGGTGCCGCGCAGCGTCCCGTCGGCCGTGAACACATGGACGCGCGCGCGCTTCTTGTCGACCACCGCGAAGGCCTGCCCGCGGTTGTCCCGAGCGGCGATGGCGCGTTGTACGAGCTGCGTGACTTCGAGCGAAGGCTCTTGCGCTGCGGGCGTGCGGGCCTGCGCGGGTGCGAATGCCACGCAGGCACCCGCCACCACGGCAAGGATGGACAGTCGAATCACATGGCGCGGAGTCGTCGAAGAGCAGGGCATGGGATGGCAAGGCGCGGCAGCACCGCTTCATCAAAAGCAAGAAGGCCATGCGACGGCCCGGCGCGCAGGCGCATCCGGTCGTTGCATGGCCCGGGACGTACGCGTCAGTTGCGGTCGGCGCGTGCCGGTCGCATCGGCTCGGCGGCCGGTGCGGTGGGTTGCGGACTCATCGTCGCGGCGGGCGCCGGCGCGCTGTTGGCGCCTGTGGTGCCGCCCGGGTTCTGCGGCATGGTGCCGGTGGTGCCCATCGGTCCGCCGACCGGGTTCTGCTGGCCCGCAGCCGTGGCGGGATTCGGCGGCACCGTGGTGGGAGGATTTCCCTGGGCGATGGCGATGCTTGCGGTCGCGCCGAAGGCGAGGGCGGCGCCGAGGGTGGCGAGGGTGGTCTTCATGGTCGAGCTCCTTGGGTGGTGATGAAGGGAAGGCTGTCGGCCGGCGATCCGGCCACGGCGCCCTGCCGTCGTCCGTGCCCCGGCGGGCCAAGACCTGCAGGGAGCACGGCAACATGCCAGTGCGAGCGTCCAAGCTAACCGTCGCAGGGGGCGCCCGGGTCGGCACCGCGCTCCCACGCCTGTAGGAGCGGGGCTCCGTGCCGGGAGGGCGCGGCCCGGCAGGGTGTGGAGCGCGTCCCTACAATCCTTGAAGATCGAACGCGAAGAGGAGGAGCCCACCATGCGATTCGCAGCGCTTCTTCTGGCCACCGTGCTGTTCGGCACATCGGCAGGCGCGCAGTCCCCATCCAGCTGGTTCACCGTCACCGGCGACCCGGAGCGGGCCGAGGTCGACACCGTGCAGGTCGACCCCGTGGCCGTGGCGCGGGACGCCGACGGCAAGACCATGAACATCCGCGTGAGCCGTGCGGCGCTGCGCCACAACTGGGACGGCGTGCCCTATCGCTCCTACGACGCGCAGGTCGTCTTCCGCTGTGCCGAGCAGCGGGCCGAGTACCGCGCCGTCACCTATTACCTGGCGCCGCTGTGGCGCGGCGATCCTCACGTCACCGTCGACTACAGCAGCCGGCCGCAGCCGATGCTCTTCAAGGACGCCCAGCCCAATCCCACGCGGCGCATCGTGCGCGCGGCCTGCGGCGCCTGAGCAAGCGGCGTTTCAGGCAAAAAGCGGCTGCATCGACCGCGGGACGGGCGCCGATAGCTATCAATTTCGTAGCAATGTCCGGCACGAAGAAACGGCACCCGAAGGTGCCGTCGTCCGGTTGCGCGATGGCGGGCCGCCCGATCAGGCCTCGCCCTTCACCTTCAGCCGCCACGCGTGCAGCAGCGGCTCGGTGTAGCCGCTGGGCTGCTCGACGCCCTTGAACACCAGGTCCTGCGCGGCCTGGTAGGCGGCGCTGGTCGTGAAGTTGCCGCCCATCTTGCGGTACAGCGGGTCGCCGGCGTTCTGCTGGTCGACCACCGCGGCCATGCGCTCGAAGGTGGCGTTGACCTGCTCCTTGGTGACGACGCCGTGCAGCAGCCAGTTGGCGATGTGCTGGCTGCTGATGCGCAGCGTGGCGCGGTCTTCCATCAGGCCGACGTCGTGGATGTTGGGCACCTTGGAGCAGCCCACGCCCTGGTCGATCCAGCGCACCACGTAGCCCAGGATGCCCTGCACGTTGTTGTCGAGTTCCTGCTGCTTCTCGGCCTCGGTCCAGTTCGGCGTGGCGGTGATCGGCACCTGCAGCAGGTCGTTGAGGATGGCGTCGCGCTCGGCTTCGGCGTCGATCTTCTCCAGCTCTTGCTGCACGTGGGCCACGTTGACCTGGTGGTAGTGCAGCGCATGCAGCGTGGCCGCGGTGGGCGAGGGCACCCAGGCGGTGTTGGCGCCGGCCTTGGGGTGGGCGATCTTCTGCTTGAGCATGTCGGCCATCAGGTCGGGCATGGCCCACATGCCCTTGCCGATCTGCGCCTTGCCGCGCAGGCCGCAGTTCAGGCCGGTGAGCACGTTGTTGCGCTCGTAGGCCGCGATCCACTTGGTGCCCTTGATGTCGCCCTTGCGCAGCATCGGGCCGCCCTGCATGGCGGTGTGCATCTCGTCGCCGGTGCGGTCCAGGAAGCCGGTGTTGATGAAGGCCACGCGCGCCGGCGCGGCGGCGATGCAGGCCTGCAGGTTCACGCTGGTGCGGCGCTCCTCGTCCATGATGCCCAGCTTGACGGTGTTGGCCGGCAGGCCCAGCAGTTGCTCGACGCGGCCGAAGAGCTCGTTGGCGAAGGCCACTTCGGCCGGGCCGTGCATCTTGGGCTTGACGATGTAGATGCTGCCGGTGCGCGAGTTGCGCAGCCCACTTCCATCCGAATGTTTGCCCTTGCCCGCGAGGTCGTAGGTCGCGATGGCCGTGGTGATGACCGCGTCCATGATGCCTTCGGGAATCTCCTTGCCACCCTCCCACAGGATCGCCGGGTTGGTCATCAGGTGGCCCACGTTGCGCACGAACATGAGCGAGCGGCCGTGCAGCTTGACTTCACCCTTGCCGTCCGGCGCCGTGTAGACGCGGTCGGCGTTCAGGCGGCGCGTGAAGGTCTTGCCGCCCTTGGCCACTTCCTCGGTCAGCGTGCCGAGCTGGATGCCGAGCCAGTTGCTGTATGCGAGCACCTTGTCCTCGGCGTCCACCACCGCCACCGAGTCCTCCAAATCGAGGATGGTCGACAAAGCCGATTCGAGGATCACGTCGCTCACGCCGGCCGGGTCGGTCTTGCCGATGGGCGTGCCGCGGTCGATCTGGATGTCGAGGTGGATGCCGTTGTGCACGAGCAGCACCGACGAGGGCGCCGCTGCATCGCCCTGGTAACCGACGAAGGCGGCGCGGTCCTGCAGGTGCGTGCTGCTGCTGTGCAGCTGCGCCACCAACTGGCCGTCCTTCACGCTGTAGCCGGTCGCGTCCTTGTGCGAGCCGTTGGCCAGCGGGGCGGCCTGGTCGAGCACCTCGCGTGCGAACGCGATCACCTTGGCGCCGCGGATCGGGTTGTAGCCCTTGCCCTTTTCCGCGCCGCCGTCTTCGGGGATCGCGTCGGTGCCGTAGAGCGCGTCGTACAGCGAGCCCCAGCGTGCGTTGGCGGCGTTCAGCGCGTAGCGGGCATTGAGGATCGGCACCACCAGCTGCGGGCCGGCCTGCAGCGCCAGCTCGGCATCGACGTTGGCCGTGGTGGCCTTCACGCCCTTGGGTTGCGGCAGCAGGTAGCCGATCTTCTCGAGGAAGGCGCGGTACGCCGTCATGTCGGAAGGATTGGAAGGATCACCTGCGGTGATGGGGCCGGGGTGGGCCTTGTGCCAGGCGTCCATCTCCGACTGGATGCGGTCGCGCTCGGCCAGCAGGGCGGCGTTCTTGGGTGCGAGGTCGTGGACGATGGCGTCGAAGCCCTTCCAGAAGGCATCGCTCGACATGCCGGTGCCGGGCAGCACCTGGTCTTCGATGAAGCGGTACAGCTCGGTGGCCACCTGGAGGCGCTGGGTCGTGGTGCGTTCGGTCGTCATGCGTGTTCTCGGCGTGCGGCAGGGCCGCAAAAAGGGTTGCACGGGGCGGGCGGTCGGCAAAACGGCGCAAGCATGCGGCCGACGCTAGACCCACACTGTATTAGAGACCGGGCCGAAGATTAATCTCCGTGTCAGGCGGTGATTCGTGACCAAATTGGATGTAATCGAGTCCGTCCGCCGCGCACTGCGTCTTGGCTGACGGCGCTGTCACGCAGTCTGCGTACGATGACCGGATGACTCTGCACATCGGCATCGTGGGCTGTTCCGCCGAGGGCGCGGCGCTGTGCTATCGCACGATCTGTGCCGAAGGGGCTGCGCTGCTCGGGCCGCATGCGCATCCGGAGGTGTCCATGCACACGCCGTCGCTGGCCGACTATGTCGACTGCCTGGACCGCGGCGACCTGGAAGGCGTGGGTGAACTGATGCTCGGCTCGGCCCGAAAGCTCGCCGAGATCGGCGCGGACTTCCTGGTCTGCCCCGACAACACCATTCACCAGGCCTTCGACTTCGTCGCCGCGCGCTCGCCGCGTCCCTGGCTGCACATCGCCGAGGTGGTGGGGGACGAGGCGGTGCGGCGCGGCTTCACCCGCATCGGCATCAGCGGGACGCGCTGGTTGACCGACAGCGAGGTGTATCCCGCCGCCTTTGCCGAGCGCGAGCTGGGCTACATGCGCCCCAGCGAGGCCGAGCGCGACGAGATCCAGCACTTCATCATGGACGAACTGGTGCCGGGCGTGCGCAGCGCCGAGGCCGTGGCCTGCTTCCAGCGCGTGTTCGCCCGCATGAAGGACGAAGGCTGCGACGCGGTGGTGCTGGGCTGCACCGAGATCCCGCTGGTGATGAGCGATGCCAACTCGCCGCTGCCTACATTGGATTCGACGCGCCTGCTGGCGCGTGCGGCGCTGCAGCGCGCGGTTCAGGCGGGTTGAGCCGCGTGCGCCAGGCTGGCGTCGATCCAGCCGGCGATCTCGTCGGTCGTGGCCGGCGCCGGCGTGAAGAGCAGGCGAAAGAGCAGCGGCGCCACCAGCGCGTCCATCAGCTGCTCGACCGCCGGCGCGGCTTCGCCGCGCGCCTGCGCCCGCTCGAGCAGCACGCCGATCTGCATCGCGACGTAGCTCGCGCAGCGGCACGAGGGGCGATCGTCGGGCGACTGCGCGCTCAGCACGTCGCGCAGCATCCCGCGGCCGGGCTGCGAGGACATCTCCTCGTTGTATTGCTCGGCCCAGGCCAGGAGGTCGCCGCGCAGCGAACCGGTGTCGGCCGGCTCGCCCTCGGGCCGCATGCGCTCCACCGACACGTCGGCCAGCAACTCGGCCAGGTCGCCCCAGCGGCGGTAGATGGTCGAGGGCGTGACGCCCGCGCGTGCGGCGATCATGGGCACGGTGATGGCCTCGCGCCCGTGCTCGGCAGCCAGCTCGCGCGTGGCCCGGTGCACCGCCTCCTGCACGCGCGCGCTGCGGCCGCCAGGGCGCGGCAACGTGCGGGCGAGGTTCGAGGTGGCCATGGCGTCGATGCTAACGCAAAGAATTTGCTTTAGCGAGCGATGGGATGCACAATGCACAAACGCAAAGTCTTTGCGTTAAAGGAATTCGCCATGTCTGCACCCGCCCTGGCCAACCCGGCCGCTGCGACCCCGGGCCGCCTGCCGCCGCGTGCCGCCTTCGCGCTGGTCGTGACGCTGGTGATCACCTTCCTGGCCGCCTCGAGTGCGCCTTCGCCGCTGTACGCGCTGTACCGCGAGGCCTGGGGTTTCTCGGCGCTGGTGCTCACCGTGATCTTCTCCAGCTACGCCTTCGCGCTGCTGGCGGCGCTGCTGGTCTTCGGTGCGCTGTCCGACCACCTCGGCCGGCGTGCGGTGATCCTGGCTGCGCTGGTGCTGGAGATCGGTGCCATCGTGCTGTTCTGGCAGGCCGGGTCGGTGGGCTGGCTGATCGCTGCCCGTGTGCTGCAGGGCGTTGCCACCGGCATGGCCACGAGCGTGCTGAGCGCGACGCTGCTCGACCTGAACCCTTCGCGCGGCGCCCTGTTCAATGGGCTGTCGCCCATGATCGGCATGGGCGTGGGTGCGCTGGGCGCCAGCGCGCTGGTGCAGTTCGCGCCCCACCCGATGCACCTGGTCTACGAGGTCCTGCTCGTTGTGCTGGTGCTCCAGGCGCTGCTCGCGCTGCGCTTGCCCGCGACCGTGACGCCGCGGCCCGGTGCCTGGGCCTCCATGGTGCCGCGCGCGCACGTGCCGCCGGCAGCGCGCACGCTGGTGCTGCGGCTGATGCCCTTCAACACCGCCGGCTGGGCCCTGGGCGGCTTCTACCTTTCGCTGGGACCGTCGCTGGCGCGGCTGGTCACCGGCCGGGCCACGCCGTTGGCGGGGGGGGCCCTGATCGCCACGCTGGTGCTGACCGGCGCCGTGGCGATCTACGTGGTGCGCCAGCGCCCCGCGCGGCGCGTGCTGCGCGCCAGCGCGGCCTTGCTGGGCGCCGGCCTGGTGATCACGCTGCTCGGCGTGCATGTGCAGCAGGCCGCGCTCTTCTTCGGCGGCACGGTGGTCGCGGGGATGGGCTTCGGCGGCGGCTTCAATGCGGCCGTGCGCCTGCTCGTGCCGGCGGCGACGCCCCACGAGCGCGCCGGCCTCATGTCCAGCTTCTTCGTGCTGAGCTATCTGGCCTTCAGCGTGCCGGCCATCCTCGCAGGCCTGTCCGTGGGTGCTTTCGGCCTGCACGCGACCACTCTGGGCTACGGCCTCGTGCTGCTGGTGCTGGCGGTGCTGGCCTGGGTGACGGCGCGCGAGCGGACCTGAAGAGGCGCTGAGCCGTGGGCCCGGGAGATCGTCACGTTTGTGACGAATTCGGCCGCAACGCCCGTGGGGCGGGGGCTGGCGGTCGATTGCAAAACGCCGATTCAGCCCACCTTGCCACGCAGTTGCTCCGCCGAGCGCTGCACGGGGGCGAGGTAAGCCGGGTCGTAGCGGTGCGTCGGCATCGTGAGCGTGACCGCGCCCGCGATGGTGCCCTGCGCATCGAATACCGGCGCCGAGATGCCGGCCACGTCGGCCAGGCGGTCGCCCACGGCGCTGTACGCACCCGCCTTGCGGATGGCGGCATACAGCGCCTTGTCCCGGGAGCTGGCACGGACCTGGCATTCCGGGTCCCAGGCCGACAGCACGCGTCCGCCGGTCCCGGACGACAGGGGCAGCACGTCGCCGGCCTGGATGTGGTCGCGCACCGGGTGCGGTGAATCGACGCGATACAGGCAGACGCGCACCGCCTCTGCCCCCTGGCCCTGCTTGACGTGGTAGGCCGCGCTCTCGCCGGTGGCCCGCACCAGCGCCTGCAATACGGGCAGCACCACGTCGTCCAGCGAGAACGCCGCGGCATACACGGCGTGCAGGCGCGCGATCTCGGCGCCGAGCGCGTAGCGCCCGTCGGAGCGGCGCTGCAGCAGGCCGGCGTGCTCCAGCGATGCCAGCAGGCGCAGCGCGGTGCTCTTGTACAGCTGCGTGCGCATCGCCAGCTCGGCCAGGCTCAGCGCGTCGTCGCCTTCGCGGAACACCGCCAGCAGGCTCAGAGCGCGGTCCACGGCTGCGGCACCGCCGGGCGCTGCCGCAGCGGCTGCCAGGGATTCGGTGCGGGCTTTGCGGGGCATGGGCAGCGGCAGATTGACAGGCGGAAGGGGCGCGGGTTGTAATTCTGTCTTTCGAAACCAAATTCCGCAAGATAGAACGATGGGATTTTCCGAACCGGGCGTACCTCCCGCCGAGGTGCTGATCAGCGAGGTCGGCCCGCGCGACGGCCTGCAGTCGGTCAAGGCCACCATGCCCACGGCCGACAAGCTGCGCTGGATCGACGCGCTGCATGCCGCCGGCCTGCGCGAGATCGAGGTCGCCTCCTTCGTCCCCGCCAAGCTGCTGCCGCAGATGGCCGATGCGGCCGAAGTCGTGCGCCACGCCGCCACGCTGTCCGGCCTCACGGTGATGGCGCTGGTGCCGAACCGGCGCGGCGCCGACGCCGCGCTGGCGGCCGGGACGCACAAGCTCACCATGCCGGTGTCGGCCAGCCGCGCCCATTCACTGGCCAACGTGCGCAAGACGCCCGAGGAGATGGTCGAGGAAGTGCGCTCCATCGCCACGCTGCGCGACGAGCGGGCGCCGCAGGTCCGCCTGGAGGCCGGCATCTCCACCGCCTTCGGCTGCACGCTGCAGGGCAGGGTGGACGAGGACGACGTGATCCGGCTGGCCGTGCAGTGCGCCGAGGCCGGGGCGCAGGAGGTGGGACTGTCCGACACCGTCGGCTACGCCAACCCCGCCCAGGTGCGGCGCCTCTTCCGCCGCCTGCGCAGCGAACTGGGTGAGCGCGCCGGCGCCGCCCACATGCACAACACGCGCGGCCTCGGCCTGGCCAACTGCCTGGCCGCGTACGAGGAAGGCGTGACCACCTTCGACGCCTCGCTCGGCGGCCTGGGCGGCTGCCCCTACGCGCCGGGCGCCTCGGGCAACGTGGTGACCGAAGACCTCGTCTTCATGTTCGAGGCCATGGGCGTGGCCACCGGCATCGACATCGAGCGCCTCATGGCCGCGCGCGCACCGCTCGTGCAGGGCCTGCCCGGCGAGCCGGTGTACGGCATGACGCCCGAGGCCGGGCTGCCCAAGGGATTCGTTCGAGGAAGGACGGCATGACAGACGCTGCAACGACGCCGCTGCCCGACGCCGGCACGAACCCGCATACACGCCTGCCCTATGCAGGTGTGCGGGTCGTCGAGTTCACCCACATGGTCATGGGCCCGACCTGCGGCCTGCTGCTCGGCGACCTGGGCGCCGAGGTCATCAAGGTCGAACCCGTGGAAGGCGACGCCACGCGGCGCCTGCTCGGTTCGGGTGCGGGCTTCTTTCCCACCTTCAACCGCAACAAGAAGAGCATCGCGCTGGACCTCAAGCGGCCCGAGGGTGTGGAAGCCGCGCGCAAGCTGGTCGCCACCGCCGACATCGTGAGCGAGAACTTCAAGCCCGGCACGATGAAGAAGCTGGGCCTGGACTACGCCGCGCTCAAGGCCATCAACCCGCGGCTCATCTACGTGAGCCACAAGGGCTTCCTGCCCGGCCCCTACGACCACCGCACGGCGCTCGATGAAGTCGTGCAGATGATGGGCGGACTGGCCTACATGACCGGCCGTGCCGGCGACCCGCTGCGTGCGGGCACCAGCGTCAACGACATCATGGGCGGCATGTTCGGCGCCATCGGCGCCATGGCGGCGCTGCGCCAGCGCGAGCTCACCGGCGAAGGCTGCGAGGTGCAGTCGGCCCTGTTCGAGAACAACATCTTCCTCGTGGCGCAGCACATGATGCAGTTCGCCGCCACCGGCAAGGCCGCCGACCCGATGCCCAGCCGCATCTCGGCCTGGGGCATCTACGACGTCTTCACGGTGAAGGACGGCGAGCAGATCTTCCTCGCCGTGGTCAGCGACCGGCAGTGGCAGGTGTTCTGCAAGGCCTTCGGCCTGCAGGAGATGCTGGCCGACCCGCGCCTCGCCACCAACAACGACCGCGTGCGCGCGCGCGAATGGATGATGCCGATGCTGCGCTCGCACCTCGCCGCTCATGCCGCGGCCGAACTGGCGGCCGTGTTCGAACGCCACGAACTGCCCTTCGCGCCCATCACCAAGCCGCAGGAACTCTTCGACGACCCGCACCTCAACGCCAGCGGCGGCCTCGCGCCCGTGCGCATGAACGACGGCAGCCAATCGAAGGTGCCGCTGCTGCCCTTCACCATCGGCGGCGAGCGCCTGGGCATCCGCCACCAGCCCCCCTTGCTCGGCGAGCACACGGCCGAGCTGCTGCGTGCGGCCGGCTACAGCGATGCGCAGGTGGAGGCGATGCTGGCCGCGGGCGCCGCGGCGGGTTCCTCCAGCCCCTGAGCATCAGGTGTCGATGCGGATGTTGTTCGCCTTGGCGATGCGGCTCCACTTGTCGTATTCGCTGCGCGAGATGCGCGCGAACTCCTCCACCGAGTTGCCCACCGGCTGCAGGCCCAGCTCGACCAGCTTGCTGCGGACCTCGGGCAACTGCAGCACCTTGACGATCTCGGCGTTGAAGCGCGCCACGATGTCCTTGGGCGTGGCTGCCGGCACGTAGAAGCCCTGCCAGCCGTCGCCGTCGTAGCCCGGCAGCAGCTCGGCCACGGCCGGCGTGTCGGGCAGTGCGGCGCTGCGCCCGGGGCTGGTGATGGCCAGCGCGCGCAGCTTTGCGCTCTTGACGAGCGGGATCGCGGTGGTCGCCGGCTCGAAGCACAGCGGCACCTGCCCCGCCATCACGTCGGTGAGCGGGCTGCCCTTGTACGGGATATGCACCATCTTCACGCCCGCCATGTTGTTCATCATCTCCATGACCACGTGCGGGCCCGAGCCCACGCCCAGCGAGCCGTACTCGACGGCGCCGGGGTTGGCCTTCGCGCGCGCGAGCAGGTCCTTCAAGCTCCTGTCGGGCTGCTGCGGGCCGGTCACCAGCACGTAGGGCACCAGCGCCACCTGCGTCACGGGTGCGAAGTCGCGAAACGTGTCGTAGGGCAGCCGCGTGTAGACGTTCGGGTTGATGCCCATGATCGAGTTGACGGTCATGAACAGCGTGTAGCCGTCGCCCGGGCTCTTGGCCGCGACCTCGGCGCCGATGATGCCGGAGGCGCCCGCGCGGTTGTCGATCACCAGCGGCTGGCCCAGGGCGCGGCCCAGCGGCTCGCTGACGATGCGCGCCACCACGTCGGGCGACACGCCGGCGGCGAAGGGGACCACGAGCTTGATCGGCTTCTCGGGCCATTTGCCCTGGGCGCGGGCGGCGGCGAAGGCGCTGGGCGCGAGGGCGGCTGCGGCCAGGCGCAGGAGGGCCTGGCGGCGGTGCAGTGGGGGCATGTTCTTGTCTCCGTGAAGGTGTTCCGTGGGACTCAGTCGGCCAGCCAGGCGCGCATGGCGTCCACGAGCGGCCGGGAATCGACGATGTGCGGGTAGTGCCCGCCGGTCGGCAGCTGCAGCGTCCGCGCATCGCGGTAGCGCGCCCGCACCCGCTCGCGCACGGCCGGCCCCAGCGTCGGATCGTCGGCGCAGTCGCTGACGACCAGTCCCGGCGCGCTGGCCGGCGGCAGGGCGGGGGCCTGTGCGACCTGCCGCAGGCGGCCGTGCAGCTGCGCGGCCGGCAGCGTGTGGTGCAGCAGGTGCAGCTGCGCGGCGCGCAGCGGGTCGTCGGGCCGGCCCGAGAGCGCCGCACTCCAGCGGGCGACCACCTCGTCGCTGGCCGCTGTCGCGAGCCAGGCCGCGTCGAAGAGGGGCGAGGCGGCCACGTCCGCGCCGTCGACGAAGGTGTTGCCCAGCCAGAGCGCTGCGACCCGCGACGGGTGCCGCCGCGCGAAGGCCTGCGCCCACCAGGCGCCGTACGAGGAGCCCCAGACGGCGGCGGGCCCGATGTCCAGCGACTGCAGCAGCGCCGCCAGCCCGTCGGCCAGCGCCATCGCATCGCAGCCACCGGGGTAGGTCACCGCCAGCACGCGGCGCTGCGCATCGAAGGCTTCCGCGATGTGCCATGCACTGCTCGCATCGCCGAGCGCTCCGGGCAGCAGCACCAGGGGCGGGGCCTCGCGGCGGTTGTCGGCGAAGCGCCAGACCGCGGGCGAGCCGTCGATGAAGCGGTGCCATTCGCGCCCGCGCGACCAGGCCGCCAGCGCGGGCGGTGCGGGGTGGGCGTTCATGCGGCGAGGTAGCCTTCCTCGCGCAGCGTCTTCTTGGCCTCGTCGGTGAAGTCGGCCTCGGGCGCGTTGCCGCTGATGACGAACATCAGGAAGTGGGTGCGGTCGGCCTCGTCGTGCGTGATGTTCTCGAAGCGGCGGTTCACGCCCGGCGGGAACGAGCACACGTCCCACGGGCCGACGTCGAAGTATTCGACCTGCCCGTCCACCTCCCACGAGCAGCGCCAGCGGCCCGTCAGCGGCATGAAGGTCTCGTTGGTGTCGTGGTTGTGCATCATCGGCCCGTTGCCCGGCCTGGCCTCGCAGAAGCCGAGGTTGAAGCCTTCGCTGATCGGGATCGCCGAGTTGGCGGCCGCCTGCGCGCCCACCGGCGAGACCACCTCGGCGCCGCCCCGGCCCTTGGGCGGCTGGAAGCCGATCGCGTTGTAGAGCCTGCGCACCGCGCTCGGGTAGCGGCTGTCGGGCAGGCCGCCGTCGAAGCCCTTGAGCTCGTTGAAGAAGGCGACGCGCTTGCGCATCTCGTCGCGCGTCAGGCGGATCTGGGGAAGTGCCATCGTGGGTGTCTCTCTCTGTCGATGTCGAAAGCCGTGGAGGGGATGTGGGTCCGGACGGGGCGCAGTGTGGCCGGCGTGTGCCGCCGCCCGCAATCGCGCGTCCCGATGCCCGCCATCGCATCGGCCGATGGAGGCTGCGGGTTTCCACCGAGCGGGCGGTGCGCGCCACGCGCCGCCGCGAGGCAAGATCGACCCATGAAGATGCACGACCTCGACCTGCCGCTGCTGCGGGCCTTCGACGCGCTGCTGCGCGAGCGGCACATCACGCGCGCGGCCGAGCGGCTGGAGATCAGCCAGTCGTCGATGAGCGTGGCGCTGGCCAGGCTGCGCGACCGGATGGGCGACGAGCTGCTGATGCGCAGCGGCACCGGCTGGATGCCGACCGAGCTGGCGCTGCTGCTGTGGCCGCGGGTGCAGGAGGCGATCGCCGCGCTTGAGCGCGTGCTCGAGCCCGCGCACTTCGACCCGGCCGCTGCGACGCAGACCTTCCGGCTGATCGTCATCGACTACATCGACCTGCTGATGATGCCGGCCGTGATGCGCCGTATCCGCCGCGAAGCACCGGGCGTGCGACTGCACGTGCTGCAGACCAACCCGCACCATTTCGCCGAGATGATGGCCGCCGGCGAGTTGGACCTCGCGCTGACCTACTTCCCCAACGCGCCCGAGTACCTCAAGGGCCGCCGCCTGTTCTCCGACCGCTTCCTCGGCCTGGCGGCGCGCGGGCACCCGGTGCACCGGGCCACGCTCGACGTGGCGTCCTTCTGCGCACTGCCGCACGTCACGATCGAGCTGGTGTCGGCGCAGATCTACAACGTCCAGATCGATGCCGCGCTGGAGCCGCACGGGCTGCGCCGCCAGGTGCGCATGACCAAGCCGAATTTTCTCGCGCTGCCCTTCGTGCTGGAGACCTCGGACATGGTGGCCAGCATCCCGGCGCGGCTGGCGCGCCGCATGATGCGCATGGCAGAGGTGGAGCCTTTCGACATCCCGCTCGACCTCCCGACCTTCGACGTCAAGATGCTCTGGCACCCGCGCACCGACCACTCCCCCGCACACGCCTGGCTGCGCGAGGTCATGGCGGACTGCGCACGTGAGATCGAGTGACCGATTGCTATTGAAAGCATAGCTGCCGGCGCATGGCTGGCGGGCGCTGCAGCCACTTTTCGCTTGAAAGGCGCCCCGCACCGGGTGCGCACCTCCGCATAATCGGCGCCCGATGGACCGCCTCACCCAGCTCGAAACCTTCGTCGCCGTGGCCACGCGCGGCAGCCTCACGGCGGCCGCCAAGTCCGAGGGCGTGGCGCCGGCCATCGTCGGGCGGCGGATCGATGCGCTGGAGGAGCGCCTGGGCGTCAAGCTCCTGCTGCGTACCACGCGCCGCCTCACGCTCACGCACGAGGGCAGTGCCTTCCTGGAAGACTGCCAGCGCCTGCTGACCGAACTGGCCAATGCCGAGGCCAGCGTCAGCGCCGGCGGCGTCAAGGCCAGCGGGCACCTGCGCGTGACGGCGCCTGCCGGCTTCGGGCGCCGCCATGTGGCGCCGCTGGTGCCGCGCTTCCACGAGCTGCATCCGGAAGTGACCATCTCGCTCAATCTCAGCGACCGCGTGATCGACATGGCGGGCGAGAACTTCGACTGCGCCGTGCGCGTAGGCGACCTGCCGGACTCGTCATTGGTCAGCATGCGCCTGGCCGACAACCGGCGCCGCTGCGTGGCCACGCCGGAGTTCCTGCGCCGCCACGGCGTGCCGCAGCACCCGACCGACCTGGTGCGCTTCGCGTGCCTGACACTGAGCAGCGATGCGTCGCAGACGCGCGGCTGGGCGTTCCGCGTGCCGCGGACCGCCCCGGGGCGGCAGGACGACGGCGCCCTGGACCGCGCGCGTGTGCCGAGCCCTGGCGACGCGGGCGCCGACCCGGTCGACGACGCGCAGGCGCACGAGGTCATCCACCTCAAGCCCAGCGGCCCGCTCGACTGCTCCGACGGCCAGGTTCTGCACGACTGGTGCCTGGCCGGCCACGGCATTGCCTGGCGCAGCACCTGGGAGGTGGAGGCCGAGATCGACGCCGGTCTGCTGGTGCCCGTGCTCGACCGCTTCGCCGCGCCGCCCAACGGCATCTATGCCGTGTTCCCGCAGCGCAAGCACCTGCCGCTACGGGTGCGCCTGTGGCTGGATTTCCTCAAGGCGCACTACGCGCGGCCGGACTACTGGGGGCGCGCGGCGGGCTGAGCGAAACGCCGTCCGCGCCTGCAAGCAGCCGTTTCGCGCCACGAGGCGGTACTTCGTCGCTCGGGCCGGCCGGCACGGGCGTGCGCGGCACAATCCGTCGACATGTGCCACCCACGACGAAAGCCGCCGCGATGACCCTCGAAGCCATCCTCGCCTACCTGCACCTGCTGGCCATCCTGACGATGGTCGTCTTCATCGCCAGCGAGGCGGCGCTGTGCCGCATCGAGTGGCTCAACGCGAAGGTGGTCGAGCGCCTCGCGCGGGTGGACATGGTCTACGGCATCGCCGCCATGGCCGTGCTGGCCACCGGCATCGTGCGCACCGTGTGGGGCGTGAAGGGGACGGCCTGGTACTGGACCAATCCGCTGCTGCACGTGAAGTTCACGCTTTTCGTCATCGTCGGCGTGATCTCGATCTTCCCGACGCTCACCTACCTGCGCTGGCGCAAGCAGCTGCGCGCCACGGGCGCCCTGCCGACCGAGGCCGAGGTGAAGAAGACGCGCAAGCTCGTGATGGTGCAGGCGCATCTGATCGCGGTGATCCCGCTGTTCGCCGTCTTCCTGGCGCGCGGCTTCGGAAAGTAGCCCGGCCCCGCCGCGAAGCGGCGCCTCAAGTACAAGCCCCGATCAACAGACAAAACAAAGCCCCGCGGGGCGGGGCTTTGTCCTTGAGGCCGCTGCGCGGGGCTGTCAGGCCGGCTTGTTGCTCAGGCACTCCTTCATGAAGGCCTTGCGGGCGTCGCCCTTGAGTTCCTTGGCCTTGGGGTCGGCATTGCAGGTCTTCATCTTGGTCTGCTGCTTTTCCTGCTTGCTGGCCGACAGGCATTCCTTCATGAAGGCCTTGCGCTCGTCGCCCTTGAGTTCCTTGGCCTTGGGGTCGGCGTTGCAGGTGGCCATCTTGCTCTGCTGGGCCGTGGGCGCCTTGGCGGTGGCTGCCGGAGCCGCCGCGGGAGCCGCTGCGGCTGGCGCCGTCGTCTGCGCCATGGCGTTGAAGGACAGGGCGGTGCCGAGTGCGATCAGGGAGAGGAGCTTTTTCATGGAGTGTGTTTCCTGAGCAGGGTGGTGAGAAAAGTGACGGTTCCCTTGAAGCGCCTGCCGCTCGGCGGGCGCCGGCCCGGGGTCGGGCCTCCGCTCTAACGTAGCTCAGCCCCCGCCGGCTGACAGGCCCAGGCAGGAGGCATGCGGGTTTGCCCCCGATAAAATCCGTCGATGCTTACAGTCAAACAGGAGCTCCTGGCCGACCTGGGCCAGGCGCTCGAGGCCCTCGAGCCGGGCGCCGGCAGCCGCGCCGCCTTCGAATCGCCCAAGGTCGCCGCCCATGGCGACTTCGCCTGCACCGCGGCGATGCAGCTCGCCAAGCCACTCAAGAAGAACCCCCGCCAGCTCGGCGAGGCCCTGCGCGAGGACCTGCTCGCCCGCCCGGCCTTCCAGCGCTGGGTCGATGCGATCGAGATCGCCGGGCCGGGCTTCCTGAACATCCGCCTCAAGCCCGCTGCCAAGCAGCAGGTGGTGCGCGAGGTGCTCGAGGCCGGCGCCGCTTTCGGCCGCAAGCCGGCCACCTCGGGCGGCAAGGTGCTGGTCGAGTTCGTCTCTGCCAACCCCACCGGACCGCTGCACGTGGGCCACGGCCGGCAGGCTGCGCTGGGCGATGCCATCTGCAACCTGCTCGACGCGCAGGGCGCCCAGGTGTGGCGCGAGTTCTATTACAACGACGCCGGCGTCCAGATCCAGACCCTGGCCAACAGCACGCAGCTGCGTGCGCGCGGCTTCAAGCCCGGCGACCCCGAGTGGCCCGAGCAGGCCTACAACGGCGACTACATCGCCGACATCGCGGCCGACTTCCTGGCCAGGAAGACCGTCAAGTCCGACGACCGCGAGTACACGGCCAGCGGCGACGTGAACGACCTCGAGTCGATCCGCCAATTCGCCGTCGCCTACCTGCGCCACGAGCAGGACCTGGACCTGCAGGCCTTCCAGGTGCGCTTCGACAACTACTACCTCGAGTCCAGCCTCTACACCAGCGGCCGCGTCGAGGCCACGGTGAACAAGCTCGTCGCGGCCGGCAAGACCTACGAGCAGGACGGCGCCCTGTGGCTGAAGTCGACCGAGTACGGCGACGACAAGGACCGCGTGATGCGCAAGGGCGACGGCACGTACACGTACTTCGTGCCCGACGTCGCCTATCACCTCGCCAAGTGGGAGCGCGGCTTCCACCGCGTGGTCAACATCCAGGGCACCGACCACCACGGCACCATCGCGCGCGTACGGGCTGGCCTGCAAGCCGTGGGCGAGGGCATCCCCGAGGGCTATCCCGACTACGTGCTGCACACCATGGTGCGCGTGATGCGCGGCGGCGAGGAGGTGAAGATCTCCAAGCGCGCCGGCAGCTACGTCACGCTGCGCGACCTGATCGAGTGGACCAGCACCGACGCGGTGCGCTTCTTCCTGCTCAGCCGCAAGCCCGACACCGAATACACCTTCGACGTCGACCTGGCGGTGCAGAAGAACAACGACAACCCCGTGTACTACGTGCAGTACGCACATGCGCGCATCTGCTCGGTGCTCGACAAGGAAGGCACCGACCCGGCCGTGCTGAAGGACGTCGACCTGTCGCCCCTGGCCACCGAGGCGGCCCAGCCCCTCATGCTGCTGCTGGCCAGGTACCCCGACATGCTGGCGGCCGCCGCGCGCGACTTCGCGCCGCACGACGTCACCTTCTACCTGCGCGAACTGGCGGCGGCCTACCACAGCTACTACGACGCCGAGCGCATCCTGGTCGAGGACGACGCCGTGAAGAAGGCCCGCCTGGCCCTCGTCGCCGCCACCGCACAGGTGCTGCACAATGGCTTGGCCGTGCTTGGCGTGAGCGCGCCACGAAAGATGTGAGCCTGAACTACCCATGAGAAGCAGACAAAGAGGGAATTTCGTCATCGGCCTGATCGTGGGCGTCGTGCTGGGGCTCGGCGTGGCCCTCGGCGTGGCGGTCTACGTGACCAAGGTGCCGATCCCGTTCGTCACCAAGAACCAGCCGCGCGGCGCCGACCAGGACGAGGCCGAGGCCCGCAAGAACCGCGACTGGGACCCGAACTCCCCGCTGGCCGGCAAGCCGCAGGCACCGCGCATGCCCCCGCAGCCGATTGCGCCCGCTCCGGCCCCCGCGGCCCCGGCCGTCGCCGGCGCGCCGGCGAGCGCCGGCACGCTCAACGCCCCGGCCCCGGCGCCGGTCGTGGTGGCACCCAGGCCGGCCACGCCCGGCACCTCGAGCGACCCGCTGGGCGACTTCGCACGCTCGCGGGCCGGCGGCGACGCGCCGTCGACAGCTGTCGCGTCGGCCGCGCCGACCACCGGGCCCGATCCCTTCGTGTACTTCGTGCAGGCCGGCGCCTTCCGCACCAACGACGACGCCGAGGCGCAGCGCGCCAAGCTGTCGCTGATGGGCGTGGAGGCCAAGGTCACCGAGCGCGAGCAGGCCGGCCGCACGGTCTACCGCGTGCGGGCCGGCCCGTTCAACAAGAAGGACGATGCGGACCGCCTGAAGGACCGCCTGGACGGCGGCGGTTTCGATGCGGCGCTGGTCCGCGTCCAGCGTTGAGCTTCACCCTTCTTTACCCGGCGCCGGTGCTCGGTCGCCGATGTCCCGCCGTTGAGGGGGTGGCGCGGGAACTCCCCGCCGCCCCCGCGCTCTCTCAGCAGCCCTCTAGAAAGCATTTCAAATGAAACGTCGTGACTTTTCGATCGCCACCGCCGCCGCGGTCTCGCTGCTGCCGCTGGCCGGCACCGTCCATGCCCAGGGCAGCTTCGCCGCCGGCAAGGATTTCATCGTGCTCGGCAAGCCGGCCCCTGTCGACGCGCCGGCCGGCAAGGTCGAGGTGGTGGAGTTCTTCTCGTACAACTGCCCGCACTGCGCGGCCTTCGAGCCGCAGCTCGAAGCCTGGGTCAAGACCCTGCCGGCCACGGTCGCCTTCCGCCGCATCCCGGTGCCCTTCGTGGGCAACGACGTCGAGGCCAAGCAGAAGCTGTTCTACACGCTCGAGGCGCTGGGCAAGGTCGACGAATTCCAGATGAAGATCTTCCAGGCCATCCACCAGGAGCGCCAGCGCCTGTTCGGCGACGAGGCCATCCTGGCCTGGGCCGAAAAGCAGCCGGGCCTGGACGCGAAGAAGTTCGCCGACACCTACAAGTCTTTCGGCGTGGCCGGAAAGGCCAAGCGCGCCACCCAGATGACCGACGCCTACAAGGTCGGCGGCGTGCCTGCGCTGGGTGTGGCCGGCCGCTGGTATGTCGATGGCGAAACGGCGGGCTCGATGGCCCGCGCGTTGCAGGTGACGGACTCGCTGATCGCCCAGGCCCGAAAGGGCTGATTCCACGATGGGCGGCGCCTGCGCGCGCCGCCTTCGCCCGAAAGCCCGCTCCGGCGGGCTTTCGTTCTTGGGCATAGCGATGTCCGCAGGCCGGCATACAATGCCAGCAAGTTTCGTGCCTCTATGACACTCCGCGCTCCGTCTACTCCCCACTTCCTTCGCCGCCTCACCCGCACCGCCCTGTGCGTGGTCGCGCTGGCGGCCGCCGCCGGCGCCCACGCCGAGAAGGCCGACCGGACCAAGCCGATGAACATCGAGGCCGACTCGATGCGCTACGACGACCTCAAGCAGACCAGCGTCTTCACCGGCCGCGTGGTGGTCACCAAGGGCACGATCATCATCCGCGGCGCCCGCATCGACGTGCGTCAGGACCCCGACGGCTATCAGTACGGCGTGGTCACCGCGGCGCCCGGCCAGCGCGCCTACTACAAGCAGAAGCGCGATGCCGGCACCGACGAGTGGATCGAGGGCGAGTCGGAGGTCATCGAATACGACGGCCGTGCCGACAACGTGAAGTTCATCCGCCGCGCCGTGATGCGCCGGCTGATCGGCGCCACGGTCAACGACGAGACCACCGGTCCGCTGATCGTCTACGACCAGAGCAACGACACCTTCACCGTCAACGGCGCACCGCTGCCGCCCGACGCCAGCGTGTCCGCCGGCCAGCCCGGCAGCCGCGTCCGCGCCATCCTCACGCCCAAGGCCGCCGGAGCAGGCGCCGCGGCAGGCGGGCGCAGCCCGGCGCCCGCCGCCGCACCCGCGCCGTCGCCCGCCACCCCGGCCGGCAAGGGCCTGCGGCCCAGCACCACGCTGGACAACCAGGGAACGCGCCCGTGATCGAGGCAGTGCTTCCCGGGGCCGACAAGGGGGTGGCCGGCAGCCGCCTGGAGGCGCGCGGCCTGCAGAAGAGCTACGGCAGCCGCAAGGTGGTCAAGGACGTCTCGCTCGACGTGCAGAAGGGCGAAGTGGTCGGCCTGCTCGGCCCCAACGGTGCCGGCAAGACCACCTCCTTCTACATGATCGTGGGCCTGGTGCGGGCCGATGCCGGCGAGATCACCATCGACGGCGAGCCGATCGCCCACATGCCCATCCACCGCCGCGCGCGCATGGGCCTGTCGTACCTGCCGCAGGAGGCGTCGATCTTCCGCAAGCTCAGCGTCGAGGAGAACGTGCGCGCCGTGCTGGAGCTGCAGACCGAGCCTGACGAGCGCGGCCGCCCGGTCCCGCTGCCCAGGGCACGCATCGAGGAGCGGCTGACCGAACTGCTGGCCGACCTGCGGGTGGACCACCTGCGCGATTCGCCCGCGCTGGCCCTCTCGGGCGGCGAGCGCCGCCGCGTCGAGATCGCACGGGCCCTGGCCACCCAGCCGCGCTTCATCCTGCTGGACGAGCCCTTCGCCGGCATCGACCCGATCGCCGTGATCGAGATCCAGCGGATCATCAGCTTCCTGAAGGAGCGCGGCATCGGCGTGCTCATCACCGACCACAACGTGCGTGAGACGCTGGGCATCTGCGACCACGCCTTCATCATCAGCGACGGGCAAGTGCTGGCACAAGGCACGCCATCGGAGATCGTCGACAACGCCGAGGTGCGCCGCGTGTACCTGGGCGAACACTTCCGGATGTGACCGGGGTGCAGATGCCGCTCCAGAAGGCACAGCGCATGGGTGATCCGTCGGGAGGTGGCACGCCGTGAAGCAAGGCCTGTCGCTGCGCGTCTCGCAGCACCTCGCGCTCACGCCGCAGCTGCAGCAGTCGATCCGGCTGCTGCAGCTGTCCACGCTCGAACTCAGCCAGGAAGTCGAGCAGATGCTCGACGACAACCCCTTCCTCGAGCGCCTGAACGAGGAGGCGCCGCGCGAGGAGTTCGGCGTCGAGGCGGCCGACACCCCCGCGCCGCGCGAGGAGCGCGAGGACAGCGGCGAATTTGCTATTAATTCAATAGCTACTCCCGCAGACGGGGCGGGGGCTGCAGGCCAGAATGACACCGAATCCCCAGTGGCCGACGCGGTCGACGGCGAACCCTCCGAGCCCGACTGGGACGGTGACGGCACGGTCGATCTCGCGCCCGACGATTCCGAGTGGGGCGGCGACGCCCCGGCACGCAACAACAACGCGGGCGACGACGAGCGCGCCGATGCGACCGAACTGGCGCGCAGCCAGGAATCGCTGCAGGCCTTCCTGCACCGGCAGGCGTTGTCGCTGCGCCTGTCGCCCGAGGACTCGGCCGCGCTGCGCTTCCTGATCGAATCGCTCAACGACGACGGCTACCTCGAGGACTCGCTGCCTGCGCTGGCCTCGGGCCTGGCCGGCGACGACAACGACCAGTTCGACGACCTGGTGCACCACTTCCAGGTCGCGCTCGGACTGCTGCAGAGCCTGGAGCCGGTGGGCGTGGGCGCGCGCGACCTGGGCGAATGCCTGGCGATCCAGCTGCGCGCCGCCGCCGACGAGGACGAAGGCGACCCCGAGGCCGCCGACGTGCGCAAGGTGGCGCTGGCCATCTGCAAGCAGTCGATGGAGCTGCTGGCCAAGCGCGACTTCCGGCGCCTGGCCGCGCTGACGCGCAGCACCGAGGACGAGGTGCGCCAGGCCATGCAGCTGATCGCGCGGCTGGAGCCCAAGCCGGGCCGCCGCTTCGTCGACGTCGAGCGCAACATCGTCGTGCCCGACGTGATCGTCACCAAGACCGGGCGCGGCACGAACGTGAAGTTCCGCGTGCAGCTCAACCCCGACGTCATGCCGCGCCTGCGCGTGCACGACATCTACGCCGGCGCGCTCAAGTCCCACAAGGGCGAGGGCAGCCAGGCCCTGAGCCAGCGCCTGCAGGAGGCCCGCTGGTTCATCAAGAACATCCAGCAGCGCTTCGACACGATCCTGCGCGTGTCCAACGCCATCGTCGAGCGGCAGAAGAACTTCTTCGTGCACGGCGAACTGGCCATGCGTCCGCTCGTGCTGCGCGAGATCGCCGACGAGCTGGGCCTGCACGAGTCGACCATCAGCCGGGTGACGACCGCCAAGTACATGGCCACGCCCTTCGGCACGGTGGAGCTCAAGTACTTCTTCGGTTCGGCGCTGGGCACCGAGACCGGCGGCAACGCATCGAGCACGGCGGTGCGTGCGCTCATCAAGCAGTTCGTCGGCTCCGAGAACGCGAAGAAGCCGCTGTCGGACAGCCAGATCTCCGAGATGCTCAAGGAACAGGGGATCGAGTGCGCGCGCCGCACCGTCGCCAAGTACCGCGAGGCGCTGCGCATCGCGCCGGCCAACCTGCGCAAGGCGCTGTAGGGAAACGGGTTCGGAAGTCCGCTTTCAGAGCCAAATCGGCCTACGGCGCCCGTCCCTTGGGTGCAGGCAGCTATCGATTTGATAGCAATTCGCGCTCAGCCGGCCTGAGCCAGCACCGCCCGCAGCGCCGCGGGCTGCACCGGCTTGCGCAGCGCCTGCCAGCCGCGCGCGCGCGCATGGGCCTGCGTGGCCTCGTCGATGTCGGCCGAGACCAGCGCGATGACCAGGCCCGGCCGGTGCGCCTGAAGCCGTTCGGCCAGCGCCACGCCGTCGAGCTCGCCCGGCAGGCGGATGTCGCACAGCGCGACCTGGATGCGGCGCAGGTCGGCCAGTGCCAGCGCTTCGGCAGCGCTGGCGTAGACCTGGGCCTGTGCCGACCATTGCCGCAGCAGTGCCACGAGGCTGGCCGCAACCACGGCGTTGTCCTCCACCACCAGCACCTCGATGCCGGGCCGCAATGCCTGCGGCGGCGCGGCCGGCGGGCGCTCCTGCAGCGCGGGCCGGTCGGCCACGGGTGCATCGGCCGGCGCCGCAGGCACGGTGAAACCGAACACCGCCCCCCGCCCAACCGCGGAGCGCAGCGTCATCCGCAGGTTCAGCCGATCGGCCAGGCGGCGCACCACGCCCAGGCCCAGCCCATGGCCGCGCTGCAGGTTGCGCTCCACGTTGCCCACCTGCTCGAAATCGCCGAAGACGCGGGCCTGCGCCTCGGGCGCGATGCCGATGCCGCCGTCGCGCACTTCCACGCGCCACGCGCCCGGGCGGCGCCGTGCTGCGACCAGGATGCGTCCGCGCGGTGCGAACTTCACGGCGTTGTCCACCAGGTTGGCCAGGATGCGACGCAAGGCGACGGCGTCGCTCCAGGCCAGCGCGTCGGCCGGGCAGCGCACCTGGATGCGGGCGTCGCCGGCCTGCCGCGCGACCTCGGCCAGCAGCGCTGCCAGCGGCACGGCACCCTGGACCAGGGGCTCGGCGGCCGACTCGATGCGGCCGATCTCCAGCAGTTGGTGGGTCAGCGTCTCCAGCGCGGCCTGGGCGTCGCCCAGCGCGGCCACCGTGCCCTGCATCGCCGCGGCGGGCACGCCCTGGTCCAGCTGTTCGCGCAGCACCGCCGTCTGCAGGCCGATGGCCATCACGGGCTGGCGCAGGTCGTGGTTGGCGGCGGAGAAGAAGCGCAGCCGCTCGGCCTGCGCCTGCTGCGACTCGCGCAGGCCGGCCACTGCCTGCTCGCGCAGCGCATGGGCGTTCAGGCGCAGGCCGATGTTCTCCTCGAGCTGGCGGTTGTGGCTGCCCACCTGCTTGAGCATCAGCGCCAGCAGCAGCACGCCCAGCAGCGCCACTGCCACCATCGGCGGCGCACCGAAGGCCAGGCCCATCGCGATCACAGGCGCCATCAGCAGCGTGATGGCCAGCCGCACCGCAGGCGTGTGGAAGGAGACGGAGAAAGCCGACGACAGCGTCATGCCCATCACGATCAGGCCCAGCAGCAGCTGGTGCATGGGGTCGGCGGCATTGAAGAGCAGCACGCCTGCCAGGCCGTGCGCCGCTTCCCAGATGCCGGTGCGCAGCGTGTGGATGCGCTGGGCGCGGCGCAGGGTCTCGGGGGTGAGGGTGTCCGGCACGCGCTGCGGGAAGAAGCCCCGCATCACCGTCACCGCCGCGATGCCGGCCAGCCACAGGGCGGCCCGCGCGGGCGAATACAGCCAGCCGAAGACCGCCGCGACGCCGGCGTTGAGCAGGAACTGCACCGCCAGGATGGGCCCCAGCGGCCGGGTGCTCAGCCGAAGCACCTCGCATTCGACCAGGAAGCGGTCCGCGGCTGCGTCGGTGGGTGGGGAGGAGGGCTCGGCGGTGCGCATGGCAAAGGCTGTCGGACTATAGGGGAGCGGCCTGCGCGGCGCGCACGGCGACAATGGCGCCTGCTCCCTTTGGCCGCCGCCCGTGAACGATCTCTCCCTTTTCCTGCCCTGCGCCGCCGGCGTGGAGGACTTCCTGGCCCAGGAGGTCCATGCCATCACCGGACGCGCCGGCGACGACCTGCGCGTGCTGCGCGCCGGCGTGCGCGTGCGGGCGGGCTGGCGCGATGTGCTCGCGCTCAACCTGCGAAGCCGTCTTGCACAGCGCGTGCTGGTCGAGCTGGCGCACCGGCCCTACCGCGGCGAGCAGGACCTGTACGAGGCCGCCAGCGGCGTGGCATGGGAGATCTGGTTCACGCCGCGCCAGACCTTCAAGATCGAGACCACCGCCACCGGCAGCCCGCTCAAGAGCCTGAACTTCGCCACGCTGCGCATCAAGGACGCGATCGCCGACCGCTTCCGCGCCAAGGCTGGCGGCGTGCGCCCCAGCATCGAGACGCAGCACCCCGACGTGCGCGTGTTCGCCCATCTCACCGCCGACCACGTCACGCTGTACATCGACACCAGCGGCGAGCCGCTCTTCAAGCGCGGCTGGCGCGTCGACAAGGGCGACGCCCCGCTCAAGGAAACCCTGGCCGCCGCCATGCTGGCCGCCAGCGGCTGGTGGGACCCGGAGACCGGCCGGGTGGCCGACGCGCCGCTGTACGACCCCTGCTGCGGCAGCGGCACCATCGCCATCGAGGCTGCGCAGATCGCCGCCGGCATGCCCGCCGGCGGCCAGCGCCGCTTTGGCTTCGAGCAACTGCTGCCGCATCGGGCCGAACTCTGGTCTGCTATCAAAAACGAAGCGCCTCGCGCAGGTACGGCGGGCGCTGTGGCCGTTTTTGGCAGTGACGTTTCGCACCGCATGGTCGACTTCGCGCAGCGCAACGCCGAACGCGCCGGCGTGGCCGACCGCGTCAACCTGCGGGGCGGCGACGCGCTGCAGCGCATGCCGCCGGCCGAGTCGGGCGTCATCGTGCTCAACCCGCCGTACGGCGAGCGCATTGCCGTCGGCGGCTTCGCTGGGTCACCGGGCCGCACCGGCGCGCGCGAGGTGGCGCAGGACGAGGGCGGCGACGACGCGGGCGACTTCTTCCCGCGCCTGGCCGCCCACTGGAAGAAGCACTACGCCGGCTGGACCGCCTGGGTGCTCACGCCCGACATGAAGCTGCCGCAGCACATGCGCCTGAAGGAGTCGCGCCGCGTGCCGATGTGGAACGGGCCGATCGAATGCCGGCTGTTCCGCTTCGACATGGTGGCCGGTTCGGCGCGGGCCAGGCCGGCGGGCTGAGGGCGCGCGGGGTCCGGCGGCGGCTCGGCTGGCCGGCAGGTCAGCACCTTGGCGTGACTAGGGTTTCGCCCGTCGAACCGTCGCCGTGCAATCCCCGAAACCGATCCGTCGACGCCCGGGGCGCTCGCAGTGGCCTCGCAGCGTCACGGTGTCGTCGTCATGCAGGAAAAGACGTTCCTCGCCGTTCGAAAGGCACAGGGGGTGTCTTCCACCCTGGGTGATTTCCAGCAGACAGGCCGACTGGCCCGGGCCGGCGCCGGACAGAGTGCCCGTTCCAAGAAGATCGCCGGGCATCAGGTTGCAGCCGTTGACGGTGTGGTGCGCCACCAGTTGGGCCACCGTCCAATACGCCGCCTGCGCAAGGCCGGTGCGGACAATGCAGTCGCCGCTCAGCCCCTGCGCCCGCATCTGCGGCGTTTGCAGCCAGACCTCGAGCGTCACGTCGATCGCCCCCGACACCTGGTCCGCCTGGCCGTCGAGGTACGGCAGTGGCTGCGGATCCTCGGGCGGCCGGACGAAGGGCCTGCGAAACGGCGCCAGCGCCTCCAGCGTCACGATCCAGGGCGAAAGCGTCGTGGCGAAGCTCTTCGCGAGGAAGGGGCCGAGCGGCTGCGCTTCCCAGCGCTGGAGGTCACGCGCACTCCAGTCGTTCAGGAGCGTCAGGCCTGCGATGTGCTCCCGGGCCGCATCGATGGGAATCGCGTCGCCCTGCGCGTTGCCCTGGCCGATGACGATGCCCATCTCCAGTTCGAAATCCAGTTGCTCGCTGGGCTGCAACGCGGGCGCGGCGGCGCCTGGGGCCTTGACCTGGCCTTTCGGCCGAGCGAAATCCCTGCCGCTGACCTGTATCGACGAGGCACGTCCGTGGTAGCCGATCGGCACCCAGCGGTAGTTCGGCAGCAGCGGCATGTCGGGTCGGTGGAGGCGGCCCGTGTTCGACGCGTGATGGATGCCGATGAAGAAGTCGCTGTAGTTTCGGGTCTCGCATGGCAGGCCCAGCTCGACCCCATTCATGGGCATCAGCCATGGCTCGACCCGCGCGCGGTCGCCGCTGCCGTGCCGCAGCGCCAGCGAGATCGCCTCCCGTTGGGCCTGGCGCTGCGCGCGTGGCAGCGTCAGCCACTGCGCCATGTGCGGACTGTCGCAGAGGCCGGCGCCGTACACGTCCAGGACCCGGTCGCCAATGGCCACGCCAATCGACCAGGGCTCGGACGCATCCCGCCTGAATCTGCCATAGGGCAGGTTCTGGATCGGGAACGGGGTGTCGGGAGCGTTGGCGCTCTCGACCCAGCTCATGAGGTCGGGCGAGTTCGCATCGAACGGATGAGTCACGGGTTCTCGTGGTCGCTGGCTGCGTGTTCGCGGGGTGCGGCAGAGGTCGCCGGAGGCAACCGCCAAGCGCTTCAGTGGTTCCGGGGAGGGATCCTCGGCAGGAGCAGATGCGAGTCGTAGCGTCCGCCGGTGAGGACGGTGTTGTCGCCCTGGAACAGCTCCGGCCTGCGGTCCAGCGGATCGGTGTGCAGGAAGGGGCCAGACCCCTTGCGCGGGCCTGCCGCGTCCTCACGCTCGAAGTCCTGCGCGTCGATCCGCACCGCCAGCCGGTACCCCGGCGGAAGCACGATGGACGTGGGCCAGATCTCCACCTCCACCCGATAGTCTTCGCCGGGTGTCAGCAGCTCCCGTTCGTCGTGCGTGTGGAACGGCTGCCCTGGCCGCGACCGCCCTGCGTCGGTCTTGCGATGAGAGGCACGCAGCCACCCTTGCGCGATGGGCACCTGGGGATCCGTCGCACCCCGGAACAGCACTTCGCGGCCATCGGGGTCATAGGCCCGGACGGTGGCGAAGAGATCCATGTCCCGGGTGCTCGAACGGATCCAGACCACCAGTGAGAGCGGGCCGGTGAATTCCGTCGAAGCCTCCATGGGCGCGCTCAGGAATTCGACGCCACGGCCCGGCGCGCGGTACTCCGCCGCGGCGATGCGGTCGAAGGGCTCGTGGGCCAGCGCCTTGCCCTGCGCATCCAGGTAGAGCCGGGTCCATTGCGTTCGCGCGATCGGCCACTCGTGTTCGAAGCGCTGCTCGAAGCGGTCCGGGTGGCGCACCTCCAGCATGACGGGGGGCTGCTCGTCCCATCCGTTGGGCTCGTCCTTCAGGAACCTGTCGAAGAAGCGCCGCTGCATCTGCACGTACGCCGGCAGGTAGAAGGATTCCCAGTGCGTGCCGCCATGCATCTGCAGCCACTTGTACCGCGAACCCGCGCCCAGGAAGCCCTGCACGTTGCCGCGCAGATGCAGCCCCATGCCGCCCCAGTTCCCGGCGGAAAGGAGCGGCACCTCGATGTCCGCCAGCCTGGAGGACCGTGCGGCATACCACGCGTCGATGAGGGGGTGCGACCGGAACTCGTCGATCACATCGACCCTGTTGCTGCGCCGGACCTCGGCATCCAGCGGCTCACCCGTGCTCGTCGCACCGGTGTCCCTGTCGATGTACGGGCTGTCGCCGTTGCCGTTCTGCACCGAAAGGATCTGCTTGGGGTACCAGAGTTCGAAGAAGAAGTTGCCGAAGATGCCGCCGTGATGGCTGGCGTCGCGGTACATGTCGCTGGCGCCTTCCCAGGGGCAGATCGCCGCGAGATGGCGTGGGCGGCGCGCCGCGACCTGCCACTGGTTCATCGCGTAGTACGAGATGCCCAGCAGGCCCACCTTGCCGTTCGACCATGCCTGCGTTCCCGCCCAGTCGATGCAGTCGGCATAGTCGTCCGTTTCCTGCGGCGACCACACCCACAGCATGCCCGGCGATTCGCCGGCGCCCCGGCTGTCGACCACGACCAGTGCATAGCCCCAGGGAATCCAGCGCTCCGGATCGGCCACCTCCCAGCGCAGGTAGCGTCCGGAGCTGCCTTCGGTGTCGATGCCCGGGTACAGCCGCTTCAGCTCGTCCCACTGCGGCTTGAAGGCGTCCTCGAAGTGCGCATCCTTGCCATAGGGACCGTGCGTCATGAGGACGGGGACGGGTGCGTCTCCATCCGGGCGGAACACGTTCGCCCTGAGGACGGCGCCATCGCGCAAACGGATGGGAACGTTCTTCTCGAAGATCATTTTTCTTCCGATCGCCGCCTGTCTACTGGAACAGCGCCACGGCGCGCGTCCAGCCGGCCGAGCCGCCGCGGATCTTGGCCGGAAAGCACGACAGGAAGAAGCCGTCGGGCGGCAGCACTTCCAGGTTGTGCAGCTTCTCGAGGTGGCAGTAGCCGATGTCGCGGCCTGCCTTGTGGCCCTCCCAGATCACGGACGGGTCCTTGTCCTGCCGGTAGCGCTCGGCGGTGTACTGGAACGGCGCGTCCCAGCTCCACGCATCCGTGCCCGTCACGCGCACGCCGCGCTCGAGCAGGTACATCGTCGCGCCGTAACCCATGCCGCACCCTGCCTGGACGAAATCCGGCTTGCCGTAGCGGCTGCCCGCGCGCGTGTTGATGACCACGATCTCCAGTGGCTGGAGCGTGTGGCCGATGCGGTCCAGCTCCGCCTCCACATCCGACGCCTGCACCACGTACCCGTCGTCGAAATGGCGGAAGTCGAGCTTGACCCCCGGCTGCAGGCACCACTCCAAGGGCACTTCGTCGATGGTGATCGCCGGCTCACCGCGATTCATGGTCGACGCGAAGTGCCAGGGCGCGTCGAGGTGCGTGCCGTTGTGCGTGCTGAGCTCCACCTTCTCCACCGCCCATGCTTCGCCATCGGGCAGGTCCTGGGCCTGCAGGCCAGGAAAGAATTGGGCCAGGCGGCTGAAGCTCTCCGAATGGTTCATGTAGTGGATCCTGGGCGCGAACGCCGGCGGATCCGAGATGACATCGTTCTCGAGGAAGATGGAAAGGTCGACGATTCTCTTGAACATCACGCGTCCATTTCGATGCCGAGGGGAGGGAGGATCCGCTGGTAGCGAGCCAGCTCTCTTTCGAGGTAGGCCTTGAACCGGTCCGGCGGCATTCCCGAGACCTGGTTGCCGAATGCGACCATCTTGTCCTTGAAGCCCGGGTCGGCCAGCGTCTTCGCGACGCCGTCGTAGAGCGCCGCCAGCACCTGTGGCGGCATCTTCGGTGGGGCGAGCATGCCGATCCATGCCGGAATGTCGATATCGGGCATGCCCAGTTCCGAGAAGGTGGGCACGGTGGGCAATGTCTCCGCACGCTGCCTCCCCGTGATCGCGAGGGCCTTGATCTTCCCGGCCTCGATGTACTGCATGACCGACGACGGGGCGATGAACGACACATCCACCACGCCACTGATCAGGTCCGTGAGCGGCGTGCCCTTGTAGGGCACATGGATCAGTTCGATCCCGGCCTCCTTGGCGAACAGGGCGCCGACCACGTGCGTGGTGTTCCCGTTGCCCGCCGAGGCATAGCTGAACTTGCCCGGTTGCTTCTTCGCCGCAGCGACGAACTCGGCCACGCTGCTGAACGGCCCGTTGGCCCTGTGCAGGAGCGCGAATCCGTAGGTCGTGTACACCATCGTCAGCGGGGTGAAGCCGTCGATCGGGTGATACGGCAGCTTCTTCATCAGCACGCCGTTCGTCAGGTGTCCGCCGGTGGTCCACAGCACCACGGAACCGTCGGGCTTCGCTCGCGACACCTCCGACGCGCCGATCGTGGTGGCTGCGCCGGGCTTGTTGTCGACGATGCACTGCCTGCCCGTGACCTTCTGGTAGGTGTCGGCAAAGATGCGCGTCATGCCGTCGAGGGCGCCCCCCGCCGGGAAGGGCATCACGATCCTGAGCATCTCGGGCAGGTCCGTGGCGGCGTGGGCCATCGGGCCGGCAAGCGCGGCTGCGACACCGGCGAGCGCCTCTCTTCGATTCAGCATGGACTTGTCTCCTCTTGGTGCCGGACGACGCCCATTGCGCCGAAAGCCGGAATGGCCGCATTCTAGGCAATTAAAACAAGCGTTTCAATCTAGTGTTTTCCTTGCGCCTCGCGAGCAGCCATCGGATTCAAACAGGCGATTGACACGCTGGTGCAGAATGCACGCCTCGATGCCGGGCGGCTTCGGCCACGACTTGCATCCAGCCCATCCCCCATGCCCTCGTATGCCAGGTCGACCTTCTCGTTCATCTGACCGCCTGACCCGGGACAAGATCATCGGATCCGCACTCGCCCTGTATGCCGAGAAGGGCATCGACGGAGTGCCCGTGCGCACGCTGACCGGCCACGCCGGGGTCAATGTCGCGGCGATCCACTACCATTTCGGCGGCGTCGAGGCGCTGGCCGAAGCGGTCTTCGATGAACTTTCAGCGCGCGTCAACAAGCGCCGCACGCTGGCGCTGAAGGAGATCACTTCGGCCGCCCAGGCCGCTGGCAGGCCCCCCGAGGCCGAGGAGATCGTCAAGGCCTTCGTGGCTCCCTACGTCGGAGACGGCGCGGAAACGGAAGGGCAATTGCTGGCCCAGTTGATCCTGAAGCACCGGCTATCTCCTTCGCCGATGACGGAGCGCGTGATCAAGAAGCACTTCGATCCCATGGCGAAGCAGTTCGTCGCCGCGCTGCACAGTGCGGTGCCGGAAGTTCCGCTGAATCTGATGTACCTGCGTTACATGCTGATGGTCAGCACCGTGGTGCTTTTCCTGACGGACAGGGGGCGGCCGAATCGCCTGCAGCGCCTGTCGGGCGCCAAGGCGGGGGCCGCGGACATGCGGGCCGTGGCGAGTGCGCTCGTGGATTTTGTCGTGGGCGGAATTCGCTCACCCGTTTCGCCGTAGCCCCACATGCCCATGAGCCCTCGCATCGTCATCGACACCAACATCGTCCTCGACCTCTTCGTTTTCGACGATGCCGCCGCCAAGCCGCTGCGCGCCGCGCTGGGCGCTGGCGAGGTGGAGTGGCTCGCCACCGCCGCCATGCGCGTCGAACTGGCGCGTGTGCTGACCTATCCGCAGATTGCGCCGCGCCTGGCCTTCTACGGCCTGACGGGCGCCGACGTGCTGGCGGACTTCGACCGCCATGCCCGGCTCGTCGACGCCGCGCCCAAGGCGGCCGTGACCTGCGCAGACCCCGACGACCAGGGCTTCATCGATCTGGCCGTGGCGCACCGCGCGCCGCTGCTCAGCAAGGATCGCGCGGTGCTGGCCATGAGGCGGCGGCTGGAGCGGCTCGGCGTGCGGGCCGGCCCGCGTTTCGAGCCCGCTGCGGCCGCCGCGGCCTGAGGAAGGACACCATGCGACGCCTTGCCGCCGCCGAAGACATCCATGCCGTCTTCGCGATCTACAGCCACCCCGAGGTCACGCCCTTCCTCACCTACGAGCCGATGTCCTTCGAGGCCTTCGGCCCGGTTTACGAGGAGTTGCTGGCCAGCGGAAATTTCCATGTGTGGACCGTCGACCGCGAGGTGGCTGGCTTCTACCGCGCCACGCGCTACCCGGGCCGCGTGAACCACGTCGTGCTGCTCGGCACGCTGGCCGTCGATCCGCGCCGCCACGGCCAGGGCATCGCGGGGGCCATGCTGGACGACGCCATCTCCCGCCTGCGTGCCCAGGGCGTGCGCCGCGTCGAGCTCTACGCCGAAGCCGACAACCCGCGGGCACTGCGCTTCTACGGCAAGCTGGGCTTCGTGCACGAGGGCACGCTGCGGCAGTTCTACAAGCGGGCCGACCAGCCGCACTATGTGGACGAGTGGGTGATGGGCCTGCTGCTGGCCGATTGACCTACGCCAGGCGAGGCGCCGCACGCTGCACAATGGGTGCCTCGCCGCCTCCTTCGCTCGCACCGCCATGAAGAAGATTGCCGTTCTCGCCCTGCTGGGGCTTGTGCACGCCGCACCGGCGTTCGCGCAACGCGACATGTACGAAGCCGATCGGCGCTACTGTGCGAGCGGTCGTTCGGGCTACGACTTCAACACCTGCATGTACCGGCTGCAGAACGATCGGCGTCGCTACGAGCCGCCCCCGCCGCGCTACGAGCGCGATCCATATGCCGAAGGCTGGCGACGCGAGCCGCCGCCGCCTCCTCCTCCGGCCTACGGCTGGCAGCCCGAACCCGCGCAGCGGCCGCGCCTGTCGGACATGCAGGAGCGCGCCCTGGCCAACTGCGCCATGCTCGCGCCGCGAGACCAGCCGCGCTGCCGTGCGACGGTGATGTCGACGGTGCGCTGATCGCGCCTGAGGCAGGCGCTCAGCCCTGGTCGCCCGCATCGCGGGACGCCGACCCGTCCCGCGTCTCCTGGTTCAGCCAGGCGGCCCTGTCCATCGGGCAAGTGTGAGTGACGGCGCTGCTGCGGGCCTCGGGTTTTCGTCGCCCGCCGAGCGGCCGCATGCACATGCCGCCGACACTCGCCCCCCCCCCCGGGCACCCGTCGGGCCGCGGCCGTGGTCCTGGAAAAGAGCATGTCTGAAACGGATATCCGGTGTAGTTGATTGCGCTGGCGAGCGTGCTATGGGCCGTAGTCGACCACGTCGCGGTATGCCGCTTCGTCCCGCATCGCCCAGTACGCGGCATGCAGGCGCTCGGTGACAGGCCCGGGAAACTGCGGCAGCGGCACGCCGTCGAGCTTGGCGATCGGCAGGATGCCGCCGCCGGTGGAGGTGAGGAAGACCTCGTCGGCCGCGCGCACGTCCGCCACGGGCAGCGGCGCAACGCGGACCGGGATGCCCAGCCGTTCGCACAGTTCCAGCGCGGTGCGGCGCGAGACACCTTCCAGCACGCCGCGATCGGCCGTGCGCACCTCGCCGTCCTTGACGATGAAGACGTTGAAGCCCGGCCCTTCCGCGAGGTTGCCTAGTGCATCGACCACGCAGCTGGTGTCGCGGCCGCGGTCGTAGGCATCGAAGAGCGACTGCACCAGGTCCATCCAGTGGTAGTTCTTCACCGTCGGGTCCACCGACTCGGGCGCGATGCGCACCCGCTCGCTGATGTGCAGGTCGATGCCCTCGCGCTGCTTCTCGGGCGGGGCAATCCACACGTAGGGCAGGGCGTAGGCGTAGAAGCGGTTGGTTGCCAGGCGCGGGTCGCGCGCACCCCTGGGGGGCACGCCGCGGGTGCACACCATTGCCACGTAGGCGTCCTGCAGGCCCGCGCCGCGCACGCAGCCGTGCAGGATGGCGCGCAGTTCCTCGCGGCCGTAGGGGATCGACATGCGCATCTTCTCCAGGCTGGAAAAGAAGCGGTCCATGTGCGTGTCGAGCCGGAAGAACGCGCCCTGCCAGGTGCTGGCCACATCGTAGGTGGCGTCGGAGCGGGTGAAGCCCCAGTCGAAGAGCGAGATCTTCGCTTCGGAAAGGGGCACGAAAGCACCCTCTGCGAAGGCGCAGCCGCCTTCGAACTGGCCGGCGGCGGGAATGGGAGGCAGGGCCATGACGATCATCTCCAGACAAAACGATGGGCGTGATGATGCCTGTTAATTGATCGACGTTCAATATATATTGAACGTCGATCAGCAATGCCTAGAATCGTGCATGGCTTCCTCGCGCCCCGCTGCCCGCCGCTC
>SCOE01000041.1 GCA_005503065.1 Comamonadaceae bacterium ALPHA2B
CGCGCACGCTGCGCGGCATCACCGACCTGACGCTGGCCGCACCGCTCAAGCGCGGCCTGGTCGTCGCCCCCGACGCGCGCAGCCACGAGACGCGTCTCACGCTGCTGCTGCGCAGCCTGAACACGCTGCGCTACGCCTCGCTGGAGATCGACCCGGCCTGCGCGATCCCGGACATGATCGACCGCGTGCGCGCGCTGCAGTCCTTCCGCCTGGCGCTGACGGACGGCCCCGACGGCAGCCGCCAGCTGCTGCTGGCCGTGAGCTTCGACGGTGGCTGGGAGCCGTACATGCGCCGCGTGTGGCGCGACCTCGGGCCGCTGCTGGACGTGATCTTCTGCAATTGCGAGGGCTACCTGCTGGCGCGCACGCACGCCTACGCGGACTACGCGCGCTGGGTGCGCAGCGCGCAGCGCAACACCGAGTTCTTCTACACCGCCAGCCCGGTCACGGTGAACGACCTGCACTGGCTGCGCGAGCAGCAGCGCACACCGGCACCGCCGCCGCCCCGTGCGAGCGACGCCACGCTGGCCGCGCAGGCGCTGCCCGGCCTCACGGCCCTGTACCGCCTCACCGAGCTGTACCCGTCCGGTACGGCCGACGGCGACTGCCTGCTGCATGCCGCGCACCACCTGCTGCTGCCGCTGTGGGAACGGATGAGCGACACGGCATCGCCACTGCCGCCCTCGGCCATGCCGTGCCGCACGCCGACCGAGGAGGCGGCCGTCGCCTGGTTCACGACGCGGGTGAAGCCATCGCCGGCGGCGCCGGTCGCCACGTGCCCCGCGCACCGCCACTGGCCCCCGCCGGATGCGCAGGCCGGCATCGTCAAGGCCCTGCCGGCCACGCCGACGCACGGGGCGCTGCTGCTGATCGAGTGCGACGACGCGAACGCCATCGCCCGACTGGTGCGGCAACTCGACCCGGCCACGCTCGGGGCGCGCGCCGCGCAGGCGCACGCGGGGCCCTGGCGCAACCTGTTCTTCACGCTGGCCGGCCTGAAGAAGGCCCGCGTGCCCGACGGCCTGCTCGCCTGCCTGCCGGCGGAATTCCTCGAAGGCATGGAGGCGCGCGCGGCGGTGCTGGGCGACCTGGAGGCGGACCACCCGCAGCACTGGACGCTGCCCGAACGCAACTGGCCGCTGGACGGCGCAGGCGCGACACCGGCCCGCGTGGCGCTGGCGAGCGTGCACGTGGTGGTTCAGATCCTGGTGGCCGATACGGCAGCCCCGGGCTGGCAAGCACTGAACACCGGGCACCCGGCCTGCACGCCGATCAAGGACTTCGAGGAACAAATGCCGCCGGGTGCACGCATCCTGTCGGTACAGCCGCTGCACCGGAACATCGATGCGCACGGCCGGGCGCGCGAACACTTCGGCTTCGCCGACGGCCTGAGCAATCCCGTGCATCCGGACGACCGGCCGGCGGGCAGCCCCGCGGCCGGTGCGTGGGACCGCTGGGCGCTCGGCGACTACCTGCTCGGCTACGGCAACAGCCATGACGACCCGCCGCTGCAGGGCCGCTTCTGGACCGACAGCACCTTCCTCGTCGTGCGCAAGCTGCGGCAGGACGTGGACGCGCTGCAGGCGATGGTCGGCGGGCCGCCCGCGCACTCGGAACTGGCGGCCCTGATGGTGGGAAGGCACCAGGACGGCCGCAACCTGGTCGACGGCACGCCGGACAACGCCTTCGACTACGCGAACGACCCAGGCGGCGCGCAATGCCCACTGCATGCGCATGTGCGCCGCGCCAATCCACGCGGCCTTCGGCCGGACCTGCAGGTGCTGCCGCGCATCCTGCGGCGCGGCATGTCCTACGGTCCGCCGCACACGGCCCAGACGGCGCAGGACGAGCGCGGCGTCGTCTTCATGGCCTACAACGCGTCCATCGCCGAGCAGTTCGAGCTGATCCAGTCCTGGCTGTCGGGCGGCAACAGCGGCGGCGAAGGCACCTACTCGGGCCAGCGCGACCCGATCTTCGCCCGCCCGCGCCCGGGCGATCGCGACAGCTTCGTCTTCGGGCCGCACCCGCAACCGGCCCCCCTGCCGCTACCCGCCGCCGGCCCGCGGCCGGTGGCGCTGCAATGGGGCCTGTACCTCTTCGTGCCTTCGGTGCCGGCGCTGGAGGACATCGCGCGCTTCGCCGCCGAGGCCGGCTGCCCGGTGGCCGCGTCGACCGCGCCCGACCCGGCGGCGGCCGAGCGCGCCGCCGAGGCCAAGAAGGGCGCCATCGTCATCGCGAAGCTGAAGGCGGCGGAGTCGGCACTCGGCCTGGCCGCCGCGCGCGAGCAGTGGAAGCTCGTGCTCGAAGACCTGGGCGCGCGGCAGAACGGCACCAGCCAGTGGCTCTGGACGGCCGTTCGCGACCTGCACGGCGGGGTGCTGCGCACACCTTATGGCGTGCTGGTTGGCAGCCGCGACCGGGTGATGGAGGTGTTCGGCGACGACCGCAGCTTCTCGGCCACCGGCTACTGCCCGCGCATGGCTTCTTCCTTCGGGGCCATCTACCTCGGGATGGACCAGGGGCCCGAGTACCGCGCGCTGTCGACCGTGCCCAACGAGGCGATCATGGCCGTGACCCGGCGCGACGCCTTCGATGCGGCCTTCGCCCACACGAGGACCGTGCTCGACGGCTGGCGGGCAGACGCCGGTGCGGCCGGTTTCTCGTTCGACGTGAAGGACCTCGTCGATGCGGTGCTGGCCGCGATCTGCACGCAGTTCTTCGGCCTGCCGGAAGGGCCCGGCAGCTCCATGCGCATCGGCGGCTGGCAGGCGCGCATCGGCCAGGCCGACGCCGACCAGCCGAGCTGCCCGGGGCATTTCGGGGCGCCGTCGCGCTACATGTTCCAGCCCAATCCGGGAGAGGAAGCCGTCCAGCAGGGCCAGGACCACGGCCGGGCGCTGAAGGACTATGTGGAGGCACGTCTGCACGCAGGCGGCCCCGATCTGCAGTCGACCAACGACAGCGTCATCGGCGCGAAGCTGCGCGGCATCCCCAAGACGCAGTACGCCAGCACGCTCATCGGCATCATGATGGGCTTCCTGCCCACGGTGGACGGCACCCTGCGCAGCGCGCTCTACGAGTGGGTGGCCGACAGCTCGCTGTGGTCCCTGCAGCTGGCGTGGGCGGCGCACGACGGCGCAGGCGCTTCGGCGGCTTTGGCGACGGCAGGGGCGGTGATCGAGCCCGCCCTGCGGCGGACGATGCAGCTGCGCCCGGTGCCGGAACTGGTCTGGCGCACCGCGACGGCGCGGCGGATGCTGGGCGCCGTGGAGCTCGCGCCGGGCGAGCGCATCGTGGTGGGCATCGTCTCGGCCATGCAGCAGAACCTGCAGGAGGGCAGTCCCGAACTGTGGCCCGTGTTCGGCGGCCGGAGGGCCGGCGAGCAGCATCCCACGCATGCCTGTCCCGGCTATGAGATGGCGATGGGCGTGATGCTCGGCGTGCTGGCCGGGCTGCTGGGCGCCGAGTTGCGGCCGTCGCTGTCGCCGACAGTGCTTCGGCTGATGGCTTGAATCGCTGCCGAAACAGTAAGATTCGTCTTAGCGATTTTGCAAATAAAAAGTGGCTATGGCGACCGAATATCCTGCGCAGAATGCTCTTAAATTAAGAGCAAAGTGAAGTGCCGCCGCGTCAGGTGACGGCCCGCAGCGCGGCCGCCTGGGCGAGGTGCCAGTCCATGCGCAGGCGCTCGAAGCCTTCCGAGGCGGTGTCGAGATGGCGCTGCGCTTCGCCGCAGTCGTCGCGGCGCAACGCCAGCCGCGCGCGCAGCAGGTGGTTGGCCGCCACCTCGTGCGGCGACTGGCGCAGCGCCGCCGCCCGGTCGGCCAGGTGCAGGTGGCGCGCCAGTGCGCCGGCGTCGCCGGTCTCGGCGGCCAGCCCGGCCAGCGCCCGCCCGGCCATGGCGGCGCCCAGCCAGTCGCGCTGGCGGGCCCGGTGCAGCACGCGCGTGGCGGCGGCCCGCGCCTCGGCCGTGTGGCCGCGCGCGGCCATCGCTTCGCAGACCCAGCCATGGTTGAGCGAGGCGAACAGGCCCTTGTCGTGCGAATCGAGCCAGGTCGCCGATTCCTGCAGCGCCTCCAGCGCGGCCGGCTGCGGATCGAGCATCCAGCGCGCATAGGCGGCCAGGCCGTGGCTCATGGCGAACAGGTACAGGCTCTTGACGCGCTCGCCCACCCGGTGGGCGGCCTGCGCGTCGTCCAGCGCGGCCTGCCAGCGGCCCTGCCAGAGATTGACGCCCGCGCGCCAGCACAGCACCGAGCCCTCGACCTCGTGGCCGCGCCCCGGCAGCGCGGCCAGGGCCTCGTCGAAGCTGGCGTGCGCATCCTCGAAGCGCCCCAGGTCGCCCAGCACGCTGGCGCGGCAGGCCATGGCATAGGCGATGGCCGGCAGCGGCGCGCGGCTGGCGGGACGGCGCTCGCGCACGGCGCGCGCCATCTCGTCCAGCAGCTCGACGGCGCGGCCGTAGTCGGCCGCTGCGGCCGCCGCCTGGCCCAGCGTGGTGCGGGCCTGGACGATGAGCGGCATGTCCTGCACGCGGGTGGCATGGTCCAGCGCCTCCTCGCAATGCAGCAGGGCGTCCTTGGACTCGCCCAGGGCGTAGTGCAGGTAGGCGAGCCAGTACTGGGCGTAGGCCTGGCCCGTCGCGTCCCCGTGCGCGCGTGCCTTGTCCACCGCGCGGCGCAGCAGGGCCTTCTCGTCGCGCGAAGGGTCGAACACGGTGGCCAGCCCCAGCCGCCGCACCACCGAACGCCAGAGCTGGTAGCGCTCGGGCGTCGAGGGCAGGCGGTCGAGCATCTCGAGCGCGGCGCGGTACTGCGTCTTGGCGCGGTCGATGGACGAGGCCGACATCGCCTTGTCGCCGGCCATCTCAGCGTAGCGTGCGGCGGCCGCGAAGTCGGCCGCGCCCGCGTGGTGGTAGGCCAGCGGCTCGCACTGCTCGATCTCGGTCGCGCCATCGCGCGCGCGCAGCAGCCGCGCCACGCGCCCGTGCATGTCGCGGCGCTGCTGCAGGCCGAGGGTGCCGTACACCACGTCGCGCGTGATGCCGTGCTTGAAGCGCAGGGTGCCGGGCTGCTCGCCGGCGAACAGCAGGTCCTGCGCCGCCATGGTGGTGACCAGCGGATGCTGTGCATCGCAGCCGGTGAGCTCCTGCAGCAGCCAGGCCGGGACCACGTTGCCGATGACGGCCGCCGCCCCGAGCACCGCGCCCTGCTGCGGCGCCAGGCGCGCCACGCGCGATTCGATCAGCGATTCCAGCCAGGCCGGCCCGCCGCGCAGCGCATCCAGGCCCGCGCCGGTGTCCGCCGCCAGGTGGCACAACTCCTCGAGGAAGAGCGCGTTGCCGCCGGAATGCTCGCGGATGCTGTTCACCACGAAGGGGTCGGCGTCGGGCAGCAGGGTGCGGATCGTCGTGTCGGCCTCGGCCTGCGACAGCGGCCCGAGCGCCAGCACGTCGGCCGCCGCCAGCTGTGCATCGCCCAACTCCAGCGGGCGCGTGGCCAGCAGCGCCAGCAGCGGCAGGTCGGGCTGGGCGGCCAGCGCGTAGACGACCTGGCGCGTCGCGTCGTCGGCCCACTGCCAGTCGTCGATGAAGAGCAGTTGCGGGGCCTCGCGTGCCAGTGCGCCGACCAGCCCGCCCAGCACCCGCAGCATCTGCTGGGCCTGGGCTGCGGCGGCGGCCGGCGTGTCGGCGGGCTGCCCGGGCAGCGCCAGTTCGGGATGGCGCTCGCGCAGGTCCGCAGGCAGCGCGGCGATCACACCGCCCAGCAGGGCCGGCGCGGCGAGGCCGGCGCCGGCCATCCCCAGGCGGGCGCGCAGCATCTGCAGAAAGGGCTGCAGGGGCTCGGCGCTGAGCTCGGCCTCGCAGTAGCCGCGCCACAGCGCGAAGCCGCTCGCCGAGGCGCGGCGCAGGAATTCCTCGGCCAGGCGCGTCTTGCCGACCCCCGCGGGGGCGGAAACCACCATCAGCCGGGTGCGCCCGCCACGCGCCGTGCCCAGTGCCTCCTGCAGGGCGGCGAGTTCGGCATCGCGCCCGACGAAGTCGACCAGGCCGCGGCGCGTCTGGGCCTCGAAGCGCGTGCGCAGCGCCGTGCGCGCGAGGATGCGGTGGACTGGCAGCGGTTCGTCGCGGCCCTTGAGCGCGAGCCGGCGGGCTTCGGTCTGGAAGAGGTAGCGCGCCGGGCCCAGCGTCTCCTCGCTGACGAGGATCTCGTCGCGCTCGGCGACGTCGCTCAAATGCTTGGCGATGCCGGGGGCGGCGCCGAAGAGCTCGAAGCGCCCGGCGATGCCGTGGGTGCCCTCGCGCACCAGCACCAGGCCCGCATGGATGCCGCTGTGCACGTCGAGCACGATGTCCTCGCGGTAGGCATGGCGTGCGCGCAGCGCGCGCACGCGCTCGTGCACCTCCAGCGCCGCGCGGGTGGCGCGCAGCCCGTGGTCCTCGCCCGCCTCGGGATGGCCGAACAGGGCCTGGAGCCCGTCGCCCTGGTACTGGTTGATGGTGCCTCCGCTGCGCTGGACCACCTCGTCGAACGCGCGGCGCACGTCGTCCTGCAGGGACGCGAACACCTCCGCCTCCAGCAGGCCCGACAGCCGCGTGGAATCCGACAGGTCGGTGAACAGCACCGTCATGTGCCGGCGCACATCGCCCGACACGCCCTGCACCATGCCCTCGACATCTCTTGCCATGAATCTCCCACCTATTTGGGAGACATTGTGTCCTGCGCCGGGAAAGCCCCGCAACGCGCGCGCCGAAAGCCCGAGCGCCGCCTCACCAGCGCGCGGGCAGGGGGCGCAGGATCGTCAGGCGGCGCTCGCGCACGGCCAGGTAGCCGCCGGTCTCGAGGTCCTTGAGCAGGCGGCTGACCATCTCGCGCGAGCAGCCGATCTCCGAGGCCAGCGCCTGGTGCGTGAGCCGCTCGGCGATGGCCTGGGCGCCGTCCGGCCCGGCCGGCGCCGCCCGTTCCTCCAGCAACCGGCGCAGGCGGCTGTAGACGTCGAGCAGCGCCATGCTGCGCGCGCTCTCGGTCGCCAGGCGCGCGCGGCGGATCAGGCGCTCGATCAGGCCACGGGTGAATTCCGGGTCTTCGGCGATGTGGCGCAGCGCGCTCTCGCGCGTGACCACCACGCACACGGTGGGCTCCACGGCTTCCACGCTGGCCGATCGCGTGCCGCCGTCCAGCGACATCTCGCCCACGTACTCGCCGGGGCCGTGGTGGCTCAGCGTCACCTCCCGTCCACGGGAATCGGACACGAAGGCGCGCAGCCGGCCCGACAGCACGATGAAGATCGTGTCGCCGCGCTCGCCTTCGTGGATCAGCAGGGCGCGGGCGCGGAAGCGCCGCTGCACGCCGCGCGCCGCCAGCCGCGCCACGTCGGCCGGCAGGCCATCGTTGGATTCGGCAGGGGCAGCGGACCGCGGCGGCATGCGCGGACTATAGGTCCGCCCCCGGCCGGCCGCCGGGCCGCCCGCCTCCGGGGCGACGCCTGGGCGACGCGCCTGGCCGGCCGTCTATTCGTTCGCGGCCACGATGCGCAGGGTGGAGACGATCTGCGGCATGCGGGTGACGCGGTGGACGATGGCGCGAATGCTGGCGGACCCGGTCTTCACGCGCATGTTCTTGATGTGCGTGCGCACCGTGGACATGCGGATGCCCTGGCTCTCGGCGATCTCCTCGGCCGCCTTGCCGGCGCACAGCTGGCCGAGCACCGACTGCTCGGTCGGCGTCAGCCCGCGCGCGCGGGCGTACATCTGCAGGGTGAGGGGCTGCACGCCCGGCCGGCGGCTGCAGATGACCAGCACGGCATCGGTGGCCGCACCGGAGCGGCCGGTGGCCAACGGCACGAAGGCCAGCGACAGCGACTCTTCGGGATGCTCCAGCTCGACCATGCTGCGGCAGTCGCGCTCGGCGTCGTGCAGCGCCAGCCGGATGCGCGCGTGCGCCGTGCCATTGCTGGCGCACAGCACGCCGCCCTGGCCCTCGCGCAGCACCCGCTGGCTGGCCAGCTCGCGACGAGCCGGGTGGTTGGCATGCAGGATCCGGCCGCCCAGGTCCAGCAGCAGCAGCCCGTGCTCGATCTCGTCGAGCGCGGCGGCGAACAGGGCGGGCCAGGCGGCCTCGAGCGGGGGGAGGGCGGCGGACGCCGCGTCTACGCCGGCGGCGTCGGTCTGGGGGATGGTCATCGGGCACTCCTTCCTCATTTGTGATGAGGTCAGAGTGTGAAAAAACGCACGCCTCCCAAAAGGTGAGTATTACCCGTCCGTTTGTGATCCATTCACCTTGCGCAGCCGGCCGGGGTCGGCGGCAGCCTGGGACGGCACTCAGCCGGTCAGCCGGTCAGGCGCTCCAGGGCTTCCCGGTACTTCGCCGCGGTCTTGTCGATCACGTCCTTGGGCAGGCGCGGCGCCGGCGGCGTCTTGTCCCAGGGCTTGCCGTTGATGCGCACCGCCTCGAGCCAGTCGCGCACGAACTGCTTGTCGTAGCTGGGCGGGTTGCTGCCGTCGGCCAGTGCCTGCTCGTAGCCTTCGACCGGCCAGTAGCGCGAGCTGTCGGGCGTGAGCACCTCGTCCATCAGCACGAGCGTGCCCTTCTCGTCGAGGCCGAACTCGAACTTGGTGTCGGCAATGATCATGCCCTTGGTGAGGGCGATGGCCGCCGCCGTCTCGTAGATGGCGATGCTGGTCTCGCGGATCTGCTGGGCCAGCTTGGGGCCCACGATCTCGACCACGCGGTCGTAGCTGATGTTCTCGTCGTGCTCGCCCGCGGCGGCCTTGGCCGCAGGGGTGAAGATGGCGCGGGGCAGCTTGGCGGAGTTGGTCAGCCCCTCCGGCAGCGGCACGCCGCAGACCTGGCGGTTCGCCTGGTACTCCTTCCACCCGCTGCCGGCCAGGTAGCCGCGCACCACCGCCTCGACCGGAATGGGCCTGAGGCGCTTGACCAGCATGGAGCGGCCCTGGACCTGCGCCACCTCGCCCGGCTGCACCACCGACTCGGGCGCTTCGCCGGTCAGGTGGTTGGGGCACAGGGCGCCGAGCCGGTCGAACCACCACAGGGCCATCTTCGTGAGGATCTCGCCCTTGCCCGGGATCGGCTCGCCCATGATCACGTCGAAGGCGCTGAGCCGGTCGCTCGCCACCATCAGGATGCGGTCCTCGCCCACCGCGTAGTTGTCGCGCACCTTGCCGCGCGCGAGCAGGGGCAGGCTCTGGATGGAAGAGGTGTGGACGGTGGTGGTCATGGGGGGGTCGGAGCCGGGGGGAAATGATCGGGTGAGCGGCGACGAGGATTGTGCGCGCAGAAAAAAGCCACCGCGAGCGGTGGCCGGTCGGGTCGGCAGGGCCACGGCCCCGCCGCTGCGGCGTCAGGTGATCGAGGCGCGGTAGATCGACTCCACGGCCTTGTCCAGCGCGGCGTCGAACTCGGCATCGGACTGCTGGGCCGACAGGCCCTCGGTCAGCGCGCGGCTGAAGCTGGCGATCACGCCGGGGTTCTTGGCCAGCATGACGTTGGACTCGTCGCGGCTGTAGCCGCCCGAGAGCGCCACCACGCGCACCACCTTCGGATGCTGGACGAGTTCGCTGTAGAAGCCGTCCACCGTGGGGATGCTGAGCTTGAGCATGACGGTCTGGTCGGCGCCCAGCGCGTCCAGCTGCTTGAGGATCGCGGCCTTGAGCAGGGCCTCGGCCTCCTTCTTGTCGGTCGCCTTGATGTTGACCTCGGGCTCGATGATCGGCATCAGGCCGGCGGCCAGGATCTGCTTGCCCACTTCGAACTGCTGCGCGACCACGGCGTCGATGCCCTTGGCATTCGCGGCGTTGACCACCGAGCGCATCTTGGTGCCGAACACACCCTTGGCTACGGCGCGAGACAGCAGGCTGTCGAGGCCGGGCATCGGCTTCATGAGCTGCACGCCGTCGGCCTCGTCGGCCAGGCCCTTGTCGACCTTGAGGAAGGGGACGACCTGCTTCTTGTCCCACAGGTAGGCGGCGGCGTCCTGGCCGTCGAACTGGCGGTCCATGGTCATCTCGAACAGGATGGCGCCGAGCACGCGCTCGCCGGTGAAGGCCGGGCTGCCCACGATGCGGGCGCGCATCGCGTGCACCAGGTCGAACATCTCGGCTTCGTTCTTGTACGCCGACTCCTCGACGCCGTAGAGCTTGAGCGCCTTGGGCGTGCTGCCACCGCTTTGATCGAGCGCGGCGATGAAACCCTTGCCGCTTGCCACCTTGTCCAGTTGTTCCTTGTTCACAGCTTTTTCGCTCTCTGGTTCACCGCGCGGGCGGCGTATGGATGAATCGCAAGATTGTATCGACCGGCCTTCTCGCCACTGCTGCAAGCCCACTTGCGGGGGTGGGGCACGCTCAGCGGGGCGTCGGAGGCAGGCCGATGAAGTCGAGCACCGGCGGGAGCACCGGCCCGCCGAGCCAGCGCAACGGCCTGGCGACGGCGCCGATCAGCGTGATGTGGCTGAGGTCGTCGAAGCGCTCGGTGCGCACCGGGACACCCGCAGCCTGGAGCCGCTGCACCATCTGGCCGGTGTTGCGGTCGGGGTCGACCAGCTTGTCCTTGGATGCCGCGAGCAGCAGCGCCGGCGGCGAACCGGCGCGCGCATGCACCAGCGGCTGCGAGTCGGTGGGCGTATCGGGCCAGTTGAACGCCACCTTCGCCTGCGGGTTCTCGATGGGCAGGAAATCGTAGGGGCCGGCCAGGCCGATCCAGCCGGCCAGCCGGCGCGGGCTGGCGCCCAGCGCGCCCAGCCATCGCCCGTCCAGCGCCACCATCGCGGCGTTGTAGCCGCCGGAGCTGTGCCCCATGACGTACACGCGGGCCGGGTCGGCACCGAGGGCCGCGGCATGGTCGATGGCCCACTTCACCGCCAGCGCGCTGTCCTGGACGAAGACCGGGTAACGCACCTGGGGCGAAAGGCGGTAGTCGGGAATGACCACGACCGCGCCGCGCGAGGCCAGCGCCTCGCCGACGAACTTGTAGTCGGCCCGTTCGCCGCTCGACCAGGTGCCGCCGTAGAAGAACACCACCAGCGGCCGCTGTCCGGCCGGCGGCGAGGTGCTCGCTCGCGGGGTGTAGATGTCCAGCCGCTGCCGCGGTTCGGGGCCATAGGCCCGGCCGGGGTCGAGCGAGAAGCTGTCGTCGGGCGTGAGGCCATTGACGATGCGCACCGGCGAGCAGGCGGCCAGGCCGAGGAGGCCGGCCAGTAACGCGAGCCAGGCAAGGCGCCGCCGCGGAAGAAACGAAGACGAAGGGGGTGGCATGGAAGATGTACGCGCGCCGGCCGCCCCCGGATTCGGCCCTGGCCTGCACACGAGGAGCGCTGAACCGGCGCGCCGGGAGCATCGCCTGCCCCGCGTCGCCACGCGCGTAGGACGCGCCAGCGCGCCGCTGACGGCGGGCGCGCCCTTGCTGCGGACCTCAGCTCGCCCGGCAGATCTTCAGCATGTTGGTGCCGCCCGGGGCACCCATCGGCTCGCCGCAGGTGATGGCGTAGACGTCGCCGCTCTGCACGATGCCCCGCTTCTTCAGGTGGCGCTCGGCCTGGTCGAGCGCGGCGTCGCGGTCGGTCTCCGAATCCATCAGCAGCGGGCGCACGTTGCGGTACAGCGCCATCTTGCGCTGCGTCGCCAGCCGCGAAGTGAGCGCGTAGACCGGGATGTGCGCCGCGTGCCGGCTCATCCACAGCGGCGTGGAGCCGGACTCGGTCAGCGCCACGATGGCCTTGGCGCCCAGGTGGTGGGCGGTGAAGAGCGCGCCCATGGCGATCGACTGGTCGATGCGCGCGTAATGGCCGCTGAAGTCCAGGTCGCGCGTGGTGTCCTCGGCCTGCTCGGCGGCCTCGCAGATGCGGCTCATCTCCTGCACCGTCTCCAGCGGGTAGCGGCCCGAGGCGGTCTCGGCGCTGAGCATCACGGCGTCGGTGCCGTCGAGCACGGCGTTGGCCACGTCGCTCACCTCGGCGCGCGTGGGCACCGGGTTGGTGATCATCGACTCCATCATCTGCGTGGCGGTGATGACGACCTTGTCCATCTCGCGCGCCATGCGGATCATCTTCTTCTGCAGCGCCGGCACGGCGGCATTGCCCACTTCCACGGCCAGGTCGCCGCGCGCGACCATGATGCCGTCGCTGGCCTTGAGGATCTCTTCCAGCTTGGGGATCGCCTCGGCGCGCTCGATCTTGGCGATCATGCCGGGCTTGTGGCCGAACTCGGCCGCCGCCACGTTGCACAGCTGGCGCGCCATCTCCATGTCGGTGGCGTTCTTGGGGAAGCTCACCGCCACGTAGTCGGCCTGGAAGCTCATCGCGGTCTTGATGTCCTCCATGTCCTTGGCCGTGAGCGCCGGCGCCGTGAGGCCGCCGCCCTGCTTGTTGATGCCCTTGTTGTTCGACAGCTCGCCGCCCAGCTTCACCGTCGTGTAGACGGCCTCGCCGCGCACGGCGTCGACGGTCAGCACGATCAAGCCGTCGTTGAGCAGCAGGCGGTCACCGGGCTTCACGTCGCGCGGCAGGTCCTTGTAGTCCAGGCCCACGGCGTCGACGTCGCCCAGCTCGGTGCGCGAAGCGTCGAGCACGAACTTGGCGCCCGGCTCCAGCCAGATCTTGCCGTCGGCGAACTTGCCGACCCGGATCTTGGGGCCCTGCAGGTCGGCCATGATCGCCACCTCGCGGCCGGCCTTGCGCGCCGCTTCCCGCACCATGGCGGCGCGGGCGATGTGGTCCTGCGCCGTGCCGTGGCTGAAGTTCAGGCGCACCACGCTGACCTTGTGCGTGATCATCTGCTCGAGGATCTCCGGCGTGTTGGACGCCGGCCCCAGCGTGGCGACGATCTTGGTGGCGTGGCGGGGGAGGCGGATCGAACTCATGGGGATCTCCTTGTTGTATTCCCAACTGTATACACTTTGCCGCCGTGGCGACAGTCCCCGCTGGGTTGACGGCCAAACAAGGCCGAAGCGCCCGTCCCGCCTGCGCGACCAGCTATCAATTCAGTAGCAGATCAACCTGCGGCGCGTTGGGCGAGGATCTCGAAGGCCGGAAGCTGCTTGCCTTCCAGCACCTCGAGGAAGGCGCCGCCCCCGGTCGAGATGTAGCCGACCTGCTTCTCGATCCCGTACTTGGCGATGGCCGCCAGCGTGTCGCCGCCGCCGGCGATGCTGAAGGCGCTGCTGTCGGCAATGGCGCGGGCGATGGTCTCGGTGCCGTGCGCGAAGGCGTCGAACTCGAACACGCCCACCGGGCCGTTCCAGACGATGGTGCCGGCCTCGCGCAGCTGCGCGGCCAGCAGCTCGGCGGTCTTGGGGCCGATGTCCAGGATCAGGTCGTCGTCTTCCACCGCATCGGCGGCCTTGGTGGTGGCCGGCGCATCGGCCGCGAAGGTCTTGGCCGTGACCACGTCGACCGGGATCGGCACCGCCGCGCCGCGCTTGCGCATGGCCTCGATCACCGCCGTGGCCTCGCCCACCAGGTCGGGCTCGGCCAGCGACTTGCCGATCTTCAGCCCGGCCGCCAGCATGAAGGTGTTGGCGATGCCGCCGCCGACGATGAGCTGGTCGACGTTCTTCGCCAGGCTCTGCAGGATGGTGAGCTTGGTGCTGACCTTGGAGCCGGCCACGATGGCCACCAGCGGGCGCTTCGGCGAGGCCAGGGCCTTGGTGATGGCGTCGATCTCGGCCGCCAGCAGCGGGCCGGCGCAGGCCACCTTGGCGAACTGCGCGATGCCGTAGGTCGTGGCCTCGGCGCGGTGCGCGGTGCCGAAGGCGTCGTTGACGTAGATGTCGGTCAATGCGGCGAGCTTCTTCGCCAGCGCCTCGTCGTTCTTCTTCTCGCCCTTGTTGAGCCGGCAGTTCTCCAGAAGCACGACCTGGCCGGGCTTCACATCGACGCCGTCGACCCAGTCGGACACCAGCGGCACCTCGCGGCCCAGCAGCTCGCCCAGGCGCCTGGCGACCGGCGCCAGCGAATCCTCGGGCTTGAACTCGCCTTCCTTGGGGCGGCCCAGGTGCGACGTGACCATCACGGCGGCGCCGGCGTCGAGCGCCATCTGCACGCAGGGCACCGAGGCGCGGATGCGGGTGTCTTCGGTGATGGCGCCGTTGTCGTCCTGCGGCACGTTGAGGTCGGCCCGGATGAACACGCGCTGGCCGGAGGCCCTGCCTTGCGCGCACAGATCGGAAAAGCGGAGAACGTTCATAGTGGAAAGGCTCGGAGAGCGGCTCGGATTGGACAAGCGGTGGGCGCAGCGCGCGAGCCCGCTGGGGCCTGCGGATGCGGGCTGCGCCGATCGAATCGATTGTAGGGAGGCCCCCGCCGCGGCCCTGTACGCCAAGACCCCGCCGCGCATCCCTTCATGCACGCCTCACGCTGCGCCGGGCCGGGGCCGTTGCGCGACCAGCAACTCGACGAAGCCGGCCGCGGCCGGCGACAGCGAGCGCCGCGCGTCGGCGTACACGCACACCTCGCGGTGGAAGTCGGGCGCGGCCAGGCGCACCATCGCCAGCCCCCAGGCGCGCACCAGCGGCGACGAGTAGGTCGGGCACACCGTGAGGCCCTGGCCGGCCGCCACCATGCCCAGCGCCGTGGTCATGTACGAAACCTCCTGCGTGCCCGGCCGCTCCAGCAGGGCGCGCGCATCGGCCGCGAGCTCGGGCGCGATGCGGCCGCGGAAGTCGCGCGTGGGCGCGATGAAGGTCCACGGCCCCAGCTCCGCCCAGCGCACCGAGCGGCGCCGGGCGAAGGGATGGTCGGGCGGGCAGATCAGCCAGTGCCGGTCGCGGAACAGCGTGCGGCGTGCGATCGCATCGTCGACGGCGACATCCTGCCCGACCGCCAGCTCGACCTCGCCGGCCATCACCCCGTTCAGCAGCTGCTCGGGCAGCGTGTCGGCCAGCCGCAGCACGCCCTTCTTCTTGTCGCGCAGGTCGGTCACGCCGGCCACCGCCGCCTGCAGCCCGGCGAGCAGCCGGTGCACCGAGGGCAGGAACTCGCGGCCCGCCTCCGACAGCTGCACGCGGCGCGTGTGGCGGTCCAGCAGCTGCACGCCCAGCTCGCGTTCGAGCTCGCGCACCAGCACGCTCAGCGCCGACTGGGTGAGGTGCAGCTCGCGCGCGGCCGCGGTGAAGCTGCCCGCCTGGGCGACGGCGGCAAACGCGCGCAACTGGCGCAGCGACACATTCATGGCAATCCTTCATCAATGGATGAATTTATTTCGATTGCATCATGGAACGGGTGCCCGTCCAATCGCGCTTCCCCAAGGAGACAAAGCCGATGCCCGAGACCCCCGCCACGGCGGTGCCCGCGAACCCGCCCATCCGCGGGCTGCACCACTTCGCCTGGCGCTGCCGCGACAGCGAGGAAACCCGCCGCTTCTGGGAAGACCTGCTGGGCCTGCCGCTGGTGCACGTGATCAAGAGCGACCACGTGCCGAGCACGGGCGAATACTGCCCCTACGTCCACATCTTCTTCCAGATGCGCGACGGCTCCTTCATCGCCTTCTTCGACCTTGGCGACGACGTCAAGGCCGATCCCTCGCCGAACACGCCCGCGTGGGTGAACCACATCGCCCTGCGCGTGGACGGGGTGGACGACCTGCTGGCGGCCAAGGCCCGCCTGGAAGCCGCCGGCGTGCAGGTGCTGGGCATCACCGACCACCACATCATCGAGTCGATCTATTTCTTCGATCCCAACGGCATCCGCGTGGAGCTGACGACCCCCACCGCGACGAAGGCGGAGATGGATGCGCATGCGCTCAAGGCCCATGCGGACCTGGATGCGTGGACCGAGCGCAAGGCGCAGCTGCGGCAGGCGCGCGAAGGGGCCGCGCATGCCTGAGCTCCAGCTTGCGGTCATCGACGTCAAGCCCGGCGCATCGCTGGAAAGCCAGTCGGGCCTGCAGATGCTGCGCCCGCGCATCTTCGGCGCCTTCATGGCGCCGCCCGGGCCGAAGAAGGTCGCGGCCATCGTGATGCACCCGACCAGCAACTTCATGGGCCACTACCTCATCGGCCCGCTGGTCGAGCGCGGCATCTGCTGCATGGGCCTCAATTCACGCTACATGGGCAACGACACCCTGCTGCTCATGGAGCGCGCCATCCAGGACCTGGGCGCGGGCGTCAAGCACCTGCGCGCGATGGGCTACGAGAAGGTGCTGCTCATCGGCAACTCGGGCGGCGCGGCGCTGTCGAGCTTCTACCAGGCGCAGGCCGAGCGCCTCACCGCTACGCATTTCCCCGACGGCGACCCGACGCACCTGCATGCCGACGACCTGCCGCCGGTGGACGGCATCGCGCTGTGCGCGGCGCACCTGGGCCGCTCGCGGCTGCTGCGCGACTGGATCGACCCGTCGGTGACCGACGAACACGACGTACTCTCGGTCGACCCGGAACTCGACATGTACGACGCGCGCCACCGCGTGCCGTACAGCGCCGAGTTCCTGGCGCGCTTCCAGGGCGCGCAGAAGGCACGCCTGGACCGCATCGAGCAATGGGCGCTGGGCCGCCTCGAGCAGTTGCGCGCCACGCCCGGCGCGCCGCGCGACCAGGCCTTCATCGTCTACCGCACGCACGCCGACCCGCGCTGCGTGGACCTGTCGCTGGACCCGAACGACCGCGCCCCCGGCAGCGTCTGGGGCGATGCGCGGCAGGTCAACTACTCGGCCAACGCCATGGGACGCACGACCTCGCTGACGGCCTTCCTGTCGCAGTGGTCCTCGCGCTCGCAGGCCGACGGGCCGACCAACCTCGCCCGCACGAGCTGCCCCAAGCTGCTGCTGACCTACACGGCCGACCAGTCGACCTTCCCGAGCACGCGCGACGCCTGGCTGCAGGCCGGCGGCGCCGCGATCCGCAACGTCGACATCGTGGGCGGCAATCACTACCTGGCCGGCCAGCCGCACCTGGTGCCCAAGGCGGCCGACGCGATCGCCGAGTTCGCCCACGCGCTGTGATGCAGGAGCGCCCTGCGCTCCAAGAAGAAAGACCCGAGACACGCCCCGCCATGGAAAGCTTCCGATTCGCCGAGCCCTACGCCCTGCCCTGCTGGCCCTTCGTGCCGCCGCCCGAACTGAGCGGCGAGGCCACGCACCATCCCATCGTCATCGTGGGCGGCGGCCTGTCGGGCCTCACCCTGGCCTGCGACCTGGCCGTGCGCGGCATCCGCTCGGTGCTGCTGGACGAGGACGACACCGTCGGCGTGCGCGGTGCCTCCTCGCGCGGCATTTGCTACGCGCAGAAGAGCCTGGAGATCTTCGAGCGCCTGGGCATCTACGAGCGCATCGCGGCCAAGGGCATCACCTGGTCCTTCGGCAAGACCTTCTCCGGCGAGGAGGAGGTCTACAGCTTCAACCTGAAGACCGAGAGCTGCTCGGTGCAGCCGCCCTTCATCAACCTGCAGCAGTTCTATATCGAGTGGTTCCTGGTCGAGCGCATCCTCGAGCTGGGCCTGACGGACCTGCGCTGGAAGAGCCGCCTCACGCACATCGCGCCGCGCGAGGACGGCGCGACGCTGCAGGTGGAGACGCCTGCCGGCGCCTACGCGCTGGAGGCCGGCTACGTGGTCGACGCCACCGGCGCCAACAGCCCCATCCGCACGCAGCTCGCGCTGCCCGCGCACGCCTCGCGCAGCACCGACCGCTGGTGCATCAGCGACGTGCGCTTCAAGAAGCCGCTGCCCATCGAGCGCTGGACCTGGGTGGATGCGCCCTTCAACGAAGGCCGCGCCGTGTGGCAGCACCTGATGGGCGACGGCGTCTGGCGCATGGACTACCAGATGCCCGAGGACTGCGACGTGGCCGAGATCAGCAAGCCCGAAGTGGCCGGCGCGCGGCTGCGCGAGCAGCTCGGGCCCGAGGTGGAATTCGAATTCGTCTGGATCGGCCCCTACGGCTACCGCGACCACCTGCTGGAGCGCTTCCGCCATGGCCGCATCTTCTTCGTCGGCGACGCCGCCCACGTGGTGAGCCCCTTCGGCGCGCGCGGCGGCAACACGGGCATCCAGGACGCGGCCAACCTGGCGTGGAAGTTCGCGCTGGTGCTGCAGGGCCGGGCCGACGCATCGCTGCTGGACAGCTACGACGCCGAGCGCCGCCCTGCGGCCGAGAAGAACCTCGAAGTGACCAGCCGCTCGGCCCGCTTCCTCGCGCCGCGCTCCAATGCCGAGCACGTCATGCGCAACGCCGTGGTCGCACTGGCCAAGCGGCACGCCTTCGCGCGCGGGCTGGTCAACACCGGCCGCATGTCGGTGGCCAACGACTACCCGAGCGCGCCGCACCTGCCCGAAGGCAGCCGCACGGTGCAGAACGTGGCGCTGCGCGCACCGGGCGGCGCGACCACGACGCTGGCGCAGCTTCTGAACGAAGGCACGCACGGCCTGGTGCTGTGGCGCGCACCCTCCGCGGCCGAGGCCGAGGCGATGTCCACGGCCCTGGCAGGCTTGCCCGTGCGGGTCGTCGCGCTGGGCGGCAACAGCGGCCTGCCGGCCTTCGAGGTCGGCGAGGCCGAACTGGTCCACCTGGACCTCGCGGCGCCCGGCAGCCTGCTGCTGGTGCGGCCCGACGGCTATCGCGCGGCGCGCCTGGCCGCACCGACGCCCGCCGCCGCAGCCGCCGCCGTCCGCACCGCCTTCGCATTGAACTGACTGCGCCATGCCCCTGATCACCGAACCCCACATCCCCGACCCCGATGGCTTCTACGCCGCATGGCTGCAGGCGCACGAGGGCCTGAGCGACGGCGCGAGCGCCGACCTCAATGTGCGCCTGGTGCTGCTGCTGGCCAACCAGTGCGGCGACCAGGCCACGCTGCTGGCCTGCATCGCGGCGGCGCGCGAAGCCGCCTGAACCCGACTCCACTCACCACGATGAACACCCCCGTCTCCTTCGCCTCCGCCTCCGACACGCGCGAGCAGAAGCCCCAGGTGCGCGAACTCGCGCCCGGCGTCTACGGCTACATCAGCGACTTCGACCCCAACTGCGGCTTCGTGGTCGGCGACGAGCACGTGGTGCTGATCGACACCCGCCCCACGCCGCGCATGGCGCGCGACTTCCTCGCCGCCATCCGCACGGTGACCGACAAGCCGATCAAGTTCATCGTGCTCACGCACTACCACGCGGTGCGCGTGATGGGCGCGAGCGCCTTCCCCGAGGTCGCTGCCATCGTGGCGAGCCAGGGCACGCTCGACTGGATCCGCACCCGCGGCCAGGCGGATTTCGACTCCGAGGTCGGCCGCTTCCCGCGGCTCTTCCAGGGCGTGGAGGAAATCCCCGGCCTGACGATGCCGACGATGAGCTTCGAGCGCGGGATGAGCCTGTGGCTGGGCGCGGACCGCGAGCTGCGCCTGCTGGCACTCGGGCGCGGCCATTCGAGCGGCGACACCGTCGCCTGGCTGCCCGACTGCGGCGTGTGCTTCTCGGGCGACGTGGTGGAGAACCACTGCGGCGTGTACGCCGGCGATGCCTACATCCAGGATTGGGCCGGCACGCTCGATGCCGTGAAGGCGCTGCGCTCGCGCGTGCTGGTGCCGGGCCGCGGCGCGGTGCTCCAGGATGAAGCCGCCTGCGCCGAGGCCATCGACCTCACGAAGGACTTCCTGTCCACGCTGCTGGGCGCCGTGCGTGCCGGCATCGACGCCGGCGACACGCTCAAGGGCTGCTTCGCGCGCGCCGAGGCCGCCATGACGCCGCGCTTCGGCCAGTGGCCGGTGTTCCAGCACGTGCTGCCCTTCGACGTCTCGCGTGCGTATGACGAACTCACCGGCACCGAGCACCCCGTCGTGTGGACCGCCGAGCGCGACCGCGAGCTCTGGCAGGTGCTGCGCGGCTGACCGATTCCTTCAAGCGCAACGACAACGACCCCAGGAGACGAACCCATGATCCGACACCTCGCCCGCGCCTTCGGCGCCGCCATCGCCTGCGCCCTGGCCTTCGGCGGCCCCGCCGCCTCGGCCCAGGGCAGCTACCCCAACCAGCCCATCAAGTGGCTGGTGCCCTACGCGGCGGGCGGCGGCACCGACAACATCGCGCGCCAGCTCGCCGACGCGATGCAGCCCTCGCTCGGCCAGCCGCTGGTGATCGACAACCGCCCGGGCGCCTCGACCAACATCGCCGTCGGCGCGCTGATGCAGGCCAAGCCCGACGGCTACACCATCATGCAGGCGGAGAACGCAGCGCTGCTCTTCAACGAGCACATGTTCGCCAAGCTGCCCTACAAGCCCGCCACCGACTTCACCTACATCGGCGCCATCGGCCGGATTCCGCTGGCGCTGGTCGTGCGGCCCGACTTCCAGGCACAGAACCTGGCGCAGTTCGTCGCCTTCGTGAAGGCCAGCGGCGACAAGGCCAGCTATGCGTCGCCGGGCATCGGCACGCCGCACCACATGGCGATGGAGCTGTTCAAGCAGAAGGCGGGGCTGACGATCACGCACGTGGCCTACAAGGGCGGCGCGCCGGCCCTGCAGGACATCATGGGCGGCCAGGTGCCGATGATGATGCTCGACCTCACCGCCGCGCTGCCCTACATCAAGACCGGCAAACTGCGCGCGCTGGCGGTGGCGCTGCCGCAGCGCGCCAAGGCGCTGCCCGACGTGCCGACCTTCGCCGAGTTGGGCTATGCCGAAGTCAATGCCTTCGCCTTCCACGGCCTGATCGGCCCGGCGGGCATGAACCCCGAAGTCGTCAACCGCCTGAACGCCGAACTGCGCAAGGCGCTGCAGACGCCGCGCATCCAGCAGGTGTTCAGCGAGTTCGGCTTCGAGGCGCTGCCGGGATCGCCGAAGGACTTCCACGACCTGGCCCGCGCCGAGAGCGCCCACTGGGGCCAGGTCATCAAGACCTCGGGCGTGAGGCTGGACTGATCGACACCGCCGTTGCTATCGAATCGATAGCTGTTCGCGAAAGCGGGACGCGCATGACAGCCATTTTTTCCTTGAGAAATCAGGGGACGAGGAGCGCGCGGTGAACGCATCCGGATTGCAGGCGGCCGCCGGCGCGCCCACCGAACTGCAGCTGGGCAGCGTGGCGGCCTGGCAGGAGAACACCAACAGCCACTTCCTGCAGCTCGACTGCCGCGCCGACGATCCCGCGCACTTCCGCGCGACGGCGCTGGTGGCCCGCTTCGGCGACAGCCTGGCCGCCGAGCTCTCGGTGCCGGCCACGCGGGTCATCCGGCGGCGCGTGGCGGCCGAGCATTGCGACGCGCGCTACTTCAAGCTGTTCTGGCAATTGCAGGGCCACAGCCGCGTGGCGCAGGCCGGGCGCACGGGGCACCTGCAGCCGGGCCAATGGTCGGTGTACGACACGACGCGCGAGTACCAGATCGAGTCGAGCGAGCGCGCACGCTTCATGGTCCTGCTGCTGCCGCAGACCGCCTGCCCGGGCTGGGCGCCGGCGGTGCACGCGCTGGCCGGGCGCGCGCTGGACGGGCGCGGCGCGCCACGGATCGTGATGTCGGCGCTCGCGGGCATGCTGCGCGACGACGCTCGCCTGCCCGAGGACGAGCAGCGCACGCTGCAGGCCTCGGTCACGGCGCTGGCGGAGTGCGCGATCGACACCCACGCACGCGCGCACACGGTGCCGGCCGAAGCGGAAGGCGGCGCGCGGCTTCAGCGCATCGAGCGCTGGATCCTGGAGCATCTCGCCGAGCCGGGGCTCACGCCCGAGCGCGTGGCCGACGCCTTCGGCATGTCGCGCCGCAGCCTCTACAACCTCTTCCTGGGCAGCCAGCGCACGCCGCGCGCCTTCATCCAGGATGCGCGCCTGGCCCGCGCGCAGCAACTGATGGCGCAGGACGCCGGTCGCGAACTGGCGCTCGGCGTCATCGCGCAGCGCAGCGGCTTCGCCGATCCGGCGCACTTCAGCCGCGCCTTCCATGCGCGCTTCGGCATGGCGCCGTCGGCCTGGCGCGAGCGCGGCGCGCGCGGCTGATGCTGGCACACCCTCGGTACTTTCCCGAGGCCTGCGCAACCAGACAAGCACGCTGCACGAATCGCCAAGCCGCACCATGCGGCCGGCTTTGAAGATCGCGTCTCCGGCGACAACCCGTCGCCCCCGAAGGAGACACCACCCATGCCGATCCCCGCCCCCGCCGCCGCGGCGCTGCGCAGCCGCATGTTCATCGGCGGCGATTGGCGCGATGCCGCCGATGGCCGCAAGTTCGCCGTCTACAACCCCGCGACCGGCGAAGAGATCGCCCAGGTGCCGCAGGCCACGGCCGAGGACGTGGACGCGGCCGTGGCCGCCGCACGCGCCGCGCTCGTCGCGCCCGCCTGGGCAGGCCTGACGCCCTACGCACGCGAGCGCATCATGAGCCGTCTCGCGGACCTGATCGAGGCCCACGCCGACGAGCTGGCGCACCTGGAAACCCTCAACCAGGGCAAGCTGCTGCCCTGGTCGCATGCCATCGAGGTGGGCGGCAGCGCGCAGTGGCTGCGCTACATGGCCGGCTGGGCCACCAAGGTCGAGGGCAGCAGCTTCGAGGTGTCGATTCCCTTCCCGCCCGGCACGAAGTACCGCACCAGTACCCAGCGCGTGCCGGTGGGCGTGGTGGGCGCCATCGTGCCGTGGAACTTCCCGCTCGCCATGGCGATGTGGAAGATCGCGCCCGCGCTGGCCACGGGCTGCACCGTGGTGCTCAAGCCGGCCGAGGAGACGCCGCTCACCGCCCTGCGCCTGGCCGAGCTGGCGCTGGAGGCGGGCCTGCCGCCGGGTGTGCTCAACGTGGTGACCGGCGACGGCGAGACCGCGGGCGCCGCGCTGGTGCGTCATCCCGGTGTCGACAAGGTCTCCTTCACCGGATCGACCGAGGTCGGCCGCCTCATCGGTGCGCAGTGCGGCCGCGACATCCGGCGCGTGGCGCTGGAGCTCGGCGGCAAGAGCCCCGTGATCGTGCTGGACGACGTGGACGTGGAAGCCGCCGTCGCCGGCGCGGCCGGCGCCATCTTCTTCAACCACGGGCAGGTGTGCACCGCCGGTTCGCGCCTGTATGTGGCCAAGAAGCTCTACGACAAGGTGGTGGACGGCCTCGCGCAGGTGGCCGACGGCACCGTGCTGGGCTCGGGCTTCGACGCGCAGGCGCAGATGGGCCCGATGGTGTCGGCCCGGCACCGCGACCGCGTGATGACGCTGATGGCCACCGGCGCGGCCGAGGGCGGCGAAGTGGTCGCCGGCGGGCGGGCCGGCGACGGGCCGGGCTACTTCGTGCGCCCGACCGTCGTCGCCAACACGGCAAACAAGCCGCTCACGCTGGTGCGCGAAGAGGTCTTCGGCCCGGTGCTGGTGGCGATGCCCTACGACGACATGGACAGCGTGCTGCAGCAGGCCAACGACTCGGCATACGGCCTCGGGGCCAGCGTCTGGACCAACGACCTGCGGCGCGCGCAGCGCGCCATCGACGCGCTGCAGGCCGGCACCGTGTGGGTCAACACGCACAACATGGTCGACCCGGCCATGCCCTTCGGCGGCTTCAAGTCCTCGGGCGTGGGCCGCGAGCACGGCCGCAGCGCCATCGAGGCCTACACCGAACTCAAGTCGGTGTGCATCGCCTACTGATTCCAACGACACCCGACGAGACGAGGAGACATCCAGTGAGCGACAGCAACCCCGTGTACGACGCCGGCCTGGCCATCCGCCACGCCATGTTCGGCGCCGAGTTCACCGACAAACAGATCGCCGATGCCAGCGACTTCGTGCGCCCGATCCAGGACGTGGTGACGCAGCAGTGCTTCGGCGAGGTCTGGAGCCGCCCCGGCCTGGACCGCCGCCTGCGCAGCCTGCTGACCATCGCGCTGCTGATCGGCATGGGCCGCTCGCACGAGCTGCGCTGGCACGTCAAGGGCGCGCTCGCCAACGGCGTGACGGTGGAGGAGCTGCGCGAGCTGATGCGCCATGCGGCCGTGTACTGCGGCGTGCCAGCCGCGGTCGATGCGACCTACACCACCGACGCCGCGCTGCGCGAATTCGGCGCGGAGGCACAAGCATGAGCGGCGTGCGCAATGTCGCCCTCATCGGCCTGGGCAACATGGGCGAGCCCATGCTGGCCAACCTGGCGAAGGCCGACTTCCAGCTGAAGGTCTTCGACGTCGACACAGCCCGTGCGCAGCGCGTGGCACAGGCGCACGGTGCACAGGCCTGCAACGACTGGCGCACGCTGGCCGAGGGTACGCAGGTGCTCGTGACCATGCTGCCGACCGGCGCCATCGTGCGCGACGTGCTGCTGGAAGCCGACGGCGGCCTCGCAGCCGTGCTGGCGCCCGGCACCACGGTGATCGACATGAGCTCGTCCGAGCCCACCGGGTCGCGGGCGCTGGCCGAATCGCTGGCGCAGCGGGGCCTGCACTTCATCGACGCACCGGTGTCGGGCGGCGTGCCCGGCGCGGTGGCCGGCACGCTGACCATCATGGCCGGCGCCGCCAGCTCCGACGAGATCGACGCCGTCATGCCGGTCTTCGAGGCGATGGGCAAGCGCGTCTTCCGCACCGGCGGACCGGGTTCGGGCCATGCGATGAAGGCGCTGAACAACTTCGTCGCCGCGGCCGCCTACACGGCCACGGCCGAGGCGCTGCAGATCGGTGCGCGCTTCGGCCTCGACGAGGCGCTGATGGTGGACATCCTCAACGTTTCCACCGGCCGCAGCTTCAACAGCGAAGTCGTGTTCGCGCCGCACGTGGTGACGCAGCGCTTTGCCACCGGCTTCGCGCTGGGCCTGCTGGCCAAGGACGTGGGCATCGCGGCCGGGCTGGGTGAGCACCTGGGCGTGGACGCGCCGGTGAGCCGGCTGGTGCAGCAGCGCTGGCAGCAGGCACGCACCGCACTGGGCGACGGCGTCGACCAGTCGCGTGCGCTGCTGGCCTGGCGCGCGGCGCAGCCGCAGGACTGAGTCAACCGCATCAACCCCCCGGTCGAGGCGCGCGCATTTCAACAACGAAGGAGACAGGACATGAACGGGATTCGGAGTTTCACTCGCCGCACTTTCGGCCTCGCCGCCATGGCGTGGCTCGTCGCCCCCGCCGCGCAGGCACAGACCACGCTCACGGTCTCGCAGTGGCTGCCTGCCGGCCACCCGGTCCACGGCGTGATGCAGGACTGGGCGCAGAAGGTGGAGCAGGCCACCCAGGGCCGCGTCAGGTTCAAGACCCTGCCGCAGCCGGTGACAAACCCGCCGGGCCACTACAACGCCGTGCGCGACGGGCTGGCCGAGGTGGCGATGACCGTCATCGGGTACACGCCGGGCCGTTTCCCGCTGTCGGAGATCGCCGAGCTGCCGCTCATGGGCGAATCCGCCGAGGCCAACTCGGTCGCCTTCCAGCAACTGGCCGAGAAGGTGCCGCCGGTGATGGCCGAGTACAAGGACGTGAAGGTGCTGGCGCTCTTCTCGCACGGCCCGGGCACCGTGTTCAACACGAAGAAGGACATCCAGACGCTGGCCGACCTGCAGGGGCTGAAGTTCCGCGTCGGTGGCGGCGTGGTCAACGAGGTGGGCAAGCTGCTGGGCGCCAACACCACGCTGAAGCCCGCGACCGAGTCGTACGAGCTGCTGTCCACGGGCGTGATGGATGGCGTCTGGCTGCCGTGGGAATCGCTGGTCACCTACAAGCTCGACAAGCTGGTGCGCCATGCCACGGTGTTCCCGGGCGGCCTGTACAACTCGACCTTCATCGTGATGATGAACAAGCGCGCCTACGAGGGCCTGAACGCGGCGGACAAGGCCGAGATCGACAAGCTCTCGGGCGTGCCCTATGCACGGGAACTCGGCCGCGCCTTCGACAAGCGCGACGCCGAAGGCAAGGCCCTGGCGCAGGCCAGCGGCATCAGGACCAGCCAAGCACCCACCGCACTGGTCCAGGAGGTCGAGAGCCGCACCGCCTCGCTGAACAAGCGCTGGGCCGACCTGGCGCGCAGCAAGGGCGTGTCCAACGCCGAGCAGATCGTGCAGGACTACCGCGCCCAGGCGCGCAAGCCGTGAGCGGCGCGCAGACCGCGCAGCACTGGCTGCCCCGCGCCGTGGCTGCGGTGGACGCGCTGCTGGCCGTGCTGGCCGGGTGCGCCCTCTTCGCGCTGATGCTGCTGACCTTCGTGGACGTGATGGGCCGCGAGTTCTACCGCTCCGTGCCCGGCGCCCTGGAGCTCAGCGAGATGCTGATGGTGGTGGTGCTGTTCTGCGCCCTGCCGATGGTCTCGTGGCGGGCCGAGCATGTGTGCTTCGAGCTGGCCGACGCGATCTACAAGGGCCGTGCCGAGCGCGTGTCGAAGGCCGTCATGGACCTGATCTGCGCGGCGGCCTTCGGCGGCGTGGGCTGGGCCTGCTGGGGCTACGCACGCCGGACGCTGGAGGACGGCGACGTCAGCGCCAACCTGGGCGTGCCGGTGGGCCTCTTCGTCTACCTGATGGCCGCGATGCTGCTGCTGGCCGCCGCCATGCACCTGATGCGCTGCTTCGTGGCGCCGCCCGCACCGGCGGCCACCGAAGCCTACGAGTGACCTGCGCAACGACAACCAGAAGAGACAGCTCCCATGCAATCCTCCCTCCTGGGCTTCGCCGCCATCATGGCGCTGATGGTGCTGCGCGTGCCCATCGCGATCGCCATGGCGATCGTCGGCTTCGTCGGCCTGGCGCTGCTGCGCTCCTGGGACGCGTCGCTCGTCAGCGTGCTCTCGGTCATCAAGAGCACCGGCTTCTCCTACACCCTGTCGGTGATCCCGCTGTTCATCCTGATGGGCAACTTCACGGCGCGCGCCGGCATGGCCAACGAGCTGTTCTCGCTGGCGCGCACCTTCCTGGGCCACCGGCGCGGCGGCATCGCGATGGCGACCATCGGCGCCTGCGCAGGCTTCGGTGCCATCTGCGGCTCGTCGATCGCCACCACCGCCACCATGGCGAAGGTGGCCTATCCGTCGATGCGCCAGCTGGGCTATTCGGACCGGCTGGCGGCGGGCACCATCGCGTCGGGCGGCACGCTGGGCATCCTGATCCCGCCGTCCACGGTGCTGGTGATCTACGGGATCATGACCGAGACGAGCATCGGCAAGCTGTTCGCGGCCGGCATCCTGCCCGGCCTGCTGGTGACGGTGATGCTCTGCCTGGCCGTGGCCTGGGTGGCGCGCCGCGACCCGCAGGCGGCGCCTGCGAGCGAGCGCATCGACTGGCCCGGGCGGCTGCGCGCGCTGCGCGGCATCTGGGGCGTGGTGCTGCTGTTCGCGGTGGTGATGGGCGGCATCTACGGCGGGCTGTTCACCGCGGCCGAGGGGGCGGGCTTCGGCGCGTTCGGGGCCTTCCTCTTCGCGCTGGGCCGGCGTACGCTGAGCTGGACGCTGTTCAAGCAGGTGATGAACGAGTCGACGCGGACCACGGCGATGCTGTTCACCATCCTGATCGGCGCCCTGATCTTCGGCAACTTCATGAACTTCACCGGGGCGCCCGACCAGCTCAAGGACTTCGTGCAGCAGTTCAGCATCCACCCGCTGGCGGTGGTGGCGGCCATCTGCGTGATCTACATCCTGCTGAGCAGCGTGATGGAGGAACTGTCGATGATCCTGCTGACGGTGCCGGTGTTCTTTCCGCTGATCGTGCAGCTGGGCTTCGATCCGCACTGGTTCGGCATCCTGATCGTGATGGTGGTGATGATCGGCATGATCAGCCCGCCCGTCGGCATGAACCTGTTCGTGCTCAACTCGCTGCTGCCCCACGTGCCTGTGCGCACGGTGTTCGCCGGCGTCATGCCCTTCCTGGGCGCGCTCATCCTCAGCCTGGCGATCCTCATGCTCTTCCCCTCGATCACGACGGTGCTGCTGCGCTGGCTGGGGTGAGCGACCCTCCACGACTGTTCTTTCCCTTCATCTTCCGATTCGTCTTCACCATGACTGCTGCTTCATCTTCTTCGCGTCCGCGCCTGGGTTTCGTCGGCCTGGGCGTCATGGGTGCCCCCATGGCCTCGCACCTGGCCAACGCGGGCTACCCGGTCGCCCTCTACGACGTGGCGCCGCAACTGGCCCAGCAGCTCGCGCTGACGCTGCCTCAGGCCCAGGCCTGTGCCACGCCGCGCGAGGTGGGGGCATCGAGCGACATCGTCGTGACCATGCTGCCCAACGGCCGCGTGGTGCGCGACGTGGTGTTCTCCGAGGACGGACTGGCCGCCGGACTGGCCAGCGGCTCGCTCCTGCTGGACACCTCGTCGGCCGAGCCGTGGGTGACGCGCGAGACCGCCGCCCGCCTGGGCGAACGCGGCGTGGCCATGGTCGATGCGCCGGTGTCGGGCGCCCAGTGGGGCGCGCAGGCGGCGGAACTGGTGTTCATGGTCGGCGGCGAAAAGGCCGACGTGGCGCGCGTCGCGCCGCTGCTGGACGTGATGGGCCGCGCCACCTTCCACCTGGGAGGACTCGGGGCCGGCCACACCATGAAGTGCCTGAACAACCTGATCACCGCCCTGACGCTCACGGCCACTGCCGAAGGACTCGCGATCGGCACGCACTGCGGCCTGGACCCGGCGGTGATGACCGAGGTGCTGAACGAATCGACGGGCGGCTCGTGGATCACGCGCACCCACATCCACCAGCGCGTGCTCAGCCGCAGCTTCGACGACCCCTTCAAGCTGGAGTTGATGCTCAAGGACATGGGCATCGCGCTCGACCTGGCGCGCGCCGAAGGCCTGCCGGCAATGCTGTCGGGCGCCGGCCAGCAAATGTGGCAGGCCGCCCACCTGGCGCGCGGCCCGGGCGTGAGCGTGAGCGAGCTGGTGCGCTGGGTCGAGACGCAGATGGGCACCGAGATCCGTTCGCCCGGCAGCCCTACCAGCGCAGCATGAGGTGCAGGGGGAGGTACACCGCCATGCCGGCCAGCATGGTGCCCAGCACGCCGCCCCGCCAGAAGTACCAGAGCACGCCGGCCAGGGCGCCGTACAGGCGCGCGTCCTGCCAGGTGTGGATGAACTGGCCGTTCGTCATCAGGATCTCCGGCGCGATGACGGCCGCCAGCGCCGCGGCCGGCGCGTAGTGCAGCGCGCGGTGCGCCCACTCGGGCAGGCCCCAGGGCCGGTCGAGGATGAAGAAGAAGCATCGCGTGAGCACCGTGACGGCGGCCAGGCCGACGATGACGGCCAGCGTCCAGAGGTCGGTCTGGCCCTTCATCGTTCGTCCTCCGCGTCGGGGCTCAGGCCGAACTGCTTCTCGAGCCAGAAGCACAGCAGGACGGCGGCGCCGATGGCGGCCACGATGTTGAGCTTGAAGGGCAATGCGAAGGCGGCGACGGCGGTCGCGGCGGCGATCAGCACGGCCAGCATGCGCAGCGGTGTCGTCGCCATCGAGCAGGTCACGGCCACGAGGCTCAGCACGCCGGCGAATCCCAGGCCCCACTGCGTCGGGATGAAGTTGGCCAGCGCGATGCCCAGCAGGCTCATGCCCATCCACACGCACCAGTTGATGGCGTAGCCGCCCACCAGATAGGCCTCCTCGGCGGCGCGCTGGACCGGCTCGTCGCCTGGCTGCGGGAAGCGCCGCGTGAACAGCGCGTAGCTCATGTCGGCCGTCAGGTAGCCGTGCAGGATGCGGCGCCAGCGGGGCATGTGCATCAGATAAGGCCGCAGGTGCAGGCTGAAGACGACGAAGCGCAGGTTGACGCAGAAGCCCGTGGCCAGCACCACCCAGGCCGGCGCGCCGGCGATCAGCAACGGGATGGCCGCCAGTTGAGAGCTGCCGGCGAACACCAGCAGCGTCATCGCCACGGATTCGGTCACGCTCATGCCGGCCTTGAGCATGGCCACGCCCGTCATCAGCCCCCAGGCGCCGATGCCGATGGCGATCGGGGCCATGTCGCGCCAGCCCTCGCGGAAGGCCGGGTGCCGCCGGATTGCAGGCGACAGGAACATCAGGCGTCGGGCAGGCCGAAGACTTGGCCGGGCTTGATGTCGAAGCCGCGCAGGAAGTCCGCCGCCGCCAGGCGCTTGCCGCCGGGGCGCTGGAGCTCGGAGAGGGTCACTACGGAATTGATAGCAGCTACCGCAATACCGGTGGGCGTTGCGGCCAGAATCGTTCCTGGAACTGCGCCGGGCGCACTGGGGGCGGCATCGGCTGCCCACAGCTTGACCGTCTCGCCATCGAGGTCGCTGCTGGCGCCGGGGAAGGGGTCGAAGGCACGAATGCGCCGCACGATGGCCTCGGCCGGCTGCGCCCAGTCGATGCGGGCTTCGGCCTTCTCGACCTTGTGGGCGTAGGTCACGCCCTCGGCAGGCTGCGGCGTGCGCACCAGCGTGCCCGCCTCGGCCTGGCGCAATGCCTGGACGACGAGGCGGCCGCCCAATGCCGCCAGGCGATCGTGCAGGCGGGCCGTGTTGTCGTCGCCGATGTCCAGCGATTCGGCGAGGAGCATGTCGCCGGTGTCCAGGCCGGCGTCCATCTGCATGATGGTGACGCCGGTCACGGCATCACCCGCCTCGATCGCACGGTGGATGGGCGCCGCGCCGCGCCAGCGCGGCAGCAGGCTGGCGTGGATGTTGATGCAGCCAAGGCGCGGCGTGTCCAGAACCCACTGCGGCAGGATGAGCCCGTAGGCCGCGACCACCATCGCGTCGGCATTGGCGGCTTCGAGGGCGGCCTTCGCCGACGCGGCATCCTCGGTGTACTTGCCGTCCAGCCGCAGGCTGCGCGGCTGGGCCACGGGCCAGCCCTGCTCCAGCGCATAGGCCTTCACCGGCGACGCCTGCAGCTTCATGCCGCGGCCGGCCGGGCGGTCGGGCTGCGTCAGCACCAGGGCGATGTCGAAGCCCGCTTCCTTCAGGGCCTGGAGCGCGACGCGTGCGAATTCGGGCGTGCCCGCAAAGACGAGGCGCACGCTCAATCCCGGTCGCCGCCGAGGTTGCCGGGCACGACACGCAGGTCGTCGCCCACGTGCCAGCGGCGCACCACGCCCTGCGGATCGATGTAGATGTAGAGCAGGCGCGGGCTGTTGGACTGGAGATAGCGCCACTGCCAGACATCGCCATCGAAGGAGCTCACACGGGTGATCTGCTCGGGCCGGCCGTAGGTGTAGAGAACGTCGGGCACGCGCCAGGCATCGGTGCGGATGGCCCGGGCGAACAGGCCTTCGTTCATGGCCTGGGTGACGGCCACCACGCGACCGGAGGCGTCGAGGTCAATGTCGTTGACTTCGAAACCGGCCGGCTGGCGCGAGTACTGAAGCCGCTCGCCCCCGCCCGGACGGGGATAGACCGCGGTGGGCGTACCCAGCTGCTGCAACGCCTCGGCGCGGGAGGTGCCCAGCGGCAACCGGGCCGGGTCGCTGGCGCAGCCCGCCAGCCCGAAAAGGGTGGCGCCCAGGATCGCAACGGCACGGCGCATGGTCACGCGCCGCGGCGCCCGTCGCGCTGCTCCTCGCGTTGCTGCTTCACGAGCTTGGTCTTGATCCGATTGCGCTTGAGCGGCGAAAGGTATTCGACGAACACCTTGCCGCGCAGGTGGTCGAGCTCATGCTGGACGCACACCGCCAGCAAGCCTTCGGCCTCGATCGTCCGGGCGTCGCCGTGTTCGTCGAGCGCCGTCAGCTTCACGGCGGTGGAACGCTCCACGCCGTCGTAGATGCCGGGCACCGACAGGCAGCCCTCCTCGTTGATCACCTTCTCGTCGCTGGCCCAGACGATCTCGGGGTTGATCAGCACCAGCGGCTGGTTGCGCTCTTCGGAAATGTCGATCACGACCACCCGCTCGTGCACGTCGATCTGGGTCGCGGCCAGGCCGATGCCGTTGGCCTCGTACATGGTCTCGATCATGTCGGCCACCAGGGCCTTGATGCGCGCATCGACGCCCTGCACCGGCTTGGCGACCGTGTGCAGGCGAGGATCTGGGTAGCTCAGAATGGTTCTCAGGGCCATGAATCGGGGAGAAGTTGTGGCTATTTTCGCCATTTCCGCAACCCCACGCCCCCGTACGGTGCGATTGACGTTGCCGTGCCGGGGGCTTCGGGCGCAAAATTCGTTGCAAATTGTGAGTATTTGTTCACCTGCCGGGGCGCGTCGATGCTGCGGCGGTGGGCGACCATCCGTCCATGAAGCAGTCCAGCCTCCGCCTTCGTCCGCACCCGCAACGTGCCGCCCTCGCCGGCGCGTTGGCCACCGCCCTGACCCTGCTCGGTGCCGGCGGTGCGGCGCAGGCCCAGACCTATCCGGTCACGCCGCAGCAACGGGCGACGGCCCAGCAGGCGGCCGCGCAGGGCGTGCCGCTGTCCGAACTGGCGCCCAATGCGCCCGACGAATACACGGTGCGCCGCGGCGACACGCTGTGGGCCATCTCGCGCATGTACCTCAAGAGCCCGTGGCGCTGGCCCGAGCTGTGGGGCATGAACATGGGCGAGATCGCGAACCCGCACCGCATCTATCCGGGACAGGTGCTGTTCCTCGACAAGAGCGGCGGCCGTGCCCGCCTGTCGCTGCGTCGCGGCGGCGGCTTCTCCGGGGACGGCGGCACGGTCAAGCTCTCGCCGCGCACGCGCTTCGAGTCGGCCTCGGACCTCGCGCTGCCCACGTTGAACCCCAGCCTGATCGAGCCCTTCCTCACCGAACCGGAAGTGGTCGACGAGGAAAGCACGATCACCCAGGCCCCGCGCATCGTGGCCGGCAACGACAGCCGCGTGATGATGACCCGCGGTGACCGCCTCTACGCCCGCGGCGGCCCCGGCACGCCGCTGGTCGAGACACCCGGCCCGCTCAAGACCTTCCGCGTGTTCCGCGGCGCCGTGGCGCTCAAGGACCCGGTGACCGGCGAAATCCTGGGCTACGAGGCCCAGTACCTCGGCAAGGTGCAGCTGCAGCGCGGCGAAAGCACCGAGGTCACGAGCCCGCAGGCCGCGACGGCGGCAGCGCCTGCCGCCGCCGGCACGCAGCTGGGCGTCTGTGGCGAATGCGCGGCGCCCGCACCCGTCGTCGAGGCGAATTCCGGCACGCCGCTGCCGGCCGGCACGACTGCGGTTCCGGCCACGCTGGACGTGGTCGCCGCGCGCGAGGAAATCCGAGCCGGCGACCGCCTGCTGCCCGAGCCGCCGCGCAAGCTCGTGAGTTATGTGCCGCGCGCGCCTCAGCAGGTCATCACCGACGGGCGCATCGTGTCGATCTACGGCAGCGCCGTGAGCTTCGCGGGCCAGAATCAGGTGGTGTCGATCAACAAGGGCGAGCGCGACGGGATCGAGAGCGGCCACGTGCTCGCCATCCTCAAGAACGGCGAAACCATCATCGACCGCACCGGCGGCGGCAAGGAAACGCTGAAACTGCCCAACGAGCGCATCGGCCTGCTGATGGTGTTCCGCACCTTCACCAAGGTCTCGTACGCCCTGGTGCTCGAGATCACCGACACGCCGCGCGCCGGCGACCTGCTCGCCAATCCCTGAGGCGCCGGGATCCCTGCGGCGGTGGAACGGGACGAGCTCGCCGGCTGGCTGCGGCTCGCCTTGACTCCGGGTGTCGGCGACGGCACGGCGCGGCGGTTGCTTGCAGCCTTCGGCCTGCCCGATGCCATCTTCGCCCAGCCGCGGGACGCGCTGGCGCAGGTCTGCAGCACGGCCCAGGCGAAGGCCCTGGGCGACCTGCCGCCCGACTTCGATGGCGCGCTTTCGCGCGCCTGGCAATGGTTGCGTGACGCCGACGGCGCGGCGGTCGCGCGTGCCATCGTGACGCTGGGCGACGCCGCCTATCCACCCGACCTGCTGCACACGGCCGACCCGCCGCTCATGCTGTACGTCATGGGCAGGCCGCACGATGCCCTGGCCGATCTGGCGCCGCACGCCATTGCGATCGTCGGCAGCCGCAACCCGACGCCCCAGGGTGAGGTCGACGCACGCCTGTTCGCCCGCAGCCTCGCAAGCAGCGGTCTCACGGTGGTTTCGGGCCTGGCGTTGGGCATCGACGGTGCCGCGCACGATGGCGCGCTCGACGGTGCGGCACCCGGGATGGCGCTTGCCACCGTGGCGGTGGTGGGCACCGGGCTGGACCGCGTGTACCCGGCTCGCCATCGAGAATTGGCGCATCGCATCGCCCAGCGTGGACTGATCGTCAGCGAGTTTCCCCTCGGCACACCGCCGCTGAGCCCCAACTTTCCCAAGCGCAACCGCCTGATCGCCGCCCTGTCCCGGGGCACGCTGGTGGTCGAGGCGGCCCTGGCATCGGGCTCGCTCGTCACCGCGCGGCTGGCCGTGGAGCAGGGCAAGGAGGTGTTCGCCATCCCGGGCTCGATCCACTCGCCGCAGTCGCGAGGTTGCCATGCGCTGATCCGGCAGGGTGCGAAGCTGGTCGAGTCGGTACAGGACATCTTCGAGGAGTTGAACCCCGGTGCAGCCGCGCAAGACAGGGCCGCGACAGCCTCGGAGGACGAAGAAGGCCCTGCGCCGCAGGGCCTGCTCGCACAGATGGGACACGACCCCGTGAGCCTCGACGCGCTTGGCGCTCGCACCGGCAAGGCCGCCGCCGACCTGCAGGTCGAGCTGCTCGAGCTCGAACTCGACGGCCAGGTGGCGCGCCTGCCGGGCGGGCTCTTCCAACGCATGGCACGCGGCTGAAGGGCCATTCGTGGCGCATGCGCCACGTTCGTGCCCGCCCTTACCGTGCTGGGCTATATTGGGCCATGTTCGAAGTGCTCGTCTTCGTCTACGAAAACTACTGGCGTGGTGACGCATGCCCCGAACCGCAACTGCTGGGCCGCAAGCTCAGCGCGAACGGGTTCGATGCCGACGAGATCCGTGAAGCGCTCCAGTGGCTCGACGGCCTGAGCTTCGCGACGCAAGGGCTGCAGTGGACGCGCCACGAGGACGACCGCAGCGCCACGGTCACGCTGCAGATGGCCGAGGACGGCGACTTCACCGCCTCGCCTGGCACGATGCGCGTCTACTCCGCTGCCGAGCAGGCGCACCTGGGTGCCGAATGCCTGGGATTCATCAGCTTTCTCGAATCGGCCGGGCTGTTGCCGGCGCGGCTGCGCGAGATCGTCATCGACCGGGCCATGGCGGCCCCGGGCGACCCCGTGGCGCTCGACGAACTCAAGATCATCGTGCTGATGGTCCACTGGAGCACCGGCATCGAGCCCGATGCCTTGATGCTCGACGAGCTGTGCGACGACACGCGCGACCGCGTCGCGCACTGATCGCCGACCGCGCTAGTTGAGCAGGCGCTCCGGATTGGCGTCGAGCTTGGCCAGGGCCTCGCGCGTGGCGCGCGCGGTCAGCGTCTCCTCTTCGGCCGGCACCAGCAGGCCCGCCTGCAGGTAGGAGGCCAGGCGCCCGGCCTGGATGAGGAATTTGCGGCCGTCGGCGGCCGCGAACAGGTGCAGGTGCTTGCGCTCGCTGCGCCAGACGAACTGGACCTGGCTGGCGCGGCCGTTGTGGTCGAGCATGAACCAGTTGCCCACCTGCAGTTCATGCGCCCAGGTGAGCATGTCCTCGGTGACCTTGGTGCCGGTATTGGGCACCACCTCGATCGAGTCCGCGTCGACGCCGAGCAGCAGCTCGATGCTCGCGGTGTCCAGCGGTACCTCGGCACCGCCCTCCTCGTCGCCCACGAAATCCTCGAGGTTGGTCAGGTGCGAGGCCATGGCCTCGATCTGTGCCGGCGAGATCGCGGCCGTCTTCGACATGAAGGCGTCGGACAGGGTCTTGCCGATGGTCTTGATCTGCTCTTCCTGCGGCGCGCCGGTCACGCCCAGCAGCTCCATGCCCTGGCGCAGCCGCTGCAGCAGCTTGGGCAACTCCTGGATCACGCGCGCGCGGTCGGTGCGGCTGGGCTTGGCGCTCGCGGCCCACACGAGTTCGGAGGCGACGCGCTTGAGCATCACGGTCTGCTCGTCCTGCCCACCGTACTTGAGTGCAGCCAGGGCCAGCACCTCCGCCCAGACCTTGAACAGGAACTCGCGGATCTCCTCGCGCACCGGCATGTCGTTGAGCATCTTGCGCAGCTCGATGGTGTACTGGATCGCCATCGTCTCCTTCTGCTCGACCTGTTGCGCCACGCTCATGAGCTTCTTGGTCGCATCGCCCTGCGTCAGGTACTTGTTCAGGAAAGCCACGAACTCGTCATAGACCAGCTTGAACACGCGCTGCCCGGTCTCGGGGTACTGTTCGATGACCTGCACCACGCGACGGATCTCGTTCTCGAGCGCGCTGCCGGAGATGGCTGCGGCGTCGAAACCCATCACCACAGAGCCCATGCGGTCGATCAGCATGCGGGCGGGGTGCTGCAGGGTGCCGAAGAACTCCGGCTCGGCGATTGCCACGCGCAGCACCGGCATCTGCAGGCGGGCAAACCACACGCGGGCCGAGAAGGGAATGCGCTCCTCGGCCAGGATGGCCTGGAACATCAGCGCCACGATCTCGACCGTGGCCTTGTCGGCGGTGGTCGGCGCCTGGCGCTTGAGCTCGTTCGACCGGCGCCGCAGTTCCGCCGCGCTGCGCTGCACTGCCACCGCCCCGTCGCCGCCCATGTCCACCCCCACCACATAGGCGGAACTGCCGACCTGGTAGGCAGCCCCCGCATCGGCGATGGCCGCCATGAACGCGGGAGAGCCGCCGGGCGCGGCCCCGCCCCCGGCCGCCGGCGCACTGCCCAGGGGCGTGCCCGCCGGAACCCCGCCGGTCACCGCACCGACGAAGCGGCGAAGGCTCACCAGCACGCCCTGCGCGCGCTGCCGCGCGGCCATGAAGGGCGACATGCCGGTGGCGACCAGCGTGTCCTGGCCGAGGCTCCCCGGCGCGCCGAGCGGCCCGGACGGCCGTACGCCGATCGCGGCCGGGGCGAAGCCGGCCATGCCTGGCGGAATGCCGGCAGCGCTGCCGCCCGCGCCCTGCCAGGATGCGGCCTGCGGCTGCGAAGCCACGGCAGTCGGGTGGTACCCCGTGCCCAGCGGCGCCGGCCCCGACGACCCCGCCCCGGCGGCCGGCTTGCGCACCAGGCGCTTGAGATCGATCTCGGGCATCACGCCCTTGCCGATCAGGAAGGCGTTCGCTTCCTTGTAGGCCTTGACGGCCGCCTCGCCCAGTTGGGCATGCAGCAGGCCCTGCACCTGGGTCCAGAGCTGGCGGCTCATGCCCGCTGCGAGCCACTGGTCCACCAGCAGCTTGGCCAGGAACTCGGGCTTGAGCACGTCGCCGGCACGGAGCTCCTCGGTGCCTTCGAGGAACTGGATGCGCAGGCGAAGGTCGTTGAGTTCGAAATTCGCCTTGTCCTGGATTGCGAGCGCCAGGCGCGAGGACAGGATGTTGTTTTCCACCACCTCGTCGCCCACCAGCTCCAGGCGCAGCGAACTGCCGCTGCTGGGCGCGCCTTCCGCAGCGGTGACGGCACTGCCCAGGGCCTTGCGCCACTGAGATCGCGACAGCGAGACCCAGTTGGACTCGGCGCCACGGTAGGCCACGAGGTTGTCGCGGTTGTCCTGCATCACCCGCGCCGTGCTCGTTTCGTCGGCCAGCGACACCAGCCGTTCGCGCACCGCCTGCGCGGCACTGCCGATGGCGGCGTCCGTCGCCTCCACGAAACGCTTTCGCGTCTCGCGTGCGAGCTGCTGGCCGGATTCGGGCGCGGACGCGGTGCTCATGGGGATGTGTCGGTATGGGAGAAAATGTTACAGCACCACAGCGTGCCGCGCGCGGCGTCCGGGCACAAGCGCCTCAACCCGGAGGCCGGACGCGAAAAGGCCCGGCAAGTGCCGGGCCCGCAGAATGAAGGAGGCGTTCAGACCACCGCCCCGGCGTTCGGGTCGTTCGGGTCATCCTTTTTGGGGATGGAGCCCTTGACCAGGTCCTCGCGCTTGATGCCGAGCCACATCGCGATGGCGGCGGCCACGAAGCAGGACGAGTAGATGCCGAAGCAGATGCCGATCGTCAGCGCCAGCGCGAAGTAGTGCAGCGTCGGGCCGCCGAAGAAGAACATCGACAGCACCACCAGTTGCGTGGAGCCGTGCGTGATGATGGTGCGGCTGATCGTGCCCGTGATGGCGCTGTCGATGATCTCGACGGTCGTCATCTTGCGGTAGCGCCGGAAGTTCTCGCGGATCCGGTCGAAGATCACCACCGACTCGTTCACCGAGTAGCCCAGCACGGCCAGCACAGCCGCCAGCACCGCGAGCGAGAACTCCCACTGGAAGAAGGCGAAGAAGCCCAGGATGATCACCACGTCGTGCAGGTTGGCCAGCACCGTGGCGAGGGCGAACTTCCATTCGAAGCGGAAGGCCAGGTAGATCATGATGCCGACCACCACCATGGCCAGCGCCTTGAGGCCGTTGGTGGTGAGTTCCTCGCCCACCTGCGGGCCGACGAACTCGTTGCCGCGCAGCGTGGCAGCGGCGTCGGCGGCCTTGAGCGCGTCCATCACCTGGGCGCTCTGCTGGGCCGAGGTCTGGCCCTTCTGCACGGGCAGGCGGATCTGCACGTCGCGCGAGGAACCGTAGTTCTGCACCAGCACGTCGGCATAGCCGAGCTTGCTGATCGTTTCGCGGACCTTGCCCACGTCCACCGGCTGTTCGTAGGCGACCTCCATCACCGTGCCGCCGGTGAACTCCACCGACAGGTGCAGCCCGCGGTGGAAGATGAAGAACACCGCCAGCAGGAAGGTGACGATCGAGATCGCGTTCAGCACCAGCGCATGGCGCATGAACGGGATGGTCTTGTGGATGCGGAAGAATTCCATCGCGGGCTCCTTACTTGGCGTCGGCCGCGACGGCCGTATCGGTGGCGGGCTTCCAGACCGTGCCGATGGACACGCTCCTGAGCTTCTTCTTGCGGCCGTACCAGAAGTTCACCAGCCCGCGCGAGAAGAACACGGCCGAGAACATCGAGGTCACGATGCCGATGCAGTGCACCACCGCGAAGCCGCGGATCGGGCCCGAGCCGAAGGCCAGCAGCGCGATGCCCGCGATGAGCGTGGTCACGTTCGAGTCGAGGATGGTGCCCCAGGCACGGTCGTAGCCCGCATGGATGGCCGCCTGCGGCGAGGCGCCGTTGCGCAGCTCCTCGCGCACGCGCTCGTTGATCAGCACGTTCGAGTCGATGGCCACGCCGATCGCCAGCGCCATGGCCGCGATGCCCGGCAGCGTGAGGGTGGCCTGCAGCAGCGAGAGGATGGCCACGAGCAGCAGCAGGTTCACGGCCAGCGCGATCGACGAGAACACGCCGAACAGCGCGTAGTACAGGCACATGAACACCATGATCGCCACGAAGCCGTAGAGCACGCTCTTGAAGCCCTTGTCGATGTTGTCGGCGCCCAGGCTCGGGCCGATGGTGCGCTCCTGGATGATCTCCATCGGCGCCGCCAGCGAGCCGGCGCGCAGCAGCAGCGCCAGGTCGTTGGCCTCGGTGATGCCCATCGCGCCCGAGATCGAGAAGCGCGTGCCCAGCTCGCCGCGGATGGTGGCCACCGAGATCGCCTCGCCCTTGCCCTTCTCGAACAGGATGATGGCCATGCCCTTGTTCATGTTCTCGCGGCTGACGTCGCGCATCACCCGACCGCCCTTGGCGTCCATGGTCAGCGTCACGCCGGGTTCCTGCTTCTGCGAGTCGAAGCCGGCCTGCGCGTCGCTCAGGTTCTCGCCCGTCACCAGCACCTGCTTCTTGACGATCACCGGCTGGCCGGTACGCGTGGGGAAGCGTTCGGAGCCGAAGGGCACCGGGCCGTTGCCCAGCGCCGCCGCACGGCCCTCGGGGCTCTCGTCGACCAGGCGCATCTCAAGCGTGGCGGTGCGGCCCAGGATGTCCTTGGCCTTGGCCGTGTCCTGCACGCCGGGCAGCTGCACCACGATGCGGTCCAGACCCTGCTGCTGGATCACCGGCTCGGCCACGCCCAGCTCGTTGATCCGGTTGTGCAGCGTGGTGATGTTCTGCTTGAGCGCCTGATCCTGCAGGCGGCGCGCCGCCTCGGGCTTGATGCTGATGGCCAGCTTCCAGTCGTTGCCTTCCTGGCTCTCGACCGCCGTCAGGTCGGCGAACTGGTCGCTCAGGATGTTCTTGGCTGCGTCCTTGGCAGCCGCGTCGCGAAAGCGCGCTTCCAGCGCCTGGCCGTTGCGGGTGACCGAGCTGCCGCGCAGGTTCTTGTCGCGGAAGGCCGTGCGCAGGTCGCTGGCAAAGGTTTCGGCGCGCTTGTCGAGTGCGCCCTTCATGTCGACCTGCAGCACGAAGTCCACGCCGCCGCGCAGGTCCAGGCCCAGGTACATCGGGAAGGCGTGCAGCGCCGTGAGCCAGGCCGGCGAACGCGAGGCGAGGTTGAGCGCCACGGTGTAGCCCGGGTCGGTGGCATCGGGCACCAGTGCGTGCTGGAGCACGTCGCGCGCCTTGAGCTGCTCGTCGGGCGTGGCGAAGCGGGCGCGCACCGAGCTGGCGTCCAGCGTCAGCAGGTCGGGCGTGAGGTTGGCGGCCTTGAGCGCCTGCTCGACGCGCGCCTGGGTGGACGCATCGACCTTGACGGTCGACTTGGCCGACGAGACCTGCACGGCCGGCGCCTCGCCGAAGAAATTGGGCAGGGCGTAGATGAGCCCCAACAGCAGCACGATCACGATGATCGCGTACTTCCAGACCGGGTAACGGTTCATGATCGCGCGTATTGCCTGCAAAAACGCACCGGCCTCAACGGCACGGAGGCCGGCCCCACTCGCGTGGCGGCGGCCTCCGGCATGGGCGCCCGTGCGGCGTCTTCCTTACTTGTACGAGCCCTTGGGCAGCACCTGCACCACCGCGCTGCGCTGCACCTTGATCTCGACGCCGTTGGCGATTTCGAGCGTGAGGAACTGGTCGCCCAGCACGCTGATGCGGCCCAGCAGGCCGCCGGCGGTGGCCACCTCGTCGCCCTTGGCCAGCGCGTCGAGCATGGCGCGGGCTTCCTTCTGGCGCTTCATCTGCGGGCGGATCATCACGAAGTACAGCACGACGAACATCAGCAGCAGCGGCAGCATGCTGGCGAGCGAGGACATCATGTCGCCGCCGCCGGAAGCGGCCGGGGCGGTCTGGGCGAAAGCAGTGGAAATGAACAAGAGGGTCTCCAACGGAGGTCAGGGATGGGAGCGCAGGCACGGCCTGCGGCTCCGGGGCCGCAGGGCGCAGCCGGCACGCGCCGCCCGGTAGGCAGCGCACAACCGGGGGATTGTATGCGCCGGGCCCGCGGCCACCGGCACCTTTCCCGGCGGGCGCTTCAGGGCATTGGCGCCCCTTGCCACTCGCCTGTTCACTATGTTTTTGATAGCTGGTGGCGCAAGCGGGACGGGCGCCAGCGCCCGGTTCGGCTTGCAAGCTTCAGGCGACTGCGCGCTGCGCACCCTGAGGCGCGCGCCAGCGCGCCAGCAGGTCGTTCCAGCGGATGCGCGTGGCCGCGAGGTTGCGTTCCTTCACGTGGCCGTAGCCGCGGATCTGCTCCGGCAGGGCCGCGATCTCCACCGCCAGCGCATGGTTCCCCGGGGTCAGGCCGCGCAGCAGTTCCTCGACCGTGGCGCGGTACTCGCCGATCAGCGCACGTTCCGTCTTGCGTTCCTCGGTGCGGCCGAAGGGGTCGAGCACCGTGCCGCGCAGCCCCTTGAGCTTCGCCAGCAGCTTGAAGCCGGTGAGCATCGACGGGCCGTACTTCTTCTTGATCAGCTCGCCCTTGGCGTTCTTCTTCGCCGTCGCCGGCGGCGCCAGGTGGTAGTTGAGCGTGAAGTCGCCCTCGAACATGCCGTTGACCCTGGCCAGGAAGGCCGTGTCGCTGTGCAGGCGCGCGACCTCGTACTCGTCCTTGTAGGCCATCAGCTTGAAGAGGTAGCGCGCCACCGTCTCGGCCAGCGTGGTCTTGCCCAGCGGCGCCTCGGCCTGCTGCACCTGCTGCACGAAGGCGCGGTACTGCTCGGCGTAGGCGGCGTTCTGGTAGGCGGTGAGGAACTCCACGCGGCGCGCCACCAGCGATTCGACGGTGTCGCGCTTCTTGAACTCGATCACCTGGCCGGGGTTCAGCCGCTTGGCCATCTCGCCCGGCCGGTGCGCGGCCTGGCGACCCCATTCGAAGGCCGCCTTGTTGGCGTCGATCGCCACGCCGTTGAGCTCGATGGCCCGCATCAGCGATTCGTGGCCCAGCGGGATCCAGCCCTTCTGCCACGCGTAGCCCAGGATCATCGGGTTGACGTAGATCGTGTCGCCCATCAGCTGCGTGGCGGCCGCGTCGGCGTCGAAGCTGCCCAGCCCCGCCTCGCCGACGGCCTTGCCGATCTGCACCGCGCAGGCGTCCTGCGGGTTCTGCCAGTTGGCGTTCTTCACGAAGCTGGCCGTGGGCGCGCTGTGGCTGTTAAGGGCCACGTGCGTGCGGCCCTCGCGCATGCGCGCCAGCGTTTCGTAGTTGACGGTGACGATCGGGTCGCAGGCCAGGATAAGGTCGGCCGCGGCCGTCCCCACGCGGGTGGTGCGGATGTCGTTCTGCGAATCGCCGATGAGCACGTGGCTCCAGGTCGCGCCGCCCTTCTGCGCCAGGCCGGCCGCGTCCTGCGTGACGATGCCCTTGCCCTCGATGTGCGCGGCCACCCCCAGCAACTGGCCGATGGTGATGACGCCGGTGCCGCCGACGCCGGCCACCACGATGCCCCACACCTGGCCGCCGTGCAGCGAAGGCAGCGCCGGCTCGGGCAGTTCGCCCAGCTCGGCCGGCGTCGCGGCCTTGCTCGCCTTGGCCTTCTTCTTGAGCTGCCCGCCCTCGACGGTGATGAAGCTCGGGCAGAAGCCCTTCACGCAGCTCACGTCCTTGTTGCAGGTGCTCTGGTTGATGGTGCGCTTGCGGCCGAACTCGGTCTCCAGCGGCTCGACGCTCATGCAGTTGCTCTTGACGCTGCAATCGCCGCAGCCTTCGCACACCAGCTCGTTGATGACCACGCGCACGGCCGGATCGACGGCCTTGCCGCGCTTGCGGCGGCGGCGCTTCTCGGTGGCGCAGGTCTGGTCGTAGATGATGGCCGTGGTGCCGGCGATCTCGCGGAACTCGCGCTGGATCTCGTCGAGCTGGTCGCGATGGCGCACCTGCACCTTCTCGCCGCCATAGGTGCCCGGGATCTGCACGCCCTCGTACTTCTGCGGCTCGTCGGTGACGATCACGACCTTCCTCGCGCCCTCGGCATGCAGGCTCTCGGCGATCTGCAGCACCGAGTGGCCCTCGGGCCGCTCGCCCACCTGCTGGCCGCCGGTCATGGCCACGGCGTCGTTGTAGAGGATCTTGTAGGTGATGTTCACGCCCGCCGCGATGCTCTGGCGGATGGCCAGCAGCCCGCTGTGGAAGTAGGTGCCGTCGCCCAGGTTGGCGAAGATGTGCTGCTCGTTGGAGAACGGCGCCTGGCCCACCCACGGCACGCCCTCGCCGCCCATCTGCGTGAAGCCGTAGGTGGCGCGGTCCATCCAGTTGGCCATGTAGTGGCAGCCGATGCCGGCCATCGCGCGCGAGCCCTCGGGCACCACCGTGCTGGTGTTGTGCGGGCAGCCGGAGCAGAACCATGGCACCCGGTCGGCGCCCTGCACGCCATCGGCCTGCAGCACCTGCATCGAGCGTTCCTTGGCCTCCAGGACGGCCATCTGCGCCTCGACGCGCGCCACCATGTCGGCGCCGCCCGATTCGAGCACGCCGGTCTTCTTCAGCCGCTGCACCAGCGCCTTGGCGATCAGTGCCGGGTTGAGGTCGGCGTTGGCGCGCAGCAGGGTGTTGGCCGTCGGGTTGGGCATGGACCATTCGCCGCCCGAGTGGTCGTTGCCCAGCTCGTTGAACTTGCCCAGCACGTTGGGGCGCACGTCGGGCCGCCAGTTGTAGAGCTCTTCCTTGAGCTGGTACTCGATGACCTGGCGCTTTTCCTCGACCACCAGGATCTCCTGCAGGCCGGTGGCGAAGTCGCGCGTGAGTTGCGCCTCCAGCGGCCACACCACGTTGACCTTGTGCAGGCGAATGCCCAGCTGCCGGCAGGCCGCGTCGTCCAGGCCCAGGTCGATCAGCGCCTGGCGCGTGTCGTTGAAGGCCTTGCCGCTGGCCATGATGCCGTAGCGGTCGTTGGGCCCCTCGATCACGTTGTGGTTGAGCCGGTTGGCGCGGATGTAGGCCAGCGCCGCATACCACTTGTAGTGCATCAGGCGCGCCTCCTGCTCCAGGGGCGCGTCGGGCCAGCGGATGTGCAGGCCGCCGGGCGGCATCTCGAAATCGGTCGGGGTGACGATGTCGACGCGCTCGGGGTCGATCATGGCCGTGGCACTGGATTCGACGATCTCCTGGATCGTCTTCATGCCCGACCACACGCCCGAGAAGCGGCTCATCGCGAAGGCGTGGATGCCCAGGTCCAGGATCTCCTGCACGTTGGTGGGGAAGAACACCGGCGTGCCGCAGGCCTTGAAGATGTGGTCGCTCTGGTGCGCCGCCGTGCTGCTCTTGGAGATGTGGTCGTCGCCGGCCACCGCGATCACCCCGCCCCAGGGCGTGGTGCCGGCCATGTTGGCGTGCTTGAAGACGTCGGAGCAGCGGTCCACGCCGGGGCCCTTGCCGTACCAGATGCCGAAGACGCCGTCGAACTTCTGCGTCTCCTTCGGCGAGAAGCCCAGCATCTGCGTGCCCCACAGCGCCGTGGCCGCGAGCTCCTCGTTCACCCCGGGCTGGAAGACGATGTTCTGCGCCTTGAGGTACTTGCTCGCCTTCCACAGCGCCTGGTCGTAGCCGCCCAGCGGCGAGCCGCGGTAGCCGCTGACGAAGCCGGCCGTGTTCTTGCCCTGCTGCGCATCGCGCAGGCGCTGCAGCATCGGCAGCTTGACCAGGGCCTGCACGCCGCTCATGAAGGCGCGGCCGTAATCCAGGGAGTACTTGTCGTCGAGCGTGACCGTCTCGAGGGCCTTGCGGATGTGCTCGGGCAGGGGGGCGTTCATGCCATGCCTCCCGACGAGCCGCCTCTAGGGAGGCATGCGCCCCCTCGGGGGGCAGCGATTGCACGCAGTGAAGAGCGTGGGGGCGTCATGTTTGTCTCCGTGTGGCTATGCCTCGTGGGCGTGGCGTGGTCGGTTGGCTCAGGCGGTCGGGTGAACACACTTGCCCCGCGGCCATGATGCTCGCAAAGTGTATGCCCGGCGCGCCGACAGGTGTTTGCTTTCTATGCCTCAAACTCGGCCCTTCAAGAAAGCTTCTTTCGCAAGGGTGGAAGATATGGAAAGAATAGACAAGTATGACCTCGCGATCCTGCAAGAACTGCAGGCCGACGCGCGGCTCACCAACGCCGAACTTGCCCAGCGCGTGGGACTGTCGGCCGCGCCCTGCTGGCGACGCGTGCGCGCCCTCGAAGCGGCGGGCTACATCAAGGGCTACCACGCCGAGATCGACCGCCACCGAATCGGCCTGGGCGTGCTGGCCTTCGTGCGCGTGGACACCGAGCGCGTGACCGGCGACGCCACGCGCAAGCTCGAGGAGGCCATCCGCAAGATGCCCGAGGTGGTGAGCTGCCACTACATCAGCGGCACCGGCACCTTCGAGCTGCAGGTGGTGGCGCAGGACCTGGACGGCTTTTCCCGCTTCGCGCGCGAGCACCTGATGAACCTGCCCAACGTGAAGGACCTGCACACGAGCTTTTCGCTCGGCGAGGTGAAGACGAGCCGGGCGCTGCCGCTGGCGCACCTGAAGAGTTGAAGGCTCGTTGCAGGGCGACCCGCCGCCCTCGCACTTCCCGATGCAAAGCAGAGCCGCAGGAGCGTCGGCGCGGCAGCGCGGCCACCGCGCCGGTCGCGCGGCGACTTCGGCCCTGCGTCGAGGCATGCGGTGGCTACGCGACTTTCTTCAGCGAATCCAGCGCGATCTCACCGTCCCGGCTGCTGAACTTCGGCCCATCGGAACCTGCGGATTGCGCGACGCCCTCGATCCGATGCTCACCCGTGTCGTATTGCGCCACTGCGCCGTCACGCTCGACGACCAGGCGGCGCTCGGCCGCGAAGTACGCATAGCGCATTCCATTCTGGCTGCCCGAACTCGCAGGAGAGTGCAGCCCTTCCGGCCACCAGTCCTTGGCCGCGGTCTGCATGGGCTCCATCGGCTTCATCGGTCGCATCGGCTTCATTGGCTCCACGGTGTTTCTCCTCGATCAAAGACGATCCAGCAGCTGTGCCTTCTTGCTCGTGAACTCTTGATCCGTCAGCACGCCCCGCGCGTGCAGTTCGGCCAGCTTGGAGAGCAGATCCAAGGTCTGCGCCTGTGATGTCGGCGCAGCGCTGCTCGCCGGCCCGGCCTCGACGACGCTCGACCCGTCCGCAACGGACGGGGCGCTCTTCGGCCGGTCGCGCCCCTCGTCCGCCCCGGTCCCTGCGTCATCGTCCAGTGAGCGCACGTGGGTGGCGTTGGCGGGAGCGTCCACCTCCCGCAACGAAGCGAGGTCGACCGGACCATGCTGGCTGGTGAAAGTGATGGTTCCACCGGCGCTCTGTTGTTGAGCCACGCCATGGATGGCGTGGTCGGCGGTGTCGAAGACCCGGCGGCGGCCGTGCCCTTCCACCACCAGCCGTCGATGCGCAGGGAACCAGGCGTAGCGCAACCCGTTCTGCGAACCGCTGGCAGCGGGGAGGCCGAACTGCTCCTGCGCCGAAGGAGGGTGGCCAACCATGTCGAAAGGGCTCTGTCCCGCTGGCGGCACGCTCGCACCGACCAGGGGCGCCAGCTCTTCGCACAGTGCCGCGACGCGGCCCGCCAGGCGATGGTTGAACATGTCGCCCACCATCACCATGCCGTTGCGCATCCACTGCCCCGACCCCCCCAGCTCGGGATGGCTGAACTGCGCCATGGCGCCGCCCCCGGCCGATATCGCTCGTGACAGCTCGTCCAGCGCCTCGATCGAGAAACCATGCCGTGAGGCAAGAGCGGCGCGCACGGGGTCGCCGTGGCCTTCGCTTCCAGCAACGCCTCGATGCACCTTGTTCCGGGTCGCATCGATGCGCCGAGTCACATCATCTTCATCGACGCTGCGAGTGCTTGGCGGCTTGGTCATGACGCTGACTGTCGCTTCGCCCCACGCGGGCGCCATCGGCAGCGCAAGCCGTTGCCAGGTAGGCCTCGGCCTATAGCCGCCGGCCTGCCCGCCTTGACACGCAGTGGATCGGCATGTCGTCCGACGCGGCGAAAACTGTACGTTCATACAGTGATTGGCTTTCAAGGAGATTGACCATGACCGACAAGGCCACCCAGAAACACGCCCGCGAGAGCAACATGGAAAAAGATCCCAGCACGTGGGTCACGGGCGACGAGCCCATGACCGGCGCCCAGCACTCCTATCTGAAGACCCTGTCGGAAGAGGCCAAGGAAGCCTTCGACGACAGCCTGACGAAGGCGCAGGCTTCGGAGCGAATCGAGGAACTCCAGGCCATGACCGGTCGAGGTGAGCCGCAGAAGGGCTGATGCGGGCGCGAAGCGCCGGCCGGCGCGCAAGCTCGACCTCGGTGCTATCAATTCGATATCAATCGATCGTCTCCGGCACGCCGCGCCCGCCAGCACGCCACAATCACCCGGCCCCATGCCCCCCATTGCCCCCGAAG
>SCOE01000042.1 GCA_005503065.1 Comamonadaceae bacterium ALPHA2B
GATGACCACCCCCGAGCAGTACGTCCAGGACAAGGCCGCCGCATCGGGCAGCAGCTTCTATTACGCCTTCCTCTTCCTGCCCAAGGACCGCCGCGCGGCGATCACGGCCTTCTACGCCTTCTGCCGCGAGGTCGACGACGTGGTGGACGAGGTGTCGGACCCCGGCGTGGCCGCCACCAAGCTGGCCTGGTGGCGCACCGAGGTCGCGAGCGCCTTCGGCGGCGAGCCGCGCCATCCGGTGATGAAGGCGCTGATGCCGCACGTGGCGGCCTTCGGCATCGAGGCACGGCAGCTGCAGGAGATCATCGACGGCTGCGAGATGGACCTGACGCAGACGCGCTACCTGGACTTCGCCGGGCTCGAGCGCTACTGCCATCTGGTGGCGGGCGTGGTGGGCGAGGTGTCGGCGCGCATCTTCGGCCAGACCCAGCCGCAGACCACCGCCTACGCGCACAAGCTGGGCCTGGCGCTGCAGCTGACCAACATCATCCGCGACGTCGGCGAAGACGCGCTGCGCGGGCGCATCTACCTGCCGGTCAACGAACTGCAGCAGTTCGACGTCAAGGCGCACGAGTTGCTCGGCCGCACGTATTCCGACCGCTTCGTCGCGCTGATGCAGTTCCAGGCCGCGCGCGCCCAGGCGCTCTACGACGAGGCGCTGGCGCTGCTGCCCACCGCCGACCGTCGCGCCCAGAAGCCCGGCCTGATGATGGCCAGCATCTACCGCACGCTGCTCGCCGAGATCGAGGCCGACCGCTTCCAGGTGCTGAACCAGCGCGTGAGCCTCACGCCGCTGCGCAAGCTGTGGCTGGCGTGGAAGGTGCAGGCGCTGGGGCGCATGTGAGCCGGATTGCTATCGATTTCGTAGCTGCCTGCGCAAGACCTGCGGGGGCTGCGGGCCGATTCGGCTTGAAAACGTGGCACTGAGGGTCGCCGTCGTCGGGGGTGGCTGGGCTGGCCTGGCGGCGGCCGTCGAGGCCACGCGCGCGGGCCATGCCGTCACCCTGTTCGAAGCCGCGCGCACACTGGGCGGCCGCGCGCGCCTCGTGGCGGCCGACGACGGCCTGGTGCTCGACAACGGCCAGCACATCCTCATCGGCGCCTACCGTGCCACGCTGGCGTTGATGCGCGGCCTGGGCGTGGACCTCGATGCCGCGCTGCTGCGCCTGCCGCTGGCCCTGCGCTTTCCCGACGGCGGGGGCCTGTCGGTCCCTGCCGGCCTTCGCCCGCCGCTGGACCTGCTGGCCGGCATCGCGGGCGCCCAGGGCTGGTCGCTGCGCGACAAGTTCTCGCTCGTGCGCACCTCGCTGCGCTGGCGCGCGCGGGGCTTTCGCTGCGCACCGGATAACAGCGTGGCCGCGCTGTGCGCGGGCCTCACGCCGCGCGTGATGGACGAGCTCGTTGCACCGCTGTGCGTCTCCGCGCTCAACGTGCCGGTGGAGCGCGCGAGCGGCGAAGTCTTCCTGCGCGTGCTGCACGACGCGCTCTTCGCCGAACGGGGCGGCGCCGACCTGCTGCTGCCGCGCGTGGACCTGGGCGCGCTGCTGCCCGACCCTGCCGCGCGCTGGCTGGGCGCGCACGGCGCATCGATCCGCATCGGCCAGCGCGTGCAGTCGATCGCGCCGACCGCCGCAGGCTGGACGGTCGACGGCGAAGCCTTCGAGCGCGTGCTGCTCGCCGCACCGGCGTGGGAGTCGGCGCGACTGGCGCGTGGCGCATCGGTGCCGCAGGCCATGGCATGGGCCGACCAGGCCGACGCGCTGGGCCATGAAGCCATCGCCACCGTCTACCTGCGCGGCACGCCCGGCCTGACGGGAGCGCCGCTGCGCGCACTGCGCCATGGACAGGGCGCACCCGCGCAGTTCGTGTTCGACCGCAGCGCACTGGGTGGCCCGGCCGGCCTGGCGGCGCTGGTCGTCAGCGCCAGCGAGGGCACGCGCGAAGCCATCGAAGCGCAGTCCCTTGCACAAGCCCGGTCGCAGCTCGGCTGGCACGATGCCGTGCCGGTGCAGACCATCGTCGAGAAACGCGCCACCTTCGCCTGCATGCCCGGCGTGCGGCGGCCACCCATCGACGTCGCGCCGGGCCTCTCGGCCTGCGGCGACTACGTCGAAGGCCCCTATCCGGCCACGCTGGAGGGTGCGGTGCTCAGCGGCCAGGCCGCGGCGGCCGCGCTCTGAGCCTCACCAGCCCCACACCAGCTTGCGCGACACCCAGCCGACGCGGCCGGTGCCGGTGCGCACCTTGAGCCAGTCGCCCCGTCGCTCGATCGTGCGCAGCACGTCGCCGTAACCGGCCTTGGCCACGATGCGCGCGCGCGTGCTCGGCGTGCTGCGCACGTTCAGCGCGCTGGCCGTCGAGACCACGTGCGCCTGCCGGCCGATGCGCGAGCTGCGCACCCAGGCCCGGTCGTTCTCGAAATCGCGCACGCGCAGCCACGAGCCCTTGCGGCCCAGCACTTCGAGCGGGTAGCCGCGGTCCACCGACCAGGTGGCGGCTGCGCGCGGGCTCGGGCCCGTGCGCAGCATGACCCCATCCCGGGCGGCGCTCACCATCTCCCTGGCCTGCACCGCCGTGGCAGCGAGCAGCAGCATCAACAACGCAAGGAAAACGGCGGGCAGGCGGCGGGAGAACTGGGTCATGCGGATGGGTCCTTCTCTTGAAATGCGAAGACGAAAAAAGGCCGGGCTCGCCCCCTCGGCGAGCCGGTCCGCCCCGTGTGTTTCAAGGATGGGGGATTGGTTCCCCGATGTTGCAAAACTGCGGCGGGCCCGCGCTCAGCGCCCGTCCAGCGCCATGCACAGCGCGTGCAGGTTGGGCACGATGAGCTGCGGCCGCGCGCCCGCTTCCCAGGGCCGCTCGTCGCGCACCAGCCAGGCAGCCTGCATGCCGGCGTCGAGCGCGCCGGCCACGTCGAGGGCCGCGTCGTCGCCCACGTGCAGCACGTCGCGCGGCAGCAGCCCCACCGAGGCGGCAGCGGCACGGAAGATCGGCGCGTGCGGCTTGCCGGTCCCGAAGGCGCGGGCGCTGAAGCCGGCACGGAACCAGCGCGCCACGCCCGTGCGCTCCAGGTCGGCGTTGCCGTTGGAGATGGCAACCAGCGGGTAGCGCTCGCTCAGCCAGCGCAGCGCCGGCAGCGCATCGTCGTAGAGCGTCACGCGCTGGCGCTCGGCGAAGAAGACCTCGAAGGCCGGGTCAGCCAGGGCCTCGTCGTCGCCGGCCCGGCGCAGCGCGCCGCGGATCGACTCGCGCCGCAGCGCGCTCAGGTCGTGGGCCAGGTCGGAGCGCTCCTTGGCGGTGGCTTCGCGCAGCTCGCGCAGCACCTTGGGGTCGGTCACGAGATCGGCGGTGCGCGGCGCGTGGCGTTGCAGCCAGCCGTGCAGCACGCGCTCGGCGCGCTCGATGGTGGGCCACACGGGCCAGAGGGTGTCGTCCAGGTCCAGCGAGATGGCCTGGATGCGCTTCACGTCGAGGAGCGCGGCGCCCGGGGCGGCAGAGGTCATGCCGCAGAATATCGCATGCCCCGCTTCCGTCCCGAGCCGCTCGCGATCCAGAGCCCGCCCATCGCCGCCTCGCGCACCGCCGTGCTGTGGTGCAACCTGGGTTCGCCGGTCCATCCCACCGCCGCCGCCGTGCGGCCCTTCCTGGCCCAGTTCCTGAGCGACCCGCGGGTGGTCGAGCTGCCGGCCCTGCTGTGGCAGCCGATCCTGCGCGGCGCGATCCTGCCCCGCCGCCCTGCCGCCTCGGCCGCCAAGTACCAGAGCATCTGGACGCCCGAGGGCTCACCGCTCACGGCGTGGACGCACAAGCAGGCGAGCCTGCTGCAGGGCTGGCTCGGCGAACGCGGCCACCAGGTCGTGGTGCTGCCGGCCATGCGCTACGGCGCGCCCTCGGTCGACCAGCAGCTGGAGGCGCTGAAGGCCGGCGGCATCGACCGCGTGCTGGTGCTGCAGGCCTACCCGCAGTACTCGGCCACCACCACCGCGAGCATGGTCGACGCCGTGAACGCCTGGAGCGCGCGGGCACGGCGCATGCTCGAGCTGCGCTTCGTGAACGACTACCACGACGACCCGGGCTACATCGGCGCGCTGGCCGCCAGCGTGCAGGCCCACTGGCGCACGCACGGCCAGCCCGACCGGCTGGTGATGAGCTTCCACGGCATCCCCGAACGCAACATCACGCGCGGCGACCCCTACGAGGCCCAGTGCCGCCGCACCGCGGAACGGCTGATCGAACGGCTGCAGTGGCGCCAGGACGCGTGGGTGACCACCTTCCAGTCGCGCTTCGGCCGCGCCAGATGGCTGCAGCCCTACACCGAGCCGACGCTGCGCGAGATGGGCCGTTCGGGCGTGGGTCGCGTCGACGTGCTGTGCCCGGGCTTTCCGGCCGACTGCCTCGAAACGCTGGAAGAGATCGCGATGGAAGGCCGCGCGGCCTTCCTCGAAAGCGGTGGCAAGGAATTCCACTACATCCCCGCGCTCAACGACGACGCGGCCTGGATCACCGCGCTGGCGGGCATCGCCGAGCGCCACCTCGCCGGTTGGCCGACCCGCGAGCGCTTCGCCTGAACACGATCGCATCACCACAGCCCCGAGGAAGCCCCACGTGTCCACCGTCGCCACCCAGGCCGTCACCGCCAAGCTCACGCATGCCGCCATCTTCCTGGTGTTCACGCTGAACCCGGGCGCCGAAGCCCGGCAGCCCGTGCGCCAGCTGTGCGCCGACATGTCCTCGCTGCTGCGCGGCATCGGCTTTCGCCACGCGAGCCGGCGGCTGTCGTGCGTGATGGGGTTCGGCTCCGACGCCTGGGACCGCCTCTTCGGCCCGCCGCGGCCGGCCTCGCTGCACCCGTTCCGCGAGATCAAGGGCGTGCACCATGCGGTGTCGACGCCGGGCGACCTGCTCTTCCACATCCGCGCGACCGACATGGACCTGTGCTTCGAGCTGGCGGCGCAGATCACCGAGCGCATCGGCGGCGTGGCCACCGTGGTCGACGAGACGCACGGCTTCAAGTACTTCGACGAACGCGACCTGCTCGGCTTCGTCGACGGCACCGAGAACCCCTCGGGCCAGGCCGCCGCCGATGCCGCGCTGGTCGGCGACGAGGACCCGGGCTTCGCCGGCGGCAGCTACGTCATCGTGCAGAAGTACCTGCACGACATGAAGGGCTGGAACGCCGTGCCGATCGAGCAGCAGGAAGCCATCATCGGCCGCAGGAAGCTCTCCGACATCGAGCTGCCCGACGGCGCGAAGACCGCCTACGCCCACAACGTGCTCACCAACATCGAGGAGAACGGCGAGCAGTTGCAGATCGTGCGGGACAACATGCCCTTCGGCCAGGTCGGCAAGGGCGAGTACGGCACCTACTTCATCGGCTACGCACGCTCGCCGGCACGCACCGAACGCATGCTCGAGAACATGTTCGTCGGCCTGCCGCCGGGCAATTACGACCGGCTGCTGGACTTCAGCCGCGCGGTGACGGGCACGCTGTTCTTCGTGCCGACGGCGAGCTTCCTGGACGACGTGGACCCGGACGCGGCGCCGGGCGCCTGAGCCGACCGGCGCGCGCCGCGGCGGATCAGCCGTTGGCGAACAGGCCCGCGTAGGCGCTGAGCGCCGGCGCACCACCCAGGTGTGCGTACAGCACGCGCGAGCCGGCCGGGAACTCGCCCAGGCGCACCTTCTCGATCATGCCGTGCATGGACTTGCCCTCGTACACCGGGTCGGTCAGCATGCCCTCGGTGCGCGCACACAGGCGGATCGCCTCCAGCGTGCCTTCGCTGGGCAGGCCGTACTCGGGGCCGCCGAAGCGCGTGTCGAGCACGACGTCCTTCTCGGTGATGTCGTGCGCCAGCTCGACCAGGCCGGCGGTGTTCTTCGCGATGCGCAGGATCTGGTCGAAGGTCTGCTGCGGCTTGGCCGAGGCGTCGATGCCGATCACGCGGTCGGCGCGCCCGTCGGCCGCGAAGCCCACCACCATGCCGGCCTGCGTGCTGCCCGTGACCGAGCAGACCACGATGTAGTCGAACTGGAAGCCCAGTGCCTTCTCCTGCTCACGCACCTCTTCGGCGAAGCCGACGAAGCCGAGCCCGCCCCTCGGGTGTTCGGAGCAACCGGCCGGAATCGGGAAGGGCTTGCCGCCGGCGCGGCGCACGCCGTCCATGGCTTCTTCCCAACTCTTGCGGATGCCGATGTCGAAGCCCGCGGCATCGAGCCGCACGTCGGCGCCCAGGATGCGCGAGAGCTCGATGTTGCCCACGCGGTCGTAGACCGGGTCTTCGTAGTTGACCCAGTGCTCCTGCACCAGCACGCACTTCATGCCCAGGTGCGCGGCCACGGCGGCGACCTGGCGCGTCTGGTTCGACTGCACGCCGCCGATGGACACGAGCGTGTCGTAGCCGCCCTCGATCGCCTCGGGAATGAGGTACTCGAGCTTGCGGGTCTTGTTGCCGCCGAAGGCCAGGCCGCTGTTGCAGTCCTCGCGCTTGGCATAGAGCTCGACCTCGCCACCCAGGTGCGCACTCAGGCGCTTGAGCGGCTGGATGGGCGTCGGGCCGAAAGTGAGCGGATGGCGGGGGAATTTCTGCAGGTTCATGGCAGCGGGCTCCGGGTTCGTTGGCGTGAACGAATCGTAGGAAGGAAGCCGTCTCACAGGGTTGCAAAATGAGGGGGCTTCAGGAAATTCCGGCCTCCGATCTGCAAGGCATCCAGCGCTTCATTCCATGAAAAAGCCCAATCACGCAACAACATTGCCTGCCCCGAGTGAACTCGATCGCACCGACCGCGCCATCCTGCGCGCACTGCAGCGCGATGCCTCGATCTCCAACGTGGCGCTCGCGGCCAAGGTGAACCTCAGTGCGCCGGCCTGCCTGCGGCGCGTGGACCGGCTCAGGACGCTGGGCTTCATCCGCGGCACGGTCGCGCTGCTGTCGCCCAAGGCGCTGGACTGCGGCATGCTGGTGATGATCGGCGTGGTGCTCGACCGTTCCACGCCCGAGTCCTTCGCCGATTTCGAGAAGGCGGTGCAGAAAGTGTCGGGCTGCCTCGAATGCCACGTGGTCACCGGCGAGTTCGACTACTTCATGCTCGTGCGCACGCGCGACAACGAAAGCTACAACCGGCTGCACGCCGAGCAGTTGCTCTACCTGCCCGGCGTGCGGCAGGTGCGGACCTTCATGGTCCTGAAGGAAGTGCTTTCGACAACGCAGCTGCCGCTGTAGCGGCAGGAGGTCGACGTGATGGAGGTCGCGGCTTCGACTGCGTCAGTCACGGGGACAGGAACCTTGAGCGCAGGCCCTGTTTTGCGCACGCACATTGGCGGGACTTCAATCCGTCGAGCCGCAACTGTGCCCGGCCGCTTTGGGCCCATTTGCGGCGCTCGCCAATGATGGAAGAAGACGTTCTGAGACATTCGCTCGACAGCCTGCACGTCAAGGGCAACCGAGCCTACTTGCAGAGCTTCGCGCCAGCAGCGATGGCATCGAAGCCATCGGGCCACTTCGTATTTGCCAAGAAGCAGGTGTCCCGAACAATGACACCCTCAAGGTTTGCCTGACTCATATCGGCGCGGTCAAGACGGGCACCGCTGAGATCAGCTCCGGCAAGCGAGGCGCCCTTGAAGTCGACGCCGATCACCAGAGCATTCTTCAGGATTGCTCCATCGAATCGGGTGCCACCGTAAGTACCACCCTGGATGTCGGCGTTCGTAAGATTTGCACCTCGAAGATCGCTTCCGTCGAGGTTGGTCCTCCAGAAGCCAAATCCAGACAAATCCCGCTTTGCGAGCTGCGAGCCCTTCGCGTCCACGCTTTGCAGCCTCGGCCCGCGCTGGCGCTCATAGCTCGCCGGCAAAGCCGTCATGGGTGGCTCACCGTCGCAATCGCGCCAGAGCGGCAGCAAGGGGAGCGTCTCGACATTGAGGTGGGATGGAAACTTCGTGCGGCAATCGACCATGATCGCGCTCCACTTCACGTTCGTCAGATCCGCTGTCGAGAGGTCCACTCCCCGCCAGTCTCCGATTTCAGACATTGGATAGAAGCCTACCTGAGCGCCCCTGAGCGATACCCGCCGCAGCGCCGCGCCATTCAGCTTTGCGCCGCGTAGATCGACTCCAGACAGGTCTTCGCCGTGGAAATTCACTTTTGTGAGGTCGGAAAGAAGCATCGACGCTCCCTTGAAATTGGCCCCTCTAATTGCAGCACCCCTCAAGGATGTGCTCTCGAGCTTGGCGCCCTCGAAGTCGGCCTTGACGAGCACGGCGTCCTCGAAACTCACGTGAAAGAGGTTTGCTTTCCTGAAGCTCGCCAATTGTGCTGTCGCACCTCTGAAAGTAGATTTGTAGGAGCCTTTCAAGCCGTCGAACTTTGCGCGCTCCAATTTGGCGTCGTTGAAGTTGACGGTGTGAAAATTGGCATCGCTGAAATCGGCGCCGCGCAAATCGGCGCCGGTGAAGTCGACGCTGTTGAGTTGGGCCCCCTTGAAGGACGCGCCTCTCAAATCCAATCCGGCAAAGGAGTAGCGCTTTGCGTAGCCGCTATCAAAACCCGTGAAGTCCCTATCCTTCGGGCCCAGTCGCTGCGGCTTGCCCATCTTGACCAGAGTCAGCGTGCGACCATGCTGCGCCTGCGCATCGCCCGGCTTGAGCGAGAGTGCGAGATCGAAGTCAGCCAACGCCCCCTCGAACTGCTCAGTCTGGTAGCGCGCATTGGCGCGGCCCACGATCGCCGACACGTCGCGAGGGACGATTGCCATGAGTTTGCCGAAGGCCTCATCGGCTTCCGCGAAATCCATATAACGAACGAACAGCTGCGCCCTCTCTGCCAGTGCCTCGCGATCGACGGGATTCGTGAGAAGTCGCTGATCCAGACCATCCAGTCTCGCGCGATATGCCGTCAGCGCGTCCGTATAGCGCGTGTCGCCCTGCCCCGTGTAAGAGGCGAATGGGATCATCAGGCACATGTTGGTGCCATAGACACCGGACACCGAACTGCCCGCAAGGACTGTGACCTCTTGGCCCACCTTGAAGCTCCAGCCACAGTTGGCGCCGTCGCTCTCAACGTAAGAGACGTCAACCTCGTCAGGCGCAGAGCCCTTCCAAAGCTTTTCGATGTGGAATCTCGCTTGCATGCTTGACTGAGGACCACGGATGGTTACCCCGGCGGCACCCGCCGGGAGCGCTCGTTGAGCCGCATCGTCAGCGTTGACGCTGAGGACCCTGCCCTTGAACACAAGCCTCGCGGAAGAAAGGTACTCGTCAGGATCTGGGTGCCAGCAGCTACAAGCGAGCGCCTCAAGAGGCAGAAGCGCCAGCATTGCGAGCAGCGCAACGTAAATGGCTCGGAGGTTTCGCATGTGATCGACGCTAACGTCGCCAGAATGGTCGTTGCCGCATTGTTGCCGCCCGGCCCGCGGTGTGCACACGCTCCGTAAAGCCCGGAGTTGCCAGTTCTTGAACCACCGACATCAGCGTTGCCGCCATAGCGGTCACCCGGTCAAGAGCGTGCGGATGACTGCAGCTGGCCGACAACGGCCAATCGCAGCATGCCATGGATATGAACCATGGGAGGGACACCCCCTCCGGCCAAGCTTGTCAGTCGACCGTCATCCAGCCGTCAAACCTTACCCGAGGTAGTCGCGCTTGCCCACGGGCACACCCACGTGGCGCAGCACGTCGTAGGCGGTGGTCACGTGGAAGAAGAAATTGGGAATCGCGAACTGCAGCAGGTAGCGCTGCGCATCGAAGACGATCTCGCCGTCGCCGACCTTCAGGCGCACCTCGCGCGACTCCTGCCCGTCGATGGCGGCGCGGTCGACGCCGACGAGGAAGTCGCGTGTCCTGGCCACGCGCGCGAGCAGTTCGTCATACGTGCTCTCGGTGTCGGGAAAGCTCGGCGCCGACATGCCGCCGAGGCGTGCGGCGGCGAGCTTGGACGCATCGCTCGCGCGCTGCACCTGGCCGGCCAGCGTGAGCATGTCGGGCGCGAGCCGTGCCTGCACCAGCGTGGCCGGGTCCAGGCCCTGTGCCTGCGCGTGCGCGAGGCCCTTGCCCAGCACATGCGTGAGCTGGTCGAGGCCGCGGATGAAGACGGGGACGGAGGCGTCGTAGAGCGAGATGGCCATGGCGGGTTTATCCAGGATGTTGTTGTGGGCGGCGGATTCTCGCCAGAAAGCGTGCTGCTACGCTTTTGATAGCTGCCCGCGCCCGTCCCTCGGGCGCTGCGGGCAGTTTTGGCTTGAAAGGCGTTCAGCCGGCCGTGCGGATGAAAGCCTCGACCGCGTTCAGCTGGTCGGGGACGTTCAGCGCCGGCGCGTGGCCGCAGCCCGGCACCTCGATCACCTGCAGGCGGCCGGCGGCGCCGGGGCCGCGCAGCTTCATGCGCTCGACCACCTCGGGCAGCACCAGGTCGGACTCGGCGCCGCGCAGCAGCAGCACCGGCACATCGAGTGCGTCGTAGTGGTCCCAGATCAGGTAGTCGTTCTCGTGCGCGGTGAACTGCCGCACCATGGCCGGGTCGTAGTGCGGCGTCACCCGGCCGTCGGCCAGGCGGCGCGTGGAGGTCTCGGTGAGGCGGCGCCATTGCGCGTCGCTGAGCCAGCCGTAGGGCTTGTAGACGGTGCGGAAGAAAGCCTCGAGTTCCTGCACCGTGTCGAAGGCCGGCGGCGTGCCGGCATAGGCCTTGATGCGCTCCAGCGCGGGCGCGGCCAGTTCGGGCGCGTTGTCGTTGAGCACCAGGCTGGCGATGCGCCCCTTCATGTCCGGCGCGAACAGGCCCGAGGCGCACACGGTGCCGATGGCCGCGCCCATCGAGGTGCCGACCCAGTGCACGCGCGCCAGGCCCAGGTGCTCGCACAGCGCATTGGCCAGGCGGGCGTAGAACGCCAGCTTGTACTCGTCGTCGGGCGCCGCGCTCCACTGGCTCAGGCCGCGCCCGATCGTGTCGGGGCAGATCACGCGGTAGCCCGCCGAGACGAGGTGCTGCGCCAGCTCGTCCATGTCACGGCCGGTGCGCGCCAGGCCGTGCCAGGCGATGACCGCGGGCGCTGCAGCGGCGCCCCACTCCACCCAGTGGACCTCGCGGCCGCAAAGCGTCGCGTAGTGCGAAGAAGGCTGGCTCATCGCGCGCTCCTGGCCCTGAGTTTGCCGACGATCCCCGTCGGGAAGTAGTACACCGACAGCACGAACAGCACACCCAGCCACAGCAGCCAGCGGTCGGGCGACAGCAGCGCCGCCAGCCACGGCAGCCCGCTCACGGCCTCGTTGCCCAGGCGCAGCAGGTCCTGCAGGTAGCTCTGCGCCACCACGAAGAGCACCGCGCCGATGGCCGCACCGTAGATGGTGCCCATGCCGCCGATGACGACGATGAGCAGCACGTCGATCATGATCTCGAACGAGAGCGAGGTGTCCGGCCCGTTGTAGCGCAGCCAGATCGCGAGCATGGCGCCGGCCAGCGTGGCGAAGAGCGCCGACAGCACCGCCGAGAGCGTCCGGTACACCACCACGCGGTAGCCGATCGCCTCGGCCCGGAACTCGTTCTCGCGGATGGCCTGCAACACGCGGCCGAAGGGCGAGTTGACGATGCGCAGCAGCATCAGCACCAGCACCACCGCGGCCACGAAGAGCAGGTAGTAGCACAGCAGGCGGCCATCGAGCGACACGCCCAGGAAGGGCTCCTCGGCGAACTCGAAGCTCGGCGAGATGAGCTCGGGCAGCTTGAAGGTCAGTCCGTCCTCGCCGCCGGTGAACTCCGACAGCTGCGAGGCCAGCGTCTGGAACGCCGAGGCCACCGCCAGCGTGATCATGGCGAAGAAGATCGCCCGCACCCGCAGCGAGAACAACCCGATGGCCAGCGCCAGCACCAGCGACACCGCCAGCGAGCCCACCAGCCCCACCGCGATCGCGCCCCAGTTCGGCCCGAGCCGCGTGGCGGCGATCGCGATGCCGTAGGCGCCGATGCCGAAGAACATCGTGTGCGCGAAGCTCACGATGCCGGTGTAGCCCAGCAGCAGGTCGAAGCTGGCCACGAGCACGATGAAGACCAGGATCTTGGCCGCGACGTTCAGCGCCTTCACCCCCGGAAAGAGGAAGGGCGCGAAGGCCAGCCCCAGCAGCACCGCCGCGAGCAGCACCGCCAGCACCTTGTTGCGCGGGAGGTCGTTGGAAAGGAGACGGGTCAACATGATTCTTGAATGCGGGTACCGAACGCAGAGGGCGCAGAGATTTCGCAGAGGGCGCAAAAGGATTCAAAAGATCTTTGGGTTCTCTTCTGCGCCCTTTGCGAGTCCTTGGCGTCCTCTGCGTTCGGCTGTCCGGCTTCGCTCCTCATCGGCTCCCCGCCACCGGATACACCCCTTGCGGGCGCCACAGCAGGATGGCGACCATGAGGGCGATGTTGGAGAACAGGGCCACCTTGGGCGCGACGAAGCCGGTGTAGTTGGCCATCAGGCCCACCAGCAGCGCGCCGATGAGTGCGCCCGTGGTCGAGCCCAGGCCGCCGATGATGATGACGATGAAGATCAGCACGTTGACCTGCGCGCCCATCTGCGGGATCACGTTCTGCTGGTACAGCCCCCACATCACGCCGCCCAGCCCCGCCAGCGCGCTGCCGGCCACGAAGATGCCCACGAAGAGCACGCGAATGCGGTAGCCCAGCGACTCGACCATCTCGCGGTCCTGCACGCCGGCGCGGATCAACAGGCCGATCTTCGTGCGCGCCAGCGTCCAGGCCAGCAGCGCGAAGACGACGGCGCCGACGATCACCGCGAGCACGCGGTACTTCTCGATCGCCGCATCGCCCAGCAGCCAGGAACCGCGCAGCCCTTCGGGCAGCGGCAGCGGGATCTGCGCCGGGCCCCAGATCACCTTGATGAGTTCCTCGCCGATGATCATCCCGCCCATGGTGATGAGGATCTGCTTGAGGTGCTGCCCGTACACCGGCCGCACGATGAAGCGCTCGAAGGCCAGGCCCACCGCGCCGGCCACGAGCATCGCCACCAGCATCGCGGGCAGCACGGCGACCAGGTTGGTGAGGATGGATTGCGACTGCGTCCAGTCGCCCATCGCCCCCAGCACGCTGGTGGCGACGAAGGCACCCAGCGCGATGAACACGCCGTGCCCGAAGTTCAGCACGTCCATCAGCCCGAAGACCAGCGTGAGCCCCGAGGCGATGATGAACACGATCATCCCCATCGCCAGCCCCGCCACGGTGAGCGTGAGCCAGGTGGAGGTGGAGCCCACCAGCGGCAGCGCCAGAAGCGCCAGCACGGGCACCAGCAGCAGCGGCTTCCAGTCGAAGTCCTTGGTCATAGGGCGAGTCCCAGCAGCGACTGCTGCAGCTGCGCATCGGCCGAGAACTCGGCCATGGTGCCGGCATGCACCACGCGGCCGTTGTCCATCACGGCCACGTGATCGCCCAGGCGCTGCGCGAAGTGGATGTTCTGCTCCACCAGCAGGATCGTCACGCCGCTGGCCTTGAGCTCGGCGAAGGCGTCGATCATGTTGTTGATGATGGCCGGCGCCAGGCCCTTGCTGGGCTCGTCGACGATCAGCAGCTGGCGCGGCTCGACGATGGCGCGCGAGACGGCCAGCATCTGCTTCTGCCCGCCCGAGAGCTTGCCGGCCGGGTGGTGCCAGAACTTCTCGACCGCCGGGAAGAGCTTGAAGATCCATTTCAGGCGCGCGTCGTCCATGTCCTGGGCGCGACGCGCCGCACGTGCGGCCAGGAACATGTTCTCCTTCACGGTGAGGTCCGCGAAGATGCCCATGGTCTCGGGCACGTAGGCGATGCCGAGGTCGGCGATCTGTGGAGTCGCGAGCTTCGTGATGTCCTGGCCTGCGAAGGTCACGCGCCCCTGCGAGGCGTGCCACAGGCCCATGATGGTCCGCAGCGTGGTGGTCTTGCCGGCGCCGTTGCGGCCCAGCAGCATGGTGAGCCGGCCCCTCGGCACGGCGAGGTCCACGCCGTGGAGGATGTGGTACGCGCCGATGTGCGTGTGCACGCCTTCGAGCGCGAGAAGCGAACTGTCGGACCACACGCGCGTCATGCCGCCTCCTTCGCCACACCCAGGTACGCCTCTTGAACCACCGGCGACGCGATGACCTCGGCCGGTTCGCCGTCGGCCACCAGCGTGCCGTTGTGCAGCACGATGATGCGGTCGGCCAGTTCGCGCACCACGTCCATCTTGTGCTCCACCAGCAGGATGGTCTTGCTGCGGTCCTTCTTGAGTCGGCGGATCAGGTCGAGGATGACCGGCGCCTCTGCGGCGTTCATGCCGGCCGTCGGCTCGTCGAACATGAAGACCTGCGGCTCCAGCGCCATCAGCAGCGCGACCTCGAGCTTGCGCTGGTCGCCGTGCGGCAGGCTGGCGACGATGTCGTGCTCGCGCGCCTTGAGGTTGGTGTCGGCCAGCAGCGCATCGGCCCGCTCGGTGAGCGCCTTGTGGTCGCTCCAGATGCTCCAGAGGTTGAGCCCGCGGCGATGCGGCCCCTCGTGCGCGGCCTGCACCGCCAGGCGCACGTTCTCCAGCACCGTGAGGTTGGGGAACAGGTTGGTGAGCTGGAAGGCGCGGCCCAGGCCGGCGCGCGTGCGCGCCGAGGCCGGCAGGCCCGTGAGGTCGCGGCCATCGAGCCGCACCGAACCCGACGTGGCCTTGAGCTGCCCCGAGATGAGGTTGAAGTACGTCGTCTTGCCCGCGCCGTTCGGGCCCACGATGGCCGTGAGCGTGCCGGGCGCGAAGGCACAGCTCACGGCATTCACCGCGACGTGCCCGCCGAAGCGGATGGTGAGGTCTTGGGTCTGGAGCATCTGCATGAAAGCGGGAGCGGAAACCGAACGCAGAGGGCGCGAAGGTTCCGCAGAGGGCGCAGAAGATTCAGAAAATTTCTCGAGGTCTTTTCTGCGACCTTTGCGAAATCTCTGCGTCCTCTGCGTTCGGCTGTCCGAATCGGCGATCAGCGCTTGTTGCGGATCGGCACGTCCATCTCGGACGCCTTGATCTCGTGCACCAGCTCCGGCACGCCCCAGGCGAAGGCCGGGTCGACCTTGATCTTGAAGTGGTACATGCTCTGCATGGCCTGGTGGTCTTCCTTGCGGAAGGTCATCGTGCCCTTGGGCGTGTCGAAGCTCATGCCTTCCATCGTGCTGATGAGCTTGTTGGTGCCGGTGTCGCCGCCGGTCTTCTTGAGCGCGGTGACCACGGCCATGGCGGCCGAGAAGCCGCCGGCGGTGAAGAAGTCCGGCGGCGTCTTGTACTGCTTGTAGTGCATCGACACCAGGGCATCGTTGACCGGGTTCTTCGGGATGCCGAAGTAGTAATACGTCGCGCCTTCCATGCCCGGGAACTGCTTGTAGCTCGCCATGGCCGGCAGGATGTTGCCGCCGGTGGCGATCTCGATGCCGTAGCGCTTGAGGTCCAGGTCGGCGATCTTGAAGGGGTTGCCGGCGCCGGCCCACACGATCCAGATCACCTTGCGGCCCGGCTGGTCCTTGAGCTTGTCGATGAGGCGCTGCGCACCGGCGGTGAAGTCGGTGGTGTTCTGCGGCAGGTATTCCTCGTGGACGATCTTGGCCTTCTTCACCGCGTCCTTGAAGGCCTTCACGCCGTCGCGGCCGAAGGCGTAGTCCTGGGCCAGGGTGGCGATGGTGGTGCCCGGCTTGTCGAGCGCGACGGCGTTGCTGATCGCGTCCTGGCTCGAGTTGCGGCCAGTGCGGAAGATGTACTTGTTCCACTTGTCGCCGGTGATCGAGTCGGCCACGGCGGGCTCGACGATCAGCACCTTCTTGTACTCCTCGGCCACGGGCAGCATGGCCAGCGCCACGCCCGAGGATGTGGGCCCGACGGCCAGCGCGGCCTTGTCGTCGGAGTACGCGGCGGCCAGCAGCGACTTGCCCAGGTCGGGCTTGCCCTGGTCGTCCTTCTCGATGACGACGATCTTCTTGCCGTTGACGGCCATGGTGCCGCCAGTGGCGTATTCCAGCCCCATCATCAGGCCGGCCTGCGTCTGCTTGCCGTAAGCCTCCAGCGGGCCGGTCTTGCTGTAGACGTGGGCGATGCGGATTTCGTTGGACTGGGCCCAGGCCGGCACGGCGGCAGCGGTGGCGGCCAGTGCAGCCAGGGCAACGAGATGGCGACGGTGCATGGAATGTCTCCTAGGATGAATGCCTGAACTTTGCACAGTCCGTGCCAGGGGGCGGAATCAGGCTCAGCGCGAGGTTTATCGGGCTTTTGAGAATGAAATGGTCGAAATCCGGCCGATCACCGCCAAGCCAATGGTCTGTTTTTCAGACAATTGTCTAATTTTCGATCAGGGAAAACGAGAGCATCGCCACGCCGTGGCGCCTGCAGCGTCAGGAGGCACTCAGCGCAGCGGGTCCATGCTCATTGCATGACCGAACGCAGCACCCATCGCGCCCCCGAGGGCCACCGCCCACCCGGCCGCCCTTCCGCCGCCTGGCGCCGCCTCACCGGCTGGCTGCTGGTGCTGGCCGGTGCGGGCATGGTGCTGTCGGGCCTCAGCGCCGTGCTCCACCACTGAGCCCCCGGACAGCTCAGCGCTCGCCCATGCGGTCGTAGAGCGTGGCGCGCGAGATGCCCAGGCGCCGGGCCGCCGCGAGCTTGTTGCCGCCGGTGGCGGCGAGCGCGGCCGCGATGGCGCGCTGCTCCAGCTCGGCCACCTGCGCGGCCAGCGGCCGAAGCAGCGCCGCGGCATCGGCGCCTTCTCCCGCCGCCGGTGCTGCCAGGGGCTCGGGCGCGGCGATGGTTTCCACCCCGGTCTCGGCCAGCACGCGCGCCACCTCGGCCGCATCGACGCGCTGGGAGTCGCTGCGCATCGCGAGTTGCTCCAGCACGTTGCGCAGCTCGCGCGTGTTGCCGCGCCAGTGCTGGCCCGCGAGCAGCGCCAGCGCATCGGGCAGCAGCTCGGGCGGGGCCTCGCCGGTGCGCTGGGCGATGTCCTCCCCCAGCGCCTCCACCAGCGCTGGGATGTCGGCCCGGCGTTCGCGCAGCGGCGGCACGCGCAGCGGCAGCACGTTCAGGCGGTAGAACAGGTCTTCGCGGAACTTGCCTTCGCGCACCAGCGCCGGCAGGTCGCGCGAAGTGGCGGCGATCACGCGGGCGTCGAAGGGCACCAGCTTGTTCGAACCCAGCGGCTCGATCTCGCCTTCCTGCAGCGCCCGCAGCAGCTTGGCCTGCAGCGACAGCGGCATGTCGCCGATCTCGTCGAGGAAGAGCGTGCCGCCGTCGGCGAACTTGAACTTGCCCTCGCGCCCGCGCCGGTCGGCACCGGTGAAGGCGCCGGGCGCGAAGCCGAAGAACTCGGCCTCCAGCAGCGTGTCGGGCACGGCAGCGATGTTGACCGTGACGAACGGGCCGGCCGCACGGGCGGAGGCGCCGTGGATGGCATGGGCCAGCAGTTCCTTGCCGGTGCCCGTCTCGCCCAGCAGCAGCACCGGACTGGTCGACTGCGCGGCCCGCCGCGCATGGCGCTTCACCTCCACCGCCGCCGGACTGCTGCCGATGAAGCTGGCGAAGCTGTACTTGGCCTGGCGCGGCAGTTCTCCGCTGCGCGCCGCGCGGCCGCGCTGGGTGGCCAGCTCCCGCCGCGCCTCGTCGAGGTCGCGCTGCAACAAGGCGAACTTGCTCACCAGCGGCTGCAGCGTGGTCTGCGGGTGGTCGAAGAGCACGATGCCTATCGCGCCGATGACCTCGCCGATGACGCCGCCCTGCCCGTCCGGCCGCTCCTCGCGCAACGGCAGGCGGCTGACCACGAATGTGCCGGCCTTGTTGGTCAGCAGGTCCACCAGCACCGGCTCGCCGGTTTCCAGCACCCGGCGCATCTGCGTGTTGGGGATCACGTCCTCCACCATGTGGCCCTGGAACTGGTTCAGGTCGCTGAAGCCCAGCGCCGGCAGGAAGCGCCGATACCCCTCGTTCACCCACACGATGCGCCCGCTGCGGTCGATGAGAAACATGCCCTGGCTCATGCTCGAGAAGAGCTGGAACATGGAGCGCGCGGCCAGCGCGAGGATGCCTTCGGCGTCGAGGGGCAGCGCGGGCGATGGCGAGGCGGCGGGCATGGGGCGGGATCGTAGCGCCTGCGCTGCGGCGCCTCTCTCGTGCACGACGTGAAGGCCCGAGGTGCAGGAGGCTCTCGTCCTACCCCGATCTTCAGCGAGCGCCGCGGCCGCGGGACACGACCATGCGCCATAACGCGGGGCATGAAGCGACTCACGACCCTGACGCTCGGACTGGCCACCCTGGCCGCCGCCGCCGCCGCAGCTGAGCCCGGCCAGGTGAATGCGAGCGGAAAGACCCTCGCGAGTTCACAGCTTGCCACCGACGTGCTCAACAGGATCGTCGAATACAACCGAACGACTGCGGGCTGCGCGACCCTCGACGCCGTCCGGATGGAGGTCCTGCCGCGCAGCTATGTGCCCCGGCAGGCGGCGGCGCCAGCCAGCCGCCGTGGCGGGCACTTCGAACGGTGGAGCGTCGATGCGTGCGGCGGCCGCCAGGACTTCCAGGTCGGCCTGTCGCCCTCGCCTCGGGGAGGCAGCGACTTCGCGATCACACCCCTGTCGCGCCGCGTCGCCGCGAAGGGCGCTGTCGCCGGTGTGCGCCCCGCCGCGGACAGGCCGCCATCCTCGCGCGCCCTGTCGGCATGGCACGGCCGCTACGTGTGGGAGGAATCGCTGGGCCGCACGGGAGGTGCGTCGCCGTCGGAAGGCGTGGCGTCGTTCGTGACGTACACGCTGTCGATCGGACCGGATCAGGGTCCCACGGGCTGCACCCTGGATGCATCGGGCTTCCAGACGAACACGCGCATGCAGTGCACGGCCACGCCGACGGGGCCGTCGGTGGTCGTCAAGTTCTACAGGTTCGGCCCGGACGACGTGCGAGGCCGCCATGCGACAGGCGACCGCCTGTTGACGCTCACGCGCGAGGGATCGGGATTGGTCACCCAGCTGGAAGGGCTCCAGCCGGCCAGTGACCGGACGGCCCGTCGCGGACGCTTGTTCGAGAAGCGAAGCTGATCCGGCGCCTCCTTCGGCGCGCCAGGCCGCTGCAGCGTCGATGTGAACGCGTGACCCAGGCCGGCACCCGCCATTGCCGCAGCCTCTGCGGCCCGCCGATCGGAATGGTTAATTTAATCAAACGATTGAACTGTATGCTTTAATGGCCCGCCATGCCTTTCACCAAACCTCACGCCGCCGCGTCGCGGGCCTCCCGATCCGATGGCGCGGAGGCACGCTCGCGCCTGCTGCACGCGGCGCTGGCGCTGTTCGCCGAGAAGGGCTTCGCCAAGACCTCCACGCGCGAGATCGCCGCGGCGGCAGGCACCAACATCGCGTCGATCAGCTACTACTTCGGCGACAAGGCCGGGCTGTACGCGGCCACCTTCACCGAGCCGATGGGCGGCGCGATGCCCGATCTGATCGCGATGTACGAGGCGCCCGAATTGCCGATCGCCCAGGCGCTGCGCATCTTCATGGCCGGCTATGTGGAACCGCTCAAGCACGGCGACATCGTGCGCCAGTGCATGCGCCTGCACCTGCGCGAGTTGCTGGAGCCGACCGGCCAGTGGGCCACGGAGCTGGACCGCGACGTGAAGGCGCCCCACGAGGCCTTGATACGCGTGCTGTGCCGCCACCTGCAACTGGCCGAACCCGATGACGACGTGCAGCGACTGGCCTTCGCGATCAGCGGGCTGGCGACGCAGCTCTTCGTCATGCGCGACGTGGTCGAGCAGATGCAGCCGCAGCTGCTCGAGGGCGATGCGCGCATCGACACCTGGGCCGATCGCCTGAGCGCCTATGCGCTCGCCCTCGTGGCCGACGAGGCGCAGCGCCGCCAGACGTCGACAACCCGTGCCGCAAGGCCGACGCGTTCGCGCCGTGCCGCGCCAAGAACCTCCCTGCTCCCATGACTCGACTGCCCCGTCTCGGCGCCCTGTGCGCGCTGCCCCTTGCCCTGGCGGCCTGTGGCCTCACCCGCCCGCCCGCATCGATCGAGGCGCCGACGCCTCCTCGCTGGAATGCCCCGCTGCCCGATGCCGCCCTGCCCCATGCCGGCTCGCTGCCTTCGCTGGCCACCTGGTGGCGCGATGCGGGCGACCCGGTGCTGGCGGAGCTGATCGAGGCGGCGCAGGCCGCCAGCCCCAACGTCGCCAGCGCCGCCACACGCATCGCCGAGGCACGCGCCAGCCGCGTGCAAGCCGGCGCCGCGCTGGCGCCGAACCTCGACGGCGTCCTGTCGGCCACCCGCAGCAACTCGCCCACCAGCGGTGTCGGCGGCGGCGTGGGTGCCACCGGCGCAAGCGGCACCACGGGCGCGAGCGGCGGCTCGACCTCGATCCCGCCCGTGACCATCGGGCAGGCCGGCCTGCAGTCGAGCTGGGAGATCGACCTCTTCGGCGGCCTGCGCGCAGGACGCGACGCCGCCGCCTCGCGGCTGGATGCGAGCAACGCCCAATGGCACGAGGCGCGCGTGTCCGTGGCGGCCGAGACCGCCAACGCCTACTTCGCGGAACGCGCCTGCGCGCGCCAGCTGTCGGTGGCCGAGTCCGACACCCGCTCGCGCCTCGAGAGCGCGCGCCTGACCGATCTCTCCGCACAGGCCGGGTTCACCGCCCCGGCCGACGCGGCGCTGGCACGCGCCGGCGCCGCCGACGCCTCGGGCCGGCTCAAGCAGCAGCGCGCGCAATGCCAGGTGCTGCGCCAGGGCCTGGTCGCGATGACCGGCCTCGATGCGGCCGACCTCGCGCGCAAGCTCGACGCGCAGCCGGGCGACCTGGCCCTGCCCGCCATGCACCCGGTCGACCAGGTGCCGGCCCGCACGCTGGCCCAGCGGCCGGACATCTATGCCGCCGAACAGGCCGTGGCGGCGGCAAGTGCCGACGTCGGTGCCGCGCAGGCACAGCGCTATCCGCGGCTCTCCCTCACGGGCAACATCGGCCGTTTGCAGATCCGCACCGGCGGCTTCCGCGAAACGCTGGACAGCTGGAGCATCGGTCCGGTGCAACTCACGGTGCCGATCTTCGACGGCGGCACCCGCGCCGCCAACGCCGAATCGGCGAAGGCCCGCTACGACGAGTCGGTGGTGCAGTACCGCGCCAGCGTGCGCAACGCCGTCAAGGAGGTCGAGGAGGCGCTGGTCAACCTGCAGAGCACCGACGCCCGCTCGGCCGACGCCGACAGCGCGGTGCGCAACTACCAGGCCTCCTTCGATGCCACCGAGGCGCGTTATCGCAGCGGCCTGGCCAGCCAGTTCGAACTCGAGGACGCGCGGCGCACCCTCTTCACCGCGCAGACCGCCCGGGTGGGCCTGCAGCGCGAGCGCGCCACCGCCTGGGTGTCGCTTTACCGTGCGCTGGGCGGCGGCTGGACGCGCCCCGAGGCGCAGGCCGCCACCACGCCCGATCCCCAGGCCGCCCCCGCCGGCCGCCCCTGAGGACACACACCGTTTTTCGCGAATCTGCCCATGAGAACTTCCAAACGCACCCTCCTCATCGTCCTGGCACTGGTCGTGGTCGCCGCCATCGGCGCGGCCCTCGCGCTGCGCGGCAAGGGCGAGGCGCCGCCGGCCAAGGATGCCAAGGCCGACGGCACCACCGCACGGCCCGCCGTCACCGTGACCGTTGCCACGCCCGAGCCCGCAGAGCTCGACGTGACGCTCGGCGCCAACGGCAACATTGCCGCCTGGCAGGAAGCCAGCGTGGGCTCCGAATCCAGCGGGCTGCGCCTGGCCGAAGTCCGCGTGAACGTGGGCGACCGCGTGCGCAAGGGCCAGGTGCTCGCCACCTTCTCGGGCGAGACGGTCGCGGCCGACGTGGCGCAGGCCAAGGCGTCGCTGGCCGAGGCTCGCGCCACCGCTTCCGACGCCGCAGGCAACGCCGCGCGCGCACGCACCCTGTCGCAGACCGGCGCCCTGAGCCAGCAGCAGATCAACCAGTACCAGACCGCCGAGCAGACCGCCAAGGCGCGCGTCGAGGCGGCCGAGGCCGCGCTGGCGGCGCAGCAGGTGCGCAACCGCAACACGCAGGTGCTCGCGCCCGACGACGGCGTGATCTCGTCACGCACCGCCACCGTCGGCAGCGTGGTCGGCGCGGGCACGGAGCTCTTCAAGCTGATCCGCCAGGGTCGGCTGGAATGGCGCGCCGAGGTCGGCGCGGCCGAGCTGGGCAAGCTGTCGGTGGGCATCCCCGCCACCATCACCGCACCGGGCGGCACGCGCGTCATGGGCAAGGTGCGCAGCATCGCGCCGACGGTGGATGCGCAGACCCGCAATGCGCTGGTGTACGTCGACATTCCGGATGTGCAGGCCAACACCGGCGTGAAGGCGGGCATGTTCTCCAGGGGCGAGTTCCTGCTGGGCAAGAGCGAGGCGCTCACGGTGCCGCAGGTGGCCGTGGTGCCGCGCGACGGCTTCAACACCGTGATGGTGCTGCAGCCCGACCAGCATGTGCGCCAGGTGCGCGTGGAGGCCGGCCGCCGCGTCGGCGACCGCATCGAGGTGCGCGGCGAGCTGCCGAAGGACGCTCGCGTGGTGGTCGCGGGTGCCGGCTTCCTCAACGACGGCGACCTGGTACGCGTGGGCGAGGCACCCGCCGCCGACGCATCGACGAACTCCGCGCCAGGCGCCGCCAAGTGAGCGGCGCCCCCCTCACCCAGCCGAAAGGGCACCGCCCATGAACGTTTCCTCCTGGTCGATCCGCAACCCCATTCCGGCGGCCATGATCTTCGTGCTGCTGACGCTGGCCGGCCTGTTCTCCTTCAAGCAGATGAAGGTGCAGAACTTCCCCGACATGGACCTGCCGGTGGTCATCGTTACCGCCGTCCTGCCCGGCGCCTCGCCCTCGCAGCTCGAGAACGACGTGGCGCGCAAGATCGAGAACGCCATCGCCACGCTGCAGGGCCTCAAGCACGTGACGACCACGCTCACCGACGGCTCGGCCACGGTTGCGGCCGAATTCGTGCTCGAGAAGCCCATCCAGGAAGCCGTGGACGACGTGCGCTCGGCCGTGAGCCGCGTGCGCTCCGACATGCCGACCGACCTGCGCGACCCCATCATCACCAAGCTGGACCTGGCCTCGCAGCCGGTGCTGGCCTTCGCGATCGCCTCAGACCGCATGGACGACCAGGCGCTCTCGTGGTTCGTCGACGACACCGTGGCACGTCGCCTGATGGCCGTGCCCGGCGTGGGCGCGGTCAATCGCGTGGGCGGCGTGACGCGCGAGATCCGAGTCGCGCTCGACCCGGCGCGCCTGCAGGCCCTCAACGCCACCGCGGCCGACGTGTCGCGGCGGCTGCGCCAGGTGCAACAGGAAAGCGCGGGCGGGCGCACCGACCTCGGCGGCACCGAGCAGCCGGTGCGCACCATCGCCACGGTGGCCTCGGCCGACGAGCTGCGGCGCATGCAGATCCCGCTGTCCGACGGCCGGCGCATCGCGCTGCAGGACGTCGCCACCATCGAGGACACGGTGGCCGAGCCGCGCGCTGCGGCCGTGCTCAACGGCAAGCAGGTGGTCGGCTTCGAGGTGGCGCGCAGCCGCGGCGCCAGCGAGGTCGAGGTCGGTGCGGGCGTCGAGAAGGCACTCGCGCAACTGCAGAAGGACTACCCGCACATCCAGCTCACGCGCACGCTGGACTTCGTGAAGATCGCCGCCGAGGAATACGACGCCTCGATCAAGCTCCTGATCGAAGGCGCCTTCCTGGCGGTGCTCGTGGTGTGGCTGTTCCTGCGCGACTGGCGGGCCACCATCGTCTCTGCGGTGGCGCTGCCGCTGTCGGTCATCCCCGCCTTCATCGGCATGTACCTGCTGGGCTTCTCGATCAACATCATCACGCTGCTGGCGCTGTCGCTGGTGATCGGCATCCTGGTGGACGACGCGATCGTGGAGGTCGAGAACATCGTGCGCCACCTGCGCATGGGCAAGACCCCCTACCAGGCCGCGATGGAAGCCGCCGACGAGATCGGCCTGGCCGTGATCGCGACGACCTTCACGCTGATCGCGGTGTTCCTGCCCACCGCCTTCATGAGCGGCGTGGTCGGCAAGTTCTTCAAGCAGTTCGGCTGGACGGCCTCGCTCGCCGTGTTTGCCTCGCTGGTGGTGGCGCGGATGCTCACGCCGATGATGGCCGCCTACATCCTCAAGCCCATCGTCGGCAAGAGCGAGCGCGACCCGGGCTGGCTGGCGACCTACATGCGCTGGGTGCAGGCCTGCCTGCGCCACCGCTTCCTCACCATGGTGGGGGCGACCGTGTTCTTCTTCGCCTCGCTGGCGATGATCCCGCTGCTGCCCTCGGGCTTCATTCCGCCCGACGACAACGTGCAGACGCAGGTGCGCGTCGAACTGCCGCCCGGCACCAAGCTGGAACAGACGCTGGCGGCGGCCGAGCAGGTGCGCCAGCGGCTGCTGAAGATCGACCACATCCACGACATCTACACCGCCGTGGGCGCCGGCAGCGCGGGGGCCGATCCCTTCTCGGGCAACTTCGTCGAGGCGCGCAAGGCCACGCTCACGCTGCAGCTCTCGCCGCGCGGCGAGCGGCCGACGAAGCAGGTGATCGAGGCGCAGATCCGCACCGCGCTGCAGGACCTGCCCGGCATGCGCTACGGCGTGGGTCTGGGCGGCTCGAACGACAAGTACGTGCTGGCGCTGTCGAGCCAGGATCCGCACGCGCTGCGCGAGGCGGCCACCGCCGTGGAGCGCGAGCTGCGCACCCTCCCCGGCATCGGCAACGTGACCTCGCTGGCCAGCCTGGTGCGGCCCGAGATCGTGGTGCGGCCCGACTTCGCACGCGCCGCCGATCTGGGCGTGACCAGCGCCGCCATCGCCGACACGCTGCGCGTGGCCACCATGGGCGACTATGACAACCAGCTCGCCAAGCTGAACCTGTCGGAGCGGCAGGTGCCGATCATGGTGCGCCTGCGCGACGATGCGCGGCAGGACCTGTCGCTGCTCGAGCGCCTGACGGTGCCCGGCGCGCACGGGCCTGTTCGCCTGGGCGAGGTCGCCAAGCTGGAGCTGGCGGGCGGGCCGGCCGTGATCAGCCGCTACGACCGCGCACGCAACATGAACTTCGAGATCGAGCTGGGCACGCGCGGCCTGAACGACGTGACCGAGGCGGTGCGCCAGCTGCCCGCCGTGAAGAATCTGCCGGCCAGCGTGCGCATCGTCGACATCGGCGATGCCGAGGCCATGGGCGAGCTCTTCACCGGCTTCGCGCTGGCGATGCTCACCGGCATCCTGTGCATCTACATCGTGCTGGTGCTGCTCTTCAAGGACTTCCTGCAGCCCGCGACCATCCTGGCCGCGCTGCCGCTGTCGCTGGGCGGTGCCTTCGTCGGGCTGTTGATCGCCAACAAGAGCTTCTCGATGCCTTCGCTGATCGGGCTGATCATGCTCATGGGCGTGGCGACGAAGAACTCGATCCTGCTGGTGGAGTACGCCATCGTGGCGCGCCGCGACCAGGGCATGACTCGATGGGAGGCGCTTCTGGACGCCTGTCACAAGCGCGCACGTCCCATCATCATGACCACGCTGGCGATGGGTGCGGGCATGCTGCCCATCGCCGTGGGCTGGGGCGCGGCGGACTCGAGTTTCCGCTCGCCGATGGCCACGGCGGTGATCGGCGGTCTCATCACCTCGACGGTGCTGAGCCTGCTGGTGGTGCCGGCCGTCTTCACCTATGTCGACGATTTCGAGCACTGGGTGCGGCGGCGGCTGCGGCGGCTGCGCCGCCAGCCGCCCGACCCGCACGCGGACGACGACCTGCGCGGTACTGGCGAACCCCGGCCGACGACCTGAGGACTGCGCCGCTGCGGTGCTCCGCCGCGCGGCGCGCCCTGCACCTACTGCTTGAGCCGGCGCAAACGCACAGCCGGGGCGCGACCGCAGGCGCATGCTTGCTGCACCATGCCTCACTCCGTCCACTCCCGCATCGCAAACTTGGGCCTCCTGGCCTGCCTGATGCTTGCGGCTTCAGGCCCCGCGCTTGCGCAGGGCGCTGGTGCGGACAGCGCGCAGCAGCGCTACGAGCGCCAGATCGCCCGTTGCAACAACGGCCAATGGCCCGCCCCGCAGCGCGAGGCCTGCGTGCGCGATGCGGGCCGCCTGCTCGACAGCGCCGCCGGCGGCATGCCTCCCCCGCAGACGCCGCAGCCATCGTCCGATGGCCGCGCCATCGTCATGACGCCGCAGGGCGCGCCGCCGCCGCCGAGCGGCTCGGACTACGTGACCTCGCCCGACGGCCGCGCCGTGACGGCGGTGCCCCCACCGGGCGACCGCATCGTCCGGCCCTGAATGCCGGCAAGCCGCCGTGAGGCGGAGTCGATGCTCAGCGCCGGGTCGCGGCGAGCTTCTCCGCGCGCGCGATCGCCGCTTCGAGCACCTGCAGGTCCATCGGGCTGGAATGCATGCGCTGGGCTTCCTGCCGCACGATGCCTTCGCTGTTCGGGCCGGCCAGGTCCTGGAGGCGCGATTGCAGTTCACGCCGCCGCCGCACCAGCGCGACGGTGGGCGTTTCCTTGGGTCCACGTCGCAGCCGCCACCAGACCCCTGCGCCCACGAGCGCCAGGGCGACCACCACGGCGGCCACCATCATCCAATCGATCATCGGGTTCTCTTGTTGTCGAGCCCCAGGCGGCGAAGCGCACCGCAACGATGCGAACGCGAAGATGAGGTGGGGCGATGGCTGCTGTTTTACCTTGCGCGCCGCCTTCGATCAACCTTGACGGCGCAGGGGAGTACTTTCCACCTCGCGCCATCCCAAGGCGCACTCAGTCCGTGACGGCCACCATCGTGCCGCGGCAGCGAAGCGAGCCACAGTGGCAGGGGTAGTCGCCAGGGCCCTCGGCGTCGTCGACGGTGAGCGCATAGTCGAGGAAAAGCTCCTCGCCCGCACGCACGTCGCGCAGCGTGTGGATCACCAGGTGCAGGCGGCCGCGTGTGCCGTGCTCCTCGTGCGCTTCACAGTTGGGTTCGCAGGCGTGGTTCAGGTGGCGCATCGCGTTGCCGCCCCGGCCGCCGTCGATCAGCGTGCCGTCCGACAGGCCGAAGAGGTAGGTCAGCGTGCTGTCCCATTCCATGGCGGCGGCCTGCGTCGCAGTGAAGCGGCGTCCGGTGTACCTGCCGAGCTTCGTACCCGCGCGCAGATCGACGGCGGCGAACGCACCGAGGCCGTGCACCCCGCTGGGACGCACGTGAAGCAAAGGGGTGGGCGGAGTGCGAAGCGGGGCGGCGGGCATGTCGGGAACGATGGAAATTGCGGCGGGGCTGGCGCTGCAGCAAGAAGCCCGCCCGTCTCAAGGCACGGCCGCGCGCAGCCGCGGCCGAGTGTGCGCCAGGGATTACACGATGCTACAAAAAAAAGAGCGCCTCGCGCCCGTCACACGGGCGCCGGAGGCGCTTTTTTCTTCGAAAGGGCGCGGTCGGGCGTCAGGCCGCGGCCTCGAGCCTGCGTTTGCGTTCCGACATGCGCTTGGCGACGCGCGGCAGGATCAGCACGGCCAGCACGATGACGATCAGCGCCACCGACATCGGCCGCTGCAGGAAGACCATCGGGCTGCCCTCGCCGATCGACAGCGCATTGCGCAGGTTGGCCTCGGCCAGCGGGCCCAGGATCATGCCGACGACCACGGGCGCGGTCGGGAAGTCGAAGCGCCGCATGATCACGCCCAGCACGCCGATGGCATAGAGCAGGAAGAGGTCGAAGGCGCTCTGCCGCATGCCGTAGGCACCGACGGTCGCGAAGATCAGGATGCCGGCGTACAGCTGCGGCTTGGGGATCTTCAGCAGCTTGACCCACAGGCCCACCATCGGCAGGTTGAGCACGAGCAGCATCACGTTGCCGATGTACAGCGATGCGATCAGCGCCCACACCAGCGCCGCGCTGGTCGTGAAGAGCTGCGGCCCGGGCTGGATGCCGTAGTTCTGGAATGCGCCCAGCAGGATGGCGGTGGTGTTGCTGGTCGGGATGCCCAGCGTGAGCAGCGGAATCAGCGCGGCCGTCACGGTGGCGTTGTTGGCAGCCTCGGGCCCCGCCACACCCTCGATGGCGCCGGTGGTGCCGAACTCGGCGCGGTCCTGCGGGTCCTTGGTGAGCTTCTTCTCGGTGGCATAGCTCAGGAAGGTCGGGATCTCGGTGCCGCCCGCGGGAATGCAGCCGAAGGGCGTGCCGATGGCGGTGCCGCGCAGCCAGGCCGGGATCGAGCGCTTCCAGTCGCGCGCGCTCATGTGGACGCGGCTCATCTTGTTCTGGCTCTCTTGCACCCGGCCCTCGTACAGCACGGCGTACAGCACCTCGGCCACCGCGAACAGGCCCACGGCGACGAGCACGATCTCGATGCCGTCGAGCAGCTCGGGCACGCCGCCCACGTAGCGGCCCTGGCCCGAGATCTGGTCCATGCCCACGCAGCCCACGGCCAGGCCGATGAACAGCGCCGTCATCCCGCGCAGCGTGCTCTTGCCCAGCACCGCGCTCACGGTGGTGAAGGCCAGCACCATGAGCAGGAAGTACTCGGGCGCCGCCAGCTTCACCGCGTAGTCGGCCACGTAGGGCGCGAACAGCGTGACGATGACGGTGGCGATCGTGCCGGCCACGAAGGAGCCGATGGCGGAGGTGGCCAGCGCCGCGCCGGCGCGGCCGCTCTTGGCCATCTTGTTGCCCTCCATGGCCGTGACCATGGACGCCGTCTCGCCCGGCGTGTTCAGCAGGATCGAGGTGGTCGAGCCGCCGTACATGGCGCCGTAGTAGATGCCGGCGAAGAAGATCATCGAGGCCGTGACGTCGACCTTGCCGGTGATCGGGAGCAGCATGGCGACGGCCACCGCCGGGCCGATGCCGGGCAGCACGCCCACGGCCGTGCCCAGCGCGCAGCCGACGAGGCACCACAGCAGGTTGGTGACGGTGATGGCCTGCGCGAAGCCCTGGAGAAGTGCGTTGAAGATGTCCATGGCCGTGCTTTCAGATCCAGCCGGTGGCGGTCAGGCCTGGCAGGTTGATCGCCAGGAACTTGGTGAAGGCCCAGAACACGGGCGCGGAGATCGCCAGGCCCACGAGCAGGTCCTTGATCCAGGTGGCCGGCGCGTTGGCGATCGGCTGGCCGCCGGCGCGGCGCAGGCCCTGCACCGCCAGCACATAGCACAGCGTGCAGCTGAGCACGAAGCCGATGGTGGTGATCAGCCCGGCATTGAGCAGCAGTCCGGCCGAGACCCAGACGAAGCCGCTCCAGTACGGGGGCGCCGTCGCGCCCTCCTCGTCCATCTCGCGAAAGCCCCCGGTGCGGGCCTCCCAGGTGATCCAGGCGCCGCAGATCGTGAGCACGATGGAGACCAGCCAGGGCAGGAAGTTGGGGCCGACGCCGCTGTAGCCGGCCTCGGACGAGATGCCGGTGGCGCCCCAGGCCATGCCCAGGCCGGTGAGCAGCACGCCCACGCCCACGAGCGTCTGCGGCCAGTTGCCGCCGCTGGGCGGGGAGGTGTCCGTGTTTGTCATCGTTGGAATCTCCGGAAATGAAGGCGGTGCGCTGCCGGCTCAAAAAAGGCACGGGACCCGCGAGGGACGCCGTGCCGAAGGACATGGGGCCTGCGGGCCGGTCCGTGTGACAGCGTGGCTGGATGTCGGTGATGGACGCGCGCAGCCCGGCGCCGTCAGACCATGCCCGACTTGGTCATGGTCGCGCGCAGGCTGGCGAACTCGTCGTCGACGAACTTGTCGAAAGCCGGGCCGCTCAGGACAGCGGGCGTCCAGTCGTTCTTCTTCATGGCCTCGGCCCACGACGGGGTCTTGAGCGCGGCCAGCACCAGGTCGGTCAGCACCTTGCGCTGTTCGGCGCTGATGCCGGGGGCGCCATAGACACCGCGCCAGTTGCCGATCTCGACATCGATGCCCTGCTCCTTGAGCGTGGGCACATTGATGCCCGGCAGGCGCTGGGCCGAGGTGACGGCGATGGCCTTCATCTTGCCGTCGGCAATGTAGGGCGCGAACTCGCTGTAGCCGCTGCCGCCCACGGTGACGTTGCCGCCCAGGATGGCGGCGGTGGCCTCGCCGCCCCCGCGGAAGGCCACGTAGTTGATCTTCGACGGGTCGGCGCCGACCTTCTGCGCGATCATGGCAGCGGCGATGTGTTCGGTGGACCCGCGCGAGCCGCCGCCCCACTTGACGCTGCCCGGGTCCTTCTTGAGCTGGGCGACCACGTCGGCCATGGTCTTGAAGGGCGAGTTGGCGGGCAGCACGAAGACGTTGTATTCGCTGGTCAGGCGCGCGATCGGCGTGGCCTGCGACAGGTTCACCGGCGGCTTGCCGGTGATGATGCCGCCGAGCATCACCGCGCCCATGACCATCAGCGCGTTGGCGTCGCCCTTGGAGCCGTTGACGAACTGCGCCAAGCCCAGCGCGCCGGCGGCGCCGCCCTTGTTGTCGTAGGTCACGGTGTCGGCCAGCTTGCCGTCGGTCAGGGCCTTGCCCAGTGCGCGGCCCGTGGTGTCCCAGCCGCCGCCGGGGTTGGCGGGGATCATCATCTTGATGTTGGCCGCGGCATGCGCCGACAGCGGCAGCGCGCCGGTGGCGGCCAGGGCGGCGAGGGATTTCAGGAAGGTGTCGCGACGCATGTCGATGTCTCCTAGGGGTCGTTGGGATCGGATCGCTGGAACGGAACCTGAGCGGAACCTGAGCGCCGCTATGATGCGCCGCCCCGCTGTCAGTTGGCTGTCGCCCGCCTCGGGGTAATCACTGAGGGCCTGCGCGGGCGGCGTCCCGCCGGACGGCCGCAGGATGGTGAAACTCCCGGTGCCCGCGCGCCCTGTCCCGCCCATGAAGCTGCTCCTCGTCGAAGACGATCCCACCATGCAGACCACGCTGCAGCGCACCCTCGGGCGCCGGCAGATCGACGTGCGGGTGTGCGGCGACGGCGCCCAGGCCCTGGCCCAGTGGCGAGCGCTCGACCCCGACGTGGTGGCGCTGGATCTGAGCCTGCCGAACCTCGACGGCCTGCAGGTGCTGGCGCAGGCCCGCGCGGCCGGCCTGCGCGCCCCGGTGCTGCTGCTCACCGCGCGCGGCACGGTGGGCGACCGCGTGATGGGCCTGAACGCCGGCGCCGACGACTACCTGCCCAAGCCCTTCGACCTCGACGAGCTGGAAGCGCGCCTGCGGGCGCTGCGCAGGCGCCGCCAGGACGGACCCGCTGACGACAGCGTGCCCACCCCGCTGGAAGTGGGCACGCTGCGCTTCGAGCCCGACAGCGGAGCCGTCTACCGCGGCGCCGAAGTGCTGGAGCTCACGCCGCGCGAGCTCGCGCTGCTGCAGGCGCTGATGGCCAAGCCCGGCCACGCGGTGAGCAAGGAGCGCCTGTTCGAGCTGGTCTTCCCCGGCGAGGCGGAGGTGCAGTACGAAGCCATCGAGGTGGTGGTGTACCGCCTGCGCAAGAAGCTGGCCGGCACCGGCACCGCGCTGGTCACGCTGCGCGGACTGGGCTACCTGCTCAAGGCCGCGCCCGACGCCGGCTGAGCGCATGCGCCGCACCTCGCTGCGCTTCCGGCTGCTGCTGGGCCTGCTGGCCCCGGTGGCGCTGTTCATCGTCATCAACAGCGTGAGCGTGTACCGCCAGGCGCTCGCCGCGGCCACCACGGCCTACGACCGCACCCTGCTGGCCTCGGCCAAGACCATCGGCGAGCAGCTCGACGTCGACGGCTACGACGACGCGGCCTCCATCCGCGCCACGGTGCCCTACTCGGCGCTGGAAGCCTTCGAGGCCGACAACAAGAGCCGCATGTACTACCGCGTCTCGACGCAGGGCGGCGAGATGGTGTCGGGCTTCGCCGAGCTGCCCTTCTGGCGCGGCAGGCTGCCGGCCCGGCCGCCGTATGCGGCGCTGGTCGACTTCTACGACGACAGCTTCCGCGACCGGCCGGTGCGCGTGGCGGTGCTGCTGCAGCCGGTGGCCAGCGCGCACGGCCGCGGCATGGCCGTGGTGCAGGTGGCCGAGACGCTGGAGCTGCGCGAAACGCTCGCACGCCGCCTGCTGGTCGACATGCTGTGGCGCCAGCTGCTGCTGCTGGCGGTGGTGGCGGCGGTGACGGTGGCCGTCGTCCAGCGCGCCACGCGGCCGGTGCGTGCGCTGGGCGAGGCGATCGAGGCCCGCGCCGCCGACGACCTCTCCCCCATCGAAGCGCCGCACGCCCCGCGCGAGCTGCTGCCGCTGGTCGACGCGATGACCGGCGTGATGGGCCGGCTGCAGCGCCTGCTGGAGCACCAGAAGCGCTTCGTGCGCGATGCCGCGCACCAATTGCGCACGCCGCTGGCCGTGCTCAAGGCGCAGGTGCAGTCGGCGCAGCGCGGCGACGTGCCGCCGGCGCAGGCGCTGCACGAGATCCGCGAGACCGTCGAACGTGCCACCGCGCTGGCCAACCAGATGCTGTCGCTGGCCAAGATCGAGCAGTTGCGCCAGCAGCCCGAGTCGGAATCGCTGGACCTGGGCGACATGGTGCGGCAGGTGGCGCTGGACCTCTCGCCGCTGATTGCCGACCGGTCGCTCGACTTCGAGCTCGATGTGGTCCCGGCGCGCGTCGACGCCCACCGCTGGATGCTGCTGGAGCTCAGCCGCAATCTGCTGCACAACGCGATCAAGCACAGCCCGCCGGGTGCAGCGCTGGCCGTCCGCGTGGCCGCGGCAGGAAGCGAGGCCGTGCTGCGCGTGCGCGATGCCGGGCCGGGGATCTCCGCCGAGCTGCGCCAGCGCCTGTTCGCGCCCTTCGCCGCCGGCGACGTGGCGCGCGGCTCCGGCCTGGGCCTGGCCATCTGCCGCGAGATCGTGCAGACGCTGGGCGGCGACATCTCGCTCGACAATCGCCTCGGCCCCGATGGCCGGGTGAACGGGCTCGATGCCGTGGTGCGGCTGCCGCTGCTGACGCATCGCGACGCCACGCCTTGAGCCGGCCGCCGACGCCCCCACCTACGCCGACCGCCCCCTTCCGCCTTCACCGGCCTGAACCGTTTCGCCGAAGATTTCGAATACATGGAGCGCATGCGCATCGACAAGTGGCTCTGGGCCGCCCGCTTCTACAAGACCCGTTCGCTGGCCGTCGACGAGATCGGCAAGAACCGGGTGCAGGTCAATGGCGAGGCGGCCAAGCCTGCCCGCGAGATCAAGCCCGGCGACACGGTGGCCCTGCGCCAGGGCCCGGTGACGCGCACGGTGCGCGTGCTGGGCCTGAGCCTGCAGCGCGGCCCGGCGCCGGTCGCCCAGCAGCTCTACCAGGAGACGCCGGAGAGCCTCGCCGCCCAGGCTGCGGCGCGCGACGCGAGGCGTGTCTCGCGCGAACCGGCGCTGAGCATCGAGCAGGGCCGACCCACCAAGCGCGAGCGGCGGCACCTCGACACGGCACGCCAGCACGGCTGGGGCGACCGCTGGAGTGCCAGCGTGGACGACGCTTCGGACGGCAACACGCGCTGAGACACCGGGCCGCTACGGTTTTGATAGCGCTTCGCGCCCGGCGGACGGGCGCTGCAGCCCTTTTTTCCTTGAAGGTGCAATGCATGGGGTAGGCTGCGGGCTTTGCACCTTCGCCCATCGCCATGAGCAGCCTCAAGCACTACCGCGTCGGCACCGACGGCCGTTTCAAGCTCTCCCGCATCGATCCCGGCGACACGCCCTTCCAGCTCGAGGACGAGGCCGCCGAACGCGTGCGCCTGGATGTCCTGGCCGAGGAGTTGGACGAGCTGCAGAACCTGCTGCACGCCGAAGGCCGGCGCAAGCTGCTGCTGGTGCTGCAGGGCATGGACACCAGCGGCAAGGACGGCACCATCCGCTGGGTGTTCTCGCGCACCTCGCCGCTGGGCGTGCGCGTGGCCGCCTTCAAGGCGCCGACCGAGGAAGAGAAGGCCCGCGACTTTCTCTGGCGCTGCCACGCCGTGGTGCCCCGCGCCGGCGAGATCACCGTCTGGAACCGCAGCCACTACGAGGACGTGCTGGTGCCGGTGGTCGAAGGCTGGATCGACAAGGCCGAGACGCAGCGGCGCTATGCACAGATCAACGACTTCGAGCGCCTGCTCGCCGAGACCGGCACGACGCTGGTCAAGTGCATGCTGCACATCAGCAAGAACGAGCAGCGCGGACGGCTGCAGGCCCGCGTCGACACGCCGGGCAAGCAATGGAAGTTCAGCATGGGCGACCTGGCCGTGCGCGAGAAATGGGACGACTACCAGCGCGCCTACGGCAAGGCGCTGGCCGCCACCTCGACCGCGCATGCGCCCTGGTACGTGATCCCCGCCGACAGCAAGCGGCAGCGCAACCTCATGGTGGCGCGGCTGCTGGTCAAGACGCTCAAGGACATGAAGATCGCCACGCCCCCGGGCGACCCCGCCCTGAAGGGCCTGAAGGTCGTGTGAAGAGGCCGCGGCCCGGCGTCGGCTGACGGCAACCGCCCGCCCGCGCCGACGGCGCGCCGCACGGCCGAGGGCGACGATCGCCGGTCTTGTCGATGAACCGCCTGCGCCAACTCCTTGCCGCCGTGCGCCGCGCCGCCCTGGCCGTCCCGGGCGTCGCGGTGCTCGCCTCGGCCATTCGCCACTACATCCTGCACCAGAGCGCCAACCAGGCCGGCAGCCTGGCCTTCTCGCTGGTCCTGGCCATGTTCCCGATGCTGATCCTGCTGTCCTCGGGCGCGGGCTTCGTCGGCGACCCCGGCGACGCGGCCTCGGTCGCGCGCCGAATGCTCGAATACGCCCCCGGCGTGGTCCAGCGCGCGCTGCTGCCCGTCGTCGACCAGGTGCTGGCGCAGCGCAACCAGGCCCTGCTGGCGATCGGTGTGGTGGCCACCGTCTGGACCGCGTCGTCGGGCCTGCAGGCGGTCCGCTCGGCACTCAACCGCGCCTACGGCATCGAGCGCGGCCTGCCCTTCTGGAAGGCGCGGATCAAGGTCACGGTCTTCACGGTGGTGGTGGGCTTCGGTGCCTGGACCATCTTCAGCTCGGTGATCGTCATGCCGTACGTCTGGGAATTCCTGGCGCGCAACTTCGGGCGCAGCAGCGAGGTGCTGTGGCTGCACTTCGGGGTGCGCTACGCGCTGGCCTACGTGGTGCTGGTGGCGCTGTATGCGCTGCTCTACGGTTGGCTGCCCGACCGTCGCCAGTACCTCAGCACCGTGCTGCCGGGCGCCCTGCTTGGCGCGGCGCTGTGGGTGGCGGCGGCCATCGGGCTGTCCAGGACGCTGGCCACCGCCGGCAAGCTGGCGCTGGTGTACGGCAGCTTCGCGGGCGTGGTGGCGACGCTGGTCTTCCTCTACGTGAGCGCCACCACCCTCATCTTCGGCGCGGAAGTCAACGGTGTGCTGCACCGGCGGCGCACCGAAGACGGCGGACGCGAAAAGCGTGACGCACGCGAGGATCGCGACGATGCCCACGCGCCAGCGTGAGCCGGCGCGCAACGCCATGCCCTTTGCGGGGACGGGCCTGCCGCCGATGCTTGCGCGCGCGCTCGACGCGCTGCCCGAGGGTGCGCCCGGCGACTGGCTGTTCGAGCCCAAGTGGGACGGCTTCCGCACCGTCGTCCTTCGCGATGCACACGGCGTGCTGCTGCAAAGCCGCGACCTCAAGCCGCTGAACCGCTACTTCCCCGAGTTGGAAGCGGCACTCGAAGCGCTGCTTCCCACGGGCTGCGCGCTCGACGGCGAGATCGTGATCGCCGGCCCGCGGGGCCTGGACTTCGACGCGTTGCTGCAGCGCATCCATCCTGCGGACTCGCGCGTGCGCCGGCTGGCACAGCAGACCCCGGCCTCCTTCGTCGCCTTCGACCTGGTCGCACTCGAGGGCGAGGACCTCCGCTCACGCCCGCAGGCGGAGCGACGGCTGCTGCTGCAAGCCCTGCTGGTCGACAGCCCGCCGCCGCTGTACCTCACGCCGATGACGCTCGACCCCGCACTGGCGCGGGCCTGGCACGCGCACTTCGAAGGCGCCGGGCTCGACGGCGTGATGGCCAAGGCCGCGGACGCGCCCTACCAGGCCGGCGAGCGGACGATGTTCAAGATCAAGCACGTGCGCACCGCGGATTGCGTGCTGGGCGGCCTGCGCTGGCGCGCCGGCGCCTCGCAGCCCGAGGTGGCGTCGCTGCTGCTGGGCCTTCACGATGCGCAGGGCGTGCTGCAGCACGTGGGCTCGGCCAGCGGCTTCTCACTGGACTTCAGGCGTGAGCTGGCCGGGCTGCTTTCGCCGCTGGTGTCGACGGACGGGGCTTCGCATCCCTGGCTCGGCGCCGGCCCGCCCGGCCAGCGCCGCCCCGGCGCGCCCAGCCGGTGGAGCCGCGCGGCGGACCTGGCCTGGACGCCGCTGGCGCCCGAGCGCGTGTGCGAGGTGCGCTACGACCACCTGCAGGGCGATCGCTTCCGCCACGTGACCCGGTTCGAGCGCTGGCGGCCCGACAAGCCGGCCGCCGAGTGCGGGTACGACCAGCTGGCCACCACTGCGCCCTACGAGTTGCAAAAGGTCTTCGGCGGCGCGGCCGCCGCCTGATCGCTGCGGCTCATGCGCCGGCCGGCGCCATGCGGCGGCTGCCGCGTCCGCGCGCCGTGCGCACGAACTGCGGCTGGAAGCTGCGCTCGCTCCCATCCGGGAACCTCAGCGTGATCGACAGGCTGTCGGCCGCCAGCACCTCGCCCACGCCATAGCGCGGCACCTTGGCCCGGTGTCCGGGCGCCGGCAGCGCGATGGACTGTGCGCCGGACGGCGGCGGCGACGGACGGGCGGGCTGGGGAGACGGCACGGCCGCCGCCTGGGCCGCCGAAATGCGAAGGCAGTTGTCGCACTGTCCGCAACGCTCGGGATGCGCATCGCTCTGCAGCGCCTGGCGCAGCATCTGCCAGCGGCACCCGCCCGAGAGCGCATAGGCCGTCATTTGCTCCAGCGCCGCCTGCTGCGCGGCGTGGTGCGCATCCTGCGTGCTCGACAGCGACGCCAAGGCCTCGGGCTTCAACGGCGCGGTGCCCGTCCAGCGCAAGGCGGACGCGGGTCCGCGCACCAGTTCGGCCCGCCTGAGCGGCGCCAGCAAGGCCCGCACGCGGCCGGCCGGCAGCCCCAGCTGGTGCTGCAATGCGGTCGTGGTCCAGCCGCCCTCGGGTGGCTCGACCAGCGCGTCCTGCAGGCGCGAGAGATCCTGCACCTGCGCCGGTGCGGCGGCCAGGAAGAATTGCTGGACCGCACGGTCGCGCTGCACGAAGAGCAGGCGGCAGTCGGCCGGCTCACCGTCGCGGCCGGCCCGCCCGGCCTCCTGGTAGTAGGCGGCGGGACTGCCGGGCATCTGCGCGTGCAGCACGAAGCGGATGTCGGGCTTGTCGACCCCCAGTCCGAACGCGTTGGTGGCGACCATGACGCGCCGCTCGCCGGCCATGAATGCATCCTGCGCAGCGCGGCGCTGTGGCGCAGGCAGCCGCCCGTGGTAGAGGCCGGCATCCTCGCCCGCCTCGCGCAGCGCCTGCACCACCTCCTCGGCCGCGCGCACGGTGGCGGCGTAGACGATGCCGGCCCCCGCGGTGTCGCGAACGAAGGCCAGCAGCTTCGCCAGCCTTTCCTTCTCGGAGCCGACCACGTCGACGGCCAGCCGAAGGTTGGGACGGAAGGCGCCGGTCTGCACGCACCCGTCGCGCGGGATTCCGAGGCGTTCCATGATCTCGCGCATGGCCTCGGCGTCGGCCGTCGCGGTCAGCGCCAGGACCGGCGGCCCGCCTAGCGATTCGGCTGCGGCGCGCAGTTCCAGGTAGGCCGGGCGGAAGTCGTGGCCCCACTGCACGATGCAGTGCGCCTCGTCGACCACGAAGAGGGACACCCTCGCGCGGCGAAGGCGCCCGACGACCGCGGCCTGGCCCAGCCGCTCGGGCGTGCAGTAGACCAGCCGGACCGCGCCGGCGTCGATGGCCTCGAGGGCCGCCTCGATGTCCTCGGCACTTCGATGGCTGTGCAGGGCGACAGCCCGCACGCCGGCCTCTTCGAGCTTGGCGCACTGGTCATCCATCAGTGCGATCAGGGGCGACACGACCAGCACCGGTCCGCCGAGCAGCATCGATGGGAGCTGGTAGCACAGCGACTTGCCGGCGCCGGTCGGCATCACCACCAGCGTGGAGCGTCCGGCCAGGACGCGATCGATCGCGTCGCGCTGGCCCGCCCGCAGCCGGGTGTGGCCGAAGACCTCGCGCAGCTGGCGATGGATCGACCGTGCCGGAGACGAAGGTCCGCGCGCGGCGCGCCTCGAGCGTGAAGAAGAAGACGATGGTCGAAAAGTGGTGGGAGCCGTCGCTGACATGCCATGCAGCCTCCGTGCGGTGGGTGCGCACTCTCGTGGGCAGTCGGCGCGCGGCGGTGTCAGCAGCCTCCCCGCGCACGTCCGGTCGCGCTCGCGCCCTAAGGAGTGCCCGTGGGCTGCGCCGCAGCGTGCATGGCCGCATCCGTGGCGGCCGCCAGCCAACAAGAGAAATGCGTGTGTCTGAAGGTCGTCATGGCGTTCCTGATACGCGTGTGGGAGCAGGTCGGCGCGCCGTAGGAGATGCACGCGCCGCTGCATGTCTCGCAGCGTCGCCTTGCGCATTCCTACAGGCCGGGGTGACGCCAGGGCAGAGATTGACCCACACCCCGCCCTGCAGGCGCATCTCCCGAAACGTCCAAACACCCCTTGCCATGAAAGCACTCACCTACCACTCCGCCAAAGACGTCCGCGTCGAGAACGTCCCCGATCCGATGCTTCAACAGGACGACGACATCCTTCTGCGTGTGACTGCCACGGCAATCTGCGGATCGGACCTGCACATCTTCCGCGGAAAGATACCCGCCATGAAGTCTGGCGACATCCTCGGCCACGAGTTCATGGGCATCGTCGAGGAGGTGGGCGCCGCTGTCACGAAGGTCAAGAAGGGAGACCGCGTGGTGGTCCCGTTCACCATCAGCTGCGGCCACTGCTATTTCTGCGGTCGCCGGATGTTCGCTGCCTGCGAAACCACCAACACCGGCCGCGGCGCGATCATGAACAAGAAGAACGTGCGCCCAGGGGCCGGCCTGTTCGGCTACTCGCATCTCTATGGCGGGTACTCCGGCGGCCAGGCCGAATACGTGCGTGTGCCCAAGGCCAACAGCGGCCCCTTGGTCATCCCGCCCGGCCTCGCGGACGAGCGGGTGCTTTTCCTGTCCGACATCCTGCCGACGGGCTACCAGGCCGTCGCCAACGCCGAACTCGGGCCCGGCTCCAGCGTGGCCATCTTCGGCGCCGGCCCCGTGGGCCTGATGGCCGCGGCCTGCGCGCGCCTGGTAGGGGTGGAGCGCATCTTCATGATCGACGAACTGGACTACCGGCTGCGCTTCGCGGCAGAGACCTACGGGGTCGAGCCCATCAACTTCCGCGAGGTCGACGATCCGGCCGAGCTGATCATCGAGCGCACCGACTTCCGTGGCGTGGATGCGTCCATCGACGCGGTCGGCTTCGAGGCCAAGGGCAGCGCGGTGGAGACCATGCTGACGGATCTCAAGCTCGAGGGCTCGAGCGGCAAGGCCTTGAGGCAGGCGATCGCGGCGACACGCAGGGGCGGAGTGGTCAGCGTGCCCGGCGTGTATGCCGGCTTCATCCACGGCTTCCTTTTCGGGGATGCGTTCGAAAAGGGCCTGGTGTTCCGCATGGGGCAGACGCACACGCAGCGCCACATGCCTGAACTGCTGGAGCACATCCAGGCCGGACGCCTGCACCCCGAGGTCATCATCACCCACCACCTGGCGCTGGAGGACGCGGCGCGCGGGTATGCGATCTTCGAGCAGGCCGAAGAGTCGTGCCGCAAGGTGGTCCTGACGCCGGGTGGGCCGCGGTCCGAAGCGATGTCCCCAGGCAGCGCGACGACCGCACCGCGAACGCCGTGAGCAGTCATCCGGTAACGAGTCGAGGCGCCGCGCCGCGGGTGCTCCTGCGCCGAAGCTCGGCCGATGTCCTACAACCCTGCGCGACGAACTGGGCCAGAAGATGAAGACACACACCAGGAGCATCCATGTCCGACCCGTCTTCATCAGGCGCCAAGCCACCCTTTTCCAGCCACTCGCAGCATGCGCCGCCGACGCGGGCCCTCGCCATCGGCGGCGGTCGCGACTCGCCCGAGGCCGCTGCACGCGTGCTCTTCGCCTTGGAACGACCGTTGTCATGCCCCGTGCTGGTGGAACTGGGACGCTGGTCCGACGAGCTTCCCGACCTGCTGCCGCCCGAGTTGCTGACGTCGGACACGCTGCACCGTGCACGCGGGGGCGAGGCCGTGCGCGCAGGCTGCATCTACCTCGCACCAAGCAACCGCGCGCTGGGCATCGACGTCCAGGGCCGACTGACCGTCGACCCCCTTGGCGACGGGGCCATTGATGCGCTCTTCGCCAGCGCCGCGCGCCACTTCGGCGCCCGCCTCATCGCAGTGCTGCTCAGCGGCGACGGCTCCGACGGCGCCCGGGGCCTCACCCATGTCAAGCAGGCCGGCGGTATCCGGCTGGTGCAGAGCCCGTCCGACGCCACGGCACCCGCTTCGCTCAGCCATGCCATCGTCGCTGACGAGCCGAACGTGGTGATGCTGGTAGAGAGCATCGGGCCGGCGCTCAGGGCGCTGTGCGCATCCCCCACCGAAACCTGACTCTGACTCGTTCGACGACTGGGCTGCGCCTTCGCCACCGTCCGCGCGGGATCGACCGAAAGAAAACCCCGCGAGTCTTTCGACTGGCGGGGTTGTCTGGCGGAAACGGAGGGATTCGAACCCTCGATGAGGCTCTACACCCCATACTCCCTTAGCAGGGGAGCACCTTCGGCCACTCGGTCACGTTTCCTGAAGGAAGCTCGCATTATGCCAGCTTCCGCGGTGCTTCAAGCCGCCGGCTGGTCCAGGTCGAAGGCCTTGTGCAGCGCGCGCACGGCCAGTTCCATGTACTTCTCGTCGATCACGACGGAGGTCTTGATCTCGCTGGTGGAGATCATCTGGATGTTGATGCCCTCCTCGCTCAGCACGCGGAACATCTTGCTGGCCACGCCCACGTGGCTGCGCATGCCGATGCCGACGATGCTGACCTTGCAGATCTTGGTGTCGCCGACGATGTCGGTCGCGCCCAGCGAAGGCAGCACCTTGGCCTTGAGCAGGTCGACGGTGCGCGCATACTCGTTGCGGTTGACGGTGAAGCTGAAGTCGGTCTTCCCGTCCTTCGACAGGTTCTGGATGATGACGTCGACCTCGATGTTGGCGTCGGCCACGGCGCCCAGGATGTGGTAGGCGATGCCCGGCTTGTCGGGCACGCCGAGCACCGAGATCTTGGCCTCGTCGCGATTGAAAGCGATGCCGGAGACAACGGCTTGTTCCATGGTTTCGTCTTCCTCGAATGTGATCAGGGTGCCCGACTTGGCTTCTTCGTTGATGTCGATGTCCCAGGGCGTGAAGCTGGACAGCACGCGCAGCGGCACCTTGTACTTGCCGGCGAATTCCACCGAGCGGATCTGCAGCACCTTGGAGCCCAGGCTGGCCATCTCCAGCATTTCCTCGAAGCTGATCTTCGAGAGGCGGCGGGCGTCGGGCTCGACGCGCGGGTCGGTGGTGTAGACGCCGTCGACGTCGGTGTAGATGAGGCACTCGTCGGCCTTCATGGCGGCCGCCACGGCCACGGCCGAGGTGTCGCTGCCGCCGCGGCCCAGCGTGGTGATGTTGCCCTCGTCGTCCACACCCTGGAAGCCGGTGATGACGACGACGCGGCCCGCGGCCAGGTCGCCACGCACGCGCTTGTCGTCGATGCTTTCGATGCGGGCCTTGGTGTAGCTGCTGTCGGTGCGGATGCCGACCTGCCAGCCGGCGTAGCTCACGGCCTCGACGCCTTCGGTCTGGAGCGCGATGGCCAGCAGGGCCGACGAGGCCTGCTCGCCGGTGGAGGCGAGCATGTCGAGCTCGCGCCGGTAGTCGTCGCCGGGCTGGCTGGGCGCCAGCTCCTTGGCCAGGCCGAGGAGGCGGTTGGTCTCGCCGCTCATGGCGCTGGGGACGATCACCATCTGGTGGCCGGCGCGCGCCCACTTGGCGACGCGCTTGGCGACATTCTTGATGCGCTCGGTCGAGCCCATCGACGTGCCGCCGTACTTGTGAACGATCAATGCCATGGGTGAAATGGAAGAAGGAAGCCGCTGCAGGTGCCGGCGGATGCAGCGGACGCTGCGGGCCGGCGTGCCCTTCGGGAACCGATCAGCGCGTGGCCTTCGGCGAGGGCGGGCAATTGTAGCAACGCAGTTCTTCGCCCTCGCGGCGCACCGCCCCGCGTCCCACCTTGAGGTGGATGCCGTGGCCGCGGGTGGTGCAGGCGGCGATCTGGTCGAGCAGCGCGTCCAGTTGCACCGCGCTCGGTGCGCCGCCCTGCTCGCGCACCAGCCAGTGGCGCAGCACGTTGGCCTGCCGGGCGCGTGACAGCGCCCGCAGCGCGGCGATGCGGGGAGGCTCTCCGACCACCGCCAGGTCCTGCACGGCCACCTCGGCGAGCAGGGCCTGGGCCTGGGCGGCATGCGCGGCACTGCGCGCGAAGGTGCTGCGGAACTGCGGAAAGGCGCGCTCCAGCGCCGGCAGCACGTCCGCCCGGATGCGGTTGCGCGTGAAGCGCGTGTCGGCGTTCGTGGGGTCGTCGATCCACGGCAGGCCGCGCGCCGCCAGCCAGGCGCGGACGTCGGCGGCAGGAACGGCCAGCAGGGGCCGGTGGAGCGTCAGGCCGCCACGCTCCGCCTGCCGTGGCATGGCGGCCAGCCCGGGCAGGCCGGCGCCGCGCGACAGCGCCAGCAGCAGGGTTTCCGCCTGGTCGTCGGCGTGATGACCCAGCGCTACTGATTTGATAGCAACCTGCGCCCGCCCCGCCTGGGCGAGGGCCGAAAAAGCTTCATAACGCGCCCGGCGCGCGGCGTCCTCGGGGCTGTCCCCGGGGGCATGCCGCGCATCGACCCGCAACACCTCCAGCGGCACTCCAAGCCGCTCGCACAGCCCGCGGCAGTGCTGCTCGAAGCCATCGGCCGCGGCCTGCAGGCCGTGGTGGACGTGCACGGCTCTCACCTGACCCGGCCAGCGCTCGACACACGCGACCAGCAGGGCCGTCGAGTCGGCGCCGCCACTGAAGCCCACGGCCAGTGGCAATGCCGGTTCGAAGGCGCGGATGGCCGCTTCGAAGGCCGCGCTCACGCATGCCTCCGGATTCGGGGGCACGTTCCGGGGAACCATTGGGCGTCGACGCCGCTTCCAACCGACAGAGGCTGCATCCCGCCATTCTTGCCGCGATCGCGCGGTGCCGGCCTTGTCATTGCGGGGCGCCGCCCCACGTTGAGGACATCGACCGCGCCGATCGGCGCACCCAGCGGAAGGACTTCGTCACCATGTGGAAACTCGGACGCCTGTGGCTGCTGATGCGCAAGGAACTCGCCCTGGTCTGGGCCATGCTGCGCGATCCGCGCACGCCCGGTGCCGCGAAGCTCACCGCCTTGCTGGCGGTGCTGTATGTGCTGAGCCCCATCGACCTGGTGCCCGACGTGGTGCCGCTGCTCGGCTGGTTCGACGATGGCGTGGTGGCAGTACTGCTGCTGCGCCTGGCGATGCAGTTCCTGCCACCGGAACTGCACGGGGCGCTCAAGGCCCAGGTCGAGCAGCGGGCCGCACGCCGCACGCGTTGAAGCGCGCGGCGGCGCATTTCACTTGCCCGTGTCCTTGGTGTCGGCGTAACGGCCGTAGCTCTGGAGCCGCTCGTAGCGGCGGTCCAGCAGTTCGCGCGGCTTGAGGTCGCTCACCTGGCGCAGCGCGTCGTTGAGCGCGCGCTTGAGGAAGGCGGCCATCTGCCGATGGTCGCGGTGCGCGCCGCCCACGGGCTCGTTGACGATCTTGTCGATCAGCCCCAGCGCCTTCAGGCGGTGCGCCGTGATGCCCAGCGCGTCGGCCGCGTCCTGGGCCTTCTCGCTGGTCTTCCACAGGATCGAGGCGCAGCCTTCGGGGCTGATGACCGAGTACACCGAGTACTGCAGCATCAGCACCTGGTCGGCCACCGAGATGGCCAGCGCACCGCCGGAGCCGCCCTCGCCGATGATGGTGGTGATGATCGGTACCTCGAGCTGCGCCATCTCGTAGATGTTGCGGCCGATGGCCTCGGACTGGCCGCGCTCCTCGGCATCGATGCCCGGGTAGGCACCCGGCGTGTCGACGAAGGTGAAGACCGGCAGCTTGAACTTCTCGGCCGTCTTCATGAGGCGCAGCGCCTTGCGGTAGCCCTCCGGCTTGCTCATGCCGAAGTTGCGTGCGGTGCGCTCCTTGGTGTCGCGGCCCTTCTGGTGGCCCAGCACCATGCAGGGCGTGCCGTTGAAGCGGGCCAGGCCACCGACGATCGAGAGGTCGTCCGAGAAATGGCGGTCGCCGTGCAGCTCGACGAAATCCGTGAAGATCTCGTGCACGTAGTCGAGGGTGTAGGGCCGCTCGGCGTGACGCGCGATCTTGGTGATCTGCCAGGGCGTCAGGTCGCTGTAGATGTCCTTGGTGAGCTGCAGGCTCTTCTTGCCGAGCTGGTCGATCTCTTCCGAGATGTCGACTGCCGATTCGCTCTGCACGTAGCGCAGCTCTTCAATCTTGCCTTCGAGCTCCGCAATGGGCTGTTCGAAGTCGAGAAAAGTTCGTTTCGCCAACGTCGTTTCTCCTTTTGTGTCTTAGTACGCAACCGGGACCGGTTCGAGCGACCGCCAAATATACCAAGTGGCCACGCTGCAGTAGGGCGCCCAGGCCACCGCCACCTCGCGCGCATCGCTGCGGCTCACCGGGTCGCCCGAGAAGTAATTGGTGCTGATGCCGTTGATCAGGCCGATGTCGTCCAGCGGCAGGATGTTGGGCCTCAGCAGATGGAACATCAGGAACATCTCGGCCGTCCAGCGGCCGATGCCGCGGATGGCGACCAGCTCCTCGATGATCAGCTCGTCGGCCATGTCCTTCCAGGCGTCGACGTGCACGGTGCCGGCGTCGAAATGCAGCGCCAGGTCGACCAGGTACTCGATCTTGCGCGCCGACAGGCCGGCCGCGCGCATGTCGTCGACCTTGAGCTTGAGCACGTTGGCCGGCGTCAGCTTGCGCGGCAGCTTCTCGAAGCGCTCCCACACCGACTGCGCGGCCTTCACCGAGATCTGCTGGCCGACGATGCTGCGCGCCAGCGTGGTGAAGGCGTCGCCGCGCGACTGCAGCCGGGCGTCGCCGAACTGGGGGATGAGACGGCGCATCACACGGTCCTTCTTGACCAGGTGCCGGCAGGCGTCTTCCCAGTAGTCGGGGGTGACGAATTCAATTTCGGCGGACGCAGCGGGCTTGCGGGCAGGCGACATGGGCGGCGGAACGGAGCAATTACTGGGCCGCGGCCCACGTCGTGCCATTCGGGCCGTCCTTGAGGACGATGCCCTGGGCCAGCAGATCGGCACGGATGCGGTCGGCCTGCGCGAAATCCTTCGCCGCCTTGGCGGCGGCGCGATCGGCGATGCGCGCGAGGATGGTCGCCTCGTCCAGCGAGGAGCCGGCCTGCAGGAAGGCCTTGGGGTCGCCCTGAAGCAGGCCCAAGGCGCCGCCCAGCGCCTTCAGCAGGCCAGCCGCCTCGGCGCTGCGCGTGCGATTGACCTCGCCGGCCAGATCGAAGAGCACGGCGACCGCCTCGGGCGTGCCGAAGTCCTCGTCCATCGCCGCCTTGAAGCGCGCCGCGTGCGGGCCGGACCAATCGATGGCCACGTCGGCCGGCGGCACGGCGTCGATCGCGGTGTACAGACGACGCAGCGAATTGCGCGCATCGTCGAGGTGCGCGTCGCTGTAGTTCAGCGCGCTGCGGTAGTGCGTGCGCACGAGGAAGAAGCGCAGGCTCTCCGCATCGTATTTCTGCAGCACTTCGCGGATGGTGAAGAAGTTGCCCAGGCTCTTGGACATCTTCTCGTTGTCGACCCGCACGAAGCCGTTGTGCACCCAGAAGCGCGCCAACGGCTTGCCGTGCGCGCCCTCGCTCTGGGCGATCTCGTTCTCGTGGTGCGGGAACTGCAGGTCGGCGCCGCCGCCATGGATGTCGAAGGTCTCGCCCAGCGTCGCGCAGCTCATCGCGGAACACTCGATGTGCCATCCCGGCCGGCCCGTGCCGAAGGGGCTCTCCCACTTCGCATCTTCCGGTTCGGTCGGCTTGGCAGCCTTCCACAGCACGAAGTCGAGCGGATCGTCCTTGCCATCGAGCACCGCCACGCGCTCGCCCGCATGCAACTCGTCGAGCGACTTGCCCGACAGCTTGCCGTAGCCCGGGAACTTGCGCACCGCGTAGTTCACATCGCCATCGGGCGAGCGGTAGGCCAGGCCCTTGTCTTCCAGCGTGCGGATGATCCCGAGCATCTGCGGCACGTACTCGGTGGCGCGCGGCTCGATGGTCGGCGGCTCGATGCCAAGCGCACCGATGTCCTGGTGCATGGCCGCGACGGTCTCTTCGGTCAGCGCGCGGATGGTGATGCCACGCTCCAGCGCACGGCGGATGATCTTGTCGTCGATGTCCGTGATGTTGCGCACGTAGGTGACGCGGTAGCCGCTCGCGCGCAGCCATCGCTGCACCACGTCGAAGGCCATCATCATCCGTGCATGCCCGATGTGGCACAGGTCGTACACCGTCATCCCGCACACGTACATGCGCACGTGCCCCGCTTCGAGCGGCGAAAACTCTTCCAATGCACGCGCGAGCGTGTTGTAGATGCGCAAGGTCATGGGATTCGGGACGGCACCGACGCACGGGCCAAAAAGCAGAACGCCGTCCTGTGAACGGCGTCGCATTGTGCAACCAAATGTCCGGGCCCGGCACTGCGCTCCGTCAGGGGATTGCAGGGAAGCCGGAGGAAGGCCCGCGGCTACAATCCGGCGAGTATAAGCGGCCCCTGGCCGACTTCGGGCGACCGGCGCGGGCACATCCCCGACGCAGCGGCCGCCCCCATCACGAGGCTCTTCGAGGCTCCATGACGCACGCCGCCCTTC
>SCOE01000043.1 GCA_005503065.1 Comamonadaceae bacterium ALPHA2B
GCCGCCCCCCATGCCTTCGCCCCCGCCCTCAAGACCTTCAAGACCGCTTCGGGCAAGGCGGGCCGCTACTGGTCGCTCAAGGAACTGGCCAAGCAGTACCCCAACGTGAACAAGCTGCCGGTGTCGATCCGCATCGTGCTGGAGTCGGTGCTGCGCAACTGCGACGGGCAGAAGGTGGCGGCCGAGCATGTGGCGCAGCTGGCCAACTGGGCACCGAACGCCGAGCGCACCGAGGAGATCCCCTTCGTCGTCACCCGCGTCGTGCTGCAGGACTTCACCGGCGTGCCGCTGCTGGCCGACCTGGCCGCCATGCGCAGCGTGGCCGCCAAGCTCGACCAGTCGCCCAAGACCATCGAGCCGCTGGTGCCGGTCGACCTGGTGGTGGATCACTCGGTGATGGTCGACCACTACGGCACCCCCAAGGCGCTGGACCTGAACATGAAGCTGGAGTTCTCGCGCAACAACGAGCGCTACCAGTTCATGAAGTGGGGCATGCAGGCCTTCGACACCTTCCGCGTCGTGCCGCCGGGCTTCGGTATCGTGCACCAGGTCAACCTCGAGTACCTGGCGCGCGGCGTGTACAAGGCCGCCGACGACAACGCCGACGTGCCCACCTGGTACCCCGACTCGCTGGTGGGCACCGACAGCCACACCACCATGATCAACGGCGTGGGCGTGGTGGGCTGGGGCGTGGGCGGCATCGAGGCCGAGGCCGCCATGCTCGGCCAGCCGGTGTACTTCCTCACGCCCGACGTGGTGGGTTTCGAGCTCACCGGCAAGTTGCGCGAAGGCGTGACGGCCACCGACCTGGTGCTGTACGTCACCGCCATCCTGCGCGGCGAGAAGGTGGTGGGCAAGTTCGTCGAGTTCTTCGGTCCCGGCGCGGCGTCCATCCCCGTGCCGGACCGCGCCACCATCGGCAACATGGCGCCCGAGTACGGCGCCACCATGGGCTTCTTTCCGGTCGACGAGAAGACCATCGACTACTTCCGCGGCACCGGCCGCACCGAGGCCGAGATCGAGCGCTTCGAGGCCTACTACAAGGCGCAGGGCCTGTTCGGCATGCCGGGCGTGGGCGAGCTCAACTACACCAAGATCGTCAAGCTCGACCTGTCCACCGTCACGCCGAGCCTGGCCGGCCCCAAGCGCCCGCAGGACCGCATCAACCTGGGCGACCTGGCCACCCGCTTCTCGGAGCTGTACAGCAAGCCCGTGGAGGCCAACGGCTTCAACCAGCCGGCCGACAAGCTGGGCAAGCGCTATGCGCTCGGCCTGGCCGGAAAGGAGGCCGAACCCGAGACGCCGCCGACGCGCCCCGGCGCCCCGATGGACGTGGTCGAGATGACGGCCAACCGCCCGACGCAGGCCGCCGCGCACGTCACCGCGCCGCGCGCGCCGGCCGGTGGCGTCACCATCGGCAACGGCGACGTGCTCATCGCCGCGATCACCTCGTGCACCAACACCTCCAACCCCAGCGTGCTGCTGGCCGCGGGCCTGCTGGCCAAGAAGGCGGTGGAGGCGGGCCTGAAGGTCAAGCCGCACGTCAAGACCTCGCTGGCGCCAGGCTCGCGCATCGTCACCGAGTACCTCGAGAAGACGGGCCTGCTGCCCTACCTGGAGAAGCTGGGCTTCTATCTGGCCGGCTATGGCTGCACCACCTGCATCGGCAACGCCGGTGACCTGGCGCCCGAGATCAACGACGTCATCACCAGGAACGACATCGTGGCCGCCGCCGTGCTGTCGGGCAACCGCAACTTCGAGGCGCGCATCCACCCCAACCTGAAGGCCAACTTCCTCGCGTCGCCGCCGCTGGTGGTGGCCTTCGCCATCGCAGGCAACGTCACCGTCGACCTGATGACGCAGCCGGTGGGCAAGGGCACGGGTGGCAAGGACGTGTACCTGGGCGACATCTGGCCCAGCGCGCACGAGATCGACTCGCTGCTGCAGTACGCGATGAACGCGAAGGCCTTCCGCAAGAACTACGAGCAGATCGCCGACAACCCCGGCAAGCTGTGGAGCGCGATCCGCGGCGTGACGGGCGACGTCTACAACTGGCCCACCTCCACCTACATCGCCGAGCCGCCCTTCTTCGAGGGCTTCAAGATGAAGCCGCACGCCGCCACGCCGGGCTTCACCGGCGCGCGGGTGATGGCGCTGTTCGGCGACTCCATCACCACCGACCACATCTCGCCGGCCGGTTCCATCAAGGAAAGCTCGCCCGCCGGCCAGTGGCTCAAGGCGCATGGCGTGAAGAAGGAAGACTTCAACAGCTACGGCTCGCGCCGCGGCAACCACGAGGTGATGATGCGCGGCACCTTCGCCAACGTGCGCATCAAGAACCTGATGATCCCGCCCGGCCCCGACGGCTCGCGCGAGGAGGGCGGCGTGACCCGCTTCCAGCCCGGCAACGAGAAGATGTTCATCTACGACGCCGCGATGAAATACATCGAGCAGGAGGTGCCCACGGTCATCTTCGCGGGCGAGGAATACGGCACCGGCTCCAGCCGCGACTGGGCGGCCAAGGGCACCCAGCTGCTGGGCATCAAGGCCGTGGTGGCCCGCAGCTTCGAGCGCATCCACCGCGCCAACCTGGTCGGCATGGGCGTGCTGCCGCTGCAGTTCCGCGGCGCCGATTCATGGCAGAGCCTGGGCCTGACCGGCGACGAGAAGATCGACGTCGTCATCCAGGGCGAGCTCAAGCCCCAGATGGACGACGTGAAGCTCGTCGTGCACAAGCCCGACGGCACACACCAGGAAGTGACCGTGCGCCTGCGCATCGACACGCCGATCGAGGTCGAGTACTACAAGCACGGGGGCATCCTGCCGTTCGTGTTGAGGCAGTTGTTGGCGGGGTGAGGGTTCGCCGCGACGCGGGGTTGCGGGGCGTCGTTGGAGTCAACCTGCCGACGACGCCGACACGAGCACGATGCGAACGCTGGCACCACCGGCCGGCGACTCGTCCACGATCAGCCTGCCGCCATGCATCTGTGCCACTTCCGACACCAGATGCAGGCCAAGGCCGGCGCCGCGTCCGCGCGGATGGATCCGGTGGAAGGGCTCCACCACGCGTTCGCGTTCCTCCAGCGGGATGCCGGGGCCGGAGTCGTTGACGACGATCATGCCGGGCGCCTGCACCAGCACCTGGATTTCGCCATGCCGCCCGCCATGCTCGATGGCGTTCTGGATCAGGTTGCCCACCGCGCGCTCGATGGCCGCACCGTCCACGCGAACGAACACGGACCGCGGCGCATCCAAGGCGATCGAGCACTCGCTCATGACCGCCAGCGGCGCCAACTCGCCAGCCGCACGCTCGCAGATCTCGCGCAGGTCGTTCAGCTGGGTGGACGCGCGGGCACGCTCCAGGCGCTGGAGGTCGAGCAATTGCTCCGCCAGCGTCATCAGCCGCGTCGTGGCCCGCACCAGCGGCGCCTTGTGCGACGTGTCCGGCAGGGAGTCGGCCTGGATCCGCAGCGTGGTGATCGGTGTGCGCAACTCGTGCGCGGCATCGGCCAGGAAGCGTGCCTGGCGGCGATAGCCGTCGTCCAGGCGGTCGAACGCGCGATTCACCGCTTCGACCAGCGACAGAATCTCCGCCGGCACTCCATGCACCGGCAGGCGCGTCGCCAGCGCATCGGTGTTGACGTTCTCCGCCTGCGCCGCCGTGGCGACGACGCCCCGGAGCCCGCGCCGGATCACGAACGGCGTGGCCACGACCACCACCAGGCAGGTGACCAGCATCGTGGGCGCGACGAGGATGAGGAACGCCACGGTCCACCACTTGAACTTGTTCTTCCAGGAGAACGGCGCCCCTGTCTTCACCACCAGGTTGACCGGGCCTTCGGCCGTCTCGATCCGCTCGAAGCGAGCGGCCGGGCGGGCGTTCGAATCCGCGAGGTCGAGCGACACCCGCCCCAGCCCGTCCAGCGTGCGCACCACCTCCGCGTAGCGTGGCGGCACGTCGCCGTGCCGCAGCTCCCGCCCCCGCGCGTCGCGCGCGATGAACCACAGACCGGGCGAGGACTTCAACAGCCAGCGGATCTCGTCGGCGTCGCCCAGCATCAACTGCCCGTCGGGCGCGTGCTGCAGCGCGGCGCCCACCGTCTCTGCCGTCTTCTCGCCGCCCTCGTCGACGAAGCGGCCCAGCGCCCAGAACCAGGCGATGAAGCCCGCCAGGACCAGCACGCTCGCGGTCACCTGCAACATGACCAGGTTGCGGACCAGCCGCCATCGGAGCGAGCCCGCGCTCATTCGCGTTCGCCGCCGGCCGCCTCGCGCAGCAGATAGCCCACGCCACGCACGGCATGGATTTCCACCCCGGCACACGCCGCTTCCAGCTTGCTGCGCAGGCGCGAGACATGCGAATCCAGCGAGTTCGACTGGATGTCCTCCCCCTCGCCATAGACGCGCTCGACCAGACGCTGTCGATGCACCGTCCGCCCCTTGGACAGCAGGAGCGTTTCCAGCACCAGCCACTCCCGACGTGGAAGAGCCAGAGGCCGACTGGTCACCAACACCTGGCGATCCTCATGGTCCAGGCTCAGCGCGCCCGCGCTGCTGAGCCGTTGCGCACGCCCCGCCGGCCGCCGCCCCAATGCGCGGATCCGGGCCATCAGCTCATCGCGGGCGAACGGCTTGCCCAGATAGTCGTCGGCGCCGTAGTCCAGGCTGCGCACCCGCTCCGCCACGTCGATCATGGCGGTCAGGACGATCGCGGGCGTGTGCACCCGCGCACCGCGCAGGCGCTCGATCAGCGACAGGCCATCACCGTCGGGCAGGCCGCGGTCCACCACCAGGACGTCGTACGCGCTCCCGAAGGCCAAGTCGCTGGCCTCGCGCAAGGAAGACGCCACGTCCACCACCATGTGTTGATCGCGCAGCGCCGAGGCCAGGGCCTGCGCCAGTTCGGCGTCGTCTTCGACAACAAGAATCTTCACCTGCGAGGGGCCTCTCGATAGCAACGCGGCGCTGCCTCGCCCGTCGAGTCCCGGGACAAGGCCCGGCCGACCGGGCCGACCATTCTCTGCGCATGGCGCGCAGCGGCCGCCCCGGCCGCCCCGCGCGTTGGATGGACCCGCTGGCGCCGACGCCGGGCATGGCGCCGCACACGCGCGACCAGTCTCAAGGCGACACAGGTGGTGAGCACCCCGCCGACCACATCCAGCGCGACGTGTTGGTGGATCGCCAGCGTGGAATACGCGATGGCCACGCACCAGGCCCCATTGATCGCGCGTGCCCATCGCGGCGCCTGAATGCTTCTGAGCTGGCTGCCGATGACGATGGCCGTGTAGCAGGCGAAGGCCACGTGCAGCGACGGGAACGCGTTCCCGCCGGCGTCCGCGGTCTTCAGGAACCCAAGCATGGGGTACATCGCCCAGTCGACGCCGAAGGAGGGCGTCACCGTCGGAAAGACCCAGTAGGTCGCGAACGCCAGCCCGATGATGGCGAGGGCGCCCGCCATGTAGGAGCGCAAGGCACCCAGATTGGCCGCGAAGGCCGGCGCCAGGGAAACGTAGAGCCACAACGACGCGTACGGCACGATGGCCCAGGCATTCAAGCCGACCCACGCGTCGAGTGCCGTCGTCGGCACCGTCACCGCGCGGTGCGCCGTGGTCTCCATCAGCCAGAAGTAGGCAACGAAGAAGGCGCTGATGGACACGGCCGTGCCGACCATCTTGATCCACCAGAGGTGGCACACCCGCTGCCAGAGCAGGTGCGGCCAGGGTGACGGTGCGGGCGAGAGGGCGGCGAGGGTCGGCATTCAGGCTGTGTCAGGCGGACAAGTGGCGTGGGTCCGGCGAAGCTTAGGCACGTAGGTTGCGTGAACATTGCGCATGGCCTGCCGGCGAAACGAAGGCCACGATCGTCTCGAGAGGCGCAGTGCGCAGGTTGTCCTCACCAGGGGCAAGTCCGATTTCCGCGCACGAGTTATTGAGAATTGTTAGCATTCGGCTTTTGCTTCTCCGCATGCCCGGCTGCCCGGCATGCATTCGCCGTGCAGAACATCGATCCGGTCCCGCGTCCGTCCTCTCCGTCCGTTCCCCTCCGGCTCGACCAGTTGCCCGACCGCCAGTGGGCGACTGTGCTCGACGTGGTGCGCAACGAGGTCGCCGAGGACCGCGAGCTGGCGCTGCGCCTGACGGAGATCGGCTTCATCCCCGGTGAAGCGGTGCGCATCGTCGCCAGTGGCGTGCCGGGCCGCGAGCCGCTGGCCGTGCGGCTGGGCCACACCACCTTCGCGCTGCGCCGCCACGAGGCCGCGCTGATCCACGTCGTGCCCGGAGCTGCCGACCATGGTTGAAGCGACGATGCAATTCCAGGCGGCCGCCAGCGCCGCGCCGCCGGGGCGCATCGCGCTGCTGGGCAACCCCAACTGCGGCAAGACCGCGCTCTTCAACCTGCTCACCGGCAGCCGGCAGAAGGTGGCCAACTACGCCGGCGTGACGGTCGAGCGCAAGGAAGGCGAGCTGCGCACGCCTTCGGGCCGCAGCGTCTTCGTGCTCGACCTGCCTGGCGCCTACAGCCTGAACGCGCTCTCGGCCGACGAGGCGGTGACGCGCGACGTCGTCACCGGCAAGAGCCGCGAGCAGTTGCCCGACCTGATCGTGGCCGTGACCGACGCCACCAACCTGCGCCTGAACCTGCGCCTGGTGCTCGAGGCGAAGAAACTCGGCCTGCCGATGGTCATGGCGCTGAACATGACCGACATGGCGCGCCGCCAGGGCATCGAAGTCGACGTCGACGTGCTCTCGCGCGAGTTGGGCATGCCCGTGATCCGCACCGTCGGCGTGCAGCGCCACGGGGCGCAGGCGCTGATGGCGGCGCTCGATGCGCCGGTGCTGCCGGCCACGCCGCTGCCCTGGGAGGCGCCGGACTTCGACGACGTGCTGGCCACCCAGCGCGAGGTGCGGCGCATCCTGTCGCTGGCCGTGCACGAGCCCCAATCGTCGGCGGGCAGCCTGGCGGCGAGCGACCGCTTCGACCGCATCGTGCTGCACCCGCTGTGGGGCATGGTGGTGCTGGCGGTCACGCTGTTCCTCATGTTCCAGGCCGTGTTCAGCTGGGCCAACGTGCCGATGGACGCCATCAAGGCCGGCACCGAGGCGGCGGGCAACCTGGTCAAGGGCGTCATGCCCGAGGGGCTGCTGCAGAGCCTGCTGGTGGATGGCGTGATCGCCGGTGCGGGCGGGGTGATCGTCTTCCTGCCGCAGATCCTGATCCTCTTCCTCTTCATCCTCGCGCTGGAGGATTCGGGCTACCTGCCGCGCGCGGCCTTCCTGCTCGACCGCGTGATGGGCACGGTGGGCCTGTCGGGCCGCTCCTTCATCCCGCTGCTGTCGAGCTTCGCCTGCGCCATCCCCGGCGTGATGGCCACGCGCACCATCAGCAACTGGCGCGACCGGCTCACCACCATCATGATCGCGCCGCTCATGACCTGCTCGGCGCGGCTGCCGGTGTATGCGCTGCTCATCGCGGCCTTCATTCCGCAGCGTGAGGTGGGCGGCCTGTTCAACCTGCAGGGGCTGGTGCTCTTCGGGCTCTACGTGTTCGGCATCGTCTCGGCCATGGCCGTGGCCTGGGTCATGAAGCGCTTCCGCACGCAGCAGGGGCATTCGCCGCTGATGATGGAGCTGCCGGCCTACCGCTGGCCCAATCCGCGCAACCTGTTGCTGGGCCTGTGGGAGCGCGCGTGGATCTTCCTGCGTCGCGTGGGCACCATCATCCTCACGCTCACCATCCTGCTGTGGTTCCTCGCCACCTTCCCGTCGCCGCCCGAGGGCGCGACCGGCCCGGCCATCGAGTACAGCCTGGCCGGCATGTTGGGCCGCGGGCTGCAATACATCTTCGCGCCCATCGGCTTCAACTGGCAGATCAGCATCGCGCTGGTGCCGGGCATGGCGGCGCGCGAGGTGGCGGTGGGTGCGCTGGGCACGGTGTATGCGCTCTCGGCCTCCGGCGAGGAAGTGGCCGGCGCGCTCGAGCCGCTGATCGCCGGCAGCTGGTCGCTGGCCACGGCGCTGTCGCTGCTGGTGTGGTTCGTCTTCGCGCCGCAGTGCATCTCGACGCTGGCCACCGTCAAGCGCGAGACCAACTCGTGGAAATACGTCTGGATCATGGCCGGCTACCTGTTCGGGCTGGCCTACCTGGCCTGCTTCGTCACCTACCACGTGACGCTGGCGCTCACCGGAGGATGAATCCCATGTGGCAGAACATCGTCGTCTTCCTCATCGTGGCCGGCGCAGCCTTGTACGCCGCATGGCGCTGGATGCCCGCGGGCTGGCGCCGTGGTGCCGCGCGGCAGGTGGCGGCGGGCTCGCAACGCGCGGGCCTGGTCGATGCGCAGCAGGCACAGAAGCTGGCTGCGTCGCTGGCCAAGACCTCGGGCTGCGGCAGTTGCGACAGCTGCGGCAGTTGCGCGACACCCCGCACGGGCGGGGCGGCCGATCCGCCGCAAGCCTGATCCGGCACCGGTCCTGCCGCTGCGCGGCAGGGCATCATCGCGCGCCATGACTTTGCAGATCCTGATCGCCGGTGGTGGCATCGGCGGGCTGGCGGCGGCGCTGGCCCTGGCGCAGCAGGGGCACCGGGCCGAGGTGCTGGAGCAGGCCCCCGCCTTCGGCGAGGTGGGCGCGGGCATCCAGCTCGGCCCCAATGTGACGCGGCGCCTGCGGGCACTGGGCCTGCATGAAGGCCTGGCGCGCATCACCGCACGCCCCGAGATGCTGCGCGTTCGCAGCGCGCATGACGGCCTCGAACTCGCCCGCCTGCCTTTCGACGATGCCTTCCGGCGCCGCTATGGCGCGCCCTACCTGTGCGTGCACCGCGCCGACCTGCACGCGCTGCTGCTCGAGGCCGTGCGCACCGGCGCGGCGGCTGCGCAGGTGGGCCTGCACACCGATGCGCGCGTGCTCCACGTGTCCACCCGCGGCGGCGAGGCGGTGTGCGCCGAGAGCTCGCGTGCCCGCGCGTGGGAGGGCGATGCGCTGGTTGGGGCCGACGGCCTGTGGAGCCATGTGCGCACCGCGCTCGCCGAGAACGACCCGGCGCCGCTGGCCACCGGCCACACGGCCTGGCGCGCGCTGGTGCCGCAGGCGGACTTGCCGGCCGCATTGCGCAGCACGCGCGTCGAGGTCTGGCTGGGCGCGCGGCTGCACGCCGTGGCCTACCCGGTGCGCGGCGGCGACTGGCTCAACGTCGTCGTGCTGGCCGAAACGGCGCCGCCGGGCGACGCGCAGCGCGCGCAGGATTGGGACCAGGCCGCCAGCCTGGCCAGCCTGCAGCGGGCCACGGGCCGCACCAGCCCGCAGCTGCAGGCCCTGCTCGAGGCCATGCCCGGCTGGCGCGCGTGGAGCCTGCACGACCGTCCGCCGCTGACGGGGCCTGGGCAGATGGCCAGCGAGCGCATTGCGCTGCTGGGCGACGCGGCGCACCCGATGCTGCCGTACCTGGCGCAGGGCGCAGGCATGGCCATCGAGGACGCGCTGGCCCTGGCCGAAGCCTTGAAGGGCGTTGCGCGCGCCGAGGTGCCGGCCGCCCTGGCGCGCTACGCCGAGGGGCGCTGGGCGCGCAACGCGCGCGTGCAGGCGCGGGCGCGGCGCAACGGCGAGATATTCCACGCCACCGGGCCGGTGCGCCTGGGGCGCGACCTGGTGCTGCGCCTGGGCGGTGCGAAGGTGTTGGACGTGCCCTGGCTCTACGCCGGCTGAGCGCGGCGCTTGCTATCGAAATCGTAGCTGCTCGCGCAGGCGTGGCGGGCGCTGCAGGCCAAATTGGCTTGAAACTGGCCCCCGCTCACCATTCGAAGGCGCGCAGGTGTTCGGCACGCTGCATCAGGCCTTCGGCGCCCAGGTAGTGGCTGAGCCGGCCTTCGCGCACCTGGGCCAGCGAGCCTTCGAGGTCGTCCAGCAGCGTGGTGCGCGCGGCGTCGAAGGCGCGCGGCACGTCCTCGCCGCGCGCCTGCAGGGCCTGGCCGATCACGCGCGCGCTGGCCGGGGCGCCGCAGGCCACGCACTGCGCCATGGCGTCGGCGTCCGGCTGTGCGCCGGCCGCGAGCAGCCGGGCCGTGAGCTCCGGCGCCAGCGCGTGGTCGATGCTGTCGAGCACGTCGGCGGCCACCGGCGCGCCGGCGTCGAGCAGCGCACCCGCGGCCGACCAGGCGCCGTGGCCCACCGCCAGGTCGATCGCATTGGCGCTGCCCTGCAGCGGCGCGCCGAGCGCGACGTCGGCGGCCGCCAGCGCGCGCACCAGGGCCGCGTCGTCGGTGTGGATGGCATGGCGCAACGCAATGTGGGCGAGTTCGGCGTCCCGCGCCAGCGTGCCGGCCTGCAGCGCGCTGCGCCAGTCGCGCATGGCGCGGCGGTAGAACGCGACCAGCTTGTCGGACAACTCGAGTGCGAGACCGTGCGATTCGTGGCGCTCGTCGAGATACTCGAGCAGCGCCTGGCCCGAGAAGTGGTCGCCCGTGGGCGCCAGCGGGTCCTCGTCGAGATGCAGAGCGGCGAAGGCGCGCTCCACGCCGTCCGCGAGGGTGGCCATGCTGTCCGCGTGCAGCCGGTGCTGCCAGGCCGGCGGCAAACCTTTCTTCCAGGCCAGCACGCTGCCGTTGGCCGGATGGAGCGCATCGACGACCACGTAGATGCGGTCCAGGTACTCGAATCCGCCGATGGGCAGGTAGCTCAGCCGGCCGGCCCACGGAACGCCGTTCTCGTCGGCGGCTTCCTGCGCCAGTTCGAGTTCGTGGTCGATCCAGCCCTGCAGGTCGTGGTAGCCGCTGCTGCCGTTCCAGAACAGTTCGGTCCAACTGATGGCTTCGTCGTTGCCGCCCATGCGCAGGCGCAGGTCGTAGTCGAGTTGGCCGCCGGCCGTCTCGCGCCACAGGGCCAGCAGGCCCGGCGGCAGCGGCCCGGCACACAGGGCTTGCACGGCATCGATCTGCGCCTGCGGCATCGGCGGCTGCGCATCGAAGATGACGCGTTGCGCGAAGAGCACGATGCCGTGCGCGCGCAGCGTGGCGCGCTCGTCGGTGGTGAAGAAGTCCTGCGCGTCCATGGCCTGCCTCCTGGTGTCTTGTGGCAGACCATGCTAGCCAAGCCGGCGGCGCCGGCGTCGGTAGAAACATCAAGGCCCGCAGGCCCATCGCGCGCGCATGCTCGCGGGTTGCGCCGGTGGCGCGCTCACAGGTCGGTGCGCAGCTTCCAGAGCTCGGGGAACAGCACCACGTCGAGCATCTTGCGCAGGTAGCTCACGCCGCCGGTGCCGCCGGTGCCGCGCTTGAAGCCGATCACGCGCTCCACCGTGGTCACATGGCGGAAGCGCCAGAGACGGAAGGCGTCCTCGATGTCGGTGAGTTTCTCGCCGAGCTGGTAGGCGTCCCAGTTCGCATGCGGTGCGCGGTAGGCGGCGAGCCAGGCGGCCTCGACGGCGTCGCTCGAGACATAGGGCTGCGTCCAGTCGCGCTCCAGGTGGTCTGCCGGCACCGGCAGGCCGCGCCGTGCCAGCAGGCGCAGCGCCTCGTCGTACAGCGAGGGCGCGCGCCAGGCGGCTTCCACCTGCGCCAGCAGCTCCGGCCGGTGCGCGTGGGGCTTGAGCATGGCGGCGTTCTTGTTGCCCAGCGCGAATTCGATGCAGCGGTACTGCGCGCTCTGGAAGCCGCTGGAGCTGGCCAGGTAGGGCCGCATGGCGCTGTACTCGGGCGGCGTCATGGTCGAGAGCACCGTCCACGCACCGACCAGCTGCTCCATGATGCGCGTCACCCGCGCCAGCATCTTGAAGGCGTCGGGCAGCCGGTCGCCCGCGATGGCGCCCATGGCGGCGCGCAGCTCGTGCAGCATGAGCTTCATCCACAGCTCGCTGGTCTGGTGCTGCACGATGAAGAGCATCTCGTCGTGCGCCGGCGAGAGCGGGTGCTGCGCGTTGAGGATCTCGTCCAGGTGCAGGTAGTCGCCGTAGCTCATCGACTGGCTGAAGTCGAGCTGGGCCTTTTCCTCGTGGACGATCTTTTCGGTGTCGCTGTGGCTCATGGGGCGCTCCTGCTCAGGTCACCGCGTTGCGGGTGTTGAACTCGGGGCGGCGGTACTCCTCCTCCTCCAGCACCTGCGCGAGGTTGCCCACGGCGTTCCACACGTCCTCGAAGCCGAGGTACAGCGGCGTGAAGCCGAAGCGAAGGATGTCAGGCATGTGTTCATCCCCGGCCCTGAAGTCGCCGACAACACCGCGCGCGATCAGCGCCTGCACGATCGCATAGGCCGGGCCGCCGATGCGCTGGCTGGGGTCGGCCATGCGCAGGCACACCTGCGAGCCGCGCTGTGCGTGCTCGCGCGGCGTGACCAGTGCGAAGTGCTCGGGGCATCGCTGTTCCACCAGCGCGATGAAGGTGTCGGTGAGCGCGAGCGACTTGGTGCGCAGCGCCTGCATGCCGCCCAGCGGCTCGGCCGCCAGCATGGCGTCGAGCCCGCAGCCCAGCGCGGTGAGGCTGAGGATGGGTTGCGTGCCGCACAGGTAGCGGCCCACGCCCGGGGCCGGGCGGTAGCCGGGCGTGAACGCAAAGGGCGCCGCATGGCCCCACCAGCCCGACAGCGGCTGCTGCCAGGCGTCGGCGTGGCGCGCGTTCACCCAGGCGAAGGCCGGGGCACCGGGGCCGCCGTTGAGGTACTTGTAGCCGCAGCCGATGGCGAAGTCGGCATCGGCATCGTTCAGCGCCACCGGCACGGCGCCGGCGCTGTGCGCGAGGTCCCACACCGCGAGCGCACCCGCGTCGTGCGCCAGCTTCGTCAGCGCCGCCATGTCGTGCATGGCACCGGTGCGGTAGTTCACGTGCGTGAGCATCAGCACCGCCACCTCGGCCGTGAGCGCCGCGGGAATTTCCGACGGGTCGTCCACCAGCTTCAGCGTCAGGCCGCGCTCGCGGCACAGCGACTCGGCGATGTAGAGGTCGGTCGGGAAGTTGCTGCGCTCCGAGACGACGATCGTGCGACCACTGTCCTTCTTCTGCGCCGACAGTGCCGCGAACAGCACCTTGTACAGGTTGACCGAGGTGCTGTCGGTGCACACCACCTCGCCGGGCGCGGCGCCGATGAGGCGCGCCACCTGGTCGCCCAGCCGCTGTGGCAGGTCGAACCAGCGCGCCTCGTTCCACGAGCGGATGAGGCCCGTGCCCCATTCCTGCGTCACCGCCAGGGCGATGCGCGCGGGCGCGGCCTTCGGCAGCACGCCCAGCGAGTTGCCGTCGAGGTAGATGACGCCTTCCGGCAGGGTGAACAGGTCGCGCAGCGCGCGCAGCGGGTCTTGGGCGTCCAGGCGCCGGCAGTCGTCGAGGGTCAGAGTGGTGGTCATGGTGAGGTGCTTGAAATTCGGGCAGCCGAACGCAGAGGACGCAAAGGTTTCGCAAAGGGCGCGAAAGGAACCCAGAAAAAAATGAACCCGAAAATTCGGCTGTTCTTCTGCGTCCTCTGCGAATCCTTCGCGCCCTCTGCGTTCGGCTGTCCGTATCCGGTTTTCTTTATCTGGCCAGTTCGCGCAGCACCGCGCGCACCGGCGAGGCATCGGCGGTCACGAGCTTGAGGGGCAGGGCGATGAGTTCGTAGTTGCCTTCGGGCACATCGTCGAGCACGAGGTTCTCGAGCACGCGCATGCCGTGGCGGCGGATGGTCTGGTGGCTGTCCAGGGTCTTGCTGTCGGCGGGGTCGATGCTGGCGGTGTCGATGCCGATGAGCTGCACGCCGCGGGCGGCCAACTGCTCGACGGTGTCGGGCGCGTAGGCGGCGAGCTGCGGGTCCCAGCGGTCGACCGGCGTGCGTTCATAGGTGCGCACCAGCACGCGCGGCGGCAGGCTGTCGTCGATCGCATGTGCGATGTCCGCCCAGGTAACGAGCGGGCCGCGCCCGATGGCGTGGATCACTCGGCAGGGGCCGAGGAAGGGCGCAATGTCGGTGTCGCCGATGCTGGCGCCCTCGGCGTCGTAGTGCAGCGGCGCGTCGGCATGCGCGCCGACGTGGGGCGAGAGCGTGATCTCGCTGACGTTGACGGGGCAGCCGGGGCCGATCGAGGCGGCCCAGCGCTGCCGGTAGGGCGTGTCGCCGGGAAACACCGGCGCGCCGGCATGCACCGGCGGCGAGATGTCCCACACGCGCAGCGGACGCTGCACGACCGGCGTGGAGGTGGCGGGAAAAAGCATGCGGCGAAGTTAGCGCCGTGCACGGGGTCGTGGTGTCGGTTATTTCCAACGGATGCCGAAACGAGCCGTGCGTTCCCCCGGCGTGACGGGCCGAATGCTATTGAAATCGTAGCGGTTGGCGCAGGCGCGGCGGGCGCTGCAGTCTCGTTCGATTCAAAGATTCGCGACCGGCGCGAGACCGTGCCGCACCCGCGCCCGCTCGCAGGCGTCGCTGCCCGCCTCGAGCTCGCGGCAAGGCCCGGGCCGCCATTCGTAGATGCCGCAGGCGACGCGCTCGCCGACGCGGCCCGTGAGCGCGGCGCAGCGCGGCGGCGTGTGGTCGGTGCCGCGCATGCGGCACAGCGTGTCGTTCACCTGCACCGCCAGGCCGGCGGGCACGCGCCCGCCCTCGACGTCCAACTCGTGCACGCTGAAATCGACGCGGAAGGCGGCGCAGCAGGCGCCGCAGGTCTGGCAGGGGTTCATCGGTGGGGCAGGTCGGCGCGATGCGGCGGTGCCGATTCTCGCGCTGCCGAAACCGCGATCAGGCCGGCAGGTACACCGCGTGCAGCCCCAGTGGCATGACGCGCGGCAACACGCCCTGCGCGACCGGCCCGGCCGCCAGCTGGCGCGCATCGAAGACCGAGAACAGCATGGCGCGGCGGCGGATGTCGAGCGCGGTGCCCAGCAGCCAGCCGTCGCCTTCGCGCGCACCGCGGCCGGTGCGCGGCACGAAGACGTGCTCTTCCGCCATCACGTCCGGCCCGTAGCGGTAGCGGTCGATGCGCCCGCTCGCGACATCCAGCCGAGCGACGGCATCGAACATCGGCTGGTCGCCGGTGCCCACGCGCTGCGCCACGAAGACCTCGCGGTGACGCCGCGAGACGCGGCGCGGGTCGACGCGCGGGAACTCCACGCGCTGGGCCAGCGCGTCCTGCCGCGCGCGGCCGCTGCGCAGGTCCAGCATCACCACGGTGAGCCAGGTGGGCGGAGGCACGTCGTGTTCGCCGCGCATCACGTTGCGCAGGCCGTGTGTGGCGTAGGAGGCGTCGTCGGAGCGCACGTAGTCGAGGTGGATCGCCTCGCCCTTTGCGTCTTCCCACGCGTTGCCGACGTGGAAGACGAAGCCGGCCGGCAGCTCGAAACAGCGCGGCGCATCGAGCCGGTCCTTGGGCAGCACCATCACGCGCATGCCCAGCTCGGGCCGCCACACATGGCTGTCGAGAAAGCTCGCGCCCGCGTCGGACCGCGCCACGTCGAAGACCAGCGAAGGCAGCAGGAACACCAGGTGCCGCTCGGTCACCGCGAAGTCGTGGACCATGGCGATGTCGGGCACCTTCATGCTGGTGGCCTGCACGTCGCGGCCGTCGGGCGAGATGCGGTAGATCGACAGCACGCCCTGCCGGCTGCTGACGCCGAAGTTCCACAGCACGCCGTCGGGCCCGATCTTGGGATGGGCCGAGAAGGGCATGCCGGCGTACTCGGCATTCAGCGTCTTCACGCCCAGGGTGTCGAGGCTGGCCGGATCGACGCGCGTGGCCGAGCCGCCTTCCCACAGCGCGAGGAACTCGCCGCCATGGCTCACCAGGCTGGTGTTGGCGACGTTGATCGAGTCGGGCGAGGTGATGGGCTCCATGCCCGGCAAGGAGGTGCCGAAGGCCGCGCGCACCGGGTGGCCGGCGGCCGTGTCGGCCGCGAACTTCTCGGTGCGCACGAAGCGGCCGCGGTGCACGATGCCGCCGGCGCCGATCTCGTACTTCTGCACCATGCCGTCGCCGTCGAACCAATGGTGGTAGCGCTGGCCGCCCAGCGTGTGGCGGGCCGGGCCGTTGCGCAGGAAGGCGCCGCGCAGGTCGGGCGGCAGGCGGCCGTGCAGCTTCAGCGGCATCGGCGCCACGTCGGCCTGCAGGCCCTCGAAGCCCATCTGCCACGGGTGTTCGGCGCGGTGGCTGTCGAAGGCGGCCTGCCAGTCGTCGGGCTGGAAGGCGGCAGCGCTGCCGGTCGGCGTGAGCGCATGCGCGCCAACGGGCAGCAGGGGCAGGCCGGCCGCGCCGGCCAGGCCTCGCAGGAAATCGCGGCGTTCCATGGTGGGCTCCTTCGCGGGCGGGCCGTTCAGCGCAGCGTGATGGCGGTGGTCGTGTCGCCCTGGACGTCGATCACCGCATCGTCGAAGGCCGCCGGGCCCATGCGGCCGCGCGCGTCCCGGCTGAAGCCGGTGCGCTCGGTCGGCATGCCGACCACGTTGGTGTCGACCTTCTCGTTGCCGTTCTCGTCATGGAAGGCCGAGAGGGCATAGCGACCCGGGGGGATGTTCCGGAAGACCAGCACGGTGACGGGCTGCGCGGCCGGGGCGCGTGCGCCCTGCAGCTTCTGCGGCTCCTTGAGCCAGGTGTCGGCGCTGGCGTAGAGGGCCGCGCTCACGGTGCCTTGCGTCGATTTGGCACCGCTCACTTCGACGGTGAGGTCGGCGGCGTGACTGGTGGCGGCTGCGGTCAGCGCAAGGCCGAGTGCGGCCAGGGCGGCGGGGTTCAGGCGCGGGAGCGAGGGCATGGCGGTTCTCCTGGGGCAGTGGGCGGCACCTGCCGTCCCTGGGCCGCACTGTGGGCGATCCGCATGACGGTGGCCAGCGGCCTGCGACGGAATGCGCCAGCGCGGCGCGAGATGCAGTCCAGGCGCCGCGGCGGCAGGCGGGGAGGAACCGAGATGCTATCGAAAAGAGAGCGCCTTGCGCAGGTGCGACGGGGGCTTAAAGGCGATTCGGATCGAGATTCCGGTCAGGAGGGCGGCCATGCCGTCGCGCCGGCTCAGGCCATGCGCCCGAGCAGCAGGAACTCCATCAGCGCCTTCTGCACATGCATGCGGTTCTCGGCCTCGTCCCACACCACCGACTGCGGGCCGTCGATGACCTCGGCCTGCACCTCCTCGCCGCGGTGCGCGGGCAGGCAGTGCATGAACAGGGCGTCGGGCTGGGCGGCGCGCATCATCTCCTCGTCGACGCACCAGTCGGCAAAAGCCTTGCGTCGGGCCTCGTTCTCGGCTTCGTAGCCCATGCTGGTCCACACGTCGGTGGTCACCAGGTCGGCGCCGCGGCAGGCGTCCATCGGGTCCTTGAAGACCTTGTAGCTGTCGCTCGAGCGGATGCCGGCGACGTCCTGGTCCACCTCGTAGCCCGAAGGGGTGCTCACGTGCACGGTGAAGTCCAGGATCTCGGCCGCCTGCAGCCAGGTGTTGGCCATGTTGTTGCCGTCGCCGACCCAGGCCACCGTCTTGCCCTTGATCGACCCGCGATGCTCGATGAAGGTGAACAGGTCGGCCAGGATCTGGCAGGGATGGAATTCGTTGGTCAGGCCGTTGATGACCGGCACGCGCGAGGCGGCGGCGAAGGCCTCGATCTTGGCCTGCTCGAAGGTGCGGATCATCACCAGGTCGACCATGCGGCTGATGACCTTGGCGCTGTCGTCGATCGGCTCGGAGCGGCCGAGCTGGCTGTCGCCGGTGGTCAGGTGCACCACGCTGCCGCCGAGCTGGTACATGCCGGCCTCGAAGCTCACGCGGGTGCGCGTGCTGGCCTTCTCGAAGATCAGGGCCAGGGTGCGGTCGGTCAGGGGCTGGTGCTTCTCGTACGCCTTGAACTTGGCCTTGATGAGGGCGGCGCGCTCGAACAGGTAGGCGTACTCGTCGGCCGTGAAATCGCTGAACTGGAGGTAATGGCGGATCGCGGGTGCGGTCATGGCAGAAGGGGCGGGCACGGCATGCCCGGTGCGCTCAAAGGTGCATTGTGGCAGGCGTTGCGCGCGCGGCTCAGCCTGCGGGGGCTTCGTGCGCGGCCAGTTCGGCCGCCACTTCGGCCACCAGCGCACGCAGCCAGCGATGCGCCGGATCGTGGCGGTGCCGCACGTGCCAGGCCATCTCGACCGGGAAGCGGCCCAGGTCGACCGGCGTGGGCAGCACCTTCAGCCGCGGGTCGCCGGCCAGGCGCCGACAGATCTGGCGGGGGAGGGTGGCGCAGTAGTCGGTGACGGCCACCATCTCCGGAATGGCCAGGAAATGCGTCACCGACACCGCCACCTCGCGCCTGAGGCCCTGGCGCTCCAGCGCCTGGAAGAGGCCGGCCCGCAGCCGGCCGGGCGGCAGCACGTTGACGTGCTTCAAGGACTCGTACTGCTTCTTCGTCAGGCGCCCGCCCACCAGCGGATGGTCGGCGCGCAGCACACAGGCCAGGCCGTCGTCCATCAGCCGCTGCACGACCAGGTTGTCGGGCGGGTCGACGAAGCGGCCCAGTGCCATCGCGGTGGTGCCGGTGGCCACGCCGGTCTCGGCCAGGTCGGCGCCGTAGGGCGTGAGTCGCAGCCGCATGCCGGGCGCGCGCTCGCGCAGCCGGGCGGCGAGCGCCGGCACCAGCACGAATTCGACATAGCTGTTGGGCGCCAGGGTGACGAGCTGCTCCGCCTTGGCAGGGTCGAAGTCCTGCTGGCCCAGCACCACGTCGTCCAGCTGCGCCAGCGCCGCGGCGATCACGGGTGCCAGCGCCTCGGCCTGTGGCGTGGGCTGCATGCCGTAGCGCGCCCGCACGAACAGCGGGTCGCGCAGCATCGTGCGCAGCCGTGCCAGCGCGTTCGACAGCGCCGGCTGCGTGATGCCCAGCCGCTCGGCGGCGCGCGTGACGTTGCGCTCCTCCATGAGGGCGAGGAAGACGGGCAGCAGGTTCAGGTCGTAGCGCATCCAGATATGTTGATCTGTGAATGACTGGAATTCAATGAATAAATTGGATGAATGCGAGGCGGCGTCCCAAACTTCGCTTCACCCGGGACCCATCACCCACCGACCTTCGAGGACAGCACCATGACCACCGACACCCTCTTCACCCCGACCCGCCTGGGCGCCATCGCCGTCAACAACCGCATCGCCATGGCCCCGCTCACCCGTTCGCGCGCCGGCATGGACGGCGTGCCCTCGCCGCTGGCGGCCCGCTACTACGCGCAGCGCGCCTCCGCCGGCCTCCTGATCGCCGAGGCCACCAACATCTCGCCCCAGGCCCGCGGCTACGCCTACACGCCCGGCCTGTACACCGATGCGCAGGTCGCGGGGTGGAAGCAAGTCACCGATGCCGTGCACGCGGCGGGCGGCCGCATCGTGGTGCAGCTGTGGCACGTGGGCCGCATGTCGCACACCAGCCTGCAGCCTCATGGCGTCGCGCCCGTCGCGCCCTCCGCGCTGCAGGCCGGCGGCAACGTGTTCACCGAGGCCGGCTTCGAAGCGCCCTCGATGCCGCGTGCACTCGAATTGCACGAGATCGCCGCCGTCATCGAGGACTACCGTCAGGCCGCCCTGCGCGCCAAGGACGCCGGCTTCGACGGTGTCGAGGTGCATGCCGCCAACGGCTACCTGCTGGAGCAGTTCCTGCGCGACAGCACCAACCAGCGCACCGACGCATACGGCGGTTCCATCGAGAACCGCGCCAGGCTCACGCTGGACGTGGTCGAGGCGGTGGCCGGCGTCTGGGGCGCCGACCGCGTCGGCGTGCGCCTGTCGCCGCTGTCCACCGCGATCGGCGACACGCCGCTCGACAGCCAGCCGCAGGAAACGCACGCCTACCTCGCCGGCCGCCTCGGCGCGCTGGGCCTGGCCTACCTGCATGTGGTGGAAGGCCAGATGCATGGCGAGGACGGCACGAGCCGTTTCGACAACCAGGCCTTGCGCCGGGCCTTCGGCGGCGCCTACATTGCCAACAACGGCTACGACCGCCAGCGCGCCATCGACGCCACGGCCTCGGGCCATGCCGACATGGTGGCCTTCGGCCGGGACTTCATCGGCAATCCCGACCTGGTCGAGCGGCTGCAGCACCGCCTGCCGCTGTTCGACGCGCCGGCGTCGGGCTACTTCGGCGGCGGCGCCGAGGGCTACACCGAATTCACGGTGGCGCAGGCCGCCTGAATCACCGCACACGCGAGAGGAGCACCATGGCACTCAAGGACCTGCTGCCCGGCCGGCTCGGCTTCGGCACCGCCCCCCTGGGCAACATGTTCCGCGACATCCCCGAGGCCGAGGCGCGCGCCACGGTCGACGCGGCGTGGAACGACGGCATCCGCTACTTCGACAACGCGCCCTTCTACGGCGCCGGCCTGGCCGAGATCCGCATGGGCGAGGCGCTGGCCGGCCGGCCGCGCGACTCGTATGTGATCAGCACCAAGGTCGGCCGGCTGGTGCTGGACGAGGTCGAGGACCTCGCGGCGCGCGACAACGGCGAGAAGGGCGAGGTCTTCAAGCACGGGCGCCCCAACCGCGTCGTCAACGACTACTCCGAGGACGCCACGCTGCGCTCCATCGAGGACAGCCTGAAGCGCCTGAAGACCGACCGCATCGAGATCGCCTGGGTGCACGACGTGGCGCAGGACTTCTACGGCGACGAGTGGCTGTCGGTGTTCGAGAGCGCGCGCAAGGGCGCCTTCAAGGCCCTGGATCGCCTGCGCGACGAGGGAGTGATCCGGGCCTGGGGCCTGGGCGTGAACCGCGTGGAACCGATCGAACTGCTGCTGGACCTGCAGGGCCCGCGGCCCGACGGCTTCCTGCTGGCGGGCCGCTACACGCTGCTGGACCATGGCCGCGCCTTGCAGCGCGTGATGCCGAAGGTGGCCGAGCGCGGCCTGGGCATCGTGGTGGGCGGGCCCTACAGCTCGGGCGCGCTGGTCGGTGGCCCGAACTTCGAGTACGCGCCGATCCAGCCGCCGATGCAGGCGCGCATCGATGCGATCCGCACCATCGCGCAGCGCCATGGCGTCGGCATGAAGGCGGCGGGGCTGCAGTTCTCGCTCGCCCATCCGGCCGTCGCGGCGGTCATCCCCGGCGCCAGCCAGCCGGGCCGCATCGCGGAGGACCGCGCCGCGCTGCAGGAACAGGTGCCCGCCGATTTCTGGCGCGAGCTGCGGGCGGCGGGCCTGGTCGATCCGGCGGCGCCGCTGCCGCAGGGTGCCTGATACGGTGTTGCCTTCAAACGCATAACTGCGTTGGGGCGCCTTGCCGTGCTACAGCACTGTCTGCGGCGCCCCGCCTTGTTCTGCGCTTGAATGCAAAACCGTATGAGACGGGCTTACTCGGCCAGGAAGGCCTTCACGATCGGCGCCAGGATGGCGACGATCTCGTCGGCCTCGGCCGTCGTGAGGATCAGCGGCGGCACCAGGCGGATCACGGAATCGGCCGTCACCGACAGCAGCAGGCCCGCGTCGCAGGCCCGGCCGAGGATGGCGCCGGCCGGGCGGTCGAGCTCGATGCCCAGCATCAGGCCCTGGCCGCGCACTTCCTTCACGCCGGCCACGCCCTCGAAGGCGGCCTCCAGCGCGGACTTGAGGTGCGTGCCGACCTTCTCCACATGGGTCAGCAGTTGCTGCTCTTCCATGATGCGGATGGTCTCGATGCCGGCGCGCATGGCCAGCGGGTTGCCGCCGAAGGTGGTGCCGTGGTTGCCGGGCTGGAAGATGTTGGCCGCCCTCGGGCCGGCCACCACCGCGCCGATCGGCACGCCCGAGCCCAGGCCCTTGGCCAGCGGCATCACGTCGGGCACGATGCCGGCCCACTGGTGCGCGAACCACTTGCCCGTGCGGCCCATGCCGCACTGCACCTCGTCGATCATCATCAGCCAGTCCTGCTGGTCGCACAGGGCACGGACCTGCTTGAGGTAGTCCCAGCGCATCGGGTTGATGCCGCCTTCGCCCTGGATGGTCTCGAAGAACACGGCCACCACGTTCGGGTTGCCTTCGGTCGCCTTCTTCAGGGCCTCGATGTCGTTGAGCGGCACCCGGATGAAGCCTTCCACCAGCGGGCCGAAGCCGGCCTGGATCTTCGGGTTGCCGGTGGCCGACAGCGTCGCGATGCTGCGGCCGTGGAAGGCCTTCTCGTAGACCACGATCTGCGGCTTCTCGATGCCCTTGTCGTGGCCGAACTTGCGCGCCAGCTTGATGGCCGCCTCGTTGGCCTCCAGGCCGGTGCAGCAGAAGAACGCGTTGGTCATGCCCGACAGCTCGGTGAGCTTCTTGGCCAGGATCTCCTGGCCGGGCACGTGGTAGTAGTTGGAGCTGTGGATGATCTTCGTCAGCTGGTCCTGCAGCGCCGGCACGAGCTGCGGGTGGTTGTGGCCCAGCGTGTTGACGGCGATGCCGCCCAGGCCGTCGAGGTAGGCCTTGCCGTTGGTGTCCCACACGCGGCAGCCCTGGCCATGCGACAGCGCGATCGGCAGCCGGCCATAGGTGTTCATGACGTGGGGCGAGGTGGGTTCGAGGGATTCGGCAGGGGCGCTCATCGGCTCTCCAGAAGGTGGCTTCGCAAAGGAAGGGAAATTCTAGGGGCCGGTCATGACCCCTTCGTTGAGGATTCCGCATCACAGCCATGCCCGCGGGCACGGTGCGTGCATGGCCCAGCCGGTAGAATCCTTGTGCACTGCAGCACCTCGCCTGCAGGCGCTTTGCAAGCATGGCTTCACCCCCCGGTAAAGAGATCTTCATTCAGGGCATCACGAGCACCGGCCGCACCTTCCGGCCGAGCGACTGGGCCGAACGTCTCGCGGGCGTGATGTGCCAGTTCCGCCCCGGCGGCGCCACCCGCGACAGCTACCTGAGCTATTCGCCCTGGTGCGTTCCCACCGTGATCGGCGGCGTGAAATGCGTGGTCGTCCACGAGGACCTGCGCGAAGCCGAGCCAATGGCCTGGGATTTCGTCCTGAATTTCGCCAAGGACAACGACCTGCAGGTGGGCGAGGCCTGCCTGATGCCCGAGGTGCGGCCGAAAGCCTGAAAACCTTGCGCCCAAGAAAAAACCGCCCGAAGGCGGTTTTTCTTTTTTTGCTTGCTGCAGCGCACCCGATCAAACGGCGGATCGCTCTTCAGCGGTCCGGGCTGACCTGAAACGTCAGGCGGCGGCCTTCTCGGCGGTGGCCAGGGCTTTCACCTTGGCGGCCAGGCGGCTCTTGTCGCGCGAGGCCTTGTTCTTGTGGAAGATGCCCTTGTCGGCCACGATGTCCACGACGCTCTGCGCCTTGGCGAACAGTTCGGCGGCCTTCGTCTTGTCGCCGGCGGCCACGGCCTTCTCGACGTTCTTGACGGCGGTGCGGTACTTCGAGCGCAGCGAGCTGTTGGCTGCGTTCAGCTTGGTGTCCTGGCGGACGCGCTTGCGGCCCGACGCGAGGCGCGGGTTCTTCTTCTTGGGCTTGGCGGATGCCATGTGTATGTTTCCTTAGAGGGTCTGTGGATGTTGCAGCAAAGCTCTCCATTATAGGGGCAGGCTGCCGAGCCGGCAATTTCGCCCGGAAGAAAGGCGGCAAGCGAGCCGGATCGGCCGCCTACACTCCCGCCCCGTGTCCCTGTTCAAGTCCGCCTCCACCGTCTCGCTGCTGACCCTTTCCTCGCGCATCACGGGACTGGTGCGCGACGTGCTGTTCAGCTCGGTGTTCGGGGTCAGCGCGCTCACCGACGCCTTCAACGTCGCCTTCCGCATCCCCAACCTGTTCCGCCGCGTGCTGGGGGAGGGCGCCTTCGCGCAGGCCTTCGTGCCCGTGCTGGCGGCCACGCGCACCGAGCGCGGCGATGCGGGCGCGAAAGAGCTGGTCGACCACGTGGGCACTCTGCTGACCTGGACGTTGCTGCTGCTGTGCGTGGTGGGCGTGATCGCCGCACCGGCCATGGTCTGGGCCATGGCCAGCGGCCTCGCGAAATCCGGCGGCTTCGACGCCAGCGTGGTCATGACGCGCTGGATGTTCCCGTACATCGGCTTCATGTCGCTGGTGGCCTTCGCGGGCGGCATCCTCAACACCTGGAAGCAATTCGCGGTGCCGGCGGCCTCGCCGGTGCTGCTGAACGTCGCGCTCATCACCTCGATCGTGGTCGGCGCGCCGCTGTTCCGGCGCTGGGGCATCGAGCCCATCTATGCGCAGTGCGTGGGCGTGATGGTCGGCGGCCTGCTGCAACTGGCCATCCAGCTTCCCGCACTGCGTCGCCTGGGCATGCTGCCGCGCATCGGCGTTCGGCTGGTGGCGCTGCGCCGGGCGTGGAAGGATCCGACCACGCGCAAGATCACGAAGCTCATGCTGCCCGCGCTGATCGGCGTGAGCGGGGCGCAGCTGTCGCTGCTGATCAACACCCAGATCGCTTCGCACCTGGCCACGGGCAGCGTCACCTGGCTGAACATGGCCGACCGGTTGATGGAATTCCCCAGCGCGATGCTGGGCGTGGCGCTGGGCGTGGTGCTGATGCCGCAACTGGCCGCGGCGCGCGCCGCGCAGGACCAGGCGCGCTACTCGGCCATGCTCGACTGGGGCCTGCGCCTGATCGTGCTGCTCACGGTGCCCTGCGCGCTGGCGCTGCTGGTGTTCCCGCTGCCGCTGGTGGCGGTGCTCTTCCACAACGGCGCCGTGACCGCGATGGACGTGCAGCGCACCACCACCGCGCTGATGGGCTACGGCACCGGCCTCCTGGGCATCGTATCGATCAAGGTGCTGGCCGCCGGCTTCTACGCCCGCCACGACATGAAGACGCCGATGCGCGTCAGTCTGGCCACCCTGGCGCTGACGCAGGCGCTCAACATCGCCTTCGTGCCGTTCCTGCAGCACGCCGGGCTCACGCTGTCGATCGGGCTGGCGCAGCTGGTCAACGCGCTGGCGCTGGTGGTGCTGCTGCGCCGCGCGGGCGGCTTCCAGCCGGCGCCGGGGTGGTGGCGCTTCATCGCCCAGGTCGCGGTGGCCACGGCGGTGCTGGGCGTGCTGCTGGCCTGGGGCGCGCACCGGATCGACTGGGTCGCGCTGCGCGACGCCCGCCTGCTGCGCGCCGGGCTGTTGGCCGCCTTCATCGGCGGCGCGGCCGTGCTGTATTTCGGCGTCCTCGCGCTCACCGGTGTCAAGCTGCGCACCCTGATCCGCCGCTGACGGCGCACCGCCGGCGGTGCCTTGACGCTCGCCGGCACCTCCACTACAAAGACCCATGCCATTCAGCTTCGAGCCGCCGACGCCGCTCGCGTACTTCACCGCGCTGGTGCAGAGCGACGACCATTTCCCGCTGCTGGAGGCCGCCGCCAGCCTGGCGCAGGACGAGTACCCCGACCTCGACGTCCAGCAGGTGCTGGGCGACGTCGACCAGCTGCTCGCGCGGCTGAAGCGCCGCCTGCCGGCCGATGCGGCGCCACTCGCACGGCTGCGCGCCCTCAACCAGTTCTTCTTCCACGACCTTTCGTTCGGCGGCAACGTCAACGACTACTACGACCCCGACAACAGCTACCTCAGCGCCGTGCTGCGCACGCGGCGCGGCATCCCGATCTCGCTGGCGGTGCTGTGGATGGAGCTGGCGCAGGGGCTGGGGCTGCATGCGCGCGGCGTGAGCTTCCCCGGCCACTTCATGCTCAAGGTGACGCTGCCCAAGGGGCAGGTGGTGATCGACCCCTTCACCGGCAAGTCGCTCTCGCGCGAGGAGCTCAGCGAACGGCTCGATCCCTACAAGCGCAGCAGCGGCCTGGTGGGCGACTTCGACGTGCCGCTGGGCCTGTACCTGCAGCCGGCCATGCCGCGCGAGATCGTCGGGCGCATGCTGCGCAACCTCAAGGAGATCCATCGCACGCAGGAAGACTGGGTGCGGCTGATCGCGGTGCAGGACCGGCTGGTCGTGCTGCTGCCCGAGGCCTGGGCCGAGTACCGCGACCGGGGCCTGGCCCACGCCGAGCAGGGCCACACCGAAATGGCCGTGCGCGACCTCGAGACCTACCTCGCGCATGCCGAGGACGCGCTCGACGTCGACGCCGTCGCCGAGCGCGTGGCGGCGCTGCGCCGCGAGCGAAGCTGAAGGACCTGCACGCATGGACACCGCGCCGACCCGCCCGCAAGGCACGCCGGCGCCGGGACGGGCGGCGCCGCTGGCCGAGCGCCATGCCTTCCACGGCCTGCAGCCGGTGCTGCCCGTGGCCGACGTGCAGCGCGCCGCGCGCTGGTTCTGCGAGGTGCTGGGCTTCCAGCTCGACTTCATCGCCGGCGAACCGCCCAGCTACGCGCGGGTGCGGCATGTGCCGACGGCGGCGGGTGAGGGTTGGCAGGGCGCCTGTGACGGCGGGGTGCCGATGTACATCCGCCTGTGGCAGTGCGCGCCGCAGGCGCTGCCGCCGTGGCGTGGCGAGCTGGTGGTGCACGTCGGCCACGACATCGACGGCCTGCATGCGGCCTACCTCGCGCGCGGCGTCACGGTGCTGGAGCCGCCCACCTCGCAGCCCTGGGGCGTTCGCGAGTTCGCGGTCCGCGAGCCCGACGGCCACGTGTTGCGCTTCTGCGCGGCCGCCTGAACGGCCGGCGCCCGTATGGCCCCAAGGCGTGGCCGTCGCATCGGCTGCGCGTCAGGGTCGGCGTGCCAGAATGCGACCCCCCGCGGGACCGGGTCCATCGGCAGGTTTCTGAGTCGAATCGCTCTGCAGTGCCCGTCCAGCGGACGCGGGCAGCTATCGAAATGAGAGCAGAATGGGTGCCTGGCGCTTGCCGCTCCGGCGGTGGCACACATCCTGCGCCGCATCGGCCGACATGAATCTCCTTCCCCTCGACACCCTGCGCCTGCACTGGCAGGCCCTGGCCGCGCGCGCCCAGCCGTTGCGCGTGCTGCTGGTGCTCGGCGGCCTCATGGCGGCCTGCCGCGCCACCGGCAATCAGGAGGCGGTGATCCCGCTCTTCCTCGGCGCCATCGCTAGTGCGCTGGCCGAGACCGACGACAGCTGGCAGGGCCGCCTGCGCGCCCAGTTCGTCACGCTGGTCTGCTTCGCGGTCGCCGCCTTCTCGGTCGAGGCGCTGTTCGGCCGGCCCCTGCTCTTCATCGTCGCGCTGGCGCTCGCCGCCTTCGCGCTCACCATGCTCGGTGCCGTGGGCGCGCGCTACAAGGCCATTGCCTACGCCACGCTCATCCTGGGCATGTACACCACGCTGTCGGCCGACCATGCGCAGGCCATGCCGGTGCCGCCGCCGCGCTGGCACGAGCCAGTGCTGCTGCTGGCCGGCGCGGCGTGCTTCGGCGCGGTGTCGGTGGCGTGGAGCGCGCTTTTTCCCGCGCAGCCCGTGAAGGCGCAGCTCGAACGGCTGTTCCACGTGCTGGGCGACTACGTGCAGTACAAGGCTTCCCTCTTCGAGCCGCTGCGCGACCTGGACATCGAACGCAAGCGCCTCGCGCTGGCCCAGCTCAACGCGGCCGTGGTGTCGGAGCTCAACGCGACCAAGGAGGCGATCTTCAGCCGCCTCGGCCCGCGGGCGCCGACCGGCCGCATCGCGCGCTACCGCGGCCTGTACCTCATCGCGCAGGACGTGCACGAGCGCGCCAGTTCCTCGCACGACGACTACCGCGCGCTGGCCGACACCTTCTTCCACAGCGACCTGCTCTACCGCTGCCAGCGCGTGCTCGCGCTGCAGGGCGAGGCCTGCCATCGCCTGGCGCAGTCGATCGGCCGGCGCGAACCCTTCGTCGCCGGCAGCCAGAGCGTGCAGGCCCTGGCCGAGCTGCGCAGCGCCATCGCGCATGCGCGCAGCCAGGCCGTGCCCGAAGGCGCGATGCAGCGCGCCGCGCTGCTGCGCTCCATCGAGGCGCTGGCGCGCAACCTCGCCCAGCTCGATGGCCAGCTGGCCGGCGCCAGCCACACGGCCCACCCGGCCGCGCGGCTGGGCCGCACCGACATGAGCCTGTTCGACCGCTCGCCGCAGTCGTGGCGCGACGCGGCCGCGCGCGTGCGGCGCCAGCTCACGCCGCGCTCGCCGCTGTTCCGGCATGCGGTCCGGCTGGCGGTGGCGCTGGCGGTGGGCTATGCGGTGATGCGCAGCATCCACGCGAAGCAGGGCTACTGGATCCTGCTGACCACGCTCTTCGTCTGCCAGCAGGGCTATGGCGACACCATCGCGCGCATGGGCCAGCGCATCGCGGGCACGGCGGTGGGCGTGGTGGCGGGCTGGGCGCTGATCGAGCTGTTCCCGCAGCCGCTGGTGCAGTCGGTGCTGGCGGTGGTGGCGGGCGTGGTGTTCTTCGCCACGCGCAGCAGCCGCTATCTGGTGGCCACCGCCTGCATGACGCTGCTGGTGCTGCTGTGCTTCAACCAGGTGATCGACAGCGGCGTGCTGATCGTGCCGCGGCTGGTCGACACGGCCATCGGCAGCGTGATCGCCGGGCTCGCGGTCCTGCTGGTGCTGCCACACTGGCAGTCGCGCCGCATCCACGAGGTGGCGAGTGCCGCGCTGCGCAACGAGGCGAGCTACCTGCGCGCCATCGCCGCGCAATACCGCGACGGGGCGAGCGACACGCTGGCCTATCGCCTGGCGCGCCGCAACGCCCACAACGCCGACGCGGCGCTCACCACGGCCGTGTCGGAGATGTTCCGCGAGCCGGGCTTCGTGCGCCCGCGCGCCGGCGTGGCGCTGCGCTTCCTGATCCAGGCGCACACGCTGCTGAGCTACCTGTCGGCGCTGGGCGCCCACCGCATGCAGGTGCCCGAGGGCCCGCGCCGCGCGGTGCTCGAGACCGCCGCGGAGCAGCTGGCGCAGGCGCTGGAGCGGCTCGCGCAGGGGCTGGAAGCGGGCGCTGTCGACGTTCAGGACAGTGCCGAGGCCGTGCAGGCCCGCCGGGCGCTGTCGGCCCTGGGCGAAGCCGAGGGCGCGCCCGACGACGAGGCCGAGGCCGCGCTGCGGCTGGTGCGCACGCAGCTGTCGCTGCTGTGGCTGCAGCTCGATGCGCTGCGCGAGCATGCGCACGCCTGGCTGGCGCCGGAGGCCGGCCCGGCACCGGAGCAGGGCGTGGTGCAGGCGCCGTGAGCGGCAGCGCCGCGACGCGTCTTCCTTTCGCGGTCTCCCGGCCTGCCTTCTCGTTCCCGTTCTCTCCGATCCGTTCACGCTGAGCCCGTTGATGCGCTGTGCAGGGGCTTCGATCCTTCGACAAGCTCAGGACAGGCCAAGCTCGGCCTGAACGGTGTTCGCGATCAAAAATGGCTGCAGCGCCCGCCCCATCTGCGCAAGCAGCTATGTTTTCGATAGCAGTTCGAGCGTGGCTCAGTGCGCCGGCACCGCATCCGACGGCGAGCCCGGCAGCCCGAACTGCCGCCACGCGCGGCGCAGCTGCGTGTCCGACCCGAAGCCCGACTGTTCCGCCGCGCGCGTGACGCTGGCGCCCGAGGCCAGCGCGGCCTGCGCCGTCGCCAGCCGCAGCTGCCGCAGCCAGGCCAGCGGCGCGATGCCGGCGTGCTCGACGAACAGGCGCGTCAGGTGCCGCGGCGAGGTGTGCGCCACCTCGGCCATGCGCGGCACGTTCCAGTCGGCCTGGGGCTGTTCGCTCACCGCGTCCTGCACGCGGTGCAGCGCGGCGTGCAGGTGGTTGCGGTGCGCCAGGAAGGGCGACAGTTCCGGGTCGTGCGGCCCGCGGCGCAGCGCCACCACCATGCTCTGCGCCACCTGCGCGGCCAGCGCCTCGCCGCACAGGGCCGCGATGCGGTGCAGCACCAGGTCGATGCCCGTCGTCACGCCGGCGCTGCTGTAGAGCGGCGCATCGAGCACGAACACGCGGTTGGCCACCACGTCGCAGTGCGGCTCCAGCTCGGCCAGCTCCTGCAGGTGGTGGTGGTGCGTGGTGGCCCGGCGGCCGGCCAGCACGCCTGCATGCGCGGCCAGTACCGCGCCGGCGCAGACGGTGATCAACTCCAGCCGCCCGGCGGCGAAGCGCTGGCCGCGCAGCCAGTGCAGCAGCGCGCGCGCTTCGGACGTCCCGACGTCGATGCGCCGGCCCGGCTGCCCGACGAGCACGATCCACGCCGGTTCCGGCCCCCACTGCGTGGGCAGCGGCGCGAGGCCCGCGATCTGCACCCCGACCGAGCTGCGGGCGCTGGGGCTCGGCCCGGCGAACTCCACGCGAAAGCGCTCGGGCTGGCCGGCCGCAACCCGCAGTTGGTTGGCGATGCGCAGCGCCTCGGCCGGGCCTGCCCAGTCGAGCACGAGGCTGTCGGGGAGCAGCACGAAGACGACGCGGACCGGCAGGATGGCATCGCTCATGCGTCGGCCCAGCGGTAGTCCATCTGCCGGGCCGTGGCCACGGCCAGTGCCCGGCCCGCGAGCCGCGCCACCAGGTGCAGGCTCATGTCGATGCCCGCGCTGATGCCGGCCGAGGTGACGATGCGCCCCTGGTCCACCCAGCGGCGGGACCGGTCCACCTGAAGCGCCGGAAAGCGCGCCTGCAGGTCGTCGGCGTCTTCCCAATGCGTGGTCGCGGGACCGCCGGCAAGCACGCCTGCCGCGGCCAGCACGAAGGCGCCGGTGCAGACCGAGGCCGTGAGTTGCGCCGTCGCATGCGCCTGCCCGATCCAGTGCAGCAGCCGCGCGTCGGTCATGCAGGCGTCGACCACGCCGCCGGGGACCAAGAGCAGTTCGGCCTCCGGGGCGTCGTCCAGCGTGTGGTCGGGCAGCATCGCGAGGCCGGCGCGAGCGCGCACCGGACCCGGCCGCGGGGCGACGCTGTGGACGGCGAAGGGCGGCGCCTCGCCGGGGCGCTGCCGCCCGTGCACGCGGCTGGCCGTGGTGAAGACCTCGAAGGGGCCGGCGAAATCCAGCGCCTCCACGCCGTCGAAGGCGAGGATCGCGACGCGGCAGGTCGGCGTGGCGGGCGGGGAGCGGGCCGGTTCGAGCATCGTGCCGTTCCGCTCAGGCCGTGGCGAGCGCGCCGGCGCGGGCCAGCGCCTCGTCCACGCTGCACACGGTCGCGAAGCGCCCCTGCAGGACGGTGGCGGTGCGGGCCTTGATGTCGGCAGCCGCGAGCGGCCGGCCGTCGGGCTGCGTCATGTCGAAGGTGAGCGTGGCCTCGAGCACGTAGTCGACCTCCCAGCCCAGGTCCGACGCATGGCGCGTGGTGGTTTCGCAGCACTGCTCGGTGCGGATGCCGCTCACGATCAGGCGGCCGATGCCGTGGCGCGTGAGCCAGACCTCGAGCCCGCTGCCCACGAGGGCGCTGTGGCGGTGCTTGACGAAGGTGGCGTCCGCCGCGAAGTCGACCAGGCCGGCGATGGGCCGCACCAGCCCGGACTCCTCGGCGAAGGGGTTCGACGCCTCGGCCGGCGCGTCGACATGGAACACGCGCACCACCGGCACGCCGGCGGCGACGCAATTCCCGATCAACGCGTTCTGCGCCGCCAGGTAGGCGGGCACATCGTCGGGGCGGAAGTAGGGGCGGTGGCGGAACGACTCTTGGGCGTCGATCACAATCAGACAGGTTTTCATGGCGAGTGCTCGGGGCATCTGCGTGGATGATGCGCCCGATTCTTCTGCGCTGACGGCCATTCGTCCGGCGACGGACGGACGAGATTCGATCAGTTTAGGACATGCCCTGCCGGGGCAGCTACTCGAAGCACAGGTCCAGCCGCACCAGCGCGCCGGCGCGATCGATGCGCTCGGCACGGAAGTAGTGCCGCCCGCGGTACGCATCCAGCCGCAGCGGCAGCGCGACCGGGTCGCTCCAGCTGCGCAGCGAGAAGCCGCGCCGCGCCAGGCTCTGCAGCAGCGCGTCGATCGCCGCTTCGTCGGGCGCCACCTGCAGGTCGGCATCCGCCGGCGTGACCGAGGCCGGGTCCTGCAGCCAGCGCGCGAAGCTGCCGAAGACCGTGAAGCGGTGGCCTTCGGCGCGAAGGGCGTTCAGCAGCGCGGCGGTGGCGGCGAGGTCGACGGTCTCGCGCCGCTTCCGGGCGATGAGGGCGTACTCGTGGCTGCGGTTGCTGCGCGCGTCCATCGGCGCCGCCGGGCCGACGGCACGGTCGTAGACGATCACGCGTTCCTCCTGCAGCACGAAGAGGCTGCCGAGGATGCGCGCGAGGTCGAAGGCCAGCGGCAGCGTGCGATCGCCCAGGCGCAGGTTCTCGGCCATGGCGATGCAGAACGCACCTTCGGCCAGCACGTCGCGCACGCGGTGGAACACCTCGCGCAGCCCGGCCAGGTGCGCCTCGTAGGTGGCGCTGCCGTAGAGCTGGTCCGGCACCGGCTCGCCGTTCCAGCGGCAGCCGAAATAGGGCACGTTGGTCAGGCACAGGTCGATCGGCGGCATCGCGCCATCGGCCAGCGTGTCGCAGGAGGCCGCGAACACCGTCGGCGGGGCCAGGCCCAGGCGCGCGAAGCGCTCGCCGATCGTCGCGGCGCGCGTGGCGTCGATCTCGCAGCCGACCGCGTCGCGCCCCTCCAGCCGCGCCGCCAGCAGCGTGCTGCCCAGGCCCGCGAAGGGATCGAGCACGCGTCCGCCCGCCCGGCAGAAGTGGCGCACGAAGGGACGCATCTGCGTGACCCAGCCGATGTCGCGCCCCGCCAGCGGATCGCGCGCGGCGACGTCGGCCGGCAGGGCGTGCTCGGCCGGCTCGGCCTCGAGCCGCATCCAGCTGCGGTCATCCATGCGCGGGCTCCGCGGCGCGGGTGTCGAGCAGCACGTCGTGGCCGGGCTCCCATCCGGCGCACAGCTGTCCGTTGGCGAAGTAGACGAGCTTGTAGACATCGCCGCTCGCGTGGCGGCGGTGCATCGCGGCGTAATCGGAGCGCTCGAACACCACCTGCAGCCCGCCGCGCGTGCGCAGGCGCAGGTTCCAGAAGTAGTAGCCCTCGGTGAGCGACTCGATCTCCCATTCGGCGCTGGTCGCCGCGTCGGCCAGGCAGGCCTGCAGCAGCGCTGCCATCGGCACGCGGGCGGCGCCCAGGTAGCGTGCGGTGGCGTTGTCGCGGTAGCCCGCGTCCAGTTCGGAGAACTCGCGGAAGATCACCGTGCCCGCGCCTTGCGCGCGCGCCCAGCCGAGGTAGGCCGCCACGTCCTGCGGCGTGCGCACGCCGCCCAGCTGCAGCAGGCAGACCAGCCGCACCGGGAAGGCCTCGGCCAACGTCGCGAGCACGCGCTCGAACACGGCCCGCCCGGCGATCGGCTCGCCGGCGCGAAAGCGCATCAGGGCCTGGTTGGTCGCACCGTCGTGGTGGTGGCGCGACAGCTCGATCCAGCTGAGCCTGAACTGCAGCAGCGCGTCGCGCAGCACCGCGCCCTGCGCGTGCGCGAAGCCCGCCCCGTTCGAATACAGCACCCGGTCTTCGATGGCGATGCCGTCACGCTCGGCGGCACGCAGGGTGTCGAGCAGCTGGAGCAGCCAGGCCGGGTCGTCGGTGTTTTCCAGCCCCGAAAGCGACCACGAGAGCGGCACCCCGCGCAGGGCGGCCAATGCGCGGCCCAGTCCCGCGAAATAGCCGGCGTCCGGGCGCAGGCGCGCGGCCGGCACGCTGCCGCGCTCGGTGCGCAGGTTCTCGGAGCAGAAGGCGCAGCGGGCCGAGCAGGGCCGGCTGGAGGCATAGGGCGTGAAGCTGATCGGCCGCGCCAGGCGCCAGTCGCGCCCACCGATGCGCAGCCGGTGCCACCGGGTGCCGTCATCGGCGTCCGGCGCGCGGTGGACGATCCGGGGCGCACGGGCCCGGAGGGCGTCGAGCAGGGCGGCCTCGTCGCTCGCCGGCGCCGGGGGGTGGAAGCTCACGGGGGCGTCCATGGCTCGGGCGGCGCCCTCAGACCAGCCGGGCGGCCTGCAGCTCTTTCTTGAGGTACGCGTAGAAGAGCGGCGCCGCCACCAGCCCCGCAGGCCCGAACACCGCCTCGGCCGCGAACATCACGGCCAGCAGCTCCCACACGGCGATGTGCGTGCGGCTGCCCACCACCTTGGCATTGATGACGTACTCGGCCTTGTGGATCAGGATGAGGAAGGCCAGGCAGGCGGCGGCCGTGAGCGGCGACACCGACAGCCCCACCAGCGTGATCACGACGTTGCACAGCAGGTTGCCGACGATCGGGATCAGCCCCGCCAGGAAGGTGAGCGTGATGAGCGCCGGCGTGTAGGGCAGGCTGAGGTTCCAGACCGGCAGGATGAACAGCAGGAACACGGCCGTCAGCGCCGTGTTGAAGGTCGCGATCCAGAACTGCGCCGCCACGATCTGCCGGAAGGCCTGGCCGAAGACGCTGATGCGCCGGTGCATCTGCGCGGCCAGCGGCTGCCGCAGCGCGGGCGGACGCGCCACGGCGGCCAGTCCGCCGACGATCAGGCCCACGTAGGCGAAGAGCAGGGCGGTGAGCCAGGCGCGGCCGGCCAGGGCGAGCGAGCCGGCCTGGGTGCGCAGATAGTTGGCGACCATGTGCTGCACGTCGCCGGCTGCGGCGGGCAGCGAGGCGGCCAGGTCGGGCGGCAGCTTCTCGCGCAGGTCGAGGATGGTGCGGGCCACGTAGTCGAGCAGCTCGCGGTACTGCTGCGGCGCGTCGACCACGAATTCGCGCGCCTGCGACAGCCCCACGCCCAGCAGTGCCAGCGGGCCCGCCACCACGAAGACGATGGTGAGCGCCTGGATCAGGCTCTGGACGCGCGCGGGCAATGTGAGCCCCGTCACGCCCGGCCGGGACCGCGCGATCGCGCGCTCGGCCAGCCGGATCACGCCCCGCACGAAGGTCCGTGTGGCGAGGAAACCCACGCACACCGCCAGCAGCCCCACCAGCAGGTGGTTGAGCAGCATGCCCAACAGGGCCGCGCCCATGAGCACGTAGCTGGCACCGACGACCCAGCGCGAGGCCGGGGCCTCGTGGGTGGCGGCGGCTGCGGCGGGGTCGGTGGTGCTCATGACGAGCGCGGGATCGAAGCTGGACGGAGGAGGGCTGCGTGGGTGACGGTTGCGCCAAGGCGGCCAGCAGCGTCCATCCCATTCATCCCTGAATACTTCTGCGCCCGCTGCGAACCCTCTGCGCCCTCTGCGTTCGGCTGCCCGTATTCCACTCTCGTCAGCCCACGACCACCGCAGCGCCGTCGCCACGCTCGGCGATGGCGCCGATCTCGTACACCGTCTCGCCCTCGGCCCGCAGCGTGGCGGCGCAGGCCGCGGCCTCGGCGGCGTCGATCACGACCACCATGCCGATGCCGTTGTTGAAGGTGCGGTTCATCTCGATGTCGTCGATGCCCGCCACCTTCTGCAGCCAGGCGAAGAGTTCGGTCTGCGGCCAGCTGCCCTTCTTCAGGTGCGCGGCGGTGCCTTCGGGCAGCACGCGCGGAATGTTCTCGAGCAGGCCGCCGCCGGTGATGTGGGCCAGGGCCTTGATCGGATGTTTCTGCAGTGCCGCCAGCACCGGCTTGACGTACAGGCGCGTCGGGGCCATCACGGCCTCGCGGAAGGGCTTGCCGTCGAGCGTGGCGGGCAACTCGGCGCCGGCGCGCTCGATCACCTTGCGCACCAGCGAGAAGCCGTTGGAATGCACGCCGTGCGAGGCCAGGCCCAGCACCACGTCGCCGGGCTTCACGTTCTGGCCGGTGAGGATCTTCGACTTCTCCACGGCACCGACGGCGAAGCCCGCCAGGTCGTACTCGCCGGCCGGGTACATGCCGGGCATCTCGGCGGTCTCGCCGCCGATCAGGGCGCAGCCCGACAGCTCGCAGCCCCGGGCGATGCCGCCGACCACGCGGGCGGCGGTGTCGACGTCGAGCTTGCCGCAGGCGAAGTAGTCGAGGAAGAAGAGCGGCTCGGCGCCCTGCACCAGCACGTCGTTCACGCTCATGGCCACCAGGTCGATGCCCACGGTGTCGTGCATCTGCCACTCGAAGGCCAGCTTGAGCTTGGTGCCCACCCCGTCGGTGCCGGAGACCAGCACCGGCTCCCTGTAGCGCTTGGGCACCTCGAACAGGGCGCCGAAGCCGCCGATGCCGGCCAGCACGCCCTCGCGCATCGTCTTCTTCGCCAGCGGCTTGATGCGGTCGACCAGCGCGTCGCCGGCATCGATGTCGACGCCGGCGTCCTTGTAGCTGAGCGGGGTGGAAGAGGGCGAAGTCATGGTCGGCAGGCGGGAGGGGTGGAAGAGGCGCCGCCGCCGGATGCGGGCGGGCCGATAGAATTTCGGGTGATTTTAAGGGCCGTCCCCTGGCGTTCCCGGCCGATCCCCCTCCCTTTCTCCCTTCCCATCCATGGCATGAAGCAGCTCGCGCTCGACATCGGTCTGCAGGCCGGGCCGACCCTCGCCAGCTTCTTCGCCGGCCCCAACGAGGCCGCCCTGCGTCACCTGCAGCTGTGGGTGGGCGCCGGTCGCGGGGCGGTGCATTCGCCGGTGCCGACCTACCTGTGGGGCGAAGGCGGCAGCGGCAAGACGCACCTGCTCGAATCGGTGCGCACCGCGCTGCGCGAGCAGGGCGCCGAGGTCGGCTGGCTGCACCCGGGCCTTTTCGAGCCGCCGCCCTTCGACGAGCGCTGGAGCGCCGTGGTGATGGACGACGTGCACCTGTACACCGCCGTGCAGCAGCATGCGGCCTTCAACTGGTTCGTCAACGCACAGACGCTGCAGCGCGGCGTGGTGGCGGCCGGCAGCCTGCCGCCGGCCGACCTGCCGCTGCGCGAGGACCTGCGCACGCGCCTGGGCTGGGGCCATGTGTTCCAGCTGCAGGTGCTGAGCGAGGCCGAGCGCCGCGCCGTGCTGCGCCAGGCCGCCGACGCGCGCGGCGTGATGCTGTCGGACGACGTGATCGACTACGTGCTGCACCGCTTCAGCCGCGACCTGGGCAGCCTGATGGAGCTGCTGGAGCACCTGGACGGCTACGCGCTGCGCACCCAGCGGGCGGTGACCATCCCGCTGATCCGCTCCATGCTGGAAAACGAATGAGGCGCCGTGAGGTGCCCAACCACTGAATTCATGATCAAGACCTTCATCGACAAACTCCTGGGCAAGTCCAAGGCCGGCACCAAGTCGCGCTTCGGCAAGCGCGAGGAGGTCGACGCCAGCGTGCACGGCATCAACCCCGACCTGGTCGACGAGCGGGCGAAGAACGTCGTCACCACGCTGCAGCAGGCCGGTTTCGAGGCCTACATCGTGGGCGGCGCGGTGCGCGACCTGCTGCTGGGCCTGCGGCCCAAGGATTTCGACGTCGCCACCAACGCCACGCCGGAGGAGGTCAAGGGGCTGTTCCGCCGCGCCTTCATCATCGGGCGGCGCTTTCGCATCGTGCACGTGGTGTACGGCCGGGGGCGCGAGCACGAGGTGATCGAGGTCTCGACCTTCCGCGCCTACATGGACAACGCGGCCGCCGAGCAGGTGGCGGGCAACGAGCGCACCAGCAAGAGCGAACTGGCGGCCATGAAGCACGCGGTGGACGCCAGCGGCCGCGTGCTGCGCGACAACGTCTGGGGCCCGCAGGACGAAGACGCCGCGCGGCGCGACTTCAGCGTCAACGCGATGTACTACGACCCGGCGCGGCAGATCGTGGTCGATTACCACCACGGCATCCGCGACGCCAAGAAGCTGACGCTGCGCATGATCGGCGACCCGGCCACGCGCTACCGCGAAGACCCCGTGCGCGTGATCCGCGCGATCCGCTTCTCCGCCAAGCTGGCGGCGCTCGGATTCAAGATGGAGGCCAAGACCGCGGCGCCGCTGGTCGAGTCGGCCAAGCTGCTGGCCGACGTGCCGCAGAGCCGGCTCTTTGACGAGATGCTCAAGCTGCTGCAGACGGGGCACGCCATTGCCACCATCGAGCAGTTGCGCAAGCTGGGGCTGGCCAGCGGCATCTATCCGCTGCTGGACGTGGTGGTCGAGCGCGCGGACCAGCCCTTCGTCAAGGCCGCCCTGTCCGACACCGACCGCCGCGTGGGCGAGGGCAAGCCGGTGGCGGCCAGCTTCCTGCTGGCCTGCGTGCTGTGGAACGACGTGCGCGAGGGCTGGCAATCGCGCATGCAGGACCACGGCAACCAGCGCGGTCAGGCGCCGTTCCCAGCCCTGCAGGACGCCATCGACGACGTGTTCAACGCCCGCATCGGCGACGTGTCGGGCCGCGGCAAGCTCGCGGCCGACATGCGCGAGATCTGGATGATGCAGCCGCGCTTCGACAAGCGCAGCGGCTCCACGCCCTACAGCCTGGTCGAGCAGGCGCGCTTTCGAGCCGCCTTCGACTTCATGCGCCTGCGCGCCGACGTGGGCGAGGTCGACGAGGCCATCGCCGAATGGTGGCAGGAGTTCAGCACCGCCGACGACCTGCGCCGCCAGGACCTGATGGACCAGGTGCGGGCCGAGCAGCGCAAGGGCCAGCGCCAGCCGGGCCCGCGCGTGCATGTGCGCGCCCCCGCGCCGCGTGCCCCGCGGGAAGCGCAGGAGGCCGCGGTCGACGCCGCGGACGACATGGTGGCCGTTCCCGAAGCGGCGGGAGAGGCGACACCCGGCGCGCCGCGCAAGCGCCGCCGGCGCCGCAAGCCCCGTGCGGGTGGCGGCGCAGCACCGGCGGCCGGCGGCGACACGGGCGGCGGCACCGGCGAATGAGCGTTGCGCGTGCCCCGGTCGTGGCTTACGTGGGGATCGGCGGCAATTTGGGCGACGCGCGGGCGACCGTCGAGCGAGCCATCGAGGCATTGGCGCAGGTGCCCAGCACGCATCGCGTCGCCTGCTCGTCGCTGTACCGCAGCGCGCCGGTCGATGCAGGCGGGCCGGACTTCATCAACGCCGTGGCCGCACTGGAGACGACGCTGACGGCGCCCGCCCTTCTGGCCGCGCTGCAGAACATCGAGCAGGCGGAAGGCCGCGAGCGACCGTACCGCAACGCGCCGCGCACGCTCGACCTGGACCTGCTGCTGTACGGCGACGGCCGCATCGACAGCACCGCCCTCGTCGTGCCGCACCCGCGCATGCAGGAGCGGGCCTTCGTCCTGCGGCCGCTGGCCGAGATCGCGCCGGCGCGCGTGTCCGATGCGGCGGTGGCGGCGGTGGCCGGCCAGGCGATCGAACGGCTCTGACGCCGCCTCGGCGGGCTCGCAGGTCGGCCAATTACACTCGCGGGCTGCCCGGGTGTCATCACCCTGTCGCACACACCGTGTAAGGAATCCGTCGCCATGCTTGGCAAGCTGCTGCCCCGTGAGGGCAATTTTTTCGAGATGTTCAACCAGCACGCCGAGCGCATCGTCGAGGCCGCGCGCGCCTTCGAGCAGCTCGTCGCCAACTACAACGACCTGCACCTGCGCGAGCAGTACAACCGCGACGTCGACAACGCCGAGCGCGCCGCCGACCGCGTGACGCACGAGGTCAACCGCGTGCTGCACAAGACCTTCATCACGCCCATCGACCGCGAGCAGATCCACAAGCTCATCAACACCATGGACGACGTGGCCGACCTGATCCAGGACTGCGCCGAGACCATGGCGCTGTACGACGTGCGGCACATGACCGAGGAGATCACGCGCCTGACCACGCTGAGCGTCAAGTGCTGCGACCGCCTCAAGGACGCCGTGAAGTACCTGGGCAAGATCACCGACCCGGCGATCGCCGAGGCCACGCTCAAGACCTGCGAGGAGATCGACCGCCTCGAGTCGGATGCCGACCGCGTGATGCGCAGCGCCATGAGCAAGCTGTTCCGCGAGGAGCCCGACGTGCGCGAGGTGATCAAGCTCAAGGCCATCTACGAGCTGCTGGAGACCATCACCGACAAGTGCGAGGACGTGGCCAACGTGATCGAGGGCATCATCCTCGAGAACTCCTGAGCAGGGCGTTCCGATGGCAACGGTTCAGGTCGCCCTCTGGGTGGTGGTGCTGCTGGTCGCGCTGGCGATCGCCTTCGACTTCATGAACGGCTTCCACGACGCGGCGAACTCCATCGCCACCGTCGTGTCCACCGGTGTGCTGCGGCCCGGGCAGGCGGTGCTCTTCGCCGCCTTCTTCAACCTCATCGCGATCTTCGTGTTCCACCTCAGCGTGGCCGCCACGGTGGGCAAGGGCATCGCGCAGCCCGGGGTGGTCGACACGCACGTGGTCTTCGGCGCGCTGGTCGGCGCCATCAGCTGGAACCTGGTCACCTGGTACTACGGCATTCCCAGCAGCTCGTCGCACGCGCTCATCGGCGGCATCGTCGGCGCCGTGATGGCCAAGACGGGCGCCTCGGGCCTCGTGGCCGCCGGCATCTGGAAGACGGTGGCCTTCATCTTCGTGTCGCCGCTGCTGGGCTTCCTGCTGGGTTCGCTCATGATGGTCGCGGTGGCTTGGCTGTTCCGCCGCTCGACGCCCTCGCGCGTGGACCGCTGGTTCCGGCGGCTGCAGCTGGTCTCGGCCGGTGCCTACAGCCTGGGCCACGGCGGCAACGACGCGCAGAAGACGATCGGGATCATCTGGATGCTGCTGATCGCCACCGGCTACGCCTCGGCCGGCGAGGCCGAGCCGCCGCTGTGGACGATCGTGAGCTGCTACACCGCCATCGCCCTGGGCACCATGTTCGGCGGCTGGCGCATCGTGCGCACCATGGGCCAGAAGATCACCAAGCTCAAGCCCGTGGGCGGCTTCTGCGCCGAGACGGGCGGGGCGCTGACGCTGTTCATCGCCACCGCGCTGGGCATCCCGGTGTCGACCACGCACACCATCACCGGCGCCATCGTCGGCGTGGGGGCCACGCAGCGCATGAGTGCGGTGCGCTGGGGCGTGGCGGGCAACATCGTGTGGGCCTGGATCTTCACCATCCCGGCGGCGGCCTTCGTCGCCGCGATCGCCTACTGGGTCAGCCTGCAGATCTTCTGATTGCTATCTTTTCGATAGCTGCTCGCGCAAGCGGGGCGGGCGCTGCGGGCCGATTTCACTGTGAAATCTTGCGGCCTTCCTCGATCTGGTGCTCGAAGTAGCGCTGGAAGCTGAACACGATGCTCGACATGAGCACGGTGGTGCCGAACAGCAGGGCGAACACGACGGCGCCGATGGTGAACCAGTTGGTGCGGCCCGGTGCCGCGTCGGGCGCCAGCGCGGGGTTGTGGCGGGCGTTCCATTTCTCCGGCGTCGCCAGGCCGTAGATGATCGCCATCAGTGCGCAGCCTGCGATGGTGAAGCCCACGAAGGGAATCAGCACCCAACTCCAGCCGTCGTCCAGGCCGTAGAGGCGCGCGCGCTCGATGCCGTACAGGCCCAGCGCCGTGGGAATGGGCAGCAGCCAGCCGAGCAGGTCGCCCGGGCCGTGCAGGTAGAAGCGGTGCAGGCCCAGCGGCCCGCCGAGGAAGGCGAGCCAGGCGGCGAGCGTCTTGCTCTTCGGCGAACGGGCCATCGCGGCGGGGGTGGTGGCGTCGGCGGTCATGGGTGGGATCTCATTCGGGGGCGGTGCCGCTGCCTTCGCCCAGCACCTTGTCCATCAGCACCACGTCGCGCCACTGGCCGAACTTCCAGCCGCAGTCCTTGAGCACGCCGACGTGCGCGAAGCCCTGCTTGCGGTGCACGCCGATGGAGCCTGCGTTGGCCGAGTCGCCGATCACCGCGATCAGCTTGCGCACGCCGGCCGCCTGCGCCGCGTCGACCAGCGCGGCCAGCAATCGGGTCCCGACGCCGCGGCCCCGTGCCGCCTCCGCCAGGTAGATCGAGTCCTCGGCCGAGTAGCGGTAGGCCGGGCGGGGCTTGAACCAGTTGCAGTAGGCGAAGCCCAGCAATTGGCCGGCCTCGTCCTCGGCAACGAGGTAAGGCAGGCCCTTGCCCAGCACGTCGGCACGACGCGCGGCCATGTCCGCCTCGGCAGGCGGCTCCGTCTCGAAGGTGCCGGTGCCGTGCAGCACGTGGTGCGCATAGATGGCGGTGACGGCCGGAACGTCCTCGTCGCGGCTCGGGCGGATGTGCAGGCTCATGGGCTGGAAAAAAGAAGGGGGGAGAGACGCTCGGGCTATAATGGAAGGCTTTTCAGCGTGTCGCTGGCCGGGTGGCCATGTCGCGTGTCTCAGCGCTGGAGGAAATTCGGCAGCCTCTCGATCTTCTTGTAGAGGCGCCGGCTCCACCCGAAGGATAAATCATGGTCGTCATTCGACTCTCCCGCGGCGGTTCCAAGCACCGTCCGTTCTTCAACATCGTCGTGGCCGACAAGCGCACCCGTCGCGACGGCCGTTTCATCGAGCGCCTGGGTTTCTACAACCCCGCCGCCAAGGAAAACGAGGAAAGCATCCGCATCGCGCAGGATCGCCTGACCTACTGGAAGAGCGTCGGCGCCCAGGCTTCGCCCACCGTCGTTCGCCTGATCAAGCAAGCCGCTGCCGCGGCGCCCAAGGCCGCCGCCTGAGCGGTTTGTCCGCGATGCTGCCCACGCTCGAAGCCGCCGAACTGCCGGCGGACGCGATCGAGGTGGGGCGCATCGCCGATGCCTGGGGGATCAAGGGCTGGTTCAAGGTCCTCCCCCACAGCGCCCAGCCCGAGGCGCTTTTTTCTTCCAAGCGCTGGTTCCTGCAGGCCCCGGGCGACAGCTCGCAGGTCTTCCGCCTGCCTGTGCGCGAGGCGAAGGAGCACTCCGATTGCATCGTGGCCGCGTCGGCCGAGGTGCCCGACCGCACGGCGGCCGAGGCCTTGCGCGGCGCCCGCGTGTTCGTGCCGCGCTCGAGTTTCCCCACCCCCGGCGATGACGAGTACTACTGGGTCGACCTGATCGGCCTGTCGGTCGTCAACCGCGAAGGCGTGGCCCTGGGCACGGTGCGCGAGCTGATGGCCAACGGCCCGCAGACCACGCTGGTGCTCGCGGCCGAGCAGGACGGCAAGGCGGTCGAGCGCCTGATCCCCTTCGTGGCGGCCTTCGTCGACAAGGTCGACCTCGCCGGTCGCCTCATCACCGTCGACTGGCAAGCCGATTACTGATGCCCCCCGGCTTTTCACGCCTTCGGCGTGTCACTCCACCCCCCGAGGGGCAGGCCCGGCCGCCTTGGGGTGGCCCGGCGGCGGCCTCCGCCCGCGACTGAGCCCGGGGTGAGCCCATGCGTTTCGACGTCATCACCCTCTTCCCCGAACTGTTCAAGCCCTTTCTCGAAAGCGGCGTGACGCGGCGTGCCTACGCCTCGGGCCAGGTCGAGGTGGTGCTGTGGAACCCGCGCGACTTCGCCGAGGGCAACTACCGCCGCGTCGATGACCGCCCCTTCGGTGGCGGTCCGGGTATGGTCATGATGGCCGAGCCGCTGGCGGCCTCTCTCGACGCGGCGCTCGCGGCGCGCGGGCAACCGCACGGTGTGCCGGTGGTGCTGTTCTCGCCGATCGGCGAGGCACTGCGCCACGAGGGCGTGGCCGGCTGGGCGGCGGGCGAGGGCGCGGTGCTGGTCTGCGGCCGCTACGAGGGCATCGACCAGCGCTTCATCGACCAGCGCGTCACGCACCAGATCAGCCTGGGGGACTTCGTGCTCTCGGGCGGCGAGATCCCGGCCATGGCGCTGCTCGATGCCGTCGCGCGGCTGCAGCCGGGCGTGCTGGGCGACGAGGGCAGCCATGTGCAGGACAGCTTCAATCCGGCGCTCGACGGCTTGCTCGACTGCCCGCACTACACCCGTCCCGAGGTGTGGCAGGGCGTGTCGGTGCCCGGGGCGTTGCTGTCGGGTCACCATGCGCAGATCGAGCGCTGGCGGCGCGACCAGCGCCTGCGCCTCACGGCCGAACGTCGGCCTGACCTGATCGAGGCCGCTCGCTCGCAGGGCCGCCTGAGCCGTGCGGACGAGACAGCGCTCTCAAAAAAGCTATAATCGAGGGCTTTCCGATCCTCTGCCCGGCCGCGGCCGCGGACCTACCAACGGTAGTCCGGCCGCCTTCCATGTGTAGCGCGGGCACGATCCATCGCAGGAAACCATGAACCTCATTCAGACCCTCGAGCAAGAGGAAATCGCCCGCCTGGGCAAGAAGATCCCCGAGTTCGCCCCTGGCGACACCGTGATCGTCAGCGTCAACGTCGTCGAAGGCACCCGCAAGCGCGTGCAGGCCTACGAAGGCGTCGTGATTGCCAAGCGCAACCGCGGCCTGAACAGCGCCTTCACCGTGCGCAAGATCTCCAGCGGCGAAGGCGTGGAGCGTACCTTCCAGACCTACAGCCCGCTGATCGCCGGCGTGGAAGTCAAGCGCCGCGGCGATGTGCGCCGTGCCAAGCTGTACTACCTGCGCGAGCGCAGCGGCCGTTCGGCGCGCATCAAGGAAAAGCTGCCGGGCAAGTCGGCCGCCTCCGCCGCAGCAGCCCAGTAAGGCCTGCAGCAGGGATGCCGAAAGGCTTCCGGCGCCGAGAACAAGCCGCCCGCCTGGGCGGCTTTTTGCTTTTCCACCACATCGTTGCGGGTCTGGTTCACTTTGTGACTTATGGCCTTCGATCCCTGCTCCCGCGGTGCACGGCCGGCCCGCTTGTTCGTTATCTTGAAGAACCGTCCACACCCTTGACCGATTCCCCGCCGCCCCCCGAGCCCGCCATG
>SCOE01000044.1 GCA_005503065.1 Comamonadaceae bacterium ALPHA2B
CCAGCAGGCGGCGATGCCCGCCCCGCCCTGCCAGAAGCCGGGGCGCCGCACGTAATCACCTGGCCGGCCGAGCGGCCGGGCCGGGGCGCCGTCGAAGCGGACGTCGACGCTCGCGCTCCCGGCCATGCCCACGGCCTGCCAGCCGATGTCGGTGACCGTCACGCCCGGGGCGTCCATCGCCACCGTGGCCAGGCACGGCTCGCCATCTGCATTCCAACCGCTGACGACCGCGTGCGTCACCTGGGCCGCACCGGAGCACCAGGCCTTGGTACCCCGCAGTCGATAGCCGTCGCCCGCCGTCTCGAAGATCAGGCGCGCATCCGGCGGCTCCGCGCACCAGGTCGCCCAGCGGCTGCCTGGCGGTGCCGGCGAGGCGCCCAACTCGGCGAGGATCGCCAGGGCATCGGTGTGGCCCTCGAAGAGCTTGACGAGGGACAGATCGTGCGCGGCCACCTGGGCCAGGCGTTGCCAGCGTGCCAGCGTATGGCCGCTGCCCGGCCGCGGCAGGCGGTCCAGTCCGGCCCCGACCAGATCGGCCAGCGACAGTGCGCGACCGACCGCGCCGCGCAGCGCCGCGACGGGGTCCGAAGAAATAGAGGAAACCATTGCACCGATGGTGCGGTTCAAGGGCGCACCCGCCGGTCGGCCGGCAGGAGCCGCGCGTGTAGGCGCCCGCCCGCCGCCATGCGGGCCAGCCAAAAGAAAGGGCGCCCATCGCAGGCGCCCTCTCACGGCTGTCGATCATCCCCGGCGCGCTGCCGTGCGGGCATCGGTTTGCTGGCTTCGTGGCGGGCATCCCCTTCACGATGCACGGAATCCGCTGCCGCTCGTCGCATCGCTGGACCCCGGGACGTCTCTTCGACCGCAACGCCAATCTAAGGCTGCGCGGCGCGCTGCATGTAGGAAGTGCAGCATGGCAGGCGTCGCCCGGTGCGTACGACGCCTGCACGCCGGCTCGCCCGCGCTGCATGAAATCGCGCACACTGTCGGGCGTCGAACCACCGGCTTCGCCCGCACGATGTACATCCCTGCCCACTTCGCCGAGACACGCCCCGACGCCCTGGCGCGCATCATGCGCGAGCATCCGCTGGGCGTGCTGGTCCACCCGCACGACGGCCGCTTCGACGCCGACCACCTCCCCTTCGAGTACGAGCCGGGCGAAGGCCCGCACGGAACCCTGCACGCCCATGTCGCCCGCGCCAACCCGCTGTGGCAGCGCTGCCCGACCGGCACGCCGGTGATGGTCGTCTTCCGCGGCGCCGAGGCGTATGTCTCGCCGAGCTGGTACCCGAGCAAGCACGAGACCCATCGCCTGGTGCCGACCTGGAACTACGAGGTGGTGCACGCCCACGGCACGCTCGTCATCGACGACGACGAGCGTTCGGTGCGGCGCATCGTGGCCCGGCTGACGCGGCGCCACGAGGCGCAGGAGCCGCGGCCCTGGAAGATGGGCGACTCGGCGCCCGAGTTCATCGACGAGCTGCTGCGGCAAATCGTGGCGATACGCGTCGAACTCACGGCCCTCGAGGGCAAGGTCAAGCTGAGCCAGAACCGCGAGGAGCGCGACCGGCTGGGCGCGGCCGACACGCTGGATGCACGCGGTGCCGGCGAGATGGCGCGCGCGATGCGGGAGGCGGGCACGAAGTCCTGAGGCGCCGCCCGGCAGCTGACCAGCGGCCGACGCTCAGACCGCCACGCCCTGTGCCGCTGCAGGGCGCCGCCGCACGGTGACGGCGCAGCCCACCGAGGCCCCCATCACCAGCGCGATTGCCAGCCACTGGGTGACGCTCAGCCTTTCGCCCAGCAGCCCCAGCGCCAACAATGCGGCCACCGCCGGCTCCATGCTGATCATGATGCCGAAGGCCTCCCTGGGCATCCGCTTCAGGGCCACCATTTCCAGCGAGATGGGGATGGCGCTCGAGATGGCCGCCACGCACAGGCCCACAGCGAGCACGCCCGGCGCCAGCAGCGCGGCGCCTGCGTGCCACGCGCCTACCGGCAGCACCACGAGCGCCGCCACACTCAGGCCCAGCGCCACCGAGTGGCCGGCATGGAGATGGCCGAGCCGCTTGCCGAACACGATGTACAGGCCCCACAGGACCGCAGCGGCCAGCGCCCAGAGCACCCCGAGCGGGTCGAGACGGCTGTCGCCGATCCCCAGCGGCAGCAGCAGGGCCAGGCCCGAGGCGGCGAGCGCCACCCAGATGAAGTCGATCGCGCGGCGCGACGACAGCACGGCCACGGTCAACGGCCCCGCGAACTCGATCGCCACCGCCAGTCCGAAGGGGATGGTGCGCAGCGCCATGTAGAAGCTCAGGTTCATGAGCCCCAGCGTGGCGCCGTAGAGCACGATGGCGCGCCAGTCGCCAGGCCGCAGGGGCCGGCGCCAGGGCCTCCAGATCAGCAAAAGCAGGAGCGCCGAGAAGCCGACGCGCAGCGCCGTCGTGCCCTGGGCACCGATGGCTGGAAACAGGGCGTGCTTGGCCCAGGAGGTGCCCAGGCCCAACGCGGTGACGGCGCCCAGCACCGCCAGGAAAGGGACGAAGGAGGCCGGCGTGCGGCCCGTGAAGGAAGGCATCGGGCGCAGTATCGCCCGCGCCCTCCCCGCGACTTACAGCTTGGCGATCGACACCTCGGTCGACTTGACCAGCGCAACGACGTCGGAGCCGATCTTCAGCTGCAGCTCGTCCACCGAACGCGTGGTGATGACGGAGGTGACGATGCCCCAGGGCGTCTCGACGTCGACCTCGGAGACGACGTCGCCGCGGATGATCTCGCGGACCTTGCCCTTGAACTGGTTGCGCACGTTGATGGCCTGGATGCTCATGATGGTTTCCTTGAAAACAAATAGGTTTGCTATGGATTCGATAGCTGCTTGCGCAGGCGGGACGGGCGCTGCGGCCCGATTTCTTTCAAATTCGGCGACATCGCGGCGGCGCCGGCAGCGCGTGCCGCGTGCTCATGTGGACGCCGCCTTCAACGCCCGGTCGAGGTCGGCGACCAGGTCGTCGATGTGCTCGATGCCGACCGAGAGGCGCACCGTGTCTTCCGTGACGCCGGCCTTGGCGAGTTCTTCCGGCGAGAGCTGGCGGTGCGTGGTCGAGGCCGGATGCGTGGCCAGCGAACGCACGTCGCCGATGTTCACCAGCCGCGTGAAGAGCTTCAGCGCGTCGAGGAACTGCGCGCCCCCTGCCCGGCCGCTGCCGATGCCGAAGGTGAGCACGCCGCTGGCCCTGCCGCCCAGGTACTTCTGCGCCAGCGCATGGTCGGGGTGGTCCTCCAGCGCGGCGTAGTTGACCCACTTCACGGCGGGGTGCTGCTGGAGGTGGCGCGCCACGGCCAGCGCGTTGGCGCTGATGCGGTCCACGCGCAGGGCCAGCGTCTCGATGCCCTGCAGGATCTGGAAGGCATTGAAGGGCGAGATCGCCGCGCCGGTGTTGCGCAGCGGCACGACGCGCGCGCGGCCGATGTAGGCGGCCGGGCCCAGCGCCTCGGTATAGACCACGCCGTGGTAGCTCACATCGGGTTCGTTCAGGCGCTTGAAGCGTTCCTTGTGCTGCGCCCAGGGGAACTTGCCCGAGTCCACGATGGCCCCGCCGATGCTGGTGCCGTGGCCGCCGAGGTACTTGGTGAGCGAGTGCACCACGATGTCGGCGCCGTGCTCGATGGGCCGGCTGAGGTAGGGCGAGGGCACCGTGTTGTCGACGATCAGCGGCACGCCGTGCTTGTGCGCGATCGCCGCCACCGCGGCGATGTCGGTGATGTTGCCGGCCGGGTTGCCGAGCGACTCCACGAAGATGGCCTTGGTCTTCGCGTCGATCAGCGGCTCGAAGCTGGCCGGGTCGCGGTGGTCGGCAAAGCGCGTGGTGATGCCGAACTGCGGCAGCGTGTGGGCGAACAGGTTGTAGGTGCCACCGTAGAGCGCCGTGCTGCTGACGATGTTGTCGCCCGCCTCGGCGATGGTCTGGATGGCGTAGGTCACCGCCGCCTGGCCGGAGGCGAGCGCCAGCGCGGCGATGCCGCCTTCCAGCGCCGCGACGCGCTGTTCCAGCACGTCCTGCGTCGGGTTGTTGATGCGGGTGTAGATGTTGCCCGGCACCTTGAGGTCGAACAGGTCGGCGCCGTGCTGCGCCGAGTCGAAGGCGTAGGCCACCGTCTGGTAGATGGGCGGCGCCACGGCGCGCGTGGTCGGGTCGGGGCTGTAGCCGGCGTGCACCGACAGGGTCTCGAATTTCCAGTCCTTGGACATGCGGCTTCCTTTCAGGGGTTGGGCAAGACGCTCACACGGCCCAGCGCAGCGTGTGCGCGGGCGAGTCGGGCCAGTGCGCATCGTTGGCGGGTTCGGCCTCGTCGGCCGCAGGTTTCTGCAGCACCCGGTCGAGGATGCGTTTCTCGATGGCTGCGAAAGCCGCGTCGCCCTGCGAGCGCGGGCGGGCGAGCGCAATGCGCTCGTCCAGCGCGATGCGGCCGTCCTCGATCAGGATCACGCGGTCGGCCAGGGCCACGGCTTCCTGCACGTCGTGCGTGACCAGCAGCGCGGTGAAGCGGTGTTGCTGCCACAGCCCCTCGATCAGGCGGTGCATCTCGATGCGGGTGAGCGCATCCAGCGCGCCCAGCGGCTCGTCGAGCAGCAGCAGCCGCGGGTGGTGCACCAGTGCGCGGGCCAGGGCCACGCGTTGGCGCTGGCCACCCGACAGGCGCGCCGGCCATTCGTTCTCGCGGTCGGCCAGCCCGACCTGCGCCAGCACCTCGCGCCCGCGCGCCCTCGCCTCGGGCGGCAGGCCCAGCGTGACGTTGTCCAGCACGCGCTTCCAGGGCAGCAGGCGCGCCTCCTGGAACATGATGCGCGTGTCGTCGTGCAGGCCGTTGACCGGCTTGCCGTCGGTGACGAGCTGGCCGCCGCTGGCGGCCTCCAGCCCGGCGATCAGGCGCAGCAGCGTGCTCTTGCCGCAGCCGCTGCGGCCGACGATGGCGATGAACTCGCCCGGCGCGATGGCCAGCTGCGTGTCGCGCAGCACCTCGCGCTCGCCGTAGCGTTTGACCAAGTGGCGGGCCTCCAGCTTCACGCCGCCGGGCTGCGGCAGCCCGGTCGGACCGGACCGGAGGGGGGAATCGATGACAGCGCTCATGGCGTGCGGGCTCCGTGCGGCCTCCCATTCCCAGGCCGAGCACTCGGTGAGGAGCGACAGGGCACGCAGGTGGCGGGTGGCGGGTTTCATGGCGATCAGGCCGATGGCTTGAACAGGTCGATGTCGAGCGCGTCCACCTTCCTGGGCAGCAGCTTCTCGGCGAAGAAGGCGTCGGCGATGCGCTGCTGTTCGCCGATCACCTCGCGGGTGGCGGGACGCACGGCGTAGCTGCGGCGCGCGTTGGCCTGCTCGACGATGGCGGCATCCAGGCCCCAGAAGGGCGCGAGCAGCGCGGCCGCGTCACGCGGGTTCTGCTTGACCCAGCGGCCGGTCTTCTCGAGCTCGGCGTACAGCACGCCCAGCACCTGCGGCTGCTGGCGCGCGAAACGGGTGCTGGCGAGGTAGTAGCGCTGGTAGGACGCGAGCCCGGTGCCGTCGGCCAGCACGCGGGCGCCCGACTGGCGCTCGGCCGCCGACAGGAAGGGGTCCCACACCACCCAGGCGTCGATGGCCCCGCGCTCGAAGGCGGCCCGGCCGTCGGCCGGCGTGAGGTAGGCCGGCTCGATGTCCTTGAAGGACAGTCCGGCCTTCTCCAGCGCGGCCAGCAGCAGGTAGTGCACGCCGGCCGCCTTGGCGAAACCCACCTTGCGGCCCTTCAGGTCGGCCAGGGTCGTCAGCGGCGAGTCGGCCTTGACCAGGATGGCCTGCGCCGTGGGCGACGGCGCCTCCTGCGCGACGAAGGTGAGCTTGGCGCCCGCGGCTTGTGCGAACACCGGCACCGTGTCGGCCACGTCGGCGCTGACGTCCACGTTGTCGAGGTTGAGTGCCTCCAGCAGCGGCAGGCCGCTGGTGAATTCGTGCCAGCTCGGCTTGACGCCCAGCGGCGCGAACTGCTTCTCGAGCGTGCCCTGGATCTTGAGCACGGCGATCAGCGTCGAGGACTTCTGGTAGCCGATGCGCACCGTCTGCGCGGCGGTGCCCTGCGCCCAGGCGGCTCCCGCGGCCAGCGCGGCGGCCATGCCGAGCGCCTCGCGGCGGGTGGGACGAAGGATGTTCTTCATGGTGATGTCCTCACTTCGCCTGGTAGCCCGGATGCCAGCGCAGCCACCAGTGCTCGAGGGCGCGTGCGAACACGTCGGCCAGCTTGCCCAGCAGCGCGTAGAGGAGGATGCCGACCAGCACCACGTCGGTCTGCAGGAACTCGCGGGCGTTCATCGTCAGGTAGCCGATGCCGGCCTGCGCCGAGATGGTCTCGGCCACGATCAGGATCACCCACATCAGCCCGAGCGAGAAGCGCAGGCCCACCAGGATGGAAGACAGCGCGCCGGGCAGGATCACGTCGCGGTACAGCTGCCAGCGCGTGAGGCCGTAGGTGCGGCCCATCTCGATGAGCTGCGGGTCGACGTTGCGGATGCCGTGGAAGGTGTTGAGGTAGATCGGGAAGAACACCGACACGCTGATGAGGAACAGCTTGGCCGTCTCGTCGATGCCGAACCACAGGATCACCAGCGGGATGAGCGCCAGCGCCGGGATGTTGCGCACCATCTGGATGGTGGAATCGAGCAGCGTCTCGAAGAACTTGACCGAGCCGGTGAGCAGCCCCAGCGCCAGGCCGGCGCCGCCGCCGATGGCCAGGCCCAGCAGTGCACGTCCGGCGCTCACCTTGACGTGCGTCCACAGCTCGCCCGACACGGTGAGCGACCACGCGGCCTTGACCACGTCGATGGGCGCCGGGAGCACGCGGGTGGAGAGCCAGCCGAGCGACGAGGCGATCTGCCAGGCGACGATGAGGCCGATGGGCACGAGCCAGGGCACGAGGCGGTGGGCGACCTGAGCTGCGAAGGCCTTGGCGCCGCCGAGCGAAGGTGTGCTCAGGGGCACGGGTTGGACTTGTTCGGTCATGTGGAACGAGATGGAGGTCAGGACAGAAGACCGTTCGGGCTGAGCTTGGCCTGCCCTGAGCTGGTCGAAGGGTCGAAGCCGGGGTGCAGCGCTTCGACAAGCTCAGCGCGAACGGCGGCGTGTGGCCACGGGTGCTTCATCAACTTTGCGCGCGCAGGCGCGACGGTGCGTCGACGTTGGCGACGACCTCGCCGAAGGGGCCGGTGAGCGCGCCGCCGACCGTTCCACCCAGGCGCTGCTGCACGCGCCGCGGCAGCAGCGGGAACACCAGCTCGGCGAAGCGGTAGGCCTCCTCCAGGTGCGGGTAGCCCGAGAGGATGAAGGCATCGATGCCCAGGGCTGCGTATTCCTCGATGCGGGCCGCGACCTGCTCGGGGCTGCCGACCAGCGCCGTGCCGGCGCCGCCGCGCACCAAGCCCACGCCGGCCCACAGGTTCGGGCTGATCTCCAGCGCCTCCCGGCTGCGGTTGGCGCCACCTCGGTGCAGCGCGGCCATGCGGCGCTGCCCCTCCGAATCCATGTTGGCAAAGGCCGCCTGCGCGCGAATCACCGTGGCGTCGTCGACGCGGCTGATGAGCGAGTCGGCGGCCTGCCAGGCCTCCTGCTCGGTCTCGCGCACGATCACGTGCAGCCGGATGCCGACTTCCACGCGGCGACCCTTGCCCTGCGCCCTCGCCCGCACGTCGGCGATCTTCTTGGCCACCTCGTCGGGCGTCTCGCCCCAGGTCAGGTAGCGCTCGACCTGCTCGGCCGCGAGGTCGTGCGCGGCCTCGGACGAGCCGCCGAACCACACCGGCGGGTGCGGCTTCTGCACCGGCGGGAAGAGCAGCTTCGCGCCCTTGACCTGCAGGTGCCGGCCGTCGTAGTCGAAGGTCTGGCCTTCGTGGCTGCGCGCGATGATCTCGCGCCAGATGCGGATGAATTCGGCGGACTGCTCGTAGCGCGCCGCGTGGTCGAGGAACACGCCGTCGCCTTCCAGTTCCGCGCGGTCGCCGCCGGTGACGAGGTTGACCAGCAGCCGCCCGCCCGACAGCCGGTCGAAGGTCGCGGCCATGCGTGCGGCCAGCGCCGGCTGGTGCAGGCCGGGCCGCACCGCGACCAGGAACTTCAGCCGCTTGGTCGCACCGATCAGGCTGGACGCGACCACCCACGGGTCTTCGCAGGAGCGGCCGGTGGGGATCAGCACGCCTTCGTAGCCGAGGGTGTCGGCCGCGCCCGCCACCTGCTGCAGGTAGGCCAGGTCGACCGGGCGCGCGCCCTCGGTGCTGCCGAGGTAGCGGCTGTCGCCGTGGGTGGGAAGAAACCAGAAGATCTGCATGGGGAAAAGTCCTTTGCGCTTACCAGGAATGCGCCAGAAAACGCGCGGGGGATGCGACGACGCCCGCCGCGCCGAGCCGGCGCAGCGCTCGCACCGGCACATGGCCGTGCGGTGCGCGCCGGGCCACGGCATGGGCCGAGGGCAGCTTGATGCCCCACGCCACCACGGTGACACCCAGCACGCGCAGCGCCTGCTGCGCGGGGGAGGAAGGAGCGACGAGACGGGAACTCATGCCGCGAATTCCTCAGGCCAGGCCTGGGGCTGCCGCCTCGAGCACGTTGATGCGCCGGGGGATCAGCTTGAGATCGAAGAAGGTGTCCGCGATCTGCTGCTGCTCGCCCAGGATGGCCTTGGTGATCGGGCCGGTGCCGAACTGCGAGCGCCCGATCGCGGCGTCGACCACCGGCTTGGGCAGCCCCCAGATCTGCGCCAGCTCGCCGGCGAGTTCGCCGCGGTGGTCCTTGCCCCACTGGTCGACCTTGTCGAGCTCCTCGATCAGCACCTTGATCACGTCGGCGTTCTTCGCTGCGTAGTCGAGCGACGAGAAGTAGTAGGCGCGGTTGCCCACCACGCCCGAGGCGTCGGCCAGCACCCTGGCGTCGAGCGACTTCTCGGCCGCTGCAAGGAAGGGGTCCCAGATGACCCAGGCGTCGATCGAGCCCTTCTCGAAGGCGGCGCGCGCATCGGCCGGCGGCAGGAACACCGCGTTCACGTCCGCGTACTGGAGCCCGTGCTTCTGTAGCAGCTTGACGAGGAAGTAATGGACGTTGCTGCCCTTGTTGAAGGCGACCTTCTTGCCCTTCAGGTCGGCCACGCTGCGGATGGCCGAGCCCTTGGACACCAGCACGGCTTCGGACTGCGGGCGCGGCACCGTGGCCGCCACGTAGGCCAGCGGCGCGCCGGCGGCCTGCGCGAAGATGGGCGGCGCCTCGCCGACGTCGCCGAAGTCGATCGAGCCGACGTTGAGCGCTTCCAGCTGCACCGGGCCGGCGGTGAACTCGGTCCACTTGACCGACACCTTCAGCGGCGCCAGGCGCTGCTCCAGCGTGCCGCGGCCCTTGAGCAGGCTGAGGTAGCCCTTCTGGTGGCCGATGCGCAGTTCGCGGGCGGCGCCCTGGGCAAAGGCGGGTGCGCCGGCCACGGCGGGCAGTGCGAATGCGGCGGCCCCCTTGAGCAGGCCACGGCGGGACAGGGATGTGTGCAAGGTCATGGCGATTTCCCGGTCGGCGTACGCTCAGGGCTGGCCCAGCAACACGGCGTCGCTCACCTTGATGGCCTTCGGAATGAGCTTGAGCTCGTGGAAGGTGTCGGCGATCTTCTGCTGGTCGGCCGCCACCTCGCGGGTGATGGGCTTGACGTTGAACTCGTAGCGGCGCAGCGCTAGTTCCACCACGTCCACCGGCAGGCCCTGCAGCGGCGCGATCAGTTCGGCCGCCTGGCGCAGGTTCTTCTTGAGCCAGATGCCCTGCGTGACCGAGTCGTCGAACAGCGCCTGGATGACCTTCGGGTTCTTCTGCGCGTAGCCGCGCTCGGCCAGGTAGTACTGGTAGTTGTTGACCACGCCGGGCGTGCCGTCGGCGAGCACGCGCGCGCCGGTCGCCTTCTCGGCGGCGGCCTGGAACGGGTCCCAGATGACCCACGCGTCGACAGCCTTGCTTTCGAAGGCCGCACGGCCGTCGGCCGGCGCGAGGTACACGGGCTGGATGTCGCCGAGCTTCAGGCCCGCCTTCTCCAGCTGCTTGACGAGCAGGAAGTGCACGTTGCTGCCCTTGTTGAGCGCGACCTTCTTGCCCTTGAGGTCGGCCACCGAGCGGATCGGCGAGTCCTTGGTGACCAGGATCGCCTCGGCGCGCGGCGCGGCCGGGTCGAAGCCGATGTAGACGAACCTGGCGCCCGCGGCCTGGGCGAAGATCGGCGGTGCCTCGCCCACGTAGCCGACGTCCACGGCACCGACGTTCAGGCCCTCGAGCAGTTGCGGTCCGGCCGGGAACTCGACCCACTTCACGCCCACGCCCAGCGGTGCAAGCTGCTTCTCCAGGGTGCCCTGCGCCTTCTGCAGCACGAACAGGCTGGCCGACTTCTGGTAGCCGATGCGCAGCTCCCTGGCGGCCTGCGCATGCGCCGAGGTGGCGACAAGGAAGGAGCTGACGAGCGCGATGGCCGCGACCAGCACCACGGCGACGAGGAGATCGACGAAGACCTGCACGCGCGATCGCGGCCGGGCGGCGGGAAAGTGATCGGTGAGGATGGGGGGCATGGTGGTCCGGTGTGTTTCTTCGGGCAAAGCTCGGCCCGCACCGCGCGGCAGGCCGCGCGGAAGGAATGCGGAAAGGGGTGGGTGGAGGGCGAGAGGCGTGGGCAGCAGCAGGCTGCCCTCGCCTCAGACGCTACATCGCACCTGCGAGAAGTGCACCGGCTCGAAGGCGGCCGGTCGCGGGCCCAGCTTCAGACCCTCGGCCGCCAGCGTGTCGACGGCTTCGGCCAGCCGGTCGAACAGGTCGACCTGCAACTGGTAGGCCCCTTCGGGCGTGAGCGTGACCTGCGCATCGCTCGCGTAGACGCCGGGCAGGATGTGGCGCGCGCCCAGCGCGTTGAGCACCGGCCGCAGCGCATAGTCCAGCGCCAGCATGTGGTGCGGGCTGCCGCCCGTGGCCAGCGGCAGCACGGCCTTGCCGCGCAGCGCGGTCTGCGGCAGCAGATCGAGGAAGACTTTGAGCAGTCCGCTGTAGGCCGCCTTGTAGACCGGCGTGGCCACGACGATGGCCTGCGCCTTCGCGATGCGGTCGACGGCCAGCTGCACGCTGTGGTGGCTGGTGTCGGCCGCCAGCAGCGCCGCGGCCGGCAGATCGCGCACGGCCAGCGCGTCGGTGGCAACGCCGCGGCGCGCCAACCGGTCGGCCACGGCGTCGAGCAGGGCGGTGGACCGCGACGGCGAGGACGGGCTACCCGCCAGCAACAGCACAGACATCGGACGCTCTCAGGAAAATTGAAGACGAAATCGGCCCGCAGCGCCCGCCAGACGGGCGCCACCAGCTATGAAATCCATAGCAGAGGCCGCTCGGACCCCTGCATCACGCGACCTACTTCTGCTTGTTGGTGTAGATCTGGTCGAAGCTGCCGCCGTCGGCGAAGTGCGCCTTGTCGGCCTGCGTCCAGCCGCCGAAGGCCTCGTCGATGGTGAAGAGGGCCAGCTTGGGGAACTGGTTGGCGTACTTCGCCTTGGCTTTGTCGGCGGTCGGGCGGTAGTAGTTGCGGCCGGCGATGTCCTGGCCCTCGTCGGTGTACCAGTACTTGAGGTATTCCTCGGCCACGGCGCGGGTGCCGTGCTTGTCGGCGACCTTGTCGACCACCGTCACGGCCGGCTCGGCCAGGATGGAGATCGACGGCACGACGATCTCGAACTTGTCCGGACCGAACTCCTTCAGCGCCAGGAAGGCCTCGTTCTCCCACGCCAGCAGCACGTCGCCCACATTGCGCTGCACGAAGGTGATCGTGCTGCCGCGCGCGCCCGTGTCGAGCACCGGCACGTTCTTGTAGAGGTTGCCGACGAAGTCCTTCGCCTTGGCATCGCCGCCGTACTTGCGCTTGGCGAATTCCCAGGCGGCCAGGTAGTTCCAGCGCGCGCCGCCCGAGGTCTTGGGGTTGGGGGTGATGACCTGCACGCCCGGCTTGACCAGGTCGTCCCAGTCCTTCAGGCCCTTGGGGTTGCCCTTCTTCACCAGGAACACGATGGTCGAGGTGTAGGGCGAGCTGTTGTGCGGCAGGCGTTTCTGCCAGTCGGCCTTGACCAGGCCGCCGTGGCTCACGAGCGCGTCGGTGTCGCCGGCCAGCGCCAGCGTGGCGACGTCGGCCTCCAGGCCGTCGATGATCGAGCGCGCCTGCTTGCCCGAGCCGCCGTGCGACTGCTTGACCACCACATCCTGGCCGGTCTTGCCCTTCCAGTACTTGGCGAAGGCCTTGTTGTAGTCGACGTACAGCTCGCGCGTCGGGTCGTACGAGACGTTCAGCAGGTTGACGGTGTTGCCCTGCACCTGCGCCACGGCCGGCAACGACGCCGTCAGGGTCAGGCCCGAGGCCGCGGCGGCCACCAGGGAAAGCTTGATAAAGTCGCGGCGGAGGTTCATGGTTGTGCTTCGAAATGGCATAACGTCGATGCCTTGCATTCTCAAGAACGCATAAAGAAACTGGAACGACCGAGTTTTCAGTTCTAAATAGCGAAATCAACTAAGCGCGGCCGGCCACCGCCCGCCGCCCACCCACACCGAAGAGGCACGCGATGGCACGCATGGTCCACTGCATCAAGCTCGGCAAGGAAGCCGAAGGACTGGATTTCCCCCCCTACCCTCCGCAGACCGAGCTGGGCAAGCGCATCTGGGAGAACGTCAGCAAGGAAGCCTGGGCTGCCTGGCTCAAGCAGCAGACCATGCTGGTCAACGAGAACCGCCTGAACCTGGCCGACCAGCGCGCCCGCCAGTACCTGGCGCGGCAGATGGAAAAGCACTTCTTCGGCGAAGGGGCCGATGTCGCCCAGGGGTACGTGCCGCCGAGCGCCTGACGCACCGAGCTGGCGCGCGCTGCTGCGCCAGCATCTTGACGGCCCGCGCCGCGAACACTGCCGGCGCCTCGCCTCCTCCGCTTTCCCATGACAGAACCCGTCGAGTGGCACCCTGACGGCCGCCCGTTCAGCGCCCGCTTCCAGGAGGGCTACCACTCCGAAGCCGGCGCCGTCGCCCAGGCCCGTCACGTCTTCCTGGGCGGCTGCGGGCTGCCGGGCGCCTGGGCGAATGCCCCGGAGTGGCGGATTCTCGAAACCGGCTTCGGGCTCGGCCTCAATTTCCTGACAAGCTGGCAGGCCTGGCGCGACGACCCGGCGCGGCCTGGCCGGCTGCACTTCGTCTCCATCGAGGGCTACCCGGTGTCTGCCGCCGACCTGCTGCGCGCCGCCGCAGCGCAGGGCCCGGCGCTGGCCGCGCTGGGGGCCGAACTGGCCGCGCAGTGGCACGGGCTGCTGCCGGGCTGCCATCGGCTGGTGTTCGAGCAGGGCCGCGTGATGCTCACGCTGTGCGTGGGCGAAGTGCAGCCCATGCTGCGCGCCCTGCAGCCCTTCGATGCCGACAGCCTCTTTCTCGACGGCTTCAGCCCGCAGAAGAACCCGCAGATGTGGACGCCGGAGGTGCTCAAGGCCGTCGCGCGCTTTGCGCGGCCGGGCACCGGCATCGCGACCTGGACCATTGCGCGCGCCGTGCGCGACGCGCTGGCACCGCTGGGTTTCGTGGTCGAGAAGTCGCCGGGCCTGCCGCCCAAGCGCGACTGCCTTCGCGGCCGCTACGCCCCGGCTTGGCAGCCACGCCGGCCGCCGCCCGATCCACATCGCGCAGCAGCGCCCGGCGAGTGCGTGGTGGTCGGCGCCGGCCTGGCCGGTGCGGCCGTGGCGGCCAGCCTCGCACGGCGCGGCTGGCGCGTGACCGTGCTCGATGCGGCGCAGGCTCCGGCCACCGGCGCCTCCGGCGCGCCCGCGGCCGTGCTGGCGCCGCATGTATCGCCCGACGATGCGCTGCTCTCGCGCCTGACCCGCGCGGGCGCACGGCTGGGGTGGCAGCAGGTGCAGTCGCTGCTGGCCGACGGCGCCGGCACCGACTGGCAGTGCGAGGGCGTGCTGGAACGTCGCGCGAGCACCGCTGCCCTGCGCCTGCCGCCCGGCTGGCAGCCCGACGGCCCCAACGACTCGTGGACGGCCGATGCCGCGCAATGCGCCCGCGCCGCACTGCCCCCGGGCACGCCCGCGCTCTGGCACGCGCACGCCGGCTGGGTGCGCCCGGCCGCGCTGGTGGCGGCCTGGCTGGCCACGCCGGGCGTGCGCTTCGTCGGCAACACGCAGGTCGCGCGCGTGGCGTCGACCTCCGATGGCCGCTGGCAGGCCCTCGATGCCGAGGGCGCGGTGCTGGCCGAAGCCGATCGCCTGGTGCTTGCGGGCGGCCACGGCACGCGCCCGCTGGTCGCCGGCGCGCTGCCCTTGCAGCCCGTGCGTGGCCAGCTCGTGCACGGGCCGATGCCGCCGGACAGCGGACACGCCGGGCTGCCCGCCGTGCCGCTCAACGGCGATGGGCACCTGGTACCCGGCGCGCCGCTGCCGGCTGGCCCGCGCTGGCTCAGCGGCTCGACCTTCGCGCCCGGCGACGAGGGCCGCGAACTGCGCCCGCAGGACACGGAATTCAACCTCGCCCGCCTCGAGCGCCTGCATCCCGGCGTGGCAGCACTCGCACGCCAGCAGGCGGCACGCGGCGAGCTGCAGGCCTGGGCCGGCGTGCGCTGCGCCTCGGCCGACCGGCGCCCGCTGGTCGGCCCGTTGCCTGGCGCCGCACCGGGCCTGTGGGTCAGCACCGCGATGGGCTCGCGCGGCCTGAGCTTCGCGGCCCTCTGCGCCGAGTTGCTCGCCGCGCGATGGCACGGCGAGCCGCTGCCCGTCGCCGCCAATCTGGCGCGCGCGCTCGACACCTCGCGCGTGCGCGCCTGAAACGAACCGGCGCTGCGCGGCAGCCCGACGACAATCCCCACCATGGCCACCCATTACGACATCCTGCACACCACCACCTACCGCTATCGGGAGCCGGTGAGCTTCGGGCAGCACCGGGTGATGTTCCGGCCACGCGACAGCCACGACCTGCGCGTGCTCGCCACCGACCTGCAGGTCAGCCCGCAGGCGCATGTGCGCATGATCCAGGACCCGCATTCCAACTCGGTCGCACTGGTGCAGCCCCAGGGACAGGCCGCCGAGCTCACGATCGCCTGCTCGTTCACCATCGAGCACGTCCCGTCGCCCGAAGACGAGCTGCAGCTCGATCCGGCCGCCGAGTTCCTGCCCTTCGCCTATTCGATGCAGGAGCGGCTGGACCTGGAGCATTACCTGCGCCCGCACCACGACGATCCCGACGGCACGCTGATCCGATGGGCGCACCAGTTCCTGCACAGCGACCAGCCCAACAGCACGCGCGAGACGCTCACGCGCATGAACGCCCACATCAACCAGAGCCTGACCTACCAGGCGCGCGACGAGGAAGGCACGCAGACGCCACTGGAAACGCTGGCCGTTGGCGGCGGGAGCTGCCGCGACTACGCGCTGCTGATGATGGAGGCCGCGCGCCGGCTGGGCATCGCCACCCGCTTCGTGTCGGGCTACCTCTACGACGCGATGCTCGACACCGGCGTGCAGGAGCCCGGCGAGAGCATCGTCGGCGCCGGCGCGACCCATGCCTGGCTGCAGGCCTACCTGCCGGGCGCGGGCTGGGTCGCCTTCGACCCCACCAACAACCTCATGGGCAGCGGGCGCCTCATCCGCGTCGGCGTCGCGCGCGACCCGGCCTTCGCGCCGCCCATCGCCGGCAGCTGGTTCGGCGAGGCCGACGCCTACGAGGGCATGGACGTGGTGGTCAAGGTCACCCGCCGGCGCAAATGAGAGCTGCTGTGGTTTTCGCAGCTGCCGATGGCAGTCCCGCCCTCTTTCCGAGTTCACTCCCCCTTTTTTTGCCCTGGACCGCACCATGAGCCTCCGCCCCGAAGACCGCAACCAATTCGTCAACGAAGTCGGCTATGAAGCCTTCGAGCACATCGTCAGGCGCATGGAGGCACTCGGCACTCTGCCGCTGCCCGAATTGCTGCCGCTCGTCTTCGCCGCGGTCAACGTGTGTCTGGCGAACGCCATGCGCGCTCCCATCGAACGCGCCAGCGATCGGCAGGCGGCAGCGGACGCGCTGCTCGCGGCCAGCCAGCAGCAGACGCGTCAGCTGATCGACCAGATCGTGAACGCACCGCGCGGCTGACCGCCCGCCCTGGCCCGGTCCGGGCGGGCTTCACGCCCGGTCGAAGCGCTCCCTGGCCAGCCGCGTGCCTTCCGCCAGCGCCTGCAGCTTGCGCCATGCGACGTCCCGCCCCATCGGGGCCAGTCCGCAGTTCGTGCAGGGGAACAGGCGCTCCTTCGGCACGAATTCCAGCGCCCGCCCGATGGTGGCCGCCACTTCCTCCGGTGTCTCGACCACGTCGCTGGCCACGTCGATCACGCCGACCATGACGTCCTTGCCGGCCAGCAGCTTCATCAGGTCGGGCGGTACATGGGAGTGGATGCACTCCAGGCTGACCTGGTCGATGCTGCTGCGGGCCAGGGCAGGAAACACGGCTTCGTACTGGCGCCATTCGTCGCCCAGCGTCTGCTTCCAGTCGGTGTTGGCCTTGATGCCGTAGCCGTAGCAGATGTGCACCGCGGTCGTGCAGGTCAGCCCCTGGGCCGCGCGTTCGAGCGCCTGCACGCCCCAGTCGGCGGCGTCCTTCATGTAGACATTGAAGGCGGGTTCGTCGAACTGGATGATGTCGACGCCGTCGGCCTGCAGCGCCAGCGCTTCCTGGTTGAGCAATTCGGCAAACGCGAAGGCCATCTTCACCTTGTCGCCGTAGAAGCGGTCGGCCACGGTGTCGACGATGGTCATCGGGCCGGGCAAGGTGAACTTCAGCTTCTTCTTCGTGTGCGCGCGGGCCAGCTGGGCCTCGAAGGCATGCACCCGGCCCTTCAGGCGCAGCGCCGACACCACCTGCGGCACCATCGCGTCGTAGCGGTTGTCGCGGATGCCCATCTTCACCTTGTGCTCGAAGTCGATGCCATCGACCTGTTCGAGGAAGCCGTGCACGAAGTGCTGTCGCGATTGCTCGCCGTCGCACACGATGTCCAGGCCGGCGTCCTCCTGGGCCTTGATCCACAGCAGCGTGGCGTCGGCCTTGGCCTGGCGAAGCGCGTCGCCTTCCGCCCGCCACTGCGGCCAGAGCTTGTTGGTTTCGGCCAGCCAGGCCGGCTTCGGCAGGCTGCCGGCGATCGAGGTTTCAAACATTCGAGGATTCCTTTCAGGCAAAGATGTGTGGGGCGGGCGAATTCAACGCATGCGCTGTCGCGGCAAGCAAGGGCTCGGAAGTCGTGCGCAGCGTGAGCTCAGGAGGCGCCACGCGGGCGGTCAAGGCGCCACGCTGGCAGCCCACTTCTCAAGCAGGCGCCCGTACGGCTTCATGAAGTGTTCCTCGGCGAATTTTCCCTGCTTCACGGCCAGTTGGCTGCGCTCCTCCCGGTCGTAGACGATCTGAGTCAAGGAGTAGTCCTGGTTCTTCAGGCTCGGTCGAAAGAGACTCCCGGCCGCCGAATTGGCGTTGTAGATCTCGGGGCGATAGATCTTCTGGAAGCTTTCCATGGTGCTGATGGTGCCGATCAGTTCGAGGTCCGAGTAGTCGGCCAGCAGATCCCCGTGGAAGTAGAAGGCCAGCGGTGCCACCCCCCCCGGGGGCATGAAGAAGCGGACCTGCATGCCCATCTTCGCGAAGTAGCGGTCGGTCGACGAGGGCTCGTCCTGCTCGTACTCGACACCCAGCACCGGGTGGCGGTTGCCGCTGCGCTGGTAGCTTCTGCTGGTGGCCGCGCTGATGCAGATCACCGGCGCCTTGCCAAGGTGCGCCTTGTAGACGCTCGACTTGACGAACTGCCTGAACAGCTTGCCGTGCAGGTCGCCGAAGTCGTCCGGCACCCCGAATTCCGACCGGTCCGCGTTGTAGCCCGGAAGCAGGATGCTGAAGTCGTAGTCGCGCACATAGGAGGAGAAATTGTTCCCCGCGATGCCTTCGATGCGCCTGTTCTCCCTCCTGTCGTGGATGCAGGTCTTGAGCATCTCGATCAACGGGAATGCCGCAGCGCCGTCCTCGACGTCGATGCCGATCTCGACGGAGATGATTTCGAGTTCGACGGCGTAGCGATCTCCCATGGGGTTGTCCCAGTGGGCCAGTTCGTTGAAGCGGTTGTCGATCATCCGCAACGTGTTGCGCAGGTTCTGCTGGCGGCTCTTTCCCCGGGCCAGGTTGGCAAAGTTGGTGGTGATGCGCGTGCCCTCCGATGGCTGGTAGTTCTCGTCGAAACCGATGCGCTGGAGTTTGAAGCTGAGTTCGTGGTTCATCGATATCCGGTGACCCGATTGCTGAGATAACGGGCGACGGATGCTAGGGCCGGGAACCCATGAAGTAAAATGGTCATATCTCATTCATCCATGAATTCTGCTCACACTTCATGCTGGAGCGCATCCACCTCGCCGTCGTCCGTGAAGTCGAACGTCAAGGTTCGCTGACCGCCGCGGCAGCGGTGCTGCACGTCACGCAGTCCGCACTGAGCCACAGCATGCGCAAGCTGGAGCAGCAGCTGGGTGCCGACATCTGGCTGCGTGACGGCCGCAGCCTGCGGCTCACGCAGGCGGGCCAGTACCTGCTGGCGGTGGCCAACCGCGTGATCCCGCAGCTCGACCTGGCGCAGGATCGGCTGCTACAGTTCGCCCAGGGCGAACGCGGCACGCTGCGCATCGGCATGGAATGCCACCCCTGCTACCAGTGGCTGCTCAAGGTCGTGTCGCCCTACCTCGCCCAGTGGCCCGACGTCGACGTGGACGTCAAGCAGAAATTCCAGTTTGGCGGCATCGGCGCGCTCTTCGGCTACGAGATCGACCTGCTGGTCACGCCAGACCCGCTCTTCAAGCCCGGCCTCGCCTTCGAGCCGGTGTTCGACTACGAGCAGGTGCTCGTGGTGGCACGCGGCCACGCGCTGGCCGACGCTGCCCACGTCAAGCCCAGGGACCTGGCCCGCGAGGTGCTGGTGACCTATCCGGTCGAGACCGACCGGCTCGACATCTACAACCAGTTCCTCATGCCCGCTGGCGTCACGCCGAAGCGGCACAAGACCATCGAGACCACGGACATCATGGTGCAGATGGTGGCCAGCGGCCGCGGCGTGGCCGCCCTGCCCCGCTGGCTGGTCGAGGAGTACGCGGGCCGGATGGATGTCGTGGCGGTGCGGCTCGGCGCCCGCGGCATCCACAAGCACATCTACCTGGGCGCCCGCGAGTCCGAGACGCACATCGACTACCTCAGGGCCTTCGTCGAGCTGGCGCGGCGCGGGCCGGCGCTGCCCCCACGAGGCGGCTCCGACGCCCCGGGACAAAGGGCGAAGAAACCGTAGCGAGCGCGCCGAGGTCGCGCCGAGGACCGGAGCCGTGCTCTGTACGGTGGGGACCGCAGGTGCGAGATCGGGGCGCGCAGTAGGTTGATTTGTCCTTTGTCAGCTGTAGCGCTTCTCCAGCGCATCCCACTCCGGCTTGCCCACCAGCCGCTGCCGCTCGGCGAAGGGCGTGACCAGGCCGCTGGACTCCTGCACTTCCTGTTCGTCGCGCAGCACGGTCAGCGCCTTCTGCATGCCGGCCACCGCGCCCTGCAGGGCCGCATTGGCGTACAGCACGATCCCGTAGCCCAGCTCGCCCAGCTGCTTCGCATTGAAGATCGGCGTGCGCCCGCCGATGACCATGTTCATGAGCTGCGGCTTGGCCAGGCGCTGCGGCAGGGCACGCACCTCGTCTTCTCTTGTCACCGCCTCGACGAAAAGGATGTCGGCACCGGCCTCGGCGAACTTCTGCGCGCGCTCGACGGCGGCCTCGAAGCCCTGCGTGGCGCAGGCATCGGTGCGGGCCAGGATGAGCAGGTCCGGGTCCCGGCGCGCGTCGACGGCTGCCTTGATCTTGCTCACCGCCTCGTCGGTCGGGATGACGTCCTTGCCAGAGAAATGGCCGCAGCGCTTGGGCGCGACCTGGTCCTCCAGCTGGATGCAGTCGGCACCGGCGCGCTCCAGCGTGCGCACCGTGTGGCGCACGTTCAGCGCATTGCCGAAGCCCGTGTCGGCATCGACGATCAGCGGCAGGCCCACGGCGTCGCGGATGCGCGCCGTGTGGTCGGCGATCTCGGCCAGGCCCATGAAGCCCTGGTCGGGCATGCCGAACCACATGTTGGTCACGCCGGCGCCGGTGACGTAGATGGCAGAGTAGCCCAGGTCTTCGATGACGCGGGCCGACAGGGCGTTGAAGGCGCCCGGCACGATGACGCCGCGGCGCGCTTCGACGAGGGCCTTGAGTTGCTGGCGGGTGGACATGGTTCGCTCTCGGGAAAGAAGGGTTCTCAGAAACAGTCGCCGGGCACGCGCACGAAGCCTTCCATCAGCACGCGCGCGCTGCGGCTCATGAGGGCCTTGGTCACCGTCCACTGCCCGCCGACCTGCACGGCCTCGGCGCCGACGCGCAGCGTGCCGGAAGGATGGCCGAAGCGCACCGAGGTGCGCTCGCCGCCGCCGGCCGCGAGGTTGACGAGGGTACCCGGTATGGCGGCGGCCACGCCGATCGCGACCGCGGCGGTGCCCATCATCGCGTGGTGCAACTGCCCCATCGACAGCGCGCGCACCAGCAGGTCCACATCGGCCGCCTGCACCGGCTTGCCGCTCGACGCGATGTAATCCTGCGGCGGCGCGACGAAGGCGATCTTGGGCGTGTGCTGGCGCGTCGCCGCGTCGGCCACCTCGCGGATGAGGCCCATCTTCACGGCACCCCCGGCGCGGATGGCCTCGAAGCGCGCCAGGGCCGCCTGGTCGCCGTTGACGGCCGGCTGCAGCTCCGTGCCGGCGTAGCCCAGGTCGCGGGCGTTCAGAAAGATCGTCGGGATGCCGGCGTTGATGAGCGTGGCGTCGAAGCTGCCGATGCCCGGCACGTCGAGCGTGTCGACCACGTTCCCTGTCGGGAACATCGCGCCGCCCCCTTCGCCCTCACCGCCCTCCTCCGCCGGGTCCATGAACTCCAGCGGCACCTCGGCCGCGGGAAAGGTCACGCCGTCGAGTTCGAAGTCGCCCGTCTCCTGCACCGCGCCGTTCGTGATCGGCACATGGGCCACGATGGTCTTGCCGATGTTCGCCTGCCAGACGCGCACGGTGCAGATGCCGTCGCGCGGGATGCGGTCCGCCGGCACCAGCCCGTTCGCGATCGCAAACGGACCGACGGCGGCCGAGAGATTGCCGCAGTTGCCGGACCAGTCCACGAAGGCCTTGTCGATCGCGACCTGGCCGAAGAGGTAGTCCACGTCGTGCCCAGGCCGTTCGCTGGCCGAGAGGATGACGGCCTTGCTGGTGCTCGAGGTCGCGCCGCCCATGCCGTCGGTCTGCTTGCCGTAGGGATCGGGGCTGCCGATCACGCGCAGCAGCAGCCGGTCGCGCGCCGCGCCGGGCCGGCGGGCGGCCTCGGGCAGGTCCTCCAGGCGGAAGAAGACGCCCTTGCTGGTGCCGCCGCGCATGTAGGTGGCGCGAATGCGAATCTGCGGGGCGAAGTTGCCGACGGTCATTTTGCTATCGATTTCATAGCTGCTCGCGCCCGTCAGACGGGCGCCCCAGCCCTTTTTGATTCAAGAAAATCCTGGGCGAAGCGCTGCAGCACGCCGCCCGCCTCGTACACCGACACCTCCTCGGCCGTGTCGAGGCGGCAGGTCACCGGCACCCGCAACACGTCCCCGCTGCGCCGATGCACGACCAGCACGAGCTCGGCACCGGGTGTGCGCGCGCCCTCCACATCGTAGGTCTCGGTGCCGTCCAGCTGCAGCGTGAGGCGATTGGTGCCGGGCCGGAACTCCAGCGGCAGCACGCCCATGCCGATGAGGTTGGTGCGGTGGATGCGTTCGAAGCCCTCCGCCACCACCGTTTCCACGCCGGCCAGGCGCACGCCCTTGGCGGCCCAGTCGCGGCTGGAGCCCTGGCCGTAGTCGGCGCCGGCGATGACGATGAGCGGCTGTCGCCGGTCCAGGTAGGTCTCGATGGCTTCCCACATGCGCACGACCCGGCCCTCGGGCTCGATGCGCGCCAGCGATCCCTTCTTCACCACGCCGTCCACCACCGCCATCTCGTTCACGAGCTGCGGGTTGGCGAAGGTCGCGCGCATGGCCGTGAGGTGGTCGCCGCGGTGCGTGGCGTAGGAGTTGAAGTCCTCCTCCGGCAGGCCCATGCGGTGCAGGTATTCGCCGGCGGCCGAGTCCATGAGGATCGCGTTCGACGGCGACAGGTGATCGGTCGTGATGTTGTCCGGCAGGATCGCCAGCGGGCGCATGCCGCGCAGGGAGCGCGGCGTGGCGGCCAGCGCGCCCACGCCCTCGGTGTCCCAGTACGGCGGCCGGCGGATGTAGGTGGACCGGGGACGCCAGTCGTACTGCGGCGCCACGACCTCGCCGTCGTCGGCGCGGATGGCGAACATCGGCTCGTACACGGCGCGGAACTGCGAAGGCTTGACGCTGGCCGCGACGATGGCGTCGATCTCCTCGTCGCTCGGCCAGAGGTCTTTGAGGCGCACCGCTCGGCCGTCGCCATCGATGCCCAGCACGTCCTGCTCGATGTCGAAGCGCACCGTGCCCGCGATGGCGTAGGCCACCACCAGCGGCGGCGACGCGAGGAACGCCTGCTTCGCATAGGGGTGGATGCGCCCGTCGAAGTTGCGATTGCCCGAGAGCACCGCCGTGGCGTACAGGTCGCGCCGGGCGATCTCCTGCTGGATCGCCGGGTCGAGCGCCCCGCTCATGCCGTTGCAGGTGGTGCAGGCGAAGCCGACGATGCCGAAGCCCAACTGCTCCAGCTCGCCCAGCAGCTTCGCTTCGCGCAGGTACAGCTCCACCGCGCGGGAGCCCGGCGCCAGCGAGCTCTTGACCCAGGGCTTGCGCACCAGCCCGCGCGCGTTGGCATTGCGGGCCAGCAGCGCCGCCGCGATCACGTTGCGCGGGTTGCTGGTGTTGGTGCAGCTGGTGATGGCGGCAATGATCACCGCGCCGTCGGGCATGTGGCCCTGCGCCTCGTCGGCCTGGCCGGCTGCGAGCTTCGCGCTGTCGGCGATCCCGCGCTCGGCCAGCGCGCCGACCGGCAGGCGGCGGTGCGGGTTCGAGGGGCCGGCCATGTTGCGCACCACGGTGGCGAGGTCGAAGTGCAGCACGCGCTCGTACTGCGCCGACACCAAGTCGTCGGCCCACAAGCCCGCCGCCTTCGCATAGGTCTCGACCAGCTGCACCTGCTCGTCGCTGCGGCCGGTGAGCCTGAGATAGTCGAGCGTCTGCCCGTCGATGGAGAAGAGCGCCGCCGTGGCGCCGTACTCGGGGCACATGTTGGAAATGGTGGCGCGGTCGCCGATCGACAGGCTGCGCGCGCCTTCACCGAAGAACTCGACATACGCGCCGACCACCTTCTGCGCCCGCAGGAATTCGGTGAGCGCGAGCACGATGTCGGTGGCCGTGATGCCCGGCGGGCGACGGCCCGTGAGTTCCACCCCCACGATGTCGGGCAGGCGCATCCAGGACGCGCGGCCCAGCATCACGTTCTCGGCCTCCAGCCCGCCCACGCCCACGGCGATCACGCCCAGCGCGTCGACGTGCGGCGTGTGGCTGTCGGTGCCCACGCAGGTGTCGGGGAAGGCCACGCCCTCGCTCACGGCGACGACGGGCGACATCTTCTCCAGGTTGATCTGGTGCATGATCCCGTTGCCCGCGGGGATCACGTCGACGTTCGCGAAGGCCTTCTTCGTCCACTCGATGAAGTGGAAGCGGTCCTCGTTGCGGCGGTCCTCGATCGCGCGGTTCTTCGCGAAGGCGTCGGGGTCGAAGCCGCCGCACTCCACCGCCAGCGAATGGTCGACGATGAGCTGCACCGGCACCACCGGATTGACGGCCGCGGGGTCGCCCCCCTCCTTCGCGATCGCGTCGCGCAGGCCGGCCAGGTCGACCAGCGCGGTCTGGCCCAGGATGTCGTGGCACACCACGCGCACCGGGTACCAGGGAAAGTCCAGGTCGCGGCGGCGCTCGACGATCTGGCGCAGGTAGTCCTGAAGGTGCGCCTGGTCGGCGCGGCGCACGAGGTTCTCGGCGTGCACCCGCGCGGTGTAGGGTAGGCCGGCCCAGGCGCCGGGCTGCAAGGCCTCCACGGCGGCGCGGGCATCGAAGTAGTCCAGGCCGGTGCCTGGCAGGGATTGGCGGTAGCTGAGGTTCATCGTGGGCGCCGCCTCGAAGGGTGGCGGTGGTATGGACGGGTCGACGCCTCAGCGCCGCGCATCGATCGGCACGAAGGCCTGGTCTTCCGGCCCGGTGTAGTTGGCGCTCGGGCGGATGATCTTGTTGTCGATGCGCTGCTCGATCACGTGGGCCGCCCAGCCGCTGGTGCGCGCGATCACGAAGAGCGGCGTGAACATCGACGTCGGCACGCCCATCAGGTGGTAGCTCACGGCGCTGAACCAGTCCAGGTTGGGGAACATCCTCTTGGCATCCCACATGACCGATTCCAGCCGCTCGGCGATGTCGAACATGCGCGTGGAGCCGGCCTCCTCGGACAGGCGCCTCGCCACACCCTTGATCACCACGTTGCGCGGATCGCTCACGGTGTACACGGGATGGCCGAAGCCGATCACCACCTCCTTGGCCTCGATGCGGCGGCGGATGTCGGCCTCGGCCTCGTCGGGGTTGTCGTAGCGCTTCTGGATCTCGAAGGCCACCTCGTTGGCACCGCCGTGCTTGGGGCCACGCAGCGCGCCGATGGCGCCGGCGATGGACGAGTACATGTCGCTGCCCGTGCCGGCGATCACCCGCGCCGTGAACGTCGATGCGTTGAACTCGTGCTCCGCATAGAGGTTCAGCGAGGTGTGCATCGCGCCGACCCAGGCCTGCGAAGGCTTGCGTCCGTGCAGCAGGTGCAGGAAGTGGCCGCCGATGGAGTCGTCGTCGGTCTCGACCTCGATGCGCCGCCCGGCGCTGCTCCAGTGGTACCAGTACAGCAGCATCGAGCCGAGCGAGGCCATCAGCCGGTCGGCAATGTCGCGCGCACCGGCGATGTTGTGGTCGTCCTTCTCGGGCAGCACGCAGCCCAGCGCCGAGACGCCGGTGCGCATCACGTCCATCGGGTGGGCACCGGCCGGCAGGCTCTCCAGCGCGTCCTTCACGCTCGCCGGCAGGCCGCGCATGGACTTCAGCCGTGTCTTGTACGTGCGCAGTTCGGCGCGCGTGGGCAGCTTGCCGTGCACCAGCAGGTGCGCGATTTCCTCGAATTCGCAGACCTCGGCAATGTCCAGGATGTCATATCCCCGGTAGTGCAGGTCGTTGCCGGAGCGCCCGACGGTGCACAGGGCGGTGTTGCCGGCGGTGACGCCGGACAGCGCCACGGATTTCTTGGGCTTGAAGGCGGCCGATGCGGTGGGTGTTGTCATGCTTCGCAATCTACGCAAAATGCGCGTTGCCGCCCATGGCTGAATTGGCGAAACATTGCGAATGAAAAGCCTCCTTATTGCGAATTTTGCGAATCCAACCCAAAGGCTACGCCGATGAAGAAGACCTTCATGGGCGTGCGCCTCCGCAAGCTGCGCGCCGAACGGGGCATGACGCAGATCGCGCTCGCCCAGGCGCTGGGCCTGTCGCCGAGCTATCTCAACCAGCTGGAGCAGAACCAGCGTCCGCTCACGGTGTCGGTGCTCCTCAGGATCCACCGCACGCTGGGCATCGATATCCAGCGATTCTCGGAAGACGAGGAAGCGCGGCTGATCGCGGGCATGCGCGAGGCCCTGGCTGATGCGCCCGAGGCGGTCGCACAGCCCGAGCTGCAGGAAGCCGCCAGCCAGATACCCGCACTGGGCCGCGCCCTGGTCGCGCTGCACCGGCGCAACCTCGCGTTGCAGGAACAGCTGGAGACCATCGCGCTGCGCATGGGCGACGACCGCGCCGATGTCGCAGCGCCCCGCGCCATGCCCTTCGAGGTGGTGCGCGACTTCTTCTTCGCCCATCGCAACCACTTCGACGAGGTCGATCGGCAGGCCGAAGCCCTGGCCGCGGAGGCGGCGGTGGAAGGTCCCCTGCTTGCCCGCTGGCTGATCGAGCGTCTGGACCGGCGCCACGGTGTGCGGGTGGACGTGGTGGCCGATGCGCAGGTCGGCAAGCGCCGATTCGATCCGGCGCGCCGCAGGCTCCAGCTGTCGGCGCGGCTCGGGCCCGCGCAGCAGGTCTTCCAGCTCGCCACGCAGCTGGCGCTTGTCGAACACGCCGCGCTCATCGATGCACTGGTGGCCGTGCCACCGCTGCAGGACGACGCACCCTCGCGCCGGCTCGCCCGCATCGGCCTGGCCAACTATTTCGCCGGCGCCCTGCTGCTGCCATACGGCCGCTTCCTGCAGGCCGCGGAAAGCCTGCACTACGACATCGACCGGCTCGGCGAGCAGTTCGGCGTCGGCTTCGAGACGGTCTGCCATCGCCTGAGCACGCTGCAGCGGGCCGACGCGCCCGGCGTGCCCTTCTTCTTCGTGCGGGTGGACCGCGCGGGCAACATCTCCAAGCGCCAGTCGGCCACGCACTTCCACTTCAGCCGCACGGGCGGCACCTGCCCCCTGTGGAACGTGTACGAGGCCTTCGCGCAGCCGGGGCGCATCCTGCCGCAGCTGGCGCGCATGCCCGACGGCCGCTGCTACCTGTGGGTGGCGCGCACGGTGGCCAGCGGCCCGGCGGGCTACGGCGCGCCGCAACGCGTGTTCTCCATCGGGCTGGGCTGCGACATCCGGCACGCGCCACGCCTGGTCTATGCCAAGGGGCTCGACCTGGGCGACCCCGACGCGGCCACGCCGATCGGCATGGGCTGCAAGGTCTGCGAACGCACCGACTGCCCGCAGCGCGCCTTTCCCTTCGTCGGCCGGCCGCTGCAGGTCGACGAGCACCAGAGCCGCTTCACGCCCTACGGCGCGGCGCTCTGAGGCGAGAGGCCGCGGCCTTCACCGCTTCGGCGAAGGCCAGCAGCACCGCAGGGCGTTCCATGCCGTCGCGCCGGAAGAAGAGGCCGAAGGACGGCAGCGGGACCTTGGGAACGACCTCGAGCCGGCGCACGCCGCCGCGCGCAATCTCGTCCATGGCGTGCTCCAGCCGCACCGCACACAGCAGCGACGCGTCCTGGCGCATCAGCGCCCCGATGGTGACGGAGGAGATGGCCTCGATGACCGGCGCCGGCGGCGTGCCGCCGTCGTTCAGGAAGGCCGTCATGAAGGCCTGGCGCACCAGCGTGTCCTTGGGCGGCAGCAGCCACGGCGCAGCGCCCAGATCCCGCCAGCGCAGCCGTTTCCTGGCATTGCCGGCACCCTGGGGTGGCAGCGAGGCCAGCACGCACAGTTCGTCCTGCAGCATCGCCACCGGCTCCAGCAGCGGCGTGATGTCGGCGGTGAGCAGCTCCGGGGTCACTGCGCCATAGACGCAATCGAGCTCGCCGGCCAGCAGGCGCTGGATCAGTTCCTGCACCCGCCCCTCGCGGATCTGCACCGCGGCGCCGGGCATGCGCGCGCGCAGCCGCACGATGGCCGCCGGCACCGTGGCCGTGACGGAAGGCGCGCCCACCCGCAGCACGGCTTGCGCGCCCTGCTGCATGGCGCCCACGTCCTCGGTGGCGCGCGCCAGCTGGTTCAGCACCGCTCGGGCATGGAAGACCGCGCCGGCGCCCAGCGCGTTGGGATGGATGCCCTGGTGGCTGCGCTCGAAGAGGCGAGCGCCGAAACACGTCTCGATCTCGCCGAGCATCTTGCTGATCGCCGGCTGGCTCAGGTGCAGCTGCGCCGACGCGCTGCGCATGGTGTCCGCGTCGGCGAGCACCGCCAGCAGTTCGAGGTGGCGCAGCCGCAGCTGGCGAACGAGGCGGCTCGTCGTGGCATCCATCGGGCTCTCCTGGGTCGATATCCAATCGTGATCACTCCCTCACGATTATCGAATTTTCAAGAATCGCGGGACTGGCTATGGTCCGGTCCATGCGCTTCGAGAACGACGAGACAACGACGAAACCCGCTGCGCCCCTGGAGGGCGTGCGCGTGCTGGACCTGGGGCAATACATCGCGGGCCCCGGCGCGGCGATGGTGCTGGCCGAACTCGGCGCCCGGGTCATCAAGGTCGAACCCCTGGCCGGCGACCAGGCCCGGCACATCGGCAGCTACGGCGAGTCGATGATCCGGGCCTACAGCCGCGGCAAGCAGTCCATCGCACTCGACCTCAAGAGCGAGGCCGGCCGCGAGATCGCCTGGCGCCTGATCGGCCAGAGCGACGTGCTGATCCAGAACCTGCGCCCGGGCGCCGTCGAGGCGCTCGGCTTCGGCCCGGAAGCGGTTCGCGAACGCTTTCCCGCGCTCGTGTACCTCTCGATCTCGGGCTTCGGCCACCAGGGGCCGTCGAGCGGGCGGCCCGGCTACGACATCGCGGCGCAGGCCGAGAGCGGGCTCATGTCCGTCACCGGCGAGCCCGACCGGCTGCCGCAGAAGGTGGGCGTGCCCATCATCGACGCCGCCGCCGCGCACCTGGGCGCCCAGGCCGTGCTGGCGGCGCTGTATGGCCGCACCCGCACCGGCCGCGGCGAGACGCTGCGCACCTCGCTGCTCGAGGTGGCGGTGCACCTGCAGGCGACGACCTGGTGCGACTACCTGGGCGGCGCGCCCGAACCCACGCGCATCGGCGACGGCCAGCCCAACAACGCGCCGGCCGCCGAAGTGCTGCCCACGCGCGACGGCCACATCGTGCTCTCGGCCTACGCCGAGGAGCATTGGGCGCGCTTCTGCCGCGTCGTCGGGCGCGAGGACCTGATCGCCGACCCGCGCTTTCGCAGCAATGCACTGCGCGTGCAGCATCGCGCCGAACTGCGCGCCGTGCTGCGCGACTGCCTGTCGGCCATGAGCAGCGAGGAGTGCGTGGCGCTGCTCAGCCGCAACCAGATCGTCGTCGGCGCCGTACGCAGCTATGCGCAGGTGCTGCAGAGCCCCGACGTGCAGGCCAGCGGCATGCTGGTCGACGCGATGGCCGGGGACGGCACCCGCCATGCGGCGCTGGCGCTGCCCTACACCCTCGGCGATGCCCCCCGCGCCACGCCGGCGGCGGCGCCGTCCTGCGGCGCCGACACCGACGCCGTGCTCTGCGCGCTGGGCTTCGCCGCCGACGAGATCGCCCGACTGCGTGAGCAGCGTGCCGTGGCCTGACAGGCCCTTCCGTACCTGCCATCCAGATGACCCTCGACACCCTCCCCGACCACGACACGGCGGCCGCCGAAGCCGCCGTCATCCAGACGCTTCCCCTGTTCGAGATGATGCGCATGCGCGCCGCCACCACGGCGCGCCGCCATCCCACGCTCGGCTTCGCCTCCGACCAGCCCGGCTCGTCCTGGCGCTGGGTCAACCAATTCACCCACACCCACCGCCGCCTCGGCCCCGACGACCGCGAAGTCGTGAGCCCGAACAACGACACGGTCTACAGCAACGCGTGGATCGACCTGTCCGAAGGCCCGGTGCTGATCGAGTCGCCGGACGTCGGCGATCGCTACTGGACGCTGGGCCTGCTCGATGCCTGGACCAACCCCTTCGCCTACGTCGGCCGGCGCACCACCGGCAACCGGCCGCAGCGCACGCTGGTCCACGGCCCGGGCTGGCGCGGCGAGGTGCCGGCCGACGTGACGCACACCATCGCGGCACCCGGCCACGACGTGTGGCTCATCGGTCGCTTCCTGGTCGACGACGACGGGCCGGATGCCGAGCGCGTGCGTTCGCTGCAGCAGGTGCTGCGCATGCGGCGGCTGGACGGCCGCGACGCGGCGATGCGGGTGGACACGGCCCTCGACGGCCGCGACACGCGCATTCCCTCGGCGCAGCTGTATCGCGCCACGGTGGACGCAGCGCTGCGCGGCAACCCGCCGCCCGAGGGCGAGTCGCTCGCCTGGCCGCCCGGCGACGACGCGCTGGCGGCAGCCTTGCCGGTGGTGTATGAACGCCTGCGTAACGCCGGCCAGCCGCACGAGCTCGGTGGCGGCTGGGCCATCCCGGTGATGGTCCGCACGCACTGGGGCGACGACCTGCTCACGCGCGCCCGCATCGCGCGCAACTTCATCGGCGCACTGGGCGTGGACGAAGCCATGTACCCGACGGCCGAGGTCGACGTGCAGGGCCGGCCCCTGCACGGGTCGGATCGCTACGAGCTGCGATTCCCACCGGGCCTGGGGCCGCGGGTCGACGCCTTCTGGTCGCTCACGATGTACCGGCGCAGCGACTGCCTGTTCGTCGCCAATCCGATCGGCCGCTACTCGATCGGCGACCGCACGCCCGGCCTGCGCACCGAGCCCGACGGCAGCCTGGTGATCCGGCTGCAGGCGGAGGACCCCGGGCCCGGCGTGAACTGGCTGCCCGCGCCGCCGGGCGAGCTGTTCTACGTGGTGCTGCGGCTGTACCAGCCACGCGCCGAGCACCTCGGGCTGCGCTTCGACTACCCGCCGATCCGCCCGATCTGACGCACGATTTCAACAAGACGGAGACAAGAGCCATGCCCATGAAACGACGCCACCTCCTTGCCTCGGCCGCCGCCGGGCTCGCCCTGCCCTGGAGCCTGCCCACTGCTGCGCAGGCCTGGCCCGCACGGCCGATCCGCCTGGTGTCGCCCTACGGCGCCGGCGGTTCGAACGACATCCTCACGCGGGTGCTCGGCGATTTCCTCTCGCGCCGCCTGGGCCAGAGCGTGGTGGTCGAGAACAAGGCCGGCGCCGGCACCCGCATCGCCAACGACTACGTGGCCAAGGCTGCGCCCGACGGCTACACGCTGCTGCACGCGGCGGCCCCCATCGCGATCGGCGAGGCGCTGTACAAGGACCTGCCCTACGACGTGCACAAGAGCTTCGCCGCCATCGGCAGCACGGCCATCGCACCGCTCTTCCTCGTGGTGAATGCCCAGGCGCCCTACAAGACGCTGGCCGAGTTCATCCGGTTCGCCAAGGCGAGTCCCAAGGGCGCCACCTTTGGCTCGCCCGGCGCCGGCTCGGCACCTCACCTCACGGCCGAGCTGCTGCTGCGCGCCGCCGGCGCCAAGGGCATCGTGGTGCAGTACCGCGGCGACGCCCCCGCCTACACCGAGCTGCTGGCCGGCCGCATCGACGCCACGCTCACGGCCATCTCCACGGCGGTGCCGCACATCCAGGCGGGCAAGCTGCGCGTGCTGGGCGTGGCGAACGAGGAACGCACGCCGCTGTACCCCGAAGCACCCACGCTGCGCGAACAGGGCCTGCCCGGCGTGGTCGGCTACGGGTGGTACGGCATGCTGGCGCCCGCAGGTACGCCCGCCGACGTGCTGACGCGCATCAACGCCGAACTGAAGACCGCGCTGGCCGACGCGGAGGTGCAGCGCAAGGCCGAGGCGGCCGGGCTCCAGTTGCGTGGCGGGACGCCGGCCGAGTTCAGCGCATTCATCGCGAGCGAAACGCGCAAGTGGGCGCAGATCATCCAGGCCGCGCAGATCACGGCGGAATGATGGCCGCGCTCGACCCCAAGGGCCGTGCCTGGCCCACCTTCGCCTCGGCGCTGCTTGCCCTGTGCATCGCCGGCTGCGCCGCGCCCGGCGCGGGCGAGGCCCCGATGCAGCGCCGGACCACCGCTGGGCCCGTGCTGGGCAGTGACGACTCGGCCGCGAGCGGCACCTGGAGCTGGAAGGGCGTGCCCTACGCCCAGGCGCCGGTCGGCGAGCTGCGCTGGCACGCGCCGCGCGACCCGCAGCCCTGGTCCACCCCGCGCCCCGCACGCGCCTTCGCGCCCGCCTGCGTGCAGACCCAGCGCCTCTACGGCCCGGGCCTGAACAACCGCTACGACGAGACGGTGGGCATTTCGCTGGGCCGCACCGTGGGCGCCGAGGACTGCCTGTACCTCAACATCTGGACCCCCGCGTCGCGCCCGGCCGCGCCGCGGCCGGTGATCGTCTTCGTGCACGGCGGCAGCAACATCACCGGCTACACCGCCGACCCGGTGTACGACGGCGCGGCACTCGCCCGGCGCGAGGATGCGGTGGTGGTCACGGTCAACTACCGGCTCGGCATCTTCGGCTTCCTCGACGCGAAGGCGCTGAAGACCGGCCAGCGCGAGGAGGACTCGGGCAACTTCGCGCTGCTGGACATCGTGAAGGCGCTCGAGTTCGTCGCTGCCAACGCACCCGCCTTCGGCGGCGATCCGCAGCGGGTGACGCTGATGGGCCAGTCGGCCGGCGCCGTGAACGTCTACGCGCTGCTCACCTCGCCGATGCTGGTCGCGCGCGGCCGGCCGCTGTTCCACCGTCTGGCCGCACTGAGCGGCGGGCTGTCGACCGCGGCCTCGCTGCCGCCAGGCGGCATCCCGGCGGTGCTGCCCGCGCCGGTCTGGGCGGCGCGCGGCGAGGCGCTGGTGCACGAATCGCTGGTCGCAGGCCGGCAGGCCGCCGACGCCCCGCAGGCCCGGGAATGGGAAGTCGGCGCCGGGCCGCGGCGCACCGCGGCCTGGCTGCGAAGCCAGCCCGCCGACGCCCTGCTGCAGGTGGTGCGCACCCGGCTCGCGGCGCGCGGGATGGCGGCCAGCAACCCGATCCCCGACGGCTGGGTGCTGGCGCAGGACCCGATCGCCGCCGTGCGTGCCGGCCGCTACCTGCGCATGCCGGTGCTGGCCGGCCACGCGCGCGACGAGACCAAGCTCTTCCCGCAGCTCTTCGCCCTCAGCCCGGCGCTGGGCGGCACCAGCGGCCGCCTGCTGGACGACGGTGCCGTGTTCTCGCTCGCCGCGCGCTACGACCCCGAGGCGCCGCCGCAGACCACGCTCGCCCAATGGATCCCGCCGGCCTACCTGCCGGTCGACGCGCCCGGGACGGGTTTCGACGCGCGGGCCCGCCAGCTCGATGCGCTGTGGTTCTCCGCCATCCGCGACGACATGCTCAACGCCCTGCGCACCCGGCAGGACGCCGTCTGGGCCTACGAGTTCGATTGGGACCGCCTGCCGCCGCCCCTGGACCGCATCTTCGGCGCCGCCCACACCTTCGACCTGCCCTTCGTCTTCGGCAACTTCGGGCCGTCGCTGTATTCGCGCTTCATGTTCACGCGTGCCAACGCCCCGGGCCGGCAGGCGCTGTCCGAAGCCATGATGCGCAGCGTCGGTGCGTTCGCGCGGCGCGGTGACCCCAACGATGCGGGCCTGGGCGCCACCTGGGGCGCATGGCCCTCGCGGCTGGTCTTCGACGCCGACCTGCAGCGCGCGGCGATCCGTGCGCGCTGAGGGCGCCGGCGTCCAGCCCGTGCGGTGCTGCTCGGCGAGCCGCGCTTCGCGCCTGGCGATGAGCGCCCTTGCCTCTTCGCCCTCGCGGATCGGGCGGCCGCTGTCGCGCCACCGCACCGCGCTCTTGAAGCCCCGGCACAACCGGGCACAACCGGGAACATCACCAGTTTGCTATCTTTTCCATAGCTACTGGCGCAGGCAGGGCGGGCGCTGGAGCCCGATTTCCTTTGAAATCAGCCTGGCTGGCGTCGCAGCGCATCCAGCAACCGCGCCCGCTGCGCCGGGTCGTCGAGCTGCTGCGCCAACAGCTCGTGCAGGTGCTGCGGCGAGCGCGCCTCGGCCAAGGCCTTCTTGAGCATGATCCTGGCGATGGGGCCCAGTTCGCGCGACAGGGCGATGCGCGCATGTTCGACCACCTCCGCACCGATGGGCGCCTGCACCGCCGCGCGGCCGACGGCTGCGCCGCCTGAGCCGAAGCCCGCGCTGCCGCCGGTGGGCCGCGCCGCGCTGCCGAAGCCGCTGCCGGCGGTGCCGATCAGGGTGATGAAGCGCGCCCGGTCGGCCGCGTCGGGGATGTGCTGGCTCAGCGCGTCCTGCAGCGCGCCCAGGTCGGTGGCGGTGCGTGCCGCCTCGCGCACCAGCACGCGCGCCATCGGGCCCATGAATCGCGTGAGCGCCGCCTCCATCGGCGCGAGGCTGGCCGCGTCCCAGCGTGAGGGGCCGGCCGAGCCCGGACGGCTGGCAGCCCCCGAGGGCGGATGCCCGTCCGGCCGCCGCAGCGGCAGATGCAGCGAGGCGACCACCGTCGCGTCGTCGGCCGCCGTGCCGATGTGCAACGCGCTGCGTTCGGCCAGCGCATCGCGGAACTCTTGCGCGCTGGCGAAGCGGGACTGCGGCGCCTTGGCGAGCGCGCGCGCCACGATCGGATCGAAGGACGCAGGCACGGACAGGCCCGGCAGCTGAGACGGCGGCTCGGGGTCCCTGTTCAGCACCCGGTACATCACGGCCTCGGCCGACTCCGCGGCAAAGGGGGAACGGCCGGTGAGCATGCGGTACAGCAGCACGCCGGCGGCGAAGAGATCGACGCGGTGGTCGATGGCCTCGCCCAGGTACTGTTCCGGCGCCATGTAGCCCGGCGTGCCGATGGTGGCGGCCATCTGCGTGAGCGCGGCCGACTCGATGCGCGCAATGCCGAAATCCGTCACCTTGAGCAAGCCGTCGGTGGTCACGATGAGGTTGGCCGGCTTGATGTCGCGGTGCCACACGCCGGCGCGATGCGCGCAGGTCAGTGCGTCCAGCAGCTGCTGCATGAAGCGGATGACGGTGCCTTCGGGCAGGCGCGGCGTGGCACCCAGCACCTGTGCCAGGTCGCGCCCCTGCACGTACTCCATGGCGATGAAGGCGGTGGTGTCGTCCTCGCCGTACTCGTAGATGGCAACGATGCCCGGATGCGACAGCCGCCCCACCGCCTTGGCTTCGTTGCGAAAGCGCGCCGCCAGGTCGATGCCGCCGTCGGACTGCACCAGCGCCTTGCGGATGGTCTTGATCGCCACCGGCCGGTCGATGCCGGGGTCGTGGCCCTTGTAGACCACGCCCATGGCGCCCTCGCCCAGCACCTGGACGATGTCGTACTTGCCCAGGCGCTTCGGGTGCTCCATGTCTTCAGCTCGCCCGATGCGGCGCGACGGACATGACGCCGGCGGCGCCCCCACTCAGTCTGCGCCGAAGGCCGCGGAGCAGGCCATGCGGGGACATCCGCGGAACCGGCTCGGCCGGACCGCTGGATGTGCCCCCCTTCGCGCAGCGGAAGGGGGGAGCGGCGACGCCGCTTGGGGGGATGCTCCGAATCATGCGTCCAGCAGCTTCATGGCATGCACGAGGCTTTTGCGCATGCGCGCGAAGGAGTCCGACAGCACGCCGATCTCGTCCTTCGACCGCACCTTGAACTCCGGCGCATCCAGCTCGCCCATGCTCACGCGGTCGGTCAGGGCCGACAGCCGCGTCACGGGCTGGATCACGAGCTTCCAGAGCATCAGGTTGAGCGTGAGGCCGATCAGCACGAACACGCCCGCCAGCGAGGCCATCACCACGCCGAAGGCCTTGTCGGCCCGCTCGAAGGGCACCGACATGGGCACCGACACCACCTGTGCGCCCAGCACCTCGTTGAGCTTCCAGCCGAAGCCGTTGGACGGGCCGTACTTCTCGATCATCGGGGCCGGCGCGGCGCCCGGCGTGCTGTGGCAGCTCAGGCAGACCGGGTTGCTGATGCGGATCGGGCGGGCGATGTACAGGGCGGGGCCCGACGCGGTGTCGCGCCGGCCGACGAATTCCGCCAGTTCCGACTGCTGGGCGAACCGGGCGATCACGTCCTCCTCCCAATCCTGCGCGCGGTCGCGCGGGTTGGTCGGGTTGAGCATGGCCGGCTTGTACGAGTACTCGGGATGCTTGGTGCGCAGCGCGTTGATCATCTCGGTGGACGAGTAGGCCGGCACCGACTGCGGCAGGAAGGTGTACTTCATCTGCGTCTGCAGCAGCGGCTGGATCTGCGTGGCTGTGTAGGTACTGACGGCGGCGGCGCTTTCCATGAGGAGGCGGGCGCGGTCCAGCACCTCGTCGTGCGCACCCTGCTGCAGCATGTTGCGGGCGAGGTAGCCCGCACCCGCCAGCCCCAGTGCGAAGACCAGCAGGAAGACCAGGTTGAACTTGAGCAGCAGCTTCATCGGGAAGACTCGATCTCAGTAGGTGGACGTCGCCGGCCGAGGCGCGCCCGGGGTCGGGGGCGGCCGCTTGGGCAGGTATTTCTCGGGAAAGACGATGCGGTCCCACTCCGGATGGCTGCGCATGTGGGCCACCAGCCCGGCCCGGAAGTCCGGCCGGCGGGCCAGCGCACGCCATCGGGCGACGAATGGGCTGCGCAGCGCGGATTCGGCCGAGAGCCACGCCGCCACGTCGTCGTACGCGAGGTCGGCCGTGCGCTTGGGCACCACCTCCCGGTCCTTGAACAGCGCGGCGCGCGAGGGCAGCGGGTCGAGGAAGCTGCGCGGCACCGCCTGGATGAAGGCCGGCCCGGGCCGCGGCTTCAGGGCGGCCTTCTCGCTGCCCAGGCGCAAGAAGTACTCGCCGGCCTTGAGCCGGATCGGCTCGGCTGGCTTGGCGATGCGCTCCTGCAAGGTGGCAGCGCCGGCCTCGCAGAAGAGCTGCAGCCCGGCCGGCTCGCTCAGCGCCACCTGCTGGCCTGCGGCTTCGGAGAGGGCATGGGAGGGCGTGAGGACGGTCGCCGCCGCAGCGCCCTTCCCGCCTGCCGGCGTGATCAGCTTGAACCAGCCTTGCAACACGTAGAGGTGCGGCGCCGCGGCCGCAGCGCCCTTGCCCGTCAGTCGTGGCGCCACCAGCGCGCGGGTCGCGGGGCCGAGGTCGACGATGGTGCCGTCGGCGAACTCCAGGCGAAGCAGCCTGGCCTGGTCGCCGGTTTCCACGATGTCACCGCTGTCGAGGCGCACGCCTTCGGCAACGGCGAAGCGGCCGCTCTCGCGCAACAGCGCGGCTTCGCCGTCCAGGATGGACGCAAGCACGGGCAGCTGCGCCGCATGGACGGCCAGGGCCCCGGCGAGTCCGCACAGGGCGGCCAGGAACTGTGGGATGCACTTCACCGCCGGGAACACTCCAGATCGCGAGACCCGGATCGTGCGCCGTAACGAAGTGTGAGGGCATCGGCCTCACGGCCTATGCAACGCGGCCGATACGGCCGCGGGCCGGCGAGCCTCTCAGGCCGCGTGCGCGGGACGCAGGCCGCCGGCGGCCGCGGCGGGCCTGCGGGTGTAACGGTCCATCGCCAGGCCGTCGGTGCGGATTTCCGGGCGTTGTCCGGTCACCAGATCCGACACCAGCTTGCCGCTGCCGCAGGCCATGGTCCAGCCCAGCGTGCCGTGGCCGGTGTTGAGGAACAGGTTGGCCAAAGGCGTCGCGCCGACGATGGGGGTGCTGTCCGGCGTCATGGGGCGCAGGCCGGTCCAGAAACTGGCGGCCGGCAGGTCGCCGCCCGGGAACAGCTCGCCCACCACCTTCTCCAGGGTGGCCCGGCGCGCCGGGTTCAGGCGCAGGTCGAAGCCGCCCAGCTCGGCCATGCCGCCGACGCGGATGCGGTCGTCGAATCGTGTGACAGCGATCTTGTAGGTTTCGTCCAGCACGGTGGACTGCGGCGCCAGCGCGGCGTCCACCAGCGGCACGGTGAGCGAGTAGCCCTTGACCGGGTACACCGGGATGTCGAGACCGATGGCGGCCAGCGCAGCGCGCGAGTAGCTGCCGAAGGCCATCACGTAGCGGTCGGCCGTGAGCACCTCGTCGACGCCGTCCTGGCTGACGTGCACGCCGCGCACGGCACCGCCTTCGGTGAGCAGTTCGTCGACGCGCACGCCGAAGCGGAACTGCACGCCCAGGCCCTTGGCCATCTCGGCCAGGCGACGGGTGAACAGGTGGCAGTCGCCCGTCTCGTCGTTGGGCAGGCGCAGGCCGCCGACCAGTGCGCCGCCGGTGCGGGCGAGCGCGGGCTCGACGCGAGCCAGGCCTTCACGGTCGAGCAGCTCGAACGGCACGCCGCATTCCTGCAGCACCGCGATGTCGCGCTGTACGCCGTCGAGCTGCTGCTGGGTGCGGAAGACCTGCAGCGTGCCGCCGGTGCGCTGTTCGTAGTTCAGGCCCGTCTCGGCGCGCAGGGCGCGCAGGCAGTCGCGGCTGTACTCGGCCACGCGCATCATGCGTTCCTTGTTGACCGCATAGCGTTCCGGCGAGCAGTTGCGCAGCATCTGCGCCATCCAGCGCAGCTGGAACAGCGAGCCGTCGGCGCGGATGGCGAGCGGTGCGTGCTTCTGGAACATCCACTTCAGGGCCTTGAGCGGGATGCCGGGCGCAGCCCAGGGCGTGGAGTAGCCGGGCGACACCTGGCCGGCATTGCCGAAGCTGGTTTCCTGGGCGGCGCCGTCCTGGCGCTCGAGCACCGTGACGCTCGCACCCGACTTGGCCAGGTACCAGGCCGTGGTCACACCGATGACGCCGCCGCCGAGAACGATCACTTTCATGCCAATCCGCTCCAAGGAAGGAATGGCAGGGAATGTAGGGAGAGTTGGCCAGTAAATTTTTTGGTTCTTTTGGTGAACTGCAGCAAAATCCACTGACCATCCCGGTGCAGGCGGGCATCCCGCCCGTCAAAACACCGCTTTCCAGGCCATGCCATGACCGCCGCCGCCCTCGACCGCACCGATCGCCGCATCCTCGACATCCTCCAGCGCGAGGGGCGCATCGCCATCACCGAACTCGCACAACGGGTGGGGCTGTCCACTTCGCCCTGCTCCGAGCGCGTGAAGCGGCTGGAAAAACACGGCGTGATCACCGGCTACCACGCCCGCGTGTCGCCCGAGGCGGTGGGCAAGACGCTGCTGGTCTTCGTCGAGATCAAGCTGTCGGCCAAGTCGGGCGAGGTCTTCGAGAAAGTACGCAACGAGCTGCTGCACATGCCCGAGGTGCTCGAATGCCACCTGGTCTCGGGCGACTTCGACTATCTGGTCAAGGCCCGCCTGCGCGGCATGGGCGAGTACCGCCACCTCCTGGGCAACATCCTGCAGAAGATGCCCGCCTCTGCCGCGGCCGACTCGCGCAGCTACGTGGTGATGGAGGAGATCAAGGAAACCTTGGCGCTGCCGCTGGACCGCTGAGCGGCGTGCTCAGGCGGGCGCCAGCGGCAGGTGCAGATCGAAGCGCGCGCCGCCGCCGGGCTCGTTGCCGGCCGTCAGGCTCGCTCCGTGCGCCTGCATCACGGCCTGCGCCAGCGACAGGCCCAGCCCCAGGCCCGACGCCGCCTCGCGGGCGCGGGCGCCGCGGTAGAAGCGTTCGAAGAGGTGCGGCAGCTCGCCCGCGTCGATGCCGGGGCCCGCGTCGGCCACGCGCACGATGGCCTGCTGCGCCGGCAGGTCGGCCAGGAGATTCACCGACACGGCGCCGCCGGCGGGCGAGTACTTGATGGCGTTGTCCAGCAGGTTGGTCAGGGCCAGTTGCACCGCGACGCGCGCCGACACCGCGACCACGCCGCGCTCCCCGGCGAGCGACAGGCGCACGCCGCGCTGCTGCGCCACCGGCTCCATCCGGCGCAGGATCTCCTCCACCAGCTGGCGAAGCGGCAGGCGCTCGAGCTCGCCGCGCTCCTGGCCCGCATCGAGGCGCGCCAGCACCAGCAATTCCTCGACCAGCAGGGTCAGCGACTCGACCTCGTCGAGCGCGGAGCGCAGCGTGTCGACATACGCCGCCGCATCGCGGGGGCGGCGCAGCGCGATCTCCAGCTCGGCCCGCAGGCGCGACAGCGGCGAGCGCAGTTCGTGCGAGGCATCGGCCGTGAAATGCCGCTGCGCCTCGATGCCGTGCTCCAGCCGGTCGAGCATGTCGTTGAGCGTGTCGACCAGCCGCCCGATCTCGTCCGGCGTGCCCGGGTGCGGCAGCCGCCCGGCCAGGTTGCGCTGGCCGATGCGCCGGGCCTCGTCGACGATGTCGTCGATGGCGCCGAACACGCGCCGCGTCAGCAGCTCGCCCGCCACGCCCAGCGCCAGCATGAGCACCAGCGCGAGCAGCACCAGCATCACGCCGGCACTGGTCACCGCGTGGTCCACGTCGTCCAGCGATGCGGCGACCTGCACGGCCAGCACGTCGGGCCGGTTGGGCACCGACACCGAGACCATGCGCGTGGGCTCGCCCGCATAGCGCTGCAGCAGCGTGAAGACGGGGCCGCCCGCGGCCAGCCGTGCGCGCAGGTCGGCCGGCACCGGCAGCGAACCGGTGCCCAGGTTGGCGCTGCGGGCAGCCACCGCGCCGTCGCTGTCGACGATCTGCACCAGCCGGTCGACCCGGGCGTAGGTCGGCGTGCGGGCGCGCGGCGTTTCGTGCACCACGAGGCCGGAGCCGGGCTCCGACATGGCCAGCAGGCCGGCCTCGACCTCGGCCAGCGCCAGCAGCGCGTCGTCGAGTTCGCCGCGCAGGTTCTTCGAGAAGGCCCAGGTGCCCACCGCCACGGCCACGGCCATCACCAGCGCGACGACCAGGAAGTGCACCAGCGCCAGCCGGCGCCGGAAGCTCAACACCTTCATTCGGGCGTATCGGCAGACAGGCGGAAGCCCCGGCCGCGCACGGTCTGGATCCACGGCGGCGAGGCCGGGTCGATCTTGCGGCGCAGGTTGCCCATGTGCACGTCGATGAGGTTGTCGATCGCCAGCAGGTCGTCCTTCCAGATCTGCTCGGCGATGCGTGCACGGCTGACGACCTCGCCCGCATGGCGCATGAGGATGTGCAGCAGCGCGTACTCCTTCTGCGTGAGGTCGATCTTCACGCCGCCCTGCGTCACCACGTGGCTCACCGGGTCGAGCGCCAGCGTGCCGACGCTCATCACCGTGGGACGCGCCAGGTCGGAGCGCCGCAGCAGCGCCCGCACGCGGGCGATGAGTTCGTCGAAGGCGAAGGGCTTGGTGAGGTAGTCGTCGGCACCGGTATTCAGGCCCTCGACGCGGTCGCTGAGCGCATCGCGGGCAGTGAGCATGAGCACCGGCGTGGCGCAGCCGCGCGCGCGCAGGGCCTTGCACCAGCTCAGGCCGTCCATGCCGGGCAGCATGCGGTCGAGCAGGATGACGCCGTAGTCGTTGACGAAGGCCTCTTCGTCGCCCTCTTCCGCCGAGTGCGCCACGTCGACCACGAAGCCCTCCTCCTGCAGCCCGCGCGCCAGCACGCGCGCTGCCTTGCGGTCGTCGTCGATGAGAAGGATGCGCATGGAAAGAGGCCACGGAGCGGGTTCACGGGGCGGAAAGTATGCCTGCTCGACCGCCGCGCGGTCCTGAAGAACTCTTCAGGATTTCTTGGGAGTTTCTTCAGGTGCCCCCGGCTAACGTGCCGGCTCCAACAGCTTCGTCCCGACGGTGCGGCACCCCTGGCCTCCATGATCGAAACGCCCTCCTTTGCCCCCGCGCGCCCGGCTCCCATGGGCGCGGTCCTCCTGCTGCCGGGCCTGTGCAGCACCGCCGACGAGTTGCTGCACCTGCAATCCGCCCTGCGCCGTGCCGGCTGGGCCTTCAGCACGCCGCACATCGAGGGCTACTCCTTTGACGCCTCGCGCCAGCGCCAGGTTGCCGGCCGCTTCTCCGACTGGGTCGAGCGCGTCTGCGAGGAGTTCCTGGCCCTGCGGCGCCAATACGGCACCGTGCTGCTCGCGGGCATCTCGGCCGGGGCGTCGCTGGCGCTGGCCGCGGTGGCCCGTCTCGGCCTGAGCGCCGACGGCCTGGTGCTCATGTCGACCACGCTGCGCATGGACGGCTGGTCGGCCCGGCGCGGCGGCTGGCTGCTGCCGCTGGCCCTGTACACGCCGCTCGGACGCCTGTGGCGCTACCGCGAACGCACCCCCTACGGCGTGAAGAACGAGCGCGTGCGCGCCTGGATCGAGCAGGAACTGAAGCAGCGCCGCATCTCGCGTGCCGGCTGCGCCGCCATCGGCGTGGGCCACCTGCGCGAGTACGACCGCCTGCGCCGCGCGGTGCGGTGCAGCCTCTCGCAGATCCGCTGCCCGGTGCTGGCCCTGCATGCGCGCCACGACGAGGTCGCCAGCCTGTCGAACGTCGAGCTGCTGGCCCGCGGCCTCACGCAGGCGCCCCTCCATACCGTGGTGCTGGAGAACAGCTACCACATGATCTCGATCGACAACGACCGCCGACAGGTGGCGCAGGAAACGATCGACTTCGCCCGCTCGGTGGCCGACGGCCATCGCCCTTGTTCCACCGTCGAAAGCTGAGGCCATGTCCACACCCACCTTCGCCACCATCTCCCGCATCGTGCAGGAAGAGCACGCCTGCGACCCGGCCCTGATCCGCCGCGACGTGCCCCTGGCCGACCTGGGCCTGGACTCGCTGGCCCTGATGGAATTCATCTTCTCGGTCGAGGATGCCTTCCATCTGCGCCTGCCCGAGGACAAGCTCGACCCGCGCGAAGCCGGCATCACGCTGGGCGACCTGTGCGATGCGATCGATGCCCGGCTGGCCGAGGAGCAGGCCGCGGACGCCGCGCACCCGGCAGCGGCGCATGCCTGAGGCCCGGCCGATGACCGGCGCACCGGTGGCCATCACGGGCCTCGGTGCCGTGACGCCGCTGGGCGCCAGCGTCCGTGCGCTGCACGACACGCTGTCCGACAACCTGTGCGCCGTCGCGGCGCGCGAGGTGGTGATCGAGGGCGTGGAGCGCTTCACCTTCGGCGCGGCCGCCTGCACCGGCTTCGAGGAACGGCAGGTCCGCGGGCCCTCGGGCGTGGCCCTCGACCGCGGCACCGCCCTGGCGCTGACCGCCGCACGCGAAGCGGCCGCACAGGCCGGCCTCACAGGGGACGCGCGCCCGGTCGAACCCGAACGCCTGGGCGTGTACTGGGGCGCCGGCATGGGCGGCGCGTCCAGCTTCGACCAGAGCACCGAGCAGCTCTACGCACGTCATCGGCGCCTGCGTCCCACCACCGTGCTGACCACGATGCCCAACGCCGCGGCGGCCGAGCTGTCGATGGCCTTCGGCGCACGTGCCGCTTCGATGGGCTATGCCTGCGCCTGTGCCTCGTCGGCGGTGGCGATCGGCGAGGCGATGCGCGCGATCCGCGCGGGCTGGGTGGACATCGCCGTCGTCGGCGGCCACGAGGCCCTGCTGTCGCCGGGTGTGATCGCCAGCTGGCAGGCGATGAAGGTGCTGGCCCCGGCGAACGGCGAGCCGCGCACGGTGTGCCGCCCCTTCACCCATGACCGCGCCGGCTTCGCACTCGGCGAGGGGGCGGCGGCACTGGTCATCGAGTCGCTGGATTCGGCACGCCGCCGCGGCGCGCCGCTGCTGGCGCTGCTCTCGGGCTACGGCACCAGCTGCGACGCGGCGCACATCAGCACGCCGGACAGCGCGGGCCAGGTGCGCGCCATGAAGGCGGCGCTGGCCGACGCCGGCCTGGTGCCGGGCGACATCGGGCACGTCAATACGCACGGCACCGGCACCCTCGCAGGGGACCTGGCCGAGGCGGGCTCGCTGGCCGAAGTGTTCGGCACTCGCGGTGTGCCGGTCAGCGCGACCAAGGCGCTGCACGGCCACCTGATGGGTGCGGGCGGCGCCGTGGAGCTGGTCTGCGCGCTGCATGCGATGCAGGCGGCGCGGCTGCCGGCCTGTGCCGGCGCCCCGGCCGAGGCCCTCGGCATCGACCTGGTGCACGGGCAGTCGCCGCGCGCGGTGCCTCCGCAGCGGCATGTGATGTCGAACTCCTTCGCGTTCGGCGGCACCAACGCCGTGCTCATCGCGAGCCGGCTCGCGTGATTCCGCGCGTGACCTTGCCAGACGCTGAACGTCACAGTCAGTCGATGTTCACGCGTCGCGCCTAGCATCCCGCCATGTCCACCATGCGCCTGCGTCGCCTGCTGTCCACCCAGTGCCTGGCCTGGTGGATCGGCGCCCTGCTGCTGTCGGCGCTGCAGCCTTTCATCGCGGTGCATTTCCGCAGCGACGGCTGGGAGGACGAGCCGGGCTTCCGCATCCGGCCGATGAGCCAGACCACCCAGTTCGAGCGTGACGGACGGAGCGACCATGCACGCGAGCACGAGACCACGCTCTTCGTGCCTCAGGGTGCCGGCATGCAGGCGGCACACGCCTTCGGCGATGCCCTCGGCGCTCTCCTGGCGCTGCTGGCTCTGGCGCTGCCGCTCGCGGTGCTGAAGCATCTGCCGACCCCGCGCGGAACGACACCCGCTCCAGGCCCGCGACCCTGCACACGCGGCGGTCCGCCCCCGCCCGCCGCGCCCTGGCA
>SCOE01000045.1 GCA_005503065.1 Comamonadaceae bacterium ALPHA2B
GCGCACCGCCGGCCCCTCCCCCACCGCCGCCCCCGCCGGGCTATGCCGACATCGCGGCCGCCTTCGACGGCGGCACCGTCGCCAGTGCGCGCCAGGCCCTGGTGGGCAAGAGCTTCCAGCTCGACCTGCAGCGCCCGGCGGCGCGCAACGCGCCGCCCAGCAGCTGGGTGGCGAGCGAGGGCGATGCGGTGGGCTTCCGCTGCCTGGTCGCCGCGCCCAACTTCCGCGGCGGCCCGGTGACGGCCGAGGTGCGTGCCGTGCGCGTGGCGGGCAAGCAGAAGACGGTGGACCTGGCCCGTTGCGCCACCGCGGCGCCGCCCGCTGCCGCCGCAACCGCCGCGCCTGCGGCCGCACCTGCAGCCGCTGCGCCCGCCGCGGCGGCCGCCGCGGCGGCCGCCGGCGCGGGCACGGTCGGCGCCGGCAAGCCCGGCATGGACGCGCGCGGCAACGTGGTCGACTCGTCCAAGGTCGAGGCCGGCAGCGGCCGCAGCGTGAAGGGCCTGAACGGCTACGACGGCGAGATCACCGGCAACCCGGGCCCGGGCAGCAAGTTCGGCCAATTGCAGATCGGCATGTCGGCCTTCCAGGTCACCAGCCAGATCGGCCCGCCGAGCGACCAGGGCGCGTACATGACGGGCAAGGCGTGGATCCCCTTCTACTTCGGCGCCGACCGCCACCGCTTCGAGATGGTCTACAAGGGCCAGGGCCGTCTGATCTTTGCCGGCGGCAGCGTGGGCGACTTCAGCAACGGCTACCTGATCTGGATCATCCACAACCCGAACGAGCCGGGCACGCGCTGAAGAAGCTGCACGTTCAGGCGGCCGCATCCTCGGCCGCGTGGCAGCACACGCACAGCTTGTTGCCGTCGGGGTCGCGCACGTAGGCGCCGTAGTAGTTGGCGTGGTAGTGCGGACGCGGCCCCGGCGGCCCGTCGCAGCGGGCGCCGAGCGACAGGGCCATCGCATGCACCGCGTCGACGGTGGCACGGTCGGGCGCGAGCAGCGCCACCATCTGGCCGTGGCCCGGCGTCGCGGGCTGGCCGTCGAAGGCGGTGCCCACGAGCAGCAGCGGCCGGTCCGCATCGGCAGCCTGCCAGCCGCACCAGTGCTGCACCAGCGGCGGGCTCTCGCCGGCGCGCTCGACGAAGCGCAGGCGATGGCCCAGCCGCGCCATCAGGGGTTCGTAGAAGGCGAAGGCGCGGTCGAAGTCGGCGACGCCGATGAAGACATGGGACAGCAGCATGGCGCGAGCTTAGGCGCGCCGCCGGGGCATGCAAAGCCCCCGACAACGCAAAGTGCAATCGGGCTGCAGCCCACGCCAGCCGGGCGCTACGGCCGAAATCGTCACGTTCGTGACGATGCTCCGGGAGTGCACCGGATGTCGATCGACGCGGGCCGGCTCACATCCCTGTCATGCCGCCATCCACGGTATAGATGCTTCCCGTCACGTAAGACGCCTTGTCGGAAGCGAGGAACAGCACGATCTCCGCGACCTCCTCCGGCTCGGCGTAGCGCTTGAGGCCCACCAACGCCGCGAACTGCGCCCGGACGGCCTCGGTGTCCTCCGACAGGCCCGCCTCGATGCCGCGCATCATCCGCGTGTTGACCGGGCCGGGACACACCGCATTGACGCGCACGCCCGCATGCGCAGCCTCCTGCGCCGCCACGCGCGTCAGGCCGATGACGGCGTGCTTGGACGCCGTGTACACGCCCAGCGAGGGGAAACCGATCAGGCCGGCCATCGAGGAGGTATTGACGATCGCACCGCCTCGTTGCGCCAGCATGACGGCCAGGACATGCTTGATGCCGAAGAACGCGCCCTTGACGTTCACGTGAAGGATCGCATCCAGCGTGGCCGCGTCGGTGTCGACCAGCGAGCCTGGCTGGCCCTCGATGCCCGCGTTGTTGAAGAAGACGTCGATCCGGCCGAATGTGTCGAGCGTGGCCTGCACATAGCGCCGCACCGTGTCCTCCTGGCCGACATCGCCCGCCACGAGCACCGCGCGATCGGCGCTCAGTCCCAGTTCGGCGCGCAAGGCCTCGAGTGCATCCTGATGGATGTCCACCAGCACGAGGCTGGCACCCTGTTCGTGGAAGGCGCGTGCAGCCGCCTTGCCGATGCCGCCGGCGGCGCCGGTGATCAGCACGATCTTTCGCTTGAAGTCCATGTCGGTTCCAGTCGGAAGGGAGGGTTCAGCCCTCGAGGTGGGTGAACTTGGCCTTCGCGAACACGTCGCGACGGCTGTACTTCCACGCTCCGTTCTCGCGCTCGAGCCAGTCGTCGTAGGTGCAGATGGTCCCTTCGAGCACGCCGTCCTTCTTGTAGAAGAACAGCAGGTAGCACTTCTGGCGCGCGGTGTCGCCGTCGAGGGTGATGATCTCGTTGGTCGTGAGGTGATGCATCTGGCCGAAGGCGGCGTTGACCGTGAGGGCGAACTTCTTCAGCTGCTCGGTGCCCTTGGGCTTTTCGCCTTCGAGCAATGCATTGAACACGCCGTCGGCGGTGAAGCACGCGGCCCAGGCATCGGGTGCGCACTCGTCCACGGCAAAGTTGTATCGGGCATTCAGTTCCTTGATCTCCTGAATGGCTGCAGTTCGGGATGAAGAGGCGGTCAAAGTCGTGCTCCTGGAGGAAAGGCGATCAACGGCAATCGCAGACACGAAGGTAGGGCGGGCACCCGGCAGCGTCTTGATCGCGCGTGCTCGGCAACTTGGCGATTCGTGCAGCCTTGCCTCGGCGGATGGCGAGCGCGTCGAGGCACGCTTTTTGCGGGACGTCGCGCCCCCGCCACCGACCAGCTTCATCAAGGTGCATCCATGCAGAACTGGACAACCGACGCCGTCGCAGCCCGTGAGCAGTTCAGTTATTGGCGGGATGTGCTGTGCGAGGCCTTCGTTTCGCTGAATCCCGTCCGCATGGGAAGCAGGTCCGGCTTCCATGGAAGCGTGCGCTCGCGGGCGCTGGGCGCCACCACCCAGACGGTGATCTGCGCATCGCCCCAGCAGACCAATCGACGCCTGGAGGAAATTCGGCGCAACCCGGTCGAGTTCTGCTTCGCGAATTTCCAGCAGCAGGGGACCTGCCTGGTGCGCCAGGACGGACGAGAGACGCTGGTGCAGCCCAACGACTTCTATGTCGTGGACACCACGCGCCCCTACTTCCTGGAATACGGCAGCAGCTGGCGCGTCCTGTCGTTTCGCGTACCGCGCCACCAGCTGAGTCGCCGCCTCGGTGAACTGCGGCATGCCACGGCCCGTCGCATCACCGGTGGGTCAGGCCTCGGCCTGGTGGCCACACAGTTCGCTCATTCGCTGGACACGCTGGACGAGACCGTGGCGCTCGATGCGCAGGAGGGACTCAGCCACGCGCTTGCCGATGTCCTGGCCGCTGCGCTCGGCGCGAACCACGCGGAGCATGATCCCGCGTCCCTGCGCAGTGCCGCGCGCCAGGCCATCGAGCGATACATCGACGAGCACCTGGCGGATCCGTCGCTCAGCCCCGAGGGCATCGCGGCGCGCTTCAGGATGTCCCGGCGATACGTCTATTCGCTCTTCGAAGCGCAGCCGCAATCGGTGGGCGGCGTCATCCGCGCCCGACGCCTCGAGCGCTGTGCGCGCGAACTGCTGCTTTCGGAGCGCCCCTCGGTGTTCGACATCGCGCTGAAATGGGGCTTCAACGACCCCGCTCACTTCTCCAGGTTGTTCAAGCGGCAGTACGGCGTGCCTCCACGCCTGTACGCCCGCAGTGCTTCGCACTCGGCGCACGCCTGAACGCGCCGAGACGAAGCCGAACCTCAGGCCTGCGGCACCACCCCGAGGGGTCCCATGCGCCCCCGACGGGATGCGTGCGGCTTCAGCTGTCCAGGTCGGCGCCGTCGGCGCGCAGCTTCGCCTGCAGCGCGGGCACGTCGACGTCCGCAAAACAGCCGCTGCCCAGCGTCGCCGCCGCGGTGCCCGCGGCCTGGCCCATGACGAAGCAGCCGCCGCTGGCACGCGCCGCCGACTGCCCCTCGTGCGTCATCGACGCGCAGCGCCCGGCCACCAGCAGGTTGTCGACCGCCCGGGGCACCAGCATGCGCCAGGGCAGGTGGTTGTAGGCGTTGTCGGCATCGCGCGGGAAGGCCCATTCGATGCGGCCGTCGGCATGCATCTCCATCGGCCAGGCATTGTGGCCGATGACGTCGTCGAAGCTCGCGCTCGAGAGGATGTCTTCGCCCGCCAGCGCGTAGGCGCCTTCGATGCGGCGCGTTTCGCGCAGGCCCACCTGCGGCGCGATCTCGACGATGGCCGATTGCGCGAAACCCGGCACCTCGGCCTTCAGGAAGCGGAAGTACTCGGCGATCTGGCGGCGGCCCTCGAGCTCGCCCTCGCTCAGCTCGCGGGCATCGACACCGTTCATCGCCTTGCCCTGCGCATTGCGGATCTGCGTGACGTTGGCGCGCCATTCACGCGGGTCGATGTTCGGCCGCAGGATCGCGCCCTCGCGCGGGAACCGGTAGGCGCCCGGCTTGGCGGCCTCGACCTCGGCCATGCGCTCGTTGATGGCCTTGAACTCGCCCACCGACGCGAGCGCCGGCTGTGCGTCGACCTGGCCGACGCGGAACATGGTGGTGGGGAACAGGCCGCTGCCGTGCCCGTCGCCGACCGCGAAGGGCACGCCGGCGAAGGCAGCCACGTCGGCGTCGCCGCTGGCATCGATCACCGCATTGGCGCGGATCGCCTGGCGGCCGGACTTGGTCTCGACCACCAGCGCCTGCACGCGCGAGCCGTCCATCAGCACGGCCGCCGCCCAGGCGTGGAAGAGCAATTCGACGCCGGCAGCCGCCATGAGCTGGTCGGCGGCGATCTTGTAGACCGAGGTGTCGTACGAGCGCACGCGGATGCGCCCGCCCATGCCGTCCTGCGGCTTGTTCAGGCCGCCCAGCGCATCGATGCGCGCGAGCAGGTCGTCGGCCACGCCGTGCACCAGCTGCTGCATCTCGCCGCGGCGCTTGCCATACAGGCCCGCGAAGTTGGTGACGCCGCCGGCCGTGCCCATGCCGCCGAGGAAGCCGTAGCGCTCGACCAGCAGCGTGGGCGCGCCGTGCCTTGCCGCGCTGACCGCCGCCGCGATGCCAGCCGGGCCGCCGCCCACCACGACGACGTCGTAGTCGCCGAACACCGGCAGCGCGCGTGCCGGTTCCTGAAGAACGGCGCTCATTGGATCTTGATGCCGCGCGACTGGATGATCCGGGTCATGATCGCCGCCTCTTCCTGCACGCGCAGGCGCATGCCTTCGGGCGAGGTGCCCACGGGCTGCCAGCCGCGGTCGAACAGGGTCTGGCGCACGTCGGGCATCTTCATGACCTGGGCCACCGCCTCGGTGATGCGGGTGCGCGCGGCCGGCGACAGCTTGGCAGGCCCCAGCAACGCGGTCCACACCTCGAGGTTGGCGTCCTTCACGCCCAGGTCGGCCAGTGGCGCGTAGTCGGGCGCGAGCGTGCTGCGGCCGCTGGTCAGGCCGATGGCCTTGACCTTGCCGGCCTTGACCTGCGGGATCGCGATGCCCGGCGGCACCAGCGCCATCTGGATCTGGCCGCCGACCATGGCGGTCACCACCTGCGGGTTGCCGGCGTAGGGCACATGCTGGGCCTGCAGGCCCGGCAGCCGGCTCTTGATGAGCTCCATGCCCAGGTGGCCGACCGAGCCCACGCCGACGGAACCGTAGTTCCACTTGTCGCCCGAGGCCTTGGCCGCATCGAGAAACGCCTTGCCCGAGGGCAGGTCGTTGGTCGCGATCAGGACCAGCGGCGCGGTGGCGATCAGCGACAGGTAGCTGAAGTCCTTCGCCGGGTCGTAGGGCAGCGTGGGGTACAGCATCTTCGACGACGTGAGGTTGCCGTTGATGACCATGCCCAGCGTGTGATCGTCGGTGGCCTTGGCCACGGTGTCGGCCGCGATGTTGCCGGAGGCGCCCGGCTTGTTGTCGACCACCACCGGCTGGCCGAGCAGCTTGGCCAGCGGCTCGGCGATCGTGCGTGCCGCGATGTCGGGCGTCGAGCCGCCAGGGAAGCCGACCACCAGGCGGATCGGCTTGGTGGGCCAGGCGGACTGCGCCGACGCGGACCAGGGCAGGGCGACGGCGAGGCCGCAGGCGGCGGCGAGGAGCGCTCTCTTGGAATGCTGCATGGAGTTCAGTGAAAGAAAAATGGGGGAGAAAAAATGAAAAGCGAGCCGAAGGCTCGCGGGACGCAAGAAAGGCGCCGGGCCGGCGCGCTACTCGAGGCTGATGTTGCCACGCCTGACCAGTTCTCCGTAGGTCTTCGACTTGATCTCGGCCTGCCGCTCGATCTCTTCGGGCGACCAGGCCAGCGGTTCGAATGCGAAAGTATCGAATCGCGCGCGGATCTCGGGGTCGGCGATGACCTTGGCCACATCGGCGTTGATCTTCGCCTTCACGGCCGCGGGCACGCCCTTGGGCGCGACCAGCGAGACGAAGGAGTTCACCTCCAGCCCCGGCGGGCCGCCGGATTCGGCCATGGTCGGCACGTCGGGCATCTGCGGCACGCGCTTAAGCGTGGCGACGGCGATGTACTTGAGCTTGCCGGCCTTGTAGATGCCCTGGCTCGACGGGATGCTGGCGAAGGCCCAGGGCACCTCGCCGGTGCCGACGTTCGAATACAGCTGCGACACCTCGCGGTAGGGCGCGTGGTTTTCCTGGAGACCGGCCAGCGCGTCGAGCTGCTGCCCACCCAGGTGGCCGGGACTGCCCACGCCCCAGGAACCGTAGGTGATCTGCCCGGGCTGCGCCTTCGCGTCGGCGATGAGGTCCTTCATGCTGTTCCACTTCGACTGGCTGCTCACGGCCACGAAGAAGGGCGTGCGAAAGAGCGAGGCGACCGGATCGAAGTGCTGCAGCGGCACGAAGTTGCGCGACCTGTACAGGTGCGGCAGCGCGCCCAGGTGCTCGCTGTCCAGCTGCAGCAGCGTGTAGCCGTCGGCCGCCGCGCGCCGGGCCGCGTCGATGGCGATGAAGCCGCCGCCGCCCGGCTTGTTCTCGATCGTGACGCGCTGCATCCACAGCTTGCCCAGCTTGTCGCCCACCAGCCGCAGCACGGCGTCGGGCCCGCTGCCGGCGGCGAAGGGCGTGACGATGACGACCGGCTTGCCCGGGAAGTCCGTGGCCTGGGCGAAGGCGTGCGGCATGCCGGCGGCGGCCAGCAGGGCGACGCCGCCCGCGAGGGCGCGGCGGCGGGCAGGTGAGAAGGACATGGGAAGAAGTCTCCGTGGTGGTTCGGGAACGGCAACGAGGGACGGGAGCGCCATGCCGGCGCCGGCCTCATGCGGCGCTGGCGACGGGCACCGGCGCGGCCGGGCGGAGCGCCGCGGGCGCGTCGTCCAGGCAATGCTCCGGACGCCACGCATACAGCCACTCGACCGCATCGTAAAAGCGATCGGGCGTGCGGCCCACCCAAAGGCTGTTGCGCACGAGACGCTCCACGCCCTTGGCGTGGTACAGGCGCCCCATTTCGCGCACCGACAGCACCACGCGCGCGGTGCGGGCCACGCGGGCCGACTCGTACAGGCGGAAGGCTGCAGGGAGGTCGAAGTCGCAGGCCTTCACCGCCTCGCCCAGCGTCACCGCGTCCTCGATCGCCATGCAGGCACCCTGCGCGAGGTACTGCATCATGGGATGCGCCGCATCGCCCAGCAGCGTGGCGGGCCCCTCGCCCCAGCGCTCGACCGGGTCGCGGTCGGCGGTGCTCCAGCGCCGCCACGAGGTGGGACGGTCCAGCAGCTGGCGAGGGCGCGCGTGCACGCCTTCGAAGTAGGACATCACTTCGGCCTTGCTGCCTTCGGTGACGCCCCACTCTTCCCGATCACGGCTGTGGAAGGTGACGACCAGGTTGTACTGCTGGCCGTCGCGCAGCGGGTAGTGCACCAGGTGGCAATTCGGCCCGGCCCAGACCACCGGCGCGTTCCATCGCAGGTCGGCCGGCATGTCGGCCACCGGCACCACGGCGCGGTAGACCACGTGGCCCGACACCCGCGGCGCGTCGCCCACCAGGTGGGAGCGCACCACCGACTTGACGCCGTCGCAGCCGACGATCGCATCGGCCTTGAAGCGCCGGCCGTCGCGGGTCGCCGCCAGCACGCCGGGTGTGCCGATTTCCAGCGCCTCGACGTGCGCCGAGGTGTGCAGGCGGATGAGGGGATGCGCGAGCACCGCCTGGTGGATGGCGCCGTGCAGGTCGGCACGGTGGCTCACGGCGTAGGGGTTGCCGAAGCGGCGGCGGAAGGCCTCGCCCACCGGCACCGAGGCCACCTCGCTGCAGTCGACGGCGTCCATCATGACCAGGCGCTCGGTGAACACCGAGCCGCGGCGCACCGCCTCGCCCACGCCCAGCGCATCGAGCGCGGCGAAGGCGTTGGGGCCGAGCTGCAGGCCGGCGCCGATCTCGCCGATGGCGCTGCTCTGCTCAAGCAGATCGACCGACACGCCCAGGCGCGCCAGCGCCAGCGCCGCGGCCATGCCGCCGATGCCGCCGCCGACGAGCAGCACGGCGGGGCGTGCCGCCGTGGATGAAGGGAGGGGGTTCATGCGTTGTCTCCTGAAGGCTGTCGGCCGCTGGTGCCGCTGCATGCCCTGCATTGTTCGCCCCGCCCACTATCGCCTCAAGCGCACAGCCAGATACTGCCCATTGCGTTTTTCGATAATGCAGGCATGGCCAAGCTCGACCTGGAATGGATCGCCGTCTTCGACGAGGTCTACAAGACCGCCAGCGTGACGCGCGCCGCCGACCGCCTCGGCATCGCGCAGGCAGCGGCCAGCACGATGCTCAACAAGCTGCGCGCGCACTTCGGCGACCGGCTCTTCATCCGCACCGCCCAGGGCATGCTGCCCACGCCGCAGGCCCAGCGCGTCTACCCCTACCTGCGCGAAGTGCTGGCGCAGCTCGAACTCGCCCAGGGCAGCCGCGCCGGCTTCGTGCCTGCCCAGGCCGAGCGGAGTTTTCGCATCTGCATGACCGACATCAGCGAGGTGGTGCTGCTCCCCGCGCTGCTGGACCATCTGCGCCGCCACGCCCCCGGCGTACAGATCGAGACCGAGATCATCTCCAGCGACAGCCCGCGGCGGCTCGAGGACGGCGCGGTGGACCTGGCCGTGGGCTTCATGCCGCAGCTGGACGCCGGCTTCTACCAGCAGACGCTGTTCATGCAGAAGTTCGTGTGCCTGGCGTCGCAGAGCCACCCGCGCATCGACGGGCGGCTGACGCGCCGGCGCTTCGAGGCCGAGGCGCATGCCGTGGTCGCCACCTCGGGCACGGGCCACGCCATCGTCGACAAGACCCTCGCGCGGCTGGGCGTGCAGCGGCAGGTGGTGGTGCGTCTGTCGGGCTTCCTGAGCGTGGCGCGCATCGTGGCCCACACCGAGCTGCTGGTCATCGTGCCCTCCATCCTGGGCGAGATCCTTGCCACGCAGGAGCCGGTCCAGCGGCTGGAGCTGCCCTTCGCGCTGCCGGCCTACGCGGTCAAGCAGCACTGGCATGCCCGCTTCCATGCCGACGCCGGGAACGCGTGGCTGCGGCGCACCCTGGCGCAGCTTTTCGGCGGCGGCTGAGCGCCGGGATAATCCACGCTTTGCCTGCGCCGCTGCCGGGGCTGCGAAGCCGGTACATGTCCATGTCCAACATTCCCCTCGCGGCGGGCGCTGCCCCGATGCCGCTGACCCACCGCTGGAACAACTTCGACGCGCTGCGCATGGGCGCCGCGCTGCTGGTCCTGGTGTCGCATCAGTTCTCGCTCACCGGCCGCAGCGAGCACGGGCTGTTCGAAGTGCACTCCTGGGGCGGTGTGGCCGTGCTCATCTTCTTCTCGATCAGCGGCTTTCTCGTGGCCCAGAGCTGGGACAACGATCCGCGGCCCCACACGTTCATGGCGCGCCGCCTGCTGCGCGTGTGGCCGGCACTGGCAGTGGCGGTGGTGCTGAGCGCCTGCGTGCTCGGGCCGCTGATCGGCAGCATGAGTTGGCAGGAGTACGTGCACGACCCGTTCTTCCGGCGTTATTTCCGCATCCTGCGCTTCAAGAACGAGCTGTTCCTTCCCACCGGCTTCGACGGCAACCTGCTGGCGCGCGTGATCAACGGCTCGCTCTGGACGATCCCGATCGAGATGAAGTGCTATGTGCTGCTGGCCGCGATCGGCACGCTGGGCCTGCTGCGGCCGCGCTGGCGCTGGCTCGTCGCGCTGCTCGTGCTTGCGACTGCCGTCGGCTATCTGTGGCCCACACCCTGGCGCTACGGCTGGAGCGAGCGCCGCGACATGCCGCTCGAGTTCATGCTGTGCTTCTTCGCGGGCGTGGTGTGCCATCACCACCGAGCCCGCACCACGGGCCGCGCGGCATGGCCGCTGCTCGTTGCGGCATGGGCGGCGGGCGCGCTGGCATTCGCGGCCGGCCAGCAGGTACTGGCCCTGGTGCTGTGGGTGCCGCCCACGGCCATCGCCTTCGGGACATCGGCCTGGCCGGTGGTCCGGCGGCTCGGGCGCTTTGGCGATGTGTCCTACGGGCTGTACATCTATGCCTTCCCGACCCAGCAGCTGATGATCTGGCTCTTCAAGGACCGCCTGCCCTGGGCGATGGTGCTGGCCCTCTCGATCGGTGCCACGCTGGTGCTGGCCTTCGCGTCCTGGCACCTGGTCGAGAAGCACGCGTTGCGATGGAAGCCGCGCGCGCCCCGACAGGCGGCTCCCGTTGCGCCGACCGCGCTCGCATAATCGCGCCCACCCCCACCCTCGAAGGCGCCCATGTCGTCGATCACCCTCCGCTTCCTGGCAGAACCCAGCACCGTCAACTTCGGCGGCAAGGTGCATGGCGGCACCGTCATGAAGTGGATCGACGAGGCGGGCTACGCCTGCGCCACGAGCTGGTCGCGCAACTATTGCGTCACCGTCTTCATCGGCAGCATCCGCTTCCATCGCCCGATCATGATCGGCGACCTGGTCGAGGTGGAAGCCCGGCTGGCCTACACCGGCAATACCAGCATGAACATCTCGGTCGAGGTGCGCAGCGGCGACATGAAGGGCGGGCAGATGACCAAGACGACCGAATGCCTGATCGTCTTCGTGGCCGTCGATTCGCACGGTCGGCCTTTGCCGGTGGATGCCTTCACGCCGGGCACGCCGGGCGAGATGGCACTGGCGGAGCGTGCGCGCGCCCACCTCGACGCGGCCAAATCGGTGGCAACCTCGACCGCGGCCTGAAGGCGCCTGGCGAGGGCAGCAGCCATGCACGACCCCGCCGCCCTTCAGCCGCCCGGCGAGGCCCGCGCCGGGCTCACGCGCGGCGAGCGCATCGCCGGCTGGGCTGCCGGCCTGCTCTTCGTTGCGCTCGGGATCGCTGTGCTGGCCGGCAGCGGCGACATGGCCGCCGGTCCACTCGTGGCCGCCGCTGCGCTGGCGGGGCTGGGCGCGCAGGCGCTGTGGGCCACGGCGCGGGGCCGGCGCTCCTGGCTCGCGCGCATCGGGCCGCTGCCCTGAGCGGCACATCCTCCCCGCCTCCAGTTCATTGAGTTCCGTGGGCAGTCCAGCCCCTTGGACACGGCCTGCCGTCGCGGTCGCGCGACTGTTTCAACGTGCACAACATGTTTCTCAGAGCGAAACATGATTGTGACTGACGCAACGACTGCCTAGAGTTCGCTCCCATCCCGACGCGAAGACGTCGGCACGGAGACGAACCGATGCAGCCCACCCTGGTCCCACGCACGACGCAGCCGCTCGCGGCCTGCGATGCCGTGGACGCACGGCCGGTTCCGTTCTCTGCCGGCACGCTGCCGCCCGCCATGCCGCTGCCGGCAGGCGCGTGCGATGCCCACATCCACGTCTACGACGCGCGCTTTCCCGCCGTGCCCGGCGCACGCCTGATGCCGCCCGACGCCAGCGTGGCGGACTACCGCCGCCTCCAGCAGCGCACCGGGCTGCGCCGCGCCGTGTTCGTCACCCCGTCCACCTACGGCACCGACAACCGCCCGATGCTGCAGGCGTTGCAGGCCTTCGGCGACGATGCGCGCGGCGTGGCCGTGATCGACGGCACCGAGGCCGATGCCGTGCTGGCACGCCTGCACGCCCAGGGCGTGCGCGGCGTGCGGCTGAACCTCTCGCTGGGCGTGGGCACGCATGCGGACATGCTGATGCCCATTGCGCAGCGCATCGCGCCGCTGGGCTGGCATCTGCAGTTGCTGATGCCGGCGGATGTGCTGCAAGGCCAGGCCGCCGTGCTCTCCGCACTGCCCGTGCCCGTGGTCTTCGACCACTTTGCGCGGCTGTCGCCCGCCGATGCCGGCCGCCATCCCGCGCACGCCGTGGTGCTGCAACTGCTGCGCGCCGGCCGCGCCTGGATCAAGCTGTCGGGCGGCTACCTGGTGAGCCCCACGCACAGCACCGAGGACCCGGCGCTCGACGACCTCGCCCGCAGCTTCCTCGACGCCGCGCCCGAGCGCGTGGTCTGGGGCAGCGACTGGCCCCATGCCACCGCCACCGCCGGCCTGCAGCCCTTGCCGGACGACGCCCGCCAGCTCGACCGGCTGGCGCAATGGACCGGCGGCGGCGAGCTTTTCGCGCAGGTGCTGGTGCGCAACCCGGCCGTGCTCTACGGCTTCGGCCCCGTTTCCGACCCCCCAGAGAGAACAGAGACATGACCTCCTCATCCACATCCCTGACCCGCCGCTCCCTCATCGCCGGTGCCTGCGCCCTGCTCGCCACGGGCGGCGCCTGGGCCCAGGGCGACTGGCCCACCGGCCGCGTCATCACCTGGGTCGTGCCCTATCCGCCCGGCGGCGGCACGGACGTGCTGGGCCGCGCCGTGGCGCAGAAGCTCGGCGGCACGCTGGGCACCAACGTGATCGTGGACAACCGCGCCGGCGCCACCGGCACCATCGGGGCGGCCTACGTCGCCAAGTCGGCGCCCGACGGCTACACGCTGCTGGGCACCACCATCGGGCCGCAGGCCATCGCGCCGCACCTGATGGGCAAGCTTCCCTACGACCCGATCGGCGGCTTCGCGCCGGTGGCGATCATCGGCACCATCCCGCACATCCTGGTGGTGGGCGCCAACCAGCCCTACCGCAGCGTGGCCGACCTGCTGGCCGCGGCGAAGGCGCAGCCCGGCAAGCTGGCCTTCGCCTCGGGCGGCACCGGCACCATCCTGCAGATGCAGGGCGAACTGCTGGCACAGCAGACCGGCAGCCGCTTCATCCACGTGCCCTACAAGGGCGACGCCCCTGCGGTGCAGGACACGCTGGGCGAGCAGGTGAACTTCATGTTCGCCCCGGCCGCCGCGGCGCTGCCGCATGTGCAGTCCGGCCGGCTGCGGGCGCTGGCCGTCACCTCGGCCGCGCGCCTGAAGCCGCTGCCCGACGTGCCCACCATGGGCGAGGCCGGCATCAAGGACTTCGTCGTCGAGCAATGGCAGGCCGTCTTTGCGCCGGCCGGCACGCCGGCGCCCATCGTCGATCGCCTCAACCGGGAGGTCAACGCCGCCCTCAAGACCCCCGACCTGGTCGCCCTGGCCGACAAGCTGGGCGTGAACCTGGTGGGCGGCACGCCCGCGCAGCTGGGCGCGCTGCAGAAGGCCGACTCCGCCAAGTGGGCCGAGGTCATCCGCAAGGGTGGCATCAAGGCCGATTGATCCTTTCCGTTTCTTCCACCTCCTCCTCTCCTCCTACGACTGAGCCAACGCCATGAGCCAACTCCCAGAAATCATCCGCGACATCGAACGTGTCGCCCCCGAGGTCGTCGCCAAGGCCAAGACCTTCCAGGCGGCCATCCTGGCCGACGTGGCCGGTCGCCGCGGCACCATGAACGCCCGCGTCGCGCCGGTGGACGACAAGATGATCGTCGCCGGCCCGGCCTTCACCGTCGAAGTGCGCCCCGGCGACAACCTGATGATCCATGCCGCCATCGCCCTGGCCAAGCCGGGCGACGTGCTGGTGATCGACGGCAAGGGCGACCAGACCGCCGCCCTCATGGGCACGCTGATGCTCAGCGCCTGCAAGAAGCGTGGCCTGGCCGGCGTGATCGTCGACGGCGCGATCCGCGACAAGCTGGAACTGCTGCAGCTGGACTTCCCGGTCTTCAGCGCCGGCTTCAACCCGGCCGGCCCCACCAAGTTCGTGCCCGGCCGCATCAACCATCCGATCTCGGCCGGCGGCGCCAGCGTCAACCCGGGTGACCTGGTGGTGGGCGATGCCGACGGCGTGGTCGTCATCGAGCGCGAGAAGGCGCCCGCCATGATGGACCTGGCCGACAAGAAGGTGGCCGACGAGGCCGCTCGCCTCGAATCCATCGCGCGCGGCGACACCGCCGCCAAGTGGCTGCCCGCCGCGCTGCGTGCAGCCGGCGTGCTCAAGGAAGGCGAATCGCTGTGAGCACGGTCCTCGTCACCGCCGCCGACCTGGCGCCGCAGGCCCTGGACCTGCTGAAGAACCTCGAGGTGGTCTACGCCGGCAAGACGCCGACCGAAGAGGACCTGGTGGCCCTGGCCAAGCGCCATGACCCGGTGGCCATCATCGTCCGCTACGGCAAGGTGGGCGCGGCGGTGATGGACGCGGCGCCCTCGCTCAAGGTCATCTCCAAGCACGGCAGCGGCACCGACACCATCGACAAGGTGGCCGCCCAGGCGCGCGGCATCGAGGTGGTGGCCGCCGTGGGCGCCAACGCCGCCGCCGTGGCCGAACAGGCCCTGGCCCTGATGCTGGCCTGCGCCAAGTCGGTGGTGCCGCTGGATGCGCGCATGCACGCCGGCCACTGGGACAAGGCCACGCACAAGAGCCTGGAACTGGGCGGCCGCACCGTCGGCCTGGTGGGCCTGGGCGCCATCGGCCAGCGCTTCGCACGCATGGCACATGGCATCGGCATGCGGGTGATCGGCTTCGACCCCTTCGCCAAGAACCTGCCCGACTACATCCAGACCGTGGACCTCGCCACGATCTGGCGCGAAGCCGACGTGATCTCGCTGCACTGCCCGCTGACCGACGAGAACCGCGGCATGCTCAATGCCGAGACGCTGGCCCAGTGCAAGCGCGGCGTGATCGTGGTCAACACCGCGCGTGGCGGCCTGATCGACGAGGCGGCGCTGCTGGCCGCGGTGCGTTCGGGCCAGGTGGCCGGCGCAGGCCTGGACAGCTTCGCGGTCGAACCGATGACGGCGGGCCATCCCTTCCAGGGCCAGGAGCGCATCGTGCTCAGCCCGCACATCGGCGGCGTGACCAGCGACGCCTACGTCAACATGGGCGTGGGCGCGGCGAAGAACCTGCTGGCGGTGCTCGCGCGCGGCTGAAGTTCACGGCAGACATGCGCTGCCGGCGAGCCCGCTGGCAGCGCGCAGGGCCTCCTCGACGACGGCCCCATCGACAAAGAGACAAGACCATGACCCATCGACTTTCGCTTGGCCTGCTCGCCGCCGCACTCACCGCTGCGCTGTCGGGCTGCGCCGGTGCGCCGCCGGCGGCGCAGAAGCCGTCCGAGGCCAGCATCGCGGCCCATGTCGCCGCGGCCACGCGTGCCGCAGGCGGCGACCTGGGCGAGGTGCTGACGCTGTGCAAGCCGGTGCCCGCCGCCCGCCCGGTGCAGGACGAGGCCGCCGACCGCGGCCTGCGCGCGCTGATCGCCCGTCCGGCCCCGCCGCCCGGCCGTGCCTTCGACAACCTGTACTTCGTGGGCGGCGACTGGGCCAGCGCCTGGGCCATCGACACGCCCGAAGGCATCATCCTGATCGACGCCCTCAACAACCAGGTCGAGGCCACGGCCCTGATCGAGGGCGGCATGCGCAAGCTGGGCCTGGACCCGGCGCGCATCCGCTACATCGTCGTCAGCCACGGCCATGGCGACCACTACGGCGGTGCGCCCTACCTGGCGCAGAAGTACGGCGCCCGCGTGGTCATGAGCGACATCGACTGGACCATGATGGAGACGCGGCTGGAATTCGCCACGCCCATCTGGGGCGCGCCGCCCAAGCGCGACATCAGCGTCAAGGACGGCAACAAGCTGACGCTCGGCGGCACCCGCCTCACGCTGTACGTGACGCCCGGCCACACCTGGGGCACGCTGTCGCCGGTGTTCGACGTCACCTGGCAAGGCCAGAAGCACCGCGTGCTGCTGTGGGGCGGCACCGGCTTCAATTTCGGCGCCGACATTCCGCGGATGGAGGCCTACGGCCGCTCCACGCAGCGCATGGCCCAGGTCGTGCGCGCCGAAGGCATCGACGTGATGCTGTCCAACCATTCGCGCATGGACGGCTCGCAGGGCAAGCTGGCCCGGCTGCGCGAGGCGGGCAGCGGCCCCAACCCCTTCGTGATCGGCGAGCCGACGGTCGAGCGGACGCTCACCGTGATGAACGAATGCTCGTTGGCGCAGCGGGACCGTTTCGCCCTGCTTCCCTGAGCGGGAATGCGCCTCTGCGCGCATGACCACCTCGATATTTCCAAGGAGACACATCGTGAAGACATCCAATTTCAAGGCCGCTCTGCTGGCCGCGTTCACCACGCTCTGCTTCGGCGCATCCGCGTGGGCACAATCCGCCTGGCCCGACCGGCCGATCAAGCTGGTGGTTCCCTATCCTGCAGGCGGCAACGCCGACAGCACGGCCCGCCTGCTGGCGACGCAGCTGTCGGACCGGCTGGGCCAGCAGGTCGTGGTGGACAACAAGCCGGGCGGCGGCGGCACCATCGGCGCCACGGCGGTGGCGAAGTCGCCCGCCGACGGCTACACGCTGCTGCTCGACGCGACGGCCTTCACGGTCAACCCGAGCCTATTCAGCAAGCTGCCCTACGACCCGGTCAAGGACTTCGCGCCGATCTCGCAGATCACCCGCGTGCCCATGCTGCTCGTGGTGCCTGCCGCTTCGCCGCTGAAGTCGGTTGCCGACCTGGTTCGCGCCGCGAAGGCCTCGCCCGGCAAGCTGAGCTATGCGTCGGCCGGAAACGGGGGCGCGCAGCATCTGGCCGCCGAGCTCTACAAGCAGGGTGCCAAGCTCTCGATGGTGCACATCCCCTACCGCGGCGGTGCGCCCGCATTGACCGACCTGGCGGGCGGCCAGGTGGACCTGATGTTCAGCGCCACCTCGGCATCGGGCACCTTCGTGAAGAGCGGCAAGCTGCGCGCACTGGCCATCACCTCCGCCGAGCGCTCCGCGGACTGGCCGGACCTGCCGACGGTGGCCGAAGGCGGACTGCCGGGCTTTGCGGTCTATGAGTGGAACGGACTCTTCGCCCCGACGGGCACGCCGCCGGCCGTGTTGCAGCGGCTGGAGACCGAGACGCGCGCGGCGCTGGCCTCGCCCGAGCTGAAGTCGCGCCTGTCGGACCTGGGCGTGCAGCCCGTGGGCTCCAGCAGCGCGGACTTCCGCCGCTTCGTCCAGGCGGAGACCACGCGCTGGGCCGACGTCATCAAGCGCGCGGGCATCCGCATGGATTGAGCGCAAGCGCTGCCTACCCGTCTTGTCCGCTGCGTGCAGCCAACCCAACATCCCGCCTTCACACCATGACCTCCTCGAATACCCAGGCGCTGCGGCGCTGCGCCATCGCCGCGCTGCTGGCCCTGCCTCTTCTTGCAGCATCCACCCTTGCCTCGGCCCAGACCGACTGGCCCAACCGCACGGTGAAGATCGTCGTTCCCTATGCCCCCGGCGGCGCGGTGGACGTCGTGACGCGCAAGATGGCGCAGAAGCTCGGCGAGCAGACCGGCCAGAGCTTCATCGTCGAGAACAAGCCCGGCGCCAGCAGCACCATCGGCGCCATGCAGGTGGCCCGGTCCGAACCGGATGGCTACACCCTGGTGGCCAACGACACGACCTATGCCCTGTTGCCGCACATCTTCAAGAAGCTGCCCTTCGACCAGGCCAACGACCTGCTGCCCGTCAGCGCCTTCGTGTTCGCGCCGCTGACCCTGGCGGTGAACGGCAACTCGCCCTACAAGACCCTGCCCGAGCTGCTGGCCTTCGCCAAGGCCCACCCGGGCCGCGTGACCTACGGCAGCGGCGGCGCCGGCACGCTGCCGCACTTCAGCGCGGAAGCCCTGGGCCTGGCGACCGGCACCAAGCTGCTGCACGTGCCTTTCAAGGGCGCGGCCGAAGCCACGCAGGCGGTGCTGGGCGGCACGATCGACATGCAGTTCGCCTCGCCGTCGGGCGTGATCGGCAACGTGAAGGGCGGCAAGCTGCGCCTGCTGGCCATCAGCGGCGACCGCCGCGTGCCCCTGCTGTCCGACGTGCCCACCTTCGCCGAGGCCGGCGTGAAGGACTTCGGCGTGATCAACTGGACGGGCCTGTGGGCGCCGAAGGGCACGCCGCCGGCCGTCATGCAGCGGCTGCAGGCCGAGATCGCCAAGGCCATGAAGACCGAGGACATGAAGGCCTTCGCCGAAAGCGTGGCCGCCGAGCCGCGCCAGCTCGACGCCGAGGCCTTCGGCAAGCTGCTCAAGGACAGCACGGCACGCTGGGGGCAGGTGGTCGCCCAATCCGGCTTCGAGAAGCAATGAGCACGCCGTCCACCGCTGCGGCGAGCGGTGCCGCAGGCGCGGCCTGGTCCGTTCCGCATTCGGCGGGCGACCGGGCGCCTGCCCTGCGGCTGCCGCCGCTGGCCTGCGACAGCCACATGCACATCTTCGACCCGCGCTTCGCGCCATCGAAGCACTGGAAGCGCCAACCGCCCGATGCGCCGGTGGCCGCCTACCGGCAGCTGCAGGCGCGCCTGGGCACGCAGCGGGCGGTGGTGGTCACGCCCTCCACCTACGGCACCGACAACGCCTGCACGCTCGACGCGCTGGCGCAGCTGAGCGAGGCCGCGCGCGGCGTGGCCGTGGTCGAAGCGGGCGTGGAGGCCGCCGAGCTGCAGCGCCTGCACGGCTTGGGGGTGCGCGGGTTGCGCGTCAACTTCGTGACGCCGCAGTCCTGGGGCACGACCACGCCCGACATGCTCGCCACGCTGGCGGCCAAGGTCGAGCCCCTGGGCTGGCACATCCAGGTCTTCGTGCATCCGGAGCAGCTGCTGGCCATGGCCGGGCTGCTGCGCGGGCTGCCCGTGCCGCTGGTGGTGGACCACATGGCGCGGCTCGACCCCGCCCAGGGCGCGAGCGGCGAGGCCTTCGACCTGCTGTGCAGCCTGCTGGATGCGGGCAACACCTGGGTCAAGCTCTCCGGCGCCTACATGCGCTCCTCGGTGGGCGGACCGACCTATGCCGACACCCTGGCCGCCGGCCAGGCGCTGGTGCGCCGCGCGCCCGAGCGCCTGGTGTGGGGCAGCGACTGGCCCCACACCACCGAGACGCCGGGCAGCGTGGACGATGCCGCCCTGGTCGACCTGCTCGGCCGCTGGTGCGAGGGCGATGCCGGGCGCATCGCGCGCATCGTGGTCGACAACCCGGCGAAGCTCTACGACTTCGGCCCCACGCCTTCTGCCTGAAAGAGCGAAGACCCATGTTCCTTCTGCAACCGCCCCAGGTGCGCGAACTGACCCTGTTCAGCGCCATGCCCGACGAGTTCCGCCGCCCGCGCCGCAGCGACTGGGCCGACGCCAACCGCGGCGGCACGCCTGCCGATTCCTTCCTCGAAGGGCCCGTGTTCGATGACGCCGGACACCTCTACGTCACCGACATTCCCTGGGGCCGCGTGTTCCGCATCGACCCGCAGGGCCGCTGGTCGCTGGTGGCCGAGTACGAGGGCGAGCCCAACGGCATGAAGTTCCTCGACGCCGGCACCCTGCTCATCACCGACTACAAGAACGGGCTCATGCAGCTGGACGTGGCCAGCGGCCGCGTCACGCCCTTCCTGGCGCGGCGCAACAGCGAGCGCTTCAAGGGCGTCAATGACCTGGTCTTCGACCGCGCCGGCAACCTCTACTTCACCGACCAGGGCCAGACCGGCCTGCAGGATCCAACCGGTCGGCTCTACCGCCTGTCGCCGGACGGCCGGCTGGACCAGTTGCTGGGCAACATCCCCAGCCCCAACGGTGTGGCCCTGTCGCCCGACGAGAAGGTGCTCTACCTGGCCGTGACGCGCGGCAACTGCGTGTGGCGCGTGCCGCTGCTGCCGGACGGCAGCGTCTCGAAGGTGAGCCAGTTCTTCACCTCGTATGGTGCCAGCGGCCCCGACGGCCTGGCCGTGGACACGCAAGGCCGCGTGCTGGTGGCCAACCCGGGACTGGGCTACGTCTGGGTGCTCAACACGCGGGCCGAGCCGGTGCAGGTGCTGCGCGGCCCGGCCGGCGCATCGATCACCAACCTCGCCTTCGGCGGGCCGCAGCGGCGCACGCTCTTCGTCACCGACTCCACCCACGGCCGCGTGCTGACGGCGGAGATGGACGAGGCGGGCCTGCCACTGGCGCGGCGTTGACCGAGCCAATTCATCGAGTCAGCAGTCCGGAAAGATCGCGGAGCAGACCACACCAGGGCACCCGCGGAACTGGCCTTGGCCTGTCCTGAGCTTGTCGAAGGGCCAGGCCGCAGGGTGCGCCCCCCTCCAAGCCGAAGGCGCCAGAGAGGGGGGAGCCGCGAAGCGGCTTGGGGGGTGACTTCAAGGATGCCAGCGTGAGACCACCGGCGGCGTCGCCGGCGAGCGGCCGCCGGCCAGCGCGTACGACAGCTGGTTGGCCGCCGCCACCACGGTCCGTGCGTATTTTTCCAGCTTGGCCCGCGTAAGCCGCGAGCTGGGTCCCGAAATGCACATCGAGCCCAGCAGGTTCCAGCCGGTACGGAACACCGGCGCGGCCACGCTCGACACGTCCGGCTCGCGCTCGCCCAGCGAGATGTGGAAGCCGCGGGTGCGGATCGTTTCGTAAGGCTCCCCCTGCGCGCCGCTGAAGGCCAGGATCACCCGCCCCGGCGCGCCCAGGTCCAGGGGCAGCCGCGCGCCGATGCGCACGTGGTGCCGCACCGACTGCGGTCCCTCGGCGCGCGCCACGCAGGCCCGGATGTCGCCTTCGCGCACATAGAAGGACGCGCTCTCGCCAGTGAGTTGCACCAGTTCGTGCAGCGTGGGCTCGACCACGTTGTTGACGTCGAAGCCGGCCTGGTAGCGTGCGCCCAGCCAGCCGGCCGCCGGCCCCAGCCGCCACTGGCCCGCCTCCGTCTGCACCATGTAGTTCGACTGCGCCAGCGTGCGCGCCAGGCGCAGCACCGTGGTCTTGTGCATGCCGCTGCGGCGGCTCAGTTCGGCCAGGCTGAGGGCAGACTCGCCCACCTCGAAGGCCTCCATCAGCGACAGCGCGCGGGTGACGGCGATCACGCCGCCGTCGCCTCGCCCTTCGGCCGCTTCTTTCGGGGAATCGTTGCGCATGTCGGACCTCGGTTCGCTGAACGAAACGACATTGTATGGATTGAAACCCCCACCTAGAGTGCGCTCCGGGACGCGATTCCTGCGTTCAGAACACAGTCGGAGACAAACCCGTGAAGACATCCCGCCGCGCCGCGTTGGCGCTCGCTGCCGCATCCCTGCTCGCCGCCACCGTGGCCCAGGCCGAGACCTGGCCCGCCCGCCCGATCCGCCTCGTCGTGCCCTTCCCGGCCGGCGGCGGCACCGACATCATCGCCCGCGAGCTGACCAACAAGCTCGGCAGCTACGGCTACAACTTCGTGGTCGACAACAAGCCGGGCTCCGGCGGCAACCTGGGCGTGGACGCCGCCGCCAAGGCCGCGCCCGACGGCTACACGCTGGTGCTGGGCCAGACCAGCAACCTGGCGATCAACCCGACGCTCTACACCAAGCTGCCGTACGACCCGCTGAAGGACCTGGCGCCGATCAGCCTCGTGGCGACCTCGCCGCTGGTGATCGTGGCCGGCACCGCCACGCCCTACAAGACGCTGGGCGACGTGGTGAAGGCGGCGAAGGCCAAGCCCGACAGCATCAACTACGCCTCCTCGGGCAACGGCACCGTGGCCCACCTGGCCATGGAGTCCTTCCAGAAGGCGGCGGGCGTCAAGCTCACGCACATTCCGTACAAGGGCGCGGCCCAGGGCGTCACCGACGTGATCAGCGGCCAGGTGCAGCTGTACGTGTCCTCGGTGCCCACGCTGCTGCCCCACATCAAGTCCGGCAAGATGCATGCGCTGGCGCTCACCTCGCTGCAGCGCACGCAGGACCTGCCCCAGGTGCCCACCGTGGCCGAATCGGGCTACAAGGGCTTCGAGGCCATCACCTGGTTCGGCATCCTGGGCCCGGCCGGCCTGCCCAAGGAGATCGTCGCCAAGCTCAATGCCGACATCAACAAGGCGCTGCAGGACCCGGCACTGAAGCAGAAGCTCTCGGGCCAGGGCGCCGACGTGCAGGGCAGCAGCGCGGCCGACTTCGCCAAGCTGATCCGCGACGACATCCCTCGCTGGGGCAAGCTGGTGAAGGACTCGGGCGCGAAGGTCGATTGAGGTCGGCGCGGGCCAAGAGAAAACCCTGTCCGACGCGCCGCGCCGGACAGGGTTTTTTCACGTTGCGATCGCTCAGGCGACGACGGTCCCGCTCGCCTCGCCCAAGCCGATGCGCACCGCGCCCTCGCGCTCGCACCAGCCGCGCAGGATCAGCGTGTCACCGTCCTGCAGGAAGGTGCGCTGCTCGCCGTTGGGCAGTGTGAAGGGTTGCTTGCCGCCCACGCTCAGTTCGGTGAACGAGCCGGCGGCGTCCATCGTGGGGCCCGAGAGCGTGCCCGAGCCGAGCAGGTCGCCCGCCTGCAGGTTGCAGCCGTTGACGGTGTGGTGCGCCACCAGCTGTGCCGGCGTCCAGTAGGCCGCGTCCTTGAGTTTGCCCAGCGTGAGCCGCGCCGGGGCCTGCCCGTCGGCGCGCATCTTCGCGGTCTGGATGAGCACTTCCAGCGTCATGTCGACATGGCCCTGCGCACGGTTGTCCGCACTGTCGAGGTAAGGCAGCGGCTGCGGGTCGCCTTCGGGCCGCGTGAAGGGCGCGCGGAAGGGCGCCAGGGCCTCCATGGTCACGATCCAGGGTGACACGGTGGATCCGAAGTTCTTCGACAGGAAGGGTCCCAGCGGCTGGTATTCCCAGGCCTGGATGTCGCGCGCCGACCAGTCGTTGAAAAGGGCCACGCCGAACAGGTGCTGCTCCGCGGCGTCGATGCCCACCGGCGCCCCCAGCGCATTGCCCTGGCCGATGAACCACGCCAGTTCGAGCTCGTAGTCCAGGCGCTTGCAGGGACCGAAGCTCGGCTCGGCGGCGTCCGGCGCCTTGGTCTGCCCTTGCGGGCGCTTGACCGGCGTGCCGCTCACGATGATGGAGCTGGCGCGGCCGTGGTAGCCGATGGGTACCCACTTGTAGTTGGGCAGCAGCGGGTTGTCGGGGCGGAACTGGCGGCCGATGTTGGTGGCGTGGTGCACGCTGGTGTAGAAGTCGGTGTAGTCGCCGACGTGGCAGGGCACGTGCATGGTCACGGCCGAATGGTCCACCAGCGCGCTTTCCCATGCAGCTTGAAGGGCGCTACCGGAAGCAAGGCCTTCCGAAATCCGCAAGCGCAGCGCGCGCCGCTCCTCCGGCGTGGCGGCCATCAACACATTCATGTCATCCGTGTCGATCAGCTTTGCCATCCGCAGATCAAGAATCTTGTCGCCGATCGCGACGCCAATGCGCGGATGAGGTCTTGGTGCGCGGCTATACGTTCCGAACGGCAGGTTCTGGATCGGGAAATCGCAGCCCGCCACATTGGCGGAGGCGACCCAGCTCGTGCGCTTCGGGTCGTGGGTGATGTCGAGGGCGGTCATGTGTGTGTGTTTCCTTGCATTCACTCGGCGGTCATGCCGGCCTGTCGCGCGACGTCGCCGAGGCGCTGGTATTCGGATCGGGTGAGCTGCGCGAGTTCTTCCGCGCTGCTGCCGCGGGGCGTGAAGCCGGCCTGCAGCAGCTTGTCCTTGATGCCGGGCTCGGCCAGGGCCTCATTGAAGGCCTGGTTGAGCGTCTTCACGATGGCGGGCGGCAGATTCGCGGGGCCGTACACGCCGAACCACGGCTCCAGCGCATAGCCCTTGAGGCCCGCCTCGGCGATGGTCGGCACCTCGGGCAGCGCAGGCGATCGCGACGGCCCGGCCACGGCCAGCGCGCGCAGCCGGCCGGCCTGGATGTGCGGCAGCGAGGCCGGCAGGTTGTCGAACATGATGCCCACCGTGCCGCCCAGCATGTCGGTGATGGCCGGGCCGCTGCCCTTGTAGGCCACGTGCGTGAGCTGCGTGCCGGTCATCTGCGCGAACATCACCCCGGCCAGGTTCATCGAGGTGCCGGCGCCCGCGGTGGCGTAGGGCAGGCCCGGCGTCTTCTTCGCGGCGGCGATGAGCTCGGGCACGCTCTTGATGGGCGAGCTGGCCGGCACTTCGAGCACGATCGTGGAGGTGCCGAGCAGGCCGATGGCGGTGAAGTCCTTGCGTGGATCGAAGGCCATCGACTTGTAGATGTGCGGGTTCAGCGCATTGGTCGAGATGGCGCCGAAGCCGATCGTGTAGCCGTCGGCCGGTGCCTTGGCCACCGCGTCCATGCCGATGTTGCCGCCGGCGCCGCCGCGGTTCTCGATCACGACCGGCTGGCCCAGCTTCTCGCCCACGCGCTGGCCGACGGTGCGCGCCACCAGGTCGGTGGTGCCGCCCGCGGTGTAGGGCACGATGAAGCGGATGGGCTTGGTCGGGAAGTCGGCCGCGGAAGCCAGCAGCGGCGCCACGAGCGCCAGGGCGAGCGCCGCGCGGCGCGTGGGTGTGAAGGTCTTCATGCCTGGAATTGATCCTTGAGGCCGGCCCAGCAGTCGGCGTAGTCGGTGTCCAGCGCCGGGCTCTGCAGCGCGAACGCGGTGGGGATGAAGCGGTAGCGGCTCTCGAACATGAAGGCCAGGGTGTTGTCGAGCTTCTGGGGCTTCAGGTCCATGCTCGACGCCTTCTCGAAGGCCTCTTCGTCGGGACCGTGCGGCACCATCGCGTTGTGCAGGCTGGCGCCGCCGGGCTTGAAGCCGCCGGGCTTGGCGTCGTATTCGCCGTAGATCAGGCCCATGAACTCGCTCATGAGGTTGCGGTGGTACCAGGGCGGACGGAAGGTGTCTTCCATCACCAGCCAGCGCGGCGGGAAGATGACGAAGTCGCAATTCGCCGTGCCGGGCGTGTCGCTGGGCGAGGTGAGCACGGTGAAGATGGACGGGTCGGGGTGGTCGAAGCTGATCGAGCCGATGGTCATGAAGTTCTTCGTGTCGTACTTCATCGGCGCGAGGTTGCCGTGCCAGGCGACGACGTTGAAGGGCGTGTGCTTCATCGGCGCGGTCCAGAAGCGGCCGCCGAACTTCTTGACCACCTCGTAGGGCGCGCTCGCATCTTCGAAGGCGGCCACGGGCGCTTGGAAGTCGCGCGCGTTGGCCAGGCCGTTGGAGCCGATCGGGCCCAACTCGGGCAGGCGGAACTGCGCGCCGTAGTTCTCGCAGACGTAGCCGCGCGAGGGGCCGTCGGGCACGGCCACCTTGAACAGCACGCCGCGCGGCAGCACCGCGATCTCGCCCGGTGCGACCTCGAGCACGCCCAGCTCGGTGGTGATGACCAGGCGCCCCTGCTGCGGCACGACCAGCAGTTCGCCGTCGGCGTTGACGAAGGCGCGCTTGTCCATCGACTTCGTCGCCAGGTACATCAGCGAGCCGACGCCCGTCTGCGCATCGGCATCGCCGTTGGCGGCCAGCGTGTGCATGCCGTCGACGAAGTCGGCTTCCACGCCCGGCGCGAAAGGGATCGCGCCCCAGCGCATCGGCTCGGGCGGCAGCGCGGTGGCGCGATCGCCACCGGTGGTCCAGTGCGCCTGCGCATAGGGCTGGTAGCGGCCCGACACCACCGAGGGCTGGCGGCGGTACAGCCAGCTGCGGCGGTTCTCGTGGCGCGGCGCGGTGAAGGCGGTGCCCGAGACGAGCTCGGGATAGAGATGGAAGGGCGCGCGCTGCGGGCTGTTGCGGCCCTGCGGCAGCGCGCCGGGCACGGCCTCGGTGGCGTGCTCGTTGCCGAAGCCGCTCTGGTAGCGCAGGTCGGTCGGGATGGAGGCGGTCATGGTGTCCTCGTGAGACGGTGGATTGCTATGAATTCAGTAGCTGCCTGCGCCCGTGGGGCGGGCGTTTCAGGCACTTTTCTCTTGAACCTCGCCGCTGGCGCGCGCGGCTGCGAGCGCTTCGCGCAGCACCGGCAGCGCGCCGATGTGGTTGGCCAGCAGCAGCACCAGGCGCGCGTTGAGCGCGTGGCTCTGATCGTCGGTCAGGCCCTGGTGCGTGTCGATCAGGGCCTCGTAGAAGTCGTCGGGCGACTGCAGGTTGGGCGTGGTGACGAGGGCGCTCATGCGGCGACCTCCTGCATGGCGAATTCGCCCAGGGCGCGGCGACGCGCGGCGCGCAGGGCGCCCGCGCTGGGGGCGCGCCATCGCGCGCACACATGCTGGTCGGGCCGCAGCAGGTAGGTCGTTCCGTCGCGCGCGCCATAGCGCGCAGCCGCCAGCGCGCCGCCTTCGCCGCCCGGTACGCGCACGACCTCGACCGGCTCGTCGGCCTCGGCCAGCGCCTGGAGGCTGCGCCGCGCCGCGGGTCCGTCGCCGAAGACGAGCGCCGTGAAGCGCGCGCCGGTGCAGCGGCGCAGCAGCCAGCCCGGCTGGCCCGACGCGTCGACCACCGGCGCATCGGCCGCTGCGGTACCCGGCGCCATGGCGGGGCCGAAGTCCGCATCGGCGTCGGGCGTGTTCAGCGCCGAATCGCGCAGCACCGCCGGCACCGACAGCCGCCCGCTGTTGACCAGGGTGCGCGCGAAGGCGTGCTCGCGCGAGAGCGCCAGCACGGCGTCGCGGAACAGGCGGCTGACCGCACTCTTGGGCGTGATGAAGTCGGTGGCCCGGGTGGAGTTGAGGATGTTCTCGTCGGCCGCGTACTCGCGCTCGCGGCCGTAGCTGTCGATCAGCGCCTCGGCCGCCTCGCCGTCGACCTCGCCGTGCACGACGGCGGCCAGCTTCCAGGCGAGGTTGTCGGCGTCCTGCACGCCCGAGTTGGCGCCGCGTGCCCCGAAGGGCGACACGCCGTGCGCCGAGTCGCCGGCGAAGAGCACGCGCCCATGGCGAAAGCTCGCCATGCGCTGGCAGGCGAAGGTGTAGACGCTGGCCCACTCGATGCGAAAGCCCTGCCCCGCCTGGCCGATGCTGTCGAGCACCGCGCGCACGCGCGGCGCGATGCGTTCGCTCTGGCGCTCGGCCTGCGGGTCGGCGTCCCAGCCGAGCTGGAAGTCCAGCCGCCACACGCCGCCGGCCTGGCGGTGCATGAGCACGCTCTGGCCGGGATGGAAGGGCGGGTCGAACCAGAACCTTCTTTCGGTCGGCAGGGCATCGTCGCCGCCGTCGAGCCGGATGTCGGCGATGAGGAAGCGGTCGCGGAACACGCGGCCGGTCGCTTCCTGCCCCAGCATCTGCCGCATCGGCGAACGCGAGCCGTCGCAGGCGGCGACCCAGTCGGCGGCGAGCTGGTAGTGGCCTTCCGGCGTCTCGATGGTGAGCGTGGCACCGCCCGCGCCCTGCTCGATGCCGACCACCTTGTTGCACCAGCGCACCTCGATGTTCGGCAGCTCGGCGACGCGCTCGTTGAGGTAGCCCTCGACGTAGTACTGCTGCAGGTTGATGAAGGCGGGGCGTTCGTGCCCCGCCTCGGGCAGCAGGTCGAAGCGATACACCTGCTCGCTGCCGAAGTACACCTTCCCGATGTTCCACGACACGCCGGTGTCGACCATGCGCTGGCCGCAGCCCAGGCGGTCGAAGATCTCCAGCGTGCGCTTGGCGAAGCAGATGGCGCGCGAGCCGGTGGAAAGCTGGCAGTCGTTGTCCAGCAGCACCACGGGCACCTCGCGCTGCGCGAGGTCGATGGCGAGCGCCAGGCCCACGGGGCCGGCGCCCACGACGACGACGGGGTGGCGCGCGGGCGTGGCCGCGTCCTGGTCGGGATGGCGGCGGTAGTCGAAGCGCAGGCTCTGGTAGTCGATCACGTGTTGTCTCCGTGCCGGTTCTTCTGTCTTGCCCCCTCCCTCTGCGGGGAGGGGGCGAGGGGCCTTACTGGTTCTCCAGCGCCTTCCACATCTCGATGTCGCGCTCGGCGGTCCACACGCGCGGGTCGGCGTACTTCGTGGCCTCGTCGTAGCAGCGCGTCACGTCGAAGGGCATGCAGTGGTCGAAGATGACCCACTGGCCGTACTTGGGCTTGAGCTTCTCGTAGGTCTCGCGGTAGACGGTGTTGAGGTCCTTGCCGGCGCGCGCGCCGGCGCTCACGTTCGTCCACACGTCGGCGATGAAGGCGCGCGTCTCGGCCAGGCCCTTGGCCACGTCGGCCGGCGTGGTGAGCGCGGCGCCGCGGCCGGGCACCAGCGCCTTGGGCTGCAGCGCGGCAATGTTGTCCAGCGTCCTGGGCCAGTCCTGGAAGTAGGCGTCGCCGGCATAGGGCGTGGCGCCGAACTCGACCAGATCGCCCGAGAGCAGCGCCTTTTCGCCCGGCAGCCACACGACCGTGTCGCCCTTGGTGTGGCCGCGGCCCAGCTGCAGCAACTGCACCTCCAGCTTGCCGAGCCACACGGTCATCTTGCCGGTGAAGGTCATGGTGGGCCAGGTCATGCCAGGCGGCACCGTCTCCACGCCGGCGAAGAGGCGCGGGAAGCGGCCGATCTCGCTGGCCTTGTCGGCTTCGCCGCGCTCGACGATGAGGTCGTAGGTGTCCTGGCTGGCCAGGATCTGCTGGGCGCCGTAGGCGCTGGCGCCCAGCACGCGCACCGCGTGGTAGTGCGTGAGCACCACGTATTGGATGGGCTTGTCGGTCACCTCGCGGATGCGGCGGATCACGTCGGCCGCCATGGCGGGCGTGGCCTGCGTGTCGGCCACCAGCACGGCGTCGTCGCCGATCACGATGCCGGTGTTGGGATCGCCTTCGGCCGTGTAGGCCCAGGCGTGCTCGGAAATCTGGCTGAAGGTGACCTTCTTCTCTTCGAGGTCGGCCTGGCTGGCGAACGCTTTGGTCTGGCTCATCGTGCTGTCTCCTGAGGGTCGTGGGTGTGGCTGCCGTCGGCTTCCTCGATTTGTTTTAGACAAATCAATTTGCATTCGACGAATTTTCGGCAGTGTAATGCGGGTCGGACGCCATTGTCTAATCCATTCACCATGAACGAATCCCAAGCCGCATTGCCCGCCCGACCCGACGAGGCCGAGGGCGACCGCACGCAGCGCGGCATCCAGAGCATCGAGGTCGGCGGGCAGCTGCTCAAGGCGCTGGTCCACCACGGCCGGCCGATGGCGCTCAAGGACCTGGCGCGCGATGCCGACATGACGCCGGCCAAGGCGCACCCCTACATGGTGAGCTTCGGCCGCCTGGGGCTGGTCGAGCAGGACCGCAGCAGCGGTCACTATCGGCTCGGGCCGCTGGCGCTGCAACTGGGGCTGATCGGGCTGCAGCAGGCCGATCCGGTGCACGTGGCCACGCCGCTGCTGGCCGGCCTGGCGCGCGAGGTGGGCCACACGGTGGCAATTGCCGTCTGGGGCGACCGGGGCGCGACCATCGTGCGCCTGGCCGAGGCCCCCTCGCCGGTGCACGTGAACATGCGGCACGGCACGGTGTTCTCGCTCACCAACACGGCCTCGGGCCGGCTCTTCGGCGCCTTCCTGCCAGCCGACACCGTGCGCGCACTGCTGGAGGCCGAGCGCCGCCGTGCGCCCAGGGAAGCCGCCGAGCGGGCGCTGCCCGGCATGCCGCCGCCGCAGCCGCTGCCCACCTGGGCGGCGTTCGAGGCGCAGCTGGCGGAGGTGCGCCGGCACGGCGTGAGCCGCTCCGAGGGCGAGATCGTGCCGGGCGTGAGCGCCATGTCGGCGCCGGTGTTCGACCACACCGGGGCCATCGTGCTGGCCGTCACGGCCATCGGCCCCGCCGGCATCTTCGACAGCCGCTGGGACGGCGCGACAGCGCGGGCGCTCAAGGCCTGCGCGGGCGAGATCTCGCAGCGGCTGGGCGCGCGCAGCGGCTGAGCCTGAAATCAGAGCGAAAAGTGGCTGCAGCGCCCGCCAGTCGGGCGCAGGCAGCTATCGAATCAGGAGCAGCCCAAATCTCCGCCGGATGCCCTGCCGAACGCCGCGCCGCCTTCAGGGCTTCATGAATCCGACGTCGCGCGGGTAGGCGATGCCGTTGGCGTTGCCGCCGAAGTTCTTCAGGTTGGGCAGGATGCGCAGCTGGTCGGCATCCGACACGCCGAACCACTTGGCCAGCGTGGCGGCGTACTGGTCGACCGAGGTGCTCGGAATCAGGCGGCCCTGGCCGACGTGCCACTGGTCGATGTCGCCGCTGGTGTTGCCGGTGCTCACCGGCGGCGCGACGCCGTAGATCGCCTTGCCCTTCACCGCGCCGCCCACCACCACGTGGTGGCCGCCCCAGCCGTGGTCGGTGCCGTCGCCGTTGCTCGCCAGCGTGCGGCCGAAGTCCGACGCGGTAAAGCAGGTGACGTTCTGGTCCAGGCCCTGTACGACCATCTCGGCCTGGAAGGCCTTGAGCGCGTCGGAGAGATTACGCATCAGCCCGACCTGGTTGGCGATCAGGTTGTCGTGCAGGTCGAAGCCGCCCATGGAAACGAAGAAGACCTGGCGCTTGGCGCCCAGCGTGCTGCGCCCGCGGATCAGCCGCGCGACCATCGCGAGCTGGCTGGCCAGCCCGTTGTTGGCCGGGAAGGTGCCGGTGGGATAGCCGCTGCCGATGGCGCCGTTGACGGTGTCGGCCGCGCCGATGGCCCGCGCGGTGACGCGGTTGTATTCGTTCTCGAGCGTGTGGGTGCGGGCCTGCTGCACCAGCGCGCTCATCGCGGCATTGACCTTGCGCGAGCCGAAGGTCGAGCCGCCGCTGCGCACCGAGTTGATCGACACCGCGCCGCCCGTGCCCACCTGGTAGCACAGCGTGTTGTCGCCCGAGAGGAAGACCGCGTTGCCGGCCACCGAGATGCAGGTGAACAGCGCATTGCCGTTCTGGCTCAGCACCTCGTCGCCGATGTTGCCGCCCCAGCCGATGGTCGAGCCCTCGGGCGAGGAGGACTGCCAGGTCGACTGCTGGTCGTTGTGCGAGAAGAGCTTGGGCGGGATCGGGTACAGCGCGCGGTTGCTGCTGGCGTACTGCGAGCGGGTGAGCGGAACCACCAGCGGGCCGACGTTGAGCTGCACCGCCGCCTGGCCCGCGTCGAAGAGGCTGGCCAGCCCGGTCATGGCCGGGTGGAAGGCGTACTGCCGCCCGCCCGGCAGGGCGACGGTCGGGTTCAGCAGCGTGGCCGTGAGGTCGGCCTTGGCGATGGCGATGCCGCCGGCCGTCTGGTTGGCGCCGCCGCCGCGGATCGTCGAGTAGGCGTTGTAGCTGGGGTCGTCATACGTGACGACGGTGTTGGCGTAGTCGTTGCCGCCGTAGAGGAAGACGCAGACCAGCGCCTTGTAGTCGGTGGCGGTCTGCGCCGCGGCTTCGCCCATGCCGGCCAGGCTCAGGGCCCAGGGTGCCGCGCTGCCGGCGATGCCGAGGTGGCCCAGGCGGCGCAGGAAGGCGCGGCGGCTGTGGCGGGCGTCGGATTCGATCAGGTGCATGGTCGTCTCCGGACTTTCACTTCTGGACAAGGTATTCGGGGCAGGCCATCACCAGCAGCACGGCCGCCGTGATGCGGTTGAGCTTGACGGCATCGGTGCTGCTGGCCGTCACTGCAGGGTCGCTCAGCGCGTCGACGATCAGGGCCCGGGTGGCCGCCGACAGCTGGTTGGCCGTGAACAGCAGCGCGAGTCGGTCGACCAGCGCGGCCGGATCGAGCACCAGCGCCTTCTCGTTCGCGTAGGCCGCGACCACGTCCTTGCCGTTGAACCCGTTCTGCAGGACGCCGGCGAGAAAGTTGATGTAGCCGCCGACCGAGGTCTCGGTGACGATCTGGAACTCCGGCGCCACCATGCCCTTGGCGGCGATCGCGGTGGAAGGCGGCACGTAGCCGGGCCGGTAGAAATTGAACACCGAGGGCGAGCGCAGCGGGCTTTGGCCCAGCCCATTGGACGTGCTCGACAGGTTGCCGATCCGCCAGGTGCCGGCCGCCGACGCGACCCCGCAGGTGCGCGCCCACTGCACGAAGCGCACCATCGGCTCGCGCACATGGCCGAAGTCGGGGCTGTCCAGCCCGGCGGGACTGCGCGCCTCGTTGTCCAGCAGGATGGCGGCGATCACGCTCTTCATGTCGCCACGCACGCCGGCGCCGTTGTTCGCGAACACCTCGGCCACGCGCTTCACGTAGGCGGGCGAGGGGTTGCTCGTCACCAGGCGCTGGATCAGCTGCCGGCTGATGAAGGGCGCGGTGTTGGGATGCGCGACGAGCGCGTCGAGCGCGATCTTCAGGGCCTGGTCGCCCGGCGTGCCCGCGGGGACCGTGGTGCCCAGGAAGGTGGCGGCGAGCGTGGAGTGGCGCGAGGCGGTGAGCGCCATCGGCCGCTGCGTCCAGGCATTGCTTTCGATGGTGTAGCTGGCGCCGGGCGGCGTGACGGTGTTGCGCTCGGCCGTGCGGATGTCGAGGTCGTAGCCGGTGAAGACACGCGCCAGGTTGGTCACGTCGTCCTGCGTGTAGCTGTCCAGCGGCTTGCCGGCGCCGTCGGTCTTCACGCTGCCGTCGGCGTTGAGCTGCACCAGGCCGATGGTCATGAGCTGCATGACCTCGCGCGCGTAGTTCTCGTCGGGCTGGCGGCCGGTGGAGGCGTTCTCCTTCTGGTTGCCCTTGGTGTTCAGGTAGAACCCCATCGCCGGGTTGAGGGTGATGTCCTCGATCAGCTTGCGGAAGTTGGTCGTGGCGCCAGCGACCAGCACGTCCCAGTACTGGGCCATCGTGTGCACCGGCCAGTTGGAGCCGATGTCGTTGCCCGAGACCACGAAAATCTCGGAAAAGGCCAGCGCCACGCGCTTGCGCAGTCCGTCGGGCGAGGCAATGAGCTGCTTCCACACCATCGCGTCGAGGTCGAGCGTGTTGGTGGTGGTGGCGTAGGGCAGCGTTTCCAGCCAGGCCCAGGCGCCCTGGCTGGCGGGCGCATCGAACTGCTCGCCCAGCCAGGGCAGGTAGCCCTTGGCCCGCACGGCCGCGATCTCTTCGGGCGAGGCCGAGAACTGCGCCTGGAGCAGGAAGCGTGCGGCCTCGGCGTCGCTCTTGGCTTCGGGGTAGAGATAGGTCGCGGCCGCCGGCGTCTGGGCCAGCGGCGTCAGCGAGCCGGCCGACGGCGCCGTGGTGCCGCTGCCCGTCGCGCTGTCGCTGCCGCTGCCGCTGCCGGCGAGCCCCAGCAGCCCGATGCCGCCGCCGCCGCCGCCGCCACCGCCACCGCCACAGGCGGACAGCGCGGCGAGGGCCACCGCGCTCAAGGCGACGCCCCATGGCATGCCGGGGCGCGGCGCCGCCTCCGCACGGGCTGGCGCCCGCGCCTCGTCGCGCGGTGCCGAAGGCGGCTGCGCTCGATCACCGGCCACGGCGTGGCCGGCCTCGATGTCTTCGATCATGGAACCCCTCGCTCCAGCGGCGTCGGCCGCCTCGTTCGTGCTGGCTTTTCTTCTTCCCCATCCCGCCGCAGGCAATCCCCATGCCTGCGGCCGGCGAGGGCGAACGGACTGTAGGAGGGGCCGAACGGCGTTTTCGCCGCGAATTTGTGACTTTTCTGTCAGTTTCGCGTCACGCGGTGACAGCAACACGCGCCGGATGGCACGCGGGGTGGGTCAGGCTTTGGCCGCCTCGAGCAGGTCGCGGGTGCGCAGCGCCTCACGGCGCGCGGCGGCGGCGAAGTCGTCCCCCGAAGAGGCGTAGCAGATCGCGCGGGAGGAGTTCACCACGATGGGCGCGTCGGGCCGCCAGCCGGCACGGACCGTCGCCACGGCATCGCCGCCCTGGGCACCGACCCCCGGGATCAGCAGCGGCGCCGTGGGCGCCAGCGCGCGCACGCGCTCGATCTCCTCCGGGTAGGTGGCACCGACCACCAGCCCGAGCTGGCCGTTGAGGTTCCACGGCCCCTGAGCGAGCCGCGCCACATGCTCGTACAGCAAAGGCTCTCCGGCGACGCTGCCCAGGCGCTGCGACTGCAGGTCGTCACCACCCGGATTGCTGGTTCGGCAGAGGAGAAAGGCGCCCTTGTCCCGGTACTGGAGGTAGGGCGAGACCGAATCGAAACCCATGAAGGGCGACAGCGTCACCGCATCGGCGCCATAGCGCTCGAAGGCCTCGATCGCGTACTGCTCGGCGGTGGAGCCGATATCGCCACGCTTGGCATCGAGGATCACCGGCACCGCCGGCGCCACCGCGCGGATGTGGGCGATGAGTTTCTCGAGCTGCAGTTCGGCGCGATGGGCGGCGAAGTAGGCGATCTGGGGCTTGAAGGCGATCACGCAGTCGGCCGTCGCCTCCACGATCTGCGCACAAAAGTCGTAGATCCTGGACGCATCCGCTCTCAACGCGCCGGGAAATCGCGATGGCTCAGGATCCAGGCCCACGCACAGCAGGGAACGGTTCTGGCGCTCTGCCGCGCGCAACTGGTCGATGAAAGCCATCCGGCGATTCTAGGTGGCGCCCCCGGCAGGACCGCGGCCCGGTCTCGCTCAGCCGGCGTGGCGTTCGAAGTGCGCCGCTGCCAGGCACAGGTCGGCCCAGGCGCGCGCCTTGTCGGCGCCATTGCGCAGCAGGTAGGCCGGGTGGTAGGTGGCGACCACATGCGTCGCCGGGCCCAGGGCCGGCAACCGGCCGGCCTGGCCGCGCAGGCGGCCCAGCGGCTCCTGGCGGCCGAGCAGGCGCTGGGCCGACAGCGGCCCCATCGCCAGCACGATGCGCGGCGCCAGCGGTACGGCCCAGGCATCGAAGGCGACCTCGAAGTCGGCATCGTCCTCGGCCACCGGCGCGCCTGCCACGGCGCGGTGCGCACGCACCAGGTGCACCGGCGCCGTGCCGGTGTGCAGCTGCAACGCGCGCAGCATCTGGTCGAGCAGACGGCCGGCGTCGCCGGCGAGCGGTGCGCCATGCCGGCCGTCAGCGCCTGGCGGCATGTCGGCCACGACGAGCCAGCCTCCGGTGACGGCGCGGCCCTCGTCCGCATAGAGGGCCTGGGGCGCACCGATGCGCAGATCGGAGGCGCCGGCTGCGCCCGTCGAGGCGGGCTGCGCCGGGCGCGCAGCAGGCGCCACGGGCCGCGGCGACGCGGCCACGGGTGGGGGTGACGGGGGCGGCGCGATCGGGCGGGCCGCGAGGGCGGCCACCGGCACGGACGCATCGTCCACCGGCACGTCCGCCTGCGGCTCGTCGGGCACCACCACGGGCGCCTGGCGCGCCGTGGGCAGCCAGACCTTGACGCCCATCTCTTCCAGCATCGCGCGCTGGCGTGCGTCGAGCACCAGGCTCATGGCCGACCCTCCTGTTCCGCGCGCGGCAGTTGCGGGGGCCGACGAAGCAGCAGAGCCCGGTTCATCGGCGCAGCGCCCCCCAGGCACTGGCCGGCTCGTTCAGGCGCAGGCTCATGACGATGGCGTCTTCGCGCCGGCCGCCCGCCGCGGGGTAGTAAGCCTTGCGCACGCCGACCCGGCGGAAGCCGTGGCGCAGGTAGACGTCCTGCGCGCGCCCGTTGCTGGTGCGCACCTCGAGCCACAGCCACTGCGCGCGCTGGGCACGCGCCCAGCCGCCCAGGGCCTCGAGCATCAGCGGGGCCCAGCCCTGGCGCTGGAAGGCCGGCGCCACGGTGATGTTGAGCAGATGCACCTCGTCCACGCCCTGCATGGCGACGAAGTAGCCGAGCAGCGATTCGGGCTCGCCTGCGGTGAGCACCTGGCAGTGGTAGCCGGCATGCAGCGAATCGATGAAGTTGCCGCGCGTCCACGGGTGCGAGTAGGCCTGCTGCTCGACCGCGACCACCGCGTCCACGTGGGCGACGGTCATCGGCTCGAGCCGGGCTTCGCGGGCGTCCAGGACGGCACTCATGAACGGTCAATCTGGGCTTGCTTGGCCGCGGCACGCTCGGCCGTGGTCTGCGCCACTTTATCGCGAACGTAGAGCGGCCAGGCACGGTCGGCCGGCACGGCCGCGCCCGCAGCCAGCAGGCCGGGCGCCAGGCGCAGCATCGCCGCCGCGGTGGGCAGCGCCTCCTGGCGCGGCGCGCCGGCGGGCAGGCGGTCGCCATATGCGGCGAAGGCGTTGCCGGCCAGCGTCCAGCCGGGCGGCACGACGACGTCCTCCGGCGCCATCAGGCACGCTTCGCCGGCGGCATCGCCCAGCGGGTGCGGCGTGCCACCGAAGGCGAAGGCGGCGGTGTAGACCTCGTCCATGCGGGCGTCGAGCACGGCGACGATGCGGGTCGCGCCGCCGAGCAGGCGGGCTTCTTCGGCCACCGCATGCAGCGTGTCGACGGGCAGCACAGGCAGGCCGGCGCCGTAGGCCAGCCCCTGCGCCACCGAGCAGGCGGTGCGCAGGCCGGTGAACGAACCCGGCCCGCGGCCGAAGCAGATGGCATCGAGTTCGCGCAGCGCGAGGCCGGCTTCGGCCAGCAGTTCCTGCACCAGCGGGATCAGCGTGGCCGAGGCCTGGGCGCCGCCGGGTGCCTGGCGCGACCGCACCGCGTCGCCCTGGCGCACGCCGACGGACAGCTGGTCGGTGCTGGTGTCGAAGGCGAGCAGCTTAGGCATCGAACCGGCCTCCAGCGCCCGCTGGTATTGCGCCGACAGCTACCTTTTTGATAGCAGTGCGCTGTACGCCGAAGAGGATGCCCGCCGTCACGAGCGCCAAGCCGGCAATCAGCGTCCAGTGCATCGGCTCGCCCAGGAAGAGCACGGCACCCAGGGCCGACAGGCCCGGCACCAGCGCCGTGATCATGGTTGACCGCACCGGGCCGAAGTAGCCGATCATCTTCGTGAAGGTGATGCCCGAAACGACCACCGACCCCACGCCCTGGAACACCATCTGGAAGGCGATCTCGCCCCAGGGCGCCGTGGGCAGCCGGCTGTGCAGCGCGCCCACGCCGGCCAGCAGCGCGTACACCGGCACATAGGTCAGCAGCGCGAAGACGGTGATGGCAATGGTCGTGCGCACGGCATCGAGCGCATTGCGCCGCACGATGATGCTGTAGCAGGCCCAGGAGAAGGCCGCGCTCATGAAGAGCAGGTCGCCCTTCCACACGTCGCCGCCCTCGAAGGCGTGCAGCAGGCTGCGGCCGCCCACCAGCAGGTCGCCCGCCACGATCAGCGCCAGCCCCGCCGCGCGCATGGGCGTGATGCGATCGCCCAGCACCAGCGCGGCCAGCAGCGCCGTCCACAGCGGCAGGCTGCCGGGCAGCAGCACCGAGGCGTGCGCCGCCGGTGCGAAGAAGAAGCCGCTGTAGGCCAGTACCGCGTAGGCGACGCCGCCGAAGATCCCGGCCAGCGCGCTCAGTCGCAGCGACAGCGGCGAGAAGCCGAAGAGCGAACCGCGTTCCGTGCCTTCGGCGCGGCGCTGCTGTGCCACCAGCCAGGCGCCCCAGGGCACCAGGATCAGGCTCGCGCCCAGGATGCGGGCCACCGCGAGGTCCAGCGGGCTCAGCGACCGGGCGGCCGAGGCGCGCGCGACGATGATGAAACCCGTCCATACCAGCACCGTGATGACGGCCGCAGCGACGCCCACGGCCCGGGGCGACAGGCGGAAGGTCGGGGACGCGGCAGCGGGCATCGGGGCATTATCGAGGGCGCCCTTCGCCGCTGCCGGGGGCGGGACATGGCGGCGGGCTCAGAACGTGTTCAAGGCCTCCATCGGCGCCAGCGCCTCGACCAGGAAATCGACCATCACCCTGACCTTCGCACTGAGGTGCCTGCGGCTGGCGTAGATCGCCTGGATGTCGATGGGCGGCATGCGGTAGCCGGGGAGCACTTCCACCAGCCGCCCGGCGCGCACGTCATCGCCGATCACGAAGCGGGGCTGCCAGATGACGCCGGCGCCGGCCAGCGCAGCGACACGCGCCGTCTCGCCGTTGTTGGCGCGCAGGGCCCAGCGCACGCGCACGGACTCCAGCGCGCCTTCGGGCCCGGCGAACTGCCACTCGTCGGACGTGGCGGCATAGGTGTAGCCCAGGCAGGCATGGGCGCCGAGGTCCGCCGGCACCACGGGCATGCCGTGCGCGGCCAGGTAGCCGGGCGATGCCGCGACGATGTTGTGCGAGCAGCCCAGGCGCCGCGCGATGTGCGTGCCCGACACGGTGCGCGAGATGCGGATGGCCAGGTCCCAGCCTTCCTCGACGATGTCCACCATGCGGTCGATGAGCCCGATGTCGAGCTCGACATCGGGATAGCGCGCCATGAAGCGCGGCCACAGCGGCGCCAGCACGAGGCTGCCGAAGCTCAGCGGCGCGCTGATGCGCAGGCGTCCGCGCGGCTGCAGCGAGGCGGTGGTGGCCAGTGCCTCGGTCTCGGCCAGTTCCTCCAGCATGGACTTGGCGCGGTCGTACAGCGCCTCGCCGCCCTCGGTGAGCGACAGGCGGCGGGAGGTGCGGTTGATCAGGCGCGTGCGCAGGTGTGCCTCGAGCTCGGCGATGTAGCGCGTCACGTTCGCCGGCGAGGTGTCCAGCGCATCCGCGGCCTTGGTGAAGCTGCCGCGCGCCACCACGGTGACGAAGATTTCGTAAGCCCTCAACCGGTCCATCGTCCTCGCCCCGTTCGTTCAGGAAAGCTGAACGAGTAAACCACTTTCGGTGCCTTTTTCGAAGCGGTGGCGGCTTCTAGATTCACGCCACGCTTCCACCCCCGCAAAGAAAGGACCTTGCCATGAACGCCCAAGCCCATCCCAGCCGCCGCGCCCTGATTGCCGCCGGGGCCCTGGCCGGCGCAGCGATCGCCGTCGGCACCGCGCACGCCGCGACCGACGCGGTGCCCGGATTCCGCGAGCGCACGGCCGAGGTCAACGGCACCCGCATCCACTACCGCATCGGCGGCAGCGGACCGGCCGTCGTGCTGCTGCACGGCTACGCGGAGACCAGCCACATGTGGAATCCGCTCATGCCGCTGCTGGCGAAGACGCACACCGTCGTCGTTCCGGATCTTCGCGGCGCCGGCGGCTCGTCCAAGCCCGAGGCCGGCTACGAGAAGAAGAACATGGCGGTCGACATCCACGAGCTGGTGAAGTCGCTGGGCATCGCCAAGGCCAGCGTCGTGGGCCACGACATCGGGCTCATGGTCGCCTATGCCTATGCGGCGCAGTTCCCCGCCGACACAGAGAAGGTGGTGTTGATGGATGCGTTCCTGCCCGGGATCGGCCCCTGGCAGAACGTCTGGCTGCTGCGCGACCTGTGGCATTTCCACTTCCACGGCCCGACGGCGCTGGCGCTGGTCAAGGGGCGCGAGCGCATCTACTTCGAGCATTTCTGGAACGACTTCGCCGCTGACCCGAAGCACTCGGTGCCCGAGGCCGACCGCCGGTTCTACGCCAGGGCCTACGCGCAGCCCGGCGGGATGCGCGCCGGATTCGAGTACTTCAAGGCCTTCGAGCGCGACGCCGCGGATTTCGCCGAACTCGGCAAGACGCCCTTGCCGATGCCCATGCTCGTGCTGTCCGGCGAAAAGGCGGGCGGCACCTTCCTCATCGAGCAGGGAAAGATGGTGGCGACGAACGTCCAGGGCGTGGTCGTGAAAGGCTCCGGCCACTGGTTGATGGAAGAGGCGCCGGACCAGGTCATCCCCGCCCTGCTCGATTTTCTCGGCTGAGGAGCATGGCTGTCATCATGCGATCCGATGGGACCCACGGATGCACAGCTGCGCCAGTCGATCGCAACGCTTCTGGCAGCGCGCGAGCCGCCGGCCACCATCTGCCCGTCCGAAGTCGCCCGCGCCGCCGCGCCGGATGCGTGGCGCGCGCTGATGCCGCGGGTGCGCGAGGTGGCCTTCGCCATGGCGCGCGAAGGCCGCATCGAGATCCGACAGAAGGGCCAGCCCGTGGCACCCGACCCGCCGCCGCGCGGACCGATCCGGCTCGGCCGCGTGCACGCTGCGGCCGATGCCCACCCCACCACGCCCGGCAGACGCTAGAAACGCCGTCTCGCAAGGGGTGCGACGCGCTCGCGCCCCGAGTTCCGGGCCGCATCACGCCACCACCAGCACCGCCCCTGCCTTGCGCAAGGACGCCAGCGCGGCCCTGGGCGCCTCGGGCGCCACCAGCACGGTCGCCGCCGCATCGAGCGGCGCGATGACGTAGGGCGAGGCGGCGCCGAGCTTCTCGGACGAGGCCATCACGACCGTGTCGCCGGCCGCGGCCATGAGCGCGCGCTTGACGGCGGCCTCTTCCATGTCGGCGGTGCTGAGGCCGGCCTGGGCGTGCACGCCCGTCACGCCCATGAAATACAGGTCGGCATGGATGCGCGCGATGGCCTCGACTGCGGCCGCGCCCACGGCGACCACCGAGTGCTTGAACAGCCGTCCGCCGATGAGGATGACCTCGACACCGGCATGCTGGACCAGCTCGACCGCCACCGAGGGGCTGTGCGTGACCACGGTGGCGCGCAGCGCGGGCGGCAGGTGGCGCGCCAGCTGCACGGCGGTGGTGCCGCCGTCGACGAACACGACCTGGCCCGGCTGCACCATGGCCGCCGCGGCGCGACCGATGGCGACTTTCTCCTGCGGCGCCAGGCGTTGGCGGCCGGCGAGGTCGGCCTCGGCCGGGGCGACCGGCAGCGCGCCGCCGTGCACGCGCTGCAGCCGGCCCTGGGCGGCGAGTTCGCGCAGGTCGCGCCGGATGGTGTCTTCCGACAGCCCGAGCGATTCGCTCAAGGCCTTGGCGATGACCTGGCCGTCGCGCCGGAGCGCGTCGAGGATGTGCTGCTGGCGCTGACGGGTGAGCATCGGGCGATGGTAGTCGGCCTGTGCACGTGTTTGCACGATTTTTCTTGAATCCGCACGAATTGCCGCCTAGCATCGCTGCCATGGCCCACGTCAACGAACGCGTGCGGGTGCGCGAAGTCACCCTGCTCTCCGACAACTGGTACACGCTCAAGACCACGCGCTTCGACTGGCGCCGGCGCGACGGCCAGTGGCAGGAGCAGCACCGCGAGACCTACGACCGCGGCAACGGCGCCGCCCTGCTGCCCTACGACCTGGCGGGGCGCACGGTGCTGCTGGTGCGGCAGTTCCGCTACCCGGCCTTCGTCAACGGGCACGACGACCTGCTCATCGAGGTGGCCGCCGGCCTGCTGGACGACGAGGCGCCCGAGGTGCGCATCCGCGGCGAGGCGGAAGAGGAACTGGGTTATCGCCTGGGCGCGGTGCGCAAGGTGTTCGAAGCCTTCATGAGCCCGGGATCGGTGACCGAGAAGCTGCACTTCTTCGTCGCACCCTACGACGCCGGCATGCGCATCGGCGATGGGGGCGGCCTGGCCGAGGAGGGCGAGGACATCGAGGTGCTCGAAGTGGACATCGACGAGGCGCTCTCGATGGTGGCCGACGGCCGCATCGTCGATGCGAAGACGATCCTGCTGCTGTACCACGCGCAGTTGCACCTGTTCGCGCCCAGCGCGGCATGAGGTGTTCGAGGGCTTTGGATAATCCTCGACCATGCCGCTGCGCCCTCTCACGTTGTCTCCCCGCTCCGCCTTCGTCTTCACCCTGCGCACCCTGGCCATCGGCGCCCTGCTCGCCGGTGCGGCCACGCACGCGCAGCAGATGCTCCCGCCCGAGGTCGAAGCCGCCCTGGCACGCGCCAAGGTGCCGCGCGATGCGGTGACGATGCTGGTGGCCGACGCCGAAGGCCTGCGCCCGCCGCGCCTGGCGTGGCGCACGCAGGTGCCGGTCAACCCGGCGTCGATCATGAAGCTGGTGACGACGTATGCCGCACTCGACCTGCTCGGCCCGGCCTACACCTGGAGCACGCCGGTCTACACCGACGGACGCGTGATCGACGGCACGCTGCACGGCAACCTCTACATCCAGGGCCGTGGCGACCCGAACCTGGTGGTCGAGCGGCTGTGGCTGCTGCTGCGCCGCGTGCAGGGCCTGGGCATCCGCCAGATCGCGGGCGACATCGTGCTGGACCGCAGTGCCTTCGACACCACGGTGGACGGCGATCCGGCCGCCTTCGACGGCGAGCCGCTGCGGCCGTACAACGCCTCGCCCGATGCGCTGCTGATCAACTTCAAGTCCTTGGTGATGACCTTCACGCCGGGCGTGGGCGGCAACGTGGCGCAGGTGAACTACGACCCGCCGCTGGCCGGCGTGGCGACGCAGGCGACGGTGCCGCTCGTCGCAGGCGAATGCGGCGATTGGCGGGCCGGCCTGCGCGCGGAGCTGACCGACCCCGCGCGCATCGGCTTCGCCGGCGGCCTGCCCGCGGCCTGCGGCGAAAAGAGCTGGGCCGTGGCCTACGCCGATCCGCGCAGCTATGCGTTGCGCGCCGTCGGCGGGATGTGGGCCGAGATGGGCAACACGCTGCGCGGGCAGGTGCGCGAGGGGCCGGTGCCCGCCGGCCTGAAGCCGGCCTTCGAGATCGAATCGCCGCCGCTGGCCGAGGTGGTGCGCGACATCAACAAGTACAGCAACAACGTGATGGCCCAGCAGGTGTTCCTCACGCTGGGCCTCGCGCAGCGCAAGCGCGGCAGCTTCGAGGGTGCCCGCACCGTGGTGCGCCAATGGTGGAACGAGCGCATCGGGACGGGTGAAGGGCAGCCGGTGCTGGACAACGGTTCCGGCCTGTCGCGCCAGGAGCGGGTCAGCGCGGCGGCGCTGGGCAAGATGTTGCAGCTGGCGTGGCGCTCGCCGGCGATGCCGGAGCTGATGGGTTCGCTGCCGTCGATCGGCGTCGACGGCACCCTCAAGCGCCGGCAACTGCGCGGCGGCGGTTCGGCGCATTTGAAGACCGGCACCCTGCGCGACGCCGCGGGCGTGGCCGGCTACGTGGACGGCGCGAGCGGCCGGCGCTGGGTGGTGGTGGCGATTGCCAACGACCCCAACGCTGCCGCGGCGCGCACCGCGTTCGACGCGCTGGTGGACTGGGCGACGAGGGACCAGCAAGGCGAGCGCTGAGCGCCCTTCGCCGATCGTCACGTTTGTGACGAATTTGGCTGTGCCGCCCGGCTGGCTTGCGCCGATGGGCGATTGCACTTTGGGCTTTTTGCGCTGTTGGGTGGGTTCGCTTGGGGCTCTTCGGCTGGTCGGCTCTTCGGATGGTCGGCTGGTCGGCACGAGCGCTGTGGGCCTGAACCCGGCGGCATGAGGCGGGTGCGTTTGGGTTTGGTTGCAGCGCCTCTCTACCTCTACCCCTGCCCCTGAGTCTCTCCC
>SCOE01000046.1 GCA_005503065.1 Comamonadaceae bacterium ALPHA2B
GTCGGCGGGACTGGTGTTGGCGGGCTTCGGTTCGCGCTTGAAGATGACGGTGCCGTCGGCAATGGCGCGCACGGGCAGGCGAAGTGGCACCTGAGCCGCCGGGCTTTGCGTGACGGGGGCCCGTACATTGCGTGGCGCATCGATGTGCAGTCCGTTGTGCCAGGTCAGCGCGGTGGTCAGCGGGTATGAGCCCACGGGGGCGCCGCCGGAGTTGGGCGCGATGTCGACGGCATCGGGCATGGCAGTGCGCACGAAGGCCTCGTCGTCGGCCTCAGGCGCCGGCAGGAAGGGCGGGCTGATGATCATGTGTGACAGCTTTCTTTCGGTCCGGACTTGCAGCTTCTTTTTGTGATGTCAGGGGCGCAGGACGAGGCGGTACTGGACGTGGCGGCCTTCGTCGCCCCACAGGGCCGCTTCGGTGATGAGGGCGTTGATCTCGCGCACGCCAGCGCCCACCCAATCCACGGAGGCACCGACGGAACCGGGGAGGAATTCGCCGGCACCGTCCAGTTCGATGAGGCAGCTGATCTCCCGGCCGATGAAGGGGTCGAGGTCGAAGTCGGCGGGGCCGCTGGGTCCCAGGTTCAGGGCATCGGAGGTCTTGAGAAGCAGTTCGTACTCGAACAGGTGGTTCAAGCCCTCGCGGCCCAAGAGGCGGACCGGCTCCAGCGCGGGCTGGCCCAGATGCAAGGGGATGGCATCGCTGCGGATGCGAAGCGGGCGCGCAGATGCGCCGCCGATATGGGTCATGACAAGCCTCCCTGGCCTTCTTGCTGGTGTGCGGTTGCGTGTGACACCACAACCGCCCAACCATCGTAGTCCAGCGGCACAGCGCCGGAAGGGCGCGAATGCCCACGCCGTAGGAGAACCCGCTCAGGGACCGCCAAGGAACGACAAGTTCTTCACACTTTGCCGCCACGGCCAGCGCCGGTCCGCGCCGCGGGGCTATCGCCGCAGGCCCCACCCGCTACGCGCCAGTGGCCGCCGGAGCCTGCTGTCCCGCCCGAGCAATACGTCTATGCAGGTGGGATGGGCTCAATGCCCAGTTCGGCGCAGACCCTTTCGAGCGTGGCGCGGAGCGTAGCGACCTCCGCCTCAAGCTGCGTGACCCGCACCTGCAGCGCGCTGCCGGCGGGCTCGTTGCGCGCGGCGGCGGCAGGCGCCGCGGCCAGCAACTCCTCGGACGGCGGCCCGGCCAGCAGATGCATCCAGCGGCTTTCGCGCGCGCCCGGCAACCGCGGCAGCTTCACCACCAGGGCGCCGGCCGGCCGCTCGGCCAGCTCGTCGAGGAAGGCCTCCACCGAGGAGATGTCGGCGAAGTTGTGCATGCGGTCGCTGGCGATGCGCAGCTCGCCCGCGGTCTGCGGGCCGCGCAGCATCAGCACCGCCAGCAGGATGACCGACTGCGATGGCAGCTTCAGCACGCGGTCGGCGTTGTGGCCGTAGCGCATCGCGCGGCCGCCGCTCGATTCGGTCACCAGCGCATGGGCACGCAGCCCTTCGAGGGCGGCCTGGACCTGCGCGTCGGACAGTTCGAGCACCGGGTGCCGGCTGGTCTTCTGGTTGCAGCCGGCCACCAGGCTGTTGAGCGTCAGCGGGTAGGTGTCGGGCACCGTGCGCTGCTTCTCGATCAGCACGCCGAGCACGCGCGTCTCGGCGGCATCGAGCGTCCAGCCCGGGCCGGATGCGGCCGCGGGCGCCGTGGCGTCGGGCGTCTCGCTCAACGCCGTCAGCCCTTCAGCCGCGCCACCAGCGCCTGCGTGAAGGCGGCCGTGTTGGCCGTGCCGCCCAGGTCGCCGGTGCGCACCTTGTCGACGTTCAGCGTCTGGTCGATGCCGGTGCGCAGGCGCTGGGCCAGGTCGGTGCGCTTCACGTGGTCGAGCATCTGCGCCGCGGCGAGCATCAACGCGATCGGGTTGGCGATGCCCTTGCCCGCGATGTCGGGCGCCGAGCCGTGCACGGCCTCGAAGATGGCCGCATCGGTGCCGATGTTGGCGCCCGGCGCCATGCCCAGGCCGCCCACCAGGCCGGCCACCAGGTCGGACAGGATGTCGCCGAACAGGTTGGTCGTGACCACGGTGTCGAACTGCCAGGGATTGAGCACCAGCTTCATCGCGCAGGCGTCGACGATCATGGTCTCGAACTGGAACTTGCCCTGGTACTTCTCGGCGTAGAGCTGTTCGGCCGTCTCCAGGAAGATGCCCGTGAGCGCCTTCATGATGTTGGCCTTGTGCACCACCGTCACCTTCTTGCGGCCTTGCGAGATGGCGGCCTGGAAAGCGTAGTCGAGGATGCGGTGGCAGCCCTGCCGCGTGTTGATGCCGGTGGCCATGGCCACGGCGTGCGGGTCGCCGTCGATGCGCACGTAGTGCTCGTGGCCGATGTACAGGCCCTCGAGGTTCTCGCGCACCACCAGCAGGTCGATCTTGTCGAAGCGGCCGCCGGGGATGATCGTGCGCGCCGGGCGCACGTTGGCGAAGAGCTGGAACTCCTCGCGCAGGCGCACGTTGGAGCTGCGGTAGCCGCCGCCGGAGGGCGTTTCCAGCGGTCCCTTGAGCGCCAGGCGCGTCTTGCGGATCGAATCGAGCGTGGCCTTGGGCAGCGGGTCGCCGGCGGCCTTCACGCCGCCGAGGCCGGCGATCTGGGAGTCCCACTCGAAGGGCGCGCCCAGAGCGTCGAGCGCGGCCAGGGTGGCGTCCATGATCTCGGGGCCGATGCCGTCACCGGGGATCAGGGTGGCAGGGATGCGGGAGGTGGTCATTCGGATACTCGTGTTCAGTGCGGGCGAGGCCGACAGCATAAGCCGCGGGGCCCACCGCCCGCTTCATTCGCCGGCAGTTTCGCCCTTTACGCGCTCGCCCTGCAGGCGGCGGGCCTGCTCGAGCAGCTGGGCAGCGACCGCCTCGAAGGGCTCCAGGCTCTGGTCGGCGCGGCTGAGCACGACGGCGCCCTCGGCCGAGGCGATCAGCACCATGGCGAAGCGCCTCGCTTCGTCGGCCGGCAGGCCGCCCTGGCGCAGCAGGTCGCCCAGGCGCTCCCGCCAGGCGCGGAAGACCGCGGTGGCGTGCGACAGCAGCTCGGCCGAATCGGTCGCCACCGTCACGGCCAGCACCGCGCAGCCGGCCTCGCACTGCGACCGGGTGAGCACCGCGCGCCAGATGGCCAGGAAGCGCTCCACCACCGCTTCGGCCGGCGCGCCGGCCACCGGCTCCAGGGCGTCGGCCAGCACCGCGCCGGCCCGGTCCACCGCGGCGGCCACCAACTGGTCCTTGCCGCCGGGAAAGTGGTGGTACAGCGAACCGCGCGGCGCGCCGGTGGCGGCCAGCACCTCGGAGAAGGACGTGGCATGCAGCCCGCGCCGCGCCAGCAGCGCCATCGCGCCCTCGACCATGCCCTTTCGAACCTCGCCCGCCATGACTTCCTGCACCTTTTCCCGAGTTTCACGCCCAAAGACTATGACAACCATCATAGACAGCGTTACTATGACAACCGTCATAGTCACAACCCAACGCCCATGCCGCACCGCCGCCGACTCCTTGCCACCCTCGGGCTGCCCCTGGTGCTCGCCGCCTGCGGCGCGCCGTCGCTGGCGCCCCCTTCCCTGTCATCCACCCCCGCAAAGACTCCCATGACCCTCTCACAGACCCAGCAGGCCCTCGTCGGCGAATGGACCAGCATCGCCCCCGAAGTGCGCCCCAGCGCACAGAAGAACCCCGACGGCAGCCTCAAGCCCTTCTACCTGACGCGCGAGTTCAAGGCCCTGCCGGGCGACCGCTTCGAGCTGGCCATCGTCAACTTCGCCGACCCCTACGGCAAGGTGCCGCTGGCCCGCCTGCTGATCAAGGGCCACGCCTTCTGGCGCGGCGACCATCCCATCGCGCCCGGCGCGCAGAAGGTCGACTTCGTCGCCGACGAGGGCTACGAGGTGACACCGCTCGTGGCAGGCTTCGCCGACCTGCTGAACAAGGTGGCGGCGCAGGGCTACGCGCCCTGGGCGGTCGGGCAGACGCAGAGCATCTTCGGCAAGGATTTCCTGCCCTTCGGCCTGAAGGCGGGCCAGCACTTCATGGAGTACGACCTGGTGTACCTGGCGCACGGCATGCTGTTCTGGGGCGCGCGCAACATCGACGGCCGCGGCTTCGACACCGAGGCCAACCGGCCGACGAACCTGCAGATCCCGATGGTGCGGCGCTAGGGCCGGAGCGCGCGGGCCACGCTTGCAAGACCCGATACCGGGCCGGCGCGGGGCGCTCTCCTAAAATCCGTGGATTGCGGCGCGTTGCCCGGGCAGCGCGCCTTTTTCCATTGCCCCGGCCTCCTCGAACCCTCCGATGCCCGCACCGCGCAAGCTCTTCGTGACCACCGCCCTGCCGTACGCCAACGGCAACTTCCACATCGGCCACATCATGGAATACATCCAGGCCGACATCTGGGTGCGGTTCCAGCGAATGAACGGGGCCGAAGTGAACTTCGTGGGCGCCGACGATGCGCACGGGGCGCCGATCATGATCGCGGCCGAGAAGGCCGGCAAGACGCCGCAGCAGTTCGTGGCCGACATCGCCGCGGGCCGCAAGCCTTATCTCGACGGCTTCCATATCGCCTTCGACAACTGGAGCTCGACCGACTCTCCCGAGAACCACGAGCTCGCGAAGCAGATCTACCTCGACCTCAAGGCCGCCGGCCTGATCGAGACGCGCACCATCGAGCAGTTCTTCGACCCCGAGAAGAACATGTTCCTGCCCGACCGCTACATCAAGGGCGAGTGCCCCAACTGCCACGCCAAGGACCAGTACGGCGACAACTGCGAGGTGTGCGGCAAGGTCTACGCGCCGACCGACCTGATCAACCCGTATTCGGCGCTGTCGGGCGCCAAGCCGGTGCTGAAGAACTCGGAGCACTTCTTCTTCAAGCTCTCGGATCCGCGCTGCGTGGCCTTCCTCGAAGAGTGGACGCAGAACGGCCAGCACGTGCAGCCCGAGGTGGCGCGCAAGGTGAAGGAGTGGTTCAGCGTGCGCACGAACCCCGACGGCACCACCAGCGAAGGCCTGGGCGACTGGGACATCAGCCGCGACGCGCCCTACTTCGGCATCGAGATCCCCGACGCGCCGGGCAAGTACTTCTACGTCTGGCTCGATGCGCCGGTGGGGTATCTCGCGTCGCTCAAGAACCTGCTCGACAAGGCCTGCATCGAGGTCGACATCGACGACGACACCTCCGAGCCCAGCGGCATGAGCCTGGAGCGCTACATGGCGCAACCCGAGCTGGAGCAGGTGCACTTCATCGGCAAGGACATCATCACCTTCCACACGCTGTTCTGGCCCGCGATGCTGAAGTTCAGCGGCCGCAAGACGCCCGACAAGATCTGCGTGCACGGCTTCCTCACCGTCAACAACGGCGAGAAGATGAGCAAGAGCCGCGGCACCGGCCTGGACCCGCTCAAGTACCTGAGCCTGGGCCTGAACGCCGAGTGGCTGCGCTACTACCTCGCGGCCAAGCTCAACGGCAGGAACGAGGACATCGACTTCAACCTCGAGGACTTCGTCGCGCGGGTCAACAGCGACCTGGTGGGCAAGTACATCAACATCGCCAGCCGTGCGGCCGGCTTCATCGGCAAGCGCTTCGGCGGCCAGCTCGGCACGCCGGGCGCCGACGGCGCGGCGCTGCTCGAGGCCCTGCGCGCCGCCGCGCCCGCGCTGCGCGAGCACTACGACGCCCGCGACACCGCGCGCGCCGTGCGCGAGACGATGGCCCTGGCCGACAAGGTGAACGAGTACGTCGACGCCAACAAGCCCTGGGAACTGGCGAAGAAGGAAGGCGCCGAGGCGCGGCTGCACGACGTGTGCACCGTGTGCATCGAAGCCTTCCGTCTGCTCACGCTCTACCTCAAGCCGGTGATGCCGGCCCTGGCGCAGAACGTCGAGGCCTTCCTGAAGATCGCGCCGCTGCAGTGGGCCGACGCCGAGGCCGCCCTGCCCGCCGGCCATGCGATCGGCGAGTACAAGCACCTGATGCAGCGCGTCGACGCGAAGCTGCTGGACCAGCTCTTCGAGTTGCCGCCGGCCGCCGCTTCAGAAGAAAAAACGGCCGCAGCACCCGCCACGCCTTCGAAGGCAGCTACAAAAAACGTAGCAAAACCGATCGACCCCGACGCGCCGGGCGGCGAGGCGCTGGCCGAGAGCATCGGCATCGACGACTTCGCCAAGGTCGACCTGCGCATCGCGAAGATCCTCGCCTGCGAGGCCGTCGAAGGCTCGACCAAGCTGCTGCGCCTGACGCTCGACGTCGGCGAGAAGGGCGACGACGGCCAGCCGAAGACGCGCAACGTCTTCAGCGGCATCGCCTCGGCCTACCGCCCCGAGCAGCTCGTGGGCAAGCTCACCGTGATGGTCGCCAACCTCGCGCCGCGCAAGATGAAGTTCGGCCTCAGCGAAGGCATGGTGCTGGCCGCCAGCCACGCCGACGAGAAGGCGAATCCGGGCATCTTCGTGCTCGAGCCCTTCCCCGGCGCGCAGCCGGGCATGCGGGTGCGTTGATGCGGCCCGCAACCGCACAAGGTGGGCGAGTGGCGCGGCTGCCTGCGCTCGCTGCGCTTGGGCTGGTGCTCGGCGGCTGCGGCTCGGTGGGCGTGGGCCTGGCCGCCAACAACCAGGGCGCCGCGCTGGGCTTGAGCACCGGCATCGCGCTGCCCACGGGCGGTTCGCCGCGCGACAGCCGACAGGCGCTGCCGCCCCCCAGGCTGGTCGATCCTGCCGACGCCGGCGCCGACGCGCGCAAGGTCACGCCATGATCCCCGGCCGGCCGCACCCGCGTGCCGGGCTGGTCCTGACGCTCATGCTCGCTGCCTTGCCGCTGCTCGACGGCTGCGCTGTTGCCGGCGCCGCGGTCAGCGTCGGCGCCACAGCCGTCAGCGTCGGCGCCGGCGCGGTCGGCCTGGCCGCCGATGCCGCCATCGGCACCGCCCGCCTGACCGGCAAGGCCGTCGGCGCCGCGGTGGATGCGGCCAGCGGCGGCGACGACCACAGCGGCGTGAACATCCGGTTCCGCGAGCCCACGGCCGCGGACCGCGAGAAGCGCCGTCTCGCCGAGCAGCAGGCGGAAGAGGAAGACCGGCGCGCCGCCGGGCAACTGCCGCCGCGCGGCGATGCGCCCTAGGCGCGTCGACCCGTTCCACCCACTTCATCCTGGACACGCCCATGCCTCATCTCGTCATCGAACATTCCGCCAATCTGGGCACCTTGCCCGTCGGCGAGCTCCTGCCGGCGCTCAACCGAAGCGTCACGGCCAGCACGGCGATCCTCGACGAGGCAGACCTGAAGACCCGCGTGGTCGCGGTCGACACCTTCCGCATCGGCAACCAGGGCGACGGCCGCGCCTTCGTGCATGCGCAGCTGCGCCTGATGGCCGGGCGCACGCCCGAGGCCAAGCGCGACCTGGCGGAGCGCATCGCGGCGGCGCTGCGCGCCGCCGTGCCGCGCCCGGCGGGCCTGGAGGTGCAGCTCAGCGTCGAGGTGGTCGACATGGACCGAGACAGCTACGTGAAGGAACGGCTCGCATGAGCCTGCGCGTGCTGGCCGGCGCGGCCGCCGCCCTGGCACTCGCCCTTGGCCCCCCCCAGGCCGGGGCCGCAGGCGCGGAGGACGCACCTTCGGCAGCCGCTGCCGAGGCGCCCTGCGACCAGGCCGCGTCCGGCCGTTGCTTCATCGGCTTCGAGCTGCCCGGCGCCGCGGGCCGGCTCCACTACTACGCTTCGCGCGGTGATGCGGGCACCGCCGAAGCAGGCACGGCGCCGACCACGGCGCTGCTCGTGATGCATGGCCACCCGCGCGACGCCAACCGCAGCTTCGACGCCGGTCTGCGCGCGGCCCGTGCGGCCGGCCGGCTCGGCGACACGCTGGTCGTCGCGCCGCTGTTCCAGGTCGGCGATGCCGACGCCGCGCGCTGCCGCACGCGCGGCGTGCCGGCCGCCGAGCCGGGCGATGCGCTGTGGACCTGCGGCGGCTGGCTGGAAGGCGCGCCCTCGATCGGCGCCAGGCCGATCGGCGCCTTCGCCGCGCTGGACGCGCTCGTCGCCGAGCTGCACCGCCGCTGGCCCAGCCTGCAGACCGTGACGCTGGCGGGCTTCTCGGCCGGTGCGCAGATGCTGCAGCACGGCGTCGGCTTCGCGGCCGATCCGCCGCCCGGCCTGAGGCTGCGCTATGTGATCGCCGACCCCGGCAGCTGGCTCTACTTCGACCCCGCACGGCCGCAGCCGCAGCGCGGCGGCCAGGACGTCGACTGGGAGGCCTGCGGCCGCGGCGACACATTTCCCGGCGACTGCAGCTTCGCGCTGCAAGCTCCCGACGGCGCCGCCTGCCCGGGCCACGACCGATGGAAGTACGGCACCGGCAGCCTGCCCGCGGCGCTCGGCCGCGACGCGGCGCAGGCGCGCGCACGCTATGCGGCCGCCGAGATCCACTACGTCGAGGGCGCACTCGACAGCAGCGCCGACAAGGGCACCTACTACCCGATCCTCGACAAGTCCTGCGCGGCGATGCTGCAGGGTCCCTACCGTCTGCAGCGCGGCGTGGCCTATGCAGCCTACGACCGCGCGCTGCTCGCGCCCGCCCAGGCGCGCCAGGTCACGGTGGTGCCGGGCTGCGCGCACGACGTGGGCTGCGTGCTGCCGTCCGACGCGGCGCGCGCGGTGCTGTTCCCCACGCCGAGACGATGAGCCACCGCCAGCCCACCCGCGTCGCCGACATCGCCGGCTTCGACACCTTGATCGACGCGCGCTCGCCCTCGGAGTTCGCGCTCGACCACATCCCCGGCGCCATCAACTGCCCGGTGCTCGACGACGAGGAGCGCCGCATCGTCGGCACGATCTACAAGCAGACCGGCGCCTTCGAAGCCCGGCGCGTCGGCGGCGCGATGGTGGCCGCCAACCTGGCGCGGCACCTGCGCGAGCATTTCGCCGAGCGGCCCGCCCACTGGAAGCCGCTGGTCTACTGCTGGCGCGGCGGCCTGCGCAGCGGCTCGATGGTGAACTGGCTGCGCCTGGTCGGCTGGGACGCGCAGCAGCTCGCGGGCGGCTACAAGAGCTGGCGCCGCCACGTCATCGAACGCATCGCCCAGGCCTGCCCGGCCCTGCCGCTGGTGGTGCTGTGCGGCGCCACGGGCAGCGCCAAGACCCGCCTGCTGCAGCGCATGGCCGAGGGCGGCGCGCAGGTGCTGGACCTGGAGGGCCTGGCGCGTCATCGGGGATCATTGCTGGGTGCGCTGCACGGCGTGCCGCAGCCGTCGCAGAAGCATTTCGAGACCCTGCTCGCGCAGCAGCTCGAGCGCTTCGACCTTCACCGCCCCGTCTTCACCGAAGGCGAGAGCCCGCGCATCGGCCGTATCGCGCTGCCGCAGCAGCTGGTCGATCGCATGCGCGACGCGCCCTGCATCGAGGTGCAGGCCACGCCCGAGGCGCGGCTGGCCTACCTGCTGCGCGACTACGCCGACCTGGGCGAGGACCGCGAGGCGCTGGCGCAGCTGATGGCGCACTTCAAGGAAGCGCAGGGCAAGACGACGGTGCAGCGCTGGCAGGACTGGGCGCGCGCCGGCGAGCTGCCCGCCCTCTTCGACGAGCTGATGCGGCTGCACTACGACCCGCACTACGAGCGTTCGCAGGCCAGACACTTCCGGCGCTGGGAGCAGCGGCTGGCGGTGCCGGCGGACGACCTGTCGGAGACGGCGCTCGACGGCCTGGTGCCACGGATGCTAACGGCCGCGAGCCCCTCCGATCCATAGACAAAAATGGCCGCAGCGCCCACGGGGCGGGCGCAAGCAGCTATCGAAAAGATAGCAAACGGTTTCTCAGTCGACCACGACCTGCGGCGCACCCGGCGCCATGCGCCCGACCACCGCCGCTTCGCCGAAGCCGCCCTGCGCGAACATCGCCAGCACCTGCTCGGCGGCTTCGGGGGCGCAGGCCACGAGCAGCCCGCCCGAGGTCTGCGGATCGGTCAGCAACGCACGCAGCACCGAATCGTTCTCCAGGCCCTTCACGTCCGTCCCGTACGACGCCCAATTGCGCCCTGAAGCGCCCGTGACGGTGCCGCGCCCCGCCAGCGCCTGGACGCCGGGCAGCCAGCGCAGCGCCCTGGCGTCGATGTGCGCGCTCAAGCCGGCGCCCCGCGCCAGTTCCAGCGTGTGGCCCAGCAGGCCGAAGCCGGTGACGTCGGTCAGCGCGTGCACGCCGGGCAGGCGCGCGAGTTCGGTGCCGGGGCGGTTGAGCTTCGTCGTCGCGGCCACCATCGCAGCGTAGCCGTCGGCGTCGAGCTCGCCCTTCTTCAGCGCCGCCGACAGGATGCCCACGCCCAGCGGCTTGCCCAGGATCAGCACGTCGCCGGCCTGCGCGGTGGCGTTGCGCTTGAGGTGCTCGATCTCCACGATGCCGATGCCCACCAGGCCGTAGATGGGCTCCACGGAATCGATGGAATGCCCGCCTGCCAGGGGAATGCCGGCTTCGCGGCACACCGACTCGCCGCCTTCCAGGATCCTCGCGATCACCTCGTGCGGCAGCACGTTGATCGGCATGCCCACGATGGCCAGCGCCATCAGCGGCTGCGCGCCCATGGCGTACAGGTCCGACAGCGCATTGGTCGCGGCGATGCGGCCGAAGTCGCGCGGGTCGTCGACGATGGGCATGAAGAAGTCGGTGGTCGCGACGATGGCCTGTCGCTCGTTGATGCGGTAGACGGCGGCATCGTCCGCCGTCTCGGTGCCCACCAGCAGGTCGGGGAAGACCATGGGCGGCAGGCTGCTTCTGGCAAGCAGGGCGGACAGTACGCCGGGGGCGATCTTGCAGCCGCAGCCCCCGCCGTGGGACAGGGAGGTGAGGCGCGGGGTGGAGTCGGTGGCAGCGGTCATGGGCGTCGGGTCGGGGAAGGGATTCACATGAAGTTTCGCGTATGCAGCGCCGACAGGCGCTCGGCCTCGGCGCGGTCGAAGCCCAGGCGCAGCAGGCGCGTGAAACGGCCGTCGGCCATCTCCCGCATGAGCTGCTGCACCTTGGCAAAGCCCGAGGCGACCGCCTGGGGCGTCAGGCTGCCGGCGCCGATGAGCACCAGGGCGTCGAACACCTCTTCGTTGAGGCCCGCGGTGCCGGCCAGGCTGTCGTGCCGCGCCTCCACGGCCTGGGCCAGACGTCCGCGCAGGGCGGGCTCCTGCTGCAGGCGGTACAGCAGGTGCGACATGCCCAGCGCCACGTGGCGCGCCTCGTCGCGGGCGGCGAGCTTCGCGATCTGCCGCGTGAGCGGGTCGGGCGCGTGCGCGGCCAAGAACTGCAGCAGGTTGACGAAGGTGCCCTCGCCCAGCACCGACAGCAGGAAGCCGGCGACGGAGAAGTCCGGCTCGTCGAGCAGGCTCTTGAGCGAGGCCTGGCCCCCCGCGGTCGAGAGGGCCGGCTCGCCGCCGCCCATCCGGATGCGCCGGTTGAACACCTCGATGTGCCGCGCCTCGTCGGCCACCTGGATCGCCAGCGCGGCCTGGAGTTCACGGTAGTGCGGATGGATCTGGCCGAGGAAGCGCGCGGGCACCAGCAGCGCGGCGTTCTCGTTCTCGACCATGTAGGTCATGACCTGGCGGACCGCGGCCTCCACTTCGGGCAGATGCGTGAAGCTCACGTTCCAGTCCAGCGCGGCCTCCGGGTCCCATTGCGCGCCCACGGCCTGCGCATACAGCTCGGCGGCGTTCTCGGCCCACAGCTCGTCCTTGCGGTCGAGTCGGAAGGCGATGTCGGGCGAGCCGGCCTCCACGCGCGCGCCGCGGGCCGCCAGGCCCCAGTGTGCGGGCGCATGCGGCAGCACCGCGCCCTCGGCGTGCGGGTCGGCATGGCCGGTGTGCGCGGCGTCGCGCCAACGGCCGGCTTCGGCGGTGCCGGGGGTGATCGAGGCGATGCGGTCCGGCTTGTCTGCCAGGGGGCGAGGAAGTGCGATCCACGTCAACGTGTGCCCCTGCGCGCGGCACCAGTCGGCGAGCTGCGCCTGCCAGCCGGGCGCATGCCCCGTCACGCGCAGCGACTCGCCCCGGGGCAAGGCCGCCAGCGCGTGCCGCACCAGCAGGTGCGCGCCGGCGTCGAAGCCCAGCGACTCAATATCGATAGTCGGCAGCGACGATGTGTCCACGCTCGTCATAGAAGCCCTGTTCGGTGGCGGCGCGCTCCAGTAGGTGGAAGCCGCCGGCGCGGCCCTCGCGCCACTGCTTCAGGCCTTCCAGTTCCAGCAGCGGGCGCACCTTGGCATCGTTCCAGTCCATGGCCAGCAGCAGTTCGGCAAAGCGCTTCGTGGCGGCGGCGTCCACGCCGGGGCTCACGGTCATCGTGCAGTGGTCGTACAGCCCCGTGGTGGCCAGCACGCGCGTGCCGCCCGCCGGGAGCGTGCCTTCCTTGGCGAAGGCGCGGTGGTTGCCCGCGATCATCCAGCTCGCGGCCACCTCGCCGGCCAGCATCGCGACGGCCGCATCGCGCTCGCCGCCGATGTGGTCGCCGTGCTTGCCGCCCAGCACGTCGAAGCGGCGCACCTCGTAGTCCTTGCCGGGCACGAGGCCGCCCTCGTGCTGCAGATGGTCCAGCGGGATCAGCGTGGCCTGCGGCGAATCGATGGCGCCGAAGCCGACCGTCCTGCCCCTGAGGTCGGCCAGCGACTGCACCGGGCTGTCGGCCTTGACCACGAGCACGGACTGCAGGTCCTGGTCGGTGTCGCGCATCACCAAAGACTGCACGGCCTGGCCGCGCGCACGCGCCATGCGGTCGGCGCGCACCCAGGCGAGCGGCGAGTTCCAGGCGAAGGCGATGTCGCCGGTGAACTGCGCCTGCACCTGGGTCTCGTAGTTCGAGTAGAGGATGTAGTCCATCGCGAAGCCGCGCTCGCCCAGGTAGGTCTTGAAGCCTTCCCAGATGGTGACGACCTTGGGCGCGTAGGCGACGGCGCCGAGCATGAAGGGTGGGGGTTGGAGTTGAGGCATGGGAAGCGGTTGTTCGGTCAGCAAATCTTTCACCGTTCAGCCTGATCCTGCCGAAGGCCGGCGCGGGGCTTCGACAGGCTCGGCCCGAACGGCCGGAGCACGGTTTCCATCGTCATGCGGCGGCCTTGGCCACCGCGTCGCAGAGCGCGTTGCCGATGAAGTCGTACAGCACGTCCGAGGTGGGCGCCATGATCGACGCCGCGCGCGCATCGCGGAACAGGCGCTCGATGCCCACGTCCTTGCGGAAGGCGGCGCCGCCGCAGATGCGCATGGCGGTGTCCGTCACCTCCAGCGCGGCCTCGGCGGCGCTGGCCTTCACCTCCAGCACGCGCAGCATGGTGTCGGCGCGGCCGGCGGCCATGGCCGCCAGGGCATCGTCGCGCAGCACGCGCGCCTGGTCGGCGCGGATCTGCGCACGCGCCAGGTAGGCACGCACGGTCGGCAGGTCGGAAATGCTGCCGCCGCTCTCGGCGAAGCGGTTCTTCGTGATGTGCGCCGTGGCCCGCGCGAGCACGCCGTCCATCATGCCCACCGAGCACGATGCGATCAGCGTGACGAACACCGGCAGTTCGTCGTTGTTCATCAGCACGTCGCCCTTGCCGTCCTCGCCCAGCAGTGCGCTGGCCGGGATGCGCACGCCCTCGGCCTTGACCGGCGCCGACGCGTTCCCGCGCAGGCCCATGCCGTCGAAGGCCGCGGTGCGGGTGAGGCCCGGCGCCTTCGCGTCGACCAGCCAGATGCTGGACGGCCCCTCGCCTTCGGTCGGCCGCGACGACCACACGTACGAGTCGGCCTCCTCCGCCGACGTCACCATGCTCTTGAAGCCGTCGAGCACCACCTGGTCGCCTTCGCGGCGCGCGGTGCCCACGGGGGCCCAGAAGTGGCTGCGCGTGCCCATCTCGGACCAGGCCAGCGTCGTGACGTGCCGGCCCGCCGCGATGGCCTGGCGCACCTCGGGCGCTCCGTATTTCTCGATCAACGCGGTGCCCGCGTAGTGCATGGTCAGCACCATGGCGGTCGAGGGGCAGTCCTGCGCGATGCGCTGCACCACCTGCGCCGCCTCGGCCAGCCCCAGGCCCAGGCCACCCACTTCCTTGCTGCTCAGCAGCCCCAGCAGCCCCGCGGCGCCCAGCGCGTCCAGGGCACGGCGCGGAAAGCGCGCCTCGCGGTCGGTGTCGGCAGCGGCGGGCGCGATGGTGTCGCGGACGATGGGTTCGAGGTCTTGGAGGTGGGACATGTCGGATTCCTGCAGGGGACACGGTGGGCATCCGTGTGCGGCTTGCAGGGCGCGTCCGGCGGCGGCGGTCCGGGCGCGGCGCATCGGGTGCACGCAGGCCCGCTCCGGCGCGACATCGGTGCAGACCTGCAACGGCGACTCACGAACGGCGAAGCATCGGCCACCCGGCGGGCGGCCCGGGCCATTATGGCCATGCATCGCGTCGCCTGCCCAGTGCGCCGCCGGGGTGCCGGGGCTTTTCCGCCGACGCCGCGAACGCATGGACTCTGGGATGATGGCGGCCGGGCCCTGCCGAACAGGCCACAGGAGATCCAGCGATGAAGTACAGCACCACCATCTCGGGCTCATACAAGCGCGATGTGCCCGCCGCCCTGCGCGCCGTGCGCGCGCTCATGCGCGACGCCAATGCCACCGAGCAGGTCTTCATCATCATGCGGTCGCTCAACGGGCCGGTGCTGCCGGTCAACCTGGCGCGGCTCATCAGCACCGAGGCGGGTGCGCGGCAGGTGTACCGCCGCACCGAACTGGTCGAGCGACTTTGCGACCCGGCCTTCGTCGCGAGCTTCGCGCCCGGCACCGTGGGCGCGGCGTACCGGGAGTTCCTCCAGAAGACCGGCTACTCGGCCGCCGGCCTGGCCGATGCCTCCAACCCGGAAGGCCACGCGCTGGTCGAGCATCCGCACGCCTGGCTCGGGCGCCGCGTGCGCGACGTCCACGACATCTGGCACGTGCTCACGGGCTACCAGGCCGACGAGCCGCTCGGCGAGGCCTGCCTGGTCGGCTTCAGCTTCGCGCAGACGCGCGGCAAGGGCTGGGCCGTGCTGGGCATCGCGTCGGCGCTCAAGGGGCTCAAGGAGATGCACAGCCTGGTCGTGGCACGCGCGATCCTCGAGGGTTATCGGCGCGGCCGGGCCGCATCCTGGCTGCTGGGCGAGGACTACGAGGTGCTGCTGCACGAGCCGCTGGACGCGGCCCGCGCACGCCTGCGCATCGGCCCGGCACCAGCCTATGCCCGCGCCCAGGCGGCCGTGGCAGCGGCGACGCGCGCCGGCGGCACGGCCTCGGCCTGAGCGCCCCGGTGGGGCTTGGGGTCGGCGCGCTGACCTCGGCGCATGCAGCGTGAATAATCGGCCACCCGCCGTATGACGGCGACAACGACCCACCCGCTCCAAGGAACCGCCACCATGCAACGCCGCCACTTCCTCAGCCTCTCCGCTGCCGCCCCCCTGCTGGGTGCCACCGCCGCCACGCTGCCCGCCTTCGCGGCGGCCCGCACCGCACCCGCCACCCCCGCCGCCGAGGGCTGGCGCAGCTACGACATCACGACCCAGGTCGACCTGGCCGAACGCACCGGCCTGGGCCGCGTGTGGGTGCCGCTGCCAGCGCAGCAACTGGCCGGCACCGAGGGTGTCTACCAGCGCCTGGTCGACACGCGCTTCGACGCCCCCGGCGCCAAGCAGGCCCGCATCGTCGAAGGCACCGGCGGCGCCCGCATGCTGTTGGTGGAGTGGGCCGATGCCAACGCGCCGCAGCAGCTCACCCTGGTCAACCGCGTCGCGCTGCGCGACCGCGCCACCGACCTGGGCGCCGCGCCGCGCGCCGGCAACGCCACGCCCGAACAGCTGCGCGCCTGGCTGCGCCCGACCGAGTTCAAGCCCACCGACGGCATCGTCGGCGAGACGGCCCGCAAGATCGTGGCCGACGCCGGCGCCCGCACCGACATCGAGAAGGCCAAGGCCGTCTACGACTGGATCGTGGCCAACTGCCACCGCGAAGGCAGCGTGCGCGGCTGCGGCACCGGCGACGTCAAGTACGTGCTGACCAGCGGCAACCTGGGCGGCAAGTGCGCCGACCTCAACGGCCTGTTCGTCGCCCTGGCCCGCGCCAGCGGCGTGCCGGCGCGCGACGTGTACGGCGTGCGCGTGGACGATTCGGCGCGCGGCTACAAGAGCATGGGCAAGAGCGGCGACATCAGCCGCGCCCAGCACTGCCGCGCCGAGTTCTATGCCCAGGGTTATGGCTGGGTGCCGGTCGATCCGGCCGACGTGCGCAAGGTCATGCTCGAGGAGGAAAAGGGCGGCCTGGCCGCCACCGACGCCCGCGTGCGCGCCGCCAACGCGATGCTCTTCGGCGCCTGGGAATCGAACTGGCTGGGCTACAACAGCGCCGAGGACGTGCGCCTGCCCGGCAGCCGCCAGGGCGCGCCGATCGCCTTCCTGATGTACCCCAACGGCGAGACCGCCAAGGGACGCCTGGACAGCCTGGACCCGGCCAGCTTCAAGTACGTGATCCAGTCCAAGCGGGTGAGCGCCTGACCCTGCACCCCACGCGCCGGCAGCTGCTCGCCGGCGCCGCCGCCGGGCTCGCGGGTGCGGCGTGGGCGCCGGTGCATGCCCAGCCCGCGACCGCCACGGGCCTGGCCCGCTGGCGGCCCATCCGTCCGCCACGCCTGGAGGCCATCGAGCTGCAGACCGAGCAGGCGCGCACGCTGGCCGACTTCGCCGGCCGGCCGCTGCTGGTGAACGTGTGGGCCACCTGGTGCGGCCCATGCCGCATTGAGATGCCCTCGCTCAACACGCTGGCGCAGCAGCTGGCGCCTCAAGGCTGGCAGTTCGTGGCGCTGAACCATGGCGAGATGCCGGAGCGCGTGCGGCGCTTCCTGGCCGAGGTGCCGATCCAGGGCACCGTGCTGCTCGACCGCAGCCAGTCGGTGTTCAAGTCGTGGGGTGGCCAGGCGCTGCCCGCGACCTTCGTGTTCGACGGCGCCGGCCGGCCGCTCGCATGGGCCGAGGGCGAACGCGACTGGGCGGCGCCCGCCATGGCCGAGGCCCTGCGCCAACTGATCGCCGAACGCCGAAGCTGAAGACCGTTCAGCCTGCCGCGAGCGGCAATGCCTCCACGCGCCAGACAGCGCGCAAGGTCATCGATTCGCCCGGCGCGAGCACGCGCAGGCCGGGACACCCGTCGAGGTGGAAGGCGTCGATCGGGTGCGTGATCGGCTCGAAGCAGAAGACGTCGCCCGCGGGCGGGCGGTACACGAGGCAGAAGGCCGTCGGCGCCTCGGCACCGGGCGCGCCGTCGCGCGCCGAGAGCGTCACGCGCAGGCCATGCTCGGGCCACTCGATGGCGGCTTCACCGTTCCAGCCGGTGAAGCCGTTGTCGATGAAGCTGCCCGCGGCGCCGATGCCGCGGCGCAGGTCCCAGTCGCGCGCAAATTCGGTGCTGCGGCCCACCGGCAGCGGGTCCGCGCCCGAGAGCCACACGCCGCCCACCGACGCCTGCACGCGCGCACGCGGCGTGCGCGGGAACCACGGGTGCAGGCCGAGGCCGAAGGGCAGCGCCTCGTCGCCGGTGTTGGTGACTTCCACCGACTGGTCGAGCCCGCCTTCGACCAGCGCGAAGCGCTGCGTGGCGCGGTAGCGGTACGGGTTGCCACCGTGGTGGTCGCAGCGCAGGTCCATCTCGAACACGCCGGGCGCCACCGCGGCGCCCTCCCAGGGTTGCAGCCAGCCGTCGCCATGGATGGGGTACGGCTCGCCCTCGCGGTTGGGCTGCATCGGATGGTGGCGCTGCGCATTCGTGAAGCCGCCGCCGCTGATGCGGTTGGACCACGGCACCATCGCAAAGGACGCGAGGCGGTACATGTCCGGCGTCCGCCCGTCCCACGGCCGCCAGAGGTCGAGCCAGCCGCCGCCAGGGCGCGCGAGCTGCCATGCAGCCACGCCCCCGCCCAACGCGGGCAGCAGGCCCAGGCGCTGGTCCGCATGCGTGAGCCACCGGACCTCGGCCACCGTGTGCTGCCCGCTCATGGCGCTCCGCCGTACACCGCCGCCGGCAAGCCGGCCACGTCGACGTCGACCGCGAACAGCCCGCCGGCCAGCGGCTGGGCCGCACGCTGCGCGGCATCGAGGCCGACCGCGGCGCTGGTGATGAACAGCGTGCGCAGCTTCGGCCCGCCGAAGGCACAGCTCGTCACCTGCGTCACCGGCAGTTCGATGCGCGCCAGCAGCTCGCCGCTGAAGGGGTCGTGCCGCGTGACGCTGCTGCCGCCCCAGTGCGCGATCCACAGGCAGCCTTCGGCATCGGTGGTCATGCCGTCGGGCAGGCCATCGGCATCGCGATCCCATTCACGCCACACGCGGCGGCCCGAGACGCCACCCGACACCGGATCGACGTCGTAGGCCAGCGTGCGCGCGCCGACGGTGTCGTTGAAGTAGAGCGTGCGCCCGTCCAGCGACCAGGCCGGCCCGTTGCAGACGGGAAAGCCGCTGTCCTGCGGCGTGCAGCGCGCGTCGGCATCGAAGCGGTACAGCGTGCCCGTGGGCGCCACGGCGTCGAAGTCCATGCTGCCCGCCCAGAAGCGCCCCTGCGGGTCGCACTTGCCGTCGTTGAAGCGGTTGCCCGGGAGTTCCTGCCTCGGGCAGTGCAGGTAGCGCGGAATGGCATCGGCCTCGAAGGGCGCGAAGCGCGCGAAGCCGCGCCGCAGGGCGAGCAGCAGGCGTTCGCCGCGGCCCTCGGCCACGGCCGAGACCTCCTCGTCGAACTGCCAGCTGCGCCGCGACTGGCCCTGTGCGTCGCACTGGTGCAGGCGCCGCCCGAGGATGTCCACCCACCACAGCGCCTGCAGCCGGGGCGACCACAGCGCGCCCTCGCCCAGCTCGGCACCGGCCTCCCAGAGGCATCGCCACGACCCCGACACGGGCCGCGGCGCCAGGGCTGCGGTTGCGCTCATCCTCGTCGTCTCCTGAAGCGTCGAACGCGCTTGACGGCGCAAATGCTATCAAGGCATATTGATGCTTAAAAATATCTTTTCGCAATCTATCGATTGCAATTTCAATATCCCATCAAGAGACATCCTCATGCGTACTCCCCTCGCCTCCTACCCCGACCTGCGCGGCAAGAACGTCTTCGTCACCGGCGGCGGCAGCGGCATCGGCGCCGGCATCGTGCAGGCCTTCGCCGAGCAGGGCGCGCGCGTCGCCTTCATCGACATCGCCGAGGCGCCGAGCGAAGCGCTGGCGCAGCGCATCGCCGCGGCGGGGCTGCCGGCACCGTGGTGGTGGCGCTGCGACGTGCGCGACATCGGCGCGCTGCAGCAGGCGATCGCGCAGGCCGAGGCCGAGCTCGGCCCCTTCGCCGTGCTGGTGAACAACGTGGCGAGCGACGACCGCCACACGCTGGAGTCGGTTACGCCCGCCTACTACGAGGAGCGCATGGCGATCAACGAGCGTCCGGCCCTCTTCGCCATCCAGTCCGTCGTGCCGGGCATGAAGCGCCTGGGCGGCGGCTCGATCGTCAACCTCGGCTCCACCGGCTGGCAGGGCAAGGGCGGCGGCTACCCCTGCTACGCGATCGCGAAGTCCTCGGTCAACGGCCTGACGCGCGGCCTGGCCAAGCCGCTGGGCCAGGACCGCATCCGCATCAACACCGTGTCGTCCGGCTGGGTGATGACCGAGCGGCAGGTCGCGCTCTGGCTCGACGAGGAAGGCGAGAAGGAGCTGGCGCGCAACCAGTGCCTGCCCGGCAAGCTGCTGCCGCACGACATCGCGGCCATGGTGCTGTTCCTGGCTTCGGATGCGGCGGCGATGTGCACGGCGCAGGAGTTCAAGGTCGACGCCGGCTGGGTCTGACAACTGCGGGCGCGCACCCGCTGTGCATCGCGTTCGAGGACCACGAACCGTTCACGCTGAGCTTGGCCTGTCCTGAGCCTGTCGAAGGGTCGAAGCGCCGCGCGGGGCTTCGACAGGCTCAGCCCGAACGGTTGGGTAGATCGCAACGCGAGATCAATCCATCTTGCGCCCGTAGATCGGGAAGCAGGAGGTCCTCAGCGCCTTGACGAGCAGCTGCGCCCCCGGCGACAGCGCCCGGTCGGCGCGGGTGATGAGGCCGAAGTCGTCCATGTGGCAGGCCATCTCCAGCGGCAGGATCGTGAGGATGCCGTGCGACGCGTAGTAGCGCGCCACCTCGGTGCCCATGACGCACAGCATGTCGCTCTGCTGCAGCATGCGGGTGATGAAGAGCAGCGCCGCCGTCTCGATGATGTCGAAGGGCGGCTTGAGGCCCGCCTCCTGGAACATGAGCTCGAAGCGGTGGCGCAGCACGCTGCCGGCCGGCGGCACGATCCAGGCCGCGTCCTTCACGTCGGCCAGTTGCAGGTCGTGCTTGCCGGCCAGCGGGTGGCCGGGCCGCGCCACCGTGCACACCGGTTCGCTGGTGATGGCCTCGTAGCGCAGGTCGCTCTGGTCCTCGCCGGCAAAGAAGCGCGCCAGCAGGATGTCCAGCCGCCCCTGGCGCAGGTGCTCCAGCAGCACCGGGCTGGTCTCGATCTCGAGCACCACGCGCAGGCTGGGCTGCTCGCGCTTGACCATCGCGATGGCCGGCGGCAGCAGCGCCAGGGCCGGCGAGGTGATGGCACCCACGCCCACCTGACCGTAGCGGCCGGCCTTCAGCGCCGTGAGCTCCTCGTGCGCCTGGCTCAGGCTCGCCAGCGCCTGGCGGGCGTGGCGGATCATGGTCTCGCCGTACCAGGTGGGGCGCATGCCGCGCGGCATCCGCTCGAAAAGCTGCACCTCCAGCATGTCCTCCAGGTCCTTGAGCAGCTTCGAGGCTGCCGGCTGCGTCATGTTGAGCGCTCGGGCCGCCGCGTGGATGTTGCCCTCCTCCTCCAGCGCCGTGAGCAGCAGCAGCTGTCGCGTCTTCAGCCGGGCCCGCAGGAACCAGTGGGTGTATTCGGAGAAGGTATTCATGAGGGTTTGCGCGAATGCCCGGAACGATATCGATTCTGGCGAAAACTCTATTGGATTGATAGCAATTTCATTCTTACACTGCCGCCCAGCCCCGGGCAACGGTATCGCCTGGAGGCGGACACAAACGGCACAAGGAGACAAACCGATGCCAACGAACCGCAGACACGTCATTGCCACCGCCGTCGCCCTGTCGGCCTCCACCCTGATCCCGCTCTCCGCGTTCGCGCAGAAGAAGATCGTGCTGGGCTTCAGCCAGGTCGGTGCCGAGAGCGAATGGCGCACCGCCAACACCGAATCGATCAAGTCGGCGGCCAAGGACGCCGGCATCGACCTCAAGTTCTCCGATGCCCAGCAGAAGCAGGAGAACCAGATCAAGGCGATCCGCGCCTTCATCGCGCAGAAGGTCGACGTGATCGCCTTCTCGCCGGTGGTCGAGTCGGGCTGGGACAACGTGCTGCGCGAAGCCAAGGCCGCCAAGATCCCGGTGGTGCTGACCGACCGCTCGGTCAACTCCAAGGACACCTCGCTGTACGTCACCTTCATGGGTTCGGACTTCGTCGAGGAAGGCCGCAAGGCCGGCCGCTGGCTGGTCGAGAAGATGAAGGACAGCAAGGGCGAGGTCCGCATCGTCGAGTTGCAGGGCACCGTGGGCTCGGCGCCGGCCATCGACCGCAAGAAGGGCTTCGAGGAAATCATCAAGGCCGACCCGAAGTTCAAGATCGTGCGCAGCCAGACCGGCGACTTCACCCGGGCCAAGGGCAAGGAGGTGATGGAAGCCTTCCTCAAGGCCGAGGGCAAGAACGGCATCAATGTGCTCTACGCGCACAACGACGACATGGCGATCGGCGCCATCCAGGCCATCGAGGAAGCGGGCCTGAAGCCGGCCAAGGACATCACGATCATCTCCATCGACGGCGTCAAGGGCGCCTTCGAGGCCATGATGGCCGGCAAGCTCAACGTCTCGGTCGAATGCAGCCCGCTGCTCGGCCCGCAGCTGATGGCCGCCCTCAAGGACATCCTGGCCGGCAAGCCGGTGCCCAAGCGCATCGTGACGGAAGAGAGCATCTTCCCCATGGAGACTGCCGCTGCCGAGTTCCCGAAACGCAAGTACTGAGCACGCCGGGGACACGACCACCATGAAGCGCCAATTCCTGCGCCACACCCTCGCCCTGGCCGCCGCCTTCGCGGTGCTCAGCCCCCTGTCCGTGCTGGCCCAGGGCAAGGCCCTGGTCGGCATTGCGATGCCCACCAAGTCCTCGGCCCGCTGGATCGCCGACGGCGACAACATGGTCAAGGTGCTCAAGGGCCGCGGCTACCAGACCGACCTGCAGTACGCCGACGACGACATCCCCAACCAGCTCGCGCAGATCGAGAACATGGTGACCAAGGGCGCCAAGGTGCTCGTGATCGCCTCGATCGACGGCACCACGCTCACCAAGGCGCTGCAGAACGCGGCCGACAAGGGCGTGAAGATCATCGCCTACGACCGGCTCATCAAGGGCTCGAAGAACGTCGACTACTACGCCACCTTCGACAACTTCCAGGTCGGCGTGCTGCAAGCGACGTCCATCGTCGACAGGCTCGGCCTGAAGGAGGGCAAGGGCCCGTTCAACATCGAGCTCTTCGGCGGCTCGTCCGACGACAACAACGCCTTCTTCTTCTACGACGGCGCGATGTCGGTCCTCAAGCCCTACCTCGACAGCGGCAAGCTCGTCGTGCGCAGCAAGCAGATGGGCATGGACAAGGTCGGCACCCTGCGCTGGGACGGCGCCGTCGCCCAGGCCCGCATGGACAACCTGCTGTCGGCCTTCTACGGCAAGGCGCGCGTCGATGCGGTGCTCTCGCCCTACGACGGCCTGTCGATCGGCATCCTGTCCTCGCTCAAGGGCGTTGGCTACTGCACGGCGCAGCAACCCTGCCCCGTCGTTTCGGGCCAGGACGCCGAGGTGCCCTCGGTCAAGTCGATCCTGCGCGGCGAACAATACTCGACCGTGTTCAAGGACACGCGCGAGCTGGCCCGCGTGTCGGCCGACATGGTCGATGCGGTGCTCAGCGGCAAGACGCCCGAGGTCAACGACACCAAGACCTACAACAACGGCGTGAAGGTCGTGCCTTCTTACCTGCTCAAGCCGGTGCTGGTGGACAAGAGCAACTACGAGAAGGTGCTGGTCGACAGCGGCTACTACAAGGCCTCGCAGCTGAAGTAAGGGCGCCGACACGGCACAGGGCAGGACCACGATGCAGGCAGGAGACGACGCGCGCACGGCCGACACGCTGCTGGAGATGCGGGGCATCCGCAAGACCTTCCCGGGCGTGGTCGCGCTCGATCGCGTCGACCTGCGCGTGCGCGCCGGCTCGATCCATGCGCTGGTGGGCGAGAACGGCGCCGGCAAGTCCACGCTGATGAAGGTGCTCAGCGGCGTGTACCCGCACGGCGACCACGAAGGCGACATCGCCTTCGACGGCCAGGTGCAGCACTTCGGCGGCATCCATGACAGCGAGCGAGCCGGCATCATCATCATCCACCAGGAGCTGGCGCTGGTGCCGATGCTCTCGATCGCCGAGAACATCTTCCTGGGCAACGAGCAGGCCGCAGCCGGCGTGATCGACTGGATCGCCACCTACCGGCAGACGCAAGAGCTGCTGGCCAAGGTGGGCCTGGCCGAGCGGCCCGACGCGCTGGTCGGCCCGCTGGGCGTGGGCAAGCAACAGCTCATCGAGATCGCCAAGGCGCTGTCCAAGCGGGTGCGGCTGCTCATCCTCGACGAGCCCACCGCCAGCCTGAACGAGAACGACAGCCAGGCCCTGCTCGACCTGCTGCTGGAACTGCGCGCGCAGGGCATCACCTGCATCCTCATCTCGCACAAGCTCAACGAGATCGCGCGCGTGGCCGACGCCGTCACCGTGCTGCGCGACGGCCGCACGGTCGAGACCATCGACTGCCGTGCCGCGCCGGTGGACGAGGACCGCATCATCCGCGGCATGGTCGGCCGCGCGCTGACCGACCGCTACCCGCCCCGCACGCCGGCCATCGGCGAACTGGGCTTCGAGGTGCGCGGCTGGTCGGCCGAGCACCCCGAGCGGCCCGGCCGCCCCTTCCTCGACGGCCTGAACCTGAAGGTGCGCCGCGGCGAAGTGGTCGGCATCGCGGGCCTCATGGGCGCAGGACGCACCGAGTTCGCCATGAGCGTCTTCGGCCGCAGCTGGGGCCGCGCGATCCGCGGCGAGGCGCTGCTCGACGGCCGCCCGCTGGATGTGGCCACCGTCGACCGCGCCATCGCCGCCGGCCTGGCCTACGTGACCGAGGACCGCAAGGGCGCCGGCCTGGTGCTGGAGGAGAGCATCCGCTTCAACACCCCGCTCGCGCACATGGCCGGCGTCTCCTCGCGCACCGGCGTGATCGACCGCGGCCGCGAGCATGCGGTGGCCGAGCGCTACCGCCAGGCGCTGCGCATCCGCTGCTCGGGCGTGGAGCAGAAGACGGTCAACCTCTCCGGCGGCAACCAGCAGAAGGTGGTGATCGCCAAGTGGCTCTTCACCGACCCGCAGGTGCTGATCCTCGACGAGCCCACCCGCGGCATCGACGTCGGCGCCAAGTACGAGATCTACACGCTGATCGCCGAACTCGCCGCGCAGGGCCGCTGCGTGGTCGTCATCTCCTCCGAGATGCCCGAGCTGCTGGGCATCACCGACCGGCTCTACGTCATGAACGAGGGCCGCTTCGTCGCCGAGATGCCCACGGCCGAGGCGACGCAGGAACGCATCATGGCCGCCATCCTGCGTGCGCAGGCGCGCGGCGCGCACCACCCCGAGGGAGTCCCCGCATGAACGAGAAGACGGCCACCGCCGCGCTGCCCACCGCGCCGGCGCGCGCCGGCACCGACAGCTCCGCCGCATCCTTCCTGAAGCACCACCTGCGCGAGTACGGCATGCTGATCTGCCTGATCGCGATCATGGTGTTCTTCCAGGTCGTGACCGACGGCACGCTGATGCAGCCGCTCAACCTCACCAACCTGGTGCTGCAGAACAGCTACATCGTCATCATGGCGCTGGGCATGCTGCTGGTGATCGTGGCGGGGCACATCGACCTGTCGGTGGGTTCGGTCTGCGGCTTCGTGGGCGCCGTGGCCGCGGTGCTGATGGTCGAGCACGACTGGCCGGTGCTGCCCGCCGTGGTGCTGTGCATCGCGGCCGGCGCGCTGGTGGGCGCGGTGCAGGGCTGGTTCGTCGCCTATGCGCGCATCCCCTCCTTCATCGTCACGCTGGCGGGCATGCTGGTCTTCAAGGGCCTGGCGCTGGCGGTGCTGCAGGGGCAGTCGGTCGGGCCCTTCCCCGAGGTGTTCCAGCGCCTGAGCAGCGGCTTCATTCCCGAAGCGCTCGCCAGCGGCGGCGGTCTGCGCCTCACCTCGCTGCTGCTGGGCGTGGCGGCGGGTGCCGCCTTCGCCATCGCCGGCTGGCGCACGCGGCAGCGCCAGCTCGCGCACGGCATCGGCGCCGAGCCGCTGGCGATCTTCGTCGCCCGCAACGCGATCTTCGCGCTGCTCATGGTCGGCTTCGCCTGGCTCATGGCCTCGTACAAGGGCCTGCCCAACGTGCTGGTGGTCATGGCGGTGCTGATCCTGCTGTTCGACTTCGTCACCCGCCGCACCACGCTGGGCCGGCGCATCTACGCGCTGGGCGGCAACGAGAAGGCGGCGCGCCTGTCGGGCATCGACACCCGGCGCCTGAGCTTCTACGCCTTTATGAACATGGGCGCGCTGGCCGGGCTGGCGGGCCTGGTGTTCGCGGCACGCCTGAACACCGCCACGCCCAAGGCCGGCCTGGGCTTCGAGCTGGACGTGATCGCCGCCTGCTTCATCGGCGGCGCCTCGGCCTCGGGCGGCGTGGGCAAGGTGACGGGGGCCGTCATCGGCGCCTTCGTCATGGGGGTGATGAACAACGGCATGTCGATCATGGGCATCGGCATCGACTACCAGCAGGTCATCAAGGGCCTGGTGCTGCTGGCCGCGGTGTTCATCGACGTCTATCACAAGAATCGCTGAGCGCCATGGCCGACATCGCCGAGCCGACCGTGATCCAGACGCCCGTACTCGAGGTCGAGGGCCTGGGCAAGCGCTTCGGCACGGTGCAGGTGCTGCACGACGTGCGCCTCACGCTACGCCCGGGCGAGATCCATGCGCTCATGGGCCAGAACGGCGCCGGCAAGTCGACCCTCATCAAGATCGTGACCGGCGTGTTCGGCGCCGATGCGGGCGAGATCCGCCTGGCCGGCCGCGCCGTGCGGCCCGACTCGCCGCTGGCCGCGCAGCGCCTGGGCATCAGCACCGTGTACCAGGAGGTGAACCTCTGCCCCAACCTCTCGGTGGCCGAGAACATCTTCGCCGGCCGCGAGCCGCGCAAAGGCCTGCTGGGCGCCGGCCGCATCGACTGGGCCGCGGTGAACGAGGGCGCACGCGCGCTGCTGGCGCGCATCGGGCTGGACATCGACGTCACGCGGCTGCTCGCGAGCTACCCGGTGGCCGTGCAGCAGATGGTGGCCATCGCCCGCGCGCTGGGCGTGGATGCCCGCGTGCTGATCCTCGACGAGCCGACCTCCAGCCTCGACGAGGACGAGGTGCAGCGGCTGTTCGAGGTGCTGCGCCGCCTGCGCGCGCAGGGCCTGGCGATCCTCTTCGTCACGCACTTCATGAACCAGGTGTATGCCGTGTCGGACCGCATCACCGTGCTGCGCAACGGCGGCTGGGTCGGCGAATGGCCGGTGGCGCAGCTGCCGGCACCGGCACTGATCGCGGCCATGCTCGGCCGTGAGCTGGCGGCCGAAGCGACGCGACGGCCGCCGCCCGCGCAGGCCGGCGACGGCACGCCGCCGCTGCTGTCGGCGCAGGGCTTCGGACAGGCGGGAACGCTCGAACCGCTGGACCTGCAGATCCGCCCCGGGGAAGTCGTCGGCCTGGCCGGCCTGCTGGGCGCCGGCCGCACCGAGCTGGCCCGCCTGCTCTTCGGGCTGGAGCCCGCCGACCGCGGCACGCTCGCCATCGACGGCCGCACCGTGCGCTTCGCCGACCCGGCCGACGCCATCGCGCACGGCCTGGCGCTGTGCCCCGAGGAGCGCAAGACCGACGGCATCGTGGGCGAGCTGTCGGTGCGCGAGAACATCGTGCTGGCCTTGCAGGCGCGTATGGGCATCGGCCGCTTCCTGCCGCGCGCCGAGCAGGACCGGCTGGCCGAGCGCTTCATCGCGGCGCTGGGCATCCGCACCGACAGCGCCGACAAGCCGATCGCCCTGCTCTCGGGCGGCAACCAGCAGAAGGCCGTGATCGCGCGCTGGCTGGCCATCGAGCCGCGCCTCCTGATCCTCGACGAGCCCACGCGCGGCATCGACGTCGCGGCCAAGCAGGAAATCATGGCGCAGATCCTGCGCCTGGCCGACGCCGGCATGGCGGTGCTCTTCATCTCCTCCGAGGTCTCGGAAGTCGTGCGCGTGGCGCATCGCATCGTGGTGCTGCACGACCGCCGCAAGGTCGGCGAGCTGCCCGGCGGGTCGACCGAAGACGAGGTCTACGAACTGATCGCGGCGCAACATGCCTGACACCACGCCCTCCTCCGGCCCCGGCCTGCTCGCGCGGGCCATGCAGCACCGCCTGACCTGGCCGCTGGTCACGCTGGCACTGCTGCTCGCGGCCAACGCAGCCTTCAACCCCGGCTTTTTGCACCTGGAATGGCGCGACGGGCACCTGTACGGCAGCCTGGTCGACATCCTCAACCGCGCGGCGCCGCTGATGGTGGTGGCGCTGGGCATGACGCTGGTGATCGCCACGCGCGGCATCGACATCTCGGTGGGCGCGGTGGTCGCCATCAGCGCGGCCGTCGCGGCCTGGATGATCGGCGGCGCGGTGGACGGCAGCGCGCGCTTCGGCCTGGCCGCCGCGGTCGCCGCGGCACTGGCGGTGGCGCTGCTGTGCGGCGTGTGGAACGGCGTGCTGGTGGCAGGCGCGGGCATGCAGCCCATCATCGCGACGCTGATCCTCATGGTGGCCGGCCGCGGCGTGGCGCAGCTCGTCACCGACGGGCAGATCCTCACGATCTACCACAAGCCCTTCTTCTTCATCGGCGGCGGCTACCTGCTGGGGCTGCCCTTCTCGCTCTTCGTCGCGGGTGCGGTGTTCGCGCTGCTCTTCGTGCTGTGCACGCGCACCGCCCTGGGCCTGTTCATCCAGGCGATCGGCATCAACCCGGTGGCGGCGCGGGTGGCGGGCGTGCGCGCGCGCCGGCTCACGCTCGCGGTGTACGCCGTGTGCGGGCTGTGCGCGGGGCTGGCCGGTTTGCTCATCAGCTCGAACGTCAAGAGCGCCGACGGCAACAACGCGGGCCAGCTGCTGGAGCTCGATGCCATCCTCGCCGTGACGCTGGGCGGCACGCTGCTGACCGGCGGACGCTTCAGCCTGGTGGGCAGCGTGATCGGCGCGCTCATCATCCAGACGCTGACCTACGCCATCTACTCGCTGGGCGTGCCGCCCGAGATCAACCTGGTGGTGAAGGCCGCCGTGGTGTTCGCGGTGATGCTGCTGCAGTCGGCCGAGTTCCGCGCCACGCTGCGCGCCATTGCCGTGCGGCCCGCGCCGGGAGCGCTGCGATGAGCACGCCCACCACCCACCTGCCCGCGGCCACCCGGCCCACGCCCGCACGCGCCGCCGCGCCGGCCACGCGCCGCCGCGGGCTCGATCCCAAGTACCTGCCGCTGGCCGCCACCATCGCGCTCTTCGTCTGCGTGGCCACCGCCGGCTCGCTGCGCTACGACGGCTTCTTCTCGGCGCAGGTCTTCCTCAACCTGCTGATCGACAACGCCTTCGTCATCGTGGTCGCGGTGGGCATGACCTTCGTCATCCTCACCGGCGGCATCGACCTGTCGGTGGGCTCGGTGATCGCGCTGTCGACCATGGTGGCGGCGGCGCTGGTCGAGCACCGCGGCTGGCCGCCCGCCGCGGCCATCGCGCTGGTGCTGGTGATGGGCACGGGCTTCGGCACGGTGATGGGCTGGCTGATCGAGCGCTTCCGGCTGCAGCCCTTCATCGTCACGCTGGCGGGCATGTTCCTGGCGCGCGGGCTGTGCTACCTCATCAGCATCGATTCGATCGCCATCACGCAGGAGGGCTACACCGAGCTCGCGCAATGGCGCCTGCCGCTGGGCGAGGGCGCGTCGCTCTCGGTGGGCGCGGTGATCGCCGTCGTGGTGCTGCTCGCGGGCATCTTCGTCGCCCACTACACGCCGTTCGGCCGCACGGTGTACGCCATCGGCGGCAACGAGGCCGCGGCGCGCCTCATGGGCCTGCCGGTGCGGCGCACCGTGGTGGGCGCCTATGCGCTGTCGGGCTTCTGCGCCAGCCTGGCTGGGGTGATCTTCACCTTCTACATGCTCTCGGGCTACGGGCTGCACGCCGTGGGCATGGAGCTCGACGCCATCGCCGCCGTGGTCATCGGCGGCACGCTGCTCTCAGGCGGCGTGGGCTACGTGGCGGGCACGCTCTTCGGCGTGCTCATGCTCGGGATCATCCAGACCCTCATCGCCTTCGACGGCACGCTCAGCTCGTGGTGGACGCGCATCGTAGTGGGCGTGCTGCTCTTCGTGTTCTGCCTGCTGCAGCGCTTCATCGCCACGCGCGTGCCGCGGCGCTGACGCCGTTCTCTCTGTCCCCGCCTCCGAAGGCCATCGCCATGTCCGACACCCCCACACCCAAGAAGAAGCTGCGCTCCGCCGAATGGTTCGGCACCGCCGACAAGAACGGCTTCATGTACCGCAGCTGGATGAAGAACCAGGGCATCCCCGACCACGAGTTCGACGGCCGGCCGATCATCGGCATCTGCAACACCTGGTCGGAACTGACGCCCTGCAACGCGCACTTCCGCAAGATCGCGGAGCACGTCAAGCGCGGCATCTCCGAGGCGGGCGGCTTCCCGGTCGAGTTCCCGGTGTTCAGCAACGGCGAATCGAACCTGCGGCCCACCGCCATGCTCACGCGCAACCTGGCCAGCATGGACGTGGAAGAGGCCATCCGCGGCAACCCCATCGATGCGGTGGTGCTGCTCACCGGCTGCGACAAGACCACGCCCGCATTGCTGATGGGTGCGGCCAGCTGCGACATCCCGGCCATCGTCGTCACCGGCGGGCCGATGCTCAACGGCAAGCTCGAGGGCCGCAACATCGGCTCGGGCACGGCCGTGTGGCAACTGCACGAATCGCTCAAGGCCGGCGAGATCCAGCTGCACCAGTTCCTGGCCGCCGAGGCCGGCATGAGCCGCTCGGCCGGCACCTGCAACACCATGGGCACCGCATCGACCATGGCCTGCATGGCCGAGGCGCTGGGCACCTCGTTGCCGCACAACGCGGCCATTCCGGCCGTCGATTCGCGGCGCTACGTGCTCGCGCAGCTGTCGGGCGCGCGGGCGGTGGAGATGGCGCGCGAAGGGCTCACGCTGTCGAAGGTGCTCACGCGCGAGGCCTTCGAGAACGCGATCCGCGTCAACGCGGCGATCGGGGGCTCGACCAACGCGGTGATCCACCTCAAGGCCATCGCCGGGCGCATCGGCGTGCCGCTCGAGCTGGAGGACTGGACGCGCATCGGCGCCGGCACGCCCACGCTGGTCGACCTCATGCCCTCCGGCCGCTTCCTGATGGAGGAGTTCTATTACGCCGGCGGCCTGCCCGCCGTGCTGCGCCGCCTGGGCGAGCATGGCCTGCTGCCGCACCCGCAGGCGCTCACCGTCAACGGCCGCACGCTGTGGGACAACGTGAAGGACGCGCCCAACTACGACGACGAGGTGATCCGCCCGCTCGACAAGCCCCTGGTGGCAGACGGCGGCATGCGCATCCTGCGCGGCAACCTGGCGCCGCGCGGCGCCGTGCTCAAGCCCTCGGCCGCCACGCCCGCACTGCTGCAGCACCGCGGCCGCGCCGTGGTGTTCGAGGACTTCGAACACTACAAGGCGCGCATCGTCGACGAGTCGCTCGACGTCGATGCCGACTCGGTGCTGGTGATGAAGAACTGCGGACCGCGCGGCTACCCCGGCATGGCCGAGGTGGGCAACATGGGCCTGCCGCCCAAGCTGCTGCGCCAGGGCGTGAAGGACATGGTGCGCATCTCCGACGCGCGCATGAGCGGCACCGCGTATGGCACCGTGGTGCTGCACGTGTCGCCCGAAGCCGCCGCCGGCGGGCCGCTGGCCGCGGTGCGCGACGGCGACTGGATCGAGCTGGACTGCGACGGCGGCCGCCTGCACCTGGACATCCCCGACGAGGAACTGCAGCGCCGCCTGGACGACCGCCCCGCACCCGCCGACGCCAAGCCGCGCGGCGGCTACGCGGGCCTGTACGTGCAGCACGTGCTGCAGGCCGACGAAGGCTGCGACTTCGACTTCCTCGTCGGCTGCCGCGGGGCCGAGGTGCCGCGGCATTCGCACTGACACCAACGATCCGGACGACTTTCCAATGACTTCTCGCCCCACCCCCCGCTACCGCGGCCTCTTTCCCGTCGTGCCCACCACCTTCACCGAAGATGGCGCGCTCGACCTGCCGAGCCAGAAGCGCGCGGTCGATTTCATGATCGACGCCGGGTCGAACGGCCTGTGCATCCTCGCCAACTTCTCCGAGCAGTTCCTGCTGTCGGACGAGGAACGCGAGGTGCTCACCCGCACCATCCTCGACCACGTGGCCGGCCGCGTGCCGGTGATCGTGACCACCACGCACTTCAGCACCACCGTGTGCGCCGAGCGCAGCCGCCGCGCGCAGGACATGGGCGCCGCCATGCTGATGGTGATGCCGCCGTATCACGGCGCCACCTTCCGCGTGCCCGAGCCGCAGATCTTCGATTTCTATGCGCGGCTGTCGGACGCGGTGCGCATCCCCATCATGGTCCAGGACGCGCCGGCCGCCGGCACGCCGCTGTCGGCCGCCTTCCTGGCGCGCATGGCGAGCGAGATCGAGCAGGTGTCGTACTTCAAGATCGAGACCGCCTTCGCCGCCGCCAAGCTGCGCGAGCTGATCCGCCTGGGCGGCGATGCCATCGAGGGCCCGTGGGACGGCGAAGAAGCCATCACCCTGCTGCCCGACCTGGAGGCCGGCGCCACCGGCGCCATGACCGGCGGCGGCTTTCCCGATGGGCTGCGCCCCATCCTCGACGCCTACCGCGACGGCCGGCGCGACGAAGCCATCGCCGGCTACGAGCGCTGGCTGCCGCTCATCAACATCGAGAACCGCCAGTGCGGCCTGCTCGCGGCCAAGGCGCTGATGAAGGAAGGCGGCATCATCGACTGCGAGGCGCCGCGCCACCCGCTGCCGGCCATGAACCCCTTCAGCCGCGAGCTGCTGATCGAGACCGCGAAGCGGCTGGACGCGCTGGCGCTGCGCTGGGGGCGCTGAGCCACGCCGGCCGGCAAAGCCGGTTTGCTATCGATTTCGTAGCTGCTCGCGCCCACCCCGCCTGCGCAAACGGCCGATTTCATTTAAAAAAGCGCGCTCCACGACGCCAAAAGAGAAAAAGGCCCCGCAGGGCCTTTTCTTTCTGGCTGTCCACCGTCGCGACACCGGCGAGAACCGGCGATCACGACGACGTCATCAATCAGGCGCGAGCCTTGGCCGCGTCGCGCAGGTCGCGGATCTGGTCGTGGTTCTTCTGCGCGCCCTGGGCCTGGCGCTCCACCACCGCGCGCACATCCGGCGGCAGCTCTTCCTTCAGCGCCTTGCGGTAGCGGGCGATGCCCGAGTCCTCGCCGCGCTCGCACGACTCGAGGATGGACGCCTCGCTGTCGGCGCCCACGGCGCCCTTGACCTTCACCCAACCGCGGTGCAGCGCACCGGCGGCCGTGCCGCCTTCGGCCGGCTTGCCGCCGTATTGAACGATCAGCGCTTCGAGTTCCGAGGCAGCCTGCGCGCAGCCCGCGGCGCGGTCGGCGAACAGCGTCTTCAGGTTCGAGGCCTCGACCTCCTCGGCGCAGGTGCGAAAGCCGTGTTCGCCGTCGCGGGCGTTTTCCAGCAGATCGTTGAGCACGCTCACCACGTCCTTGTTGTCCAGCATGTTGAATTCCTTCCTAGGTTGATCGGCACCGCATCGGCGCCGGGGTGGATGGGTTAAATAAAAAATCACTTCCGGAGAAGTTGAGATGAACGATGGACGACACCCCGTGCCTGCGGCGTCGTCGGTGGCGGCGCGCGGGTGTAGGTGTGCGACGACCCGGCTTGCACGTGTGGGTGCCAGCGGGGCGCAGGGCGGCGCGTGCAGCGTGTGGGCCGGGGCGCCGTTCTTCGCTTGCCCACCGCGTGCGGACGTCTTGCTATCGAATCAGGAGCTGCTCGCGCAGACTGGACGGGCGCTGCGGGCTCTTTTGGCTTACGGACCGACGCGATGACTCGCGCGCGTGCGATCTGCTGTACCGCGCCCGGTTTGCCTTACCTCAACGTTCTGATGACCTGCGACAAACCATAGGTACCGCTCATGTAACTATCGATTTACATTTGTCAAACAAGGGGCCCGCGGGGCGGGCGAGGAGAGAAGAGCGATGGGTTGGCGAGACGTCATCGGCGCCGTGCTGGATGCGACGGCGGCTGCCCCTGCACGGCAGGCGAGCAGGACAACATCAGCAAACAACAAGGCGTCGGCACCGGCTTCCGACACCAAGGCGAGCCTTGCGCGGCAACGACCAGCCAAGCCTGCGCCGCCCGAGCCCGAGCGCCCGACTCCAGAACGTGCGTGGAGCGCCGCCGTCTTCGACCACATCGAATGGCGCCGCTTCGAGGCGGTTTGCGAAGCCCTCTTCGCCCAGAGCGGCATGCGCGCCGAGTCGCAGTCGCACGGTGCCGACGGCGGCGTCGACATCTGGTTGTATTCGCAGCACAGCGACAAGCCCATGATCGTGCAGTGCAAGCACTGGAAGAAGCGCGTCGTCGGCGTGAAGGAACTGCGCGAGTTCTATGGGGTGCTGAAGTCGCATGACCTCACGTATGGCACCTTCGCCACCAGTTCCACCTTTAGCAGCGATGCGCTGGCGTTTGCGAAGAGCAACCGGATCAATGCGCAGGACCGGGAGGGGTTGCTGAGGCTTATCGCCGGGCGCTCGACAGAACAGCAGCAGGCGCTGCTCGATACGGCGTATGAGTGCGAATATTGGAAGCCGACGTGCGTCAAGTGCGGGGTGAAGATGGTGCTGCGGGAGAAGAAGGACGGGTCTTCTTCGTTTTGGGGTTGTGCGAACTATGGAAAGACGCGATGCAACAGCATGATGAAAGTAGCGTGATCAGCGGTATCAGGAGCACCGCTATCAGTTGCGCCCCAAGGGTACGGGACATTCAGCGCCGAGCTCAGCCAGGCTGAAGTCGAATGACTCCCGGGGTCAGGCGTCCGTAGCGCTCAAGAAGGGACTTGGAGCTGCACTGAGAGCCGCAACCGGCTACGAAGCCTCCATACAGGTTATCCGCGGGTTCATGGTTGGTTCAACCAAGAATTACAAGCAGTAGTGAGGAGCGAAATGCACATCGAGTTCGTCGAAATCGCCAATTTCAAAAAGCTCTTGTCGGCACGAGTGGATCTGTCGCCCAAGACCACGCTGTTCGTCGGCGCGAACAACAGCGGCAAAACCTCAGCTATGTTGGCCCTACGGCGTTTCCTCACGCCCCGCCGTTGTCCGTTCGATATCCACGACTTCACGTTGTGCCACTTGCCTGCACTCGTGGACATCGGCGAAGCATGGCTTCAATCGAACCAGGTCGGTGGGGTGGCAGACCTCACCCTGGATTCATGGGTGCAAGCGTTGCCAACCTTGGATCTCTGGCTGCAGGTTGAGGAAGGCGAAGTCCACCGGGTGCGAGATTTGGTCCCGCTCATGGAGTGGACAGGAGGGCGTTTGGGAGTACGACTGCGCTATGAGCCCAAAGACCTCGATGCTCTTTTCAAGGAGTTCATCACCGCGATCACCGAAGCCAATGCTATGCGCGATGCCGCAGCGGCGGCGGCAGGTCACAAGGCTGCCGGCACGGCGCCTGCGGCCAAACTTACGGTCTGGCCCGAAAACTTGGTCGACTTCCTCACAAAGCGGCTGAGCTTGATGTTCACGATCCGGGCCTATCCGCTCGATCCAGCGCTACTTGCCACCCCTGAGAGGCTTCGTGCACTGCCACAGGCGCTTCCGGCATCGGCGTTGCCGATTGAGGGCGATCCTCTCGGTGGACTGATCAAGGTGCATGACATCCCCGCGCAGCGCGGCTTCGGCGAGATCCCGAGCGGCGTCGAGGAAGAGGGCGAATTGCAAACGTCGGCTGGTGGAACGCGGTTGTCGGAACAGCTGAGAAGTTACTACGCCAGACATCTGGATCCCGCTAAGGGGCCAGACCCCAAGGACCTCGAGGCTCTGCAGGCGATGGAGGCAGCTGAGGATGCATTCGACCTGAAGCTGACCGAGAGCTTCAAAGAATGCTTCACTGAAGTAGCAGGCCTGGGCTACCCGGGAGTTAGCGACCCGCGGCCTCGCGTGTCGACACGCTTACGTGCGATCGATGGGTTGAACCACAGCGCAGCAGTCAATTTCGAAGTCGACGTGGCGTCAGATGAGGGAATGGTCCCGCCCCTCCTGCTGCTGCCGGAGGGCAGCAATGGGCTGGGCTACCAGAACCTAATATCGATGATCTTCCGGCTAATGAGCTTCCGCGATGCCTGGATGCGTGTCGGCAAAGCCTCCAAGGGTAACGAAGCTGCGAGCATCGAACCGCTTCACCTGGTGCTCGTTGAGGAGCCTGAAGCCCACCTGCATGCGCAGGTGCAGCAAGTCTTCATCAAGACGGCTTACGAAGTACTGCGCCGCCACCCAGAGCTGGGAGAAAGCGACGCTCTTCGGACGCAGCTTATCGTCAGCACGCACTCGAGCCACGTTGCACACGAGACGGCCTTTGCTAGCTTGCGGTATTTCCGGAGGCTGCCGGCCGGCATGGTAGCCAAAGTGCCTGTGTCGACGGTGGTCAATGTTTCGCAGGTTTTCGGGGAGGGCACGGAAACTGAACGTTTTGTCAGCCGGTACTTGCGTGCGCAGCACGCTGACATGTTCTTCGCAGACGCGGTGATCCTCGTTGAAGGTCCAGCCGAGCGCATGCTCATCCCCAACTTCATTCGGGCTCACTACAAGGTACTGCATCAGAGTTACGTCACGCTATTAGAGATCGGCGGCAGCCACGCCCATCGTCTGCGCCCATTGATTGATCATCTGGGTCTGTTGACGCTGATCGTCACCGATTTAGACAGCCTGACCGGGCCGGGCGGCTCATCAGTCCAACCGGCTCTTGGCACTGGCCAGAAGACCAACAATGCCACTCTCAAGACCTGGGTGCCAGCCATGGACGACGTCGACTCCCTCATCGGCGCGAAGCCTGAAGCCAAGACGATCAAGGACGCCAGCGACACATTGTTCGCTGTGCGAGCAGCGTATCAAACACCAATTGAGGTCACGATGCCGGGTGCCGGCGCTAAGGAGACCGCATACCCCTACACGTTTGAGGACGCGCTCGTGTTCGAGAACCTGGATTTCTTTGCGGTGTTTAGCGGCCCGGGCCTCAACGCCAAGTTCCGGACTGCCATCGCGAATGGTGGCGGTGCAGCCGCGGTTGGTGCCAAGATGTATACAGCGCTCAAGGAAGGCAAAAAGGCTGAGTTTGCCCTCGACGTTGTGATGGCGGACGACTTCAACAGTCTGAAGGTGCCGCAGTACATCGCCGAGGGTCTAGAGTGGTTGCTGGAGCAGATGAAGAAGAAACAGCTGGAAATCTTGGCGACAGCGCCGGCCACGTCCGTTTCGGTAGTGCCCGCCGCGGGCGCAGCGCCCGGTGCGACACCATGACGATCGCAGACGACCAATTCGACTTCGAGGCAGATGCAACGATCATTGAGTGCCTTGATCTGCGCAAGCCAAGAAGCTTTTTCCTTTACGCAGGCGCTGGGTCAGGAAAGACGCGGTCGTTGGTCAGCGCCGTCAGAAAGACGATCGAGGGCGAGCACGGCCGGCAGCTGACTCTGACTGGCAAAAAAATTGGCATCATCACGTACACCAATGCCGCTTCCGACGAAATCAAGCAACGTCTTAAGTTCGACCCTCGGGTAGAGGTGATGACGATCCACGCATTCTCGTGGTCGTTGATCTAGGGTTTTAACGCTGACATCCGCCAGTGGGTCGCCAAGAACCTTACAGAGGAAATTGCCGAGCTCGAGGAACTGCACAAGAAGGGACGAGCCAACACGAAGGCCGGCGCTGAACGGCTTCGGTCAATGGAAAGCAAGCGTCGCCGTCTGGCGCGGCTGGACTCCATCGTCAAATTCATCTACAGCCCGACCAGCGATAACCGTACTCGTGATTCTCTGAATCACTCCGAGGTCATCGCCATGACGGCGTCGTTCTTGACCAGCAAGCCCGGGCTGCGGCGAATGTTGGTCAGTCGGTGTCCAATCTTGCTCATTGATGAGAGCCAGGACACCAACAAAGCGCTCATGGATGCGTTCCTGCATTTGGAAGAAGAGTTCCATGGACGGTTCAGCCTGGGGCTCTTCGGCGACATGATGCAGCGCATCTACTCCGACGGAAAGGAGCAGTTGCACAAGGCCATACCGGCTAGGTGGGCCATGCCTCGCAAGAGGATGAACCACCGATGCCCGTCTCGCGTCGTCGAGGTAATCAACAGCATCCGCCACGATGTTGATGGCGAGGAACAGGTTCCACGCAGCGACGCTGAAGAAGGCATGGTCCGGGTGTTCATCGCACCCCAGTCGGGCGTTGACGCCTTCGCCGTCGAAGCTACGGTGCGCCAGCGTATGGCGACGATAGCCGAGGACCCGGCCTGGCAGAACTCAGACATGGTGAAGACGCTTGCCCTTGAGCATCTGATGTCCGCTCGGCGATTCGGCTTCGTGGAGTTCTTCGAGCCGCTTTGGTTTGTCGACAATCTCAAGACTAGCCTACTTCAAGGCACCGGCGCAGGCCTCGGATTCTTCGTTCGGGACGTGTTGCCGCTAGTCAAGATGCTTCGCGCAAACGACCGGTTTGGGGCTACGGCGGCCGTAAAGGCGTCGTCCCCGCTGCTGGACCGCGCAGCGCTCCAAGAAGCTGGATCGAATCAAGTCGCGCAGCTCCAGAAGGCCAAGGCGGCGTGCGACGGGCTCCTTGCGCTAGTCACAGAACAGCCTGAGATCGCTGCGCAAGCGGTGCTCGAATTTGTGGCGCAGACGGGCCTGTTTGTCATTCCGGAGGTGCTGGCTCCGTTCGTTCCCGGCAACACCGTGACAGAAACGACCAAGGACGGCGCAGGCCCGGGCGATCAGATGGAGGGTGCCGAGGGAGGGGAAGACGAGGACACGAGTCCTGAGCTTCGAGCGTGGAGCAAAGCGCTTGAGGCCCCTCTGAGCCAGATCGAGCGCTACGACTTGTATGCGCGAGGGCTATCGCAGTTCGGGACACACCAAGGCGTCAAGGGGCTCGAGTTCCCACGCGTGCTGGTCGTGATCAACGATGACGAGGCGCGAGGCTTTCTTTTTGCTTACGACAAGTTCTTCGGGACCAAGGAGAAGTCAAAGGCGGACGCTGAAAACGAAGCTGCTGGCCGAGAGACCGGTTCGGACCGCACTCGCCGCTTGTTCTACGTGACATGCAGCCGGGCCGAGAACAGCTTGGCTATCGTCTACTACTCGCCGAATCCTGCGCTGGCTCGCAACGCCATCCTCCAGCACGGTTGGTTCAGAGAGGGCGAGGTTGAACTGATCAACTGAATCGACGCCGCCAACCCGTCACTACTGGTCTGAAAGTATCTTGTAAGAAGGCAGCAGTGTGTTTGGCGGCAGCCAGTGTCTGGAGGATCACGAGGGTCTGCTCGCGCTGCAACTCGAATTTGATGCATTGCCCAAGACACGGGCCGGGCTGGCAGTCAATGCTCCTCGTTGACGCTTGTGCGCATTGGCGGAAAGCAGCCGGAGTCGAACCGACCAGAAAGCGGCCGGCACCCCTACCGGGTTTCAAGCCTGGGCGCACTGCCGGCTGCGCTTGCTCTGGTTGTGGGCCTTGATGGCTCCAGCTGTTCAATCCACCCGCGCCCCCGACGCCTTCACCACAGGCGCCCACCTCTTCAGCTCCCGGTCGATGAACGCCCCGAAGCTCGGCCCGTCCGAGGCGACGGTCTCGATGCTCAGTTGCGACATGCGTTCGCGCACCTCGGGCAGGTTGGCCACGGTCTGCAGGTCGCGCGACAGCTTGGCCGCCACGGGCGCGGGCAGGCCGCTCGGGGCGACAAAGCCGAACATGCTTTCCAGCGCGTAGCCGGGCAGGCTTTCGGCGATGGTGGGGTACTGCGGGTAGATGGCGCTGCGCTTGCTGCTGGTGAGGCCCAGCACCTTGAGCCGGCCGTCCTTGATGTAGGGCAGCGCAGAGTCGAGCAGCACAAAGCCGACAGGCACCCGGCCGGTGAGCATGTCGGTGTACGCCGGCGCGCTGCCGTTGTAGGGCACGTGCACCAGGTCGGCGCCGGTCATGGTCTTGAGCAGTTCGCCGGCCAGGTGGGTGGCGGTGCCGATGCCCAGCGACGCATAGCTGATGGCGCCCTGGCGCGATTGCTGGACCAGCCCCTTCACGTCGTTCGCCGCCACCGAGGGGTGCGCGACCAGGGCCATGACCGGAAAGCCCAGCAAGGTCAGGGGCGTGAAGTCCTTGACCGTGTCGTAGGGCATGTGGGTGCGCAGCGACGGGTTGATGACGTGGGCGCTGATGACCATGCCGAAGGTGTAGCCGTCGCGCGGCGCACGGGCCACGGCGGTGGAGCCGATGAGGGTGCCGGCACCGGGCCGGTTGTCGACGACCACGCCCTGCTTCCAGAGGTCGCCGAGCTTCTGCGCGATGAGGCGCGCGACGACGTCGCTGGCGCCGCCGGCCGGCAGCGGCACGATCATGCGGACCGGGTGGTCGGGGAAGCCGTCCGCAGTGGCGGCGAGCGCAAAGGGCGCAAAGGGCGCGCAGGTGCCGGCCAGGGCGGCCGCGCTGGCGCGCAGCAGCAGGGTGCGGCGCGTGGCGCCAGGGGCGGCGGGCGGGCGGGGCGTTTGGGGTCGGGGCGTCATGGCAAGTCTCCTGAGTTGGAATGAGGTGGTGTGGCCCCGTCGTGGGGCTGCGGCGGGGCGGCCGAGGGTTCGAGCAGCAGCCAGGGCCGCAGCGCGCGGGTGCGGGCCTGCCAGGCGTCGATGCGGGCGCTGTCGGCCAGGGTCAGGGCGAGTTCGTCCAGGCCCCGCAGCAGGCCTTCGCGGCGGCGGCGGGGGATGTGGAAGGGCTCGGCTGCCAGGCCTTCCTGGGCCGCGTCCATGGTCGGTCCCACGGTGCACTGCTCGAGGTCGACACGCAGGCGGGGGCCGCCGGGTCCGGCCACGAAATCGGCCAGCGCACGGACGCGGTCGGCCGGCAGCGCCACCGGCAGCAGGCCGTTCTGGTAGCAGTTGCCCTGGAAGATGTCGCCGAAGCTGGGCGCCACCACGCAGCGGATGCCCAGCCCCAGCAGGGCCCAGACGGCGCCCTCGCGCGAGCTGCCGCAGCCGAAGTTGGCGCCGGCCAGCAGGATGCCGGCGCCGCGGTAGCGCGGCTGGTTGAGCACGAACTCCGGTCGCTCCCGGCCTTCGGCGTCGAAGCGCACGGTGGCCAGCGCATGGGGGCCGAGCGCCTCGCGCGGCACGCCGGCAAAGAGCGGCTCGACGCGGATGATGAGGTCGGTGTCGACGTTGTCGCGCAGCCAGGGGGCGGCAACGGCATCGAGCGTGGTGAAGGCTTGCATGGGTCGGTCGGCGGCTGGCGCGCGTGTCTTCACATCGAGCGGGGATCGACCAGCGCGCCGGCCAGTGCGGCCGCGGCGGCGGTGGCGGGGCTGGCCAGGTGGGTGCGGGCGCCCGGCCCCTGGCGGCCGACGAAGTTGCGGTTGGACGTGGACACCACGCGCTGGCCCGGCGGCACGGCCTCGCCGTTGGCGGCCACGCACAGCGAGCAGCCGGATTCGCGCCACTCGAAGCCCGCGTCGAGGAACTGGGCGTGCAGCCCTTCGCGCTCGGCCTCGCGCCGCACGTTCTCCGAGCCGGGCACCACCCAGGCGCGCACGCCGGGCGCGACGCGGCGCCCGCGCAGCACGGCGGCGGCGGCGCGCAGGTCCGACAGGCGCGCGTTGGTGCACGAGCCGATGAACACCCAGTCGACAGGTGTGCCGGCCAGCGCCTGGCCGGGCTGCAGGCCCATGTAGTCGAGCGCGGCCTGCAGCGTTTGGCGGTGTGCGGCGTCGGGCTCGGCGTCGAGTTGGGGCACGCGGCCGTCGATGCCGGCGACCTGCTGGGGCGAGGTGCCCCAGGTGAGCTGGGGCGCCAGGTCGTCGATGTCCAGCGACTCGGTGCGGTCCCAGGCGGCGCCGGAGTCGCTGCGCAGTTGCAGCCATTCGCGCGCGGCGGCGTCCCATTGCGCCCCGGTGGGTGCGTAGGGCCGGCCGCGAAGGTAGTCGAGCGTGCGGGCGTCGGGCGCGATGAGGCCGTATTTGCCGCCCATTTCGACCGTGAGGTTGCACACGGTCATGCGCGCTTCCATGTCGAGCGCCTCGATCGCGCTGCCGCAGAACTCCAGCGCGTGGCCGCTGGCGGCCTGGGTGCCCAGGCGGCCGATCACATGCAGGATGAGGTCCTTGGCGAACACGCCCTCGGGCAGGCGCCCGTCGATGCGCACGCGCATCTGGCGCGGGCGCTGCTGCACGATGGTCTGGGTGGCGGCCACGTGCTCGAACTCGGTGGCGCCGATGCCGAAGGCCAGCGCGCCGAGCGCGCCGTGCGTGCAGGTGTGGCTGTCGCTGCACACGACGCTGCTGCCCGGCAGGGTGAGGCCCAGCTCGGGGCCGACCACGTGCACGATGCCCTGCCCCGGCTCGCCCAGGTCGAAGAGGCGGATGCCGTTGCGCGCCGTCTCGCGCCGCAGGTCCTGCAGGTAGCGCAGCGCGTTGGGCCGCTGGTCGGCACGGCCCGGCGCGGTGGACACGGTGTGGTCGGGCGTGGCGAAGGTGAGCTGCGGATCGCGCACGCGCAGGCCGCGCGCATGCATGTGGACCAGCGCCTTGCTGCCGGGATCGGCCACCAGGTGCCGGTCGACATGCAGCAGCGAGAAGCCGTCGCCCAGGTCGTCGACCTCGTGGTCGTCCCAGAGCTTGTTGAACAGGGTGCGAGCGGCCATGGGGCGGGGGTCTGGGGCCTGT
>SCOE01000047.1 GCA_005503065.1 Comamonadaceae bacterium ALPHA2B
CATGGGGGGCGGCAACGGCCATGGGGGCACTCCTTGTGGTTCGTGGTTCTCCACAAAGATAGCAGGCTTCGGTGACCGGCGTGGTCGGTCAAGCCCCCGTCCACGCCGGGCGAGGCGGCATCCAGGCGCTCCTGAATTGATAGCTGCATGCGCCCGTCCCACGGGCGCTGCAGCCATTTTTTTCCTTGATGGTCAGGCGAGCGCGGCGCGGGCGCGGCCCGCCCGGGTGGCGCGCAGGCCCATCCACTGCGCCTCGGCCAGCAGCACCACGGTCACGGCCTGCGCCGCCACCCAGGCCATGCCCAACGCGGTGACGGGGAACACGCCGCTCGCCAGCAGCGCGGCGCAGGCCGCGGCCCAGCCGAGGTTGCCGACGACGACCAGGCCGATCAGCGTGCGCGGCGGCATGGCACGCATCGCCATCACGGCGGCGAGCGCCGCATAGGCCAGCAGGAAGACGCCCGTGCCCAGCAACAGGCCGGCCGGCAGCCCGGTCAGGCGCGCCAGCGCGTCGGTGAGGCCGACCTGCAGCGCGCCCGTGGCGGCGCAGGAGGCGGCATCGACCCACAGGACGCGGGACAGGAAACGGGGAGAGGTGAAGATCGAGGGCATGGCTGGCTCCTGGGTTGGGGTGGTCCGCCTCGGGCGGTTCCCTCGGCGTCGGAGCCCATGATTCCGCCCGCGCCATCCACGGTCGATGACCTCGCAGGTCATGGCCGCGCGTCGGCCCGCCGCGCCAGAATCCGCCGCATGACGACCGCCCACGACCCAGCCGCCCGCCCCGGCGTCCGTGACCCCTTCGGCATGCACCTGCGGCACTGGCGCCAGCACCGCCGCATGAGCCAGCTCGACCTGGCGCAGGAAGCGGACATCTCCACCCGCCATCTGAGCTATGTGGAAACCGGCCGCGCCGCGCCCAGCCGCGAGATGGTGCTGCGCCTGGCCGAGCGCCTGGCCGTGCCGCTGCGCGAGCGCAACGCGCTGCTGGTGGCGGCCGGCTACGCGCCGATGTATCGACAGCGCGCGCTGGACGACCCGGCCCTGGCGGCGGCGCGAGAGGCCGTGCAGCTCGTGCTCAAGGGCCACGAACCCTACCCGGCCCTGGCCGTCGACCGCCACTGGCAGCTGGTGGCGCACAACGCGCTGGTGCCGATGCTGATGGCCGGTGCGGCACCACAGCTGCTCGAAGGCCCGATCAACGTGCTGCGCCTGAGCCTGCATCCCGAGGGCCTGGCGCCGCGCATTGCCAATCTGGCGCAATGGCGTGCCCACCTGCTGGAGCGGCTGCAGCAGCAGATCGCGGCGACGGGCGACGCGCAGCTGCAGGCCCTGCACGACGAACTGGCAGCCTACCCCGTGGCCGACCCCGGCACCGAGGCCACGGCGGGCGGTGGCGAACTCGCCAGCGTGGTGGTGCCCTTCCGCCTGCGCACCGAAGCCGGCGTGCTGAGCTTCATCAGCACCACCACCATCTTCGGCACGCCCGTGGACGTCACCCTGCAGGAACTGGCCGTGGAGTCCTTCTTTCCGGCGGATGCGCCGACGGCCCAGGCCCTGCGCTCGCTCGCTCCGCAGTGAAGCCCGCCGGCGCCTCGTTGGCCGGCTGCGACTGCAGGCGGCTGGCCGGGCCGGGCACGTCGTCGACCTGGATCACGCGGTCGGCCGCCTCGAGGTAGGCGCGCGCGAGTGCCGGGTCGCGTGCCGCGCGGGCCGCCTCGTCCAGCGAACGCGTGCGGCGCAGCGCACGGTTGAGCGTCGCGGTTTCGGGGCCCAGGCGTTGTGCCAGTTCCAGCGCCTCCATCAGGTCGCGCAGGCCGCCGGCCGCGGGCCGGGCCAGGTCGGGCACCAGGGCCGCGACCAACGCCGGCTCGGTGCGCAGCTGCTCGGCCAGTTGCAGCAGCGGCACGTCGCGCATCGGCGCCAGGCGGCCGGTGCCGGCCATGACCAGCCCGCCCAGCGCGCGCCGGCCCGGCGTGGGCAGGTTGGCGTACAGCTCCCGCAGGATGCCCGCCGCCGCGTCGAGCTGCAGGCGGATCGCGGCGCGGGCCACCGGCAGCATCGTGGGCGAGGCCTGGTCCATCACCTGGAATCGCCACACGCAGGCGCTGGCCAGGTACAGGTGCGCCAGCACGTCGCCCAGGCGCGCCGACAGCAGCTCCATGCGCTTGAGCTTGCCGCCCAGGAGCCCCATCGCCAGGTCGGCGGTGAAGGCGTACTTGGCGCTCATGCGCGCGATCAGGCGCGCCTCCCGCGCAAGCGCCGCGGGCGGGTTGCCCCGCACGCCGAAACCGAACAGGCCGGCGAAGAAGTTGCGCGCCACATGCTGTCCGTGCGCCAGCAGCGCGCGGCCCAGCGCCTCCTCGTCCCGGGCCTGCACCGCGGCCATCTCGGCCTGCACGTGCGGGTGGCATCGCACGGCCCCCTGGCCGAACACGATCAGCGCCCGCGTCAGCAGGTTGGCGCCTTCCACCGTGATCGCGATGGGCGCCTGCCGGTAGGCGATGCCCAGCAGGTTCGACGGGCCGGCGATGATGCCCTTGCCGCCCAGGATGTCCATGCCGTGGTTGACGGCGCGGCGGCCGGCCTCGGTGAGCTGCACCTTGAGGATGGCGCTGGCCACCGAGGGCCGCTCGCCGGCGTCGAGCGCCGCTGCCGTGTAGCGCCGCGCCGCGTCGGTGGCATAGAGCTCGGCCGCCATGCCGGCCACGAGGCCCGCCACGGCGTCGAAGCGGCCAATGGGCAGGCCGAACTGCTCGCGCACCTGCCCGTAGCCGTTGGCCACGAAGAGCGCGGTCTGCTGCATCGCCGAGCCCAGGGCCGGCAGCGAGATCGCGCGGCCCGCCGCCAGGCATTCCATCAGCATGCGCCAGCCCTGGCCCACCTGCGCCTCGCCGCCGATGACCCAGTCCATGGGCACGAAGACCTGCTCTCCGCGGATCGGGCCGTTCATGAAGGCCGAATCCATCGGCCGATGGCGCCGCCCGATGTCCATGCCGACCTGCGGCACGGGGATCAGCGCGCAGGTGATGCCGAGGTCGCGCGCCCATTCGGCCTGCGAGGGGTCGTGCGCGTGGAAGGCCAGGCCCACCACGGTGGCGACCGGCGCGAGCGTGATGTAGCGCTTGTCGAAGTCGACCAGGAAGCCGCGCGTCATGCGGCCCTCGAACTCACGCTCCACCAGGACGCCGCGGTCCGGGATCGCCGCCGCATCGGAGCCCGCGTAGGGCGAGGTGAGCCCGAAGCACGGCAACTCGCGCCCGTCGGCCAGGCGCGGCAGGTAGTGCTGCTGCTGGGCCTCGGTGCCGTAGCGCAGCAGCAGCTCGGCCGGGCCGAGCGAGTTCGGCACCATGACCGTCACCGCGGTGGCCACGTTGACGGTGGCGATGCGCGCCACCACCGTCGCATGGGCGTGGTGGCTGAAGCCGAGGCCACCGAAGGCCTGCGGAATGATCATCCCGAAGAAGCGCTTCTCGCGCAGGAACTGCCACACCTCGGCCGGCAGGTCCTGCGCCTCGTCGATGGCGTGGTCGTCGAGCATGCGGCACAGCTGCCGCACCTCGTGGTCGAGGAAGGACTGCTCGGCGGCCGTGAGGCGGTTGGGGCCCATGCGCACGAGCGCGTCGAAGTCGGGCCGCCCGGCGAAGAGCTGGCCTTCGAAGCCGACCGTGCCGGCCTCCAGCGCCGCGCGCTCGGTCTCGCCCAGCGGCGGGAGCGCCCGGCTGAAAGGCTTCATGGCGCGGTGGCCGATCCATGTGGCAAGGCTCATCTGCAATTCTCCTGACGCGGCGCAACGCGCCTGCCGATCCTCGGCTCCGCCGGCCATGCAGCGGGACGGTGGAAGGAGGAATGCCGTGTCGGAGAAACGTGCCTCTCAGCTATTGAATTGATAGCATCCAGCCCAGCACCCACGGGCGCTGGACCCTGTTTTTTCTACTCGTTTTCGGCGATTCCCCGGCCGCCGGCTCAAGGGATCGACGCAATCAGCACGTCCCGGAACGCCGCCACCGCCGGCGACATGGAGTTGCCCGGCGCGCGCAGCAGCGTCATGGTGCGGGCGAACTGGGGCCGCCCCACGGTTCGCACCTCCAGCCCGTGCCACTGCGCCAGCGGCCGCAGCGCCATGGTCACCACCGCCACGCCCAGCCCCTCGCGCGCCAGGCCCATCATGGTCCACGGCAGGGCGATCTCGAAGGTGTAGTTCAGCACGATGCCGCGCTCGGCGAGCTTCTCCTCCAGCAACCGCCGGACCGGGTTGCCGGGCAGGTAGCCGATCACGTCCTCGCGCGCGACCTGCGCCCATTCGAGGCTGCGGCGCGCTGCCACCGGGTGCGAAGGCGCCATCACGGCGATGAACTCGTCGGCATTGAGCGGCGTGGCCACCAGGTCGCTGCGCGCGTCGGTCTGGGTGGCGATGCCCAGGTCCGCGGTGCCGCTGCGCACCAGGGCATGCACCTCGTGCTCGGGCACGTCGTGCAGCTCGATGCGCACGCCCGGATGGCTGTCGCGGAACCGGCGGATCACCGGCGGCAGCAGCAGTGCGCACTGGGCGTTGGGCGCCGCGACCGCCACCCGGCCGCGCGCGAAGCGGGTGAAGTCGCGCGCGTCGGAGACCAGGTGGTCCCAGTCGGCCACCAGCCGCTGCGCCGCCGGCAGCAGCGCGATGCCGGCGTCGGTGAGGCGGCAGGCGCGCGTGTGGCGATCGAACAGGCGCGCACCCAGCACGCGCTCGAGCTTGCCCAGCGCGGCGCTGAGCGACGACTGCGACATGCCCAGGCGCTCGGCCGCGCGCGTGAAATGCCCGCTCTCGGCCAGCGCCGTGAAGACGCGCAGCTCCGGCAGCGACGACTTGATGCTCATGACAACGCCGCGATTGATCGAACGATCCGATTGATTTATCGAATTGTGCTTCTTTTTCGATGCGGACCTAAAGCCTATTCTTGCGGTCGCTTCCTGCTGCATCCCGCTCCACCCCGACCAGGAGAGTCGCCATGAGTGCGTCCGCGTCCACCTCCGTCCACCCCGTCGACCAGCGCCTGCCGCTGGGCAGAGTGACGGCCCTCGGCCTGCAGCACGTGCTGGTCATGTACGCCGGCGCGGTCGCCGTGCCGCTCATCGTGGGCCGCGCCCTCAAGCTGAGCCCGGACGAGGTGGCGCTGCTCATCTCGGCCGACCTCTTCTGCTGCGGCATCGCCACGCTGATCCAGGCCATGGGCGCCACGCAGTGGTTCGGCATCAAGCTGCCGGTGATGATGGGCGTGACCTTCGCCTCGGTCGCGCCCATGGTGGCCATTGCCAACGCCAATCCGGGCCAGGCCGGTGCCCAACTGCTGTTCGGCTCGATCATCGGCGCGGGCATCGTCTCGATCCTCATCGCGCCGCTGATCAGCCGCATGCTGCGCTTCTTCCCGCCGGTGGTGACGGGCACGATCATCGCGGTCATCGGCATCACGCTGATGCGCGTGGGCATCAACTGGATCTTCGGCAACCCGGTGGGCCCGACGGCCCCGGCGGTGGTCGACCCGGTCTACGCCAAGTGGCTGGCCGAGGTGACCTCGCCCGGTTCCTCGCTGCCGCCCGTGCCCAAGGGCCTGGCGATCGTTCCGACGGTGCCCAACCCGAAATACGCCGACCTCAGCGGCGTCGGCATCTCGGCCCTGGTGCTGGTGTCGATCCTGCTGATCGTGAAGTTCGCGAAGGGCTTCGTCGCCAACATCTCGGTGCTGCTGGGCATCGTGATCGGCGCGGCCGTGGCCGCGGCCATGGGCCTGATGACCTTCGAGAAGGTGGGCAAGGCGCCGTGGGTCGACGTGGTGCTGCCCTTCCACTTCGGCATGCCGCAATTCGACCCCTTCCTGATCCTGACCATGACGCTGGTGATGATCGTCGTGATGATCGAGTCCACCGGCATGTTCCTGGCGCTGGGCGAAATGACCGACCGCAAGGTCGGCCAGCAGGACCTGGCGCGCGGCCTGCGCACCGACGGCCTGGGCACGCTGATCGGCGGCGTGTTCAACACCTTCCCCTACACCAGCTTCTCGCAGAACGTCGGGCTGGTGGCGGTGACGGGCGTGAAGAGCCGGTTCGTCTGCGTCGCCGGCGGCATCATCCTGATCGTGCTGGGGCTGCTGCCCAAGATGGCCGCCCTGGTGGAATCGCTGCCCACCGTGGTGCTGGGCGGCGCCGGCATCGTCATGTTCGGCATGGTGCTTGCCACGGGCATCCGCATCCTGGGCGGCGTGGATTTCAAGAACAACCGCCACAACGCCATGATCGTGGCCGTGTCCATCGGCGTCGGGATGATTCCCCTGCTCGCCCCCAACTTCAAGCAATGGATGCCGCACGGCATCCATTCGCTGATCGAGTCGGGCATCCTGCTCACGTCCATCTGCGCGGTGCTGCTGAACATGTTCCTCAACGGCGCGGCCTTCGACGAACAGGCGGCCATCGCCGCGGCCAAGCAGGCCGAGGCGCATTGAAGGCGGGCGGCCCCGGCCCGCGCCGCGAGAACGGTCAGATGATCGCCAGCGGCGTCTTGCGCGAAGGAAGGGGGTAGCGCTCGGCGAGCATGGCCCGCGTGGCCTCGTCCAGCGTCCGCTCGACCGCCGCCAGGTTCTCTCGCAGGTGCGCCGATCGCACCGCCTTCGGAATGGGCACCACCCCGGGCTGCGCCGCCAGCCAGGCCAGCGCCAGTTGCGCGGCGGTCAGGCCGAGTTCCGCGGCGCGCGCGGCAAGCTGGGCGTCGCGGGCGATCGCCCCCTGGTCGATCGGGCTGTAGGCCATCAGCGGCACCCCGCGGGCCTGCAGCCACGGCAGCAGGCTGTGGGCCGGGCCGCGCTCGCCGAGCGAGTAGTAGACCTGGTTCGCGGCACAGTCGGCCCCGCCCTCGAGCGCCCAGAGCTCCTCCATGTCGTCCACGTCGAAGTTGCTAACGCCCCAGCGGCCGATGTCGCCGCGCGCCTGAAGGTCCTGCAGCGCCTCGACCGTCTCCGCGAGCGGCACCGCCCCGCGCCAGTGCAGAAGGTACAGGTCGATGCGTTCGAGGCCCAGCCGCTCCAGGCTGCGGGCGCAGGCATCGGGCATGCCGCGGCGCGTGGCGTTGTGCGGGTAGACCTTGCTCACGACCACCAGTTCGTCGCGGCGCACATCGCCAGCGCGCAGTGCCTCCGCGAGCGCCGCGCCCACAACGGCTTCGGCGCCGCCCTCCCCGTACATCTCGGCCGTATCGATCAGCCGGTAGCCCAGGTCCACCGCCTCGCGCACGGCAGCAACCTCGGCCCCACGCCGGGAGACGTCCTCGCCCATGTGCCATGTGCCCAGGCCGAGCTTGGGCATGAAGAAAGCTTCCGGTGTGTTGCTGGCAGGCATGGGGCGCTCCAAGGCTTGGCCCATGTTAGGCCTGACGCCGGGAAAACCCGCAAATGCCATCACCCGCGACTTGACTACATTTCTTGCATGCAAGATTACAAAAAACTTGCATGCAAAAGATAACCAGGAGACAAGCCATGGTCCGATTCGTCAGGTCCCTGTTCGGGCAGGTCGTCATTGCCCTCGTGCTCGGGGTGGTGGCCGGGCTGTTCTTTCCCGACTTCGCGGTGAAGCTCAAGCCCTTGGGCGACGGTTTCATCAAGCTGATCAAGATGATCATCCCCGTGCTGGTCTTCTGCGTGGTGGTACACGGCATCGCCGGCGCAGGCGATCTCAAGCGCGTGGGGCGGGTCGGCGTCAAGGCGCTGATCTACTTCGAGGTGCTGACCACGGTCGCCCTGGCGCTCGGGCTGCTGCTGGGCCACGTGTTCCAGCCCGGCACCGGCATGAACGTCGATCCGCGCACGCTCGATGCCTCGGCCATGAGCGCCTATGCATCGAATGCCGACAAGCTGACCAGCGGCGGCACGGTCGACTTCCTGATGAAGCTCATTCCGACCACGGTGGTGAACGCCTTCGCCACCGGCGACGTCCTGCAGGTGCTGCTCTTCGCGGTGCTCTTCGGCTGCGCGCTGACCTTGCTGGGCGAGCGGGGCAGGCCGGTCGCCGCGGTGATCGACGCCACGTCGCTGGTGCTGTTCAAGATCATGGGCATCCTCATCAAGCTGGCGCCCCTGGGCGTGCTGGGCGCCATTGCCTTCACGGTCGGCCGCTACGGCGTCGGCTCGCTCAAGCAGCTCGGCATGCTGGTGGCACTGTTCTATGGCGCGGTGCTCTTCTTCGTCTTCGTGGTGCTCGGGCTGGTGATGCGCATCTCGGGCTTCTCGCTGTGGAAGCTGCTGCGCTACCTGCGCGAGGAGCTGATGGTGGTGTTCGCCACCACCTCCTCCGACAGCGTGCTGCCGCAGGTCATGGCCAAGCTGCGCCGCATGGGCGTGCGCGACTCGACCGTGGGCCTGGTGATCCCGACGGGCTACTCCTTCAACCTCGACGCCTTCTCGATCTACATCACGCTGGCGGCGGTGTTCATCGCGCAGGCCACCAACACGCCGGTGTCGACGGCCGACCTGCTGACGATCCTGGCCATCGCGCTGGTCACCTCCAAGGGCGCGCACGGCGTGCCGGGCTCGGCCATCGTCGTGCTCGCCGCCACGTTGCATGCCATCCCGGCCATTCCGGCGATCGGCCTGGTGCTGGTGCTGTCGGTGGACTGGTTCATGGGCATCGCGCGGGCCCTGGGCAACCTCGTCGGAAATTGCGTCGCCACCGTGGCCATCGCCGCCTGGGAGGGTGACATCGACCGCGAGCAGGCCCATGCCGCGCTGGACGGCCGCCTCCCGCCGCTGGAGGATGCGCCGGAGGCGGAGCTGCCAGCACCAGCCCGCGCGGCTGCGGCACACTGAGGCCATGCCCGACATCAGCCCCACCTCGATCGCCGAGCGCGTGGTCGAGTCGATCCTTGCCCAGAAGCTCGCGCCCGGCGAGCGCCTGGGTGAACAGGATCTGGCCGACCTGTTCGGCGTCAGCCGCACCATGGTGCGCGAGGCGCTGATGCAGCTGCAGGCCCGGGGCTTCGTCGAGGTGCAGGCCAAGCGCGGCTGGTTCGTCGTGCAACCCTCGGCCGAGGAGGCGCGCGACGCGTTCTCTGCCCGGCGCATCGTCGAGGCCGGCATCCTGGCCGAGGCCGGCCGCCCGCTGTCCCGGGTGATCCGCGCACTGCGCGCCCACATCGCCGACGAGCAGCGGGCGATCGAAGGTGCCGATGCCGCCACCCGTGCCTTCCTGCTGGCCGACTTTCACGTCTGCCTGGCCGAGCAGATGGGCCACCGCCTCCTGTGCGATGTGCTGCGCGACCTGACCGCCCGCACGACGCTCGCTGCCACCCTCTACCAGTCGCGCCACGAGGCCGGAGCGTCCTGCGCGGAGCATGCCGCCATCGTCGGCGCCCTGGAAGCCGGCGACATGGCACGGGCGCGGACGCTGATGCTCGAACACATCGGCCATGTCGAGGAAGCCCTGCAGACCGAACTGCCGGCGCCGGAAACGGCAACACGGCTGCAGTCCACCCTCGCGCCGATTGCTCTGCCCCGGCGCGTCCGCTGACGGCAAGACATCCCGGGCCTCGGCTACATTCGGCCCACCATGAACTCCCCCTCGCTCCAGCGCGGCGTCTTCCTCGCCCTGCTCTTCGCCGTCACGGCGGCCTTCTGCTGGATCCTGATGCCCTTCTTCGGCGCGGTGTTCTGGGGCATGGCGCTGGCGATCCTGTTCACCCCGCTGTACCGCTGGTTCCTGGGCAAGATGGGCAAGCGGCGCACCCTGGCCGCGCTGGCCACGCTGGGGATCGTGCTGGTGATCGTGATCCTGCCGCTGATCATGATCGCCGCCTCCCTGGTGCAGGACGTGGCCGAGGTCGCACAGCGCGTGCGCTCGGGCGACATGAATTTCGCGGCCTACTTCCAGCAGGTGGTCAACGCCCTGCCCAGATGGCTGCTGAGCCTGCTCGACCGCTTTGGCCTGGGCAACATGGAGGCGATGCTGTCCAAGCTCTCGGCCGGCGCCGCCCAGGCCAGCCAGGCCATCGGGCAGCAGGCCCTGTCGATCGGGCAGAACACCTTCGATTTCATCGTGAGCTTCTTCGTGATGCTCTACCTGCTGTTCTTCCTGCTGCGCGACGGCGGCGACCTGTCCAAGACCATCCGCAACGCCCTTCCGCTGGCCAAGCCGCACACGCACTACCTGCTCAACAAGTTCACCACCGTGATCCGCGCGACGATCAAGGGCAACGTCGCCGTGGCCGCCGCCCAGGGGCTGCTCGGTGGCATGGCTTTCGCGTTCCTCGGGGTGCAGGGCGCGCTGCTGTGGGGCGTGGTGATGGCCTTCCTGTCGCTGCTGCCGGCCGTCGGCGCCGCACTCATCTGGGCGCCGGTCGCCATCTGGTTCCTCGCCACCGGGGTGATCTGGAAGGGCCTGGTGCTGATCTTCGTCGGCGTCTTCGTGATCGGCCTGGTCGACAACCTGCTGCGCCCGCTGCTGGTGGGCAAGGACACGCAGATGCCCGACTACATCGTGCTCATCTCCACCATCGGTGGCATGGCGATCTTCGGCATCAACGGCTTCGTCATCGGGCCGGTGATCGCGGCGCTCTTCATGGCCGTGTGGAGCCTGTACGCCGCCTCGAACGAAGAGGACGGCAACGCGCCACCCTCGCCCTGACCGCGAAGGCGCCGGCCGGCCTCAGGCCCGCGCCTCCCACCAGCCCTCGCCGAAACGTCCCTGCAGGAAGGCCACGAAGCTGGACACCTTGCCCGGCACGAGCTTGGGCGACGGGAACACGGCATGGATCTCCTGCTCGGGCAGCGGGTGGTCCGGCAGCACCTCCACCAGCTTGCCGTGCGCCAGCGAATCGCTGGCCACGTAGCGCGGCATCAGCGCGATGCCCATGCCATCGCGCGCCGCCGCCAGCACGGCCGACAGGTTGTTCGAGCGCAGGCGTCCGGTGACGGGCACGGTGACGGCCTCGCCCCGCGGTGTGCGCAGGCGCCACACGTCATCGCCGACCACGCTGCTGTAGATCAACGCCGTGTGGGCGCTCAGGTCCTGCGCCCGGCGTGGTGCACTGGCGCGGCGCAGATAGGCGGGTGCGGCCACCATGACCCACGGATTGGTGCCCAGAAAGCGCGCGCCCAGCGATGAATCGGCCAGCTTGCCCATGCGGATCGCGACGTCGATGCCCTGCGCCACCAGGTCGACGTAGCGATCCTCGAAGCTGAGGTCGACCTGCACCTGCGGATGGCGCTTCATGAAGGCCAGCGCCATCGGCACCGCCACGCGCCGGCCGAAGGCCACCGAGGTGCCGATGCGCAGCAGCCCCTGTGCCTGGGTCTGCCGCAGGCGCACCACGCTGTCGGCCTCCTCCACCTCGCGCACGATCGCCTTGCACTTGTCGTAGTAGAGGGCGCCCGCCTCCGTCAGGCTCACGCCGCGCGTGTTGCGGTTGAGCAGGCGCACCTTCAGCCGGGCCTCGATGGCCGCCACCTGCTTGGTCACGGTGGGCTGGGTGGTGTTGAACTCGCGCGCGGCCTTCGAGAAGCTGCCGGTTTCCACCACGCGCACGAACATCTCCATCGCCTGCAATCGATCCATGGTTTCTCCTCGACCTGGTCGCCCGCCGTCCGGCAGGGGCCGTCGCGCATCGTAGCGAGGCGCGCAACACGCCGCGCTGCTCATTCCATGCAGGAATAGGTGATATGGTGCGCGCGGCCGTTCCTGCGCGGCCCGCCCCTGCCTAGAGTCCAGCCATCCCAAGGAGACTTCAGATGGCAAAGATGACCGCGGCCCAGGCCGCCGTGCTGGTGATGGAAAAGGAGGGCGTGACGCAGGCCTTCGGCGTGCCGGGCGCCGCCATCAATCCGCTCTACGCCGCGCTGCGCACCCACGGCACGATCGCCCACATCCTCGCGCGCCATGTCGAGGGCGCCTCGCACATGGCCGAGGGCTACACCCGCGCGGTGGCCGGCAACATCGGCGTGTGCATCGGCACCAGCGGGCCGGCGGGCACCGACATGATCACCGGCCTGTACTCGGCCTGGGCGGATTCGATCCCGATCCTGTGCATCACCGGCCAGGCGCCGCGGGCGCGCCTGTACAAGGAGGACTTCCAGGCGGTCGACATCGAGACCATCTCCAAGCCCGTCACCAAGTGGTCGGTCACGGTGCGCGAGCCCGGCCAGGTGCCGCAGGTGTTCCAGCAGGCCTTCCACCTCATGCGCTCGGGCCGGCCCGGCCCGGTGCTGGTCGACCTGCCCTTCGACGTGCAGATGGCGCAGATCGAGTTCGACATCGACACCTACGAACCGCTGCCGGTCTACAAGCCGGCCGCCACCCGGGCACAGGTCGAGAAGGCCATGGCCATGCTCAATGCCGCGGAGCGCCCGCTGATCGTGGCCGGCGGCGGCATCGTCAATGCCGACGCGAGCGACCTGCTGGTGCGCTTCGCCGAGGCCACGGGCGTGCCGGTCATTCCCACCCTGATGGGCTGGGGCACCATGGCCGACGACCACCCGCTGATGGCCGGCATGTGCGGCCTGCAGACCAGCCACCGCTACGGCAACGCCACGATGCTGGCCAGCGACTTCGTGCTCGGCATCGGCAACCGCTGGGCAAACCGCCACACCGGTTCGGTCGACGTCTACACCCGGGGCCGCACCTTCGTGCACGTGGACATCGAACCGACACAGATCGGCCGCGTGTTCACGCCCGACTACGGCATCGTCTCGGACGCCAGGGCGGCGCTGGCGCTCTTCGTCGAGGTGGCCGAGGCCATGAAGGCCGCCGGCCGCCTGCCCGACCGCAGCGCGTGGGCCGGCGAATGCCGCGAGCGCAAGCGCACGATGCTGCGCAAGACGAACTTCGACGCGGTGCCGATGAAGCCCCAGCGCGTGTACCAGTGCATGAACAACAACTTCGACCGCGACACCTGCTACGTCAGCACCATCGGGCTGTCGCAGATCGCCGCGGCGCAGTTCCTGCACGTGTACCAGCCGCGCCACTGGATCAACTGCGGCCAGGCCGGCCCGCTGGGCTGGACCATCCCCGCGGCCCTGGGCGTGCGTGCCGCCGACCCGACGCGCAAGCTGGTGGCCCTGTCGGGCGACTACGACTTCCAGTTCATGATCGAGGAGCTGGCCGTCGGCGCGCAGTTCAAGCTGCCCTACATCCACATCGTGGTCAACAACAGCTACCTGGGCCTGATCCGCCAGGCACAGCGCGGCTTCGACATGGACTACTGCGTGCAGCTGGCGTTCGAGAACATCAACGCCGGGCCCGACGCCGGCGTCGAGCGGAACTACGGCGTCGACCACATGAAGGTGGTCGAGGGGCTGGGCTGCAAGGCGATCCGCGTGCACCGGCAGGAAGAGATGCAGCCGGCCATCCGCCGCGCCGAGGCGCTCATGGCCGAGCACCAGGTGCCGGTCGTCATCGAAGTGATGCTCGAGCGCGTGACCAACATCGCGATGGGGACCGAGATCGACGCCATCAACGAGTTCGAACCGCTGGCCGAAGGCACAGCCGATGCGCCGACGGCGATCGCTGCGGCGATGCTGGACTGAATACGGGATCGGGCAGCCGAACGCAGAGGACGCGAAGGTTGCGCAGAAGTCGCAGAAGAAATACCAAACTTTCTGTCTTCTTCTGCGCCTTCTGCGACGCCTCTGCGCCCTCTGCGTTCGGCTGTCCGTTTTGCACGCCTTGAGAAAGACACAACATGCCCAGATTTGCCGCCAACCTCACCATGCTGTTCACCGAGCTGCCCTTCATGCAGCGCTTCGAGGCCGCCGCGCGCGCCGGCTTCGAGGCGGTGGAATACCTCTTTCCCTACGCCTTCAACAAGAACGAGCTGGCCACTGCGCTGAAGGCCCATGGCCTGGTGCAGGTGCTGCACAACCTGCCCGCGGGCAACTGGGAGGCAGGCGAGCGCGGCATCGCGTGCCACCCCGACCGCGTGGCCGAGTTCCGAGAGGGTGTGGGCCGGGCCATCGAGTACGCCACGACGCTGGGCTGCCCACAGCTCAACTGCCTGGTCGGCAAGCTGCCTGCCGGCGCCACCTACCGGGACGTGCAGCCCACGCTGGTCGACAACCTGCGCTTCGCCGCGCGCGAGCTGGAGAAGGCCGGCCTGAAGCTGCTGGTCGAACCCATCAACACCTTCGACATTCCCGGCTTCTTCCTCTCGCGCACCGACCAGGCGCTGGCGCTGCTGGACGCGGTGGGATCGGACAACCTGCGCATCCAGTACGACATCTACCACGCGCAGCGCATGGAGGGCGAACTGGCCAACACGCTCTCGACGCACCTGGCACGCATCGGCCACATCCAGCTCGCGGACAACCCGGGCCGCGGCGAGCCGGGCACGGGGGAGATCAACTACCCGTGGCTGTTCCGGCACATCGACGCGATCGGCTACACGGGCTGGATCGGCTGCGAATACAAGCCGCGCACCACCACCACCGAAGGCCTCGGCTGGCGCCCGGCCCTCACCGCCTGAAGAGAAAGAAGCACCATGAGCAACGCAACGAACACCCCCCGCCGCATCGGCTTCATCGGCCTGGGCATCATGGGCACCCCCATGGCCGGCCACCTCATCGACGCCGGGCACACCCTGTTCGTGAACACGCGCGGTGCCGTGCCAGAACCCATCTCGGGCCGGGCCGAGGCCTGCGCCAGTGCGGCGGAGGTCGCACGCCACGCGGACGTGATCTTCGTCATGGTCCCCGACACGCCCGACGTCGAGAAGGTGCTCTTCGGCGAGAACGGCGTGGCCTCTGCCCTCACCGCGGGCAAGACCGTCGTGGACTGCAGTTCCATCGACCCGATCGCGACCCGGGACTTCGCCGCGCGCATCGCCGCGCTGGGCTGCGGGTACGTCGACGCGCCGGTCTCCGGCGGCGAGGTCGGCGCCAAGGCGGCCAGCCTGACCATCATGTGCGGCGGCGACGAGGCCGTCTTCGAAGCCGTGCGCCCCTTGCTCGAGACGATGGGCAGGAACGTGACGCGCGTGGGCGACGTGGGCGCCGGCCAGATCACCAAGGTCGCCAACCAGATCATCGTCGCGCTGAACATCGCCGCCGTGGGCGAGGCGCTGGTGTTCGCCAGCAAGGCCGGCGCCGACCCCGCCAAGGTGCGCCAGGCGCTGATGGGCGGCTTCGCGTCCAGCCGCATCCTGGAGGTGCATGGCGAACGCATGATCAACCGCACCTTCGCCCCGGGCTTTCGCATCGCACTGCACCAGAAGGACCTGAACCTCGCGATGCAGAGCGCCCGCAGCCTGGGCGTCGCGCTGCCGCAGACGGCCGGTGCGGCCCAGCTCATGAACGCCTGCGCCGCGCTCGGGCACGCGCAGGACGACCATTCGGCCCTCGTGCGCGCCCTGGAGGCCCTGGCGCAACATCCGGTGATGCCCGATACGCATCGGTAAACAGAGGCTTTCGTAGTTTCACCACCCGGGAGAGGTGCCGCTTTGCGGTAGCCTCTCCTTCTGCTTTTCCGCAAGCAGATGTCCCGTTCCAAGAACCTAGGAGAGTCTGGATGACCCAGAAGCTGTCACCGGCCGAAGAAGCGCTGCGCGATGCCGCCCGCGAATACCACCGCACGCCCGTCAAGGGCAAGATTTCGGTGACCCCCACCAAACCGCTGATGAACCAGCGCGACCTGTCGCTGGCCTATTCGCCGGGCGTGGCCTACCCGTGCCTGGACATCCAGGCCGACCCGAGCAAGGCGGCGGAGTACACGGCCCGCGGCAACCTGGTCGGCGTGGTGACCAACGGGACCGCCGTGCTGGGCCTGGGCGACATCGGCCCGCTGGCCGGCAAACCGGTGATGGAAGGCAAGGGCTGCCTGTTCAAGAAGTTCGCCGGCATCGACGTGTTCGACATCGAACTGGCCGAGCGCGACCCCGACAAGCTGGTCGACATCATCGCGGCGCTGGAGCCCACGCTGGGCGGCATCAACCTCGAGGACATCAAGGCGCCCGAGTGCTTCTACATCGAGAAGAAGCTGCGCGAGCGCATGAACATCCCGGTCTTCCACGACGACCAGCACGGCACGGCCATCATCTCGGCCGCGGCGCTGCTCAACGGCCTGGAACTGGTGGGCAAGAAGATCGAGGACGTGAAGATCGCCGTCTCGGGCGCCGGCGCCGCCGCCATCGCCTGCCTGGACGTGATGGTGGGCCTGGGCGCCAAGCCCGCCAACATCCACGCCTGCGACTCCAAGGGCCTGATCTACATGGGCCGCGCCGGCGGCTTCGACGAATCGAAGGCCCGCTACGCCCAGCCCGACACTGGCGCGCGCACCCTGGCCGACGTGACGAAGAATGCCGATGTGTTCCTGGGCTGCTCGGCGCCCGGCGTGCTCACCGCCGACATGGTCAAGACCATGGCCGACCAGCCGATCATCCTCGCGTTGGCCAACCCCGAGCCCGAGATCCGCCCCGAGCTGGCCAAGGCCGTGCGGCCGGACTGCATCATCGCGACCGGCCGCTCGGACTACCCGAACCAGGTCAACAACGTCCTGTGCTTCCCCTACATCTTCCGCGGCGCGCTCGATTGCGGCGCGACCAAGATCACCGAGGAGATGAAGCTGGCCTGCGTGCGCGAGATCGCCGACCTGACCAAGGCCGACATCTCCGAGGAAGTGGCCACCGCCTACGCGGGCCAGGAGCTGTCCTTCGGGCCCGACTACATCATCCCCAAGCCCTTCGATTCGCGGCTGATCCTGCGCATCGCGCCGGCCGTGGCCAAGGCGGCCGAAGCCTCGGGCGTGGCCACCCGGCCGATCGAGGACATGGAGGCCTACCGCCAGCACCTGACGCGCTTCGTCTACCAGACCGGCATGTTCATGCGCCCCGTGTTCAGCGCCGCCAAGGTCGCGGCAAAGAAACGCGTGGCGTACGCCGAAGGCGAGGACGACCGGGTGCTGCGCGCCGCCCAGCTGGCCGTGGACGAGGGCCTGGCATTCCCCATCCTGATCGGCCGCCCCGACATCATCGAGATGCGCGTCAAGAAGGCGGGGTTGCGCCTGCGTCTGGGGCAGGACGCCGAGATCGTCGACCCCGAGAACGACTCGCGCTTCCGCACCTACTGGGAGGCGTACCACAAGCTCATGGGCCGCCGCGGCATCACGCCCGAAGCCTCCAAGGCGATGGTGCGACGCTCCAACACCACGATCGCCGCGCTGATGGTGCACCTGGGCGACGCCGATGCCATGCTGTGCGGGCTGGTCGGGCGCTTCGACAGCCACCTCAAGATCCTGAGCCAGCTGCTGGGCAGCAAGCGCGACGCGCCCGGCTTCGCGGCCCTCAACGCGCTGACGCTGGACCGCGGCACGCTCTTCATCGCCGACACGCACGTCAACGAAGACCCGAGCGCCGAACTGCTGGCCCACATCGCGCTGATGGCCGCCGAGGAGGTGCGCCGCTTCGGCCTGCCGCCCAAGGTGGCGTTTCTCTCGCATTCCAACTTCGGGAGCTCCGAACGCGCCTCGGCCCGCAAGATGCGCGTGGCAGCCGACCTGTTCAAGCAGATGGCGCCCGACATCGAATGCGACGGCGAGATGCATGGCGACGCCGCCCTCAGCGAAGACGTGCGTACCACGGCCATGCCCGAGACCACGCTCACCGGCGAGGCCAACCTGCTGATCTGCCCGAACATCGACTCGGCCAACATCCTCTACAACGTGCTGAAGATGACGGGGGCCAACGGCGTGACGGTCGGGCCGATCATGCTCGGCGCCTCCAAGCCGGCCCACGTGCTCACCTCCTCGGCCACCGTGCGCCGGGTACTGAACATGACGGCACTGGCCGTGGCCGACGCCAACATCCAGAAGTAGTGCATCGCCTCGAAATACGCCCCGCGGCGGTGCACGTCGCGGGGCGTATTTCATGACCAGGGGCTGACTGCGCCTGCGGGTTTGCACCCGAAAGCCCGCATCGCCGATCCGCACCGCTTTGGCGCCCTGCTCCGGATTCGCACCAATGGCGTGCGGGCACCCTTATTGCTTGAATCGTGACATTCCTTATCCCGAGTCACCGATGAACAAGCGACAACTCCTCCAGTCCTTCCTTGCCGCTTCCGCCCTCAGCTTCGGGCTGGGCACGGCCCAGGCGCAGACGACGCCGATCAAGTTCCAGCTCGACTGGCGCTTCGAAGGCCCGGCCGCCCTCTTCCTGCATCCGGCTGCCAAGGGCTACTTCAAGAATGCCGGCATCGACGTGACCATCGACGCGGGCAACGGCTCCGGCGGCACGGTGACGCGCGTGGCCTCGGGCGCCTACGACATGGGCTTCGCCGACCTCGCGGCGTTGATGGAATTCCACGCCAACAACCCCGACAGCCCGAACAAGCCGGTCGCGGTCATGATGGTCTACAACAACACGCCGGCCTCGGTCATGGCGCTCAAGAAGAGCGGCATCACGAAGCCCGGCGACCTCACCGGCAAGAAGCTGGGCGCGCCGGTGTTCGACGCCGGCCGCCGCGCCTTCCCGATCTTCGCCAAGGCCAACAACATCGGCGCCGTGAACTGGACGGCGATGGACCCGACGCTGCGCGAGACCATGCTGATGCGCGGCGACATCGACGCCATCACCGGCTTCACCTTCACTTCGCTGCTCAACCTGGAGGCGCGCGGCGCCAAGGCGGGCGACGTGGTGGTGCTGCCCTACCCCGACTACGGCGTGAAGCTGTACGGCAACGTCATCATCGCCTCGCCCAAGCTCATCAAGGAGAAGCCCGAAGTCGTCAAGGCCTTCCTCTCGGCCTTCGCCAAGGGCGCCAAGGAAGTCATCGCCAATCCGGCGGTGGCGATCGAGTCCGTGAAGGCGCGCGACGGCATCATCGACAGCAAGCTGGAGACGCGCCGCCTGCAACTGGCGATCGACACCGTCATCAACAGCCCCGATGCCCGGGCCGAGGGCTTCGGCGTGGTGAATCCTGGCCGCCTGTCGCTGATGGCCTCGCAAGTGTCCGACGCCTTCAACACCAAGACGCGCGTGAGCTCCGACGCCGTGTGGACCAGCGCGCTGCTGCCGCCCACGCCTGAACTGGCCATTCTGAAGAAGTAAGCCCGGCCAGCGGAATCGCTCTTATTTTTATAGCGGCCTGCGCCCGCCCCATGGGCGTCGCAGGCCATTTTCATATCCGAAGTTCATGGCCGATCAAGACACCCCCTTCGTCGACTTCCAGGACGTCTGGCTCGCCTACAACGAGCAGCTGCTGCGCGAGAACCACTTCGCCGTCGAAGCCATCGACCTGAAGGTGAAGCAAGGCGAGTTCATCGCCATCGTCGGCCCCTCGGGCTGCGGCAAGTCCACCTTCATGAAGCTCACCACGGGGCTGAAGATGCCCTCGATGGGCCGCATCCGCATCGACGGCCAGCCGGTGACCGGGCCGCTCAAGATCTCGGGCATGGCCTTCCAGGCGCCCTCGCTGCTGCCGTGGCGCACCACGGTCGACAACGTGCTGCTGCCGCTGGAGATCGTCGAGCCCTATCGCTCCAGCTTCAAGAGCAAGCGCAAGGAGTACGAGGAGCGCGCCCGCCGCCTGCTGCAGAAGGTGGGCCTGGGTGGCTACGAGGACAAGTTCCCCTGGCAGCTCTCGGGCGGCATGCAGCAGCGGGCCTCGATCTGCCGCGCGCTCATCCACGAGCCCAAGATGCTGCTGCTGGACGAGCCCTTCGGTGCCCTGGACGCCTTCACCCGCGAGGAGCTGTGGTGCATCCTGCGCGACCTCTGGACCGAGCAGAAATTCAACGTGATCCTGGTCACGCACGACCTGCGCGAGTCGGTGTTCCTCGCGGACACCGTGTACGTCATGAGCAAGTCGCCCGGCCGCTTCGTCGTGCGGCGAGAGATCGAACTGCCCCGCCCGCGCGACCTCGAGGTGACCTACACCAAGGAGTTCAGCGACATCGTGCACGAGCTGCGCAGCCACATCGGGGCCATGCGCAAGACGACCGCTGTCGCATGAATTCGGGATCGGGCAGCCGAACGCAGAGGGCGCAGAGGAAAAGAAAAATGAATTCCTTCTGCGCCCTCTGCGAAACCTCCGCGCCCTCTGCGTTCGGCTGCCCGTCTTTATCGGCCTCCCAAAGAGCTCCACTATGAACAACAAGCAACTCGAACGCTGGTCGCCCTGGCTGCTGCTGGTGGCGGTGATCGTGCTGTGGCAGATCGTCTGCTCGGCCTTCAACGTCTCGGACTTCATCTTTCCCAGCCCCTGGCGCATCTGGACGCAGTTCTGGGAGTTCAAGACCATCATCGCGGGCCACGCGTGGCGCACCTTCTGGGTGACGATGGCGGGCTTCGGCCTCGCGATCGTCGTGGGCGTGCTGCTGGGCTTCGTGATCGGCAGCTCGCGGCTGGCCTACGCGGCGATGTACCCGCTCATGACCGCCTTCAACGCATTGCCCAAGGCAGCCTTCGTGCCGATCCTGGTGGTGTGGTTCGGCATCGGCATCGGGCCGGCCATCCTCACGGCCTTCCTCATCAGCTTCTTCCCCATCATGGTCAACATCGCGACCGGGCTGGCCACGCTGGAGCCGGAGCTGGAGGACGTGCTGCGCGTGCTCGGCGCCAAGCGCTGGGACGTGCTCATGAAGATCGGCCTGCCACGATCCATGCCGTACTTCTACGCCTCGCTCAAGGTCGCGATCACTCTGGCCTTCGTCGGCACCACCGTGTCGGAGATGACGGCCGCCAACGAAGGCATCGGCTATTTGCTCATCAGCGCCGGCTCGGCGATGCAGATGGGCCTGGCCTTCGCCGGCCTGATGGTGGTGGGCGCCATGGCGATGGTCATGTACGAACTCTTCAGCGCGATCGAGAAGCGCACCACCGGCTGGGCGCACCGCGGCTCGCAAGGAGGTTGAGCGACCGGGCCGGCCTCGGCCCCGGCCCGCGCGGCGGGCTATGCTCGGCCGGGCATGCCTCTGCCCTTCTCCGCTTGCCGCCTGCTCGCCTGTGCCCTGCTCGGCGCCTGGCTCGTGTGGTCGACGCCCGCCGCGGCACGGCCTGCCGACGCACGATGCGCCGCCGGCACCACCCAGACCCCGCCGCCGCGCGCACTGAAGCTGGCCGCCCTCGCCCAACGCGAGCACGCGGCCTGGGGTGGTGCCGCACTCGACGCGCAGGGCCGCCTGCTCGACGCCGGCAGCTACGAGGCCGAGGACACGCCGCGCTCCCTGCGCGTGGCGCCGCCCTGGCAGCGCGTGATGGGCTACTGGGAGGCGGTCGATCCCGATGGCCGCATCCCCTCGCAGGTGCGCTTCGGTGCCCTGCGTCCGGCCGACCGGCGCCTGCTGCAGCAGGCGCTGCAGCAAGCCAGCGCGTCGCGCCTGCAGGGCCTGGGCGTGGGGCCCGACCAGGGCCTGTCGTCCGCCGAACTGCGCGCCCTGCAGACCGCGATCGACCGCGTCGCCGTGGTCGACACACCCTGGTCCGCGGCCTTCATCAGCTGGTTGGCGCGCGAGGCGGGCCTGCAGGCCGCGGAGTTCGCGTTCTCCGAAGCCCATGCCGACTACGCCGGCGCGGCCTGGGCCGCCACGCAGCGCGAGCAGGCCGGCCAGCCCACGCCGTACGCGCTGCGCGCCTGCGACCTCACGCGCGCCGCCCCGCGCGTGGGCGACCTCGTGTGCCAAGCACGCGGCACGGGGGCCGAGCTCGACACCTTCGCCAAGCTCGGCGAAGCGCTGGCGCAGCGCGATGCCGGCGGCGGCGCACTGCCCATGCACTGCGACGTCGTCACGCAGGTCGACGCCCAGGGCTTCGACGCCATCGGCGGCAACGTGCTGCAGTCCGTCACCCTGCGCCGGCTCGACTTCGCCCCGGGCACGCGGCACCTGGACCCCAGCTACCTGCCTGCCGGATGCGTGGCCGGCACGCCCGGCTGCGTCGACCGCCACATGAGCCGCCAACCCTGGTCGCTGCTGCTGCAGTGGCGCTGAACGCACGAATCGAACGATTCGACTAAAATAGGCGCTTTTGGAGGCGGGCATGCGGACCATGACGGCCAACCAGGCCAAGACCCAGTTCGGCGCCTTCGTCGACATGGCGCAGAAGGAGCCCGTGCGCGTGCTGCGGCACGACCGCGTTGTGGGCGTGCTGGTGTCGCCCAGCGACTACGAGGCGATGCGCGCTTTCTACGCCAACCGGCTGGCGCACACGCTGGACCGCACGGCCGCCAGGGCCGAAGCAGCCGGCCTCACCCAGGAAGGCATCGACCAGTTGCTGGCCGATGAGAGTTGACGCCGCGCTGGTGATCGACTCGAACGTGCTGATCAGCGCCGCCCTGTCGGCCACCTCGCCGCCTGCGCGCATCGTGCGGCATGCCTTGGCGCATGGGCGGCTTCTGTTTTCCGATGCCACCTTCGCCGAACTGCAGTCCCGGCTCTGGCGCCCCAAGTTCGACCGCTACCTCGACCTGGAAGACCGCAAGGCGATCCTGCATGACCTCGGCGCTGCCGGCGTCTGGGTCGACATTCCCGCGCAGCTCGCGGCCCGCGGCTTCTCGCGCGATGCCGATGACGACAAGTTCATCCACGTGGCGCTGGCCGCATCGGCCGACGCGATCGTGAGCGGCGACCAGGATCTGCTCGTGCTCTCGCGCATCGGGGACCTGCCAGTCCTCACGCCCGGTCAGGCCTGCGCCTTGCTCGCCTGCTGACGCCATGCCACTTACACCCCAAGCACTCACCCCCGACCAGTGCGCCCGCCACCTGCGGCGCGCCGACGCCGTGGCGCGCCGCGCGATGGCCATGGGCCGCCATCCCTTCGGCGCGCTGCTGCTGGCGCCCGACGGCGAAACCGTGCTCGCCGAGCAGGGCAACATCGACACGGTGAACCACGCCGAGGCCACGCTGGCCCGCACGGCCGCGGCCAACTATCCCGGCGCCTATCTCGCGCAATGCACGCTGGTGACCACCTTCGAGCCCTGCGCCATGTGCGCGGGCACGGTGTACTGGGCCGGCATCGGCCGGGTGCTGTACGGCGCGGAAGAGGCGGCGCTGCTGGCGCTGACCGGCGACCATCCCGAGAACCCGACGCTGAGCCTGCCCTGCCGCGAGGTGTTCGCGCGCGGCCAGCGTGCGGTGGAGGTGATCGGTCCGGTCGAGGCGGTGGCCGAGGAGATGGTGGCCACGCACCGGGGTTTCTGGCAGAGCCGCTGAGCCTCGGGCCGCAAGTCCGGCACGTTGCGGTCGGCCCACGATTGACCCTCTTTTCGGCTGCCGAGGCAAGCGGGGCGGGCGCGGGTAGCTATAAACTTCATAGCATTCCAGCTCACCCAACGCCGCCATGCGCCTGCTGTTGCCGCTTCGCATCGCTTCCTTGCCTTCTGCGCCGCTGCTGGTCGCGCTGCTGTGCGGCGCCCTGCTGGCCGGCTGCGCCAGCCCGCCCACCGGCGGCCGCCTGCCCGCCGCGCCGCGCACCACCTACTACCCGCCGCTCACGCCCTCGCAGTCGGACGACATCGCCATCCATGCCCTGGGCCTGGTCGGCACGCCCTACCGCTACGGTGGCAACACGCCCGACAGCGGCTTCGACTGCAGCGGGCTGATCGGGTATGTGTACCGCAGCCGCGCGGGCCTGGTGCCGCCGCGCACGGTGGCACAGCTCGGCGGCTTCGGCGAGCCCGTGGGCATCGACGAGATCCGCACCGGCGACCTGGTGCTCTTCGGCCGCGGCCGGCCTACGCATGCCGGCATCTACGTGGGCGAAGGGCGCTTCGTGCATGCGCCGTCGACGGGCGGCACAGTGCGGCTGGACCAACTGGCGGGGGTGTACTGGTCGAAGCAGCCGATGGAGGTTCGGCGGCCCTGAGGGGCCGTGGAGGTCCCCGTTCCCTGGGTTGTCTTCTTTTTTGCGAGGCCGAACCTGGGGTGAGTAACGGGTGCGGGTCTGAACCTGGCCGGCGGCGCCGGTATGCGTTCTCCGGCGCAGGCTCGCGCTGACCGTCGTGCGGCACGACGGATGTGCTCGCCTGGCATCGACGCGCTTGAGGGACTGCACGGCGAGCACGCAGGCAGCACGACAAGCCGGTCAGCGCGAGCCAGCGCCGGAGAACGCAGGCCCGCGGCCGCCGCCAGCGCCCCGGTCCGTCGTGCCGGCCGCTCAACAGCGACGACGGAACACGCCCCCTTCAGAGCCCAAAGCAGACCCAGAGAAAGAACGTAACGAACGTGACGATTTCGGCCGCAGCCCAGACACGGCAAGGGCCACAGCCCGATTGCACTTTCAGTATTTCTTGGCGAAGTTCGCCGCGATGCGCTGCTTGAGGTAGTCGCCCGCCGTGATCGACGGGTACTTGCCCGAGGGCGATTCGATCAGCGTGTCGCGGTTCGCCTGGCAGAAGAAGGCGATGCTGTAGCGCGGCCCCATGTACTCGCCCGGCTGCGGGTTGCGCACGCGGTGGAAGTTGCTGGGCAGCACGTCGTCGCTCCAGCGCATCAGCATGTCGCCGATGTTGCAGGTGATCGCGTCCTCGTCGGGCGGGATCGACGTCCATTCCTGCGCCTCGAACTCCTTGCCCGGGCACACCTGCAGCCCGCCCTGGCCCTGGCGCTGATACAGCAGCGTTAGGCAGTCGAAATCCGTGTGCGCACCGGCGCGCCACAGGTCGAGCTTGTCCTGCACCTCGGCGGGAATTGCGTAGTAGTGCAGCAGCCGCAGCGTGCTCTGGTACTCGGGGCTGGACTTGTCGTGCGCGCGGGTGAAGAAGGACTCGTCGAAGCCCATCTTCAGCGCGAAGCACGACAGCACCTTCATGCCGATCTCCCAGCTCTTCTGCTCGAAGGCCAGCATCGCCTGCTTGAAGCCGGGCAGCTCCTCTTCGGTCGGGAAGAGCCTGCCCATCAGCGGCAGCGTGATCTGGTAGCTCTCCTTCTGGTCGGCCGTGCCGGTGGACGGCCGCACCTGCGCCTTGCTCTCCCAGCCGGCGTTGTTGGCCAGCGGGTACTGCGACTTCACCGATTCGGGCAGCGCGAAGAAGCGCTCGGCCTCGGCAAAGGCCGCACGGATGTCGGCCAGCGGCACGCCATGGTCGGCCAGCTGGAAGAAGCCGACGTCGATGGCCGCATCCCAGAGCTGGTCGGCGATCTCGGCCTTGCGGTTGTCGAAGTCGGCCAGGCTGATACGGCGGACTTCGCGTGTGTTCGTTTCCGAGCCCATCGCGCCCATGCGCGATTCCTTGCTCAGTTCGTGGAGGGCGTAGGTGGCCTCGGTCATGTGGCTGCTCCTGAAAGTCGTGTGGGGAAGAAAGACCTCAAGAGCAATTCCCGGCCATTGATGCATCGCGCCGTGGCGATGCATGCAGCGGTTGAACGCTTCTACTCTTGCGTGCATTTTCACCTTGTCGCCCCCGCCCCCGCCAGCTTTTCACGAAGCCCGATGGCCGCGCGGGGGCATCCGCCCCGGCATGGAACGCGCCGCACCGTGACGGCGCAGGCAGGCACAACGCCGGTGCCGCCGAAGCGGCGCCGGCGCCCTCGCCATTGGCACGGAAGCTGCACGCCCTCGCCCACGGAGTAGAAGCGTTCAGCGGCCCCAAAGCCGCCCGGAAATTGCTCTTGGACGCGCCGACGCGTCCGCCAGCGGCGCCGCACGGTGCGTGCCCGTTGTCCCAGGTCCTGCCCACCCGGAGAGCTTTCGCCATGTCCCGTTCCGCCCTTCCCCGCCGCGCCTTCCTGCGCGCCACCGGCGCCGCCACCCTGCTGGCCGCCACGCCCTTCGTCCGCGCGCAGGGCAGCCTGCAGAAGTTCAAGTTCAACCTCGGCTGGAAGGTCGAGGCCACCGCTGCCGGCTTCCTGCTAGCGCAGCAGCGCGGCTACTACAAGGACGCCGGGCTCGACGTGACCATCGACACCGGCAACGGCTCGGCCGCGGCCATCAGCCTGGTGGGCAGCGGCGCCTACGACTGCGCCTCGGCCGACCTTGCGACCATGATCGAGTTCAACGTCAACAACCCGCAGGCGAAGCTGGCGGCGGTCGCGATCCAGTACGACCTCAACCCCAACTCGATCCTGGTGCGCAAGGACGGCCCGATCAAGAAGCCCGCCGACCTCGCCGGCAAGACCATCCTCGGCCAGCCCTTCAACGCCTCGCGCAAGCTCTTCCCCGTCTTCGCCAAGGCGCAGGGCTTCGACGCCACGGGCGTCAAGTGGGAGAACGTGGCGCCGGACATCGGCGACACGCGCTTCGTCAAGGGCGACTTCGACGCCTCGGCCTACTTCTACTTCACCGGCCTGCTCAACCTCAAGGCCCGCGGCATGGGGCCGGAGCAGATCACGATGTTCCGCTTCTCCGACTACGGCATGAAGTCGTACGGCAACGGCCTGGTCGCCAACGCCAAGAGCATGGAGCAGGCCGAGGCGATGAAGGCCTTCGTCAAGGCCACCACGCGCGGCTGGATCGACGCCATCGCCGACCCCAAGGCGGGCGCTGCCGCCGTCAAGACGCGCGAGCCGCTGGCCAACGAGGAGATCGAGTTCGAGCGCCTGAAGCTCATCGTCGACGGCAGCATGAAGACCGCCGGCACGCGCAGCCACGGCTGGGGCGCGGCCACGCCCGAGCGCCTGCAGGCCACCATCGCCGAGACGGTCGATGCCTTCGGCCTCAAGAGCACGCCCGCCGTGGCCGACATCTGGACGGACCGCTTCCTGCCCGGGGCGGCCGACCGCAAGCTCAAGGCCTGAACGGCGGACGGACGATGTCCATCCCCGTCATCGACCTGCGCGACGCGCTCGTGCCCGGCGGCGCGCGCCGCGCCGAAGTCGCCGCGCAGCTGCGTGAGGCGGCCATGGCCTCGGGCTTCTTCTACGCGGCGCACCACGGCGTACCGGCCGAGCAGGTGGCGCAGCAGTTCGCGCTCGCGCGCCGGCTGCTCGACCTGCCGCCCGGGACCCGGCAGGCGCTGGACATGCGCCGCTCGCCCACCATGCGCGGCTTCGAGAACCTGGGCGCGCAGACCCTCGACGCGGACGCCCGGCCCGACCTGAAGGAAAGCTTCTACTGCGGCATGGCCTGGCCCGAGGACCATCCCTACGTCGTCGCCGGCTACCAGACCTACGGCCACAACCAGTGGCCCGCCGAGGTGCCCGAGGCGCCCGCGCAGTGCGAGGCCTACATCCGCACCCTGCTCACGCTCTCGCGCCAGCTCATGCAGTTGCTGGCACTGTCGCTCGACCTGCCCGAGGACTACTTCGACGCCACCAGCGACAGCCCCATGGTCACGCTGCGCATGGTGCGCTACCCGGCCCATCCCGAAGGCGCCGACGAGCGCACCTTCGGCGCCGGCGCCCACACCGACTGGGGCGCGCTCACCCTGCTCGCGCAGGATGCACACGGCGGCCTGGAGGTGCAGATGCCCGACGGCAGCTGGGTGGCCGCCACGCCGGTGCCCGACTACTTCGTCGTCAACCTCGGCGACATGATCCCGCGCTGGACCAACGGCCTGTACCACTCCAACCCGCACCGCGTGCGCAACCTGCATTCGAGCGGCGCGCCGCGCTACTCGATCCCCTTCTTCTACGAGCCCGACTACTTCGCCCGCATCGAGGCCGTGCCCGGCACCGTGCCGCCCGGCGAGGCGCCGCGCTTTGCGCCATGCACCGCCGGCGAGCACCTGCAGGAGATGTACCGCAGGACCTATGGCCTGCCGAAGAAGACGGCGACGGCATGAAGCTCTGGTTCAACCTGCTGTGCCGCGACGTGCCGGCGCAGTTCGGCTTCTACCGCGCCGTGCTCGGCCTGCCCGAGGCCGAGGCCAGCCGCTCGCCCATCTACCGAGCGCTGGAGACGCCCGACTTCCAGTTCGGCTTCAACGCCGCGCCCGCCTACGAGTTGCTGGGCCTGGCCGATCGGCAGCCCACGGACGGCGAGCGCGTGCCCGTCGTCGCCTACGCCACGCTGATGCTCGATGGCCCGGACGCGGTGGATGCGGCGGTGCAGGCCGCGCAGGATGCCGGCGGCCGCATCGTGAAGCCGCCCTACGCCACCTACTACGGCCAATGGCAGGCCGTGCTGGCCGACCCGGAGGACAACGTCTTCCGCGTCTCGGCGATCGGCCTGCCGACCGGCGTGCAAGCACCGCCGCTGCCGCAGGCCTGAGCCTGGGGTTGCGCCGCTTGCGCCGGCGCCCGCGCCTCGCCCACACTCGCGGCATGCCCGCCGCCACCGCCGCCCTCGCCGCCCCGCATCCCGTGCGCCGCTGGTCGACCGATGCGGCGGCGCCCGCGCAGCGCCTGGACTACTGGGTCGGCGCCATCTGCGAGGGCTTCCTCGAGATGGCGGCCACCAGCGGCTGCGGCACCGCCTTCCATTCCTCGCTCGAGTCGGCGCCCTGCGGTCCGGTGGCGGTGAACCGCGTGCGCGGCAGCGCGCAGGACGTGTTCCGCACAGGCGCCGCCATCGCGCGCAGCCGCGAGAACTTCTACTACCTGCTGTGCAAGGCCGACAGCGCCTGGAGCGCCGCGCAGGAGCAGCAAGCCGCCCGCCTGCTGCCCGGCGACCTGGTGCTGGTCGACTCGCGCCGGCGCTACGAATTCCACTTCACGCACAGTGCCGACACCGTCTCGCTGCAGCTCCATCCGGCCTGGGTCGAGGGCTGGCTGGCCGACGCACAGGCGGCCCTGGGCCGTCGGATCGACGGGCAATCCGGCTGGGGCGCGGCGTTGTCGGCCTTCGCGCGCCAGCTCACGCCCGAATTCGCCGCGGCGCCGCCGCTGCCGGCGCGCCTGCTCACCGACCAGCTGGGCGCGCTGATGGCGCTGGCCTTCGAGCAGGGCACGGCCGCACCCTCTGGCGCCTCGTCGCTGCGCGAGCGCGTCGAGTCGACACTGCGCGAACGGCATGCCGAGGCCGGCCTCACGGCCTCGGACGTGGCCGCCGCCGTCGGCGTGTCGGAGCGCACGCTGCACCGTGCCCTCGCCGGCAGCGGCCACACCTTCGCACAGCAGCTCATGGCCTGCCGCATGGAGAGCGCCGCGCGTCTGCTGGCCGACCCGCGCTTCGACCGCCTGACGGTGGCCGAGATCGGGCGCCGCGTGGGCCTGGCCGACGCTTCGCACTTCGTGCGCAGCTGCCGCGCCCGGCTGGGCGGCACGCCGGCCGAACTGCGTCGGCGCCGCTGAAGCGGCTGTCGGGCCGCGGCCATGCGGCCGGCGCGCAGCGGCCATCCACGCGGCCGCGGCTTTCCTAGAGTGCGGTCGTCCCATCGACAGGAGCTCACCGCATGTCCGACACCTACGTCCTCGTCCATGGCGCCTGGCACACCGGCGCCGAACTCGAAGCCACCGCCGCGCACCTGCGCGCGGCCGGCCACACCGTGCACTGTCCCACGCTGGCCGGCAACCGCCCGGGCGACGACCGCGGCCGCATCGGCCTGTCGGACGCCATCGACTCGCTGGTCGGCTTCCTCGAGGCGCAGTCGCTCACGGACGTGCGCCTGGTCGGCCACAGCTACGGCGGCATGGTCATCTCGGGGGCTGCCGATCGCGCGGCCTCGCGCATCCGCCGCCTCGTGTACGTCAACGCCTTCGTGCCGCTGGACGGGCAGTGCCTCAACGACCTCGTGCCGCCGCACTACGTGGCGCTGTTCGACGCCGTGGCGGCGGCCTCCAGCCAGGCCGTGGTCTTGCCCTTCGAGATCTGGCGCGAGGCCTTCATCAACGATGCCGACATCGCGCTGGCGCGCAGCAGCTACGAGCAGCTCAACCCGCACCCGTACCGCACCTTCACCGAGCCGATCCGGCTGCAGCGCCCGCTGGCAGAGCTTCAGATCGGCAAGTCGTACGTGAACTGCCGGCAGGACACGGCCATGCCGCACGGCCTGCCCTGGCACCCGCGGCTGTCGGAGCGGCTCGGCCTGTTCCGCCTCGTCGAATGCGACGGCAGCCACGAGATGTGGTTCAGCAACCCGGCGGTGCTGGCGCGCGCCATCGAGGCGGCCGGGCGCGACTAGGAAGCGCCGCTACCCGGCCCAGCCGGTCTCGATCTCGGTCTTCACCTCGGTCATGAGCTTGTGCACCGGGCACTTGCCGGCCACGCGCAGCAGCTCGTCGCGCTGCGCGTCGCTGAGCGCGCCGCCCACCTGCAGCTTCGCCGACAGGCGGTAGGTGCCCTGCCGTTCCTGGCTCGCGTCGCGGTCGACGTCGACCTGGATGTCCTCAACCGGGATGCCGCGCCGCTGTGCGTACAGCAGCATCGTGATCGCCTTGCAGGCAGCCAGCGCGGCGTCATAGAGGTCGTGCGGCTCGGGGCCGTCGTCGGTGCCGCCGCCGGCGATCGAGGCGTCGACGGTGATGGCATGGCCACGGATCTGCAGCGTGTGGGCGGTGCCGGTGGTGCCGTTGCGGCGGACGGTGACGGTCATTCGGGTCTCCTGACAAGGGGCATGACAAACAGGGAAGGGGTCAACCGCCGTAGCGCTCGGTGCGGATGGCCGGCGCCGGCACGCCGGCGGCGAGCAGCGCCTGCGCCACCGTCTCGACGAAGGGGTTGGCGCCGCAGACGAAGGCGTGGCGGGGCAGCGTGCCCCAGCGCTGCAGTTCGGCGCCGATGCGCGCCGCGTCCCAGCGCTGGCCGATGTCCTGCGCGCGCCCGGGCTGCGCGCGGGTGATGGCGGCGACGAAGCGCAAGCGCCCGGCGTGGCGCGCCTCCAGCGCCGCCAGCTCGTCCGCCCACGGCACGTCGTTCCACGTGCGGGCGGACGCCAGCATCAGCACCGGCACCTCGGGCGCCGTCGCCCAGGCACGGGCCATGGCCACCAGCGGCGCCAGCCCCGAGCCGCCACCGACCAGCAGCAGCGGCCCGCCGTCGGCCGGCTGCCAGACGAAATGCCCGCCCAGCGGGCCGCGCAGCTCGATGGTGTCGCCCACCGCGGCCACGTCGTGGAAGAAGGGCGAGACCTCGCCGTCCTCGATGCGGTCGATCAGCAGCTGCAGCCCCGCGCCGGGCGCGGAACTGATCGAATAGCTGCGCTGCGCCTGGTAGCCGTCGGGCGCGGTGAGGCGCACGTCCACGTGCTGGCCGGCGCGGTGCGGCGCCATGCGCGGCGCATCGAATTCGAAGGCCCGCATGTGCGGCGTGACGCGGTCGATGCGCACGATGGCCGCGTCCTGCCAGGCCGTGGGCGCCAGCGTGTGGGGCGGCGCGCTCACGGATCGTCCGAGTAGCGCTGCTGCCGCCAGGGGTCGCCGTACATGTGGTAGCCGCGCAGCTCCCAGAAGCCGGCCTCGTCGCGCTCGGTGAAGCGCAGGCCGCGCAGCCACTTGGCGCTCTTCCACAAATAGAGGTGCGGCACCAGCAGGCGCGCCGGGCCGCCGTGCTCGGGCGTCAGCGGCGCGCCGCCGAAGTGCGTGGCGACCATGGCGCGGCCGCCCAGCAGGTCGGGCACCGGCACGTTGGTGTCGTAATCGTCGTACGAGAGCGCGAGCGCGAAGCCGGTCGGCGGAACGAGGCCGGCGGCGGCGAGCAGGTCGTCGATCCACACGCCCTGCCACTCGGTGTCGAACTTGCTCCACTGCGTCACGCAATGGATGTCGCCGGCCCAGCGGCTGTGCGGCAGGGCCTGGAACTCCTCCCAGCTCCAGCGCGCCAGCGGACGCGGCCCATGGCTGATCGTGAAGCTCCAGTGCGCCAGGTCGATCGTCGGCGCCGGCCCCTTGCTGAGCACCGGGAAGTCGTGCGTGAGGTACTGCCCCGGGGGCAGGCGCCGGGCGCTCTCGGTGCCGATGCGCCGGCCGGTGAAGCCGCGTGTGGTGGCCATGTCGTCGCTCCTGTGAAGCGGGGACGATGGTAGCGCCGCACGCCTCGGCGCGGGCGTCGCCGGCGATGCCCCACCTTCGTTCTCACATGGCGTGCAGGGGTGTTACAGCTCGCTCATGCCACGCTCAGCTTCGATCTGCACAATGGCCCGCACGCGACCGGAGAGCCCCATGTCACTCGACTACCTCGCCCGCATCGAAAAGGCCCGCTTCCCGCTGGTGGTGAGACATTCGCACGACGTGGACAGCGTGAGGTTGCTCAAGGCGGCGGAGCTCATCACCGCCTCGGTGCCGCGCGGCACCCTCAACCTGGCCTTCAGCGACGAAGGTGAAGCGGTGGTTTTCGGCCTCACCGAACTGGGCGAGCGGGTGCTGCGGCAGTCGCGCCTGCCGCCCGAGGCGCCCCTGCGCCGCGGACGGCCCGCGCTGGACGACGACTGAAGCACCGCCCGTGCCGGGTGCCCGCGCGCGCTCGGCGCGCCGTCTGGCATGCGTCGTGCATCCGATGGCGCCATCCTGCGCCTGTGTCGCTTCTTCCCGGTCACCGCCCGCCGGCGGTGCACCCGCACCATGCTTTTCTCACCCACCCTTCCCCCCGAAACCCCGCTCGACGAGCGCGACGGCCGCTACCTGCGCAAGGCCATCGCCTGGTCGCACGCCGGCCGCCGCCGCGGCAACCGCCCCTTCGGCGCCGTGATCGTCTCGGCCGACGGCCAGGTGCTGGCCGAGGACTACTGCAACAGCACCGAGACCGGCGACGTCACCGGCCACGCCGAGACCAACGCCGTGCGCAAGCTCGCCGGCCGCGGCTTCACCCGCGAGCAACTGGCCGGGGCGACGATCTACTCCTCGGCCGAGCCCTGCGTGATGTGCGCCGGCGCCATCTTCTGGGCCAACATCGGCCGGGTGGTCTTCGGCATCGATGCCGAGCGGCTGCGTGCCTTCCGCGGCGAGCGCGCCGACCAGCGCGACGCCGAGCTGTCCTGCCGCGACGTCTTCCGCGCCTCGCCGCATCCGATCGAATGCATCGGCCCCGCGCTGCTGGGCGAAGCCGGCGCCGCGCACGACGGCGCCTGGAAGACCTGAAGGGTTTTGCAGGCAAAAAGTGGCTGCAGCGCCCGCCCAGCGGGCGCCAATAGCTATCTTTTCGATAGCAAGACCGCGTGGTGCACGGCGCCGGGCCAGGGCAGGCCTGCGCCGCGCCCGCCTCGCGGCTTCAGCGCCGCGCACGCCGTGCGATGAAGTCCAGCACCAGCGCGTTGAACTCCGCCGGCTTCTCGAAATAGCTCGAGTGCCCGGCGTCCTCGATCACGGCGAGCTCACAGGCCGGCACGCGCCCGGCCACCTCCTGCGCCACCGCCACCGGCACGATCGGGTCTTCGCTGCCGACCAGCATGAGCATCGGCACCGCGACATCGCCCAGCGCATCCATCGGGACCATGCGGCCCGGCTGCATCAAGCCCATCAGCGTGGCGCCCCACTGCGCCGGCGGCACCGAGTGCGTGCTGGGGTTGAAGTGATTGATCTGGGCGTACAGCGCAGCCTTGTCCGGGTGGTGCTCGAGGAACCAGCGGCCGAGCGAGCGCTGCTCGACCGAGGCCGCGCGCTGCGAGACCTGCCGCGTCGCCAGGATCTCGAGCAGCACGGGATGGTCGAGCGCCAGCGAGCTGTCGCAGGCCGCCAGCGCTGCCACGCGCTGCGGATGCTTCAGCGCCAGCTGCAGGCCGATCATCCCGCCCAGCGACTGGCCGACGATGCTGGCCTGCTCGATGCCCTCGCGGTCGAGGATGGCAAGCACATCGTCGACGAAGTTGGGAAGCGAGAACTCCTCCAGCGGCGCGACCGAGCGGCCGAAGCATCGGATGTCCATCGTGAGGCAGGTGTGCCGCGGCGCGAACACCGGCAATTGCTGCCACCAGGTGGCGGCGTTGGAGCCGGCGCCGTGGCAGAAGAGCACGGCCGGACCTTCGCCGTGGCGTTCGTAGTAGATCCGGCGACCTCGGGATTCCGCGAAAGGCATGGCGTGGCGAGTCCTAGTTGGCCTTGATCTGCAGGCTGCGCACGAGCTGGCCCCAGCGCTCCGTGTCCGACCGGACGAGCCGGGCGTACTGGGCCGGCGTCATGCTCAGCGTGTCCATGCCCTCGGCCTGGAGCTGCCTGAGCAGCGCCGGGTCCTTGAGCGCCGCGCCCATCGCCGCATTGACCTTGTCGACGATGAACTTCGGCGTGCCCTTGGGCGCCGAAAGCCCGACCCACGAGGTGACGGTGAGGGCCTTGTACCCGAGCTCCGCGAAGGTGGGCACATCGGGGGCGCTGGCCATGCGCGCGGCACTGGAAGTGGCCAGCACCCTGAGCTTGCCGGCCTGCACCGACGCGGCCACCGAGGTCGGCGGCACCACGATCACCGGCACTACGCCGGCCAGCACGTCCTGCAGTGCGGGCGCGCCGCCCTTGTAGGGCACGTGCGTGAGCTGGATCGTCGCGGCGCGCTGCAGCTGCTCCATCACGAGGTGCCCGGTGCTGCCCGCGCCCGAGCTGGCGTAGTTGACCTTGCCCGGCTCGCGGCGTGCCTGCTCGATCAGGTCCTGCAGGCTGCCGATGCCGGCATCGCTGCGCACCACCAGCCACTGCGCGCCTTCGCCGATGGCGCCGATGTGCTCGAAGCTGGTGACGATGTCGAAGGGCAGGTTGTCGTACATGCTCTGCGCGATGGTGTTGAGCATGCCGGTCATGGTGAGCGTGTAGCCGTCGGGGGCCGCACTGGCGCCGACCTGCGTGCCGACCACGTTGCCCGCGCTGGGCCGGTTGTCGACGACCACGGGCTGCTTGAGAGACTGGGACATCTGCTGGGCCAGCGGGCGGATCGTGCGGTCGTAGGGGCCGCCCGCCGGCGCCGGCACCACGATGCGGATGGGGCGGGCGGGCCAGTCGGCGGTCTGAGCGGCGGCGGCCAGCGCAGCGGCGGCCAGCGCCGTGCCCGCCGCGAGGCGTCGGAAAAGAGCGTTCACGTTGTCTCCTGTTGTGGCCGGAGCGTCGGCTCCGGCGGTCTGTTCGTACGTCGATCTTCAGGCGCGGAGCCATCGCGGACAAATTAATTCTGGCGCCCTGACATTAGACTTTGCGATAGCTCATGACCACCTCGTCCGCCCTGCTCCATCGCCTGCTCGCACGCGGCAAGTTCCGGCACCTGCAGGTGCTGCTGCAACTGGCCGAACTGGGCAGCGTGCAGCGCACCGCCGAGGCCATCGGCATGACGCAGTCCTCGGTGACGCAGACGCTGGCGTATCTCGAGCAGTTGCTGGACACCCGCCTGTTCGACCGCCACGCGCGCGGTGTGCGGCCGACGCCCGCCTGCACCGACCTGCTGCCGGTGGCACGCCAGCTCATGCTGGGGCTGAACAGCGGCGCGGAGGTGCTGGCCGCGCGGCAGAACCAGGGCGCCGGCTCGGTGCGAATGATCGGTTCGGCAGCGGCCATCCACGGCCTGCTGATGGATGCACTGCCCCGCTTCAGCCAGGCACACCCGGCCATCCAGGTGCATCTGGAGGAGATGGAGGGCGAGGACCAGTTGCTCGCCGTGTCACGCGGCGCGGTCGACCTCGCCGTGTGCCGCCAGCCGGCCGTGGTTCCGCAGGGCTGGCGCTTCGACCCCTTGCGCGAGGATGGCCTGGTCGTCGTGGGCCGGGCCGGCCATCCGCTGGCCACGGCCCGGCGGCCGGACTGGGCCGACTTGGCCGCACAGGCGTGGCTGCTGCTACCGACCGGCCTGGCCGCACGCCGCGCCTTCGACGACCTGACGGCCCACTTCCCCACGCCGCCGCGCGCGCACCCGGTGGTCACCCGCTCGCCACCCATGCTGTGGTGGCTGCTGCTTCGGCAGGATCTGCTCGCCTTGCTGCCGTTGAACCTCGCACGGCCGATGCTGTCGACCGGGCAATTGGTGCCGGTGCCCGTGCCCGGGCCGACACCCGGCCTCGCACCCATCGGCATCCTGCGGCCCACCGATGGCCTCGGCGCGGCGGCGATGCAGCTGTGCGACTTCCTGCAGGCGGCGATGCAGGCGCCAGTGGCGGCCGCAGCCCCAGCGCGCCGCCGCGCACGTCGCGCCTCACGCTGAACCCGCGCGTTCGAGCTTCAAGCCAGAAGTGCCTGCAGCCCCCGTCCAGCGTGCGCGGTCAGCTATCGATTTCATAGCAACCGCGGCGACAGGCCCGCCGCACCGATCGGCCCGCCAGCCCTCAGTGGGCGGCAGCCCCCAGCCCCAGCGGCGCCGGCACCTGGTTGACGATCTGCGTGAACAGCGCCTGATACGCGGTGTCGGGCACTTGGCCCGGCGGCGCGGGCTCGGCGAATGCGGCGTCGAGGTCGGCCCAATCCTCGGTCGTCAGCACGCGCTCGGCCAGGGGCAGGATGTCGCACTCCTCCATCGCCATGTGCTGCAGGTAGAAGTCGACGTAACGCTCGACCGCCTGCTCGAAGCCCTGGCGGCGCGGCTCGCCCAGCATCTCGAAGGCGGTCAGCTCGTGCTGCACCTGGCGGATCATGCGCTCGCCCCGGGCGTGCTCGCTGTCGAGTTGGTCCAGCTGGTCGCGCCACAGCGGCGTGCGCGCCCGCAGCCGGGTGAAGAGCAGCTCCGTCTCCTTGCGATGGTGCTCGCGGGCCGGAAACTCGTCGGCGTAGAACAGCATCGCGCGCAGCGCATCGAAGCGCGGCAACGTGTGCTCGCGGCGGTGCTGCGCGAGCAGCAGCAGCACGGTGCGGAGCATGGCCGCGATGGCGGCGTGCTCCCCGCGGATGACCTGGGCGGCGCGGTGTGTCATGGCGATCTCCGGAATGGCCACCGACTGTCCCACCCGCGCGCGGGCCGGGCCTTGCGCCTGGTCAATCCGCGTGCACCGGCCACGTAGACTCCCCCGATGCCCTGGCACGCCCGACTCGACATCGCCTACCACCACGACCACGGCCGCAGCCTCGCGCGCTTTCGCCACGAAGGGCCGCTGCGCATCCTGCAAAGCCTCTACCCCGAGGGCGACGCCATCTGCCACAACGTGCTGGTGCACCCGCCCGGGGGCCTGGTGGGCGGCGACACGCTCGACATCGCGGTGGAGGCGGCCGCCGGCAGCCATGGCCTGATCACCACGCCGGGCGCCTCGCGCTTCTACCGCTCCGACGGCGAATTGGCCCTGCAGCGCACGCGACTGAACGTCGCCGCCGGCGCCCGGCTCGAGTGGCTGCCGCTGGAGGCGCTGTGCTACAGCGGCTGCCGCGCCGAGAACCGGCTGCAGATGCAGGTGGCGCCCGGCGGCGAACTGATCGGCTGGGACATCACGGCGCTGGGCCTGCCGCTGGCCGGCCAGCCCTTCCGGGCCGGGCGCTACCAGCAGCACATCGAACTGCCCGGCGTGTGGCTGGAGCGCGGGCGCATCGATGCCGACGACGCGCGCCTGCTGCACTCCCCGCTGGGCCTGGCCGGCCATCAGTGCCTGGCCTCGCTCTTCCACGTGGTCGGCGAGCCGATGAAGCGCACGCGCCGCGACCGGCTGCTGGAGATCGCCCGCGACGCGCTGGGCGGCCATGCGCTCGACGAGAGCGCCGGGGCCACTGCGCCCAATGCGCAGGTCGTGGTGGTGCGCGTGCTGGCGCCCCTGGTCGAACCGGCCGTGCAATTGCTGCGCACGGTGTGGGCCGGCTGGCGCAGGGACCTGTGGGGCTTGGCGGCCACCCCGCCGCGCATCTGGTCGACCTGACGACCTCGACAACGCGCAAGCTGCTCAACGCGCCCCGACGTTCAACTGACCGGAAACTGCTCCGGCAGCGGCTCGGGCGGCGGCGACGGTGGCACCGGCGCGGCGGGCTCGGTGCCCGGCGGGGGCTCGGGGG
>SCOE01000048.1 GCA_005503065.1 Comamonadaceae bacterium ALPHA2B
GTCCCCGTCCCCCGCACGCCCCGAGGAGAACACTGCCGTGCTGCTGACCCTGGTCATCGTCTACCTGCTCGTCACGATCGCCATCGGCCTGTGGGCCGCCAAGCGAGTCAAGAACACGACGGACTTTGCGATCGCCGGCCGCCACCTGCCGCTGTACATGATCGTCACCACCACCTTCGCGACCTGGTTCGGGTCGGAAACGGTGCTGGGCATCCCGGCCAAGTTCATCGAGGGCGGCCTGAACGGCGTGGTCGAGGACCCCTTCGGCGCCGGCACCTGCCTGATCCTGGTGGGCCTGTTCTTCGCCGGCAAGCTCTACCGCATGACGCTGCTGACCATCAGCGACTACTACCGCGAGCGCTACGGCCGCGCAGTGGAAGTCATGTGCTCGCTCATCATCATGCTCAGCTACCTGGGCTGGGTGTCGGCGCAGGTCACGGCGCTGGGGCTGGTGTTCAACCTGCTCTCGGGCGGGGTGGTCAGCATCTCCGTGGGCATGGTGATCGGGGTGGTCTCGATCCTGGCGTACACGCTCTTCGGCGGCATGTGGTCGGTGGCGGTGACCGACTTCATCCAGATGATCATCCTGGTGCTGGGCCTGGCCGTGATCGCCATGTTCGCCGGCAACATGGCCGGCGGCGCCGGCAAGGTGATCGACCTGGCCATGAGCCGTGACCTCTTCAAGTTCTGGCCCGAGCCGAGCTGGCACGACATCGTCTTCTTCTTCGCCGCCGCCATCACCATGATGCTGGGCTCCATCCCGCAGCAGGACGTGTTCCAGCGCGTGATGTCGGCCAACAGCGTCAAGGCGGCCACGCGCGGCCCGGTCATCGGCGGCGTGGCCTACATCCTCTTCGCGGCGGTGCCCATGTTCCTGGTGGCCAGCGCGCTGATCATCATGCCGGAGCAGACGGCGACCCTGCTCAAGGAAGATCCGCAGAAGGTGCTGCCCACCCTGGTGCTGGAGAAGATGCCCTTCATCATGCAGGTGCTGTTCTTCGGCGCGCTGCTGTCGGCCATCAAGTCCACCGCCTCGGCCACGCTGCTGGCGCCCAGCGTGACCTTCACCGAGAACATCTGGCGTCAGTTCCGGCCCGCCGGCAGCGACCGCGAGAACCTGCGCACCATGCGCATCACCGTGCTGCTGTTCAGCGCCGCGGTGCTGGCCTACGCCATCCGCATGCAGGGCACCTCGATCTACGAGCTGGTGTCGGGCGCCTACCAGGTGCCGCTGGTCGGCGCCTTCGTGCCGCTGGTCTTCGGCCTGTACTGGAACCGCGGCACCACGCAGGGGGCGATCGCGGCCGTGGCGCTGGGCATCGGCGTGTGGCTGCTGGGCCTGGCCATGCCCTGGGGGGCGGTGTTCCCGGCCCAACTGGCCGGCGTGCTGGCCTCGATGGCCGGCATGGTGCTCGGATCGCTGGCGCCGCAGTGGCTGGCCAACGTGCGAACGCCGCACCGGCCGCTGGCCACCGAGCCCGCCTGAGCGGGCAGGGCGGGCCGCCGGGCCCGGCCTCGGGGGAGGGGCGCAGCCTATAATCGAGGGCTTTGCAAGCCGCCCCCGTCGGCTTGCGCGTTTGCGTTTCCACCCCCCTCCAATTCCCGGATCCGATGCCCATCTACGCCTACAAGTGCAGCGCCTGTGGCTTTGCCAAGGACGTGCTGCAGAAGATCTCCGACGCGCCCCTGACGGTCTGCCCGAACTGCGGCGCCGAATCGTTCAGCAAGCAGGTCACCGCCGCCGGCTTCCAGCTCAAGGGCTCGGGCTGGTACGTGACCGACTTCCGCGACAACGGCGGCAAGAAGGGCGGCGACGCCAAGCCCGCCGACGGTGGCGCCAGCGCGCCCGCGGCGGCGCCCGCGCCTGCCGCCTCGCCGGCACCTGCGGCACCCGCTCCCGCGCCGGCCCCCTCGGCCGCCAAGGGCGACTGATCCTCCCTCAGGCCTCCCATGCTCTCGCTGCGCAAATGGCTGCTGTCCGGCCTCCTGGTCATCGTGCCCCTGGTGGTCACGCTGGCCGTGCTCAACTGGATCGTGGGCACGCTGGACCAGACGCTGTGGCTGCTGCCCGAGCAATGGCAGGCCTGGCTGTCCGACCACAAGATCCGCGGCCTGGGCGTGCTGCTCACCCTGGCCATCCTGCTGGCGGTCGGCGCGGTGGCCAGCAACTTCGTCGGCAAGCGCCTGCTGAGCTGGGGCGATGCCCTGGTGCGCCGCATTCCCGTGGTGCGCTCCATCTATTCCAGCGTCAAGCAGGTCTCCGACACGCTGTTCTCCGAAAGCGGCAACGCCTTCCGCACGGCGGTGCTCATCCAGTGGCCGCATGAGGGCATGTGGACCATCGCCTTCGTCACCGGCGCGCCCGGCGGCGACGTGGTCAACCATCTGCAGGGCGACTACCTCGGCGTCTACGTGCCGACCACGCCCAACCCCACGGGCGGCTACTTCGTGATGCTCAAGCGCAGCGATTGCATCGAGCTGAAGATGAGCGTGGACGAGGCGCTCAAGTACATCGTGTCGATGGGCGTCGTCGTGCCCGGCGGCCCCGGCAGCCTGCCCACGCGGCCGGTGCCGCTCGGCAACAAGTAAATCCCCAGCTATGCGCCCGAGGTGGGCGCCGGAATCTCAATCATGGCCATGCGTTCTCACTACTGCGGTCTCGTGACCGAAGCCCTGATGGGCGAAACCGTCACCCTGTGCGGCTGGGTCAACCGCCGCCGCGACCATGGCGGCGTGATCTTCGTCGACCTGCGCGACCGCGAAGGCTACGTGCAGGTGGTGTGCGACCCCGACCGCGCCACCACCTTCGCCACGGCCGAGAGCCTGCGCAACGAGTTCTGCGTGCAGGTCACCGGCGTGGTGCGCGCGCGGCCCGAAGGCACGGTCAACGAGCAGCTCAAGAGCGGCAAGATCGAGGTGCTCGCGCACGAGCTGAAGGTGCTCAATCCCTCCGTCACGCCGCCCTTCCTGCTCGACGACGACAACCTCAGCGAGACCACGCGCCTGACGCACCGCGTGCTCGACCTGCGCCGCCCCGTCATGCAGAAGAACCTCATGACGCGCTACAAGGTGACGATGGAGGTGCGCAAATTCCTCGATGCCAACGGCTTCATCGACATCGAGACGCCGATGCTGGGCAAGTCCACGCCCGAAGGCGCGCGCGACTACCTGGTGCCCAGCCGCGTGCACGACGGCAGCTTCTTCGCGCTGCCGCAGTCGCCGCAGCTGTTCAAGCAGCTGCTGATGGTGTCGGGCTTCGACCGCTACTACCAGATCGTCAAGTGCTTCCGCGACGAGGACCTGCGCGCCGACCGCCAGCCCGAATTCACGCAGATCGACATCGAGACCTCGTTCCTGTCGGAAGAGGAGATCCGCACGATGTTCGAGGGCATGATCCGCAAGGTCTTCCGTGCCACCGCCGACATCGACCTGGGCGTGTTCCCGGTCATGACGTATGGCGACGCGATGTTCAAGTACGGCTCCGACAAGCCCGACCTGCGCGTGAAGCTCGAGTTCACCGAACTGACCGAGCTCATGAAGCGCGTGGAGTTCAAGGTCTTTTCGGGCGCCGCCAACATGGCCGGCGGCCGCGTCGTGGCGCTGCGCGTGCCGGGCGGGGGCGGCGAGGGCGGCCTGTCGCGCGGCGACATCGACGGCTACACCGAGTTCGTCAAGATCTATGGTGCCAAGGGCCTGGCCTACATCAAGGTCAACGACTGGTCGCAGGGCCGCGAGGGGCTGCAGAGCCCCATCGTGAAGAACCTGGACGACAACGCGCTGGCCGAAATCATCGCCCGCACCGGCGCGCGCAACGGCGACATCATCTTCTTCGGCGCCGACAAGGCCAAGGTGGTGAACGACGCCATCGGCGCGCTGCGCATCAAGATCGGCCACAGCGCCTTCGGCAGGAAGAACGGCCTGTTCGAGGACCGCTGGGCGCCCCTGTGGGTCATCGACTTCCCGATGTTCGAGTTCGACGAGGAAGGCCAGCGCTGGAGCGCCGTGCACCACCCGTTCACGAGCCCGAAGGACGGCCACGAGGACCTGATGGACACCGCGCCCGAGAAGTGCCTGGCCAAGGCCTACGACATGGTGCTCAACGGCATCGAGATGGGCGGCGGCTCGGTGCGTATCCACCGCGAGGAAGTGCAGAGCAAGGTGTTCCGCGCCCTGAAGATCAACGCCGAGGATGCGCAGGCCAAGTTCGGCTTCCTGCTCGACGCGCTGCAGTACGGTGCGCCGCCGCATGGCGGCATCGCCATCGGCCTGGACCGCCTGGTCATGCTCATGACGGGCGCCGAGTCGATCCGCGACGTGATCGCCTTCCCCAAGACCCAGCGCGCGCAGGACCTGCTCACGCAGGCGCCGAGCCCGGTCGACGAGAAGCAGCTGCGCGAGCTGCACATCAAGCTGCGCAACGCACCGGCGGCCTGAGAACGCGACTCATCGGACGCGGTTTGCTATGAAATCGATAGCTGATCGCGCAAGCTGGGCGGGCGCTGCAGCTGGATTCTGGGTGTAGACCTCGATGGAGGGCGCACCGCGTTGGAAGATCCCCGAATCGGTGCTGGTGGTCATCCACACCCCGGCGCTGGAGGTGCTGCTGATCGAGCGCGCCGACACGCCCGGCTTCTGGCAGTCGGTGACCGGCAGCAAGGACAGCGAGGACGAGCCGCTGCAGCTCACGGCCGCACGCGAGGTGTTCGAGGAAACGGGCTTCGACTGCCGCGCCGGCACGCCCCTGGCCAATGGCCTGCGTGACTGGGGCCTGACCAACCTGTACGACATCTATCCGCGCTACCTCGTGCGCTACGCGCCCGGCGTGACGCGCAACACCGAGCACCTGTTCGGCCTGCAGGTCCCGGAGGCGGCGGCACCCCTCCTCAGCCCGCGCGAGCACACCGCTTGGCGCTGGCTGCCGTGGCGCGAGGCGGCCGACACCTGCTTTTCTCCCTCCAACGCCGAAGCCATCCTCTTGCTGCCACAATTTGCGGCATGAGCGCCGAGCGCATCCAAAGCACACCGCCCGGGCGCGCGATCGACGGAGCCTGCCCATGAGCGCCGCGCGTGAAGAACTGGTCCTGCCCGCCGGGGCCGATGCGGATTCCGGTTTCGCCTCGCTGGACACCCTTCGCGTGGCCACCTACAACATCCACAAGGGTGTGCAGGGCGTCGGTCCGGCGCGCCGGCTGGAGATCCACAACCTGGGCCACGCCATCGAACAGCTCGATGCCGACATCGTCTGCCTGCAGGAAGTGCGCAAGATGAACCGCATGGGCGAGCGCCGCTTCGCGCGCTGGCCCGAGCAGCCGCAGGCCGACTTCCTGTGTCCCGAGGGCTACCACGCGGTCTACGAGACCAATGCGTACACCCGCCATGGCGAGCACGGCAACGCGCTGCTCACCCGCTGGCCGATCGTGCGCCACCGGCACGAGGACATGTCGGACCACCGCTTCGAGCAGCGGGGTCTGCTGCACGTGGAGCTCATGCTCGCGGGCCAGCGCGTGCATGCCATCGTCGTGCACCTGGGCCTCATCAAGGGCAGCCGCGTGCGGCAGATCGCGCAGCTGGGCGAGTTCATCCGGCGCGAGGTGCCGAACGACGAGCCGGTCGTCGTGGCCGGCGACTTCAACGATTGGGGCGCGCGCATGCGCGTGGCGATGAACGCCATGGGCCTGGTCGACATGCCCGGCACGCGCGCCTTGACCTACCCGTCGCGCCTGCCGCTCACGCAACTGGATTTCGTCTACGCCCGCCAGCTGCGCCCCCTGTCGCTGCACGTGCCGCGCGGGCGCATCTGGGGCCGCATGTCCGACCACCTGCCGCTGGTGGCGGAATTCGGCCTCGCCTGAATTGCTATTGATTTGATAGCTGCCAGCGCCCGTGCGACGGGCGCTGGCAGCCCAAAACGTTCACAAACCGTTCGCTGATACGATGCCTGCCATGTTGAGGAAAGCCGACGCCGCCCCCCCGAACGACGCGCCCGGGAACTCCGATGAGGGCACGCCCGTGTCCGTCAAGATCCGCGAGCGGATCCTCGCGGCGCGACAGCGCTACAACGCGAACGACAACATCGCCGAGTTCATCGAGCCGGGCGAGCTCGAGGCGCTGCTCGACGAGGTCGAAACCAAGATGCGCGGCGTGCTCGACAGCCTGGTGATCGACCTCGAGAACGACCACAACACCGGCAACACCGCGCGCCGCGTGGCCAAGATGTACGTCAACGAGGTCTTCCGCGGCCGCTACGTGCCGGCGCCCAGCCTCACGGAATTCCCCAACGCCGAGCGGCTGAACGAACTGATGATCGTCGGGCCGATCACCGTGCGCAGCGCCTGCTCGCACCACTTCTGCCCCATCATGGGCAAGCTGTGGATCGGCGTGATGCCCAACGAGCACACCAACGTGATCGGCCTGTCGAAGTACGCGCGCCTGGCCGAATGGGTCATGGGCCGCCCGCAGATCCAGGAAGAAGCGATCGTGCAGTTGGCCGACCTGATCCAGGAGAAGACCCGGCCCGATGGGCTGGCCCTGGTGATGGAGGCCGAGCACTTCTGCATGCAGTGGCGCGGCGTCAAGGAGACGGACAGCAAGATGATCAACTCGGTCATGCGCGGCGTCTTCCTCAAGGACCCGAGCCTGCGCCGCGAATTCCTGTCGCTGCTGCCCCGCAAGTCCTGATCGTCCGTCCGTCTTCCCGAAGGTTCCGCCATGCTCGTCCGCCTGCTCTACGCCAGCCGTGCCACCGACACCAGCCCCGCGACCATCGAGGAGATCCTCACCCAGGCGCGCGCCCACAACACGGGCAACGGCATCACCGGCATCCTGTGCTACGGCGCCGGCACCTTCCTGCAGGCCATCGAGGGCGGGCGCATGGCCGTCAACGACCTGTACGGCCACATCCTGCGCGATGCCCGCCACAAGGACGTGGTGCTGCTGCACTACGAGGAGATCATGGAACGTCGCTTCGGCGGCTGGACCATGGGCCAGGTCAACCTCGGCAAGCTCAACGCGTCGACCTTGCTGAAGTATTCCGAGAAGGCCACGCTCGATCCTTACGCCGTGTCGGGCAAGGTGTCGCTCGCGCTGCTCGAGGAACTGATGGCGACCGCAGCCATCGTCGGCCGGTCGTGAAAGCCGCTCGCGGCCATCGGCAGCGGTAGCGCATGCCGCTGTCCGCCTTCAGCCTCATCGTCCTCGCCGGACTCATCCACGCCAGCTGGAACATCGCGGCCAAGAAGGCAGACGGCGACGCGCGCTTCGCCTTCCAGAGCAGCGCCTTCATGGCCCTGGTGTGGGCGCCGGTGGGGCTGTGGCTGGGGCTGTCGGAGCTGCCGCGATGGGGCGGACGCGAATGGGGCTTCGTGGTGGCCAGCGGCGTGCTGCACGTCGTGTACTACGTCGTTCTGCTGCGGGGCTACCGCCGGTCGGACCTGACGGTCGTCTATCCACTGGCGCGGGGCAGCGGGCCGCTGCTGTCCTCGCTGGTCGCCGTCGTGTTCCTGGGCGAGCGGCTCACATGGATCGGGCTGGCCGGCATCGTGGGCGTGGTGGGCGGCGTGTTCCTTGTGGCTGGCGGACCGCGCCTGTGGCGTCGCACGCACGACGCGCTGCAGCGCGAGCGGGTGCGCAAGGGCATCCGTTACGGCGTGCTGACGGGCACGTTCATCGCGGGCTATACCGTCGTCGACAGCTATGCGGTGAAGATGCTCGCGATGTCGCCCATCCTGCTGGATTACATGGGCAATTTCGTGCGCCTGGGCCTGCTGGCCCCCGCGGTGCTGCGCGACCGGCCCACGGCGGCCCGGCTGTGGCGGGCGCAATGGAAGTACGCGCTGCTGGTGGCGGCCATCAGCCCCGTGTCCTACGTGCTGGTGCAGTACGCAGTCCAGCAGGCGCCGATCTCGCACGTGGCTCCGGCGCGCGAGGTGTCGATGCTCTTCGCCGCCCTGATCGGCGGCCACCTGCTGCGCGAGGGCGACCGGCTCCTGCGCGTGGTCGGCGCGCTCTTCATCGCCGCGGGCGTCGCGGCACTCGCCCTCGGATGACGGACGCGCCCACAGGGCCGCTGCTGGGCTGCGACTTCTCCAGCGCGCCGAGCGTGCGCAAGCCGATCGTCGTGGCCGTGGGGCACCTTCATGGCGGCGACGAGGTGCGCCTGGATCGGCTCGAGAACTTCATGACGCTGGATGCGTGGCAGCACTGGCTCGCGGCGCAGCCGGCCTGGGTGGGCGCCTTCGACTTTCCCTTCGGCCTGCCGCGCGAACTCGTGGAAGCGCTGGGCTGGCCCCTCGAATGGGAAGCCTGCATGCGGCACTGCGCGTCGCTGCCGCGTTCAGAAGTTCGCGAGACCTTCGCCCGCTTCTGCGCCGCCCGGCCGGTGGGCGGGAAGTTCGCGCACCGTCGCACCGACGGGCCGGCCGGGGCGAGTCCGTCGATGAAATGGGTCAATCCGCCCGTGGCCTACATGCTGCATGCTGGCGTGCCGCGGCTGCTCGCCGCTGGCGCGCATCTGCCGGGGCTGGGCGGCGCGGCGGCTTCCGACCGCATCGCGCTCGAGGGCTACCCGGGCCTGCTGGCACGCGAACTGATCGGGCGGCGCAGCTACAAGAGCGACGACCGCGCGCGCCAGACAGCCGAGCGGCTCGAGGCCCGGCGCGCGTTGCTGGAGGGGCTGCAGGCGGGGCGGTCGCGCCTGGGCCTGCGGCTGGTGCTGTCGCGCCACCATGAACAGGCGCTGGCGGCCGATGCCAGCGGCGATCGGCTCGACGCGGCCTTGTGCCTGGTCGAGGCCGCCTGGGGCGCGCTGCGGGCAGACAGTCCCGGGCCGGGATTCGGGCTGCCGCCGGGGCTGGATCCGCTCGAAGGCTGGATCGTCTGCGCCTGATCGCGCTCGCACATTTGTCCTACAGCGGCATGCGTCTCGCACGCGCGGGCGGCTCGCGCCGGGCTTCCTAGATTGCTTGCGAGCGGTCGACCGGCCGCCCACAACCTCCATGAAAGGAATCGATCATGAACAAGGACCAGGTTGCAGGACGCGTGGAAGAAGCCAAGGGCAAGCTCAAGGAAGTCGCCGGCAAGGTGACCGGCAACGAACGGCTCGAGGCCGATGGCGTGACGGACCAGGCTGCCGGCAAGGTGCAGAGCACCTACGGCGACGCGAAGAGCAAGGTCAAGGACACGGCACAGAAGGCCGTCGACAAGATCTGAACACGGGCGACCGTCAGGGAGTGCATACGATGACCATGAACATTCATCCATCGTTCGGACGCCTTGCCCTCGTGGCCGGCAGCACCGCTCTGGCACTGGTGCTCGCCGGCTGCGACCGTGCCGACAACAAGACCGCCGGCCAGCAACTGGACACCGCCATCGCCAAGACCGAACAGGCGGCCCGCAACGCGAAGGCGACCACGGAATCGCTGGCTGCCGACGCCAAGGCCAGGATCGACGAGAAGGCGCCAGCGGCCGAATCGGCCGTCAAGGACGGCGCCGCCCGCGCCAGCGAGGCCACGCGTGAGGCAGGTGCGGCGATCGCCGGGGCGGTGGACGATGCCACGATCACGGCCAGCGTGTCGGCCGGCCTGGCCAAGGACAGCGAGCTCAGCGCCCTGCGGATCGACGTCGACACCAAGGCCGGCGTCGTCACGCTGAAGGGCCCGGCCCCGACCGTGGCCGCCAAGGCGCGCGCCGAGGAGATCGCTCGCAACGTCAAGGGCGTGAGCCGCGTGGACAACGCGCTCGAAGTCAGAGCGTCGTGACGTGAGCGGCACGCCGCAGCAACCCGCTCGGCGGTGAGGCCCCAGCAAAAAGCCCGGCACTGCCGGGCTTTTTGCTGGGGCATCGGCGGCCTCACTTGGTCAGCCAGTCCTTCAGCTCGTCGGCGTGCTCTTCCTCGTCGGTCAGGATTTCCTCCAGCATGCGGCGCGTAGTGGGGTCCTTGTCGCCGATCAGCGCGATCATCTGGCGGTAGCTTTCGACCGCGATGCGCTCGGCCTTGAGGTTGGCGCGCACCATCGCCTGCAGCTCCGAGGACTCGTCGTAGTCGGCATGGCTGCGCTCGAGCAGGTGCGTGGGCGCGAAGTCGGGCTCACCGCCAAGCTGGACGATGCGCTCGGCGATCTTGTCCGCGTGGGCCGACTCCTCGTTGGCGTGCACGAGGAACTCGTCCGCGATGGCCGGCGACGACACGCCGCTGGCGGTGAAGTAGTGGCGCTTGTAGCGCAGCACGCACACCAGTTCGGTGGCGAGGGCGTCGTTGAGCAGCTTGACGATGTCGTCGCGCCAGGGGCCGTAGCTGGGCGTGACGGCGCCCTCGTCCAGCTCCTTGCCGGCGGCTTCGATGGCGCGTTCGTCCAGCTGCAGGCGCTGGTTCCCAGCGCCTTCGGATGTGTTGGCGTTCATGGTTCTCGATCCTTTCGTGGGGTTGGGTTCTTCTTGTGCATCAGGGTGGTCACGACATCGGCGACGTCGGATGTCTTGAGCACCAGCGCGAGCAGCGCCGTGGCCGACAGCAGGCGCCAGGGCCGTACCACCACGAGCACGGCGCCCGTCGCCGCCGCCGCGAGCACCAACTGGGCGGGTTGTTCGCGTGCCCGGCGCTCCAGGGCCGGTCGTGCCAGCCGAAGCATTGCATTGGCGGGGTGCCGTCGCCACCAGCGTGCGGCCATGCGTTGGCCGAGCGGCAGCCAGGGCACGGTTGCGAACCAGCCGGCGGCCCTGGAAGAAGGCAGCGCTGAGTCGATCGGCTGTTGCGGCTCCGGGCCCGGGGCCCCGCCCGACAATTCGGCCAACAGCGCGGCCCGGGAGGCGGCCAGGCGCTCTTGCGGCGGGCGTGTGGGCGGACGCGGATCAGCCATGCCGACGCTCCTGCAGTGCACGCAAGGCGCGAACGTCGGCCTGGAATTGGGCACCGAGGTCATCGAAGCCGTGGAAGGACGCGGGCCGCACCGCGATCCACGTGCCGATCACCGCCAATGCCGCGGCGGCTGCGGGCACGGCCACCAGCACCCACGAGAACTGTGCGTGGAGCACCCCCAGCATGATCGCCGTGCCGATGAGGGACAACGCGGTGAGGGCGCTGACAGCGGCCACGGCGCCGGCGATGAGGCGTGCCACGATGCCGTGCGTGGCCGTTGCCACTTCTTGGCGCACCAGGGCGCCATAGTTGGCGGCGTGCTCCGCGAGGAGGTGGGGGTGCCGCAGTGCCGCCGAGAAAAGGGGATGCCACATGGGGGCGCTGCGGTGAGCTGGTGCTCGATCAGTAGTCGTCGCGGTTGCGGCGCGTGGCCAGCACCAGCAGGGCGGTGATGGCCGCCCCGGCGGCTGCGGCCACGAGCACCGAACGCACTGGCTGGTCGGCGATGTAACGCGTGGTCACCTGCGCGGCCTCGCCGAAGCGTTCCTGCGCACGCACGCCGGTCTTGGATGCGGCTTCCAGGCCGCGCTGCACAGCCTGCTGGACGCGGGAGGCGATCTGCTCGACCGCCGGCTCCATGTCGCTGCGCAGACTGCGCACCTTCTGGCCTGCGGCGTCGACGGCGTTCTGCGCATAGGCACGCGTGCTGTCGACGGCGTCCTGTGCGGTGCTGCGCAGATCGTCGGCCAGTTGCGAGGGGGTCTTGGCGGTCGAGTTCATGAAACTTCCTTTGCGATGGACAACAGAGATGAAAGGGGTGGCTCGTGCTTCGATGCTAGCGCGCTTGGCCGCGGCGCATGAGCCCGGCGATGAAGCTGGCGATCGTGAGGATGGCGAAGATCACGAAAAGAAGTTTCGCGATACCCACTGCACCAGCGGCGATGCCCCCGAAGCCGAACAACGCTGCCACCAGGGCGATGACGAGAAAAACAACGGTGTAGTGCAGCATGCGGCGCTCCTCTGGAATGTGGACGAGCCCCGGGCCGGGTCTGGCAGACAGGAAAACCAGCACCAGGGCGTTGGACGAAGCTTAGAAGCGCCGCCTTCCGACCCCTGTCAGCAGCCGAGGGGACGGCCCGTAGGAAAGCACCGAATCGCCCCAGCGCCGCCACGCATCAGTGTGGGCGAGTGGGCAGCATGGCCTGCAGGCGGGTGCCCTCGCCGGGTGCCGAGCTCACGGTGAGCTTGCCGCCAGCGGCTTCGACGCGGTGGCGCATGCCGGCCAGCCCGTGCGTCGATGGGCGTGCGAGCTGCGCATCGAAGCCGCGGCCGTTGTCGCTGACTTCGACGATCAGGTGGTTGTCGTAATTCTTCAGCACGATCGTCGCCTCGGTGGCTTCGGCGTACTTGCCGATGTTGGTCAGGCCTTCCTGGATCATGCGGTAGACGGTGAGCTGCCGCGCTTCGTCCATCACCACCGGCTCCAGCACCATTTCGACCTGGATGCCCGAGCGGTCGGCGAACTCTCGGCCCAGGATCTCCAGCGAGGCCACGAGGCCAAGGTTGGAAAGCGAGGAGGGGCGCAGGTCCTCGATGATGCGGCGCTTGAGCGCAATGCCGGAATTGAGCAGTTCGGTCAGGTGCTGCAGGCGCTGGGTGGCTTCGGGCGAGTCGGCCAGCCGCGACTTCAGCCGCGCGACGTCGAGCTTGGCCGCGGTAAGCAGTGCACCGAGTTCGTCGTGCAGTTCTCGCGCAAGGAAGCCGCGCTCGGTCTCACGCACTTCCTGCAGGTGCGTGGCCAACTCCGCAAGCGAGGCGGTGCGCTCGCGGACCTCCGCCTCGAGGGTATTGCGCTCGCGCTGCAGCGCGAGTTGCTGGCGTTCGCCGGCCGATTGCAGCGCATGGGTCTGCCGCAGGTACAGGAAGAACGCGAGCAGCCCCGCGAGCGCGATGATGCCGATGCCGCCGCGCGCCAGGGTCAGCGCCCGCCCGACCTGTTCCTGCCCGGCCTTGAGCGATCGCTCGCTCAAGGCCGCCAGCGCCGCGGCCTGCTCCCGGATCCGGTTCATTTCTTCGCGGCCCACGTCGGTGGTCAGCACGAAGCGGGAGGCATCCGTGTTGCCATCACGCGTGAGCCTCAGGCTCATGTCCATCTCGGCAAGCTTGCGCGACAGGTGGTCCGCCAGCTGGGAGAGGTGTATCTGCTCGGCCGGCCGGTTCGCATAGAGGATGCGCAGGCGGGCAAGGTGCACGCCGATATCCTTGATCGCGCTGTCGTAGGGTTCGCGGTAGCGTGCCTCGCCGGTCAGCATGTAGCCTCGCTGGCCGGTCTCGGCATCGAGCACGTCCTGCAACAGCGCGTTGACCGCGAAGCGCGCCTCCTGCGCCTGGCTGATCTCGGCCAGCGCCTTGCTGGACTGGCGGTACCCCGCCTCGTTGATGCCCACGAGCACCAGCGTGGCCAGCAGGGCCAATCCCAGGCTCCAGACCAGCTTCGAGAAGAACAACCGGCGCATCAACATGCCATCGAATCCGTCACGCGAACAATTTCATGAATAATGGTTGACAACTTATTCGCGGCATGGGCCGGTGGAACGATGTGCCACCTGATGGAGAGAGCGACAGATGATCAAGATCGGCATTGTGGACGACCACGCGATCGTGCGGTCCGGGTTGAAGCAGTTTTTCTCCGAGCACGTGGACTTGCGCGTCGTGGGTGAAGCATCCACTGGACGCGAGGCCATCGAACTCGTGCGCACCACCGAACTCGACGTGCTGGTGATGGACCTGTCGATGCCCGGGCAGAGCGGCATCGACGCACTGGCGATGATCCGCGCCAAGGCGCCCGACGTCGGCATCCTCATCCTCAGCGGCTATCCCGAAGAGCACTACGCGATGAACCTCATCCGCCAGGGCGCCTCGGGCTACCTCAACAAGGACTGCGAGCCGCTGGAGATCGTCAACGCGATCCGCACCATCGCCATGGGCCGGCGCTACATCACGCCCGCGGTGGCGGAGCTGCTGGCGCGCCAGCTCGACCGCAAGGATGACGCGGCGCCGCACGAGCAGTTGTCCGAGCGCGAGTTCCAGGTCTTCCTCAAGCTGGCCAAGGGCGAGACGGCGGGCGAGATCGCCAAGACGCTGTCGCTGTCGGTGAAGACGGTGAGCACCTACCGCACGCGGCTGATGGAGAAGATGAACCTGTCCTCCAACAGCGACCTCACGTACTACGCCCTGAAGAACAAGCTCATCGACTGAGTCTCGCGGCGGCAAGGCGGCCGGCCGCCGGGGCGCCGTGCACCGGGCCTCAGGGCCCGGGATCGCTCGCCGTCGCGGCCTGCTGGCTGTGCGCAATGCAGAAGTCGACCAGTGCGTCGATCTCGTTGGACTTGTCGAACACGGCATCCACGCCCAGTTGGGCACAGCGCTTGCGGATGTCCGGCGTCGCGTAGTTGCTCAAGACCACCACTTTCTGCTGCGGGCCGCGCGCCGCGCAGGCCTGCAGCACGCCCAGGCCGCTGCCCTGCTTGAGGAAGAGGTCCACGATCGCCAGGTGCCAGTCGCCGGCGTGATCGCGCAGCCATCGACGTGCATCGTTTTCCGTCTCCGCGAAACCGACGGCATTCACGTCGGTCAACTCCTCGAGCGTGCCGACCAGGTTCTCGCGGATGGTGAGGTTGTCCTCCACGATGTAGGTGTTGAGTCGCTGGCTCATGGCTCAGAGCGCCAGAGCCGAGCCCGCGCCACTCCCTGCAGCTGATTTGCCTCAGTCTGTAAAACCATGGTCCGCATGCTACGGCTTTGCGCCCTGGTCGGGATGCAAGGTTCGGCGGCTTGAAGTCGTAGGAGTGGTCCCACATTTCCGCGGGATCCGGCGCAAGTAGTCCTCCACGCACACGGCCTGCCGAGCCGCGCTGACCAAGGGCAATGCAGGGTCTTCCTATTCTCGAAGCTCTGGCGGGGATCGACCGAACGCGCTCGATCGTGGCCCTGCCGGGCTTCCATTCAACACCAAGACAAGAAGGATCCACTGCCATGAAGGCTGTTGCCAGCTATGTGATCGCGGGCGTTCTTGCGCTGGCAGCAGCGCTGGCGACGATGAATGGTGATGCCGGCATGGCGGAGGTGCACGTGGCCAACGCTGCACGGGGCGATGCGATGCTGTCCATGGACTGGTTGTGGCCTTCGGTCCGCTGAGGCCCCGCTAGATGGTCGGCTCGTCGGCACACGCCTCGTCACGTTCGTTTCGATTCGCCAGGCGAGGCCTGCTCGTGCTGGCCGTGCTGCTGGTGGCGCTGGTCCTGTTGGTGATCTTCTTCCCATGGGACATGCTGCGCGGCCCGATCAACCGCTACGTGAGCGAGAAGACCGGCCGGCATTTCGAGATCACCCGGCGGCTCGACGTCAGCCTCGGGCTTCGCCAGGCCACCGTCCACCTGGATGGCATCGAGTTTGCCAATCCGTCGTGGGCGCGGGCGCCCTACCTGGTGAAGGCCGAGCGCGCGGACATCGACCTGCGCTTGTGGCCGCTGCTGCGTGGGCAGGTGATCCTGCCCGGCGTGCGCCTGGCCGGGCCGCAGCTGGGCCTGCAGATGGAGGCCGATGGCCGCCGCACCTGGGCGCTCGGCAAGAGCGATGCGGGCGAGGGCGGCAAGGGCACCGTGCCCACCATCGGCCTGCTGCAGGTCGACAACGGCGCGCTCGACTTCCTGGCGCCGGCCTACGGCGTCGATCTGCAGGCCCAGTTCAGCTTCGATCCGCAGCGGGGCGAGATGCCGCTGGCCTACCGCATGCAGGGCCGCTACCAGCGGCAACCGCTCAAGGCCGAGGGGCGGACCGGCAACGTCCTGCAGCTCGACCAGACCGGCCAGCCGCCATTTCCCATCGAGATCCAGGCGAGCGCGGGCCGCACGCGTTTCGACGCCAAGGGCACCGTGGGATCGCTGTCCGACCTGGACGGCATCGATGCACGCTTCGAGCTGAAGGGGCAGACCCTGGGCGACCTGTACCCGCTGCTGGGCGTGGCGCTGCCCCAGACCTCGCCCTACGCGGTGCGCGGGCAGGTGCACAAGCGCGCGAAGCAGTGGCAGGTGTCCTCGCTCGCGGGCCGGCTGGGCCTGTCGGACATCGCGGGCGAGCTGAACTTCGACCAGGGCGCGGCGACGCCCAAGCTCAGCGGCACGCTCGGCTCGAAGGTGATGGACATGGACGACCTGGGGCCGCTGATCGGCCTGCCACCCACCGAGCGCAGCGCCAAGGCGGTCGAGGGCGTGGCGCCGCCACCCACCGTCGAGCAGGTGCAGCGCCGCCGCGGCGACGGCAAGGTCCTGCCCACGGCCCCCCTGGACTTCGAGCGCCTCCGTGCCATGAACGCCGACGTGCGCTACACCGCGGAGCGCATCCGCAACGTGCGCGACATCCCGCTGGACCGGGGCAGCGTCCACGTCACGCTGCAGGATGCGGTGCTCACCCTCGATCCGCTGGACCTCGGCGTCGCGGGCGGCAAGATCGCGGGCGCGATCCGCATCGGCGCCGCCAGCCAGCCGGCGGACATTCGTGCCGCGCTCGACCTGCGCGCGCTGCAACTGGCGCGGCTGGTGCCGAAGCTGGAGGCCTCGGGCAACAGCGTCGGGAAGATCGACGGGCGGGTCAACATCTCTGGCGCCGGCAGTTCCGTCGCCACCTGGCTCGGCGGCGCGTCGGGAGACGTGGCGCTGCTGATGGGCGCCGGCCAGTTCGGCAACCTGCTGCCGGTGTTCGCGACGCTGGTGGGCGGCGACATCCTCAAGTTCCTGGTGCGCGGCGACAAGGACGTGCAGTTGCGATGTGCGGCGGTGGCCTTCGACGTGGACAAGGGCGTCATGAACGGTCGCACGCTGGTGCTCGACACCAGCAACGCCGTCTTCATCGCCACGGGCCAGGCCAACCTGGCCAAGGAGACGCTGGATTTCACGATCCGCCCGGAGCCCAAGAGCAAGAGCATCCTGTCGATCCGCACGCCGCTGACCGTCGGCGGCACCTTCGCCAACCCGCGACCCGGCGTCGAGGTGGCGCCGTTGCTGGCGCGTGCCGCAGGTGTGGTGGCGGGCGCCACGATCAACCCCCTCCTGGCACTGGCTGCCACGCTGGAAACCGGTCCAGGCAAGGACGCGGACTGCGGCGCCGTCCTGCAGGACGCCCGCACGCCCGACAGCCGTTCGGCCAGCCAGGGGGCGGCGCGGGCGAAGGCCATCCGGCCCTGAGTCGCGCAAGGCGACTGCGCCTCAAACTCCGAGGCAAAAAGGGCTGCAGCGCCCGGACTGTCTGCGCGGGCAGCTATCAATTCCGTAGCAGGCGCCGGTCAGACGTGCCGCTGCCCGCAGACAGGGCAGGCTGGATCGCGGCGCACACGCATGGTCTCGAAGCTGCTGCTGCGCCCATCGAACATCAGCAGCCGCCCGACCAGCCCCCCGCCGACGCCCGCCAGCAGCTTGAGTGCCTCGTGCGCCTGCAGCGTGCCGATGGTGCCGACCACCGGGCCGAACACGCCGAGCACGGCGCAGCGCGTCTCCTCGAACTGCGCGTCGGGGGGGAACAGGCAGGCGTAGCAGGGTGACTGCGGGTCGCGCGGGTCGTACACGCCCAGCTGGCCGTCGAAGCGGATCGCCGCGCCGGCCACCAGCGGCTTGCCGTGCGCGACGCAGGCCGCGTTCACGGCCTGGCGCGTCGCGAAGTTGTCGGAGCAGTCCAGCACCACATCGGCCTGCGGCACACGACGCGCGAGCAGGGCGGCATCGGCCCGGGCTGTCTCGGTGTCGACCGTCACCAGGGGGTTCAGGGCATGGACGGCCTGCCGCGCCGACGCCACCTTGGGCTGCCCGACGCGATCGCTCGCGTGGGCGATCTGGCGCTGCAGGTTGGTCAGGTCCACCGTGTCGTCGTCCACCAGGGTGATGCGCCCCACACCCGCCGCGGCCAGGTACAGCACCGCCGGCGAGCCCAGCCCGCCGGCGCCGACGACCAGCACGTGCGCGGCCGACACCCGCGCCTGGCCGTCGATGCCGAACTCCTCTAGCAGGATGTGGCGCGAGTAGCGCAGCAGGTCGTCGTCTTCCATGGCGGCCGATGATCGCAGAGCGTCCCAAAAGAGATCGGCCTCCGCAAGGGAGGCCGATGCACGAAAGGCGTGACCGCGCTCAGTTGTCCTTCTTCTCGTCCTTGTTCTCGACGATCACCTGCGTCTTGCTGACCAGCACCGGCTGGCCCTTGAGCTGGTTGAGCGCCTGGACCAGCGGGAAATCCTTGTCGCTGCCGAACTCGGGCGTCTTGCGGTCCTGCGGCGGCTTCTTGGCCTCTTCCTCGAGGCGCTTGCGGGCCTCGTCGCGGGCCTTCTCGCGCTCGGGGTCCTTCACCTCGGGGCCCTGGCCGCTGGACAGGTGCTTCTCCAGGTCGGCCTCGCGCATGCGCAGGGCGGCGTAGGGGCTGCCCTCGGCGCTCTCGTCGACCAGCACGTTGGGCACGATGCCGCGCGCCTGGATCGAGGTGCCGCTGGGCGTGTAGTAGCGTGCCGTGGTGATCTTCAGGCCGGTGTCGGGGCCGAGCGGGCGCACGGTCTGCACCGAGCCCTTTCCGAAGGTCTGGCTGCCCATGATGGTGGCGCGCTTGTGGTCCTGCAGGGCGCCGGCCACGATCTCGCTGGCGGAGGCCGAGCCTTCGTTGACCAGAACGATCAGCGGCACGCTCTTCAGGGCCGCCGGCAGGCTGCGCAGCGGGTCGGAGCCCGAGCGGCGCTGGTAGTCCTCGGGGATGGCCTTGTAGACCTGCTTGCTCTCGGCGAGCTGGCCGTCCGTCGTCACCACCGTCGAATTGGCGGGCAGGAAGGCGGCCGACACGGCCACCGCCGCGTCGAGCAGGCCGCCCGGGTCGTTGCGCAGGTCGAGCACCAGGCCCTTGAGGTTGGGGTCCTGCTTGTAGATCTCGTCGACCTTCTTCACGAAGTCGTCGACGGTGCGCTCCTGGAACTGGGACAGGCGGATCCAGGCGTAGCCCGGCTCGATGACCTTGCCGCGGACCGACTGCGTGCGGATCTCCTCGCGGGTGATGGTCACCGGGAAGGTGCGGCTCTCGTCCTTGCGGAAGATGGTCAGCAGCACCTTGGTGCCCGCCTCGCCGCGCATGCGCTTGACGGCATCGTTCAGGGACAGTCCCTTGACCGCCGTGTCGTCGATCTTGGTGATCAGATCGTTGGGCTTGAGGCCGGCGCGGAAGGCGGGCGAGCCCTCGATCGGCGAGACGACCTTGACCAGGCCATCTTCCTGCGAGATCTCGATGCCCACCCCCACGAAGCGGCCGGTGGTGCCTTCGCGGAATTCCTTGAACGACTTCTTGTCGAAATACTGCGAGTGCGGGTCGAGCCCGGACACCATGCCGGAGATGGCGTCGGAGATGAGCTTCTTCTCGTCGACCGGCTCGACGTAGTCGCTCTTGACCATGCCGAAGACGGCGGCGAGCTGCTGCAGCTCCTCCAGCGGCAGAGGCGCCATGGCCCCGCGCGCCACCGTCTGCAGAGAGACGGTCGTCAGCACGCCGGCGACGACGCCTGCGCTCACCCAGCCGGTGATCTTGAGTTTCTGGCCCATGGAATTCCCTTCGGCGAACCGGATCGATTCAATATACACAGCTTGGAAGCAATTTCCCGGCCGTGGTTCCGTGACCGTTGAGGCCCGTCAGGCTTTGCCCTGCGACGCCACCGCTGCAGCCGCCTTGGCGGCGGCCTCGGCGTCACCCAGATAGTAGTGGCGCAGCGGCTTGAGGTCGTCGTCCAGCTCGTAGACCAGCGGGATGCCGTTCGGGATGTTCAGGCCGACGATGTCGCTGTCCGAGATGCCGTCGAGGTACTTGACCAGCGCCCGGATCGAATTGCCGTGCGCCGCCACCACGATCCGGCGACCGGCGCGGATGGCCGGCGCCATCGATTCGTTCCAGAACGGCAGCACGCGCGCGACGGTGTCCTTCAGGCATTCGGTCAGGGGGATCTGCTCGGGCGAGAGCTTGGCGTAGCGCACGTCGCTGCGCTCCGAGCGCGGATCGGTCGGCTCCAGCGCCGGCGGCGGGGTGTCGTAGCTGCGGCGCCAGACCAGCACCTGCTCGTCGCCGTACTGCTTGGCCATGTCGGCCTTGTTCAACCCCTGCAGGGCGCCGTAGTGGCGCTCGTTGAGGCGCCAGGAATGGACGACAGGCAGCCAGGTGCGGTCCAGTTCGTCGAGCGTGTGCCACAGGGTGCGCGTGGCGCGCTTGAGCACGCTGGTGTAGGCGACGTCGAAATCGTAGCCCTCGGCCTTGAGCAGGCGCCCGGCCTGCTTGGCCTGCTCCACGCCGGTCTCGGTCAGGTCGACGTCGGTCCAGCCGGTGAAGCGGTTCTCGAGATTCCAGGTCGATTCGCCATGGCGGATCAGCACCAGTTTGTGCATGGAAGCCTTTTGGGTGAGTCTGAGGTAAACCGGCATTCTAAAATCCCGCGTTTGCCTACCCGGAACGCCCCGTGAAATTCTTCCTCGACAACTGGCTCCTGATCCTCATCGCCCTGAGCTCCGGCGGCATGCTTGCCTGGCCGAAGCTGCGCGGTGCCGGGCAGGGCTCGCTGACAGTCCAGGGCGCGGTCCACATCATCAACCGCGAGCGCGGCGTCCTGGTCGATGTGCGCGAGCCCGAGGAATTCGCGGCCGGCCACCCGGTGGGCGCGCGCAACGTGCCGCTGGACCAGCTGGAAGCCAAGCTGCCTGGCGCCGTGAAGAACAAGACCGTGCCCCTGCTGCTGATCTGCGCCAGTGGGAGCCGCGCCCAGCGTGCCGTCGCCACGGCCAAGAAACTCGGCTACGAGCAAGCCCAAGCAGTCGGCGGCGGGCTGAAAGCCTGGAAAGACGCTAATCTGCCCGTTGAAAAGGCCTGACGCGTCCCCTTTGCGTCGCGGCCTGCAAGGAGCCCCATGCAACCCGTCAAGATGTACACCACCGCGGTCTGCCCCTACTGCATCCGCGCCAAGCAGATCCTCAAGTCCAAGGGCGTCGAGCAGATCGAGGAGATCCGCATCGACACCAACCCCGAGGCACGCGCCCGCATGATGGAGATCACCCAGCGACGCACCGTGCCGCAGATCTTCGTGGGCGACACCCATGTCGGCGGCTGCGACGACCTGATGGCCCTCGACAGCCGTGGCGGCCTGGTGCCGCTGCTGCAGGGCGCCTGAAGCGCGCGCCGCCTTGCCACGCCCCCACCCGGACCAGCACGGTGGGGGAGGCGATAATCCCCGACCTCTCGCACGCCCGCCGTGGGAATCCTCCCTCGCGGGCGTTGTTTTGACCTGAAAGCAGCAAAGCCATGGCCGACCAACAAGCCGCAGAACCCGTCTTCCAGATCCAGCGCGTCTACCTCAAGGACCTGTCGCTGGAGCAGCCCAACTCGCCGGCCATCCTGCTCGAGCAGCAGCAGCCCACGGTCGACATCCAGCTCGGCGTCGAGGCGCAGAACGTGACCGAAGGCATCTTCGAGATCACCGTGTCGGCCACCGTGCAGACCAAGATCGACGACCGCACCGTGTTCCTGGTCGAGGCCAAGCAGGCCGGCATCTTCGAGATCCGCAACCTGCCCGAAGACCAGATGGGCCCGATCCTGGGCATCGCCTGCCCGCAGATCGTGTACCCCTACCTGCGCGGCAACGTCGCCGACGTGATCCAGCGCGGCGGCTTCCCCCCCGTGCACCTGGCCGAGATCAACTTCCAGGCCATGTACGAGCAGCAGCAGGCACAGGCGGCCGGCGAAGGCATCCCCGCCAACGCCCAGTAAGCCGGGCGACGCACGCCGATGCGCATCTGCGTGCTGGGGGCGGGTGCCTGGGGCACCGCCCTGGCCATCAGCGCGGCCGGCCACGGCGGCGCCGGCCACGCCGTGACCCTCTGGGGGCGTGATGCCCGCCAGGTCGCGGCCATGGGCGAAGCGCGCTCCAACGCGCGCTACCTGCCCGACGTTCCCTTTCCTCCCTCGTTGTCGCTGCACGGCGGCGCGGCGGCCGACGCCCTGGCCGATGCCGAACTGGTCATCGTCGCCACGCCCATGGCCGCCCTGCGCGAGCAGCTTGCCGGCCTGCGCGATGGGGGCTTTCCGGTCGCCTGGCTGTGCAAGGGTGTCGAGCGTGGCGATGCCGGCGCACCGGGCCTGTTGGCCCATGAAATCCAGGCCGAGGTGGCACCCGGCCTGCGCTGCGGCGTGCTCAGCGGGCCCAGCTTCGCGCAGGAAGTCGCGCGCGGGCAACCGACCGCGCTGGTCGCGGCCAGCCCCGACCCTGCGGTGCGCGACGCACTGGTCGCCGCCTTCCACGGGCCGACCCTGCGCGTCTATGCCAACGACGACATCGTCGGCGTCGAGGTCGGGGGTGCCGTCAAGAACGTGCTGGCCATCGCCACCGGTCTGGCCGATGGGCTGCGGCTGGGGCTCAACGCCCGCGCCGCGCTCATCACCCGCGGCCTGGCCGAGATGACGCGCTTCGGCGTCGCCCTGGGTGCCCGCCCAGAGACCTTCATGGGCCTGTCGGGCCTGGGCGACCTCGTGCTCACCGCCACCGGCGACCTCTCGCGCAACCGGCGCGTGGGCCTGTTGCTGGCGGAAGGGCGGACGCTCGCGCAGGCGGTCGACTCGCTGGGCCACGTGGCCGAAGGCGTGTACTGCGCCCGCACCGTGGTGCAGCGGGCGCGGCACCTGGGCGTCGACATGCCCATCGCCGAAGGCGTGGTCGCGCTGCTGGACGGCAGGCTGGCGCCGGCCGACGCCGTGCGCGCGCTCATGGAGCGTGAGCCGGGCGCCGAGCACGGCTGAGCGGCCTGCGGCGCCTGCGGGTTGCCGCTGATTCGGGACGCGCAGGGCAGGCGTAGCCTCGCCGGCTCCAACCACATCACCAGGAGTCGACATGCCCCGTCGTTTCGTTCTGCCGCTGGGTGCTGCCGTGGCGGCGCTCGCCCTCGTCGCCGGCTGCGGCGCCATGCGATCGTCCAGCCCGGCCGGCAGCCCGATGGGCTTCTTCATCACCAGCACCAATCCGGGCAAGGGTGGCGATCTGGGCGGGCTGGCCGGCGCCGACCGCTTCTGCCAGTCGCTCGCGGCCAGCGCCGGTGCCGGCAGCAGGACCTGGCGCGCCTACCTGAGCACCGCGGCCATGAACGGCCAGCCGGCCGTCAATGCGCGCGACCGCATCGGCAGCGGCCCATGGGCCAATGCCAAGGGCGTGGTCGTGGCGACCAGCGTCGCCGACCTGCACAGCGCCAACGCCAAGGTCGGCAAGGAGACCTCGCTGACCGAGAAGGGCGAGGTCGTGTCCGGCTTCGGCGACCCGGTCAACCGCCACGACATCCTCACCGGCTCGCGGCCCGACGGGACCGTGGCCGTGCCGGAACCTGGCAAGGACACGACCTGCGGCAACTGGACCCGCAGCGAAGGCGGCTCCGCCATCGTCGGCCACCACGACCACAAGGGCACGAACCCGGACCCCGTCGCCAACGCATCGTGGAACTCGTCGCACGGCACGCGCGGTTGCAGCATCGACCAGCTCAAGATGAGCGGCAGCGCCGGCCTGCTCTACTGCTTCGCCACGAACTGAGGCCTCCCGGCTTTGCACTTCGCTGCGCTGCGTGTCATTCGCCACCTCCCGAGGAGGGGCCCCGCCTGCGGCCCGGCAAAGCCGGTTCCGCATCAATGAGGCCTCCCGGCTTTGCACTTCGCTGCGCTGCGTGTCATTCGCCACCTCCCGAGGAGGGGACCCCGCCTGCGGCCCGGCAAAGCCGGCTCCGCGGCGGGTTGCTGAAGCTCCGGTGGCGGACTACGCGGCCGTATAGGCCAGGCGCACGTAGATCGGCGCGAAGGCCTCGGCCTGGGTGATCTCGACCAGGGTTTCCTTGGCGAGCTCGAGCATGGCGATGAAGGTCACCACCATCACCGGTGCGCCGCGCGAGGGGTCGAACAGCTCTTCGAACTCGACGAAGCGTCGGCCCTGCAGCGTGCGCAGCACGATGCTCATGTGCTCGCGCACCGACAGCTCCTCGCGCGAGATCTTGTGGTGCTGCACGAGCTTGGCCCGCTTGAGGATGTCGGCCCAGGCCTCGCGCAGATCGCCCACGCTCACTTCGGGGAAGCGCGGCTTGAGCGACTGCTCGATGTAGACCTGCGCCTTCCAGAAGTCGCGGCCGAAGGTGGGCATGGCCGAGAGCGCCGCGGCCTGCATCTTGGCCTGCTCGTACTCCAGCAGGCGGCGCACCAGTTCGGCCCGCGGGTCCTCGGCTTCTTCGCCCTCGGCCGTCTTCTTGGGCGGCAGCAGCATGCGCGACTTGATCTCGATGAGCATGGCCGCCATCAGCAAGTACTCGGCCGCCAACTCGAGGTTGCGCGTGCGGATCTCCTCGACGTAGGCCAGGTACTGGCGCGTCAGCCCCGCCATGGGGATGTCGAGGATGTTGAAGTTCTGCTTGCGGATCAGGTAGAGCAGCAGGTCCAGCGGGCCCTCGAAGGCCTCGAGGAAGACCTCCAGCGCGTCGGGCGGGATGTAGAGGTCGTTCGGCAGCGAGAACAGCGGCTCGCCGTACAGCCGTGCCAGCGCCACCTGGTCGACGACCTCGGGCATCGGCTTCACCACCGTGGCGCCGTCCTCGTCATCGTCGTGCGCGGGATGCGCCTCGGAGCCGTTCATGGATGGTGGTGCTATGAAAAAAATAGCGCCCCGCGCAAGCGGGGCGGGCGTTCCAGGCCGATTTGGCCTGAAAAGGCCGGTTCAGCCCTTGGTCTGGTAGACGTAGGGCTGCTGCGACACGGTGCCGGCGTCGATCTCGGCCTGCGCGTCGCGGTCGATCGCCTTGTCCCACAGCAGGGCGCGGCCGGCGCGCTGCTCGGCTTCCAGGTCGGGCTTCTGGCGGCGCATCTGCTCGATGAACTGGGTGGCGTCGGAGGTGTAGTGGGGGCGGGCGAAGATCGACATAGACTGGAACCTGAAGTGGCGCGGATTTTAACGACCGGGGAGTGATTGGCATGAGCGCACGACGCAGCATGGGGCGCCCGCTGGGCCTGATGGCGGGTCTGGCGATGGTCCTGGGACTGGCCGCCTGCGACCCGCAGCGCATCGACAAGCTGGAGGAGGGCGTCTCCACCGAAGCCGACGTGCGCGCCCAGTTCGGCGAACCCGATAACATCTGGGACGCACCGGGTGGGCGGGTGCTGGAGTACAACCGCCAGCCCCAGGGCCAGAAGAACTACATGATCACCATCGGCGCCGACGGCAGGATGAGCGCACTGCGCCAGGTGCTCACGCCCGAGAACTTCGCCCGGGTGCGGCCCGGCATGCCGATGGAAGAGTTGCGCAAGCTGCTGGGCAACCCGGCCAAGGTCACGCCCTATGCGCTGAAGCGCGAAACCGAATGGGAGTGGCGCTGGGTGCAGCCGCCCAATTCGCCCATGGTCTTCACCGCCGTGCTCGACGACCACCAGTACGTGGTGCGCAGCGGCTCGTCGCCCGACCGCGGCACCGAAGCCAACTGACGGCGAAGCGCCCGCACATGGGTGCATCACCTGCGCCCGCCCGTGCAATGGCCCGGCGAAAGGCCCATGGCCGTCCTCAGGCATAACCGCCTTGCGCTCGTGCGCTCGCTCCCTAGAATGGCTTTGCTTCAGGAACGAAACAAAGAGTAAGGGCACCACGATGCAACTCTCCCGCCGCCAGTTCATGAAAGTGACTGGCTCCACCCTGGCGGGCTCGAGTCTGGCACTGATGGGCTTCTCGCCGGCGACTGCGCTGGCCGAAGTGCGTCAGTACAAGCTCGCAGCCACCACCGTGACACGCCAGACCTGCACCTACTGCTCGGTGGGTTGCGGCATCCTCATGTACTCGCTGGGCGACGGCGCCAAGAACGCCAAGGCCTCGGTGATCCACGTCGAGGGCGACCCCGACCACCCGGTCAACCGCGGGACGCTGTGCCCCAAGGGCGCCAGCCTGCTGGACATCGTCAACAGCCCGAACCGGCTCCTGTACCCCGAGTACCGCGCGCCCGGCTCCAACGAGTGGAAGCGCATGTCCTGGGGCGAGGCCCTGGACCGCATCGCCAAGCTCATGAAGGCCGACCGCGACGCGAACTTCATCGAGACCACGGCCGACGGCAAGCGCGTCAACCGCTGGACCTCCACCGGCATGCTGGCCGCCTCGGCCTCCAGCAACGAAGCCGGCTACATCACCCACAAGGTCGCCCGCAGCTGGGGCCTTCTTCCTTTCGACAATCAAGCGCGTGTCTGACACGGCCCGACGGTGGCAGGTCTTGCCCCGACGTTTGGCCGTGGAGCGATGACGAACCATTGGGTCGACATCAAGAACGCGGATGTGATTCTGATCATGGGCGGCAATGCCGCCGAGGCGCACCCCTGCGGATTCAAGTGGGTGACGGAGGCGAAGGCGCACAACAAGGCGCACTTCATGGTGGTCGACCCGCGCTTCAACCGCTCGGCGTCGGTGGCCGACTTCTATGCGCCGATCCGCTCCGGCAGCGACATCGTCTTCCTCGGCGGGATCATCAATTACCTGCTGACGAACGACAAGATCCACCACGACTACGTGAAGGCGTACACCGACTTCACCTTCCTCGTGCGTGAGGACTTCAACTTCGACGAGGGCTATTTCTCCGGCTACAACGAGGAAAAGCGCATCTACGACAAGACCAGCTGGGACTACCAGATGGGCGAGGACGGTTTCGTCAAGACCGACCCCACCCTGCAGGATCCGCGCTGCGTCTTCCAGCTGCTCAAGAAGCACTACGCCAGCTACACGCCCGAGAAGGTCGAGAGCGCCTGCGGCACGCCCAAGGCCAAGTTCCTGCACGTGTGCGAGCAGTTCGCGTCCACGGCCGTCGCCGGCCGCGCCGCGACCATCATGTACGCGCTCGGCTGGACGCAGCACTCCATCGGCGCGCAGATCCTGCGCTGCGCCGCCATGGTCCAGCTGCTGTGCGGCAACATCGGCGTGGCGGGCGGCGGCATGAACGCGCTGCGCGGCCACTCGAACATCCAGGGCCTGACGGACCTGGGGCTGCTGTCGGCCAGCCTGCCCGGCTACCTCACGCTCCCGCGCGAGGCCGAGCAGGACTACCAGGCCTACATCGCGGCCCGCACGCAGAAGCCTCTGCGCGCCAACCAGATGAGCTACTGGCAGAACTACCCCAAGTTCCACGTCAGCCTCATGAAGGCCTGGTACGGCCCGGCCGCCACGGCCGAGAACAACTGGGCCTACGACTGGCTGCCCAAGCTCGACAAGGAGTACGACATGCTCCAGATCTTCGAGCTCATGAACGAGGGCAAGGTCAACGGCTACCTGGCCCAGGGCTTCAACCCGCTGGCCGCGCTGTCGAACAAGTCGCGCGTGCGCGACGGGCTGTCCAAGCTCAAGTTCCTGGTCATCATGGACCCGCTGGCCACGGAAACCTCGGAGTTCTGGAAGAACTACGGCGAGCACAACGACGTCGATCCCGCGAAGATCCAGACCGAGGTGTTCCGCCTGCCCACCACCTGCTTCGCCGAGGAAGAGGGCGCCGTCGTCAGCTCCTCGCGCGTGCTGCAGTGGCATTGGAAGGCGGCCGAGCCGCCGGGCGAGGCCTGGACCGACATCCGCATCATGTCGGGCCTGCACCTGCGCCTGAAGGAGCTCTACAACAAGCAGGGCGGCCGGTTCGGCGACCCGATCCAGAAGCTTTGGTGGCCCTACGCGCATGCGGCCGAGCCCACGCCGGCCGAGGTCGCCAAGGAATACAGCGGCCGCGCCCTGGTCGACCTGAAGGACCCGGCCGACCCGACCAAGGTCACGCGCAAGGCGGGCGAGCAGCTCGCCGGCTTCGCCGAGCTGAAGGACGACGGCAGCACCCTGTGCGGCTGCTGGATCTTCTCCGGCGCCTGGACGCAGGCGGGCAACCAGATGGGCCGGCGCGACAACTCCGACCCCACGGGCATCGGCAACACGCTCAACTGGGCCTGGGCCTGGCCGGCCAACCGGCGCGTGCTCTACAACCGCGCCTCGTGCGATCCGGCGGGCAACCCCTGGAACCCGAAGCGCCAGCTGGTCAAGTGGGGCGGCAGTGCGTGGGGCGGGGCCGACGTGCCCGACTTCGGCGCCACCCTGGCGCCCGAGACCGGTGCCGGCCCGTTCATCATGAACCCCGAGGGCGTGGCCCGCTTCTTCTCCCGCAAGGGGCTGAACGAGGGGCCGTTCCCGACCCACTACGAACCCTTCGACACGCCCCTGGGCTACAACCCCATGTACCCCAAGAACGCCAAGGCGACCAGCTCGCCCGCGGCGCGCGTGTTCAAGTCGGTCTGGGACACCTTCGGCAAGGCGGACGAGTTCCCGCACGTGGGCACCACCTACCGGCTCACGGAGCACTTCCACTACTGGACCAAGCACGCCCTGCTCAATGCGATCACGCAGCCCGAGCAGTTCGTCGAGATCGGCGAGGCGCTGGCGCAGAGCCTGGGCATCGCCAACGGCACCATGGTGAAGGTGAGCTCCAAGCGCGGCTACATCAAGGCGGTGGCCCTGGTCACCAAGCGGATCAAGCCGATGACCATCGAGGGCAAGACCGTGCACCACGTGGGCATCCCCATCCATTGGGGCTTCAAGGGTCTGACCAAGCCGGGCTTCCTGGCCAACACGCTCACGCCCTTCGTGGGCGACGGCAACACCAACACACCCGAGTTCAAGACCTTCCTGGTCAAGGTGGAAAAGGTCTAGCGCCATGTCCATGCAATCCCTCGACATCAAGCGCCGCTCCGCCACCACCACGCCCGCGCCCAGCCAGCGCGAGGCCTACGCGGGCGAGGTCGCCAAGCTCATCGACGTCTCCAAGTGCATCGGCTGCAAGGCCTGCCAGACGGCGTGCATGGAGTGGAACGACCTGCGCGACGACGTGGGCGTCACCACCGGCGTCTATGACAACCCGATGGACCTCACCGAGAACTCCTGGACCGTCATGCGGTTCACCGAGTACGAGAACGAGGAATCGGGCAACCTCGAGTGGCTGATCCGCAAGGACGGCTGCATGCACTGCGAGGACCCGGGCTGCCTCAAGGCCTGCCCCTCGCCGGGCGCCATCGTCCAGTACGCCAACGGCATCGTCGACTTCCATGAAGAGGCGTGCATCGGCTGCGGCTACTGCGTCACCGGCTGCCCGTTCAACGTGCCGCGCATTTCCAAGAAGGACAAGAAGGCCTACAAGTGCACCCTGTGCTCCGACCGCGTCGCGGTCGGCCAGGAGCCCGCCTGCGTCAAGACCTGCCCCACCGGCGCCATCATGTTCGGCACCAAGAAGGCGATGAAGGACCAGGCCGAGGAGCGCATCGAGGACCTGAAGGAACGCGGCTTCAAGCAGGCCGGCCTGTACGACCCGGCCGGCGTGGGCGGCACGCACGTCATGTACGTGCTGCACCATGCCGACAAGCCGGGCCTGTACCACGGCCTGCCGGCGGAGCCCACCATCAGCCCGATGGTCAGCCTCTGGAAGGGCGTCACCAAGCCCCTGGCGCTGGCGGGGATCGCGCTCACCGCGCTGGCCGGCTTCTTCCACTACACGCGCACCGGCCCCAACGAGGTGACGGAAGAGGAAGACATCGACGCCGAGGCGCATGCCCTCGCGCGGCGCGACGATGCCGGCGTGGACGCCACGGGCCATCAGAAGGAGGTGCGCCATGAGCAGCAAGGCTGAACGCCCCGTGCGGGACGACTTCGTCGTCGACAACCAGGGCCGCCCGGCCATCGAGCGCTACACGCCCAACGAGCGCAGCAACCACTGGCTCACCGCCATCTGCTTCGTGCTGCTGGCGCTGTCGGGCCTGGCGCTGTTCCATCCGGCCATGTTCTGGCTGACGGCGCTGTTCGGCGGCGGGCCGTGGACGCGCATCCTCCACCCCTTCATCGGGGTGGTGATGTTCGTGTCCTTCCTGGTCCTGGTGATCCGCTTCTGGCACCACAACTTCCTGCACGCCAACGACCGGCAGTGGATGAGGCAGATGGGCGACGTGCTCAACAACCGCGAGGAGCGCCTGCCCAAGGTGGGCCGCTACAACGCGGGCCAGAAGGTGCTGTTCTGGGTGCTGCTGGTCAGCATGGTCTGCCTGCTGCTCACCGGGCTGGTGATGTGGCGCGCGTACTTCAGCCACCTGTTCCCCATCGGCATCATCCGGCTCGCCTCGCTGCTGCACGCCTTCTTCGGCTTCGTCATCATCTGCTCCATCATCGTCCACATCTATGCGGCGATCTGGGTCAAGGGCTCCATCAAGGCCATGACGCAGGGCACGGTGAGCTACGCCTGGGCGCGCAAGCACCACACCGCCTGGTACGAGGAAGTGGTCGACCGCGAGCAGAGCCATGCCCGCCGCGCCGCCGAGCGGCGAGACCCCAGCGCGCCGGTGGCCTGACGGTCCACCCGGTGCCACGGGGCAGGGCGCTCGCATAGACTCGCCGCAGCCCCAAACGAAGCGCGAAGCGCCGGGCCAGCCCCGGCGCTTCTTTTTTGTACTTCTCTTGTGCAGTGCCTTGCGCCCCCCACCGTTCGGGCTGAGCTCGTCGAAGCCCTGCGCGGCGCTTCGACAAGCTCAGCGTGAACGGATTGGAGATGGTCCTCGGCCCACATCACAACCGCGAACCGCCGTGCAACGCATCCTCCAACCCGGTGAAATCGAAGCCCTCGACAAGGTGAGCTTTCCGCGCGTGCGGCTGCCGCAGCCGGCCGCGCTGTTCCAGGAGCGTGCCGCGCGCCTGCGCCAGTTGGCCGACGGCAATCCCATCGCCGACTACCTGCACTTCGCCGCCCGCATCGTCGATGCCCAGCAGCGCCTCGCGGCGAAGGCGCCGGCGGCCGAGCCCGTGGCCGACGAGGTCGTGCGGCAAGCCAACGCCAACGGCATGCCGCTGCTGCCCGCGTCCGATGCGCTCGACGCCGCCTGGCGCGACGCGCTGCGCGCGCTGGTGGCCGAGGTGCGGGCCGACGCCGCGACGCCCGCGCCGCTGCAGCCCGTGCTCGACCGGCTGGCCGCCACCGGCGACGACGCGCTCGACGCTCTGGCCCGCCAGGCACTGGCCGACAACCTGGGCCGCGAAGACATCGCTGCCGCTCCCTTCGTCATGGCCGCGCTGCAGGTCGCCTTCTCGGCCCGCGCCGCCGTCGTCGACGAGCGCACCGTGCCCTACGCCGAGCCCGCCACCATCTGCCCCGTGTGCGGCAGCGCCCCGGTGGCCAGCGTGCTGCGCATCGGCGGCGAGGCCGGCGGCCACCGCTACCTGCACTGCGGCGTGTGCGAGACCGAATGGCACATGGTGCGCGTCAAGTGCAGCCACTGCGAATCGACCGAGGGCGTGCGCTACCAGGGCCTGGAAGGCGAGGGCATCACCGCCAAGGCCAAGGACCAGGTCGTGCTCGCCGAAACCTGCAGCGTGTGCCACACCTACCGCAAGCTCGTGAACCAGGAGAAGAGCCCCTTCGCCGAGCCCCTGGCCGACGACTTGGCCAGCCTCACGCTCGACCTGCTGATGGGCGACACCGAGTTCTCGCGCGCGAGCAGCAATCCGTTGTTGGCGATCGAGAAGCCCTTGGCCGTGTGACGGCTGTCGAATACGGGCAGCCGAACGCAGAGGGCGCGGAAGTCACGCAGAAGGCGCAGAGCAATCCATTGATGATTCTTCGGTCTTTTCTGCGCCCTTTGCGAAACCTTCGCGGCCTCTGCGTTCGGCTGTCCGATTCCGATTCCCAATGACCGACCCCCTCCGCCTCCCCTCCGTCGACCGCGCCCTCGCCACGCCCGCCATGCAGGCGCTGGCCGACCGCTACGGCCACAGTGCCGTCGCCACCGCCCTGCGTACCGAGTTCGACGCGCTGCGCCCGCAGGCCCTGGCGGGGCAACTGAGTGCCGAGGCCATCGCCGACGATACGCTCGCCACGGCCTGCGAACGCCGCCTGGCCGCGCGCTTCGCGCCGCGCCTGAAGGCCGTGTTCAACCTCACGGGCACCGTGCTGCACACCAACCTCGGCCGCGCGCTGCTCCCCGACGAAGCCGTGCAGTCGGTGATGCGCGCGCTCACCGCGCCGGCCAACCTGGAATTCGACCTGGCCACCGGCGGCCGTGGCGACCGCGACGACCTGGTCGACGAGGTGCTGTGCGAACTGACCGGCGCCGAGGCGGCCACGGTCGTCAACAACAACGCGGCGGCCGTGCTGCTCACGCTGAGCGCGCTGGCCTCGCGCAAGGACGTCATCGTCTCGCGCGGCGAGCTGGTCGAGATCGGTGGCGCCTTCCGCATCCCCGACATCATGTCGCGCGCCGGCGCGCGCCTGGTCGAGGTCGGCACCACCAACCGCACCCACGCCAAGGACTACGCCGAGGCGATCACCGAGCGCACCGCGCTGCTGATGAAGGTGCACACCAGCAACTACGCCGTCACCGGCTTCACCAAGAGCGTGCCCGAGGCCGAGGTGGCCGCCATCGCCCACGCGCGCCACCTGCCGCTGGCCGTCGACCTGGGCAGCGGCACGCTGGTCGACATGGCGCAGTGGGGCCTGCCCAAGGAGCCCACCGTGCGCGAGACCATCGCCGCCGGGGCCGACCTCGTCACCTTCAGCGGCGACAAGCTGCTGGGCGGCCCGCAGGCCGGCCTCATCGTCGGCCGCAAGGACCTGATCGCGAAGATCAAGAAGAACCCGCTCAAGCGCGCGCTGCGCGTGGGCAAGCTCACGCTGGCCGCGCTCGAGCCCGTGCTGCGCCTGTACCTCGCGCCCGAGCACCTCGCCGAGCGGCTGACCACGCTGCGCCTGTTCACCCGCACGCGCGCGCAGATGCAGGCCCAGGCCGAGCGCCTGCTGCCTGCCGTGCAGCAGGCCGTGGCGCCCGACTTCGACGTTGCCGTGGCGCCCATGGCCAGCCAGATCGGCAGCGGCGCACTGCCCGTCGACACCCTGCCCAGCGCCGGCCTGCGCCTGACGCCGCGCGAGGCCAGGCGCGCCGGCCGCCAGCTCGCCCGGCTCGAAGCCGCGCTGCGTGGCCTGCCGCGCCCCGTGATCGGCCGCATCGCCGACCAGTCGCTGTGGCTGGATCTGCGCTGCCTCGAGGTGGGTGACGAGGCGGCGTTCGGCAATCAGCTGCCGGCGTTGCGCAGCGCCTTGGCCGCCGAAGGGAAGCGGTAAGCACGTTGTCCTGATCGGTTGACGGGTCAGCGCCGGGGCGCTCAGGCCTTGGCGGCCGTGCCTCCGGGTTGGCTCCTCCGATTCAAGCCAAATCGGCCTGCAGCGCCCGTCCGGCGGGCGCGAGCAGCTATGAAATCGATAGCGGCTGAGCCGCCAGGCCGTCGTCCGGCCCTTGAGGCGCGCCAGCCGCCACTTGGCCCGTTCATCGTGCATCCCCGTTCACGCCGAGCTTGTCGAAGCGCCCCGCAAGGCTTCGACCCTTCGACAAGCTCAGGACAGCTCAAGCTCAGCCCGAACGGCTGTGGCGAGTCTTGGCGTGCCGACTCCTTACTTGCCCGCGTCGCTCCCCGCAGCCGGTGTGGCCGCCGCGGCCGACGCCGCCTGCTGCTGCTGCGCCTTGTCCTTCTTCGCCGCCTCGTGGTGCCCGATCGCGCAGCCGGCCGCGGCGCCGAGCACGCCGTGCTTGCCGGCCACGTGGCCCGCCACGCCGCCCACCGCGGCGCCCTTGATGCAGCCCTTGGCCTGCGCCGCCGGCGCGAAGGCCAGCAGGCCGCCCAGCGCCATGCCGGCCGCGGCCAGCTTCCAACCCACCGATGCCGAAGAACGGGTGACGAATGCCATGTGTGTGACTCCTTGAATGGAATGCGGGCCGCCCGGTGCGCCCGCGTGCCACCACGGTAGGCCGTGCCACCTTCGGCGAAGCTGACCGGCACGCTGGCATCGACACCCCTTCGCGGCGCCTGCCTACAGGCCCGGTACGCACGGGCCATCGCCGCCGCCCCACGCACAATCCCGCCATGCGCCGCGCCCCTTCGACCTCGCCCCTTTCCACACCCGCCGCCACGCGCCGTCCGCGGAGCGCCGCATGATCCTCGGCACCGCCGGCCACATCGACCATGGCAAGACCACGCTGGTGCGCGCCCTCACCGGCGTCGACACCGACCGGCTGAAGGAAGAAAAGGCGCGCGGCATTTCCATCGAGCTCGGCTACGCCTACACGCCGGTGCCGGCCGTGCCCGGAGAGGCATCGGCGGCCGCGCCCGGCGATGACCCGTCCCAGGTGCTCGGCATCATCGACGTGCCGGGCCACGAGCGCTTCGTCCACACCATGGCCGCCGGCGCCTCGGGCATCGACCACGCCCTGCTGGTCGTGGCCGCCGACGACGGCGTCATGCCGCAGACGCGCGAGCACCTCGCCATCGTCGAGCTCTTCGGCATCGGCGAAGGCACCGTGGCGCTGACGAAATGCGACCGCGTCGATGCCGCCCGCATCGCCGCCGTCAAGGCCGACATCGCCGCACTGCTCGCCACCACGCCCCTGGCCCGCGCCCCGATCTTCGAGACCGCCGTGCCTCCGGGATCGGCTCCTTCGCCCCTCCAGGAAAAGGGCGGGGGTGAGGGGGAACCCGCCACGGCCGACCCCACCGGCATCACCGCCCTGCGCGATCACCTCTTCGCCATCGCCCGCCGCCAGCACGCCCGCCGCAAGGACGGCCTGTTCCGCCTGGCCGTCGACCGCGTCTTCACCCTCGCGGGCCACGGCACCGTCGTCACCGGCACCGTCTTCGGCGGCGCCGTGCTGGCCGGCGACACGGTCGCGCACTTCGGCGCGGGCTCGGGCGACGGCCGCGCGCCCCCGCGTGCCTTGCGCGTGCGCAGCCTGCATGCGCAGAACCGCGCGGCCGAGCAGGGCGCGGCCGGGCAGCGCGTGGCGCTCAACCTGGCCGGTGTCGACAAGAGCGACATCGCCCGGGGCGACTGGATCGCCGACGCGCGCGTGCTGCAGGCCACCCAGCGCATCGACGTGCGCGTGCGCCTGCTCGACGGTGCGCCGCCCCTCACCGCATGGACGCCGCTGCACGTGCACCTGGGCGCCACGCACCGCCTGGCCCATGCCGTGCCGCTGGAAGGCGACACCGTGGCGGCGGCCGGAGACGGCGCCGGTACTGCGGCCGCCCGTGCCGGCGCCCGCGTGCAACTCGTCTTCGACCAGCCCGTCTTCGTCGTGCCCGGCGACCGCTTCATCCTGCGCAACGCCCAGGGCACGCGCACCGTGGGCGGCGGCGTCGTGCTCGACCCGCAGGCGCCCGAGCGCCGCCGCCGCAGCGCGGAGCGCATGCAGTGGCTCGATGCGATGGAAGCGCTCGTCGGCTCGGGCGACCGCAACGGTGGCGACGCCCGCCCGCTGCTCGCCGTGGCGCCGGCCGGCCTCACGCGCAGCGTGTTGACGCGCCTGCTGGGCCGCCTGCCCGACCCCGACTGGGCCGGTGCCGACGCGCCCGCCTTTGCCCTCGGCCAGGCTGGCCCGCTCGCGGGTTCGGCCTTGGGCGCCCCGGGCGCGGGCGGCCACGCCGACGTGCTGTGGCTGTCGCCCGCCGTGTGGGCGCAGGTGCAGGCCCGGATCGTCGGCGCGCTGGAGCGCCACCATGCCCGCGCGCCCGACGAGCCCGGCCTCAACAGCGCACGCCTGCAGCGCATGGCCTTCCCGGCCCAATCGGCGTTCGGTGCTGCGCTGCCGGGCTGGTCGTCCTGGCTTCAGAAGCTGGTGGCCGACGGCGCCATCACCCGCAGCGGCCAGTGGCTGCACCTGCCCGGCCACAGCGTCAGCCTCAGCGACGACGAAAGCGCCATGGCCGCGCAGCTCATGCCCCTGCTGCTCGCGGGCGGCAACGACCCGCCCTGGGTGCGCGACCTCGCCAAGGCCATCGGCGCGCGCGAAGACACGGTGCGCGAGCTGCTGCGCAAGCAGGCGCGGCTCGGCGCGCTCTACCAGGTGGTGAAGGACCTGTTCTACCCCGCGGGCCGCATCGCCGAACTGGCCACTACCTTCGTGGGGCTTAGCGCCGCGTCGCTGGCGGACCCGACCCGCGCCACGGCGCGCCTTCCTGCCGGCGCCGTCGAAGCCCGCGACTTCCGCGACGCCGTGCAACTCGGCCGCAAGCGCGCCATCCAGATCCTCGAGTTCTTCGACCGCGTGGGCTACACCCGCCGCGTCGGCGACGCGCACCTGCCGCGCCCGCATACCCGCTGGGGCGCGGAGGGACCCGAGAGCGAGGACATGAGGCCCGCCCCCTAGAATCGCGCCGCCTCGCCGGCCGGCGCGGTGCACATGGAAAGCAAACGCACCCGGTGGTGCGCCCGGGCTTCAAACCCGGTAGGGGGCGCCAGCCGCTTCCTGGTCGGTTCGACTCCGGCTGCTTTCCGCCACCGCGCGGCAACACGGCCTCGCCGGCTTCACCCGGCCGGCTTCGTCCCGCGCGCGCTCTTGGCAGCGGCCTTGCGCGGCGCGGCCTCGCCCGCCGACCCGATGGTCACGTGCGTGTGAAAGCGGTCCGAGGGCCCGCGCATCAACTGGTATTCGAAAGGCCGCTGCTGCGCGTCGTACCCGATGCGAAGCACATCGACCAACGCCGAACCCACGGGCACCTGCAGCAGCCCGGCCAGCCAGGCATCGGCCAGCGTCGCGCGGCTGAGCAGCTCGATGCGGCCGTAGTCCACGTCGGCCGCACGCAAGATGTCGGTAAGTGCCTTGCGCTCGAAATCCTTCTTCCGCAGCCGCCGCCCCAACGCCTCCAGCAGAAACACGGTGCTGTGCAGGATCGGCAGCCCCGCACTCAGGCGCAGCCGCTCGACCTTCAGTACCGGCGCAGCGGGCGCCAAAGCCAGCGCCACCGCCACGTCGGGCGGCGCGGGCACCACGGCGAAGGATTGCAGCACCGGCGTGCTGCGTGCGCGCCGATCGGCCATGGCCGACAGGAAGGCGTCCATCTTCATCGGCAGCGCCGCCGGCACCTGCGCCGCCTTCACGTGCGTGCCGCGGCCGGCGCGGCGTTCCAGCAGCCCCTTGTCTTCCAGCGCCTGCAGCGCGCGGCGGATGGTGACGCGCGACACGCCGTACTGCTCGCACAGCGCGTGCTCGGTCGGAAAGCGATGCCCCTGCGCGAAGCGCCCGCTGGTGATCAGCTCCTCCAGCAGGGTGGCGACGTGGTGGTGCAGGGCGATGCCTGGCAGCTTGGAGAGGGTGGACATGGGCGCGCGGATTCTAGGAAGCGCGCCGCCTGCCGAGCCCGATGCGTGAATTGTATTTAAACTAATACAATTGATCCGCGCCATCGCCCGAGCCGCTTCGCCCTTGCGGCAGGCCGATGCCCCACCTGCCCGCCCATCCAACCCGCGCACCGCGCCCCAGACC
>SCOE01000049.1 GCA_005503065.1 Comamonadaceae bacterium ALPHA2B
ACCGACGCCCGATAGCGCGGCGCCCGCCGCCGAAGCAACGCCTTCCTCGCCGTCGACGGGACAGGACGCGCTGCTCCGCGAGCCCGACAGCACGGCGTCGGACAGCGGCTCCCCGGGTGGCGGCGGTGCAGGTACCGGCCAGGGCGCGGGCACGGGCGCCGGCGCGGGGGCGGGCGTGCCGGGCGCGACCGAGGCGCTCAAGGTGCCGCCGTCGGTCAAGCTCGATTTCACCGTGACCGGACAGCAGGGTGTGCAGCCGATGTCCGGCGTGTTCGGCGAATTGATCTGGCTGCAGGACGGCAGCCAGTACAACGCGCGCCTGGCGCTGCGTGTCCTGTTCCGCACCATCCGCTCGCGCACGAGCGTGGGACGCGTCGGCCCCGGGGGGCTGGAGCCGGAACGTTTTTCCGACACCCGCCGCAGCGAGGTCGCCACGCATTTCGTGCGCGAAAGCGGCCAGATCGTCTTCAGCAGCACCACCACGCCCGCGCCGCTGCAGCCCGGCGCGCAGGACGAACTGAGCGTGATCCTGCAGCTGTCGGCGCTGCTGGCCGGCGATCCGGCGCGTCACGGCCCCGGCAGCAGCTTCAGCGTCCAGACGGCGGGCACCCGCGATGCCGAGGTCTGGAGCTTCAGCGTCGACGGTGACGAAGCGCAGGCGACGCCGGCCGGCGAATTCCAGGCCCGCAAGCTCACGCGCCTGCCGCGCAAACCCTTCGACCGCAAGATCGAACTGTGGCTGGCGCCTGAACTGGGCTGGCTCCCCGTGCGCATCCGGCAGACCGAGCCCAACGGCGACTGGGCCGACCTGCAACTGCGCGGCACCGGCTCGCCGTAGCCGCACGCAGGCCCGTCGCTGCCCCGGGGTCGGACGCGACCTACGGCCGCAGGCGCAGGCCACCTTGGGCGGGGCGCATTCGCCCACGTCGTGTCGGCGCCTCTTGAATCTGGCGCGTTGATTGCTACATGGTGACCATGTCCCTCATCGACTCCATGAAGCACCCCGCCATGCACATGCTTTACGACTCCGACGCCTTCGTCGTCGTCCACGTGCAGCCGACAGAAGACGACGCCCCCGTGGCGCCGGATCTGCCGGTTCTGGCGCGCGACGGCTTCGAGATCGTCGACAAGCGCTCGGGCAAGGAGGTCTACCTCGACGGCTCCTGGGCCGACCTGTTCCAGAAGCAGATCGCCGCCTGGCAGCTCAACACGCCCACGCAGGAAGAGGTGGAGGACACCCTGGAAGGCTATGCCGAACTGGCACAGAACCCGGTGCTCATGCACTGAAGGCCGGGCCAGTCGCCCATCCGTATCGAAGGCGCCTGCGGGCGCCTTTTTTCTTGGGCGGGTGCCGGAGGAGACCGCTCCTCAGCGCGCCGGCGGCGCCATCGGACGCTCGTCCAGCACTTCTGGATTGACCAGGTTCTGCGGCTCGCCACGCGCGAAGGCGACGATGTTGTCGAAGGCCATGCCGAAGTAGCGCTCGTAATTGTCGCGCTCCACGTAGCCGATGTGCGGGGTGCACAGGGCATTCGGCAGCGCCAGCAGCGGATGGTCGCCGCCCCGCAGCGGCTCGGCCTCCTGCTCGAAGACGTCGACGGCAGCGTATCCCGGCCGTCCGGCGCGCAGCGCGGCTTCCAGCGCGCCGGGTTCCAGCAGTTCCCAGCGGCTGGTGTTGACCAGTACGGCACTGGGCTTCATGGCGTCCAGGTCGGCGCGCGCCACGAGGCCGCGGGTCTCGGGCACCAGGCGCACGTGCAGGCAGACGGCATCGCTGCGCGCAAAGAAGGCCTCCCGCGACGGCGCCACCTCGAAGCCGTCGGCGCGGGCCGCGGCGGTGGACCCCTCGCGCCCCCACACCCACACCTGCATGCCGAAGGCCCGGCCGTACCGGGCCACCTGCTGCCCGATGCGGCCATAGCTCCACACGCCCAGCCGCTGGCCGAAGAGCTGCTGGCCCAGGTGGCCCTGCCACAGGCCCGCGCGCAGGCGGTTGGCTTCGTCCACCAGATGCCGCCGGCTGGCCAGCAGCAGGGCCCAGGTCAGTTCGGCCGTGGCCGCGCCGGAACCCCGGCCGTCGGCCACGGCCACGCCGCGCGCGGTACACGCGGCCACGTCCACGTGGGAGGCGATGCGGCCGGTCTGGCTGATCAGCCGAAGGCGCGGCAGGCGGTCCAGCAGGGCGGCGTCGATGCGGGTGCGCTCGCGGGTGAGCACCACGGCGTCGAAGTCCTGCAGGCGCTGCGCCAGGGCATCGGTCCCGTGCACGGTGTCGTTGAACACGGTGACCTCGTGGCCCGCCAGCCGGCCGAAGCAGGCCAAGGTGCGCACGCAGTCCTGGTAGTCGTCGGGAACGGCGATGCGCATGGCCACCTCAGTCCATCTTGATGCCGAGCTCGGCGATTGTCTTCTTCCACTGCGCCAGGTCCTTGCGGATCACCTGCGCGTACTCGGCCGGCGGCATGCCGCCCGGTTCGATGCCCTGCGAGCGGAACATGGTGCGCAGGTCGGGCTGCGCCAGCGCGGCCTTCACGCCCTGGTAGAGCCGGTCGACGACCGGGGCCGGCGTGTCGCCCGCCACCAGCAGCCCGTACCAGCCGTGAACGTCGAAGCCGGGATAGCCCTGCTCGGCCACGGTGGGCACCTGCGGCAGCCCCGCGAAACGGTTGACGGGCGCGACGGCCAGCGCACGCAGCTTGCCGGCCTGGATCTGCGACAGCGCCGAACTCATGTCCAGGAACATGAACTGCACCTGCCCGCCCAGCAGGTCCTGCACGGCCGGTCCGGCGCCGCGGTAGGGCACGTGCGTGGCCTGGATGCCGGCGCGCTGGGCGAAGAGCGCACCGGCCAGGTGGGCGGACGTGCCCACGCCGGAGGAGGCGTAGGAAAGGGAGCCCGGCTTCTCCTTGGCCATCTGCACCAGTCCCTGCAGGTCGCGCGCGGGAAAGTCCGGCTTCACCACCAGCGCGTGCGGAATGAACCCGACGATGGTGATGGGGCTGAAATCCTTCACGGTGTCGAAGGGGTAATTGGGCATCAGCGCGGGATTGGTGACCGCGAGGATCGAGGGCATGACCAGCGTGTAGCCGTCGGGCGGGTTGCGGGTGATCTCGCCCATGCCGATCACGCCGCCGCCGCCGGGCTTGTTGTCGACGATGAAGGGCTGCCCCATGGATTGACCCATGGCCTTGGCCACGGCACGCGCCATCAGGTCGGTCGGCCCGCCGGCCGCGAAGGGCACGACGATGCGCACCGGCCGGCTGGGGAAGGGGGCCTGCGCCCAGGCCGCCGGGCAGGCGGCGCCGATGGCCGCGGCCTGCAGCAGCGTGCGGCGGCGCAGGCGCGCGCCAGGTTCATACGGTTCCATGCTTGTCTCCTTGTCGGTGCACGCCCGTGGGGAGTGCTTTGCAGGCACCTTAGGAGAAAAGCTGGGGCGACGAAACGCGGCCGTTCCACTCCTTGGAACGATGCGGCCAGCCGCCACGCCTCAGGATGCGTCGCGCGTGCGCCGCGCGTAGAGCCGTTCGTAGAGCGGCCCGGTCAGCACCAGCACCGCCACCAGCCGGCACACCTGGAAGGCCGTGACCACCGGCACCCCGAGCTGCAGCACCTTGGCGGTGATGGACATCTCGGCGATGCCGCCGGGCGAGGTACCCAGGACCATCGTCGCCCAGTGGATGCCGGTGGCCCAGGCGAGTGCCGCCGCGAAGGCGCCGCACAGCACCAGCATGCCCAGCGTGCCCGCCACCACCGAGGCGAGCCAACGCGGCGCCGTGTGCAGGAATTCGCGCGAGAAGCGCACGCCCAGGCTGACGGCGATGACCAGCTGCGCCGCGTTGGACAGCCACAGCGGTACGGCCGACAGCGTGTGTCCGCTCATCGTGATCGCCATCGCCACCAGCAGCGGGCCGATGAACCAGGGGTTGGTGCGGCCCAGCGCCCGCATCGTCAGCGCGCCGGCGAATGTGCCCAATGCCAGCAGCGCGAAGCCCTCACATCGCACCTCGCGCACCGCCGGCGGCACGCTGTCCAGCCCGTGCAGGCCGCTGTACTGCATGGCGAAGGGAATGGTCACGGTGACGATCACGAGGCGCAGGCTGTGGGCCGCCGCCACCAGGTCGGTGCGCGCGCCGGCCTTCTCGGCCATCATGGTCATTTCCGAGGCACCGCCGATGGCGCCCGCGAAGTAAGTCGTGGCTCGCATGGCATGCGGCGGCACGTGGGGCATCCGGTGCGCGTGCAAGCGCTCCAGCCAGCGGCCGAAGCCCAGACCGAGCAGCAGCGCCCACGCGATGGCCAAGGCGATCGCCCACCAGATGCCAACCACCAGCGCCGTCACGTGCGGCGTGAAGTACAGGCCCAACGCGGCGCCGATGGTCCACTGGCCGGCATTGCGAAGCGGCGTGAAGCTGGCGGTCGGCAGGCCGGAGATGGACGCGATCGACACCGCCAGCAACGGGCCGATCATCCAGGGCAGCGGCGTGCGCAGCCAAAGGCACAGGCCGGCTGCGGCGAGCGCGAGCAGCAGCGTGGCGGCGACGCGGGCGAGGTAGCGCAGGGTGGGGAACGACAAGGCAGGAAGGCGAAAGACGGCAGCCGCGCCGCGGCGGCTCGCATAGTATGGCGCGATGGCTGCCGCCCTCCCGTTGCGCCGCACCGGCGCGTTGTCGATCCTTGCCCTGGCCCTCGCGGCCTGCACCGCGCTGCGAGGCGCCGACGATGGCCCCGTGCCCGATCGGATCGCCCGGCTGCTGCCGGCCGACGTGGTGCTGCTGGGCGAGCAGCACGATGCGCCCGACCACCATGCGATCGAGCGCGAGAGCGTGGAGGTGCTCGCCGCACGACGGCAGCTGGCCGCGCTGGCGCTGGAGATGGCCGAGGAGGGCCGCACGACCGCTTCGCTCTCCACCGCCGCCACCGAGGCGCAGGTGCAGGCTGCCCTGTCCTGGGACGCGAAGGCCTGGCCGTGGAGCGACTACGCGCCCGCGGTGATGGCCGCCGTGCGCGCCGGCGTGCCGGTGCTGGGCGCCAACCTGCCGCGCGCCCGCATGCGCGACGCCATGGCCGACGTGTCGCTCGACGCCCAGCTCTCCGAGGCGGCGCTGCGCGCGCAGCAGGCGGCGGTGCGCGACGGCCACTGCGGACTGCTGCCCGAGTCGCAGATCGTGCCCATGACGCGCATACAGATCGCACGCGACCGTGCCATGGCCCACACCCTGGCCGAGCAGCCGCGCGGGCCCGGGCAGGCGGTGTTGCTCATCACCGGTGCCGGCCATGCCGACCCAGCGCTGGGCGTGCCCCAGCACCTGCCCACCGACCTCAAGGTGCGCAGCGTGCGCATGGCGGCCGGCGCGGCAGCCTCGGGGCGCGGCGGCTTCGACGCGGTCTGGGCCACGCCGGCGCTGCCGGCCCGCGACTATTGCGCGACCTTGCGCAAGCCTGCGACCCCCTGAGCGCTGCCCACGCCGTCTCGGTGCGAAGCGTTTCGCTCAGCGGCCGCCTTCGCCCACGGAGGGGATGGCGTGCTCCACCGTGTCCCAGATGAACCGACCCGAGGGACTCTGCTGCTCCTCGACGATGTGCGCCACCAACCCGGCCGCGCGCGAGATGACGGCAAAGCCGCGCATCACGCCGGTGGGCACGCCGATTTCGCCGAGCAGGGCCGCCACGGCGCCGGTGGCATTGAGGGTGATCGGCCGACCGGCGGCGGCGTCCACCGCGGCCGAGAGCTGCTCCAGCGCGCGGATGTGGCGGCCGGCCAGGTCGGGCTCGGCGCGGCCGAGTTCGAGCAGCTTGTAGGCCCGCGGGTCCACCGGCCTGTGCAGGTGGTGGCCGAAGCCGGGCACGGGGCTCTTCTGCGCCTTGTGGTGCTGCGCGATGGCGGCGGCCTCGGCCTCGGGGTCCTCGGCCGCGAGGATGCGGTCGAGCAGGCGCGAGCAGTTCTCCATCGTGCCCACGAAGGAACTGCCCACTGCCAGCAGGCCGGCGCTCACGGCGCCCTGCAGGTTCTCGGGCGCGCTCATGTAGATGAGCCGCGTGGCGATGGCGCTGGGGGTGAGGCCGTGCTCCATCAGCACGATCAGCACCACGTCGGCGATGCGCATGTCCACCGGGCGCGGCGTGCGGGCCAGGATCTGCATCAGAAGCACCTCTGTGAAGGTCTTGTGGCCCATCAGGTCCTCCACCAGGTTCGCGTCGCGGTAGTGCAGGCTGGTGAGGGTGTGGGTGCACAGGCGGGTGACGGGCGGTGCGTTCTTGTCGGTCATCGGGTCTCTCCAGGGTCGGTTCAGGCGGGGGTGGCAAGCGCGAGCTCGCGCACCGCGTTCTTGAGCACCTTGCCCACCGGCGAGCGCGGCAGGCTGGCGTGGAAGTGGATGCGCTTGGGCGTCTGCACCGGCCCCAGGCGCTCGCGCACGAAGGCGATCAATTCGGCCTCCCGCGCCTGTGCGCCCGGGCGCAACTGCACGGCCGCCTGCACCGTCTCGCCCCACTTGTCGTCGGGCAGGCCGAACACGGTGCATTCATGCACGGCCGGATGCTGCCCCAGCGCGTTCTCGACGTCGACCGGGTAGACGTTGAAGCCGCCGGTGATGACCATGTCCTTGAGGCGGTCCTTGAGGAACAGATAGCCCTGCGCATCGATCAGGCCGCGATCGCCGGTGTGCAGCCAGCCGTCGATCACGGTCTCGGCCGTCTTGTCGGGCAGGCGCCAGTAGCCGCTCATCACCAAATCGCCTCGTGCCACCACCTCGCCCACTTCGCCGGGCGGCAGCAGGCGGCCGTCGGGCGCCATGATGGCCACGTCGCTGAACCAGGTGGCGCGGCCGACGGCGGCCCAGTGGCGCTCGTCGTCGAAGTCTTCCGGCCGCATCACGGTGAGGATCTGCGGCGCCTCGGTCTGGCCGTAGGTGGTGCCCAGCACCGGGCCGAAGAACTCGCGCACCTGGCGGATCTTCCCGGGCGGCATCGGGGCGCCGCCATAGATCAGGCGGCGCAGTTGCGGGAAGTCGGCGCGGCTCGCGCCCGGCAGCGCCATCAGCATGTAGACCAGCGTGGGCGGCATGAAGCAGGCGGTGCCGCCGCGTTCGCGGAAGGTGGCGCGGACGGCCTCGGCACCTGCGCCGGCCATGATCACGTGGCAGCCGCCCTGCGCCAGGATGGGCAGCAGGTAGGTCGACGTGCCGTGGGTGATGGGCGCGGCCACCACGTAGCGCTCGTGCTCGTCGAAGCCCCAGGCCTGGATCTGGTTGGCGATGTTGGCCATCCACGCGCGGTAGGGCTGCATCACCCCCTTGGGCAGGCCGGTCGTGCCGCCCGTGAACTTGATGGCCTGGGTGGCGTCGCCCGGCAGGGTCAGGCGTGGCGGTGCGGCGCCTGCGTGGGCCTGTTCCAGGGCGCGCAAGGTCGTGCCGTCGGCGGGCGCGTCGCCATCGCCCGTGGACAGGCGGATGCCCGGGGCGCCGTCGAGCAGCTCCGCATGGGCCGGGTCCAGGATCAGGATCGAGGGCTCCGTCGCATCGATGATGCGGCGGATCTCCGGCCGCGTGCTCTTGGGGTTCAGGGGCACCCATACCTTGCCGCAGGCCAGCACGGCCAGCAGCGCGGCGATGTGGTCGGCGCTGTTGGCGGCGCACAGGCCCACGCGGCTCTGCGGCGACGGGTCCAGCGCCAGCAGGCCGGCCGCGAGCGCTGCGACGCGGGTCGCCAGCGCGTCGTAGCGGGTCGGACCCTCGGGGGCGTCGATGGCGGTGCGGTCGGGCCAGCGCTGAGCGGCCCGCCAGAAGAAATCGATGGGATACATGGTGGATGGAGGATGCGAGCCCTTGCGGGCGGGGGCGGCGCAGCCGGGCAGGCTGCATCGCGCTCACTGGGCGCTTGCGCCCGAGGCCTTGACCACCTCGCGCCAGCGCTTGAGCTCCGAGGCCGCGAAGCTGCGCGCCTGCTCGGGCGTGCCAGCGGCCGGCGTGGCGGCCAGGTCCTGCAGGCGCTGCCGCACGTCGGGCGCAGCCAGGGACTTGCCCAGCGCGGCGTTGAGCCGGTCGATCACCGGCCGCGGCGTGCCTGCCGGTGCCGCGAGCGCGAACCACGACTGCACGTCGAAGCCCGGGTAGCCCGACTCGGCCAGCGTGGGCACGTCGGGCAGCAGCGGCGAACGTTGCGCGCTGGTGATCGCGATGGCGCGCAGCTTGCCGGCCTGCACGTGAGGCAGCGCGGACGGGGTGTTGTCGAACATCGAGTCCACTTGGCCGCCGATCAGGTCGGTGATGGCCGGCGCGCTCCCCTTGTAGGCCACATGCAGCATGTTGGCGCCCGACTGCATCTTGAACATCTCGCCCGACAGGTGGATGGACGAGCCCGCGCCCGACGACGCGAAGGTGATGCCGTCCTTCGACGACTTTGCGTAGCGCAGGTAGTCCGCCGGCGACTGGATCGGCAACCGGGGATTGACCACCAGGATGTTCGGAATCTTGGCCATCAGCCCAACCAGCTCGAAGTCCTTCACCGGGTCGTAGGCCAGCTTCGGGTACAGCGTGGCGTTGATGGTGTTGGCGATCGTGTAGACGTAGAGCGTGTAGCCGTCGGGCGCCGAGCGCGCCACGAGCTCGGCGCCCAGGTTGCTGTTGGCGCCGGCCCGGTTGTCCACCATCACCGGTTGGCCGAGCTGTTCGCCCATCTTCACCGCCACCAGCCGCGCGACCACGTCGGTGGCGCCGCCAGCGGCATAGCCGACCACCAGGCGGATGGGCTTGGTCGGCCAGGCGGCCGATTCGGCCGGGGCGGGCAGCGCCACCGTGGCGGCGGCCAGCGACAGCGCAAAGGCGAAGAAGCGCCTGCGGCGTGCGGGCGAGGGTCGGGTCATGGGTGTCTCCTGAATGTCGAATGGCTGGCAGCCCTGCGCCGGAACGTGCCTCGCGAGGCACACTCCGGTTCCGGACAGCAGGAATTCTTCGAGATGGCGCCCAGAAAAACGAACGAAAACGTCCGCCTGCCGGACGTTTCTCAGGCCGGTGACGAGGACGCCGGCAGCCGCACGCTGCGCCGCGGCCTTCAGGTCCTCGAAGCCGTCCTGGCCCGGGCGGAGGGACTGCGGGTGGTCGACCTGTGCCGCGCGAGCGGGTTGGAACGCGCGCCGGTCTATCGCCTGCTGGCGACCCTGATGGAGGGCGGCCACGTCGCGCGGCGTGGCCGCTTCCTCTATGTGCCCGGCCCGCGCTGGTCGACGCAGCAGCCTCTGGCGCGCCAGCCCAACATGGCCGTGCACCTGCAGCCGGTGCTCGAGCGGGTGAGCCGGGCCTGCGGCGACGCGGCCTTCGCGATCGTGCGCGAAGGGCCGTCCTCGCACTGCATCGCGCGCCATGTGGGTACGCACCCGGTGCAGGTACTGGTGATCCAGGTCGGCACGCGCCAGCCGCTGGGCGTGGGCGCCGCGGGCCTGGCGCTGCTGGCAGCCCTGCCCGACCAGGAAGTGGCGCGCGTGATCGCAGCCAACGCGCCGCAGCTGACGCGCTACGGCGGCATGACGCCGGAGCGGCTGCAGATCCTGGTGCGCGCGACGCGCGAGCGCGGCTGGTCCGTCATCGGCAACCATGCCACCCGCAACGTGCTGGCGGTGGGCATGGCGGTGCGCAACGCGCGCGGCGAGCCGGTGGCCGGCATCAGCGTCGCCTCGACGCTCGAACGCATGCCACGCCAGAGGCAGGAGCTGATCGCGCGGCATTGCCGCGAGGCGCTCAAGGCGCTGTCGCCGGGCGAACTGTGAGCAGCCGGCAGCCTGCGGCACGCGCTGCGACAATCGGCGCCCCATGACCGCGTACATCCTCACCCTGTCCTGCCCCGATCGCGTGGGCATCGTCCATGCCGTCTCGGGCTTCCTGCTGGAGCGCGGCGGGAACATCGAAGAAGCGGCCCAGTACAACGACCGTGGCACGGGCCTGTTCTTCATGCGCGTGCGTTTCGCCTGCGACAGGGTGCCCGAAGCGCAATTGCGCGACGAATTGGCCTCGCTGGCCGGCGGCTTCGGAATGGCCTGGAAGCTGCACGCCGCCCAGCAGCCCATGAAGACGGTGATCCTCGTCAGCAAGGAGGGCCACTGCCTCAACGACCTGCTGTTCCGCTGGAAGAGCGGGCTGCTGCCGGTCGACATCCGCGCCATCGTCAGCAACCACCGCGACTTCTACCAGCTCGCGGCCAGCTACAACGTGCCTTTCCACCATATCCCGGTCACGGCTGCGACCAAGGCCCAGGCCGAGGCGAAGCAGCTGGAGATCATCGAATCCGAGGGTGCCGAGCTGGTGGTTCTGGCGCGCTACATGCAGATCCTGTCGAACGATCTGTGCGTCAGGCTGGCCGGGCGCGCCATCAACATCCACCATTCCTTCCTGCCCAGCTTCAAGGGGGCCAAGCCCTACTACCAGGCCCATGACCGCGGCGTGAAGCTGATCGGCGCCACCGCGCACTACGTGACGGCCGACCTCGACGAGGGGCCGATCATCGAGCAGGACGTGGCCCGTGCCGACCACACCGACACGGTCGAGGACCTCACGGCCCGCGGCCGCGACACCGAGAGCCTGGTGCTCGCCCGGGCCGTGAAGTGGCACAGCGAGCATCGCGTGCTGCTCAACGGCCACCGCACCGTGGTCTTCCGTTGATTTCCGCGGATTCAGAAGAAAAGTGCCTGCAGCGCCCGTCCCGCTTGCGCAAGCAGCTATGTTTTTCATAGCAGATCGCTGGAGCATCCGCTGATGCAGGGCCTGCGCGGCCTGGCCTGGCTGCTGGTCTTCCAGTCGGTGGGCGAGCTGCTCTCGCGCGGACTTTCGCTGCCGCTGCCCGGGCCTGTGCTCGGCCTGGTGCTGATGCTCGTGGGCCTGCGCTTCGCGGCGGTGCGCGAGCCGGTGGCCGACTGCGCGGGTTTTCTTCTCACGCACCTGTCGCTGCTCTTCGTGCCGGTGGGCGTGGGCGTGATGACGCACCTGGCGCTGCTCACGCAATACGGGCTGCGCATCCTCGCGGTGATCGCGCTGTCGACCTGGATCGGCCTGGCGGTGACGGCACTGGTGCTGCACGGCCTTCCACGCCGCGCCGCCGACACCGGGGAGCGCTGACGTGCCGCACTTCGTCGAACTCTGGATCTACCTCTCGGCCACGCCGCTGTTCGGCCTCACGGCGACGCTGGTGGTGTACCTGCTCGCGCAGGCCTTCTACGCCCGCACGGGCAGCGCGCCCTGGGCCAACCCGGTGCTGTGGTCGGTGGTGACGCTGGCGGTGCTGCTCACGCTCACCGGCGTGAGCTACCCGAGCTATTTCTCCGGTGCGCAGTTCATCCACTTCCTGCTCGGCCCGGCGGTCGTGGCCCTGGCCTGGCCGCTGTGGCAGCGCCGCGCCGAACTGCGCGCGCGCGGCGTGCGCGTGCTGCTCGCCGCCTTGCTGGGCGGCGCGGCGGCCGGCGGCTCGGCCGTGGGCCTGGCCTGGGCCTTCGGGCTGCCGCACGACGTGGTGCTGTCGATGGCGCCCAAGTCCGTCACCGCGCCGGTGGCCATGGGCATCGCCGAGAAGATCGGCGGCGTGCCGGCGCTGTCGGCGGTGTTCGCCGTCATCACCGGCATGGTGGGTGCGCTCACCGGCAAGTACCTGTTCGACCTGCTGCGCGTGCCTGCCGCGGGCGAGGGCTGGACGGCGCGCGGTTTCGCGCTGGGCACCGCCTCTCACGGCATCGGCGCGGCGCGGGCGCTGCAGGTCAACGCCGACGCCGGCGCCTACGCGGGATTGGCGCTGGGACTGCAGGTGGTGCTGGCCGCCTTGCTGATGCCGCTGGTGTTCCGCTTCTTCTGAGCGCCCCACGGGCGCCCAAGCGAGAACGCCTGCCGAGCGGCAGGCGTTGTTCCTGTTCCGGGCCGAGAGCGGGCGCAAGGCCCGCGCGCCCTCAGTTGCGGTACGGGTTGTTGGGATTGCGGTCGTAGCGGTTGGGCACGCCGTCGCGGTCGCGGTCCCAGCGGCCGCGGTTGTATTCCCAGCGGCCGTCGCGCTCACGCCATTCCGGCGGACGGTAGGCATAGCCCGGGCGGGCCTTCACCCACACGCCGGGCACCCACACGTGGCCGCCGCGGCGCCACTCCCAGTGGCCCGGCGCCCAGACATAGCCGCGGCGCGGCGGCGGGACGCGTTCCACGCGCGGCGGCGGGGGCGGGCCGAACTGGACGTTGATGACGGGCTGCGCCTGTGCCGCCGTCGGGACCGTGAAGGCCCCGACCGACAGAAGTGCCGCGGCGCCGGCGGCCATGGTGATCTTTGCGAGTTTGTTCATGGGAAGGCTCCTCATGCGTTCTGTGGAGCCTTCATCGTGGGCGGCCCATGTCAATGCGGTGTAAGTGCCACGCGAAATCTTGTGTAAAGCTGTATCGCGGCCCGATCATTCCGACAGTTCCGCCACGTCGGCGGCCGCAGCCATGGCTGCAAGCCCCGCCTTGCTCGGATGGAGATGGTCCCCGCTGTCGAAGGCGGGTGCGAGCGAGAGCGCATCGCCGGGGCTGCGCAGTGCCGCGTCGAAGTCGATGACCGCGTCGACGTCCTGCCGCCCGCGGATCCATCGGTTGACCGCCTGGCGGGCGTGTTCGTTCTCTTCGCTCCAGTACGGCGAGCCCTTGAAGGGCAGCAGCGTGCCGAGCAGCACCTTGACCCCCCGCGCACGGGCCTGCCTCACGATCTGCTGGAGCCCTGCGACGATCTCGTCCGCGCTGGCGAACTGCTGCGCGGGAACCAACGGCGAACGCACGCCGCCGACCGTGCCATACCCGATGTCGTTGATGCCGATGAGGATCAGTGCGTGGGTGACGCCGCTTTGCTCCAGTACATCGCGCCCGAAGCGGGACACGCCGCTCGGTCCGTTCCCGTCGCGCAGGAGCCGGTTGCCGCTGATGCCCAGATTGACCACCGCGACGGGCGCAGCGCCATCCGCTGCGCGCCGCCGCGTGGCCAGTTGCGCGGGGTAGCTGTCCACGGCGTTGTCCGACACGCCGGGCCCGTCGGTGATGGAGTCGCCGAAGGCCGCCACCACGCGGGCCGGCGCCGTGACCAGCACGTCGACGCCGGTGACGAGCGGATTCCATGGCAGTGCCTGGGCGTTGCTCGGTTTGGCCGCCATCGTCTGGTCGCCTGGCAGCGACCATGCCGCGGGCGGCACGCCGGGGTGTCCGGTGGCGAGGATCGAGGGTTCGCGCAGGTAGACGCTCACCGCCAGCGCCTGGCCCGCGACGACAGGCAGGCGGATCGGATCGCTCCACACCTGCGCACCAGGTGCCACCTGCACCTCGCGTCGACCCTGGAAGCTCAGGGCCTCGATCCAGCGGCGCGCGATGGCGTCGCCGCCCGTGCTGCGCGCCACGCTGGCGGCGCCGATGGCCAGCGGCGTGGTGCCGTACAGGTTGGACAGGCGAACCCGCACCTGCGAGCCGCCGGCCGTGACCACGACGCGCTGGCGCAGCGTCTCGTTGTCCAGCGTGCGGAGCGAGGCGGGCTGCACCGCGAGTGCGCTGTGATCCACCGGGGCCATGGCCCAGGCGGCCACCCAATGCTGCGCCCATGCCGCCACGGGAAGGAACAGCATGGCGAGCGCGCACACCAGGATGCGTGCGAGGCGGGTTGGGGCGAGCGGGGGGCGGGCGTCTGGACAGGCGACCATGGGGCGGCAAAGCGGCGCAGTGTAGGGCGCCCCACATCGGCCCGCCGTCAGCGCATCACCAGGTGTCGACGTAGGCCTTGGGCGCTTCCACCGCACGCGTCGCCGATGCGAGGCCGCGCAGCAGCCATGCCCGCGTCTCGGCCGGGTCGATCACGGCGTCGATCTCCAGCGTCTGCGCCATGTGCATGGCCTCGCCATCGGCGTATTGCCGTGCCACCAGTTCCTTGAAGAGCGCGTCGCGCTCGGGGCCGGCGGGCACGGCCTCGAGCTCCTTGCGGTAGCCCAGGCGCACCGCACCCTCGAGGCCCATCGCGCCGAACTCGCCCGTGGGCCAGGCCACGGTGAAGACCGGCGCATCGAAGCCGCCGGCGGCCATCGCCTGCGCGCCCAGGCCGTAGCCCTTGCGCAGCACCACCGTGAAGTAGGGCACCCGCAGGTGCGCCTCGATCATGAACATGCGGCACACGTGGCGCACCTGCGCCTGCGCCTCGATGTCAGGCCCGACCATGAAGCCGGGCGTGTCGCACAGCGAGACCAGCGGGATCGCATGCGCGTTGCACAGCTGCATGAAGCGCGCGGCCTTGTCGGCGGCCTCGGCGTCGATCGCGCCGCCCAGGTGGTGCGGGTTGTTGGCGATCACGCCCACCGGCTGGCCGTCGATGCGGGCCAGCGCCGTGACCATGCCGGCACCGAAGCCGGCGCGCAGCTCGAGCACCGAGTCCTCGTCGAACAGGCCGCGCATCACGGCGCGCACGTCGTACACGCGCAGCCGGTTCTCCGGCACCGCGTGGCGCAGCGCGCGCTGGTCGGGGCAGCGCCCGCTGCGCGTGCGGCCCTGGAAGTACGACAGGTATTTCTTGGCCACGCACACCGCCTCGGCCTCGTCCTCGACCAGGATGTCGATCACGCCGTTGCGCGACTGCACGGGGCTCGGGCCGATCTGCTCGGGCGTGAACGTGCCCAGCCCGCCACCCTCGATCATGGCGGGGCCGCTCATGCCGATGTTGCTGGCGCGCGTGGCGATGATCACGTCGCTGCAGCCCAGCAGCGCCGCGTTGCCCGCGAAGCAGCGCCCGTGCACGATGCCCACCACCGGCACCTTGCCCGACAGCGCCGCGTACTGGCTGAAGGTGTGGTTGTTCAGGCCCGCGACGATGGGCATGTCGGTGTCGCCCGGGCGCCCGCCGCCGCCCTCGGCGAAGAGCACCAGCGGGATCTTCAGTTGGTGCGCCAGCGCCAGCATGCGGTCCTTCTTGTGGTGGTTGCGCATGCCCTGCGTGCCGGCGAGCACCGTGTAGTCGTAGGCCATGACCACGCAGCGCGAGGCCTCGGCGCCGAAGAGCCCGGCGTTGACGCTGCCGATGCCGGTCACCATGCCGTCGGCCGGCGTGTTGGCGATCAGGTCGTCCAGGCTGCGTCGGCGCGTCTGTGCGGCGATGGCGAGCTGGCCGTACTCGATGAAGTTGCCCGGGTCGCGGTCCAGCTCGCACAGGTCGGCGATGTTCTCGCGTGCGGTGCGCCCGCCCTGGGCATGGCGCTTGGCGACGGCCTTCTCGCGGTTGGCGTCGAGGGTGAAGGCGTGGCGGTCGATCACGCGCTGCAGGTCGGGGCGGATGGCGTCGAGGTCCACGGCCTCGCTGGTGCGCGCCTGCACGCTGTCGGCGTCCACCGGTTCCAGCTTGACGAGCGACTGGCCTTCGACGAGGTAGTCGCCTGGCTGTGCGAGCAGCGCCACCACGCGGCCGGCGGCCGGGGCATGCAGCAGGTGCTCCATCTTCATCGCCTCGAGCACGCCGACCTGCGCGCCGGCGGGCAGCACGTCGCCCACGGCGACCTCGAACTGCACCAGCTTCGCGGGCATGGGGGCGCGGATGACGGGCGCGCCGTCCTCTTCGTCCTCGGAAGAAAAAGTGCTCGCAGCGCCCGTCCCACCTGCGGGAGCAGCTATCGATTTCGTAGCGTGTGCGATGCGCTCTGCTGCGCCCAGCAGGTCGGCCAGGTGCTCCTCCACGAAGCGCGTGTGCACCGCCTGCGCGGCGAATTCCGGGCGTTCGCCGATGGCCCGCAGCAGGGCGAGGTTGGTCGCCAGGCCCTCGATGCGGCATTCGGCCAGCGCGCGCAGCGAGCGGCGCTGGGCATCGGCGAACTGCGCCGACGGGCTGGAGACGATGAGCTTGGCCAGCAGCGTGTCGTAGTGCGGCGACGGCGCCAGCCCGGCGTAGCCCTGCGTGTCCACGCGCACGCCGGGGCCGCTGGGCAGGTCGAAGCGCGCCAGCGTGCCGCTGGCCGGGCGGGCGTTGCCTTGTGCATCGAGCGTCTCGGCGTTGATGCGCCACTGGATCGCGAAGCCCTTTTGCGCCGCCGTGGCACCGGCCTGTACGCCCAATTCGGCCAGCGAGCGCCCGGCGGCCACGCCCAGCTGCAACTGCACCAGGTCCAGGCCGGTCACGGCCTCGGTCACCGTGTGTTCGACCTGCAGGCGCGGGTTGGCCTCGATGAAGACATAGGGCAAGGCCGTGGCGCTTTCGTCCACCAGGAACTCGAAGGTGCCCAGGCCGCGGTAGCCCACCTGCTGCGCCATGCGCAGGGCCGCCTGGGTGATGCGGTCACGAAGCGCGCTGCTCAACGACGGGCTGGGTGCGATCTCGACCAGTTTCTGGAAGCGCCGCTGCAAGGTGCACTCGCGCTCGCCCAGGCTGGCGACGGTGCTGCCATCGCCCAGCACCTGGATCTCGATGTGGCGCGCATGGCGCATCAGCCGCTCGACGTACACGCCGTCGACGCCGAAGGCCGCCTTCGCTTCCGACACGCAGCGCGCGTGCGCCTCGGGCAGCTCCTCGGCGCGCAGCACGGCGCGCATGCCGCGACCGCCCCCGCCGCCGATCGCCTTGACCATCACGCCGGCGCCATCCTTCGCCTGCTCGGCGAAGAAGGCCTGCGTCTCGGCCAGCGTGACGGCGCCGGGGCTGCCGGGCATCACGGGCACGTCGCATTGCTGCGCCAGCGCGCGTGCGCGTGCCTTGTCGCCGAAGAGCGCGAGTTGCTCGGGCGTCGGGCCGATGAAGACCAGGCCCGCCTCGGCGCAGGCCTGCGCGAAGTCGGCGCGCTCGGACAGGAAGCCGTAGCCGGGATGCACCGCATCGCAGCCTTGCGCCTTCGCCACGGTGATCAGCGCCGGAATGTCGAGGTAGGCCGAAGGGCCGGTCGCGTCGAGCGCGACGGCGATGTCGGCCAGCTGCGCGTGCAGCGCCTGTGCATCGTCGCGCGAGTGCACGGCCACGCTGGCGATGCCGGCATCCTGCAGGGCGCGCACCAGGCGCACGGCGATTTCGCCGCGGTTGGCGATCAGTACTTTGTTGAACATGGGGGTCGATTCATAAAGGCGGACAGCCGAACGCAGAGGGCGCAAAGATCACGCAGAGGACGCAGAACGAAGTCAAAAATTCCCTTTGATGTTCTTTTCTGCGCCCTTTGCGAAACCTTCGCGCCCTCGCGTTCGGCTGCCCGTATTCGGGTTCTCAGTCCAGATCCTTGAGCATGCGCCGCAGCACCTTGCCCGCGCCGGTGGCCGGCAGGGCGTCGATGAAGCGCACGTGCCTGGGCGTCTTGTAAGGCGCCATGTTCTCGCGCGACCAGGCGACCAGCGCCTCGGCCGTGACTTCGGCACCGGGCTTCTTCACGATGAAGGCCTTCACCACCTCGCCCTTCTCGGCATCGGGCTGGGCGATGACTGCGGCCTGGGCCACGGCGGGGTGCTTGATGAGGATGGTCTCGACCTCCTCGGGGAACACGCTGTAGCCCGAGACCTTGATCATCTCCTTGAAGCGGCCGATGAAGCGCAGGTAGCCGTCGGCATCGAAGCTGCCCATGTCGCCCGTGTGCACCCAGCCGTCGCGCAGCGTGGCGGCCGTGGCCTCGGGCTTGTTCCAGTAGCCCTTGAAGGTGCCGGGGCTGCGCAGCACGATCTCGCCCACCTCGCCGGCAGGCAGCGCCTTGCCGGTCTCCGGGTCGAGGATGCGGATGGTCACGCCCGGCACCGGGATGCCCTGCGTGCCCCACTTCGCCTGGCCGGCCGGGGTGTAGGTGTCGCAGGTGTGCGTCTCCGACAGGCCATACGCCGCCTCCTGCGAGGTGCAGTGCTTCGCGATCGCCTGCCACTGCCTGGCCAGCGGCTCGGTGAAGGCGATGCCGAAGCTGGTGACCGGGTTCATCTTCAGGCTAGAGAGGTCGAAGTCCGCGGCGCCCGGCACCTGCATGCACGCCACGTTCATGGGCGCGATGCTGTACCACCAGGTGACGCGGTAGCGCTCGATGGCCTGCAGTGCCGTGCGCGGGTCGAAGCGGTGCAGCAGTACGCTGGTGGCGCCTGTGACCACGGGCACGTTCACGCCCATCAGCATGCCGGCGATGTGGTACAGCGGCGCGATGGACAGCAGCACGTCGTCGCCCGTGACGCCGTTGCAGTCGGCGCACATCGTGGTCTTGAAGAGGGCGTTGCCGTAGCTGAGCATGGCGCCCTTGGGCAGGCCGGTGGTGCCCGAGGTGTAGGTCATGAGCGCCACGTCGTCGAGCGCGATGTCCACCGGTGCGGGCTTCGCGTCGCCCTGCGTGGCGGCGAGGAAGTCTTCGCAGCCGGCGGGCACGGTGCGTGGCTCCTTCTGCGCCGTCGCAAGCTCCGCAGGAAGATCCAGGGTGGGCGAGGGCGGCAGCAGGTCGGCGTAGTGCACCGCGAAGACGTGCTGCAGCGCGCTGTCGGACCTGACCTTGTCCACCACCGGCAGCAGGTTCGACGCCGCGACGATCACGCGGGCCTTCAGGTCGTTCACCTGGTAGGCCAGCTCGTGCTCCTTGTTGAGGGGGCCGCTCGGGCAGACGATGGCACCGATCTTCTGGATGCCGTAATGCGCGACGATGTACTGCGGGCAGTTGTTGAGGAAGAGCACCACGGGCTCGCCCTTCTTCACGCCCAGCGCCTGCAGGCGGGCGCCGAAGGCGTCGCTCGCGCGGTCGAGCTCGGCCCAGCTCATCGCGGCGCCGTACCAGATGCAAGCGGGGTGCCGGGGCCGCTCGCGCGCGTGCGTGCGCAGGTACTCGTGCAGCGGCTGCTGCGGGCGCACGGGGAGGGAGGGCGCCGTGTTCGATGTCTCCATGGTGTCAGCCTCTCAGGGTTATCGATAGCCGCGCGGCGGAGCTCGCCGCTTGCCATGACCGGATGGTGCTCCAACAATCCTACCGATGGGTAGAACATCGGAGACACCGCACAAACCCCTGCACGCCGCGCCTGCCGCGCAGGCGGCGCACATGCCCCAGGGCACGGGACGGCAGCGGGCCAGCACGGCCGGCACCGACGTGCAGCGCGAGCGCATCCTGCAGGTGGCCACGCGGCTGTTCGCGGCGCAGGGCTACGCCAACACGACGCTCGCGCAGATCGTGCGCGAGCTCGGCGTCACCAAGCCCTTCGTGTACTACTACTTCCGCGACAAGCAGGAAATCTTCGAGACGCTGTCCTGGCGCCCGGCAGTGGAATGCTTCACCTCGCTCGACTTCGCCGAGCACGACCCGCGACCCGCGAGCGAGAAGGTCATGGACGGCATCGAGCGGCTGATCCGCGCCACCATCGCGCACCACCCCGCGGCCTTCTTCCCCTATCGCGAGCCGCAGGTTTATCGGCCGGAGTACCTGGCCGCGGTGCGCAAGCTGGCCAACCACTTCTACGACCGGCTGTGCCCCTTGCTCGAAGAGGCGCGGCGCGACGGCGACCTCGACTTCCGCGACACCAGGATCACCGCGCTGGCGGCCTGCAGCCTGCCGGGCTTCCTGTACACCTGGTACCGGCCCGACGGCCGACTCTCGCCCGACGCGCTGGCCGCCGAGTTGGCCCAATTGGCCTCGCGCGTGATCGGCCTTCAGCAGCGCGGCACGCGTTGATCGCCGCCGCGGGCCTCTCCTGTTCCGCCTCTCTTCCTACGACTTCAACGGAGACATCCATGACCTTGCCTCGCCTGCTCAAGCCCGTCGCCTTTGCGGCGGCCCTGTTCGCCACCGCGGCCCATGCCCAGGACACCTACAAGATTGCGTACATCGACCCGCTCTCGGGCCCGTTCGCCAACGTCGGCGAACTGATGCTGGCGCACGTGCAGTTCGCCGTGGACGATGTCAACGCCAAGGGCGGCGTCAAGGGCACCAAGCTCCAACTGCTGCAGTTCGACAGCAAGCTCTCGGCGCAGGAAAGCCAGAGCGCACTGCAGGCCGCGATCGACCAGGGCGCCAAGGCCATCGTCACCGGCGGCTCGGGTTCCTCGGTGGTGTCGGCGCTGGTGCTGGCGGTCAACCGGTGGAACCAGCGCAACCCGGGCAAGGAACTGATCGTGATGAACCATTCGTCGATCGACCCCGAGCTCACCGGCAAGCAATGCAGCTTCTGGCACTTCCAGACCGATGCGAACACGGCGATGAAGATGAAGGCCATCGCCAACTACATCAAGAAGACGCCGGAGGTGAAGAAGGTCTACCTGCTGAACCAGGACTATGCGCACGGCCGCCAGTGGGCGACCTACGGCAAGCAGATGGTGGGCCTGGCGCGTCCGGACGTGCAGTTCGTCGGCGAAGCCTTCCACCCCATCGGCCGGGTGAAGGACTTCGCGCCCTACGTGGCCAATATCAAGGCCGCGGGCGCCGATTCGGTCATCACCGGCAACTGGGGGCAGGACATGACGCTGCTGCTCAAGGCGGCGGGCGATGCGGGCTACAACCTGCGCTACTTCAACCACAGCGCCGGTGCGGTGCCCGGCACGGTCACGGCGGTGTCGCAGGCCAAGCTGGGCGAGCTGACCTGGGTGGCCGAGTGGCACCCGGGCCAGGCCGATTCGCCGAAGGTCGACGCCCTGGCCAAGGCCTACAAGGCCAAGATGGGCAAGGATTTCCTGGCGCCACGCATCGACATGGTCCCGCGCATGCTGGCCGCGGCCATCACCAAGGCCGGCAGCACCGACAGCGCCAAGGTCGCCAAGGCGCTGGAAGACATGACGTACGACTCCGTGGTCGGCCCGGTGCGCATGCGGGCCGAGGACCACCAGCTGCTGATCCCGCAGGTGGTCAACACCATCGCACCGGTGGACGGCAAGGCGGTGAAGGTGGGCTACGAAGGCACGAACTACGGCTTCCGCACCGACGCGATCTACACCGGCAACGAGATCGCGCAGGGCACCGACTGCAAGATGCAGCGCCCCTGAGGTTGCTATCGAAAAGATAGCTGTCCGCGCCCGGCCGGCGGGCGCTGCAGCCGTTTTTTGAGCCAAGGTGCAGCGGCTCTAAGGGAATATCCCGGCCCGGCAGTGCGGGGCGCGCTCGGGATACTCCCGGGCGTCACATCCCTCCAACAAGAGACGAGGCGCCCCGATGGCCGGCAAGAACCCGCTGCACCCCATTCCCCACCCGGCGCGCAAGCCGATCGTCGGCAACCTGCTGTCGATCGGCTCCGACTCCCCGGTGCTCGACATGTGGAAGATCGCCCGGGAGCTGGGCGGCATCTACTGGCTGGACATGCCGGGCATGCCGGTGGTCGTGATCTCCGACCACGAGCTGGTGAACGAGCTGGTCGACGAGAAGCGCTTCGACAAGAGCACCAACGGCGCGCTGCGCCGGCTGCGCGCCGCGTCGCACGGCCTCTTCACCTCCGACACGCACGAGTCGACCTGGAGCAAGCCGCACAACATCCTGCTGGCCAACTTCAGCCAGCGGGCGATGCAGGCCTACCACCCGATGATGCTCGACATCGCCGAGCAGCTGGTGGCCAAGTGGGAGCGCCTGAATTTCGACGACGAGGTCGACGTCACGCGCGACATGACCGCGCTCACGCTCGACACCATCGGGCTGTGCGGCTTCGGCTACCGCTTCAACTCCTTCTACCGCGAGGGCTTCCATCCCTTCGTCGACGCAATGGTGCGCACGCTCGAGACGGTGCAGGACCGGCGCGGCCTGCCGCTGGAAGAGCTGATGATGAAGAAGCAGCTCGCCCAGCAGCGCAAGGACATCAAGTTCATGCACACGATGGTGGAGGACATCATCCGCGAGCGCCGGGCCAGCGGCGCCGACATCGCCACCAAGCCCGACCTGCTGAGCTACATGATCGCAGGCGTCGACAAGAAGAGCGGCGAGAAGCTGGACGACAAGCAGATCCGCGACGAGTGCATCGAATTCCTCATCGCCGGCCACGAGACCACCAGCGGCCTGCTGTCCTTCGCCATCTACTACCTGCTCAAGGACCCGGCCATCCTGGCCAAGGCGCAGGCCGAGGTCGACGGCGTGTTCGGCACCGACCTCACGCAGCGGCCCACCTACGCGCAGGTCAACCGGCTCCAGTACATCGGCCAGATCCTCAAGGAGGCGCTGCGCATGTACCCGACGGCCCCGGCGGTGGCCAAGCGTGCGCTGGCCAACACCGCCATCGGCGAGGGCGGCAAGTACACCATCCACAAGCGCAACATGGTGATCCTGCACGCGCTGGCCATGCACCGCGACAAGCGCGTGTGGGGCGAGGACGCCGACGAGTTCAATCCCGAGCATTTCAGCCGCGAGGCCGAGCGGGCGCTGCCGCCCAACGCCTTCAAGCCCTTCGGCACCGGCCAGCGCGCCTGCATCGGCCGCCAGTTCGCGCTGCAGGAGGCGACGCTCACGCTCGGCATGGTGATCCAGCGCTTCAAGCTCATCGACCACGCGAACTACCAGCTCAAGGTCAAGGAGGCGCTGACGATCAAGCCCGAGGGCTTCCGCATCAAGGTCGAGCCGCGCGATCCGGCCGCGCTGCGCGCCACGCATCCCGCGCCCGCCACCACGGCCGCGACCGGCGGCGCCGGCGCTGCGCCCGAGGTGCCGCATTCGTCGGCCGCCGGCGAGCGCGCGCGCCACGGCACCTCGCTGCTGGTGCTGCACGGCTCCAACCTCGGCAGCGCCGAGGACTTCGCGCGGCAGCTGGCCGAGGCCGGCACGCTGCGCGGCTATTCGACGCAGCTGGCGTCGCTCGACGATTACGCCGAGCGGCTGCCGGCGGCCGGCGCGGTGGCCATCGTCAGTGCCTCGTACAACGGCGCGGCGCCCGACAACGCGGTGGAGTTCTGGCGCTGGCTGGAGGGCGCCAATGACGCCCTCAACGGGGTCAGCTACAGCGTCTTCGGCTGCGGCAACACCGACTGGGCCTCGACCTACCAGGCCGTGCCGCGCCGCATCGACGATCGCCTGGTGGAACTGGGCGCCAAGCGCGTGCACCCGCGCGGCGAGGGCGATGCGCGCGAGGACATGGACGGCGCCTTCCAGGCCTGGGCGGACGCGCTGTGGCCGGCGCTGGGCGAGCGCTTCGGCCTGAAGGCCGACGCCGGCGCGCCCGAGGCCGCGGCGCCCCTGTACACCGTCGAGGAAATGCCGCCGCCGCAGACCAGCGGCCTGGTCGATTCGCTGGGCGCCGTGCCGCTGCGCGTGCTGGTCAACCGCGAGCTGCAGCGCGGCGAAGGCGAGGCGGCGCCAGAGCGTTCCACGCGGCACGTCGAGCTCGCGCTGCCCGAAGGCGTACGCTACACCGCGGGCGACCACCTGAGCGTGGTGCCGCGCAACGGCGCCGCCGTGGTCGAGCGCGCGATGCAGCGCTTCGGCTTCGCGCGCGACGCGCATGTGCGGCTCCGGGCCGCGCCAGGCCGCAAGACCTTCCTGCCGGTGGACGAGGTGGTCCCGGTGGAGCGCCTGCTGTCCGACTACGTCGAGCTGCAGGACGTCGCCACGCGCAAGCAGATCGGGGTGCTGGCCGCGGCCACGCGCTGCCCCTTCACGCAGAAGACCCTGGGCGCCTTCGTCGGCCACGACGAGTCGGTGGCGGCGCACTACAAGGCCGAGGTGCTGGGCAAGCGCAAGTCGCTGCTCGACCTGCTGGAGGAGTTCCCGGCCGTCGAGCTGCCCTTCGCGGCCTGGCTGGAGATGCTCTCGCCGCTCACGCCGCGCTACTACTCGATCTCGTCCTCGCCGGCGGTCGATCCGGCGCGAGCAAGCGTCACGGTCGGCGTGGTCGCCGGGCCGGCGCGCTCGGGGCGGGGCCGATTCGAGGGCGTGTGTTCGAACTTCCTCGCACGCGCCGAGGCCGGCGACACGGTGCACGGCTTCGTGCGCGGCACCACGGCCGAGGGCTTCGGGCTGCCGGAGGATGCCGCAAGGCCGCTGATCATGGTGGGCCCCGGCACCGGCCTGGCGCCCTTTCGCGGCTTCCTGCAGGAGCGTGCGGTGCGCAAGGCGCAGGGCCAGTCGCTGGGCGAAGCGCTGCTCTTCTTCGGCTGCCGCCATCCACAGCAGGACTTCATCTATGCCGACGAGCTGCAGGGCTGGGCGAAGGACGGGGTGGTCGAACTGCACACCGCCTTCTCGCGCGCCGATGGCAAGAAGGCCTACGTGCAGGACCGTTTGCGCGAGCAGGCCGACACGGTGTGGCGCCTGTTGCAGGCGGGCGGCCATGTCTACATCTGCGGCGACGGCTCGCGCATGGAGCCCGATGTGCGCCGCACATTGGTCGACATCGCCCGCGCGCACGGCGAGGACGGCGAGGCCTGGATGGAGAGGATGATCGCCGGCCAGCGCTACGTGCTGGACGTGTGGGCCGGCAATTGAGAGAAGCGCTAGCGCTGCTGGCGGCAGATGTTGCTGCCGGTGGCCGTGAGCTTCAGCGAGCCGCCGGTCCATTCGAGCCAGGAGAGGCTCACGAGGTCGTCGATCACGGCCTCCTCGATCTCGCCGGCCCGCCGCAGCCGCAGCAGGTCGGCCACCTGCGGGAGCTGTGCACGCAGTGCGTCCCGGCGGAGCGAGGTGAAGGTTGCGCCATCCATGCTGACCTTTCGAACCGTTGAAGCCGGCCAGAGTAACACCTGCGCATGCATCGCCGGAGAAATAAAAAGCGCGTTGACGCCAAATCGCCTACACTTGCGCGATCGACTGCAGCGTGCTCGTTGCTGCAGCCCTTGATTGACTCCTTGCGGCAACGCCCGCACAGGCCCCAGGCAAAGCAGGCATCGCCCGCTCCCACCGCCCCGGCGTCACTCCTCCTCGGCGAGCCTCATTCGCGGTCCGTTCAACAAGAACACGCATCGGACCGCTCCCCACCCCCAGATCCATTTGCGTGCAGCTTCGGCCCGGTCCGACGCGCACGGGGTTGTGCGGCACCCGCAAGCCGCCCTTCGATTCCATGCAGACACCCCAGACCCACGAAGTGGGCCGATACCTGGTCACCCCGATGACCAAGCTCACCGAATCCGGCCAGTACGCCGCCTCGGTCTCCATCCGCCGCGGCATGCACGACCGGGTCTTCCGGTTGATCCCGCGCTTCGACTCGGCCACGCGCGCCGCGGTCTATGCGCTGGCGCAGGGCCGTGCGTTCGTCCTCAACAACCAACTGGCCTGAGCGCGTCTCGGGCCCATCACCGAAGGAGCTTCGTGGCCAAGGAAGAACTCATCGAAATGCAAGGCCGGGTGGAGGAAGTACTGCCCGATTCGCGATTCCGCGTCACGCTCGACAACGGCCACAGCCTCGTCTGCTACGCGGGCGGCAAGATGAAGAAGCACCGCATCCGCGTGCTCGCCGGCGACAAGGTGTCGCTCGAGATGTCGCCCTACGACCTCAACAAGGGTCGCCTGACCTTCCGCCACCTGGAGCAGCGCTCCGGGGGCGGCTCCTCCGCCATGCGCCGTCCGGCGCGCTGATGGCGCATTCACAGACCATGAACCGGGCCACGGTGGCCCGACAGACCGATCAAGGAAACACCATGGAAAACAGACTCTACGTTGGCAATCTCTCCTATTCGATGCGCGACGACACGCTGCAGCAAAGCTTCTCCTCCTTCGGGCACGTGGTGTCCGCCAAGGTGATGATGGAGCGCGACAGCGGCCGTTCGAAGGGCTTCGGCTTCGTCGAGATGGGCTCGCCCGCGGAAGCGCAGGCCGCCATCGAAGGCATGAGCGGCAAGGAAGTCGACGGCCGCGCCCTCACCGTGAACCTGGCCCGTCCGATGGAGCCGCGCGGCGGTGGCTACGGCGGTGGCGGTGGCGGTGGCGGCGGTGACCGTCGCGGCGGTGGCGGCGGCTACGGCGGCGGCAACCGTTATTGATCGAAGCCGGCCAGGCCGGCTTCATCGATGTTCCTGCACGCGGGCATGCCGATCGGCCGCCTCGCTGTGCAGATGAAGAAAAGGGGCGCTTACAGCGCCCCTTTCTTCATGCTGGCTCGGCTTGCGCCCGGCCGCTCATCGGCGTGACGGGTCCGGGTACACCAGCGGGCCGAGACGGCTGCGGTCGAAGGGCTTCCAGTCGTCTTCAGGCTGGGCCAGGCGGTCGGCCAATGCGTACAGAACGGCCGGGTGCGTGCCCATGCCCACGTGGCTGGCGAGCACCTCGATGTTCTCGTTCTGCGGGCCGGGGCGGTCGACGCTGCACTGCCAGGCCACCACGCCGTCGCTGCGGCTGAAGATCGAGGTGGTGGGCACCGGTGGCACGGGGCTGATGTGCCGCATGCGTTCGGGGTCGCGAGAGCTCTGGCCGCTCACCATCTCGTACACGCGCCAGGCGTTGGTCGCGCGCGGGCTGCCCGCGAAGGGGCTGCCCAGGGTGACCACGTCGCGCACCAGGTGCGGGTGGCGGCTGGCGAGCAGGCGTGCGAACACGCCGCCCAGGCTCCAGCCCACCAGGCTGACCTTGCGGCCTTCCTTGTCGTGCAGGGCCTGCAGACGGGCGACCATGGCGGCCTCCACGCCGGGGCGGGGGCCGAAGTTGTTGCCCAGGCCCCAGCCGTGCACGTCGTGGCCGCGGCCGCGCAGGTAGCGGCGCAGCAGGCGCGTGGAGATGTCGCTGGCCACCAGGCCCGGAAGAACCAGCACGGGATGCCCGTCGCCGCGCGGCGCGAACTGGAGCCAGGGCCACATCATCAGCGTGGCGCCGGTCTCCCAGAAGGCGCGTCCCTCGGCCAGCATGAGCAGGCGGGAGGGCGGCGCGATGCGATCTTGCTGGACAGCGTCGAAGGTGGTCGTGCTCATTCGTTGGTTCTCCTTGGTGCGTCGTTGGCTCGACATGGTTGTTGTGCTCTGCTAGCCGAGGTATTTCGACCGCAGGTAGTCAAGGTACGCCCTGGATTCGCTCGAAACATAGGGAGAAACGAGCGTCAGCGTGTAGTACGCCGCCATCCCGGGGTCGGCTTGCTGCACCTCGTTGCGTCCTGGCACCAGGCGCTCGAAGGACAGCCAGCAGGTGGTCGTGAAGACGATCTGCAAGGCGAGCATCTGCGTCTGCTCGGGCGTCGCCTCGATTACGCCTTGCGACGCGAGCGCCTCGCACAGCGCTTGCGCGGCCAGCAGGTTCTGCGCCGTCAGCGCCTGGGCGCGCTCGCCCAGCGCCGGGTATTCGGCGGCCAGGTGGCCCATGTCGCGGTAGATGAATCGATAGCCGTCGATGGCCTCGAAGCGCAGGTGCAGCGCCAGCCACAGGTCGTCGATGGCGCGGATGCCCGCGGTGGAATCGTTGAGCGACATCAGCCGTTCCTCGAAACGCCGGAACAGCCACTCCACGATCGATTGCTTGGTCTTGAAGTGGTAGTGCAGGTTGCCGGGGCTGATCTCGGCCTCGGCGGCGATGCGGTGCGTCGACACCGCCGCCAGCCCGTGCGTGTTGAACAAGGCCAGGCTGGCCAGCAGGATGCGGTCGCGGGTGGGGGAGCCGGCCACTGGAGAAGGACTGCAGGCTGCGCTGCGGGCCGTCAGCGCGTCTTGCCGCCGCTGCGCTTGCGCGGGGCCGGTGTGCCGCCCTGCAGCCGTTCGATCTGCGTCAGCGCCGCGTCGAGTTGCGTGCGCAGTGCGGCCACCTCGTCGCGGGTGGGCACGCCCAGGCGCTCCAGTGCCGCGGCCACGCGCTGGTCGAACACGTCCTCGAACTTGCGCAGGCCCAGGGTCTCGAGCCCGGGGAAGCCGCGCGTGGCCGGCTTGCCTTCGGTATCGGTGCGTGGCGGGGCGATGCCCAGCAGCGTCTCGATCACGTTCGTGTGGCGGCGGGTGACGTCCTGGCGCACGGTGTCGAGCGCCTTGAGGCCGGCGCGCCACAGGCCCGTGGGGGCGGGCGCGTCGTTGTCCGGCACCGCATCGGCGCGGGGCGCTGCGCGCTTGCGCGCAGGCTTCTTGACGGCTGCAGGCGCCGAAGCCCTCTTCTTGCGCGGCGACGGGCCCGCGGCCTTCGTGGCTTCGTCAGTGCCGATGCCCGGTGCCGGGCGGGTGCGTCGAGTGGCCATGGTGTCTCCGTCGATGCGATCAGGGCCTCAGGGCGGCCGCCGCGCGACAGGCGCGGCGGCCGGCGCGTGCGGGGTTCAGGCCCGGCGGGTGCCGCGCGCGGCGCGGCGGGCCGGCTTCGCGCGCACCGTGGTGGCTTCGGCCGATTCTGCCTTGTCGCCCGCGACGCGGGCTTCGATCTTGCCGGCGCCTTCGGCCACCTTCTCGGCGACCTTCAGCGAGATCTGCGCGAAGGGAAGGTGCACGGCCTGCAGCGTGTTCAGCACCGAGGTGCCGATCTCGGAATTCACGCGCTGGCTGGCGTCGGCCACGTACTGGATGCCGCCGGCGGTGCGCTCGGCCACGGTGTCCATCAGCTTCTCGGTGAAGGCGGTGTCGCTTTCCAGGCGGGTCGCCAGGAAGCCGGCGACCTTCTCCTGGGCGCCCAGCAGGCGCGCCTTGACGTCTTCGCTGACGAAGGGAAGCTTGCTGGTGCCCACGGCGTCGGCGTAGCGGGTGCTCGCGCCGCCGATCATGCGGCCGGCGCCGGTGCGCCAGGCGTTCAGGAGGTGCTTGCCGGCGGCGTTGTATTGGCCGACGACGTCGATGGCAACGGTGCGCAGGGTGGTGGTCATGGTGGAGTCCTTGGAAGTGGGGAGGTCAGGCGGTGGGACGGACGGTGCCGCGATGGATGAATGATCCCGCCAAAGGCCTAGGCCGGGAAAACCAGAACTTCCAGAAAGTTAGGTCAAACGCCCAAATGGAGAGTCACCCCCCAAGCCGCTTCGCGGCTCCCCCCTCCGCTGCGCGAGGGGGGCGCACCCAGCGGCCTGGCCAAGCCAGTTCCGCGGGTGCCCTGGGGGTTTGGCTGCGCTCGCCGGCTGACACGGTAGGGTCGCAGTGCTATAGAAAATGTAGCTGGAGGCGCCGGTCTGGCGGGCGCTGGAGGCCGATTTGGCTTGAAACTCCGGCCGCTCCGTACACTCGAACGGCCACCATCCCACGGAGTTGTACATGACCACCATCCGCCTCATCGGCGCCCCCACCGACGTGGGCGCCAGCGTCCGCGGCGCCGGCATGGGGCCGGACGCCCTGCGGGTGGCCGGGCTGGCGGAAACGCTTTCGCGGCAGGGCCTCGCAGTGGTCGACGGCGGCAACCTCGCCGGGCCGGCCACGCCCTGGGGCGAGCCATTGGAAGATGGGCTGCGCCACCTCGACGAGGTGGTGGCCTGGAACCGCAGCGTGTACGACGCCGTGGACGCCGCCCTCGGCGCGCGCGAGGTGCCGCTGCTCATGGGCGGCGACCACTGCCTGGCGATCGGCTCCATCAGCGCCGTGGCCTGGCACGCCCGCAAGCGCAACAAGAAGCTGCGCGTGATCTGGCTCGATGCGCATTCCGACGTGAACACCGAGACCACCAGCCCCAGCGGCAACATCCACGGCATGCCGGTGGCCTGCCTGCTGGGCCACGGGCCGGCCGCACTCACCGGCTGGAGCGGCGAGCGCGCCGCGGTGGGACACGACGCGCTGCGCTTCATCGGCATCCGCAGCGTCGACGCCGACGAGCGCGAGGCCATCCGCACGCTCGGCCTGCAGGTCTACGACATGCGCCACATCGACGAGCACGGCATGCGCACCACCATGGTCGAGGCGCTGCAGGACGTGGACGACGACACCCACCTGCACGTGAGCTTCGACCTCGACTGCCTCGATCCCGACGTGGCGCCCGGCGTGGGCACCGGCGTGCGCGGCGGGCCGACCTACCGCGAGATGCAGCTGTGCATGGAAATGATCGCGGACACCGGCCGGCTCGGCTCGCTCGACGTCGTCGAGATCAACCCGGCGCTAGACGTGCGCAACCGCACGGCCGAACTGGCGGTGGAATTCATCGAGAGCCTGTTCGGCAAGTCGACTCTGGTACGCTGAGCAGAGCCGGTTCGGCCCCGGCAGTGGCTGTGCTCCTACAAGCGCCGCCGTCGTGCGGGAGACGCCGGCAGCCCCTGCGTACCTTTACATTGGGCCACCGCCATGAGTCCCGCCCCGATATCCGATCCCGAACGCCCCTTGCGCGTGCTGGTGGTCGAGGACGATCCCGCCACGCTCGCCACCACCGTCGAGATGCTGCAGGCCCTGGGCCATTGGGCCACGGGCGTGGGCACGGCCGAGTCGGCGCAGTCGCGCTACTTCGACGGCGCCTTCGACGTGGTGATGACCGACGTCGGGCTGCCGGCGCTCTCGGGCCTGGACCTTGCCGCGTCGCTGCGCGCCAGGCATCCGATCCGCATCCTCTTCGCCACCGGCCAGCCGGCCCCTGCCAAGCCGCTGCCGGGTGCGCGCTGGCTGCAGAAGCCCTTCGGCATCGAGGCGCTGGCCGAGGCGCTCGAAGCGCTGCGCGGGGACGGCGGCTGCGCTAACCGCGATTCGCCGTCAACGGCACCGGCACACTGACGGGCGCGGCCGGTTCGGCTGGCTCGGCCTTCGCGGCGGCGGGAGGCGTCGGGGCCTCGGGCGGCAGCGGCTGGGCCTCCAATGCCTGGGTTGCGAGGGTCGAGGCGGGCGTCACGGGCGTGGCCACCGGCTCGGTGAGCGGCGGCGGCTCCGGTGGGCCGCGGCGCGACTCGGGCGGGTAGGGCGATCCGAGGAAGCGCTCGATCAAGGCGAAGAAGCGTTCGTAGAAGCCTTCGTCGGTGAGCGTCTGGCTCGCCACCTTCACCATGGCGTCGTTGCTGGCGTTGAAGGGCAGCGACACGGAACCGATCGCGCCCACGCCCACGCTGGCCGAACTGTTGACCTTCTTGAGCTCGTAGCGCTCCTGCACCGCGGTGGCGAAGGCGATGGAGCCGCGCGCGCCACCCTGCTCGTTGGCGCACACCACGCGGAACTCCACCTCCAGGTGCACCTCGCCCTCAGGCTGGAAGTTCTTGCGGGCAGTGACCTGCTCGCCCGTGGCGGTGGTGACGAGGTAGCCCTGGCTCAGCAGCGCGCGCCGCGCCGCCTCGCAGGTTCGGCTCTGCTCGACGCCGTAGGTGCGCGTGTGGGTGGTGGTCGAGTCGAAGGCCTCGGGGTCGTAGTGCTTCACCGGCCGCGGGCCGGAGGAGCCGCAGGCCGCCAGCAGCAGCGCGGCGACGGCGGCCGCCCCTGCACGCCAGCCACGCGAGGCGGGCCGCCACGCGTGCCGCGCCGGAGCGGGGGCGGAAAAGGGCGCAGTGGGCGTGGTCGCGGGCATGGGGTTCGATCGGCGAAGGGTGGGGCGGCGTCGCCCCGGCAGGCGACCGCCGCGTTCGAGCCTCGGGGTGCGGCAGATGTTCCCGCAGCACCCGCATCGGGTCGATTGCTACCAAAATCATAGCTGCATGCGCCCGTCGGTCGTGCGCTGCGGCCTCTTTTTGCCTGGAAACTCAGGCCACCGGCGGGCGCAGCGGAAAGCGGGCCGAGAACACCACGTAGGGGTCGGCGTGCGTGTAGTCGATGGTGCCACCGTGCGCCACCGCGATGGCGCGCGCGATGTGCAGCCCCAGCCCCAGCCCGCCCTTGTTGCGCGCGTTCGGTTGCGTCTGGCGCTTGAAGGCGCTGAAGAGATGCGGGACCAGTTCGGGCGCGATCGGCGGGGCGCTGTTGCTGACGTCGAAATGCACCTCGTCGCCCTGCACCGACAGCTGCACGATCACCGGTTCGCCGGGCGTGCCGTGGTGGCGCGCGTTGCTGATCAGGTTGGCGAAGAGTTGCGCGATGCGGTCGGCGTCGGCATGGGCCAACAGGCTCTCGGGCACTTCCTTGATGAGGCTCACGCCCGGATGCGCCGTGTGCGCCTCGTCGAGCAGGTCTTCCAGCACGCGCGACAGGTCGACCTCGGCGAACTGCATCTGCAGGCCCAGGCCGGTCTGCAGGCGCGAGGCGTCGAGCACCTGGCCGATCAGCCGCGCCATGCGGCTGCTGGACGACTGGATGCGCTGGCCGATGCGGCTGCCCGTCCCGCCGTCGGCCGAGTCGGCGGGGCTGCGTTCCAGCACGCGGGCGGCCATCGCGATCGACTGCAGCGGGTCGCGCAGGTCGTGGCCCAGCATGGCCAGCAGCTGCGTGCGGGCGCGGTTGATCTCGGTCATGCGTGCGGCGTTGGCGCGCGCCATTTCGTCGAGCAGCTGGCGGCCGAGGGCGCGCTCGCTCTCGGTCCAGGGCACGCTGGTGCCGCGCACCTCCTGCTTCCAGACGTCGAAGGAGCCGCGCGGCGTGAGGCGCGGGCCGAGCGGACCGCTCACGTATTCCTTCTCGGGCCGGCCGCCCCAGTGGATGGTCTCGATCTGTTCCTTGCGCAGCAGCACCAGCCAGCCGCCGGCCAGCTCGTCGAAGCGCAGCGCCAGCATGCCGGCCCACACGCCGGCCTCGGCCGCCAGCGTGGGCGACAGCTCGGCGAGCCGGTGGCTTTCGATCATGTGGCCCGCGGGTGCCTCGGGGCCGGTGAGCCACTGCACCAGGCGCGTGGCGGTGTCGCGCGGCAGGTCGCCGTGCACCACCAGCTTGGCGTCCTCGGCCACCACCACGGCCTGGGCGTCGAAGGCCTCGCCGATGTCGTCGGCCATGGAGGCCAGCGCACCCAGCGGGTCCTCGGCATGCAGCACGGCCTCGATGAGGCGGGCGCGCAGCCGCGCACCGTCGTCGGCGCGCCGGGCGTCCTCGCGTGCCAGCAGGCTCTGCACGTTGGCGGCCAGCACCTGAGCGAGCACGTCGCAGGCCATGCGCACCGAGTACGGCACCTGCAGGGCGGTGCGGTGGTGGCAGGCCAGCATGCCCCACAGCTTGCCCTGTACCACGATCGAGATGCTCATCGAGGCGCCCACGCCCATGTTGCGCAGGTACTCGATGTGGATGGGCGACACGCTGCGCAGCAGGCAATGGCTCATGTCCAGCGGCGGCAGCGCGGCGCTGGCGGCCGTCACGGCCACCGGCACGGCCTGCACGTCGGCGATCAGCCGCAGCGTGTTGACCACGTACAGGCGCCGGGCCTGGGCCGGGATGTCGCTGGCCGGGTAGCGGCGGCCGGCGAAGGGCTCCAGCGCGTCGACCTTCTCCTCTGCCACCACCTCGCCACTGTCGTCGTGGCAGAAACGGTAGGCCATCACGCGGTCGAAGCCGGTGAGCGCGCGCACGGCACCCACGGCCAGCGCCAGCAGGGCATCGGTGCTGGTCTGGCGCTTGAGGCGGTCCATCGCCCGGTGCGCCTTGAGCGCGAAGTCGGCCACCGCGTCGTCGGCCACCGGCCGCAGTTCGAACTCGGCCACGGCCTCGGTGCCCACGCGGTGGGCCACGAAGTCGAACACCCGTTCGCCGAAGCGCACCTCGGTGGCCTGGGGCTGGCCCTCGGCCTCGTCGGCCAGGGCGGCGGCAATCAGGGCGTGCACCTCGGCATCGCCGCCGAAGTCGGCTGGCGCCAGCGCGGCGCCCGGCAGCGGCACCGCCACGCCCAGCAGGGCCGGGGCGTTGGCGCTGACATGGGTGGCGCGGCCCTGCGCATCGAAGGCCAGCAGCGCGCCGTGCGGCTGCACCAGGCCCGGGATGTGGATCGGCTCGCGGTCGCAGTTGTCCAGCGTGACCGGCGCGGCCATCAACTGCGCGGTGGTCGGCGCCGGCGTCATGCGCTGCGCTCCCGCACGCGGTGGCAGGCCAGCAGCAGGGCGAAGGCCTGCACGGCCCCTTCGCAGGCGGCGCCGATGTCGGCCTCGGTGCGCAACTGCTGGCGCAACTCGATCAGGAAGGCGGCCCAGCGGGCACCGGTCTCCCGGCCTGCACCCTGCAGGTACGCAAGGGAGTGGGGAGCCAGCGTGTCGGCCAGTCGCCGGTACATCACCTGGCCGCCCAGGCGCGAGCCCTCGAGCACGTAGGCCACGCCCCAGCCGAAGGGGCCGGTGGCGACGTCCGCTCGTCCGGGGTCTTGCGAAGGACCCGCATGCGGAATATTGAGCAGGCGCTCACATTCGGTGAGATCCGCGTCCAGCCGTCGCGCCTCGTCGTCGAGTCGGTCGACATCCACGGGCAGCGCGCGCAGGGCCCGCACCCAGTCGGCCAGCAAGGCCAGATGGCGCCGGTAGTCGGCCAGCGAAGGGTTCGGGCGCGCCAGCGGCATGTTGGCATCCACCTCCGCGTGCAGGTGCGCCGTGGCCCGCCGCAGCGCGTCGCGGGGGTCGGGGGCGCTCGCCGGGACGCGGCGAATATCGGTGGCGGGCAGGGCCATCAGGCGGGGAGCGAAGTGGGGAGAATCGTGCCGGAAGGGGCGTGACCTGCCGGCAGTTGTGGATGATACGGGCGCCCTGCCCAGGCGCGCTGTCAGCCGGCCCAGCAAAAGACATGGTCGGCGCGCCCGCGCGTGGCCGCGATCCGGCGCGCGTTGGGCTCGTCGGTGCCGGCCACCCAGGCCCGCGCGTCAGCCGGGGTACGGCCGAAGGATTGGTGTCGCGCGACCAGGCGCTGCACGCGCACATCGTCGTCGCCGCCCACGTACCAGCAGGTATCGAGCAGGGGACGCACGCCGGCCCAATCGCCCTCGTCGAACAGCAGGTAGTTGCCTTCGGCAATCACCAGCGTGGTTTCCGCATCGATCGGGATGCTTCCGGCGACGGCTTCCTCGATGTCGCGGTGGAAGGCCGGCGCGTAGACGGTGGCATCACCCGGGCGCTGGGCACGCACGCGCGCCAGCAGGGCCACATAGCCCGCCGCGTCGAAGGTGTCGGGAGCGCCCTTGCGGCCCGCACGGCCCAGCCGCCGCAGCTCGGCGTTGGCCAGGTGGAATCCGTCCATCGGCACGATCTGCGCCCGCGCGCCGTAGTGCGCCGCCAACGCCTCGGCCAGGGTGGATTTGCCCGCGCCCGGTGGCCCCGTCAGCCCCAGCAGCACCCGCCGCCCGGGGGCGAGCAGGGCATCGATGCGGGCGAGGGCGTCGGGCGGAATCGGCGGCAGGGGCATGCCGGCGATTGTGGCGCCGGCCCGCCGCCGCCTTTGCGCGCAGACTCAGGGATACAGCCCGCGCTCTTCCCGCGCGATCAGGATGCGTTCGCAGGCCACGGCATAGGTGGCCGTGCGCAGCGAGATCTTGTGCTGCTCGCCCTTGGCCCAGATGTGGTCGAAGGCGCCCACCATGATGCGGTCCAGCCGCTGGTTGATCTCGTCCTCGGTCCAGAAGAAGGACGAGAAATCCTGCACCCATTCGAAATACGACACCGTCACGCCACCGGCGTTGCAAATGACATCAGGCACCACCAGCACGCCGCGTTCGGCCAGGATGTCGTCCGCCTCGGGCACCGTCGGGCCGTTGGCGCCTTCCAGCACCAGGCGTGCGCTGATCTGGCGTGCGCGCTCGGCCGTGATCTGGCCTTCCAGCGCGGCCGGAATCAGGATGTCGCACTTCACATCCCAGAAGGCGTCGTTGTCGATCTGCTCGCCGTCCTTGAAGCCCATGATGCCGCCCTGGTCCTTCGAGAAGGCCATCAGCGCCGGCATGTCGAAGCCCTTGTCGTTGACCAGCGTGCCCGTGTGGTCCTGCACCGCCACCACCTTGGCGCCCGCCTCGGCAAACAGCTCGGCCGCCACCGAGCCCACGTTGCCGAAACCCTGCACCGCCACGCGCGCACCGCGCAGGTCCAGCCCCATGCGACGGGCCGCCTCGCGCCCGGTCACGAACACGCCGCGGCCGGTCGCCTTCACCCGGCCCAGCGAGCCGCCCAGGTGGATCGGCTTGCCCGTGACCACGCCGGTGGCCGTGGCCCCGGTGTTCATCGAGTACGTGTCCATCATCCAGGCCATGATCTGGCCGTTGGTGTTCACGTCGGGCGCGGGAATGTCGGAGTGCGGGCCGATGATCAGCCCGATTTCGCTCGTGTAGCGGCGCGTGACCTTTTCCAGCTCGTTGCGCGACAGTTGCTTCGGATCGACCCGGATCCCGCCCTTGGCGCCGCCATACGGCAGGTTCACCGCCGCGCACTTGACGGTCATCCATGCCGACAATGCCATCACCTCTTCGAGCGTCACGTCCGGGTGGAAGCGCACGCCCCCTTTGCCCGGCCCGCGGCTCATGTTGTGCTGCACGCGGTAGCCCTCGTAGTGGGCGATCGTGCCGTTGTCCATCTCGATCGGCACGTCCACGATCAGCGCCCGCTTCGGCCGCTTGAGCGTCTCCGACCAGCGGGCCAGGTGGCCGAGGTAGGGGATGACACGGTCGACCTGGGAGAGGTAGGTGCCCCAGGGGCTGGTGGGGGAGGGGTGGACG
>SCOE01000004.1 GCA_005503065.1 Comamonadaceae bacterium ALPHA2B
CCGGCTCTTCTCTGCGCCTCCCCCCCCAACCTTTGGTCCTGCCCCACCCGTTCGGGCTGAGCCTGTCGAAGCCCTGCGCAGCAGTCAAGGCCTTAGAAAGCAGCGGACTCAGAAAGTGACGAACGTGACGAATTCGGCCACAACGCAGACACAGCAAGCGCCACAGCCAGATTGCACTTTCCCCAGAAGCCGCGTTCAGTCCGCGGCCACCAGCGCCTCTACATCGCGCGCATAGCGCCCCAGCCGATCCACGGCACGCTCGCGCTGCGCCGGCGTCGTCGTGTTGTGCAGCGCCGCCAGGTTGCGGCAACCCTCATCCTGCAGCGCGAGTTGATGGTCGCGCCACGGGCCGGCCGGCGGCGCGGCGATGCGCTGCACCAGCGCATGGATTGCCGACTGCGCCGCATCGGGCGGCGTGCGCTCGGACTGGAAGCGCCGCAGCATCGCCACGATCTCGGTTTGGCGATCGCGGCGCTCGGCGTCGGCGCGCCTGGCATCGAAGACCGACTCGGCCGTCATCCGCCGCAGCATCGCCCGCTGCTCGGCCTGCAGCGCGCCATAGAAATCCTCATGGCGCTCGAGGAAGCGGCGATAGCGCTTGTCGTGCAGCGCCGCCGTGTCCAGCGACACCCATTCCCTGCGGTACTCGGCATTCACCTTCGCGTACTTGGCCTGTAGATGCTGCAGTTGGGCAGGCGACAGCGTGACGGCGATCTCGGCCACCGGCGCCTCGGCCCGCGCGGCCGTGGCCAGCAGGCGCCCGCGGATCGCGTCGGCGAATTCGCAGGCCTGCGCCGGCGTGATGTCATTCGGCGCAAGTGCCTGCGCCCGGCGAAGCAGCGCAAGCACCTGCGGGAGTTCCTCGCCGCGGTGCCAGGCGAGCAGGCCGTCCAGCGCTTCGCGCACGCGCAGCGACTGCGCGCCGTCGAAATCCACATACCCGTCGAGCCACCAGTAGCTCACCGTCGGCAGGTTGTTGTAGGCCAGTCGCACGGCACTGCAGGCACCCAGCAAGGCGGCCAGCAGCAGCACGCCGATAATTTGCAGCTGCCCACGCAGGCGCGGCCCCGCCGGCGCATGCGTCGCGGCGCCTGGCTCGCTCATCACCGTCTCCGATCCCGACATGACCGCTTCATCCCGCAGCACCTCGCCATCGACCCACGCCCGCCCCGAGGCCGGCCCGCTCGCCGTCGTCGTCATGGCCGCGGGCAAGGGCACGCGCATGAAGAGCCGGCTGCCCAAAGTGTTGCATCGATTGGCCGGGCAGCCGCTCATTGGCCGTGTGATCGATACGGCCACCAGGCTGGGTGCGGCGCAGGTCGTCGTCGTCACGGGCCACGGCGCCGAGGAGGTCGAGGGCGCCGTGCGCGGCCTTGCCGGCCCCTCGGTCGCGCTGGACTTCGCGCGCCAGGAACCGCAGCTGGGCACCGGCCACGCCGTGCAGCAGGCGGTGCCGAAGCTGCCCGATGCGGGCACGGTGCTCGTGCTCTCGGGCGACGTGCCGCTGATCGCCGAAGACACACTGCGCGCCCTGGTGGCGGCGTGCGGCGGCGAGCGGCTGGCGCTGCTCACCGTCGAGCTGGACGATCCCACCGGCTACGGCCGTGTGATCCGGGCCCCTGCGCCTCGGAAGGCCGAGGCGGTCCCCCAAGGGGAGCCGGCCGGCTCGGGAGCGGCCCAGCGCCTGCCGCACGGCGGCCATGGCGCGCACGTGCAGGCCATCGTCGAGCACAAGGACGCCAACGAGGCCCAGCGCGCCATCCGCGAGATCTACAGCGGCGTGATGGCCGCGCCGGCCGCTGCGCTCAAGCGCTGGCTGGGCCGGCTCGGCAACGACAACGCCCAGGGCGAGTACTACCTGACCGACGTGGCACGCATCGCCGCGGAGGAGGGCACCCCCGTGGTGGCCGAGATGATCGGTGACGCGATGCAGGTCGCGGGCGTCAACAGCCCCTCGCAGCTCGCGGCGCTGGAGCGGACCTGGCAGCGCCGCGAGGCCGAGCGGCTGATGGATGCGGGCGTGCGCCTGGCCGACCCGGCGCGCTTCGACCTGCGCGGTGAACTCGCCTGCGGGCCGGACGTCGAGATCGACGTCGGCTGCATCTTCGAAGGCCGCGTGGAACTGGGCGAGGGCGTGCGCATCGGGGCGCACTGCGTGGTCGCCAACGCGCGCATCGCCGCCGGGGCCGTGATCCAGCCCTTCACCCACATCGACGGTGGCAAGGAAGGCGCGAGCGTCGGCGCCGGCGCGCTCATCGGCCCCTATGCGCGGTTGCGCCCCGGGGCGCAGCTGGGCGCCGAGGTGCACGTGGGCAACTTCGTCGAGATCAAGAACTCCACCCTGGCCGACGGCGCCAAGGCCAACCATCTGGCCTATCTGGGCGACGCGACCGTGGGCGCGCGCGTCAACTACGGCGCCGGCAGCATCACCGCCAACTACGACGGCGCCAACAAGCACCGCACCGTCATCGGCGACGACGTGCACGTGGGCAGCAACTGCGTGCTGGTGGCCCCCATCACCATCGGTGCAGGCGGCACCGTCGGCGGCGGCTCCACCGTGACCAAGAGCACCGAGCCCGGCGCGCTCACCGTGGCACGAGGGCGGCAGGTGAGCTTCCCGAACTGGCAGCGGCCGAAGAAGGCGCCGAAGTAGCGCGCCGCAGCCCGGCGTGCAATCGCTAAGCAAGGGCGCGCTTCAGCGGGTGGCGCCGCTGCCGGCGCCCGGCAGCGGCAGCCGCGGCTCGAACTTCGCCCGCTTGACGCTGAAGAAGGCCTTGACGTTGCGCACGTTGGCGTCGCTGGTGAAGAGCCGCTGCGCCAGCGCCTGGTAGGCCGGCATGTCGCGCACCGTGACGACGAGGATGAAGTCCGGCCCCGGCGAGACGCGCCAGCACTGCTGCACGGCTTCGTCGGGCGCGACGCGGGCTTCGAAAGCGTCGAGCGCGCCGGCGTCCTGGCGGTCGAGCGAGATTTCCACCAGCGCCGTGAGCGTGACGGCCAGGCGGTCGGCCGCCAGCAGCGCGACCTCGCGCTCGATCAGCCCGGCCTGCCGAAGGCGCTGCACGCGACGCAGGCAGGTGGCGGGCGAGAGGTGCGTGTCGAGCGCCAACTGCTGGTTGGTGCGCGAGGCATCGCGCTGAAGGGCATCGAGCAGGCGCCAGTCGATCGCATCCAGGTTGATTTCTTCCGACATGGAGGCAATTATGAAATATTCATTCAATTGCCGGTGTTGGCGGACGAATCAGCCATATTCATCGAGATAACGAAAGAAAAATTCAAGTGGGACGGCCTACGATCCCATCCAAGTCAGCTTTCCAAGGAATCCACCATGTGCGGCATCGTCGGCGCAGCCTCCCACCGTGACATCGTTCCCGTGCTCGTCCAGGGCCTGCAACGGCTGGAATACCGGGGCTACGACTCGTGCGGCGTAGCGGTCCATGCGGGTGGCCTGACCCGCGCCCGCACCACTTCGCGCGTGGCCGACCTGCTGGCCCAGGTGCGCGACGACCATGTCCAGGGCCAGACCGGCATCGCCCACACCCGCTGGGCCACCCATGGCGCCCCGGCGGTGCACAACGCCCATCCGCACTTCAGCCACGGCCCCGGCGAAGGCCCCGACAGCGCCCGCCCCGCGCGCGTGGCGCTGGTGCACAACGGCATCATCGAGAACCACGAGGCACTGCGCGCCGCGCTGCAGGCCCGGGGCTACGTGTTCGCCAGCCAGACCGACACCGAGGTCATCGCGCACCTGATCGACAGCCACTACGACGGCGACCTGTTCGAGGCCGTCAAGGCCGCCGTGGCGCAGCTGCACGGCGCCTACGCGATCGCCGTGATCTGCCGCGACGAGCCGCACCGCGTGGTGGGCGCACGCGCGGGCTCGCCGCTGGTGCTGGGCGTGGGCGAAGGCGAGAACTTCCTGGCCAGCGACGCCATGGCGCTGGCCGGCGTGACCGACCAGATCGTGTACCTGGAGGAGGGCGACATCGTCGACCTGCAGCCGGGCAAGCACTGGATCGTCGGCCCCGATGGCCGGCCGGTGCAGCGCAAGGTGCGCACGGTGCAGGCGCATTCGGGCGCGGCCGAGCTGGGGCCCTACCGCCACTACATGCAGAAGGAGATCTTCGAGCAGCCGCGCGCCATCGCCGACACGCTCGAGGGCGTGGAGGGCATCGTGCCCGAGCTCTTCGACGGCATCGGCCAGGACGGCCAGCCCGGCGCCAGCGCGCACCGCGTGTTCCAGGCCATCGACAAGGTGCTCATCCTGGCCTGCGGCACCAGCTACTACAGCGGCTGCGCGGCCAAGTACTGGCTGGAGTCGATCGCGAAGATCCCGACCCAGGTCGAGATCGCGAGCGAGTACCGCTACCGCGAGTCGGTGCCCGATCCGAAGACGCTGGTGGTCACCATCACGCAGTCGGGCGAGACGGCCGACACGCTGGCTGCCCTGAAGCACGCGCGCGGCCTGGGCATGGAGCAGACGCTGACCATCTGCAACGTGGCCACCAGCGCCATGGTGCGCGAATGCAAGCTGGCCTACATCACGCGCGCCGGGGTCGAGATCGGCGTGGCCTCGACCAAGGCCTTCACCACCCAGCTGGCGGGCCTGTTCCTGCTCACGCTGGCGCTGGCGCAGGCCAAGGGCCGGCTGAGCGAGGCCGACGAGGCGCGCTACCTCAGGGAAATGCGGCATCTGCCGGTGGCGCTGCAATCGGTGCTGGCGCTGGAGCCGCAGATCATCGGCTGGGCCGAGGACTTCGCGCGCAAGGAGAACGCGTTGTTCCTCGGCCGCGGGCTGCACTACCCGATCGCGCTGGAAGGTGCGCTCAAGCTCAAGGAGATCAGCTACATCCACGCCGAGGCCTACCCGGCGGGCGAACTCAAGCACGGCCCCCTGGCACTGGTCACGAGTGAGATGCCGGTCGTCACCGTGGCGCCCAACGACGCGTTGCTGGAAAAGCTCAAGAGCAACCTGCAGGAAGTGCGCGCCCGCGGCGGCGTGCTCTACGTGCTGGCCGACAGCGATACCCGCATCGAGCGCGGCGAGGGCCTGCACGTCATCCGCATGCCCGAACACTATGGCCAGCTGTCGCCGCTGCTGCACGTCGTTCCGCTGCAACTGCTGGCGTACCACACGGCCGTTGCACGCGGCACGGACGTCGACAAGCCGCGCAACCTGGCCAAGAGCGTGACGGTCGAATGACCGGCATGCACTTGGCTTGAAGCGGCGCTGGCCACCGTGCGCGACCGCCTTGCGCATGCGGAAGCTGCCTGCCGCCGGTCCTACGCAGGAATGGCCCCGTTCCAGGGACGGCAGGGTTCCGCGTTCGAGCCGACCGGGCCGGCTGCACAAATGTTTCTTCCACGCGGTGAAATTTCACACTCGTTGCACAACCGGCTGAACGGTAGCGGGAAGATGACTGCGTACGTACTAACATCGCCGCATGGACTTCCCGTCTCCCGACACTTCCGAGTACGCCGCGCTGATGGACTTCATGGCCACGGGCGGGCGCGACCGGAGTTCGCTCAAGCCGGGGCAGGATCCGAGGCCGGCGGTGCGTCATGCGCTGCAGCGCCGGGCCCGGGCCATGGCGCAGGCGCTCCTCGTGATGGCGCGCCTGCGTGCCCGAAGGGCCGGCTGAGCGCCGCACACCTCAGGCGCCGAAGGAGCGCAGCCTCACTTCCTCTTCGGTGAAACGGCTGCGCACGTAGACGCGCATCGCCGCCACCAGCGGCAATTCACCGCGAGAAAACCACGTCACATCGGCGCGCCGCAGCATTGCCTCGAAAGCGGGCGGGCTTCCGCGGATCCACAGGTCGCGCAGTGCGATGTGTTCGCGATCGATGATCAGGTTTGCCAGCGCCCAGTCTGTGCTGGGGCTGTAGGGCCTGACCTCGGTGCGATCGACCCAGCGGGCGAGGCACACCAAGAAGCCGTCGACAGTGTCCACCCGGATGTCGCACAGGCCCTGTGCCCGCGCCACCCAGGCGTCGAGCAGGGCCCCGCCGAGATCGTGGATCTCCATGCGCGCTGCGGGCCGTCCGCCTCCGGAATTCGGCAAAGCTGACCTGTGCCGGTTCAGCGCGGCATCGGAACGGTGGTCACGGTTTCACGGATCAGGCCGCCGCCGAGCACGCTGCCATCGATGCTGGTCTGGCCGGTGCCCAGGATGCGCGCTTCGCATTCGGCGCGCTCGGCCGGCGGATGCAGACCGCAGCGAGCCAGCGCGTTGGCACGGTAGTCGGGCGCGGTGGTCAGCGTGCCCTGGCGCGCGGCCTGGCGAGCCGCACCGGCTTCGCGCAGGCAGGCCGCCCGGTCCTGCTGGATGTGGTCGCAGATCGCGCGTTCCTGCTGGTAGGTGCTGTCCAGGCCGCGCGGCGGAGCCGCCAGGGCGGCAGTGCTCAGGCCCACGCCCAGGCAGAGTGCGGCGGCCGTACGGGAAAGCAGATGCTTCATGGGAACTCCTTTGTCTTATGGGAATGGAATGGCTTGGAGCGGGCCGCGGCGCCGAGGTTCTCGGCGACCGCGCCGGCGTCACTTGGCGGGGATCGGCGTGACCGTTTCGCGGATCACGCCGCCGCCCATGACGCTGCCCTGCGTCGAACTCGCGCCGCTGCCGCGCACGCGCGCTTCGCAGTCGGCGCGGTCCGCAGCCGGCTGCGCCTGGCAGCGGGCGAGGGCATTCTGGTCGTAGGTGGCGCCGCTGGCGCTGGTGAGCCCGCCACGCTGCGCTTCCTGCCGCGCGGCGCCGGCCTCGCGCTGGCAGGCGGCCTTGTCCTGCTGGACACCGTCGCACTTCGCCTTGTCGGCGGCGACGCTGCCCTGGGCGCCGGCGAGGGTGGCAGCTGCGCCGAGCACCATCGCGGCGAGGAGGCGGGGTGCAGTTCGGCGTGGGGTGGATGCACGGGTGGCGGTCATCGGCAGTTTCTCCTCAATGCCTCGGCATGGGCGGCGGAAGTCGCACGCTCACATGGCTCGGGAGGCGGTGCTGCAGTGTGCGCCGTGCGGCGCGCCCGGGGCTGTGGGACAAGGCGGGCCAGGCCGCACAGGCCGCGGCGTCGATCCGTGTCGGACATCTCCCGCAAGCAGGCGGGATGTGATGCTATGGAAACGATAGCTGCTGGCGCCCGCCCCGCAAGCGCCGGTGGCCCATTGGGGCATGAAAAAGCGGCGCATGTGCGGCGCCGCCGGCCTCAGCCTGCGGCGATGCGCCGGGCCAGGTGCGCCAGCGCCTCCTCGACCTGGTCGACCAGGATCAGCGACAGGTCGCCTGGCCGCAGGCGGTCGAGCGCCTCGTCGATGGCGACGAATTCGCCACGGATCTCGTCGACGCGCTGCGTGCGGCTCGCGCCTTCGAGGCCCTGGCGCAGCAGGGCGATCACCTCGCCGTCCGCGCGGCCGCGCTGGGCGGCGTCCTGGTAGAGGATGACCTCGTCGAAGGCCGCGCCGAGGATGCCGGTCTGGTCGCGGATGTCGCTGTCGCGCCGGTCGCCGGCACCGCTGATGACCACCGACCGGCGTTGGGCGGGCAGGGTGTCGACGGCGGCGACCAGCGCCTTCATCGCGTCGGTGTTGTGGCCGTAGTCGGCGATCACCGTGGCGCCGCGGAACTCCATCATGTTGAAACGGCCGGGCACGCCCGCGGCGTCGTTCTTGAAGCTGGCCATGCCGCTGCGGATCGTGTCCCAGTCCAGGCCCACGGCCCAGGCCGCAGCCACGGCCGCCATGGCGTTCTCGACCTGGAAGGGCAGTGTTCCGCCGCGGGTAAAGGGCACGTCGCGCAGCGGCACGCGCTCGCGCCAGCTGCCTTCCGCGGCGACGATGGTGTCGCGGTCGACGTAGACGGTGCGGCGGCCCTGCGCGCGGTGCGTCGCCATCACCGGGTGCTGGCGGTCGGCCGCGAAGTAGATGACGCTGCCGGGGCAGGACACCGCCATGGCCGCCACGTTGGGGTCGGCGGCGTTGAGCACCGCATAGCCATCAGGCGCCACGTTGCGCACGATCACGCGCTTGAGCACCGCCAGTTCCTCGACCGAATTGATGTAGTTCAGTCCCAGGTGGTCGCCGCTGCCGATGTTGGTCACTACCGCCACCGTGCAGCGGTCGAAGCCCAGGCCTTCGCGCAGGATGCCGCCTCGCGCCACCTCGAACACGGCCGCCTCCACGTCGGGGTGCAGCAGCACGTTGCGGGCACTCTTGGGGCCGGAGCAGTCGCCGCTGTCGGTCTGGCGGCCATCGACGTACACGCCGTCGGTGTTGGTCATGCCCGTGACCATGCCGCTGGACATGAAGAGGTGGTTGACCAGGCGGGCGGTGGTGGTCTTGCCATTGGTGCCCGTGACCGCGACCACCGGGATGCGGCCGTTGTCGCCGTCGGCGAAGAGCTGGTCCATCACCGCCTCGCCCACCGCGCGGCCGCGGCCGAACGATGGGCTGATGTGCATGCGCAGCCCGGGCGCGGCATTCACCTCGACGATGCCGCCGTGCTGGTCCTCGAGCGGGCGGATGACGTTCTCGCAGACCATGTCGACGCCGCAGATGTGCAGGCCGACCATCTGCGCCGCGTCGACGGCGCGGGCCGCGATCTCCGGGTGCACGGTGTCGGTCACGTCAGTCGCGGTGCCGCCGGTGGACAGGTTCGCGTTGTTGCGCAGCACCACGCGCTGGCCCAGTTCCGGCACGCTCTCGGGGGTCAAACCCTGCGCCTCGAGCCGGCCGATGGCGATGTCGTCCAGCCGGATCTTCGTCAGCGAGGTCGCGTGGCCCTCGCCGCGGCGCGGGTCCTGGTTCACCACCTCGACCAGCTGGCGCACGGTGCTCGTGCCGTCGCCGATCACCTGCGGCGGATCGCGCCGCGCGGCCGCCACCAGCCTGTCGCCGACCACCAGCAGGCGGAAGTCGAAGCCGGGCAGGAACTTCTCGACCATCACCTCGCCGTAATGCGCGGCCGAGGCATAGGCGGCGTCGAACTGCTCGCGCGAGGTGATGTTCACCGTCACGCCCTTGCCCTGGTTGCCGTCCTGCGGCTTGGTCACCACGGGCAGGCCGATCTCCAGCGCGGCGGCCCAGCCGTCCTCCAAGTCGCTCACCGGGCGGCCCAGCGGCACCGGCACGCCGGCGGCATTGAGCAGCTGCTTGGTGAGTTCCTTGTCCTGCGCGATCGATTCGGCCACGCCGCTGGTGCTGTCGACCTCGGCGGCCTGGATGCGGCGCTGCTTGGCGCCCCAGCCGAACTGCACCAGGCTGCCGCGCGTGAGCCGCCGGTAGGGAATGCCGCGCGCCACGGCCGCCTCGACGATCGAGCCCGTGCTCGGGCCCAGGCGTTCGTCCTCGTCGAGCTCGCGCAGTTCGGTGATGGCGGCCTGCGCATCGAAGTGGCCCTGTTCGCCCAGCGCGGCGGCGATGAGCTGCTCGGCCAGCTTCACGGCGCGGCGGCCCACGGCTTCTTCGGTGTACTGAACCGCTACTTGGTAAACGCCGTCTTCCGTGGTGCGGGTGGTGTGGCCGAAGGCGACCTGGCAGCCGGCCTGGGCCTGCAGGGCGAGCGCGGCGTTCTCCAGCACGTGGGCCAGCGCCAGCGGCTGGCCCAGCACGATGGGGTGCAGCTCGCCGATGGTGGGGAAGAGTGCGCGCAAGCGAGGCTCGAAGCCCGGCAGTTGCTCGATGGCGTTTTCGGGGCCCCGGCAGGCGACGATCGCCTCGATGGCCGTGTGGCGGCTCCAGAGGTTGGGGCCGCGCAGGGCCCGGATGCGGGTGATTTCCATGGTGGGAGGGGCTTCTCGGGGGCCGGCGCGGCGCCTCAGGCGAGCTGGGCTTCGGCGACGGGGAGGGTCTGCTGCGACAGTTGCAGCGAGGCGAGGGCGGCCTGCAGGTCGGCCTCGAACACCTCGGCACCGGCGCCGATGAGGTTGAGCGGTATGCCCATGGCCCAGCCGGCGGCCACGGCGGCGAGCAGGCTGTCGAGGCTGACGCCCGCGTGCGTGGCCCGCCACACCGTGAGCCGGCCCAGCCCGGGCAGGAAGGACTCGCTGGTGCCGTTGGCCAGCACCACGCGGTCCTGCCGCACGAGCACGGCCTTGCCGCCGGCGTTCTGGTGCGCGGCCAGCGGCGCGGCGGCCTGCGGATCGGCGGCGTAGAGGATCACCTCGCCGTCGCACAGCGGCGCCATGCCGGCCACGCGCGGGTCGGCGGCATTGAGCACCGCCGTGCCGTGCGGCAGCACGACGTCGACCTGCGTGCGCAGTACGCGGACCATCTGGTCGCTCTCGGTGATGTCGTACGCGGCCAGCTGCTCGGCGCCGCCGAGGTCGGTCACGATGCCGATGTCGCAGCGGTCGTAGGGCAGCCCGTCGGCCAGGATGGTCTCGGCGCCGTTCTCGATCACCACCGCCTCGACCTGGCGGTTCACCAGCAGGCGGTGGCCGGCTCCCCAGTTCGCGCTGTCGCGCGCGTCGACGCGCCGGCGCTCCAGGAACAGGCCGTCGCGGCAGGCCAGGCCGACATGCCGGCCCGACAGGCCCACCAGCCAGGCCACCAGGCGCGCGAGCACGGCCGTGTCCTGCGTGCCGGCCACACCCACCACCGGAATGCGGCCCGGCAGGTCGGTGCCGGATTCGGTTTCGGGGAACAGGTGGTCGCAGATCGCGCGGCCCACGGGGCGCGGCGAGCCCACGGCGGGCTTCAGGTGCATCAGCAGGCCGGGGCCGGCGTTCACCTCGACGATGGCACCGCCCTGCGCCTGCAGGGGCTTGCCGATGTCCTCGCACACCAGGTCGATGCCCGCGATGTCCAGCCCCACGACGCGGGCCGCGAGCGTGGCCGCATAGGCGACTTCGGGGTGCACCTGGTCGGTGCAGTCCACGCCCAGGTTGCCGTTGCGCTGGATGATCACCACGCGCCCGGCCGCCGGCACCGAGTCGCCCGCAAGCTTCTGGCGCTTCAGCTCGAGCTGCAGCTTGGCGTCGGTGGCCAGCACGATCAGGTCCAGCGGGTATTCCTCCTCCGCGCCGCGGCGCGGGTCGGAATTGAGCTGGCTGTCGATGAGTTGCGCGACCGTCTGGCGGCCGTCGCCCGTGACGGTGATGACCTCGCCGCGCGCGGCCGCCACCACTTCGCCGCCCACCACCAGCAGGCGGTGCTCGGCCCCGCGCACGAAGCGTTCGACCATCACGTCGCTGCCCTCGGGCTCGGCGACGGCGAAGGCGGCCAGCACCTCTTCGCGGCTGGTCAGGTCGAGCGAGACGCCGCGGCCGTGGTTGGCGTCCGACGGCTTCACGGCCACCGGCAGGCCGATGTCCTCGGCCGCTTCCCAGGCCTCTTCGGCACTGGCGACCACCTGGCCTTCGGGCACCGGCACGCCGCAGCTCGCGAGCAGCGACTTGGTCAGCTCCTTGTCGCTGGCGATCGATTCGCCGATGGCGCTGGTGTAGTCGCTCTCGGCGGTCCAGATGCGTTGCTGCTTCGCGCCGTAGCCGAGCTGGACCAGGTTGCCGCTGTTCAGCCGCATGAAGGGGATGCCGCGGTCGCCGGCCGCGCCGACGATGGCGGCGGTGCTCGGGCCGAGGTAGCAGTCCTCCACCTTGGCCTTCACGGCGTCGACGGCACGCTGCACGTCGGTGGCGTCGAAGGTCTCGTTGTTGATGGCGGCCATCAGCAGGCGGTGGCCCTCGGCCAGTGCCGAGCGGGCGACTTCCTCGTCGCGCGCACGGAACACCATGCGGTAGACGCCGTGCTTCGACGTGCTGCGGGTCTGGCCGAAGCCGGTGGGCATGCCGGCGAGGTTGAGCAGCTCGATGACCACGTGCTCCAGCACATGGCCGGCCCAGGTGCCCTCCTGCAGCCGCTGGATGAAGCCGCCCCGTTCGCCGACGCCGCAGTGGTGCTCGATCAGGGCGGGCAGCAGGTTGGTCAGCCGTTCGGGAAAACCCGGGACCCGGTTCGACGGGTAGTCCTCGAGCTGGCCGAGGTCGAGCCAGACCTCGAGCACCGGCCGGTAGGTCCAGATGTTCGGCCCGCGCAGGTAGCGGATGCGAAGCAGGCGGATGTCGTCGAAACGGGTCATGGAAACGTTCGTAGAGCGATCTGTGCGGGTGGAGGAGTCGCCGGTTGCGCTGCGTTCAACGGCCTGCAGAGGAAGAGAAGCGCCCATGGTGTTCGGTGAGAATCGGCGCCCGACCGGCGCGCGGGAACGGCCTCCAGGAGGCCCGGTACAACGAAACACAATGCAACATCACGATCCAGTCGGCACCCCAGGGGGCGAATCGGGTTCGGCACCCGCTGCCCAGGAGGCCCGTCTGCCGGCTTCGGAGAACGTTCTCGCTACCCTGACGGTTGACCTCGACGACCAGTTGCGCTTTGCCGACGGCCAAGTCGTGCTGACCGACCGCTGCCTCAGGTTCACCACCCCAGGCGGTGCAAGGCGGGAGTGGACGCTCACAAGCTCCGGACTTTCCCTGCATCTGGCCGACCACGCCGGCGTCGGAACGCTCGACCTGCACGGGCCCGAGGGCCGCCTGGCGCGCTGGCGTTACACCCTGGCCGGGCAGGCCGCGGCGCTGCGGCTCGTGAAGCTCTTCGACCAGCAGCGTGCCGGCACCGCGCAGGCGGCCGGCGAGGGTGCCGACGGCGAGGACGTGGCCGATACCGAACTGAAGACGCCGCCCTCGACCTGGGTGCTGCTGCGCCTGGGCCGCTTCGCCCGGCCCTACCGTGCGCAGCTCATCGCGGGCTTCGTGCTCACGCTGCTGTCGACCGCGGCCACGCTTGTCCCGCCCTACCTGACCATCCCGCTGATGGACGACATCCTCATCCCGTTCCAGAACGGGAAGGCCATCGATCCGATGCTGGTCGTGATGTACCTCGGCGGCCTGCTGGCCGCGGCGCTGCTGGGCTGGGGTCTGGGCTGGGCGCGCACCTACCTGCTGGCGCTGGTGTCCGAGCGCATGGGCGCCGACCTGCGCACCACCACCTACGAGCACCTGCTCACGCTGCCGCTCGATTACTTCGGCGGCAAGCGCACCGGCGACCTGATGGCGCGCATCGGCTCGGAGACCGACCGCATCAACGTCTTCCTCTCGCTGCACGCGCTGGACTTCCTCACCGACGTGATCATGATCGCCATGACGGCGGTGATCCTGGTGTCGATCAACCCGCTGCTGGCGGTGGTCACGCTGGTGCCGCTGCCTTTCATCGCCTGGATGATCCATGTCGTGCGCGACAAGCTGCGCACAGGCTTCGAGAAGATCGACCGCGTGTGGAGCGAGGTCACCAACGTGCTGGCCGACACCATCCCCGGCATCCGCGTGGTCAAGGCCTTCGCCCAGGAAAAGCGCGAGGCCGACCGCTTCCGCGAGGCCAACAAGTACAACCTGCAGGTCAACGACCGCCTCAACCGCACCTGGTCGCTGTTCACGCCCAGCGTGTCGCTGCTCACCGAGATCGGCCTGCTGGTGGTGTGGGGCTTCGGCATCTGGCAGGTGGCGCGCGGGCGCATCACCGTGGGCGTGCTCACGGCCTTCATCGCCTACATCGGCCGCTTCTACACGCGGCTGGATTCGATGAGCCGCATCGTCTCGGTCACGCAGAAGGCGGCGGCCGGCGCCAAACGCATCTTCGACATCCTCGACCATGTGAGCAACGTGCCCGAGCCGGCCAACCCGGTGCGCGTGGACAGGGTCGAGGGCCGCATCGAGATGCGTGACGTGGGTTTCCGCTACGGCTCGCGCGCGGTGATCCGCGACCTCGACCTCGTCATCCGCCCCGGCGAGATGATCGGCCTGGTGGGCCATTCCGGCTCGGGCAAGAGCACGCTGGTCAACCTGATCTGCCGCTTCTACGACGTGACCGACGGCGCCATCCTGGTCGACGGCACCGACATCCGCCGCTTCGCGGTGGCCGACTACCGGCGCCACGTGGGGCTGGTATTGCAGGAGCCTTTTCTATTCTTCGGCACCATCGCGCAGAACATCGCCTACGGCAAGCCCGACGCCACGCGCGAGGAGATCGTCGCCGCCGCCCGCGCGGCGCACGCGCACGACTTCATCCTGCGCCTGCCGCACGGCTACGACTCGCTGGTGGGCGAGCGCGGCCAGGGCCTGTCGGGCGGCGAGCGCCAGCGCATCAGCATCGCGCGCGCGCTGCTGATCGACCCGCGCATCCTGATCCTCGACGAGGCCACCTCGGCCGTGGACACCGAGACCGAAAAGGAAATCCAGAAGGCCCTGGACAACCTCGTGCAGGGCCGCACCACCATCGCCATCGCACACCGCCTGTCGACCCTTCGCAAGGCCGACCGCCTGGTGGTCATGGACCGTGGCCAGGTGGTCGAGGTCGGGCCGCACGACGAGTTGATGGCCCGGCAGGGCGCCTACTGGCGGCTCTACCAGGCGCAGGCGCGCCAGGTCGACGAGGAAGAAACCCTGCGCGAGACCGCGCCCACGCATGCGGCCCACCCCGCGGGAGACGCCTGATGGCCTGGCAACTCGAACGCGACGCCCACGGCCGCCTGCTGTGGACCGCCGCCGACGGCACCCGCGAGCCGGTGACGCCGGTGCGCGCTTTCCCGCTCACCGACCCCGAGCGCGGCATCTCGCTGGTGGGCCCCGACGGCCGCGAGCGGGCGTGGATCGACGACCTGGCCGAACTGCCCACGCATGCGCGCACCCTGTTGGCCGAGGAGCTCGCGCCGCGCGACTTCGCGCCGGTGCTGCTCCAGTTGCACAAGGTCTCGAGCTTCGGCGTTCCCAGTACCTGGGACGTGCGCACTGACCGCGGCGACACGCGCTTCGTGCTCAAGGCCGAGGAGGACATCCGCCGGCTGGAGGGTGGCGCACTGCTGATTGCCAGTGCCCACGGCGTGCAGTTCCGCGTGCCCGATCCCAAGTCGCTGGATCGCCCCTCGCGCAAGCTGCTCGAGCGCTTCCTCTGAAGGCCTGGCGCGCCGCGAGGACTTGTTCGGCGTTGCCCTAACGTTTCAGCCAGGCCAGCAGCGCGGCGGCCCCGGCCGCCGAGGCCACGCCGCTGACCAGCGTGCCCCACGCCATGTCGAGCAGCGACAGGCCCACCGGCCAGCCGCGCACCACGGCCATGTTGGTCAGGTCGTAGGTGCCGTAGCAGAACAGGCCGAAGAGCGCGCCGGTGAGTGCCGCGCGCAGCACGCTGCCGGCGTCCGCGCCCGGCAGCACCGCGAAGACCACCAGCCCCACCGGGTACAGGAGGTAGAACGCCGCGGCCGCCGGCAGTCGCGGCTGCGGCGCCATCAGCGCCCCCATGCCCTGCTGGTAGATGCCCCGGGCGATCACGCCGAGCCAGAGCAGGTCGATGACGAGCATCACGACGAAGGTGGCGGCCCAGGCGATGAGGTGTTTGCTGCTCATGGTGGCAAAGGAAGGGAGCTGTGCAACGATGCTATCGGCGACCCTCCGGCCCGGGACGAAAATCGCGGGCTTGTCCGACAGCCTGCACGCATCGGCGCAGCGCGAACGATTGCTATCGAAAAGATAGCTTCTCGCGCAAGCAGGGTGCGCGCTGCAGGCACTTTTTGCTTGAAATCTCCATGCACACCACCGCGCTCGTCCTCTTCTCCGGCGGCCAGGATTCGACCACCTGCCTGGCCCATGCACTCGCGCGCTACGAGCGGGTGGAGACGCTCGGCTTCGACTACGGCCAGCGCCACCGAATCGAGCTGGACGTGCGCCCGCGCGTGCTCGACGCCGTGCGTGCGCGCTTCCCGGCCTGGGCGCCGCGGCTGGGCGAGGACCATCTGCTCACCCTCGACGTCCTGTCACAGCTCGGCGGCTCGTCGTTGACCGAGGACATCGCCTTCGCCATGCAGGCCGACGGCCTGCCCAACACCTTCGTGCCCGGGCGCAACCTGCTGTTCCTCACGCTGGCCGGCGCGCTGGCCTACCGGCGCGGCCTGCAGGTCGTCGTGACCGGGGTGTGCGAGACCGACTACTCCGGCTACCCCGACTGCCGCGACGACACCATGAAGGCGATGCAGCTGGCGCTCTCGCTGGGCCTGGACCGGCGCCTGCTGATCGAGACGCCGTTGATGTGGATCGACAAGGCCGCCACCTGGCGCCTGGCCGAATCGCTGGGCGGCCCGGCGCTGGTCGACCTGATCGTCGAGGAGACCCACACCTGCTACGAGGGCGACCGCATCCACCGCCATGCCTGGGGCTGGGGCTGCGGCCGCTGCCCGGCCTGCGAGCTGCGTGCCGCCGGCTGGGAGCGCTATGCCGAGGCGCCCGGCGCGGGCGCGTCTTCCAGCCTGTAGGCCGGGCCGCTGTCGTCGGTGCCGTTGGGCTTGAGCGTCCAGCGGCGGCGGTGGTGCTCGCCCAGGGTGGAGCGGTGCGCGATCGACACGATCGCGCCGCGCGCACGCGTGACCTGGTCGACCAGCCGGCGGTAAATGGTCGCCTCGGCGTCCTCGTCGAGCGCGCTCGTGGCCTCGTCGGCCAGCACCCAGGCCGGCTTCTTGAGCAGCACGCGCGCGATCGCCAGGCGCTGGCGCTCGCCGCCCGACAGTTTCTGGCTCCAGGCGTCCTCGCGGTCGAGCTGGTCGGCCAACTGGGGCAGCAGCGCCTCGCTCAGCGCCTCGCGCAGCGCGTCGTCGGTGTAGTGCTCCGCCGCTTCGGGGTAGGCCAGCGCATCGCGCAGCTTGCCGTCCGGGAAGTAGGGTTGTTGCGGGATGAACATCGTGTCCGCCGGCAGCGCCACCCGCCCGCGTGCGTGCGGCCAGATGCCAGCCAGCGTGCGGAAGAGGCTGGACTTGCCGCTGCCCGAGGGGCCGTGGACCAGCACCGTGTCGCCGGGTGCGACATGCAGGTCGGCATGGGCGAGCAGCTCGCGGCCGTTGGGCAGCGCGATGCTGAGGTCGTCGGCGTCGACGCCGGACGAGGCCTTCACGGACTGCAGTGCATCGTTGTCCTTGGACCACGCCGACAGGCTGGCCTCGAAGCCCGAGAGACGGTCCGTGGTCGCCTTCCAGGTGGCCAGCGTCATGTAGTTGTCGACCAGCCACGACAGCGAGTCCTGCACGCGGCCGAAGGCCGAGTTGATCTGCATGAGCTGCCCCAGCTGGATCGCGCCGCTGAAGTAGCGCGGCGCGGCCACGATCAGCGGGAAGATGATCGCGGCCTGCGCGAAGAAGCTGCTGAACCAGGTGAGGTTCTTCTGGTTCTTGATCAGGCGCAGGTAGTTGGCCATGACGTCGGTGAAGCGCAGGTCCAGCTGGCGCCGTTCCACGCGCTCGCCGCCATCGAGCGCGATGGCCTCGCTGTACTCGCGCACCCGCACCATGTGATGCCGGAAGTTCGCCTCCAGCATCTGCTGCTGGAAATTGAGGCCCACCTGCGGCTTGCCGATCCAGTGCGCGATCGCGCTGCCGACCACGCAGTACAACACCGCCGCCCACACCATGTAGCCCGCGATGTGCCACTGTCCACCGCCCAGGAAGCCGGGCGCCGTGAAGTCCAGCGAGCCGCTCAGCGTCCACAGGATGCCGACGAAGCTGAACAGCGTGACGGCCGCGTTCAGGATGCCCATCGACAGCGTCACCGAGTAAGTGGTGAACAGGTTCAGGTCTTCCTGGATGCGCTGGTCGGGGTTGTCCGGCACCTGCTCGCCGTCACGCGTGTAGCGCGCGAGCTCCAGCCGGTAGAAGGCCTTGTGCGCGAGCCATCGGTCGAGGTAGTGCTCCGTCATCCACACGCGCCAGCGCAGCTGCAGCATCTGCGTGAGGTAGAACTTGTAGACCGCAATCACGATGTAGATCAGCGCCAGCCAGCAGAAGCGCACGATCTGCTGCCAGAACACCGCCTGGTCCTTGTTCTGCAGCGCGTCGTAGAACACGCGGTACCACTCGTTGATCTGCACCAGCATGTACACCGCGCCGAGGTTCAGCAGCACGATCGCCAGCAGCAGGCCGCGGGCCTTCCATTTCTGGTCGGATCGGAAGTACGGCGCAGTGAGGGCGCCGACGCGCTTCAACGTGGTGCCCAGGGACGGCTTGGGAGGGTGCGTCGTGGCGGTGCTCATCGTGGAATGGGGGAATGCATGGAACGGGCCGGCGCGCGGAATGCGGGCGGCGTGCCCGATCCTAGCCGTGCACCGGCGGCCTGCCTTAAGCCGGTCTGAAGCCCGTCGCGAGCCACCGGTGGGGCCTTGGCCGCCGCGTTGTCCATGAGGTGTGCGGGGCGTAGGATGGGCCGCATGAAGACCCTCACCGCACTCCTGGCCGGCCTGGCCTTCCTGCTCGCCGCCTGCGACGACAAGCCCAAGCCGGGCGGCCCCGTACCCAAGGCCGAGATGGCCACGCCCGCCAGCCAGGCCTGAGTCGATGCCTTCGCCCGCGCCCGAGCTGCAGCGCTTCGTCGATGCGCAAGCGCCGGTCTATGACCAGGTGCGCGCCGAACTGGCCGCCGGTCGCAAGCGCACGCACTGGATGTGGTTCGTGTTCCCGCAAATCCAGGGCCTGGGCCGCAGCGCGATGGCGCAGCGCTATGCGATCGCCTCGCGCGAGGAGGCCGAGGTGTACCTGGCGCACCCGCTGCTGGGCGCGCGCCTGCGCGAATGCGCCGCGCTGGTGCTGACGGCGCGGGGGCCGGACATCGACGACATCCTGGGGCCGCCGGACGACTTGAAGTTCCACTCGTGCATGACGCTCTTCGATGCCGTGGCGCCGACGGGCGAGACGCTCTTCGCGCAGTGCCTGCAGCGCTTCTTCGGCGGAACGCGCGATGCAGCGACGCTGGCGCTGCTTTAACCGCTGCAATACCGGCCGGTCAGTCCACCTGCACGCCGGCATCGTTCACCGCCTGGCCCCACTTGCGGATCTCGCTCGCCAGGAAGCGGCCGAAATCCGTCGGCGAGGTGATGGCGAGTTCGCCGCCGGTGGCGCGGATCGACTCCTGGATCTCGGGGCTGGCCGACGCACGCTGGATCGCGGCATGCAGCGCATTCACCGTCGCGGGCGGCGTGCCGGCTGGTGCCAGGAAGCCCACCCAGGAGCTGATGTCGAAGCCCTGGAGCCCCTGCTCGTCGGCGGTGGCCACCTCGGGCAGCAGCGGGTTGCGCTTCGGGCTGGAGATGGCGAGCGCCTTCAGCTTGCCGGCCTTGACCTGCGGCAGCGTGGACGCGAGCGCATCGAACATGATCGGCACCTGCCCGGCCATCACGTCGTTGATGGCAGCCGGCGAGCCCTTGTAGGGGATGTGGTTGAGCTGCAGGCCGGCCTGGCGCTCGAGCACCACCATCGCCAGGTGGGCCGTGATGCCGTTGCCGCCGGAGGCGAAGTCGACCTTGCCGGGCCGCTGCTTCGCGTAGGCGATCAGTTCCCTGAGGTTGTTGGGCCCGAAGGAGGGCGTCGCCACCAGCAGAAGCGCGCCGGTGCTGACCTGCGCGATCGGCGCGAAGTCCTTGAGCGTGTCGTAGGGCAGCTTCTTGTACAGCGTCGGGTTGATGGTCATCTGCCCCAGCGTGCCGAGCAGGATCGTGGTGCCGTCGGCGGCGCTCTTCTTGACCTCCTGCGCGCCCAGGCTGCCGTTGGCGCCGGGGCGGTTGTCGACGATCACCGGCTGCCCGATCTCCTTGGTGAGCGCGGCAGCGAAGTTGCGCGCCACGATGTCCACGGTCTGGCCGGCCGGGTAGCCGACGACGATGCGCATCGGCCTGGCAGGCAGGCCCTGGGCGAGTGCGGGGCCGGCGAACGCCAGGCCGGCAAGGGCGGCCAGCGCGTGTCGGCGCGAAAGGGGGATCGGCATGTCTGTCTCCATGGTTCTGAATGCGAGAAGGGCGAAGTGCGCCTCAGAGCGCGTCGCGCGGCACGTACACCGTGCCGGCCATGAGGCGGCGTGCCGTGCGCTGCAGGCCCAGCGCGGCGAAGCGCGTGTCGGCCGGTGTGGCGCCCGGCCGGGCGACGACCTTCACCGTCATCACGCCCAGCGGGTGGCCGATGCGCAGGGTGTCGGTGCCGGCGCGCTCGCCCACCGCCGCGTTCACCAGCGAGCCCGGCACACGCGAGGCCGCAGCCGTGCACATCGAGCCGGTGCCGGCCATGCTGTCGTGGCACTTGCCGAGGAACACCAGGCGCGCGCGCAGGTCGCAGTCGGCCGCCTGCACGGTGGCATGGTTGGTGTCGGCGTAGTCGGCCGGCGGCGCCACCAGCACGGCCAGCGGCAGGCCGGGCAGGTGCACGTCCTTCCAGTGGGTGTACAGGCCGATGCGTTCGCCGGCCTTGGACTGCAGTTCGCCGATGGCCTCGATCAGGGCGCGGTCGGCGCCGATGTCGGGCGGCAGCTCGCTGCCCGTGAGGCCCAGCGAACCCGCGGCGATGAACACGCAGGGCGTGGCGGCGTCGACGATCGAGACCTCGATGCGGCGGCCGTCCTCCAGTGCGATGGTGTCCACCGCCTGGCCGGTCGGCAGCAGCCGCCCGGTCTTGGCGCCGAGCGTGTCGGTGTAGTCCATCAGGATCTCGGCGCCCGTGCCGGGCACGCCGGCGATGGCGCAGTCGCCCTGCACGCGCGCCTTGCCGTTCCTCACCTGAACCTTCGACACGAACACGGTGCCGGTGTTGGTGTTGTGGATGCGCACGGTGGTGAGGGGCTCCACCGCCTCGACCAGGCCCTCGTCGATGGCGAAGGGCGCCACGGCCGAGGAGATGTTGCCGCAGTTGGCGTCGTAGCCGATCAGGTCGCGCTCGACGTCGGCCTGCGCGAAGGTGTAGTCCACGTCGGCGCCGGGCCGCTCCGAGCACTTGATCATCGCGATCTTGGACGTGACCAGGCGCGAGCCGCCCAGGCCGTCGATCTGCAGCACGTCGGGCGTGCCCATGGCGCGCTTGAGCAGCCGGTCGCGCGCCGGCCCGGGCGGCGGCACGTCCGCCTCGTGGAAGAACAGCGCCTTGCTGGTGCCGCCGCGCATCAGCACGCAGCGGACTTCGACCTGTTCGTCGTCGGTGGAACGGGAAGGGGCATTCATCGGCGAGGGCTCCTGCGATGGGACGTCATTCCAGCGGGTAGCGCCTGACCAGCGCGCCCAGGCGCTCGTCCTCGGCGCGCACCTGGGCCGCGAAGGCGGCGGGCTCGTTCACCACCGGCTCGGCGCCCGCGGCGGCGATGGTCTGGCGCACGTCGGCGTCCTTCACCGCCTCGCGCAGCGCGGCAACGATGCCCTGCTGCACCGGCGCGGGCGTGCCCTTGGGCGCGAAAAGCCCGAACCAGGTCACCGACTGGAACTGCGGGAAGCCCGCCTCGGCGGTGGTCGGCACGTCGGGCAGGGCGGCGGCGCGCGAACGCCCTTGCGTGGCCAGGATGCGCAGGGTGCCCGCCTTGTGGTGCGGCAGCGCGGCCGCGAGGCCGGTGAAGGCGAAGTTCACGTTGTTGGCGATCATGTCCGTCACGATCGCGCCGGTGCCGCGGTAGTTGACGGTGATGAGCCCCGGCAGCGGCACCTCGGCGGCGATCTGCTTGGCGCTGACTCTGGCCAGCGTCTCGCCGCTGGCGATTGAACAGGGCTGCGGCGCCTTCTGGCAGTACTGGAAGAGCTCGGGCAGCGTCTTCACCGGCAGCCTGGCGCTGGCGACGATGGCGGCGGGCGATTGCGACACGGCCGTCACCGGTGCGAGCTGCGCCAGCGGGTCGATGCCCTTGAGCCCCGGCGTGTACTTGGTCAAGACGATGGCCGGCACCTGCAGAAGCAGGGTGTAGCCGTCGGGCTTGGCTTCCATCACGCGGCGGGTGCCGATCAGGCCGTCGGCGCCGGGCAGGTTCTCGACCACCACGGCCTGCTTCCACAGCACGCCCAACTGCTTGGCCACCGCGCGCGCGGTCGCGTCGGTGCCGCCGCCGGCCGAGTAGGGGACGATCAGCGTCACCGGCCGCTCGGGGTGCCACGCTGCGGGCTGCGCCGACACCGTGTTTGCTATAAAAAAAGTAGCTGCTGCCGCAAGCAGGGCGGGCGCTGCAGCCCGATTTCGCTTGTATTCCTGTGGCATGTTGTCTCCGTGGGCGGTGCCCGTGTCCTTGTTGTTGTTGTCGATGTGGCGAGGCGCTGCGGCTACGGGCGTAGCCGGGCCGGGGGCCAAGCCCAGGGGCGCCGCTGTCGGTCGGCCGCCTGCCAGGCGCGGATCAGCGCTTCGTCCTTGAGCGTGAGGCCGATGTCGTCCAGACCGTGCAGCAGCGCCTCGCGGCGCAGCGGGTCGATCGTGAAGGGGAGGGCCCGGCCGTCCGGCGCCGCCACGGTGCAGGCTTGCAGATCGACCGTGACGGGCGCGCCGTCCTCGCACTGCGCGGCCAGCGCCTGCACCTGCGCGACGGGCAGCGTGATCGGCAACACGCCGTTCTGGAAGCAGTTGCTCCAGAAGATGTCGCCGTAGCTCGGCGCGATCACGCAGCGCACGCCGATGCCCTGCAGCGCCCACACGGCGCCCTCGCGCGAGGAACCGCAGCCGAAGTTCTCGGCCGCCAGCAGCACAGGGGCGTCGCGAAAGCGCGGGGCGTTCAGCACGCAGTCGGCGTCCTCGCTGCCGTCGGGCCGGCGGCGCAGTGCCTCGAAGGCATAGGGGCCCAGTTCCGTCTTGCCCAGGGTGGTCAGGCGCTCGATGCGGATGATGACGTCGGTGTCGACGTTGGGCCGCATCAGCGGCACGGCCGGGCCGATGACGGTGGTGAAGGGCGTGTTCATGCCAGGTTCCGTACGTCGGTGATGCGGCCGGTGACCGCGGCGGCGGCGGCCATCGCCGGGCTGGCCAGGTGCGTGCGCGCGCCCGGGCCCTGGCGGCCGACGAAGTTGCGGTTCGAAGTGGAGACCGAGCGCTGCCGCGGCGGCACCTGCTCGCCGTTGGCGGCCACGCACATGCTGCAGCCGGGCTCCCGCCATTCGAAGCCGGCGTCGAGGAAGACTTCGCGCAGGCCTTCGGCTTCGGCGGCACGCTTGACGTTCTCGGAGCCCGGCACGACCCAGGCGCGCACGCCCTCGGCCACGCGCCGGCCGCGCGCCACCTCGGCGGCGGCGCGCAGGTCCGCGAGGCGCGAGTTGGCGCAGGAGCCGATGAACACCCAGTCCACGGCCGTGCCGGCGATCGGTGCGTTGGCCTGCAGGCCCATGTAGTCGAGCGCGGCGTCCCATGCCTCGCGGTCGCTGGCGGTGGTGGCGCGCCCCGGGTCGGGCACCGCGCCGTCGATGGCGATCGCATGTTCGGGGCTGGTGCCCCAGGTGATCGTCGGGGCGACGGCACCGGCATCGATGGTTTCTTCGCGGTCGAACACCGCATCGGCATCGCTGGCCAGCGTGCGCCAGTGGGCCGCGGCTGCCTCGAAGGCCTCGCCCTGCGGCGCGTACGGGCGGCCGCGCAGCCAGTCGATGGTGGCCTCGTCGGGCGCGACCATGCCGAAGCGTGCACCCAGCTCCACGCTGAGGTTGCACAGGGTGAGGCGGCCTTCGACGTCCAGCGCCTCGACGGCCGGTCCGGCGAACTCGATCGCGTAGCCCACGCCCGCGGCGGCACCCAGGCGGCCGATGAGGTGCAGGGCCAGGTCCTTGGCGGTCACGCCGGCGGCGAGGCGGCCTTCGCAGCGGATGCGCATGCGCCGCGGCTTCTGCTGGCGCAGTGTCTGCGTGGCCAGCGCGTGCGTGCTCTCGGACGAGCCCACGCCGAAAGCCATGGCACCCAGGCCGCCGTTGGTGCAGGTGTGGCTGTCGCCGCAGATCACGGTGAGGCCGGGCAGCACGATGCCCATCTCGGGGCCCATCACGTGCACGATGCCCTGGCCGGGCTCGCCGAGGTCGAACAGCTGCACGCCCATCGCGCCGGTGAGCTGCTTCAGGCCCGCGTGCAGCTTGCCGCCCAGCGGGAAGGTGGTGGCCACGCGGCCGGGCTGGCTCGACACCGCGTGGTCGGGCGTGGCGAAGACGAGTTCGGGGTCGTGCAGCGCCATGCCCCGCGTGCGCACGTCGTTCAGCGCGGGCGGGCCCGACAGGTCGTGCAGCAGGTGCCGGTCGATGTGCAGCAGGGCCCAGCCGTCACCCAGCTCGCGGATGACGTGGGCGTCCCACAGCTTGTCGAAGAGGGTGCGAGGCTGCATGTCAGGCGCCCATCGTCGCGCCGGCGTTGAAGCGCGTGCGCAGCGCGTCCCACTCGTCGGCACCGAAGCGGCGGAAGGTCTGCGCCACGGTGGCGCTGGTGGTGGGCGCCTGCATCGTCGCCTTGACCTCGGCGAGCGCGGCGTCGCCGGCCTCGATGGCGGCCTTGAGCATCAGGCCGGGCAGGATCGCGAGCTTGTAGCCCATCTCCTCGGCCTGGCGCAGGTCGTGCACCGGCGTGCGGCCGCCGGGCACCACGTTCAGCAGGCAGGCGCCCTTCACGCGGCGAGGGACCAGCGCCGCTTCCTCGACCGATTGCGTGGCCTCGACGAAGGCCATATCGGCGCCCGCGTCCAGGGCGGCCTCGGCCCGCCACAGGGCCTCTTCCAGGCCCAGCATGGCGCGCGCGTCGGTGCGTGCGATGAGGAAGAAGTCGGGCGTGCGACGCGCCTCCACGGCGGCGCGGACCTTGGAGACGAACTCGTCGCGCGAGATGACCTCCTTGCCATCGAGGTGGCCGCAGCGCTTGGGAGAGACCTGGTCCTCGATGTGGATGGCGGCCACGCCACGCGCCTCGTACTCGCGCACCGTGCGCGTCATGTTCAGCTCGTTGCCGTAGCCGGTGTCGGCGTCGGCGATCAGCGGGATCTGCACCGAGCGTGCCATCACGGCGGCGTTCTCCACCATCTCGCTCATCGTGAGCAGGCCGAAGTCGGGGAAACCGCGCGCCGCGGAGGTGCCGGCGCCCGTCATGTAGCAGGCGCCGAAGCCGGCCTGCTCGACCAGGCGCGCGCCGATGCCGTCGTAGGCGCCAGGGGCGATGCGCAGGCCCGGCGCGGCGAGCTGCTGCCGCAGGCGGGCGCCGGCGCGGGCGGGTGGAAGGGGGGTGCTCATCGGACGCTGTCTCCTGGATGGGGCCGACCCGGATCGGGCCTCGGCCTGCTGGTGTTGTCTTATTATTATGACAACATCAACACAAGTCAACCGGCTATGCTCCGACGCCTGTCCGACCCGTCCCGCCGACCTTGATGAAGCCTGCGAATGCCCTGCCCGATACCGACGCCGCGCCCGTCGGGCGCACCCCGGGCACGGCGCTGCACCGGCAGCTCTTCATGGTGCTGCGCGACGAGATCGTGCGGGGCGAATACGCGTCGGGCCTGCTGCCCAAGGAAGAGGCGCTGTGCGAGCGCTTCGGCGTGTCGCGCATCACGGTGCGGCGCGCGCTGGCCGATCTCGCGGCGCAGGGGCTGGTCGAGCGCCGGCACGGCCGGGGCACCTTCGTGCGCAGCGACCGGCTGCCGCTGGCGCGCGCGCGGCCCAGCCTGTCGTTGATCGACAGCCTGCGCCAGGCCGCGATCGACACGCAGGTGCAGGTGCTGAAGGTCGAACAGACCGAGCCGCCGCTGGACGTGGCCGCGCTGCTGCAGCTCGCGCCCGGCGAGAAGGCGGTGCATGCGCTGCGCCTGCGCAGCATCGACGGCACGCCCGTGATGCTGACCGACGCCTGGGTGCCGGCGCGCCTGGGCAGGCAGGTGACGGCCGCCACGCTGCGCAAGCAGGCGCTCTACGAGATCCTGCTGGCGCAGGGCGTGAAGTTCGGCCGCGTCATCCAGGAGATCACGGCGGAGGTGAGCGACCCGGTGCGCGCCCGCCTCATGCAGACCGAGGTGGGCATGCCGCTGTTGAAGATCGTGCGCGTGATCCACGACCCAGAGGCGCGGCCGGTGCAGTACATCACCGTGACGATGACGCCCGAGCGCAGCCGCATCCTCATGGACATCCCGGGCGAGACGGTCAACACGCTCAGCGCCGGGCAGTTCCTGCACGAGGTGTCGCCGGCGCGCTGAAGCCGGCCGCCGCGCGGCGGCGCTTTTTCAGCCCGGGTTGCTGATCCCGCTCGCCACGTGCCCCGCCGGCACATGCCGCGCGGCCGAGCGCACGTGGCCGGTCTGGTCGTCGAAGAAGAAGTCCGGCTCGAACTCGCGCAGGAAGCCGCCCTTGTCCAGGCCAGCGAGGAACATGGCCTCGTCCACGCGGATGTTCCAGCTCATGAGCGTCTGGATCGCGCGGCGATGCGCCGGCGCGCCGCGCGCCGTGACCAGCGCCGTGCGGATGCGCATGCCGGTGCTGGCGGCCGCCTGCTGCAGGCGGTGCAGTGCGACGAGGAAGGGCGCCAGCGGCCCGGCGCCCAGCGGCACCGCGGCCTTGTCGGTCTCGTGGGCCTGGAAGGCGGCCAGGCCCTGGGCCTGGTAGACGCGCTCGGCCTCGTCGGAGAACAGCACGGCGTCGCCGTCGAAGGCGATACGCACTTCATCGGGATGCAGGCTGCTCGCGAGCGCCGCCTCGACGTTCACATGGGCCGCGGCGAAGCCCGCGCGCAGCGCCTCGCGCACGTCGTCGGCGTTGGCCGAGAGGAAGAGGTCGGCGTTGAGCGGCGTGAGGTAGCGAAAGGGCGAGCGCCCCTGCGTGAACACGCCGCGCTGGATCTGCAACTCGGCCGCCGCGCCCGAGTTGAAGATGCGCATGCCCGAGGCCGGGTCGTTGCGCGACAGGATCACCACCTCCACCCGCTGCACGCCGTCGTCGTTGAAGCGCAGCAGCTTGCGCACCAGCGAGTAGGCGATGCCCGGCGACGCGGGCACGTCGAGGCGCTCGAGTTGCAGCCGCATGTAGGCGTCGGGGTCGCCGTGCTCGAAGAGGCGGTTCTCCTCCTCGAGGTTGAACAGGGCGCGCGAGGAGATCGCGACCACGAGCTTGTCGTCCAGGGTGACGGGCATGGCGGGCGGTGGAACGTGAAAGGCCGGCCGCGATTGTCGTGCGTGGCGGCGTGCCGTGGCCGGCCTCGGTAGCCGTCCGGCACGAAGGTCGTACGAACGTGACGAGTTTGGCGCCAGCGCCCGCCCGGCGGGCGCTGGCAGCCGATTGCACTTTGGGTCCGGCTGCGCTTGAGCTGCGCCGTCGCGCTAGTTCATCCGCGTCAGCACGAAGGGCTGGTTGAACAGCGTCCCTTCCAGCGTGTTCGTGCCGTTGGCCTTGAGGCGCATGGTGTTGTCCTGGCAGCCGGCCAGCGTCTTCGAACGTGCGACCTTGAAGACCAGTTGATCTGCCGTCGCGACCTGCACTTCGATGGGGTAGGCCCGGCCTGCGCAGGGGTCGTTGCGCTGCACCACGTTGAGGTCCCAGGTGCCGCCTTCGCCGGCCACCGTCACCGTCCCGTCGCGGGGCGTGCCGCGCTCGGTCCTGAAGTCGACCTTCCACTTGCCGTCCCACGGGTTGGGTGCCTGCGCTGCACACGCGAGTGGAAGACACAGGCCGAGGGCGATCCATGCAGACTTCATCGCAGGCTCCGGAAGGGTGTCGTGAAATTCTAGGAAGCGGCAGCGGCCGCTCGCAACTGGCTGTTCGGCCAGGGTCGTCCCCATTCGTGTCGCCCGGCCGCCAGGCGCATGAGTGACAGCCCGGCTGCAGGCGATGCGTCACCATCGCAGGCCGCGCGGCGCTGCGACCCTCCGCGTCGCGCGGCCTCTGCCTTCAATGCCGCGAACCGCATGACCTCTCCCTTCACCTCGACACCGACGCTCTGCGGCGCCCTGCGCCAGCCGCGCCAGATGCTGGCCGACCAGAAGTACGACGGCCACAAATCCATCCACGACGACGCCATGGCCGAGGGCCTGGGCTTGCGCGCCGGCCCGATCGAAGGGCCGACGCACTTCAGCCAGTTCGACCCGCTGCTGTTCCAGCTCTTCGGTCCGGCCTGGTTCGAGACCGGCTGCATCAGCGCCCACTACCAGACCATGGTGGTGGAGGGCGAGTCGGTGCGCGCCTTCGTCGAGGTTCCCGCGTCCGGCGTGACCTTCGTGCGCATCCACGCCGAGAAGGCCGATGGCACCCCGGTGCTGATCGGCACCGCGTCCATCGGCGAGCCCACGCAGCCGCACGAGCTGGAGCAGCGCATGGCGAAGCTGCGCCCGCCCACGGGGCTGGTGATCAACCGCGACCTGAAGGTGGGCCAGCGCGGCGCGGCGCCCGAGACGATCCGCATGGGCTTCGACCAGCACATGGGCGACCACTACCCCTTCACGCTCGCCGACAAGCTCGCGGTGATCACCGAGCCCTGTGCCTGGTACACGGCCGAGGGCGGCGCGAGCTCACCCTGGGGCCGGCCGATCATCCCGACCGAGATGATCAGCGTGCTGCTGGGCTCGACCATTGCCGATGCACAACTGGGCGGTCGCAAGCCTGCCGTCGGCCTGTTCGCGGGGCAGCAGATCCGCCGCATCGCCGGGCCGCTCTTCGTCGACCAGGACTACGCGCTCGAGCGCGAGATCGTCGCGCTGAGCGAGAGTGCCCGCACCGAGTCGGTGTGGGTGCGGACGAAGGTCTACGAAGCCGGCTCGCGCAAGCTGGTGGCCGAGATGATCCTCAATGGCGCCACGATGAAGGCCTCGTACCCGCACTACGAGGCGGAGGCCAAGGCGCTGGGCCTCGCGGCCTGAGCATTCGCCCTGCCGGGGCCGCGCGATGCGGCCCCTTGTTTTTTGCGTGGTCGCTTCCGGGCCACGCGCGCTTCACGGAGACACCGATGACCTCTCAGACCCTCGACACCGGCACGCCGGACCTGCTCGCCACGCTCGACGCCGGCGTGCTCACGCTCACGCTGAACCGCCCCGATGCGCGCAACGCCATGTCGCGCGCCATGAACCAGGCGCTGGCGCAGCAGTTGGCCGCCGCCGAGCTCGACCCGGCCGTGAAGTGCATCGTGCTCACGGGCGCGGGCAAGGGCTTCTGTGCGGGCGGCGACGTCAAGGGCATGGCCGCCGCGGGCGACGGCACGGTGGGCGCGCTCACCATCGACGAAGCGATCCACGTGCAGCGCGTGAACCAGCGCGCCACCGCGGGCAGGCTGTTCAAGATGCCCAAGCCCACCATCGCCGCGCTGCCCGGCCCGGCGGCCGGCGCGGGGCTGGCGCTCGCGCTGGCCTGCGACCTGCGCATCATGGCCAGCACGGCGATCCTCACCACCGCCTTCGCGCGTGTCGGCTTCTCGGGCGACTACGGCGGCACCTACTTCATGACCCAGCTCGTGGGCGCGGCCAAGGCGCGCGAGCTGTACCTGCTGTCCGAGCGCGTGGGCGCCGACGAGGCGCTGCGCCTGGGCCTGGCGAACTGGGTCTGCGCGCCCGACGAGCTGGAGGCGCGCACGCGCGAGATCGCGCGCCGCCTGGCCAACGGCCCCACCGTGGCCTACCGCTACATGAAGGAAAACCTGAATCGCGCGCTGGCCGGCGGCGACATCGACGACTGCCTGGACCTGGAGGCCACGCACCACATCCACTGCGGCCAGACCGAGGACCACCGCGAGGCCGCGCAGGCGTTCGTGGAGAAGCGCGAGCCGGTGTTCAAGGGCCGGTAGCCGGCCTCGAGCGGGCCCGGCGCGCCTTCAGGCGCTTGCTCTCACCTGCTGCAGGGCGTCCATCGCGTGCTGCGGCAATTCGAGCCGGCCTGCGGCCAGGTTCTCCTGCAGATGCGCCACCGACGAGGTGCCCGGAATCAGCAGGATGCTGGAAGGTGCCCGGCTCAGCGGGGGCAGCGCCTCGGCCCTGAGCCAGGCGGTGCGCAGGCTCGAAGCCCAGTTGGGCGTGCGCCTGCTGCACCGCACGACGCGCAGCGTGGTGCCGACCGAGGCCGGGCAGCGCCTCCTGGAGCGCCTGGGCCCCGCCATCGGCGAGGTGGAGGCGGCGCTGGACGTCGTCAACGGCTTTCGCGATACACCGGCCGGCACCCTGCGCCTGAACGTGCCGATGAGCGCATCGCGCCTGGTGTTGCCGGCGCTGGTGCCCGACTTCCTGGCGGCCTTTCCCGACATCCAGCTCGATGTGGTTGCCGAGGACGGCTTCGTCGACCTCGTGGCCAGCGGGTGCGATGCGGGCATCCGCTACGACGAGCGGCTGGAGCAGGACATGGTGGCGGTGCCCATCGGGCCGCGCACGCAGCGCTTCGCGGCGGCCGCGTCGCCCGCGTACCTGGACCGCCACGGCCGCCCGGAGCATCCGAGCGACCTGCTGCACCATGCCTGCCTGCGCGGTCGCTTCGCCAGCGGCACCGTGCCGCCTTGGGATTTCGAGCATGCCGGCGAGTCGCTGCGGGTGGATCCCCCGGCCCGCATGGTGGTCCGGCTCGGCGCCGCTGCCGATCTGGCGGTCGATGCCGCCATCGCGGGCGCGGGTGTCGTCTACCTGTTCGAGGATTGGCTGCGCCCGCAACTCGACAGCGGTGCGCTGGAGCCCGTGCTGCCGCAGTGGTGGCCCAGCTTCCCGGGTCCCTTCCTCTACTACCCCGGCCGCAGGCTCCTGCCTGCACCGTTGCGCGCCTTCGTCGACTTCATCCGCAGCCGAAACGAGGCGCCCCCTCCGGCACGTGAGCGCGGCGGGCCGTCGCCTACTTCACGAACTGGTTGAGCTGGATGATCGGCAGCAGCACCGCCAGCACGATCATCATCACGATGCCCCCCATGGCGACGATGAGCAGCGGCTCCAGGATGGTGGCCAGGTGCATGGCGCGGCGCTGCACTTCGGCGCCGAGCTGCTGCGAGGCGCGTTGGAGCATCGCGGGCAACTGGCCGGTCTGCTCGCCCAGGCGCGCGAACATCGACACGATGCCGGGGAAGCGCTTCTTCTGCGCCAGGGCCGAGGCCAGCGGCGCACCCTCGCGCACCAGCACCAGCGCATCCAGCGCATCGGCGCGCATGGCACGGTTGCCCAGCGTTTCGGCCGCGGCCTGCAGGGCGCGCAGGATGGGCACGCCGGCGGCGGCCAGCATCGCCAGGGTGCCGGCGAAGCGCGCCGCGTTGTAGCCGCGCGAGAGCCGGCCCACCAGCGGCAGGCGCAGCCAGGCGGCATCGAAGGCCTCGCGCCAGGCCGGGCGCGCGAGCGCGGCACGGCCCAGGACGAACAGCACCACGATGCCGCCGAGCAGCAGCCAGCCGTGGTGGCGGATGAACGCGCTCAGGCCCAGCATGATCTGCGTGAGGACCGGCAGTGCCCGCTTGGTGCCGGCGAACACGTTGGCCACCTGCGGCACCACGTAGCTCACCAGGAAGACCACGATGACGATCGCGATCACCGTCACGATTGCGGGATACAGCGTGGCGCCGACCAGCTTCTGCTGCAGCGCCTGGCGCTGCTCCAGGTCGTCGGCCAGGCGGTCGAGCACCAGGCCCAGGTTGCCGCTGTGCTCGCCGGCGCCGATGACGGCGGTGTAGATGGGCGAGAACTCGCGCGGGTGCTGGCTCAGTGCGCGTGCAAAGGTCGAGCCGCCGTTGACCTCGGAACGCAGGCCGGCCACCAGCTCGCGCTGGACCGCGTTCTCGGACTCCTCGGTCAGGGCCGTGAGCGCGCGCTCGAGTGGCAGGCCCGAGGACACGAGGCCTGCCAGCTGCCGGGTCCACACTGCGAGTCCGGTGGCGTTGAACACGCGGCGCCGGCCCAGCGCACCCCAGCCGCTGCCGCTGCCGGTCCCTGTGCCCTCGGACTGGCCGACCGGGCTGACCGACAGCGGGATCAGCGCCTGCGCGCGCAGCAGGCCACGCGCGCTGCGCGCGGTGTCGGCTTCGAGCACGCCCTTTCGGGGGCGGCCTTCCTGGTCGATGGCTTCAAAGGAATAGGCAGGCATGGAGGCGGGCGGCGGTGGGCGCGTCGGCGCATTGTCGGGCGTTCGTATGGCGTCGCCGCGCGGCGCGTGGGCGAAGGGGGCAGGCAGGCACGGTCAGCGCCGCAGGATGCCCGAGATTTCGACCGGCTCGCGGTCGAAAGCCGCCGTGGCCCTGGCACGCAGCGACGCATGCTCCAGCGCCAGGCTGGTGAGCAGGCGGCCCTGGTAGCGGCCGTTCAGGCGCGCATCCTGGCAGGCGCTGAGGTCGAGCTGCAGTTCGGCATGCGCCGGGGTGCGGAAGTCGGCCGCGGTGCCGGCGATGGTGCAGCGCACGGCCGGCAACTGGCCCGACACACCGCCGTCGGCGGCGATCCGCAGCCGTGCCGGCGAGCTGGCATGCCGCGTCACCTGGAAGCCGCCCTTGTCGAGCGAGGAGAAGAGCAGCGTGCCCTGCCAGGCGCCGTGGTAGTCGGCATAGCCCTGGGCGTGCGCGCCGGGCGCCAGGCAGGCGGCTGTTGCCAGGGCGACGAACGTGCGTTGCATACCGCGATTGTCGTTGCGACGCCAGCGCAATCTGTGCACGGCGGCGTCAAAATGCGGTGATCAAGGCTTGTCATGCGCACCACGCTGGCCTTGGCCTCGGGGCGGCTCTGGCGCAGGCCGTCGTAGGCCACGTTGACGAACAGGTTGCCCTGCAAATGGGCGATCAGCACGAAGTCGTGGCCTTCGCCGGCTAAGCCCTGTAGCTTGGCCAGTGGGCGGCTATGTCGGGCTGCGTGGGCGGGCTGCTCAGCAGTTCATGGCTCGCAGGTATTGCCGTTGGGACTTGTCGTCGAACTCCCGGATCTCGCCTTGTTGTATTGCATGTACCGCTCCGCGCGTTGGCGGGTGTTGGCGGTCATGGCTTCGACTTTTCCGGCGAGTTTGGAGAAGTCTGCATACTCAGCAAACTGCAAAGCACCGCAGTGAGAAGATGCCGCCAAGCCATCGTCCACGCTTTGCAGAACTGTCTGGTCATCTGGCGTGACCAGAAGCGTGCGCTGAAGTGAGCGAGCCTTTTGAAGCAGTGCCCTCTTTTGGCTGTCTGAGAGAGGCTGAGTGTTGATCCACGCCTCGATGTCGTCTCGCACGCCGTTGTTGTTGGCGTCCGGTCCGGCAATGTCGGTGGATCGGTCGAGCTTCGGATAGGCGCCACTCTGCTCCAGCGCAGCAATCTGATCGCGCAGCGTGGGGGTACTCGTTCCAGTGCCGGATGGGGCACCGGCTCCTCCCCCCCCGGTGACCGCTGTGCCGGCGGTACCTTGGGCGGATGGTGTGCCTCCGCCATTCACGGGCACGGCGACGCTGCCTCCACCTCCGCTGCCGCCGCAGGCGCTCATCGACAGCGCCAGCGCCAGCGAGCCGCACCACGCTCCGAGGCGGAGTCTTCCTGAAAATTGGATGGTCCTCATGGCTTGTTTCTCCCTGGGGTTGCGTTCATGGCGAAATCGGCGCGACCTGTTCGAGTGCGTCGGTGATCAGCCCCATAGTGTGGGCGCGAGGCGTGGTGGTAGCAGCGCCGGGGTTGGTGCGCGCCACGCGGCTGGCGTCCAGATAGGTGCCGATGTAGGTGTGGCCGCTCGGGTCGCTGCCACGGCCGTTCACCCAGAGGTTGATGGGCTGAACTGTCCATGAGCCGAAGTTGCGCAGGCCGTTGATGACCTCGTCGATGTCGGCCAGCACATGCTTGCCGCGCACGGTGGGCGAGGCCGGAGCCACATGCACCACGCCGGCCTTGGCTTCGGGGCGGGTCTGGCGCAGGCCGTCGTAAGCGACGTTGACGAACAGGTTGCCCTGCGAGTGGGCGATCAGTACAAAGTCGTGGCCCTCGTCGGCCAGGCTCTGCAACTTGGCCAGTTGGGCGGCCATGTCGGCTTGCGTGGGCGGGCTGCTCAACAGTGCCGAAAGGCCTTTGACGAAGCTGGCGAGCATGGAGCTGACGAGCGAATCGAACAGGTCTGACAGGCTAGCGGCGCCATCGCGCAAGCCTGCAAGCAGGCGCTGCGTGAGCGAGCCCTCCTGGTGTAACCGGCCGCTGAGGAGTTCCCAATAGTGTTCCCAGCGGTTGGCCAGCACGCCGTCGAGTTCCTTGCTGCGCTGGATGAAGACCTCGGCAATGTCCTGCGCCCCGGTGGCGCCATTCACCGAGCCGGTCTGGTTGTAGAACTTCTCGTAGCGCAGTTTGGTGGCGCCATGCGTGTCGCCAATGAGTTTTCTGGTGGCCTCCAATCCATCTTGTGCCTGTTCCGAGGTGTTCCACACACCATTGAACAATCCCACCACCACAGTGGGCGGGATGACGGTGATGGTGCCCTCTGCCGTTGCGCGCGGCGTGGTGTCTGCTGCATAGAACCACTTGGCCGTCAGCCTGTCGACGGTCGGCTTCGGCGGTGCTTCATAGCGGCAACTGGCATAGCCTTCGGAGTCCGTGACTTCAGGGCACCACGCCCTGCCGCCTTCTGCGTTGAAAGCCAGCGATGTCTTGAGCAGGGACCCGCCTCCCACGCCCTGTTGGCCACGAAAGAGGCGGACTTTGACGGTGCCGGTCTTTTTCGCCACCACGGTGAGTGGCGCGACGCTCAGTTGCGGGCCATTGAAGCGTGTGGCGCAAATGATGCCGCCTGTCCCGTACTCGCCACCCGAATCCGGGCCAGAGAGCCCGCGGTTCCAAATCAGAAGCGGCGATGCTCGACAACGGCCATCGGAGAGGTGGCCGTGGTACGCCACGACGCGGAAGTAGTTTGTTTCGTAGTCGAAATACTTGTCGGACCCTGGTATCGGACCCTTTTCATGGGTAGTCGTCATCGACGTACCCGGACATGAACTTCCCACCGACCACCCTGCATCGGTGGCAGTCGACGGCCAGAAGAAGTCTTGCGGGTTCTGGGCACCATCAGAATCAGACAGTTGGAGCGCCCACGATCCAACCCAAGATGCACCGAGATCCGGGCCGAGGTTCAAGCCCCCACCAGCGTCCACGCAGACCTGGTCCGGCCCCGCCACGGCAATCGTGCCGATGCCAATCAGCAGCGCGCCAATGGCAATGTCAATTTTCGTGCCTCGTTTGAGCACCATTGTTCGATCCTCCCTGCCCGCCAAGGGTAGCGGTGGGGCATCGAACAATGCGACGGATCGTTCTGCCGCGGCGGCATTTCTGCACGCGCTGCGCCAAAACTTTGAAGGGTGGGACCACCCTGGGGGTCGGCCACCAGGTCGCTACTCGCGCGTGACGCGCAGCAGCTCGGCCCGCGAGGTGATGCCGGCCGCGACCAGGCGCTCGCCATCCTCGCGCATGGAGCGCAGGCCGTTGCGTTCGGCGGCCACGAAGAGCTGGCTTTCCGGTGCCCGGCTGTGGACCAGCGAGCGCACCGCGTCGTCGACCGTGAACATCTCGAAGATGCCGGTGCGGCCCTGGTAGCCGGTCTGGCCGCAGGCCTCGCAGCCCACGGGCTCGCGGCCCGATTCGCCGGTCACCGCGCAGACCGGGCAGAGCTTGCGCACCAGCCGCTGCGCCAGTACGCCCAGCAGCGAGCTGCTGAGCAGGAAGGGCTCCACGCCCATGTCCGTCAGGCGCGTGACGGCGCTCACCGAGTCGTTGGTGTGCAGCGTGGCCAGCACCAGGTGGCCGGTGAGCGAGGCCTGGATGGCGATCTGCGCGGTTTCGTAGTCGCGGATCTCGCCGATCATGATCACGTCCGGGTCCTGGCGCAGGATCGCGCGCAGCGCCTTGGCGAAGGTGAGGTCGATCTTGGCGTTCACCTGCGTCTGGCCGACGCCGGGCAACTCGTACTCGATCGGGTCTTCCACCGTCATGATGTTGCTGCGGGCCGCGTCGAGCTCGCCCAGCGCGGCATAGAGCGTGGTCGTCTTCCCCGAGCCGGTGGGTCCGGTCACGAGGATGATGCCGTGCGGCTGCGTGACCATGTGCCGAAAGCGCGCCAGCGTGTCGCCCTGCATGCCCACGGCCTCGAGCGTGAGGCGGCTCTCGGACTTGTCGAGCAGGCGCAGCACCGCGCGCTCGCCGTGCGCCGAGGGCAGGGTGGACACCCGCACGTCGACCGCGCGCGTGCCGATGCGCAGCGAGATGCGCCCGTCCTGCGGCAGGCGCTTCTCGGCGATGTCCAGGTCGGCCATGATCTTCAGGCGCGAGATCAGCGCGGCGTGCAGCGCGCGGTTGGGCTGCACCACCTCGCGCAGCGTGCCGTCGATGCGAAAGCGCACCGACGACGTGCGCTCGTAGGGCTCGATGTGGATGTCGCTCGCGCCATCGCGCGCCGCCTGCGTGAGCAGCGCGTTGAGCATGCGGATGATCGGTGCGTCGCCGGCCGACTCGAGCAGGTCTTCGACCGCCGGCAGTTCCTGCATCATGCGCGAGAGGTCGGCGTCGCTCTGCACCTCGCTGACCACGGCGGCGGCATTCGACTCGCCCTGCGCGTAGGCCGCGCTGATTCGCTGTGCCAGCTCGGCCGCCGGCAGTGCCTGGAAGGCAGTGACGCGGTGCTTGCGCAGTACCTCGCCGATGGTTGAGGGCGGCGTGCCCACGGGCATCCACAGCGTGAGCGCATCGTCCTGCGACTGCTCCAGCAGCAACTGCTGGCCGCGCGCGAAGGCGTAGGGCAGCGGGTAGCGTGCGCTGGACATCAGGGCAGTTCGCGGCGGGTGGCCGGGTCGGCGGTGGGCGGCAAGGCGCCCTTCATCTCGCTGTTGGACCAGGGACCGGCGGGCAGCGGGCCCTGTTGCGCCGGGGGCAGCGGCGGCGGGATCAGCCGGGTGCCCTGGATGCGGCGTGTCGGGTCGCCGGCGCCGGTGGTCTCGGACAGCGGTGGCAGGATGGCGGAGTCGCGCACCGCGTTGAGCATCGGGTTGTCGGTGGCCGGCTGGGCCGCCTGCTGCAGCGCCCGCAGCTGTTCGTAGCGGTCGGCCGTGACGGCGTCGCCCGAGAGCTGGTCGCGGATGATGGTGGGCCGCAGGAAGACCATCAGGTTGGTCTTGTTGCGGGTACGCACCTCGTTCTTGAACAGGTTGCCGAGCACCGGCACGTCGCCCAGGCCGGGCACCTTCTCCTGGTTGGAGGAGTACTCGTCCGACAGCAGCCCGCCCAGCAGCATGACGTTGCCGTCGTCCACCAGTACGCTGGATTCGATGGCGCGCTTGGTGGTGGTCGGGCCGTTGAGGGCGTTCTCGGTGCCGGCCAGCACGGCCGACACCTCCTGGAAGATGGTCAGCTTCACCGTACCGGTCTCGCTGATCTGCGGGCGCACGCGCAGCGTCAGGCCCACGTCCTTGCGCTCGATGGTCTGGAAGGGGTTGACGGTGGTGGTCGTGCTGCCGGTGTTGGTGTACTGGCCGGTGATGAAGGGCACGTTCTGGCCGACGACGATCTTGGCTTCCTCGTTGTCCAGCGTCATCAGGTTGGGGGTGGAGAGCACGTTGCCCTCACCGTTGCTGGCCAGGAAGTTGGCGATGAAGCCCAGCACGTACTGGCCGCCGATCCGATGGCCGATGCCCAGGTTGAAGCCGCTGTTGATGTTGGAGCGCGCACCGGCGGCGTTGCCGGTCGCCAGTGCCGTGGCCAGGTCGACGATGTTCGTGCCGTTCAGACTGGAGTTGGTGCCGATGACACCGACGTTGCTGCCGCTGCGGCCGAGCGCGCTTTGCCATTGCACGCCGAATTCCGCGGCCTTCTTGGCGTTGACCTCGACGATCAGGCCTTCGATCAACACCTGCGCGCGGCGGCTGTCCAGCCGTTCGATCACCGCGCGGATCTGCCGGTACTGCGGCTCGGGCGCGGTGATGATGAGCGAGTTCGTAGAGGGGTCGGCCTGGATCTGGCCGCCGGTGGAGGGCTGGTTGGCGTTGTTGACCGGCGTGGTGGCGGCCGAGGACGACAGGCCCTGCTGCTGGTTGAACTGCGACTGGGTGTTGACCGGCGCTACCTGCGACGCGGCACCATTGCTGCCACCGAAGCTGCCCGCGCCGCCTTGCGCGCCGAGCGTTCCGCTGGCGATGGCGGCGCGCAGCGTGGTGGCCAGGCGCACCGCATCGGCGTTCTTCAGGTAGACCACGTAGATGTTGCCAGCGGCGCCGTTGCCGTTGTCGATGGGCGCGCGGTCCAGCTTGTCGATGAGGGTGCGGATGAGCTGCACCCGCGCCGGGTTGGCAGCCCGCACGATGATCGAGTTGCTGCGCGGATCGGCCAGCAGAGAGGTGCGGAAGGAGGCGTCGGAGCCGCCTGCGTTCGCCACCGCGGGCGCCCCCGGGGTGCTGGCGCCGCCGCCCTCGACCAGGCGCTGCACCAGCGGCACCATGTCGGTCGCGATCGAATGCTTGAGCGCGATCACCTCGATGTCGGACGCGTTGGGCACGTCGAGCGAGGCGACGATGCGCGCGAGGCGGCGCATGTTGTCGGCATAGTCGGTGACGACCAGCGAGTTGTTGCCCGGGTTCACGTTGATGGTGTTGTTCGGCGCGATCAGCGGGCGCAGCACCGGCAGCAGGTTGGCCGCCGACTCGTAGTTGAGCCGGAAGATCTGCGTCACGATCTGGTTGCCGCCCACGCTGCCGGTCCCGCCGACGGACGTGGCCACGGTGCCGGTCTGCAGCTTGGCATCGGCCTCGGGCAGCACCTTGTACAGGCCGTCGGACTGCACGATCGCGAAGCCCTGCAGCCGCAGCGCCGCCGAGAACTGGTCGAAGGCTGCACCGGGCGACACGGGGCGCTCGGTCTGCAGGTTCATCGTGCCCTTCACGCGTGGGTCGACCACCACGTCGCGGCCGGTGATGACGGCCATCGTGCGTGCCACGGCCTCGATCTCGGCATTGGTGAAGTTGAGCGTGATCGGCTCGCCGCGGCGCGGTGCATCGCCGGTCTGGGCCAGCGCGCCGGGCAGGGCGGCCGCGAGCACGGCCTGGATCGCCAGCGCGATGAGCGCAGGACGCAGGCCGATGGGAGAGGGGAACGTCATGGTCAGCCCAGGGTGATGATCGAACGCGCGCCGTCGCGCCGCCCGATGATGTTCAGGAGATTCGAGAGCGCGTCCTCGCGCCCCGGCGCGGCGGTGGCCTCGCCGTTGAAGCGAAGCGCCGTGCCGGTCCAGCGGCCGCTGCCGCCGAACTGCAGGCTGCCTTGGGTGGTCGTCACGAGCAGGCTCGCGGCCGGGCCGCCTTCGAGCGCCACGCGGTAGCTGCCCATCGGGCGCAGCGTCGAGAGGCTGGAGGAGATGTCCACCGCATCGAGCGTGGCCTGGCCCTGGAAGGCCAGCTGCGGGCCCTGCCACTGCATCGAGAAGTTGTGCAGGCGCAGGTCGAGCGCGCCTTCGGGCTTGAGGGTGTTCCATGGCGCGCCCAGGCCGGTGAGCATGGCCGCGGGCCAGCGCGACCGGCTGTCCTGCCAGGCGAGCAGCAGGCCGTCGCCGCTGGGCCGGGCGCGAAAGCCCAGCGGCTGCGCGGCGCAGCAGGGCAGATCGAGCAGGCCGTGGATGCCGTTCCAGCCGGGCCGCAGGCGCCAGGCCAGTTGGCCCGGCAGCGAGACGGTGTCGGCGCCGCCGCTGCCGCTGGCCAGCACGACGCCGGCCTGTCCGTTCCACACCGTGCCGCGGGCATTGACGAGCTGCAGGCGACCGCCAGTCCAGCCCGCCAGCGCATCGGCCAGCCAGCGCGCCGGTGCCCACAGCGCCACTGCCGCCAGCACGCCGATCAGGGCGCCGAGCACGGCCCAGCGCCAGCCGTTGGGGGCGATGGGGGCGGCGAGGGCGCTGCGCGTGGCCATGGCGGTGCTGGATCGGCGGCTCAGCGGGCCGCCGGCAGGCCCATCACGAGCGTGCCGTCCCAGCGGACGGTGGGGGCCGCAGCGCCGCCGTCGCCCGGCGTCCCGCTACCGCGGGCCGTTGCCGGGGCTGGCGCCGCAGCGGCCTGGCTGCGGGTGATGTGCACTTCGCGCGGGATGGCCCGGGCGTTGTTGCGCGCCTGCGCCAGCCAGTCGCCCAGCGCCGCGGCAGGCGCGCCGCGTACCGACAGGCCAACCGCATCGCCGCCACCGGCCGGCTGCAACTGCGCATCGGCCCCGAAGCTCTGGCGTACCGAGCTTTCGAGTGCGCGCACGGCGTCGTCACGGTTGGCACGGGGCTGCGACTGCAGGGCGCGGGCCTGGGCCTGCAGCGCCTGCATCTGCTCGAGCTGCGCATCGAGCCGGGCGTGTTCGGCAGGGGCCGATGCCAGCGTGCGCAAGGCCGGCGCCAGGGCGAGCCACCACAGCAGCGCCAGGACGATCACCGCGGCAGCGCCGCCGATGAGGCGCTGCTCGCGCGGCGCAAGTTCGGGCCACCAGGCCTGCCAGCGCGCTTCGATTTGCTGTGAGAGCGTCATGCCCGCCCCCGCGCGGTGCGATGCGGCGTGCCGGTCATCGCGCGGCCTCCGCCTGCACCAGCAGCAGGTCGCCTTCGCCGCGCGCGTTGTAGCCACGGGCCGCCAGCTGCGTGCCCAGGCCGCCGATCTCGCTGAGCGACAGGCCCAGCCCACGCAGCCGCAGCTGGCCGGCGCTGTAGTCGATGGCCGTCGGCACGCGGCCGGCCGGCAGGCTGGCGGCCAGGGCGCCCAGCATGGGTTCGAGGTCGGCCGGCGTGACGCCGCCGGTGGCCTGCTGCAGGGCCGCCACTTCGCGCGACATCTGCAGGGCGGGCTGGTCGCTGACGTAGGTCACCGAGGGAAAGGTCTGGGTCAGCGCCTGGCCGACGGCGGCGCGCTTGGCTTCCAGCGCATTCCGCTCCTTCCAGGCCCAGGCGTTCACGCCGATGAGTTGCGCCGCCACCAGCACCCCAGCGCCCCAGCGCGCGGCACGCCAGCGCGGCGCGCGCCATAGCGCCTGGCCGAGCGCGGCGAGCTGCTTGCCGGCGCGTGCGCGGCCGCTGGTCGCGAAATCGAACTGCGCCAGGTCCCATGGCAGTTGGCTTGCCTCCAGCCAGCGCGCGGGCGCCGGCACGATCGCAAGCGGGCGGCCGAGGAGGCCTTCGGCCAGCTGGGCGACGGCCGGCTCGGTGGTGGCAACCGCCGTTTCGGGCAGCGGGCCGGCCAGCGAGAGGCCGGCGGCCGTGAGCGGCAGGCTGAGCACGCCCCGTTCGTCGCACAGAGTCAGTTGGGCGGCATCGGGGTCGCCGGTGGCACACAGAAGGGGCGGCGTACCTGCCGGTCGCGGCGTGAATTCGGGGACCAGCCGGGCGATGCGGCGGCCCGCGCCTTCGAGCGACTGAACCACGCCGCGCAGCCAGCCCTTGTGGCAGATGGCGACCCACACCGGCACGCCCGTCTTGGCACCGGGCTCGAGCGCGAAGTGCAATTGCTCCGGCTCATCGAGAAGACGGTCTTCCAGCATGCCGCCCAGCACGGAGCGCAGCCGTGCCGCACTGGCTGTGCTGCCTTGCGGCAGCGTGACCTGCTGCCAGGAGAGCGCCGCCGCCGGCAGCACGACGGTCACGTCGCCCTGGCCCGGCAGCAGGGCGGGTGGTGCGATTCCTTGCCTGCGCAGGCGCTTGCCGTCGTTGGACCAGCCCGCCCATGCGAAGTCCGCGCCGGCAGAGGCCGACGGGAGCGGGGGCTGGACGAAGATCAGGGCCATGCGGCAGTACGAAAAAAGCTTGGCATTGTAGGAGTGGGTCGACGGCCTCCGCTCCGAATTTGATAGCGCATTGCGCAGGAACGGCGGGCGCTCAGGCCCCTTTTTATCTGAGATTTGCTACAGACTCTTACGAACTTGGCGCTTTGACGGCCGCGTCCGTGGTGCCCGCGCCACGCTGACGCCAAACGACGGTGAGCGCCATGCCGTTGCGAAAGAGCAGGGAGCGTTCCTCGACCCAGGTGTGCTCCAGCCGCAGGCGGCCGCGCACCTCGAAGTAGCTGGTGCTGACCGACTGCTCGCCGGGAACGAACTGGATGCCGCATTGCTGGATGGCCTCGGCCGCGTCCTGGACCTGGGCGAAGAACTTGCGCTGGCGCTGTTCCACCAGTCGGCGCGCACAGGCCAGGTCCAGCTTCGGCACGCTGGCGTACAGCGCCTCGGCGCTGGCGGTGTTGATGTTGAGGGCCGTTTCGGTCGGCAGCACGGTGACGTAGGGTTCGATGGCCGCCACGGTGGTGGACGGCAGCCCCAGCCACACCAGTTCGGCGACGCGCTGCGGCATCAGCGGCGCGCCGTCGGTGCCGGCGGTGGCGGCCAGCCCGGTCACGCCGCTGCTGCCGGTGCCGCCCCCCTCCGCGCCGGTCGGCGAGGCCGCCTGGGGGCTGGCGCGGCGCAGTGCGTTCGCCAGCGTGGCGACCTGGCCGGTGGGCAGCCCGAGCAACTCGAACAGCTTCTCGAAGGCGGCGATGGCGCTGGGCACCGGCTGGCCTGCCTTGACCAGGTTGCGCACGTTGAGCTTGGCCTGGGCGTCGAGGATCTGGCCCGACAGGAAGGCGTCCGGCAGACCTTCGAGCGCGTCGCTGGCGATGTTCTTGTCGGCGGCCAGGAAGGTGGTGAGCTTGGCTTCCTCCAGCGGGACGGCCCAGGGCTCGGCCAGGTGATCGGCGGGCGCGGCACCCCCGGCGCGGGCGTCCTCGCGCAGGATCAGGCGCGACCAGTCGAGCGCCCCGATCAGCACCCACGCCGACTGCACGCGGGCGCGTTCGGCAGCCTCGATCTCGGTCATGCGCCACTGCTGCCACAGCGCAGTGGCCGCGAAGGTGGCGATCAGCGTCACGGTCAGCAGCGCGATGAGCAGCGCCGCACCGCGCTGGCAGGCGGCACCGGGGCGGTCGGACAGGCGCGGGCGCTTCATGAGCCGCGCTGCACGCTGAAGGTCGGCCGTACCCAGTCCCGGCTGACCTGGCCGATCAGGCCGGCGCCCGGCGGGAGGTCGAGCACGAGGCGCACGCCGTCGGGCAGCGGCGTGTTCAGGCCCAGGGCCGCGGCGCCGACCGGCTGGGTCCAGGTGTTGTTGCGGAAGTAGGCGAGCGTCCAGCCGGCCAGCGGCAGCACCGCCACGGCGGCGGCATCGACCTCGCGCGTGCCGTCCTGCGCCCAGTTGGCGGCGAGCTGCCAGGCCTGCTGCCACTGGTCCTGCGCGGCCAGCGGCGGCGACTGCCAACGCATCCAGCGCAGGCCCTGGGCCGTCGGGCGCAACGTCCAGGCGACCACGGCGACGGCGGGCAGGCCGGTGCCGTCGCTGCTGCGCCGGGTCAGGCGCAGCACGCGGCCGTCCCAGTCCATCGCCGGCAGGGTGCCGAAGGCCGTGGCGGCGTCGAGGTCGGCGGTCCACTGCGCCATGGCGGTCTGCAACACCAACACCGCGTCGTCGCGCTCGCGGTGGCCCGACTGGGCGCGCGCCATCGACTCCAGGCCGCGCCAGCTCACCAGCGCGAGCAGCGCCATCACCGCCAGCGCCACCAGCAACTCGACCAAGGTGAAGCCGCGCGAGGCGCGCACATCGGCCCCCGGCCGCCGCCCGGCCGCTCCGAAGGCGGCCGAGGCACCCCCTCGGGGGGTGGCGTTACAGGAGGCGAAGCCGAGTGAAAAGCTGGGGGGCTTCATTCCCGGCCGCCGCCCGGCCGCTCCGAAGGCGGTCGAGGCACCCCCTCGGGGGGTGGCGTTACAGGAGGCGAAGCCGAGTGAAAAGCTGGGGGGCTTCATTCAATACCTCCCGACCACGGTGGACAGCCGCAGGATCGGCCATTGCGCCTCGTCGCGCACCTGCACATCGACGCGGCGGAAGTTGGGGTTGAGCGTGGGCGTGGTCGACACAGTGACGTTGAAGATCGTGTTGGCCTGCACGCAGGTCAGGCCCGCGTCGCCGACCGCGGGCATCTGCGGCGCGAGCCGTGCCTTGACCATCTCGTTCTCGGCGCACAGCTGCGCCAGCATCAGGTCGGATTGCCGCTGCGCATTGCGCGTGAGGGCGTTGGTGGCCTGCGTGCCCGCGGCCAGCGCAATGGCGACGATCGCCAGCGCGACCAGCACCTCGATGAGCGTGAAGCCGCGCGCGCGGCGCCGGGGGCTGCTGGTCATGGCACCGGCTGCACGGTGAAGGGCCGCAGGCCGTCGGTGGCGATGCGCAGGCTGCGGGCCGGCGGTCCCTCGGTGCTCAGCAGCACCTGCTGTGCGGCAATGATGGGCTCCGGGCCCAGTTGGAGCACAGGCAGCGCTCGGCCGTTGGCGTCCAGCGGCAGTGCCGCGAAACCCGGTTGCTGCCAGTGTGTGGGCAGCGCCTGCGGCGGCAGGCCGTCGAAGGCGAAGCCGTCCGCCGTGAGGCGCCAACGCACCGCCACGCCGCTGGCGCGCGACTGGGCACGGGCCGCCTCGAACAGCGCGGCCAGCCGCTCGGCCTCCCGGTCGAGCGCAGCCTGGCTGGTGTCGCGGATCGCAAAGCTCACGCCGGCGGTGGCGAAGGCGATGATCGCGATCACCACCAGCAGCTCGATCAGCGTGAAGCCGAGGTGCCGCTTTTCAGAGAAAAAATGCCTGCAGCGCCCGTCCAGCCTGCGCCAGGCGCTATGGATTTGGGAGCAATGCGGCTGCGAGGCGTTGGATGCGCCGGCCCTGCTACTGCCAGCTGCCGATGTCGGCATTCTTGCCCTCGCCACCGGCCTGGCCGTCGGCGCCCAGCGACAGCACGTCGATCTCACCCTTGATGCCGGGGTTCATGTACTGGTACGGGCGGCCCCAGGGATCGTTGGGCAGCTTGTCGATGTACGGCTTCCAGTTCGGCGCCGCGGGGCCGACCGAGGGCCGCTGCACGAGTGCCTGCAGGCCCTGCTCGGCCGTGGGGTAGCGCTGGTTGTCGAGCCGGTACATCTTCAGCGCGTTCATCAGGTTGTTGACGTCGGTGCGCGCGGCGGTGGTGCGGGCGTCATCGGCGCGGTCGATCACGTTCGGCACGATCAGCGCGGCCAGCACGCCGATGATGACCAGCACCACCATCAGCTCGATGAGGGTGAAGCCGCGCTGCAGGACAGGGCGCAGGGAACGGGGGAAGAAGGGCATCGGCGACTCGAAAAGGCCATCAACACGGGGGTGCGCCGCATGATAATCCGCGCCCATGACGCTTCCGTACGCCCCCGCCCGCTGGCCGTCGGTCACGGCCACCGTCGTGCTGTGGGCGGCCGCGGCGGCCAGCATCGTCTTCTGGGGACTGCGGATGGCCGCACCGGCCGATGGCGTGCGGCCACCCGCGGTGTCGACGGTCGCTGCATTGAACGTCGATACGACGGCGGTTTCGCGCGCGCTCGGCGCCCAGCCTGTGGTCGAACGCGTGGTGGCGGCGCCGGATGCCGCCAGCCGCTTCGTGCTGCTCGGCGTCGTGGCCGACGACACGGGGCGTGGCGCGGCGCTGATCGCGGTGGACGGCAAGCCGGCGCGCCCCTACCGGGTGGGCGCGATTCTGGCCGAAGGCTATGTGCTGCAGTCGCTCGATGCCCGCGCGGTGAACATCGGCGGCACGCGCAGCGGCGCGGCGGTGTTCTCGCTCAGGCTGCCGGCACAGCCGCTGGCCGTCAATGGCCCGGTGCGTCCGCCGCCGGTGATGCCGCGCGACTGAAGCTCCAGGGGCGTCCGCTCAGCTTTGCAGGAAGAGACGGTAGGCCGGGTTCGCCGTTTCCTCGATGTAGGGGTAGCCCAGCGTGTCGAGGAATTCGGCGAAGGCGGCGTTGTCCGCGTCCGGTACCTGAAGGCCGACCAGGATGCGGCCATAGTCCGCGCCCTGGTTTCGGTAGTGGAAGAGGCTGATGTTCCAGTTGGGCCGCATCAGGCTCAGGAACTTGAGCAGCGCACCCGGACGCTCGGGAAAGACAACGCGCAGCAGGCGCTCGTCGTGCGCCAGGCCCGAGCGCCCGCCGACCATGTAGCGCACATGCTCCTTGGCCAGTTCGTCGTGGGTGAGGTCCAGTGCGCCGAAACCGTGTGCGCGGAAGGTCTCGGCGATCGTGGTCGACTCGCCGCGGCGCGTGGTCGTCAGGCCCACGAACACGTGGGCCTCGCGCGCATCGCTGATGCGGTAGTTGAACTCGGTCACGTTGCGCGTGGCGCCCGGCAACTGCCCCACCAGTTCGCAGAAGCGGCGGAAGCTGCCCCGTTCCTCGGGGATGGTGACGGCGAACAGCGCTTCGCGCTCCTCGCCGACCTCCGCGCGCTCCGCCACGAAACGCAGGCGGTCGAAGTTCATGTTGGCGCCGCACAAGATCGCAGCGTACGTTTCGCCCTGCGTGCCGTGCGTCTCGACGTACTGCTTGATGGCGGCCACGGCCAGCGCACCCGCAGGCTCGACGATGCTGCGCGTGTCGATGAACACGTCCTTGATGCCGGCGCAGACGGCGTCGGTATCGACGGTGATGAACTCGTCGACCAGCTCGCGCGAGATGCGGAAGGTTTCCTCGCCCACCAGCTTGACCGCGGTGCCGTCGGAGAACAGGCCGACGTCGGGCAGCGTGACCCGCTGCTGCGCCGCGACGGACTGCGCCATCGCGTCGGAGTCGTTCATCTGCACGCCGATCACGCGGATCTCGGGTCGAACCGCCTTGATGTAGTTGGCCACGCCGGAAATCAGGCCGCCGCCGCCGATGGCGACGAACACCGCGTCCAGCCGGCCCTGGTGCTGGCGCAGGATTTCCATCGCGATCGTGCCCTGGCCGGCGATGACCTCGGGGTCGTCGAAAGGATGGACGAAGGTCAAGTCTTCGCGCTTCTGCAGTTCGGTGGCGAAGAGGTAGGCGTCCGAATAGCTGTCGCCGTGCAATTGCACCTCGCCGCCCAGGGCGCGTACCGCGTCGATCTTGAGTTGCGGCGTGGTGACGGGCATGACGATCACTGCGCGCGTTCCCAGCTTGCGCGCCCCCAGCGCGACGCCCTGGGCGTGGTTGCCGGCCGAGGCGCAGATCACGCCGCGTGCCAACTGCTCGGGCGACAGGTGCGCCATCTTGTTGTAGGCGCCGCGCAGCTTGAAGCTGAACACCGGTTGCTGGTCTTCGCGCTTGAGCAGCACGGTGTTGCCGATGCGCGAGCCCAGGGCACGGGCAGGCTCCAAGGCAGACTCCACGGCCACGTCGTACACGCGCGCGGTGAGGATCTTCTTCAGGTAGTCGGCAGGGGTGAGCGGCTGGTCGGGCATGGGGCGCCGATGATAGTGGCGGCCCTTGATCGAAGGCGCGCGCGGCGCCGAAAAGAAAAAAGCCCCGAGTCTTGCGACTCGGGGCTAAATCCACCAATTGGGAGGGTGGAGGAGACAACCGGTGCGCAAGTGATTGCGCGTTGAAATAAAGTATAGCGAGGCTTTGCTGCGATGCAACACGCCCGATGCAATTTCCCCACAAATTGGCCGCGAACTGCGCGTCAACGTGATTTTTGACCGAGAGCTGCCCCTGGAGTTTTGAACAGCATGGAATGCACAGTCAGTTGGACGGGCCAGAGCGGTGCGCGCTCGGCCATGGGATTCGTGGCCGAGACAGGAAGTGGGCACGTGCTGACTATGGATGGCGCGCCCGACGCGGCGCGCCCCGAGAACGGCGGACAGAATCTTGCGGCACGGCCGATGGAGACCGTGCTGGCCGGCACGGGCGGCTGCACCGCCTACGACGTCGTGATGATCCTCAAGCGCGGCCGGCATCAGGTCGAGCGCTGCAGCGTGAAGCTCACCAGTGAGCGCGCGGCGAAGGATCCGAAGGTATTCACCAAGATCCACATGCATTTCACGGTCGCCGGCAAGAACATCCCGGAGGCAGCGGTGGAGCGCGCGATCGCGCTCAGCCATGACACCTACTGCTCGGCCACGATCATGCTGGGCAAGACGGCCGAGATCACGACGAGCTTCGACCTGATCGAGCTTTGAGCAGGGGTCGCGTTCAGATCCTGTGGGCAACGGTGGTCATGACGCGCGCGGCCAGCCGCATGAGCGCCTTGGCCGGGGCCGGCAATTCTGCGGCCCCGGCGTCGGTGGCCCATTGGGCGTGACGCGCCTCGTCCTCTTTCATCTGCAATACGACCGCGCGTGATGCCGCGTCGCCGGGGGGCAGGCGATCGAGATGGCCGTCCAGGTGGGCCTCGACCTGCCGTTCGGTCTCGGCGACGAAACCCAGGCTCCAAGGGTCGCCCAGCCGCCCCGCCACCAAGCCCAGTGTGAAAGCGCCGGCATACCAGAAGGGATTCAGCCAGGACGCGTGGGTATCCAGCGCATCGAGCCGCTGGCGCGTCCAGGCGAGATGGTCGGTCTCCTCGTTGGCGGCCTCGAGCAGTTGTCGGCGCAACGCCGGGTCGCGCGTGGTGGCTGCCTGTGCCGTATAGAGCGCCTGGGCGCAAACCTCGCCCACGTGGTTCACACGCATCAGGGCGCCTGCCTCCCTCTGCTCGGCATGGCTGAGCGGCAGATTCGGGTCATTCGGTGCTGGCCGGGGCTGAGTGCGAGCAGCGTGCGCAGGAGCGAAAAGCGTGCGAAGCGCCGAATCCGCGGCGCCAAGAATCATGTCGAGCGAGCTTGGCATATGCCGTATTGTGAAAGGGGATGGAAGCGCATAGTTTGCGCCGCGTCATTTCGCGATGTGGTGTCGGGCCGCCGTCCATGCTTGTTGCACTGCTGCAACGAAACGGCCCGAGCCCTGGCAGTTTGAGCCAATTTGTTTTGCCCTGATGCAGCGCCTCTGGTGCAATAGCAACAACTTCCCAAAAGGAGGTTGGCCCGGGGCCCGGTGGGAGCACAAACGTGCCAGCACGGTGATCCCTTCGCACCGGCGCCCTATGTCTTAACCTTGGAGAAACTTGCAATGAAAAAATCCCTCGTTGCTCTGGCTGCCCTGGCTGTTGCCGGTGTTGCCTCGGCGCAATCGTCGGTGACCCTGTTCGGTATCGTCGACGCTTCGATCAGCAGCGTGTCGAACAAGAGCGACCTGTACATCGCCAACCCGCTGGCTCTGATCAACAACCCGTTCGCCCTGTACGGTCTGCCGGGTTCGATCAAGTCGAGCAAGACTGGCCTGAACAACTCCGCTTACAACTCCAGCCGCATCGGCTTCCGTGGCACGGAAGACCTGGGTGGTGGCCTGGCTGCCAGCTTCTGGCTGGAAGCTGCGCTGAGCAACGATGACGGTTCGGTGGGCGGCGGTACGGCATTCAGCTCCAACTCCACGGGTTTCTTCAATCGTCGTTCGACGGTCAGCCTGTCGGGTGGCTTCGGTGAACTGCGTCTGGGTCGTGACTACAAGCCGACCTTCTGGAACCTGACCGTGTTCGATCCGTTCGGCACCAATGGTTCGGGCACCGCCCTGATCCAGAAGGCCGCTGGTCTGGAAACCTCGAACGTTCGCGCCAGCAACTCGATCGGCTACTTCCTGCCGCCGAACCTGGGTGGCTTCTACGGTCAAGTGCAGTACGCGTTCCATGAGCAGACCAAGTACGACAACGGCCTGCAAAGCGCTCTGAACAACAACAGCCGTGGTGGCCGTTATGTTGGTGGCCGTTTCGGCTACGCCAACGGTCCCCTGGACGTTGCTGTTGCCTATGGTCAGCAAACCAACGGGTCGAACTACCTGAACGGTACCGACACCAACGCCAAGAACCTGAACGTCGGCGCAAGCTACGACTTCGGCGTTGTGAAGCTGTTCGGCCAGTATGCCCAGATCAAGCAGAAGGTTGACTACTCGGGCGCCAACGAGCCCCTGTTCAACCCCTCGACCAAGATGACCGGCTACCTGCTGGGCGTTACGGTTCCGGTTGGTGCTGGCCTGATCCGTGCTTCGTACGGCCAAGTCAAGACCAAGATCGACCAGCAAGCGGTTCTGTTCCCGAGCCTGTTCACGCCGGCTTACGAAGATCCGAAGGCCAACCAGCTGGCCATCGGCTATGTGCACAACCTGTCCAAGCGTACGGCCCTGTACGCGACCGGCACGTACGTGCGCAACAAGAACGGCGCTGGTTACACCGCCGGTTCGGGCAACATCGATGCTCCGTTCGTGACGGGCTACACCTCGGCGCTGACCGGCGCTGCTGGCGTGTACCGTCCGAAGACCTCGATCGGCTACGACTTCGGTATCCGTCACTCGTTCTGATCGACAGCTGGCTTCGGCCAGCTACGATCGAGAGATCAAAGCCATCCGACGAAAGTCGGATGGCTTTTTTTTATGGCGTTATGGTCCCTCGGCAGCATGAAAGGCCCTGGCTCCCGGAAGCGCTTGATTGCAATTGCGCAGGCGCATTGCAATAGTCCGCCTCTTCAACCAACGAGGAGGAGTTCATGAAACTCATCAAGCCCCTTTGCCTGTCGATGGGCATGACGTTGACGCTGTTGGCGGCACCGACGCTGCACGCCAAGACGTTCAAGTGGTCGAGCGCGAGCGACATTCCGACGCTCGACATCCATTCGCAGAACAACGCGCTGGGCAACGGGGTGCATGCCGCGATCTACGACTCGCTGGTCTACTACAACAGCACCAGTTTCAAGCCCGAACCCCAACTGGCCACCTCGTGGAAGAACGTGTCGCCCACCCAGGTGCGCTTTCAGCTGCGCCTCGGCGTGAAGTTCAGTGATGGCACGCCACTCACTGCGGACGACGTGGTGTTCTCAATCGCGCGCGCCATGGCCAAGACCTCCAACTATGCGGTGTACGCGGAGGGCATCGACAAGGCGGTGAAGGTCGATGCGAACACGGTCGACATCCTGCTCAAGGCACCGACGCCCACGCTGATCAACCAGCTCACCGAGCTGCGCATCATGAGCAAGGCCTGGGCCGAGAAGAACAACTCGACCTCGCCGAAGGACATCAAGACGCAGGAAGAGACCTTCGCGCACCGCAACGCGATGGGCACCGGGCCGTACGTGGTGAAGGAGTGGCAGCCGGACCAGCGCCTCGTTCTCGCGCCCAACCCGAACTACTGGGGCAAGAACCCCACCAACGTGACCGAGATCGTCTACACGCCGATCAAGTCCCAGGCCACCCGGCTCGCAGCGCTGCTGTCGGGAGAGACGGACTTCGTGCTCGATCCGAGCCCGCAGGACCTGCCTCGCCTGCGCGGCAATGCCGACCTGAAGGTCATCGATGGCGTGGAGAACCGCACCATCTTCCTCGGGATGGACCAGCACCGCGACGAACTGCCCGGTTCCAGCGTGAAGGGCAAGAACCCGCTCAAGGATGCGCGCGTGCGCAAGGCGCTGTACCAGGCGATCGACATCAATGCGCTCAACCGCGTGACGATGCGCGGCCTGTCGCAGAACACGGGCACGCTGATCGCGCCGCAGGTCAACGGCTGGACCAAGATGGCCGACGCGCGCTGGCCCTACGACGTGGCGGCCGCCCAGAAGCTGCTGGCCGATGCCGGCTATGCGCAGGGCTTCGAAGTCGACTTCGCCTGCCCCAACAACCGCTACATCAGCGACGAGGCGATCTGCCAGGCGGTGACGGCGATGTGGGCTCGCGTCGGCGTCAAGGCCAAGCTGCGCACCCTGCCGCTCGTGACCTACTTTCCGATGATCCAGCGCTACGAGGCCAGCATCTACATGCTGGGCTGGGGGGTGCCGACCTTCGACGCGCTCTACAGCCTGCAGTCGCTGCTGCGCACCGTCGGCGCCGGTGGCGACGGCAACTACAACGTGGGGCGCTACTCCAACCCGCAGATGGATGCGTTGATCGAGCGGGTCAAGGTCGAGACCGACCTCAAGGTGCGCAACGAACTCATCGAGAAGGCGCTTTTGCTGTCGCACGAAGACGTGGCCTACCTGCCGCTGCACAACCAGATCATTCCCTGGGCGATGCGCAAGAACATCCAGGTCGTGCACCGCGCCGACAACCGCATCGACTGGCGGCTCGTGAAGGTCAATTGACCCCGTCCTGCCAGCGCGTGGAAGGGCTCTTCGGAGCCCTTTTTTTCTATGCCCCAATTAAGTGCAAACCCGAGGGAAACAGTGCGGCAGGCACAACCCTTGCTCTGCTAGCATGCCCCGAAACTTGCCCCACTGAATGATCGCTTTCGTCCTGCGCCGCCTGATACAGGCCGTGATCGTCATGGTCGCGGTGGCCTTCATCTCCTTCCTCCTTTTCCAGTACGTCGGCGATCCGGTGGTGTTCCTGCTGGGCCAGGATGCGCGGCCCGAGCAGATCCAGGAACTGCGCCAGGCGCTCGGGCTGGACAAACCCTTCGTCGTCCAGTTCTGGCACTTCCTCGTCAATGCCGCGCAGGGCGAGTTCGGCCTCAGCCTGCGGCAGGGGGCCAAGGTCTCGAGCCTCATTGCCGAGCGCTTTCCGGCCACACTCGAACTGGCCCTCGTCGCTGCACTGCTTGCGCTGCTGATCGGCATCCCGATGGGTGTCTACGCCGCGCTGCGCCGCGGCACCTTCATGAGCCAGATGTTCATGACGCTGAGCCTGCTCGGCGTCTCGCTGCCGACCTTCCTCATCGGCATCCTGCTGATCCTCGTGTTCGCGGTGCACCTGGGCTGGTTCCCGAGCTTCGGTCGCGGCGACATCGTTCAGCTCGGGTGGTGGCGCAGCGGCCTGCTGACGGTCGATGGCTGGCACCACATCGTCCTGCCCGCGGTGACCCTCGCCATCTTCCAGCTCACGCTGATCATGCGCCTGGTGCGCGCCGAGATGCTCGAGGTGCTTCGCACCGACTACATCAAGTTCGCGCGCGCACGCGGCCTGTCGAACCGCGCGATCCACTTCGGCCATGCGCTCAAGAACACGCTGGTGCCGGTCATGACCATCACCGGCCTGCAACTGGGCGGCCTCATCGCCTTCGCGATCATCACCGAGACGGTCTTCCAGTGGCCGGGGATGGGCCTGCTATTCATCCAGGCCGTCACCTTCGCGGACATCCCGGTGATGGCAGCCTACCTGTGCCTGATCGCGCTGATCTTCGTGGTCATCAACCTCGTGGTCGATCTGCTGTACTTCGTCGTCGACCCGCGCCTGCGCGTCGGCAAGGCGGGAGGGCACTGAACATGGGCGACATGCGGCCACCCGAAACGAGCGCGTCCACGGCGCTGCGGTACCACGCCGGCGGGCGCGCCTTCGCGCGCATCGCGAGCTTCCATCCCGAGCTCACCGCCTTCCGGCGCGACCTCCATGCGCATCCGGAACTGGGCTTCGAGGAGGTCTACACCGCGGCCCGCGTGCAGGAGTCCCTGCGGGCCTGCGGTGTGGACGAGATCCACAGCGGCATCGGCAAGACCGGCGTGGTCGGCGTGATCCGCGGTCGCTCCACGGCCAGCGGCCGCATGATCGGCCTGCGCGCCGACATGGACGCGCTGCCCATGAAGGAGGCCAACCCCGACCTGGCCTGGCGATCGGCCAAGACGGGGCTCATGCACGGCTGCGGCCACGACGGCCACACCGCCATGCTGGTCGGCGCTGCCCGCTACCTGGCCGAGACGCGCCAGTTCGACGGCACCGCCGTGCTGATCTTCCAGCCGGGCGAGGAGGGCTTCGCCGGCGCGCGCGTGATGATCGAGGACGGCCTGTTCGACCGCTTCCCGGTCGAGGCCGTCTATGCCATGCACAACTGGCCCGCCATGCCCGCGGGCACGGTGGGCATCAACCGCGGCGCCATGATGGCCGCGGCCGACCGCATCACGATCGACATCACGGGCAAGGGCGGCCATGGCGCGCACGCCTACCTCACGGTCGACCCGGTGCTCGTCGCCGCCCACATCATCACTGCCGCCCAGAGCATCGTGTCGCGCAACGTGCGGCCCATCGACGCGGCCGTCATCAGCCTGTGCGCCGTCGAGGCCGGCGACCTCGACGCCTTCAGCGTCATCCCCGGCACGGCCCGGCTCGTGGGCACCGTGCGAACCTTCAACCTGCGGGTACAGAACCAGGTCGAGCAGCGGCTGCGCGAACTCTGCGCGTCGGTCGCGCAGGCCTTCGGCGCAAAGGCCGATCTGCGCTACGAGCGCATCTACCCCGCCACCATCAACACCGCGCCCGAGGCCACCTTCGCGGGCGACGTGGCCGCGTCCATCGTGGGCGAGCGTAACGTCGAGCGGCACCTCGAGCCCAGCATGGGCGCCGAAGACTTCTCCTTCATGTTGCAGAAGAAGGCCGGCGCCTACCTTCGCATCGGCCAGGACGCCCGCGGCGGGGCCTTCCTGCACAACGCCGGCTACGACTTCAACGACGAGATCCTGCCGCTCGGCGCCGCGTTGCACGCGGGGCTGATCGAGCAGGGCATGCCGCTTGCTGGTACCCGCAGCACGCCGGCAGAGCCCGCCGCCATCGCGGCGAAATGAACCACCGTTCACACGGTGATCCCAACCCGAGGAGTGCCTCCATGAATTTCAAGAAAAAAGTGGCCGCAGCGGCCGTCCTGTCTGCGCTGGCAGCTACAAGTTTGATAGCAAACGCCCAGACCATCCGCATTGCCAACCAGGGCGACGCGCTGTCGATGGACCCGCACTCGCTCAATGAATCGCTGCAGCTGTCGACCACCGCCAACGTCTACGAGACGCTCACCGGCCGCAACAAGGACCTGAGCCTCGCGCCGCTGCTGGCGACGAGCTGGAAGCAGGTCTCGCCCGCCGTGTGGCGCTTCGAGCTGCGCAAGGGCGTCAAATTCCACGACGGCACGCCCTTCACCGCCGACGACGTGCTCTTCAGCCTCGCCCGCGCCTCGGGCGACGGCTCCGACATGAAGAGCAACACCAACGACATCAAGGAAGTGCGCAAGGTCGACGACTTCACCGTCGACATCGAGACCAAGGCCCCCTTCCCGGTGCTGCCCGACGTGCTCTCCACCGTGATGATCATGAGCAAGAAGTGGTGCATCGAGAACAAGGCCGAGAAGCCGGTCGACCGCCGCAAGGGCATCGAGAACACCGCTTCGTTCAAGGCCAACGGCACCGGCCCGTACAGGCTGCGCGAGCGCCAGCCGAACGTGCGCACCGTCTTCGTCCGCAACCCGGCCTACTGGGGCAAGATCGAAGGCAACGCCCAGGAGGTCGTCTTCACCCCCATCGCCAACCCGGCCACGCGTGTCGCTGCGCTGGTGTCGGGCGAGGTCGACGTGATGGAGCCCATCCCGGTGCAGGACATCCCGCGCGTGAACGCGAGCCCCAATGCGCGCGCCGTCGTCGGCCCCGAGCTGCGCACCATCTTCCTGGGCATGGACCAGAAGCGCGACGAGCTGCTGTACTCCAGCGTGAAGGGCAAGAACCCCTTCAAGGACAAGCGCGTGCGCCAGGCCTTCTACCAAGCCATCGACATCGCCGGCATCCAGCGCACGGTCATGCGCGGCGCCGCGCGTCCCACGGGCCTGATGGTCGGCCCGGGCATCAACGGCTGGACCGAGGCACAGGACAAGCGTCTGCCCTTCGATCCCGATGGCGCCAAGAAGCTGCTGGCCGATGCCGGCTACCCGAACGGCTTCGAGGTCACCATGAACTGCCCGAACGACCGCTACGTCAACGACGCGCAGGTCTGCCAGGCCGTGGCCGCCAACCTTGCGCGCGTCGGTGTGAAGATCAACCTTGCGGCCGAGACCAAGGGCACCTACTTCCCCAAGATCCTGCGCCGCGACACGAGCTTCTACATGCTGGGCTGGACCCCGTCGACCTACGACTCGCACAACGCGATGAATGCGCTGATGCGCTGCCCGGACGACAAGACCGGCGATGGCCAGTTCAACCTCGGTTCGTACTGCAATCCGAAGTTCGACGAGCTCACGGTCAAGGTGCAGTCCGAGACCGACAAGTCCAAGCGCGACGCGATGATCAAGGAAGCCTTCCAGGTCCACATGGACGACATCGGCCACCTGCCGCTGTACCAGCAGTCGCTGGCCTGGGGCGTGAGCAAGAAGGTCACGCTGGTGCAGATGGCCGACAACTACATGCCCTTCAAGTGGATGAGCATCAAGCCTTGATGCCCTGCCGGACCGGCCCGCAGCGGCCGGCCGGCTGACCCGGCGGGCCGCCCGGTCCTTCACGCCTCCCTGCGGCCCGCGTTTTCCCCTTCACGATGACCAAGACCCTCGCCCGCTGGTTCGACAGCGATGTCGGCTACAGCTTTCGCACCTCGCCCGTCGCCATCGCGGCGGCGCTGATCGCCTTCGTGTGCATCTTCTGCTCGGTCTTCGCCGGGTGGGTCGCGCCGCACGATCCGTTCAACCTCGCCTTGCTGGAACTGGGCGACGCGCGGCTGCCGCCGGCCTGGTCCGAGGGTGGCAGCGCCAAGTACCTGCTGGGCACCGACGACCAGGGCCGCGACATCCTCTCGGCGCTGATCTACGGTGCGCGCATCTCGCTGATCGTGGGCGTGGTGTCGGTGCTGCTGTCGGTCTTCATCGGCGTGCTGCTGGGCCTGCTGGCGGGCTTCTGGGGCGGCTGGCTCGATTCCTTCCTCATGCGCCTGTGCGACGTGATGCTGTCCTTCCCGCCCATCCTGGTGGCGCTCCTGATCGCCGGCGTGGGCCGGGCCCTGTTCCCCAATGCGCACGAGTCGCTGGCCTTCGGCGTGCTCATCATCTCGATCACGCTCACCGGCTGGGTGCAGTACGCGCGCACCGTGCGCGGCTCGACCATGGTGGAGCGCAGCAAGGAATACGTGCAGGCGGCGCGCGTCACCGGCGTGGCGCCGCTGCGCATCATGCTGCGCCATGTGCTGCCCAACGTGACGGGGCCGGTGCTGGTGCTGGCCACCATCCAGGTGGCCACGGCCATCATCACCGAAGCCACGCTGTCCTTCCTGGGCGTGGGCGTGCCGCCCACCTCGCCGTCGCTGGGCACGCTCATCCGCGTCGGCAACGACTACCTGTTCTCCGGCGAGTGGTGGATCACCGTGTTCCCGGGCCTGATGCTCGTGCTCATCGCGCTGTCGGTGAACCTGCTGGGCGACTGGCTGCGCGATGCGCTCAATCCGAGACTGCGATGACCAGGAAGGAGACCCATCCATGAGCCTTCTCCAGGTCAAGAACCTCGTCGTCGAATTTCCCGGCCGCCGCGGCACGCTGCGCGCCCTGGACGACATCTCCTTCGACATCGCGCCGGGCGAGATCCTCGGCGTGGTCGGCGAATCCGGCGCCGGCAAGTCGCTCACCGGCGCTGCCATCATCGGCCTGCTCGAGCCGCCGGGCCGCGTGGCCAGTGGCGAGATCGTGCTCGAGGGCCAGCGCATCGACAACCTCGGCTTCGAGCAGATGCGCCACATCCGCGGGCGCAAGATCGGCGCGATCTTCCAGGACCCGCTGACTTCGCTCAATCCGCTCTACACCGTGGGCCGCCAGCTGGTCGAAACCATTCGTGCGCACCTGCAGGTGAGCGACGCCGAGGCGCGCCGCCGCGCGATCGACCTGCTCAAGGACACGGGCATTCCGGCGGCCGAGCAGCGCATCGACCACTACCCGCACCAGTTCTCCGGCGGCATGCGCCAGCGCGTGGTGATCGCCCTGGCGCTGGCCGCCGAGCCCAAGCTCATCGTGGCCGACGAGCCCACCACCGCGCTCGACGTCTCGATCCAGGCGCAGATCATCCAGCTCCTCAAGCGCCTGTGCCGCGAGCGCGGCGCGGCCGTGATGCTCATCACGCACGACATGGGCGTGATCGCCGAGACCTGCGACCGCGTGGCCGTCATGTACGCCGGCCGGGTGGCCGAAATCGGGCCGGTGCACGAGGTGATCCACCAGCCGGCGCACCCGTACACGGGCGGCCTGATGGCGTCGATCCCCGACATGGCGAGCGACCGCGAGCGCCTGAACCAGATCGACGGTGCCATGCCGCGCCTCAATGCCATCCCCCAGGGCTGCGCCTACAACCCGCGCTGCCCGCGCGCCTTCGATCGCTGCCTCGTGGATCGTCCCGAACTGATGAACGCCGGCGCCACCCATGCGGCCTGCTGGCTGCACGATGCCGCCGACCCGCACCGCGGGCAGAGCGCGGTCGCTGCGCAGCACCGGCGCGAACGGGAGGCCGGCGAGCGCGCCGCGCCGGACGCGGCCCAACCCCTGCCGGAGGTGCAGCCATGAGTGCCGTGCTGCAGAGCCAACAGCAAAGCCAGAGCACCGGCGTGCACGCCGGCGTCGCCCAGCCGCTGGTCGTGGCCCACGACCTGGCCAAGACCTTCGACGTCTCGGCCCCGTGGCTCAACCGCGTGCTCGAGCGCAAGCCGCGTACCCTGCTGCACGCGGTGGACGGCGTGAGCTTCGAGATCGAGGCCGGCAAGACCCTGGCCCTGGTCGGCGAATCCGGCTGCGGCAAGAGCACCGTGGCACGCCTGCTCGTGGGCCTGTACGAGCCCACGCGCGGCGGCATGCACTTCGACGGGCAGGACGCGCACGCCGCCTTCAAGACCGCCGAGGGGCGCAAGCTGCGCAAGCGCATCCAGATGATCTTCCAGGATCCGTACGCGAGCCTGAACCCGCGCTGGATCGTCGAGAACATCATCGCCGAGCCGATGCGCGAGCACGGCATCCTGACCGAGCGCGACGCGGTGCGCGAGCGCGTGGGCGATCTGCTCAAGTCCGTCGGCCTGTCGCCGCTGGACATGGTGAAGTACCCGCACCAGTTCTCGGGCGGGCAGCGCCAGCGCATCTCGATCGCGCGCGCGCTGGCCACCGCGCCCGAGTTCCTGGTGTGCGACGAGCCCACCTCGGCGCTCGACGTCAGCGTGCAGGCGCAGGTCCTGAACATCATGAAGGACCTGCAGCGCGAGCGCGGGCTCACCTACCTCTTCATCTCGCACAACCTGGCCGTGGTGCGCCACGTGAGCGACCAGGTCGGCGTGATGTATCTCGGCCGCCTGGTCGAGCTGGCCGACAAGCGCGAGCTCTTCGCGCAGCCGCGCCATCCCTACACGCGCATGCTGCTCGACGCGATCCCGCAGATGCACGCCACCGGCCGCTCGCGCACGCCGGTGCAGGGCGAGGTGCCCAATCCCCTCAGCCCGCCCAGCGGCTGCGCCTTCCATCCACGCTGCCCGCATGCCAACGCACGCTGCTCGGCGGAGCGGCCGGTGCTCCAGCAGATCGGCGGCGTCCGCGTGGCCTGCCATGCAGTGGAGGAGGGCCGGATCTGATTCGCCTGCCGGGCACCGCGGTCCGCCGGCAGGCGGCGAGAGCCCGGCGGATGTGCGCAATGGCACATCGTGCGGCGAATGCGTGAGGCACAGTCGCCTGGCCATTGCCCGCCATCCATGAGCCGCCACGAATCCCTTTCCTTCCTGCGCACGACCGGGTCGCCCATGTCCGGCCGCCGCCGCATCCTCATGGCGACCGCGCTCGGTGCCACCTCGGCGCTCGCGTCGCTCGCCGGCATCGCCCAGGCTGCGGCGGGCACACCGACCGCGAAGCGCATGCCGGTCCTCTTCATCGGACACGGCTCGCCCATGAACGCGATCAGCGACAACGGCTTCACGCGCCGGCTCGCCGCCTGGGGCCGGGAGCTGCCGCGGCCGGCGGCCATCCTGAGCGTGTCGGCCCACTGGCTCAGCCGCGGTGCCACGGGGGTGGGCGTGCAGGCGCAGCCGAAGACGATCCACGACTTCGGCGGCTTTCCGCAGGCCCTGTTCGACATGCGCTATCCGGCGCCGGGCCATCCCGCGCTGGCGCGCGAGACGGTCGCCGTCGTGCGGCAGACGCCCGTCATCGCGACCGAGCAGTGGGGCCTGGACCACGGCACCTGGACGGTGCTCAAGCATCTCTTCCCGCAGGCCGACGTGCCGGTGTTCCAACTCAGCATCGACTACGACAAGCCCGCCGCCTTCCACTACGCCGTGGGGCGCGACCTCGCGGCGCTGCGTGAGCGCGGCGTGCTGGTGATGGGCAGCGGCAACATCGTCCACAACCTGCGTGCGACGGACCGCGGCACGCCCGACGGCCCGAGCGCCAGCCGCCCCTGGGCGCAGTCCTTCGACGATGCGGTGAAGGCCGCGCTGGCGGGCCGCGACGACCGGGCGCTGGTCGACTACCCGCGCCTGGCCGGTGCCGACATCGCCGTGGCGATGCCCGACCACTACTACCCCTTCCTCTACGCCCTCGGCGCCGCGGCACCCGGCGAGCGTGCCCGCACCGTGCACGAGGGTTTCCAGTCGGGCACGCTCAGCATGCGCTGCCTGCAGTTCGGCTGAGCCTCGCAGCAGGCGCCTGCGCCCACTCTTCCACCGCGTACGGAAGGCTCCCACAGGCGCGCGGGCGACGCGCAGATGCCGCACCTGACCGCCGCCTGACGCTATTGATTTTGTAGCTGCTTCCGCAGGCTGGATGCGGCTTTCAGGCCAATTCCCTTCACGAGCACGTGGGCAGGGCCAGGACTAGACTGGTTCAGCACCGCCCCGGTCAGCGCCGGGGTCAGGGCCGTTTTCCATCACAACCCATACCAAAGGAGACGTGCATGTGGTTCCTGCTGCTGCTGCCCTTCGTCGGGCTTCTCTGGGTGCCGTTCTATAACAGCGAGTTGCCCACGCTGTTCGGCTTCCCCTTCTTCTACTGGTACCAGCTGCTGTGGGTGCCGGTGACGGCTTTCCTCATCTGGCTGGTCTATCGCCGCGGCGTGAAGCGGGGGAATGAATGATGGCCGGCGGCGGCATCCACTGGACGGCGCTGGCCGTCTTCGCCTTCTTCTTCGTGCTGGTCACCGTGATGGGCTTCGGTGCTTCGCGCTGGATGGCCGGCAAGCAGGGCACCGGCGAGCACCTCGACGAATGGGGCCTGGGCGGACGCAGCTTCGGCACCTGGATCACCTGGTTCCTGGTGGGCGGCGACTTCTACACGGCGTACACCGTGATCGCGGTGCCGGCACTGGTCTATGCCGTGGGGGCCTACGGCTTCTTCGCGCTCCCCTACACGATCCTGGTCTACCCGATCGTGTTCGTCATCATGCCGCGTCTGTGGCGCACGGCCCACCAGGCTGGCCACGTGACGGCGGCCGACGTGGTGTACGGCCGCTACGGCTCGCGCGCGCTGGAGCTGGCGGTCGCCGCCACCGGCGTGGTCGCCACCATGCCCTACATCGCGCTGCAGCTGGTGGGCATGGAGGTGGTCATCAAGGCGCTGGGACTGGTCGGTGAATTGCCGCTGGCGGCGGCCTTCGTCATCCTGGCCCTGTACACCTACGCGGCCGGCCTGCGCGCGCCGGCGCTCATCGCCTTCGTCAAGGACCTGATGATCTACATCGTGGTGCTGGTCGCGGTGGTGCTGGTGCCGATGAAGCTCGGCGGCTACGGCCACGTGTTCCAGGTCGCGGGGCAGGCCTACGCGGCCAAGGGCGGCGCCACCGGGCTCACGCTCAAGCCGGCGCAGTTCCTGCCCTATGCCAGCCTGGCGTTGGGCTCGGCCCTGGCGGCCTTCATGTACCCCCACACGCTGACAGGCATCTTCGCCGCCAAAAGCGCGGACACCATCCGCAAGAACGCCGTCTTCCTGCCGGCGTACACGGTGCTCCTGGGCCTCATCGCACTGCTGGGCTACATGGCCTACGCGGCCGGCATTTCGGTCAAGAGCAACAACGACGTCGTACCGGCGCTGTTCGGCGCGCTGTTCCCCGAATGGTTCGCGGGCTTCGCGTTTGCCGCCATTGCCATCGGCGCCCTGGTGCCGGCCGCCGTGATGTCCATCGGTGCGGCCAACCTGTTCACGCGCAACTTCTGGAAGGCCTACGTCAACCCGCAGGTCACGCCGGCGGGCGAGGCGCAGGTGGCCAAGATCGTGTCGCTGGTGGTCAAGTTCGGCGCGTTGCTGTGCATCCTCGTCCTGCCCACGCAATTCGCGCTCGACCTGCAGCTGCTCGGCGGCCTGTGGATCCTGCAGACCTTTCCGGCGGTGGTGTTCGGCCTGTTCTTCAAGTGGTTCCGCGCGCCGGCGCTGCTGGCGGGCTGGGCTGCGGGACTGGGCGTGGGCACCTGGATCGCCTTTGCCGATGGCGTGAAGCCCGTGCACACCTTCGCCCTGGGCGGCCACAGCGCCACGCTCTACACGGGCCTCGTGGCCCTGGCGCTGAACATCGTGGTGGCGCTGGTCGTGCAACTGGCGATGGGCTCGCGCGGCGCGCCGCAAGGCCGCGCCGCCTGAGGCGGCGGCACCCGCACCCCAGCATCCCAACCGAAACGGCCGCGTGATGCGGCCGTCTTCCCGTGCAGGGGCGGGGCGCTGGCTACTGCTCTTCGCTCCACGCGAAGCCGTCGCGCGCGATCATGGCGCTCGACGCGCTCGGGCCCCAGGTGCCGGCCGCATAGGGGCGCGGCGCGCCGTCGGTCTGCCAGCTGTCGATCAGCGGCTCCACCCAGCGCCAGGCCTCTTCCTGCTCGTCCGCGCGCACGAACAGGTTCAGCCGGCCGTCGATCACGTCGAGCAGCAGGCGCTCGTAGGCGCCCACCCGCTCGGTGCCGAAGCGCTTGTCGAAATCCAGGTCCAGCTGCACCGGCGCCAGCGGCAGCATGCCCGCGCGCACGCCGCCCTTGGTGCTCAGGCGCTGGTCCTGCGCCTGGGCCAGCAGGTGCAGTTCCAAGCCGTCCTTGGGCTGCAGGTTGATCACCAGCTTGTTGGCCACGCCGGTCGGCGTGCGGAAGATGGCGTGCGGCGTGGCGCGGAAGTTGATCTCGATGCGCGCGTCGCGCGAGGCCAGGCGCTTGCCGGTGCGGATGTAGATCGGCACGCCGGCCCAGCGCCAGTTCTCGATCTCGGTGCGCAGCGCGACGAAGGTCTCGGTCGTGCTGGCCGGATCGACGCCCGGCTCCTCGCGGTAGCCGGGCACGCGCTCGCCATAGGCCGTGCCGGCCACGTACTGGCCGCGCACCGCATGCAGGCCGAGCGTCTCGGGCGTCCAGCGCGCGAGCGAACGCAGCACCTTGAGCTTCTCGTCGCGGATGGCGTCGGCGTGGGCATTGATGGGCGGCTCCATCGCGATCGCGCACAGCACCTGCAGCGCGTGGTTCTGGACCATGTCGCGCAGCGCGCCGGTCTGGTCGTAGAAGCCGCCGCGCTTCTCCACGCCCACTTCCTCGGCGATGGTGATCTGGATGTTCGCGATGTGCTCGCGGCGCCAGATGGGCTCGAAGAGCGCATTGCCGAAGCGCATCGCGAACAGGTTCTGCACCGAGGGCTTGCCCAGGTAGTGGTCGATGCGGAAGATCTGGTTCTCGTGCAGCACCTTGCCCACCGCGGCGTTGATCGCGCGGTTGGAGGCGAGGTCGTGGCCCAGGGGCTTCTCGAGCACCACGCGGGTGTTCGGGCCGTTCAGGCCTGCGGCGGCGATCTGCTCGACCGTCTGCGTGAACAGCGCCGGCGCCGTCGCCACGTACATGACCACCGTGTCGGCATTGCGCGACTTGAGCATGTCGGCCAGGCGCGCATAGTCGGCCGGCTTGGACAGGTCCAGCCGCAGGTAGTGCAGCATCGACGCGAATTGGGCGAACTCCTCCTCGCTGGGCCGCTTGGCCCCCTCGACCGCCTTGAAGCGCGAGGCGATGAGGTCGCGGTACTGGTCATCCGAGAGGTCGTCGCGCGCCACACCGATGATGCGGCCGCCCTCGGGCAGGCTGCCGTGGCGGAAGGCCTGGAACAGGGCGGGCATCAGTTTGCGCCACGCGAGGTCGCCGGTGCCGCCGAACAGAACAAGATCGAAACTCATGAAGCCTGGGTCCGTGAAAAGGTGCCGTCGAAAGTCGGATCGATGCCGCGTAACTCTAATGGTAGTTCCACGGATGACCGATACCGGTTTGCGCGGCTAAGCTACGCGCCGGCCCGCCGGGCCATTTTTTATTTTTCCAGCAGGGTGTGAGTACTCCATGAACAAGCGTTTCAAGATCCTGGTCGCCGGTGCGGCGCTCGCCGCGGCCTTCGGTGCCTCGGCCCAGCAGGTCAACGTCATCTGCTCGGTGCAGGCCGACTGGTGCAACATGATCGCCACGGTCTACGCACGCACCACGGGTGTCAAGATCAACCTGGCGCTCAAGGGCTCGGGCGAGGCACTGGCCCAGCTCATCGCGGAAAAGGACAACCCCAAGACCGACGTGTGGTTCGGCGGTACGGGCGATCCGCACCTGCAGGCCGCCGAGCAGGGCCTGACGCTCGAGTACAAGTCGCCCTCGCTGCCGCAGCTGTACCCCTGGGCGCAGCAGCAGGCCGAGCAGTCGGGCTTCAAGACCGTGGGCATCTACTCCGGCCCGCTGGGCTTCGGCTACAACACCGAACTGCTCGCCAAGAAGAAGCTGCCCGTGCCGCGCAGCTGGGCCGACCTGCTCAAGCCCGAGTACAAGGGCGACATCCAGGTCGCCAACCCCGCCTCGAGCGGCACCGCCTACACCATGATCGCCACCCTGGTGCAGCTCATGGGCGAGGACAAGGCCTTCGACTACCTCAAGGCCCTGCACAAGAACGTCGGCCAGTACACCCGCTCGGGCACCGGCCCCATCAAGGCGGTGGCGCGCGGTGAAACCGCCGTGTCGATCAGCTTCGTGCACGACGCACCTCAGGAGAAGATGCAGGGCTTCCCGATCGAGACCGTCACGCCCTCGGAAGGCACCGGCGCGGAGATCGGCTCCATGAGCATCATCAAGGGCGCACGCAACCTCGACCAGGCCAAGAAGTTCTACGAATGGGCGCTGACGCCCGCCGCACAGGCCTTCGGCGCCGCGGCCAAGCAGTACCAGCTGCCGTCGAACAAGGCCACGGTGGTCGACCCCAACGTGCCCGACTTCAAGAAGATCAAGCTGATCAACTACGACTACAAGAAGTACGGCGCGAGCGCCGAGCGTCGCCGCCTGATCGCCCGCTGGGAAAAAGAGGTCAACTCGATCCCGCGCTGATGGCGCCTGCTCACCCCCGCTTTTGTCGACGGGGTGATGCCGCGGCCGGCATCCGGCCGCGGCTTTCCGGAGTCGTCATCCATGACACGCAAACCCAACGGCGCGGTGTGGTCCTGCATCGCCGCCGGCTTTCTCGCTTACCTGCTGCTGCCCTGGTATGCCATCCAGGACACGAGCTGGTACCAGGCGCTGCCGCAGGTCTTCAACGAAGGCGATGCGGCCAATGGCCTGCTGCAGGCGCTGCGCCAGGGCCGGCCCTGGCTCTTGGTCGGCCTTGCGGGGCTGGTGCTCTGCACCTTCGGCGCGCTGCTGCGACCCGGGCGCGGCCAGGGCCGCTGGCTGCTGGCCGGCGGCCTCGTCGGCGCCCTGGGCCTGGCCATCGCCGGCTTCACCATCGGCGCGCGCGGCTGGAGCGTGGCCGCGCTCAACACGGCCTTCGGCGAGCTGTCGGTCAACCAGTTCGGCATCGGCGCCGGCGGCTTCGTCGCGCTCGCCGCGCTGATCCTGTTGGCCGCCTTCGGGCTCGCGCGCCTGGGCTTCTTCCGCGGCGACCTGTTCGTGTCGGGTGCGGTCATCGGCTGCGCGGTGCTGATGCTGCTGTTCATCGCCTACCCGGTGAGCAAGGCGCTGGCCGGCGCCTTCTTCAACGAGGACGGGCAGTGGTCGATCCGTGCCTTCATGGACCGCATCTTCACCGCGCGCATCTGGGGCGTGGGCTGCGTCACCGGCGGCGCCGCCTGCGGCGTGGCCTGGAACACCCTGGTGCTGGCCCTGCTCACGGCCGCGGGCACCACCTTCCTCGGCACGCTGATGGCGCTGATGGCCGAACGCGGCAGCAAGCGCTGGCAGGGGCCGCTGCGCGTGATCGCGCTGCTGCCCATCATCACGCCGCCCTTCGTGGTGGGCCTGGGCCTGATCCTGCTCTTCGGCCGCGCCGGCGTGGTCAACCAGGCCCTGGAAGCCTGGTTCGGCCTGCCGCCCACGCGCTGGTTCTACGGCCTGCCGGGCATCCTGACGGCGCAGCTCTTCGCCTTCACGCCCATCGCCTTCATGATCATGCGCGGCGTGGTGCAGGGCATCGCGCCCAGCCTGGAAGAAGCCGCGCAGATGCTGCGCGCCGACCGGCGCCGCGCCTTCTTCACCGTCACGCTGCCGCTGCTCAAGCCGGGCCTGGCCAATGCCTTCCTGGTCGGTTTCATCGAGAGCATCGCGGACTTCGGCAACCCGGTGGTGGTCGGCGGCCAGTACTCGGTGCTGTCGACCGACATCTTCTTCGCCATCGTCGGCGCGCAGTACGACCAGGGCCGCGCCGCGTCGCTGGCCTGGGTGCTGACACTCTTCGCGCTGGCCGTGTTCGCGCTGCAGCGCGGCGTGCTGGGCAAGCAGAACTACACGACCGTGAGCGGCAAGGGCGATGCCGGCATTCCCATGCCGCTGCCGGACTCGGTTCGCCGCGCGATCTACGCCGTGGCTTTTCCGTGGATCCTGTTCACGGTGGTCGTGTACCTGTTCGCCTTCGCGGGCGGCTTCGTGCAGACCTGGGGCCGCGACTACACCTTCACGCTCAACCACTTCAAGACGGCCTTCTCGCTCGAATGGGGCCAGTTCGGGCTGGTGTGGGCCGGCACGGCGTGGAACTCGCTGTGGACCACGCTCAAGCTGGCGGGCATCTCGGCGCCCATCACCGCCGCCATCGGCCTGCTCATCGCCTGGCTGCTGGCGCGCAACGAGTTCAAGGGGCAGGGCGCCTTCGAGTTCGCGGCCTTGCTGGCCTTCGCGATTCCCGGCACCGTGCTGGGCGTGAGCTACATCCTGGCCTTCAACGTGCCGCCGCTGGAGCTCACGGGCACCGGGCTCATCATCATCCTGTGCTTCATGTTCCGCAACCTGCCGGTGGGCGTGCGCGCCGGCACCGCGGCCTTCAAGCAACTCGACCGCTCGCTGGACGAGGCCTCGCTGATGCTGCGCGCCTCCACGGCGCAGACGCTCTTCAAGGTCGTGCTGCCGCTGCTCAAGCCCGCCCTGGTGGCCGCGCTGGTCTACAGCTTCGTTCGCGCCATGACCACCGTGAGCGCGGTGATCTTCCTCGTCACGGCCGAGAACGAACTGGCCACCACCTACATCATCGGCCGCGTGGGCAACGGCGACTACGGCGTGGCGCTGGCCTACTGCACGGTGCTGATCGTCCTCATGTCGGCCGCCATCGCGCTGATCCAGCTGCTGGTGGGCGAGCGCAAGCTGGGGCGCCGCAAGACGGGGACCGTGGTAGCGGCGCATTGAATGAATACGGACAGCCGAACGCAGAGGGCGCAAAGATCGCGCAGAGGACGCAAAAGAATTCCATGAAAACTCTTTTGGTTTTTCTTCTGCGCCCGCTGCGAAACCTTCGCGTCCTCTGCGTTCGGCTGTCCGATCTGGAGTTCCCATGAGCATCGAATTTCGCAACGTCACCAAGCGCTACGGCACCGACGCGAGCGCGCCGCTGGCCGTCAAGGGCATCAGCTTCGAGGTGCCGACGGGCACGCTGACCACCATCCTCGGCCCCTCGGGCTGCGGGAAGACGACCACGCTGCGCATGATCGCGGGCCTGGAGTCGCCCACCTCGGGCCAGATCCTCATGGGCGGGCGCGACGTCACCACGCTCGGGCCGGGCGAGCGCAACGTGTCGATGATGTTCCAGAGCTACGCGCTCTTCCCGCACATGAACGTCATCGAGAACGTCGCCTACGGGCTGCGCATGAGCGGCCAGAAGAAGGCCGAGGCGCAGGCGCGGGCCAGGGATGCGCTCAAGGGCGTGGGGCTGGTCGGCTTCGACGAGCGGCTGCCCAGCGAACTGTCGGGCGGGCAGCAGCAGCGCGTGGCGCTGGCGCGCGCGCTGGTGCTGGAGCCGGCGGTGCTGCTCTTCGACGAGCCGCTGTCCAACCTCGATGCCCGGCTGCGCCGCGAGATGCGCGAGGAGATCCGCGCCATCCAGCAGCGCCTGAAACTCACCGTGGCCTACGTCACGCACGACCAGAGCGAGGCGCTGGCCGTGTCCGACCAGATCATCGTGATGGACCACGGCGTGATCGCCCAGCGCGGCGCGCCCGAGGAGCTCTACGGCCGGCCGCAGAGCGAGTTCGTCGCCGGCTTCATGGGCGAGGCCATGGTCTACCCGGCGATGGCGCTGCAAGATGGCCAGGTCTCGCTGGGCCCGCTCACCCTGACGCCGCGCTATGCGGTCCCCGCCGGCATGGTGAAGGTCGCCGTGCGTCCCGAGGCGTGGCAGATCGGCGCCGCCGTGGGCCTGCCCGCCACGCTGCGCAAGGCCTCGTACCTCGGCAGCTTCTACGAGTACGGCTTCGACACCGCCCTGGGGCCGGTGTTCGTGGTGTCGTCCGACCTCTCGCGGCCGCTGGCGCCGGGCGCCGAGACGACGCTGGCGCTGGGCCAGCATGGGGTGTCGGTGGTGCCGCAGGCCGCCTGAGTTCTTGAACGAAATCGGGCTCCAGCGCTCGCGGGACGGGCGCAGGCAGCTATGGTTTCGATAGCGACCCGGCCGTGTGCGGGGTGCGTGGACAATCGCCGTCCATGAATGTGGTGTTCGATCTCGGAGCCGTGCTGATCGGCTGGGAGCCTGCGCGGCTGGTGCAGGCCCACTTTCCAAAGCAGGCCGCAGACGACGGGGCCGCTGCCGCGCTGGCGCGGGCCTTCTTCCACCACGAGGACTGGCTGGCCTTCGACTGCGGCATCCGCAGCGTGGACGAGGTGGTGTCGCGCAATGCGGCGCGCCTGGGCCTGGAGGCCGACGCGGTCCACGGCCTGGTCGCACCGCTGGGCGAGCGGCTGGAGCCCATTGCCGAGAACATCGCGCTCCTTCGCGGCCTGCGTGAGCGGCGCGATGCGGGCGAGCCGCTGCGGCTCTTCTACCTCTCGAACATGCCCCAGCCCTATGCGCGGGCGCTCGAGCGGCGCTTCGAGTTCTTCCGCTGGTTCGACGGCGGCATCTTCTCGGGCGATGTCAAGCGCGTGAAGCCGCACGAGGAGATCTTCAACCTGCTGGCCTTCCGCCACTCGCTGGTGCCGGCGAACACGCTCTTCATCGACGATTCGGTGCCCAATGTGGAAACGGCCCGCGCGCTGGGCTGGCAGGCGCTGCATTGCGCGAACCCGCTGGCCCTCGGGCCGCAGCTGCTGCGCCAGCTCGGCCTGGCAGCCTGACGGGCCGCGCGTTCAGGCGCCCGGCAGCGGAGCGCTTCGGACGACCCGGTCCACGTCGAAGCCCAGGGTGCGGGCGTATTCCAGTTCGGCCTGCAGCGTCGCTTCGTCCAGGTGCGGCACGCGCGACAGCACCCACAGGTACTCGCGGTTGGGCGTACCGACCAGAGCCACCTGGTACTCGCGGTCGAGCTTCAGGATCCAGTAGTCGCCCCACACCAGCGGCAGCCAACCCAGCCAGTCGGGCACGAATCGCACCTCCAGCCGGCCCGCGCCGGGGAGGCCGGACACCGGCACGGTGCGGGCGCGGCCCACCACCTCGTCGATACGCCCGTCCTCGAGCACGCAGCGGTTGCGCACTTCGATCGTCCCGTCGGGCAGCGGCGTGTATTCCGCCGTCACATGGCCGGCGCACTGCTTCTCGAAGCGGTTCGGCAGGCGCGCCTGCTCGTGCCACAGGCCGGCGTAGCGCTTGAGGTCCACCGGCGCCACGACCTGGAGCGGCGCACGCATCAGCGGCGCACCGTCGGCGGGGCCGGCGGGCCGGGCACGCGACTTCGTGCTGTGCAGCGCGAACAGGGCCGCGGCGCTGCCCAGGCAGAAGCCGAGGGCAAGTCTGCCAATGCGCTGGCTGGTGGCGACGTCGTCGAACACCTGGGGCGGGGGCGGTGGGCGATGGGGCATGGGCGGAACTCCGGCAAAAGGTACCGAGTCCAGCTTAGGCCGAGCGGTCCCCGCCGCCTGTCAGTCGGCGGCTCCTGCGCCCGTGCGCTGCGGCGCCACCAGGCGGCCCCATGACCGACACCGCAGCGCATCGGCGGCGCGCAAGAATGTACGAACCTCCGTCCAACCCGCACAGGATAATGATCCGATGAACCAACTCGACGCCCTCCGCCAATGGACCACCATGGTGGCCGACACCGGTGATTTCCGCCAACTGGCGCAATTCAAGCCGCAGGACGCGACGACCAACCCCTCGCTCATCCTCAAGGCCGTGCAGAAGTCCGACTACCGGCCGCTGCTCGACGAAACCATCGCCAAGCACAAGGGCCAGCCGCTCGACGACGTGATGGACCACCTCCTGGTGCGCTTCGGCACCGAGATCCTCACGCACATCCCCGGCCGCGTCTCGACCGAGGTCGACGCCCGCCTGAGCTTCGACACCGCCGCCACCATCGCCCGCGCCGAGCGCATCGTCGCCCTGTACCGCGAACAGGGCATCGACACCAGCCAGCGCCTGCTCATCAAGATCGCCTCCACCTGGGAGGGCATCCAGGCCGCCAGGGCGCTGGAGCAGAAGGGCATCCACTGCAACCTGACGCTGCTGTTCTCCTTCTGCCAGGCCGTGGCCTGCGGCGACGCCGGCGTGAAGCTGATCTCGCCCTTCGTCGGCCGCATCTACGACTGGTACAAGAAGAGCGCCGGCAGCAGCTGGGACGAGGCGGCCAACGCCGGCGCCAACGACCCGGGCGTGAAGTCGGTGCGCCAGATCTTCGACTACTACAAGAAGCACGGCATCGCCACCGAGGTGATGGGCGCGAGCTTCCGCAACGTGGGCCAGATCACCGCGCTGGCCGGCAGCGACCTGCTGACCATCAGCCCCGAGCTGCTGGGCGAGCTGGCCAAGTCCGAGGCGCCGATCAGCCAGGCGCTCGACGCCGCTGCGGCGAAGAAGCTGGACCTCCCCAAGGTCAGCTTCGACGAGCCGGCCTTCCGCTTCGCCCTGAACGAGGACGCGATGGCCACCGAGAAGCTGGCCGAGGGCATCCGCGCCTTTGCGGCCGATGCGATCAAGCTCGAGAAGCTGATCCAGGCCGTCTGACACCGACCCCCGAGGGAGACCACCGATGAGCGATGCACTTCGCTGCGACCGTGCGCCCACCTGGGCCGCTTTGCGCCAGCATTTCGACCGCGAAGGCCAGGCCTTCGACCTTCGGCGCGCCTTCGAGGCCGATGCCGGCCGCGTGCAGGCCCTCGGCCAAGAAGCGCCGCACCTGTTCGCCGACCTGTCGAAGAACCTGATCGACGCGCCCACCGAGGCGCTGCTGCTGAAACTGGCACGCGAATGCGGCCTGGAGGCGCACCGCGACGCGATGTTCGCCGGCCGCCACATCAACAACACGGAAGACCGGGCGGTGATGCACTGGCTGCTGCGCCAGCCCAAGGATTCGGTGCCAAAAGCGGCTGCAGCGCCCGCCGGGGCTGTGCAAGGTGCTACGGAAAACATAGCATCCGAGCATGCGCGCGTGCACGAGACGCTGGATGCCATGCTGGCGTACGCCGAGAAGGTGCGTGCCGACCACACCATCACCGACGTGGTGAACATCGGCATCGGCGGCTCCGACCTCGGCCCGCAGATGGCGGTGCTGGCGCTGGCCGAGTTCGTCGCGCCGGGCAAGCATTTCCATTTCGTCTCGAACGTCGACGGGCACGAGCTGGCCGCGGTGCTCAAGGGCCTGGCGCCGGAGCACACGCTGTTCCTCATCGCGTCCAAGACCTTCACCACGGCCGAGACCATGGCCAACGCCGAGTCGGCCAAGCGCTGGTACGAGCGATCGGGTGGTACCGACATCGCCGGCCATTTCGCGGCGCTGACCACCAACGTCGAAGCCGCGAAGCGGTTCGGCATCGACACCACCTTCGGCTTCTGGGACTGGGTGGGCGGCCGCTACTCGATGTGGTCGGCCATCGGCCTGCCCGTCGCGCTGGCCATCGGGGCCGAGGGCTTCCGCCGCTTCCTGGCCGGTGCGCATGCGATGGACGAGCATTTCCGCACCGCGCCGCTGGAGCGCAACCTGCCGGTGCGCCTGGGCCTGCTCGACGTGTGGTATCGCAACTTCCACGGCTTCACCAGCCGCTGCATCGCGCCCTACCACGCGGCGCTTCGGCGCCTGCCGGCCTACCTGCAGCAGCTCGAGATGGAGAGCAACGGCAAGCAGGTCGATGCCCAGGGGCAGCCTGTCACCTACGGCACCTCGCCGGTGCTGTGGGGCGAGCCGGGCACCAATGGGCAGCACGCGTACTTCCAGATGCTGCATCAGGGCACTGATGTCGTGCCGCTGGAATTCATCGCCGTGCACGAGGCCGGCCACGACCTGCCGGGCCACCAGCCCAAGCTGCTGGCCAATGCGATCGCGCAGGCGCAGGCGTTGATGGTGGGCAAGAAGGACGGTGGAGGCCACAAGAACTTCCCTGGCAACCGTCCGAGCACCTTCTTCGTCTTCGAGCGTCTCACGCCCGAGGTGCTGGGGGCCTTCGTCGCGCTGTACGAGCATCGCGTGTTCACCAGCGGCGCGCTCTGGGGCATCAACAGCTTCGACCAGTGGGGCGTGGAGCTGGGCAAGGTGCTGGCCAAGGACCTGGAGCCGCGCCTGGCATCCGGAGACACGGCGGGGCTGGACGCTTCCACGGCTGCGCTGGTGCAGCGGCTGGGGCAGCGCTGATCCGGGAGGCGGGCGCGGTGGATCGCGCCCGCCGGTGCTGCGAACCTCAGCCGAAGCGCAGCGTCCGCAGCCCCACGCTGCGGTCGATCCACACCACGGCCACCAGCGTCAGCACGATGCTCACCGTGGACACCGCGGCGGCCGTGGGGTCGAAGTCCCAGCGCAGGTAGTCGAAGAGCTGCAGCGGCAGCGTGGTCATGCCCACGCCCTTGAGCAGCAAGGACATGTTGAACAGGTCGAAGGAGATGACGAAGGCGAACAGCGCGCCGGTGATCAGTCCCGGCTTGATGAGCGGCAGCGTCACGCGCATGAAGGCGCGTGCTGGCGAGGCGCCCAGGCTGCGCGCCGCCTGCTCCAGCGAGGCGTCCTGGTTGTAGAGCGCCGAGGCCACGTTGGTGAAGACGTAGGGCAGCGTCACCAGCACATGGCCCACCACCAGCCCGAACACCGTGCGCGTGCCGATGCCCGTCGCGTACAGGAAGAACAGCAGCGCGATGGCGGTGAGGATCTCCGGCAGCATCAGCGGCATCATGAGCAGCAGGCGCAGCGCCTCGCGCGTGCGGGTGGCATGGCGCACCACGTACAGCGCCGCGCCGGTGCCGATCAGCGTGGCGCCCACCGTGGCCGCAGCGGCCAGCGCGAGCGACGTGCCCATGGCCCGCATGAAGCCCTCGTTGGCGAACAGCGCGCCGAACCAGCGCAGCGACAGGCCCTGCGGCGGGAAGGTCAGGAACTCGCCCGCATTGAGCGACATGAGCACGATCACCACGATCGGCAGCAGCAGGAAGGCGTACACCGCGCCGATGAAGACGCGCAGCAGCGCGTCGGCGGCGCGGTCCGTCACCATCGATCCGTTCATGCCAGTCCCCTCGAAAGCCGGCGCGTCAGCCGCGCATAGGCGGCCACCGCGAGCATCCCGCAGGCCGTGAGCACCAGCGCCTGTGCGGCGCCTGCCGGCCACTGGAAGTTGTCGATCAGGCTCTGCACCACCAGCACCGACACCGTCTTGACCTGCGCACCGCCCAGCATCACCGGCGTGACATAGGCGCTGAGCGTGAGCACGAAGACCAGCACCGTGCCGGCCTGGATGCCGGGCCACGACAGCGGCAGCGACACACGCAGGAAGGCCTTGAGCCGCGAGGCGCCCAGCGAGCGCGCGGCGGCCTCCAGGCTCGGGTCGATGCTCTGGATCACGCCCACCAGCGGCAGGATCATGAAGGGCAGGAACACATGCACCAGCGCGATGGTCACGCCCAGGCGGTTGTTCATCAGCGCGAGGCCCGTGTCGATCCAGCCCAGGTCGATCAGTGCGCGGTTGATCACGCCGTTGCCCGACAGCAGGATCAGCCAGCCGAAGCTGCGCACCACCACGCCCACCAGCAGCGGCGAGAGCACCAGCACGTACAGCAGGCCGGCCCAGCGCGAGTGCGTGCGTGCCAGGTGGAAGGCGACGGGATAGCCCAGCAGCAGGCAGATCGGCGTCACCGTCAGGCCCAGCAGCAGCGTATCGCCCAGCACGCCGAGCAGGTAGCCGTCGGTCAGCGCGCGGGTGTAGTTGCCCAGCGTCAGGCCGGCGCCGTAGGGCGCGCCGACGGCCGGTGGCCGCAGGCTCATCAGCACGATGTTCAGGTAGGGCAGCAGCAGGAAGACGCCCAACAGCACCAGCGCCGGGGCGATGAGCCAGATGGCGCGGCTGCGCGGCGCGGCGGCCGCCGCCGTCGGCAGGGGCGCCGCGGCCGGCGTGGCAAGCGTGGACGCGCTCATCCCGGAATGACCCAGGCATGCCCGGGCTCGAAGGCCAGGCCGCATTGCGCGCCTTCGGGCAGGCGCCCGCCAGGCGGCGTCTGCACCAGCAGCGTCTGGCCGCCGGCCGCCTCGACCACATGTTCGACCGTGCTGCCCAGGAAGTAGCTGCGCGCAACGCGGCCGGCATAGGGACCGTCGGCACGGAAGTGGATGGCCTCGGGCCGCAGCGTCACCTGCACGGCGCGGCCCGGCTCCAGCGCCTCGTGGAACGCCGCCTCGACGGGGCCGAGCGCGGTGTCGACCGCATGCACCGGCCGCGGTGCCGACCCGGGAACGATGGCGCGCACGCGGCCTTCGATGAGGTTGGAGCGGCCGATGAAGCGCGCCACCTCCACGCTGCGGGGCCGCAGGTAGATGGCCTCGGGCACGTCGAACTGCTGCAGCTGGCCGCCCAGCATCACGGCCACGCGGTCGGACATGACCATCGCCTCGGCCTGGTCGTGCGTCACGTACAGTGTGGTGATGCCCACGCGGCGCTGCAGGTCGCGGATGAACACGCGCATGTCCTCGCGCAGCACCGCGTCCAGGTTGGCCAGCGGCTCGTCGAGCAGCAGCAGGCGCGGCTCGATCACCAGCGCCCGGGCCAGCGCCACGCGCTGCTGCTGCCCGCCGGAGAGCTGGCGCGGAAAGCGTTCGGCCAATACGCCCAGCTGCACCATGCCCAGCACGGCCTCCACCCGGCGTTCGATTTCGGCGCGCGCCACGCCCCGCATCTCCAGACCGAAGGCCAGGTTGCGCCGTACCGTGAGGTGCGGAAAGAGCGCGTAGTTCTGGAACACCATGCCGATGTCGCGCTTCTCGGGCGGCAGGCCGGTGATGTCCTCGCCGTCGATGCAGATGCGCCCGGCCTCGGGATGCTCGAACCCGGCCACGCAGCGCAGCGTGGTGGTCTTGCCGCAGCCGCTCGGGCCCAGCACGGAGATGAACTCGCCCTCGCGGGTGGCCAGGTCCAGCGAATGGATGGCCACATGGCCGGCGTAGCGCTTGTGCAGCCCCTCGATGGACAACCGCGTGGTGCGCCGGCCGACCGTGCGGACGGTGGACATCGCCGCCTCGGGCGGCGCGGACAGGACCGCGCTCACTTGATTTCCCGGTTCCAGCGGTCGGTGATCGCCGGCAGCTGCGGGTTCACCTTGGCCCAGTCGAACTGCACGATGGAGGACATGGCCTTGCCGCTGATCGGCACGTCTGCGGCCAGCGCCGGCTCCAGCTTCACCTGCGTGTTGGTGGGCGAGGTGAAGAATTCCTTGGCCATCGACTCCTGCACCTCGGGCCTCAGGATGAAGTTGAGGTACTGGTAGGCCGCCTCCTTGTCGGGTGCGTGCTTGAGGATGTTGAAGGACTGCTCGAAGGCCACCACGCCTTCGCTGGGCACCACCATCTCGACCGGCACGCCCTTCTTCTTCAGCGCCACGATCTCGGGGAAATCGATCACCGCCACGGTGACATCGCCGCGCGTGAGCATGGTCGACAGCGTGCCGCTCCAGTCGGCCTGCTGGAAGGGCAGCAGCTTCTTGATCTCGACGAAGGCGCGGTCGATGGCGTCCTGCGAGCCGCCATAGATCTTGGCGGTCATCAGCAGGAACAGCATGGCCGCCGTGTTGCCGATCTGGTAGAGGCCGATCTTGCCCTTGAACTCGGGGTTGTTCCACAGATCGGCCCAGGACTTGGGCGGCGTCTTGACCAGGTCCTTGCGGTAGCCGATGCCGATGGTCGAAACGATGCCGCGCACGCCGTTGTCACCCGGGTTGCGCAGGTTGGGATACACGTTGGCCAGATTGGGCACCTTGGCGGCGGGGATGGGCTCGAAGTAGCCCTCGCTGCGCACCACGCTGGCGATGTTCTCGTTGACCATGAGCACGCTGTAGGGCGGCTTCTCGATGCCGGCGGCGCGCAGGTTGGCGATGAAGTTCTTGCCCAGGCCCACATCCAGCGTCGGCTTGACGCCGCTGATCTTCTCGAAGGCCGGCATCAGGTCGGTGCGCCAGAACTTCTCCCAGCGGCCACCGTAGGTGTTGATCACCAGCGGCGCGGCCGCGAGTGAGGGAAAGGCGGGCAGGCCGAGAGCGGCGGCGGTGCCCAGGCCGCGGGCCAGCAGGTCACGTCGGTTGATCGGAAAGGTCATGACAGCACTCCGGAAAGTTGAAAAGTGAGAGGGCGCGGCGTTCAGGCCACGGGTGCAGGCTCGGCAGGCTTGCGGTAGTCGTAGTTGCGGTTGAGCCGCTCGAGCAGGTAGTCGCCGTAGCGCACCGGCGGGTGCTGCGGCGGATGGGCGGCATCGGTGCACGTGGGCAGGCATTCGATGAGCGTGTCCATCGAAGGATCGAGGAAGTAGGGCAGCGAGTAGCGGTCGCCGCCCGAGCGGTTGATTACGCGGTGCGGCGTGGAGACCAGGCGGCCGTTGGTCCAGCGCTGCAGCATGTCGCCCACGTTGAGCACGTAGGTGTCGGGGATGGGCGGCGCCTCGATCCAGTCGCCGCCGCGCGGGCGCACCTGCAGGCCGCCGGAGTCGTCCTGGGCCAGCAGCGTGATGATCCCGTAGTCGGTATGCGGGGCGGAGCCGATCTGCTCGTCCTCGGCGGGCGGCTGCGGCGGATAGTGCAGCGCGCGCAGGAAGGTGGTGGGGTGGTCGAAGTGGTGGTCCAGCGCCGTGGCCGGCAGGCCCAGCGCCAGCGCGATCAGGCGCACGATGTGGCGGCCCAGCGCATCCACCTCGCGCACGTAGGCCAGCATGGCGGGCTTGAAGGCCGGCAGCCAGTCGGGCCACTGGTTGGCGCCCTGCATGGGCAGGCCCGCGAGCAGGCCGGGGTCGTCGGCCGGCAGCTCGTGCATGAGCATCAGCGATTCGCTCATGTTGGGCCGCGTGACCTTGGCCACCGTGGAGGTGACGATGGTGGAGCTGGCCATGCCCATGTAGCCGCGGTGGAAGGCATTGATGGCCAGCGACTGCTTCTGCGCCAGCGTCGAGGCATGGAAGTCGCGCGATGCGGCGAAGGCGGCATCGCGCGTGGCGGGCGCCACGTTGTGGCCGGCGATGTAGGCGAAGCCGATCTGGCTCAGGGCCTCGAACAGCGCGCGTGCGTTCTGCTGCGACAGGGGCGCGTCGGCGTCCAGGCTGCCTTGCAGGTCGACGATGGGAATGTGCTTCATGTCTGGGTTTCTTTCGGAAGGTTGGGGGCGCGCTGGCGCCACGCGGCCAGCAGGTCGGCCGAGCTCATCACCAGCCCCAGGTGCAGCGACACCATGGCCAGGGCGGCCTGCTCCAGCGGTTCGTCGGTCCCGCGCACCAGGTCCTGCAGCACGATCACGCGGTAGTTGCGGTTGCTGGCGTCGAAGGCGGTGTTGAGCACGCAGCAGTCGGTGAAGCCGCCGTCCAGCACCACGGTCTCGATGCGCTGGTTGCGCAGCAGGAAGTCCAGGTCGGTGGGATAGAAGGCCGACAGGCGGCGCTTGTTCTCCACCTTCAGGTCGCCGGGCTCGACGCGCGTGACCCATTCGGTCCAGGGCGAGCCCTCGATGGCATGCGCATCGGCAATGGGGATCGGGCCGACGTGCAGCGGGAAGGTGCGCCGCCATGCCGAGGGGATGCCGCCGATGTCGTCGGCGCCGCCTTCGCGCAGCACCGACTTGACGTGCACGACGCGCCCGCCCAGCGCGCGCACCGCGTCGTGGAAGGCGTCGATGGGGGCGACGACGTCGCGTGCCCGCGGGGCCGGGCAGGGGCAGTCGGGCGAATCGTCCAGGTGGCCGCGGTGCATGTCGATGGAGAGCACGGCGGTGCGGGACAGGTCGAGGTAGTCGGCGAACTCGGCCGGGTCCAGCTCGCGCGGCTGGTTGTAGACATAGGCGCGCATCAGCGTCGCTCCTCTCGCAGATAGGGCTGGCCGAGGGCGCCGGGTTCGTCGTGCACGGCCTGGCCGCCGCGGCGGGCCAGGGCCACCCACACCATCACGCCCAACGTGACCACGTAGGGCGTCATCAGCACGAAATACTGCGGCAGCTGCACGCCGGCCGCGGCCAGCTGGGGGATCAGCGCCTCGATGCATCCGAAGAGCAGCGCGCCCGCCAGCGCCCGCCAGGGCGACCAGCGCGCGAAGATCACCAGCGCCACCGCGATCCAGCCGCGCCCGCCGGTCATGCCCGCGATCCACAGCTTGGTGCCCACCACCGAGATGTACGCGCCCGCCAGACCGACCAGCGCCGAGCCGGCCACCACCGCGCCGAAGCGCCACAGCGGCACCGAGATGCCCGCCGCATCGGCCGCCTGCGGGTTCTCGCCCACAGCGCGCAGCCGCAGGCCGGGCGTGCTGCGGTTGAGCCCCTGCACCGCGGCCCAGAACAGCAGCGGCACCAGATACACGATCAGGTTCTGGTTGAAAAGGCGGCCCACCAGCGGCAGCTCCGACAAGAGCGGAATCGGCAGGGCGCCGAAGCTGCTGACGGGCTTGTTGGTCCAGTCGAACACCGTGCCCAGCAGGCCGGTCAGGCCCTGGCAGAAGAAGACCAGCGCGAGGCCCGCGATCACCTGCTGGATGCGCAGCACGATCACCATGAAGGCGAAGATCAGGGACACGACGGCCGCGGCCAGCATGGCCAGCGGCAGCGCGACGGCGGCGTCGTGGAACGCCAGCATGGCGCCGATGCCGGCCAGCGCACCCACCAGCATCAGGCCCTCGGCGCCCAGCGACAGCACGCCCGCGCGCTCGCTCAGGATCAGGCCCAGCGCGGCCAGCGCATAGGGCACGGCGAAGTCGGGCGCATTGCCGAGCCAGTTGGTGGCGATGGCGAGCAGGTCCATGTCAGCCTTCCATGGCGCCGCGGGACACGCGCCGCAGGCGATGGCGGATGAAGAAGTCCGACGAGGCGACGCAGATGACCAGGATGGCCTGGATCAGCTGCACCATCGCGAAGGGGATCTGGTAGAAGACCTGCAGGTTGCGGCCCGCCACGAAGAGCATGGCGATCAGCACCGCCACCACGCTGGCGGCCAGCGGGTTGTTGCGCGCCAGGAAGGCGATCAGGATGCCCGAGAAGCCGTAGCCCACGTAGAAAGCCTGCGTCAGCCGCCCCTCCTGCCCCGTCACCACCACGAAGCCTGCCAGCCCCGACAGCGCGCCCGACAGCAGCACCGCCGCGAGCACCATGCGCGCCACGGGCACACCGAGGGCGCGGGCCACGCGCGGGCTGGCATCCACGAAGCGCAGGTACAGGCCGGCGCGGCTCAGGCCGGTGAACCAGGTGGCCCCCAGCGCGGCCAGCACGGCCAGGCCGATGGCCGCGGTGCTCGGGTTGCCGAACCATTCGGGCAGCCGCTCGAAGGCACGGAACTGCGGGGAATAGGGGAAGGAATCCTTCGGGTCCTTCCACGCGCCATAGACCAGGTGCAGCAGGAAGTTGCCCGCCACGTAGTTGAGCATCAGCGAGGCAATGATCTCGTTGACCGCCAGCCGCAGCTTGAGCAGCGCCGGCGCCAGCGCCCAGGCCATGCCCATCGCCATCGCCACGGCGCCCATCAGCGGCAGCCGCAGCGCGGGTGGGCCGATGCCGAACATCGACACGGCGGTCGCGCCGATGGCGCCGAAGATCATCTGCCCTTCCAGCCCCAGGTTCCAGAAGCGGGCGCGGAAGGCGATGGCGGCGCCGATGCCCACCAGGATCATGGGCGCGGCCTGGAACAGCACCGCCTGCAGGCTCTGCCGGTCCACCAGCGTCTGCATCACGAACTCGTTGAGCAGCTCATTGGCCGGCACGCCCGCCGCCACCAGGATCGCGGCCGAGATCGCGAGGCCGGCCACGACCGCCAGTGCCAGGATCAGCGCCTGCTTCGGCAAAGCCATCTGCTGGCGCAGCTCGAGCGCGTAGCGGCGCGCGAAGAGCGGCACGGACCTGGCACGCACCGGCGCGGTGGGGGCGTCGAGCGCGGTGTCAGTCATGCGCGACCATGGCCTGCCCGACCTGCTGCCGGTCGGCGGGTTGATCGAACTCGGCCACGATGCGCCCGCGCGCCATCACGCCCACGCGGTCGGCCAGCGCCAGCACCTCGTCCAGGTCTTCGCTGATGAGCAGCACGGCGGCGCCGGCATCGCGTGCGGCGCGCAGCCGGGCATGCACCTCGGCGCCGGCGCGCACGTCCAGGCCACGGCTGGGGCTGTGGGCCAGCACCAGCCGCGGCGCGCGGCCGAACTCGCGCGCCAGGACCAGCTTCTGCGCGTTGCCGCCCGAGAGCAGCGCGGCCTTCTGGTTCAGGTGGCGCACGCCCTGCACGTCGAAGGCCTGCACGGCCTCGCGCGCCTCGGCGGCCATGCGGGCGCGGTCCAGCCGCCAAGCGGGGCCGTAGCGGCCGGACTGCACCTGGCCGATGCCGAAGTTCTCCACCACCGACAGGCCGCCCGCGAGCGCGAGGCCGTACCGGTCTGCCGGGATGGCCGCGAAATGCGGCAGGCGCCGGCCGGCTTCCAGCGCGTCATCGTCGGCCAGAGCGACCGTGCCTTCCAGGCCCTCGGCCATGCCCATCAGCGCGTCTGCGAGCTCGGTCTGACCGTTGCCGCCGACGCCGGCCAGGCCGTAGATCTGGCCGGCGTGCAGGGTCAGGTCCACGCCGTCCAGGGCGGCGCGGCCGGATGACTGCAGGCGCAGTCCGCGCAAGCTCAGCAGCGGCGCGCCGCGCAGGGCCGGTTCCGCCACCGCCTCGCTGGCGGCGATCGATTGGCCGACGGTCAGGCGAACCAGTTCATCGGTCGGCGTGGCCTTGGGATCCACGGTGGCCACGGTGCGCCCGCCGCGCATCACGGTGACGCGGTCGGCCCAGGTCTTCACGTCGGCCATCTTGTGCGTGACCAGCGCCACCGCCGCGCCCTGGCGCGACAGCGCATGCACGGTGGCCAGCAGCCGTTCGGCCTCCTGGTCGGTGAGTACGGCGGTGGGTTCGTCCAGGATCAGGATGCGGGCACCTGCCAGCAGCACCTTGAGGATCTCCACGCGCTGCTGCTCGGCGATGGACAGGCGCTCGACGCGGGCGCGCGGATCGATGGCGAAGCCGAGCTCGGCCGCACGGGCGCTGATCTGCTCTTCCAGTTGCGCCATGCGACGCCGATGGCTGCGTTCGGCCTGCGCAAGCGGGTGGCCGAGCAGGATGTTCTCGGCCACGGTGAAGGGCCGCACCAGCTTGAAGTGCTGGTGCACCATGCCGATGTGCAGGGCCGCCGCATTGCGCGGGCCGGCCAGGCGCACCGCATTGTCGTCCACCAGCAGTTCGCCCTGTTCGGGCACGTAGAGACCCGCGGCGATGTTCATCAGCGAAGACTTGCCCGCGCCGTTCTCCCCCAGCAGCGCATGCACCTCGCCCCAGCGCGCGGCGAAGTGCGCGTCCGTCAGCGCCTTGAAGCCATCGAACGATTTGTGGATGCCAACGAGGCGAAGAGCGTCCACAGTCATTGCCGTATGCAGAGGGAAGGTGCCCCAAGCAGCCGCCGCGGACCTGGCTTTGCCAGGCCGCAGGCGGCGCCCCCGGAAAGGGGTTGGCGCAGCGTGAGGCGCGGAGCCTGGAGGCGATTCATTTTTGCGTCACGACGCCCTTGACGAACCAGTCCATCTTCCAGAGGTCGGCGTCCGACAGCACGGCGCCCGCGGCGACGCGCTCCTTGCCGTCGCGGTCCTTTAGCGGGCCGGCATAGATCTGCTTGCCCTTCAGGATGGCATCGCGTTCGGCCTGGATGACCTTCACCTTGTCGGCCGGCACGGCGGGGCCGAAGCCGGCGATGTCGGTGCCGCCGCCGCTCATGGGGATGAAGGCGCCATACGGCTCGGGCTTCCAGTTGCCGGCGATGACCTTCTTGAGTTCGGGGATCAGGAAGCGGTCCCACACCCACACCGACGAGCACAGCGTGGCCTTGGGCGCGAACTGCCGCAGGTCACGGTGATGGCCGGTGCCGTAAACGCCGCGCTCCTGCGCCACGATCTGCGGCGTGGGCGAATCCACGTGCTGGCCGATCACGTCGGCGCCCTGGTCGATCAATGCGGTGGCGGCGGCGCGTTCCTTGACGGGGTCGTTCCAGGTGCCGGTGTAGATCACGTTGACCGTGGCATTGGGGTTCATCTTCTGCGCGCCGAGTGCGAAGGCGTTGATCGTCCAGTTCACCACGCCGAAGGGATTGGCGGCCACGAAGCCCAGCTTGCCCGTCTTGCTGGCGGCGCCGGCAGCCATGCCGCACAGGTACTGGCTCTCGTAGGTGCGGCCGTAGAAGGATTCGAGGTTCGGCCCGTTGGTGGTGCCCGAGCCGTTGAGGAAGGCCACCTTGGGGTATTTGGCCGCCAGGTCCTTGAAGGCGTCGGACTGGCCGAAGGCGGTGCCGATCACGATGTTGGCGCCGCGCGAGATGTAGCGTTCGGCCGCGGGCTTGATGACCGAGGCGTCCTCGCCCACGTTCTCCACGAACTGGATCTTCTGGCCGAGCGCGGCCTCGATCTTCACGCGGGCCTCGTCGAAGGCCTGCGTCCAGCCACCGTCGTTCTTCGGGCCGTAGTACAGCATCGCGATGACAGGCTTGCCGCTCAGGCTGAAGCCGGTCTGCGCGAAGGCGGTGCCGGCCGACAGCAGCACGGCAGCGCCGGCCAGGGCCACGCTCAGGCGTGGGAAGCGCTTGGACAACATGGAGACCTCCAGGTGGAAGGAAAGGAGAGGGAGCGGGATGGGTGAAAAAGCACGAACAGTGCCGCCCGGCACCCGCCTGGGTGCCGGGCGCGTCACATCATGAAGTTGATGCGGAAGACGTTGCCCTCGGGGTCGAGCAGCACGGCCTGGTACCAGTTGTAGTAGGTGACGTAGGGCGGCTTGACGAGCGTGGCGCCGGCCTCCAGCGCCACGGGCACCATGCGGTCCACGTCCTCGCGGCTGTCGACGTCGATGTTGAGCAGGAACTTGACGCCCTTCGTGTCCGAGAACTCGGCCAGGTGCAGCAGCTCGTAGGCGTCCAGGGCGTTGAAGCCCAGGCTGCTCTTGCCCGTGTCCAGCCCGCGGAAGATGGGCGAGCGGATCGCCTCGATCTCCGGGAAGCCGAACACGCGCTGGTAGAACCCGCTCAAGGCGACCACGTCCTTGGCGAAAACGTTGACGTAGGAAAGATGGGCCATCACTTGGTACCGCCGAAGGTCGTCTGCTTCACGAACTTGGACGTGAGGTGATCGCCCGACGAAATGGGCGCGTACTTGGCCTTCTCGCCCGGCGCCAGGCAGGTGGGCAGGCACTCGACCATGGCGTCGTAGTTGGGCTGGTGGAAGAACACCAGCGACTGCCGGCGGTTGGTCTGCGCCACCTCGAAGGGCGGGTTGACCACGCGGTGCATCGTGGAGACCCACTGGTCGTTGGTCCACTGCATCATCAGGTCGGCGATGTTGACCACCAGGCCGCCCTCGACCATCGGCACGTCCACCCACTCGCCGGCCTTGTTCTGCACCTGCAGGCCCTTGTCGTCGGGCAGCACGATCGTCAGGCTGCCATAGTCGCTGTGCGCGCCGGCACGCAGCTGGCCGGGCAGCGGCGCCTCGCGCTGCGGCGGGTACGACAGCACGCGGAACATGCTGATGTGCCTGTCGATCTTGTCGTCGAAGTAGGGCTCGGGCAGCTCGAGTGCCAACGCGAAGATGCGCATGAGCGAGCGCGACAGGTCGCTCATGGCCTCGAAGTACTGCTCGTAGGCTTCGCGGAAGCCCTCGATGGGCGGCCAGCTGTTGGGCTCGAAGTGCGGGCCGGCGGCGGGCCCGCGGTGGTACTCGTCGTCCGGCACGTTCGACGGGCCGACGGAGAAGGACTCCTTCAGGTCGCCCGGCGTGGCCTCCTCGAGGCTGTACGACAGGCCTTCCTCGCCCACGGCGCTGTAGCCGCGCACCGCATCGTCGCGCGGGCGGTCCACCTTGCGCTTCTCGGCCAGCGGCATGTCGAAGAACTGGCGCGACAGGGCCGAGACCCGCGCGATGAGCGCCGGGTCGATGCCGTGGTGGGTGATCACCAGGAAACCGATGCTGCGGCAGGCCTCGTCGACCTGGCGGGCCAGCGCCGCCTTTTCCTCGGCCGAGCCCGAGAAGTAGGGTGCGAGATCGATGATGGGGACGGACATCAGGGTCATGGGCGTCGCGTGGAGGGGTCTTGGGGCTGTCCAGGGCCCTTTTGCAACGACCGTGCCAGTTGGACCAAATGGACAAACGCATGCGGCGCTGCGTACGATGCCGGGCACGCACCGCGCGCGACCATGCTGCGGTGTCTTGGTGCAGACCGACGAACGACGCCGGCGCCGGGGCTCGCTGCTGGTGCGCCGAGGTTGGTACGCGAATCGCAACAAGGACCGTGCAGCCCCGTGCGGCGGCGCCCGAGATGACAACCACGAGAACGACGGAAAGGGAAGAACCATGGCCAGATCCCCCGCGGCGAACAAGGCGCCGGCGGATGCGCGCAGGCGCAAGGCGACTGCCGTGGCCGGGAGGAAGCCGGCATCGGTGGCCGGTACGTCGCCGGCGCGCCGCAGCGGCGCCACGCGCCGGCCGCGCCAGTCCGAGGACAAGCGCAGCGTGATCCTCTCGGCCGCGCTGGGCCTGTTCTCTCGCTACGGCCTGCACGGCACCAGCGTGGACCAGGTGGCCGCCCGGGCCGATGTGTCGAAGAGCAACCTGCTCTATTACTTCGCCAACAAGGAAGAGCTGTACGTGAGCGTGCTGCGCGAGCTGCTGCACGTGTGGCTGGAACCGCTGCGCGGATTCAGCGCCGAGCAGGACCCGCGCGAGGCCATCGCCGGCTACATCCGCCGCAAGCTGGTGATCTCGCGCGACCAGCCCGATGCCTCGCGCCTGTTCTGCCTGGAAATGATCCAGGGCGCGCCGCTGCTGCGCGACGAACTGGACCGTGAGCTGAGCACGCTGGTGGCCCGCAAGTCCGAAGTGATCGCCGAATGGGTGCGCTCGGGCCGGCTGCGGCCGGTGGCGCCGCACCACCTGGTGTTCGGCCTGTGGGCCCTCACGCAGCACTACGCCGACTTCGCGGTGCAGGTGCAGGCCATCGCCGGCCGCACGCTGCAGGACGCGGCCTTCTTCGAGGAGACGGTCGACAACGTCCAGCGGCTGGTGCTGGACGGCATCTGCGTGCCGGCCACCGTCCCAGCCCGAGCCGACCAGGATCGAACGGCATAGACCAGGCCCCATGCCAGAGCACCCGCGGAACTGGCTTGGCCAGGCCGCTGGGTGCGCCCCCCTCCAAGCCGAAGGCGCCAGAGAGGGGGGAGCCGCGAAGCGGCATGGCGGGTGTTTCCTGTTACTGCGGCAGCAGGTCGTGGTAGCGTCGGTCGAAGTAGACGAGGCCGTGCGCCGCGCTGCCCACGCGCACCACGTCGACTTCGCAGAAGAGCACGTCGTGCGTGCCCACGGTGGTGCGGCCGACCACGCGGCATTCGAAGGTGGCGGCGGCCTCGGCGAGCACCGGCACGCCGCTGCGGCTCGCATGCCACTGGGCGGCGGCAAAGCGCTCGTCCATGGGCGTCTTGCCGCCGAAAAGGTTGGACAGCTGTCGTTGGCCGGCGCCCAGCACGTTGACGCACAGCGCGCCGTTGGCCTGGAAGACGGGATAGACAGAGGCGCTGCGGTTCAGGCAGACCAGGAGCGTCGGCGGGTCGTCCGTCACGCTGCACACGGCCGAGGCCGTGAAGCCGGCGCGGCCCGCCGGCCCGTCGGTCGTGATGATGTTGACCGCGGCACTCAGGCGGGCCATGGCATTGCGGTAGTCGCCGCGCTCGAGGGGCGCGGCGGATGGGCGAACCGCCCGGGGTGCGGCGCTGGCGTGGGCGGTGGACATCGTCGTCATCTCGGTGCCTTCGACGGAAAGGGTGGCCGACGTGGGGCGCACGGGCCCTCAGGCCAGGCGGCAGGCGTCGTCGAAGGCCAGGCGCGGCAGGCGGCCCTTGAGCTTGGACGCATCGCCATGGCCCAGGTTGATCAGGAAATTGGTGCGCCAGTCGGTGCCGGCGAAGAAGGCCGCATCGACCTGCGCCTTGTCGAAGCCCGCCATGGGGCCGGCGTCCAGGCCCAATGCACGTGCGGCCAGCAGCAGGTAGCCGGCCTGCAGCGTGGCGTTCAGGAAGGCGGTGTGGTGCGCGACCTCGGCGCTGCCGGTGAACCAGGGGCGTGCATCCACGTGCGGAAAGAGCGTGGGCAACTGGTCGTAGAAACGCGCATCCCAGGCGCAGATCACCGTGACCGGCGCGGCCATGGTCTTGTCGAGGTTGCCGGCCGACAGGGCGGGGCGCAGCCGTTCCTTGCCCTCGGGCGTGCGCACGAAGACGAAGCGGCCGGGCGAGCAGTTGGCCGAGGTGGGCCCCAGGCGGGCCAGTTCGTAGACCTGCTGCAGCAGCGAGTCGGCGACCGGCTCGTCGGTCCAGCCGTTGTGGGTACGGGCCTCCGTGAAGAGGGCGGCGAGGGCGCGTTCGTCCAGGGGTTGGGACATGATCGGAGAAGAAGTCAAAGGCATGTCGATTTTCAACGGTGCTGCGCCCCATCCGCCATCGCACCGAACCGGCTCGGCGGCAGCAATTGGATGGCCGCGGAGCGGCATGGGGGGTGCTTCATTCAGCGCTGCCGTGCCAAGAAGGCCAGCAGCGTTGCGTTGAAGCCCGCCGGGTCGGTCACACTGTGCGCGTGGCCGCCATGGGCGCTGCGGTCGAGGGTTGCACGCGGCAGGCGCTCGGCCAGGCGCAGCGACATCGTCCACGGCACCAGCACGTCATCCTGCGCACAGGCCACCAGCGTCGGTGCGCCGACCTCGGCCAGGCGCGCATCGACGTCGAAGGCGCGCAGTGCACCGATGCGCGCACGCATGTTGGCCTCGCCCGGGAAGTGCTCGATGGCATGGTCCACCTCGGCCTGCACCTGCGCGGCGTGGGCCGCGGCCCAATCGGCCGGGTACAGGAAGATGGGCTGCGCCTCCACGTAGGCTCGCGCGCCGCCTGCGGCCAGCAGCGCCAGGCGGGCCTCGAAGCAGCGCGCCGAATGCGGATTGGGTTGCGACCAGGCGTTGACCAGTACCAGGCTGGCCACGCTGTCCGGCGCATCCAGCGCCAGCTGCAGGCCCACCAGGCCGCCGAGCGCATGGCCCACGAGGTGGCAGCGTTCGGTGCCCGTGGCCTCCATCACCTCGGCCACGTCGCGGGCCATGTCGGCGATGGCGTAGCCCGCCGGCAGGTCGGCCGGGCTGCGGCCGGTGCCGCGCTGGTCGTAGGCCACCACGCGCCAGCCGGCCTCGAGCAGCGCCGGGATCTGCGGCCGCCAGAAGCCGGCCGAGCCGCCCAGTCCGGAGGACAGCAGCACGCTGGGCGCGCCGGGGCGGCCTTTGCCGTGCACCTCGTGGTAAAGCGCCATGGCGCGGCTCAGGCCTTCTTGCCCACGTGGGCGATGGAGGCGATCTCCACCAGCGCGTCGGGCTTCACCAGGCCGCACTGGATGCAGTAGCGCGCCGGCTTGGTGCCCGGGAAGTACTCGGCATACACCGCATTGACCTTGGCGTAGTTGGCCCAGTCGGTGATGAAGATCATGTTGAAGGTCACGTCGTCCATCGTGCCGCCGGCGGCCTCGATGACGCCCTTGATGGTCTCGAGCACATGGCGCGTCTGGGCGGTGGCGTCGCCGACGTGCACCACGTTGTTGTCCTTGTCGAAGGGGAGGGTGCCCGAGACATAGACGACGCCGTCGGCCAACGTGCCGGGCACGAAGGGCGCGATGGGGGTGCTGGTGCCGGGCGGGATGATGGCTTCCTTGGGCATGAAGGGGCTCCGGAGTGGGATGGAATGAGGGGTCAGGCCGTGGCGGCCTCGGTGGCAGCGGGTGCGGCGGCGGTGGCGGTGGCGGGCATGAGTGCCTGGCAGAACGCGTGCACGGTCGATACCCAGCCGAAGAAGGTCTCGACGTTGTAGACCGTGCCCTGCTGGATGGCCGGGCCGCCCAGCTCGTGGGTGGCGTCTTCCAGCATCAGCGAGAAGTACTCCAGGTGGAAGGCGTCGCGAAGCGTCGACTCCACGCACACGTTGGTGGCAATGCCCGTGAACACCAGGCTGCGTATGCCGCGGGCGCGCAGGCTGCTGTCCAGGGTGCTGTTGAAGAAGCCGCTGTAGCGGGTCTTGGGAATCACGAGGTCGCCGGGCTGCGGCTTCATCGCGTCGATGAGTTCGTAGTCCCAGCCGCCCTTGGCCAGGAAGCGGCCCTGCAGCTCCGGCCGTGCGCGCATGGTCTTGAGCGCGTTGGACTTGTGCCAATTGGGCGAGCCGGGGCCGCCGGCTTCCACGTACTTCGCGTCCCAGCCGTTCTGCAGGAAGACGATGAGCATGCCGGCGGCGCGCGCCGCCTCGATGGCGCGCACGATGCCGGCAATGGTGCCCTGCGCGCCCGAGATGTCGAAGCCGGCCGAGTCCACGTAGCCGCCGAGCGAGGCATAGGCGTTCTGCATGTCGACCACGATCAGCGCGGTCTGCGTGGGCACGAGCGCCAGGGGTTCCGGGCGCGCGGGGATCACTGTCGGCGCCGGTGCGCCCGGCAGAGGGAGCGGGCCGACCGGCGTGGTCGAGCGCAGGGTGGCGTTGGTCTTGGGTGAGGTCATGGTGGCGTCCTTTCTCAAGCGGCGAGTGCTTCCGGCGCGCCCACCTGCGTGGGCACGGGCGTGTCCACGTCCACGCGGCTCTTCATCAGCGGCTGGATGCGTTCGCCGAAGTCTTCCACGCCCTGCACGAAGTCGTCGAAGGTCAGCAGCACGCCTTCGGTGCCGGGCACTTCGGCCATCTCGTCCAGCATGCGGGCCACGCTGGCATAGGAGCCCACCAGCGTGCCCATGTTGATGTTCACGGCAGACGGCGAGGTGGCGTCCGTCATCTGGCGCACGTTGGTGTCGCCGCCCGACTTGGTATCGGCCGCGCCCTGCTGCGCCATCCAGGCGATGGCCTCGGTGTCGGCGCCGGCCCGGTAGTGCTCCCACTTGGCGAAGGCGGCCTCGTCGGTCTCGGCGGCGATGACCATGATGAGCACGTAGGTGGTCACATGGCGGCCGGTCTTGGCCGTGGCCTCGATCAGCTTCTGCGCCGCGGGCGCGAAGGCCTTGGGCGTGTTCACGCCCTTGCCGAAGCAGAAGTTGTAGTCGGCGTACTGGGCCGAGAAGGCCATGCCGGCGTCGCTCTGGCCGGCGCAGATCACCTTCATGGGGGCCTGCGGCTGCGGGCTCAGGCGGCAGTCGTCCATCTTGAAGTATTCGCCCTTGAAGTCCGACTGGCCCTGGCCCCACAGGTCGCGCAGCACCTGGATGTATTCCGACAGGTACTGGTAGCGGGTGGCGAAGAACTCGTCACCGGGCCACATGCCCATCTGCGAGTACTCGGGGCGCTGCCAGCCGGTCACCAGGTTCAAACCGAAGCGGCCATTGGAGATGCTGTCGATGGTCGAGGCCATGCGCGCCACGATGGCCGGCGGCATCACCAGCGAGGCCGCGGTGGCGAAGAGCTTGATCTTCGTCGTCACCGCCGCCAGGCCCGACATCAGCGTGAAGGACTCCAGGTTGTGGTCCCAGAACTCGGTCTTCCCGCCGAAGCCGCGCAGCTTGATCATCGACAGCGCGAAGTCCAGGCCGTACCGCTCGGCCTTGAGTGTGATGGTCTTGTTGAGTTCGAAGCTGGGCTTGTACTGCGGCGCGTTCTGCGACAGCAGCCAGCCGTTGTTGCCGATGGGGATGAAGACGCCTACTTTCATGGCAAGACTCGTGAGAAGAGGACGGCGGCCATGTTTGCATGCGTCATGCCAGAAGGAATTTATTGTTTTTAATCAAAGACTTATGTCAATGTATGGCGTCCGATTTTGACCAAATGGTCCAAAACGGTTCATGCTGGCGCGCCGCGGTGCGGCACGGTGGTGCGGACGAGGCCGGGGATGGTGCAGGAAGAGCCGGAGGTGCCGGAAGGGCGGAGGGAGTGGAGGGACGGTCTTGCGCACGATCGCCCGTCCCGGCGCCGGTATGGCGGAAGCACTAGCCCGACATCCCTCCCGAAACGTCATACGCCACCGATATGATCCCCGCCGGGAGTTTCCCCTGGGACCTATCACGAGGAGTTGACCAATGAAATTCATGGACGCAGTCAAGACCTGCTTCACCAAATACGCCGACTTCACCGGCCGTGCCTCTCGCTCCGAATACTGGTGGTTCGTGCTGTTCGAGGTGATCGTGCTGATCGTCGCGCAGATCATTCACCAGTACGTCTACGCCATCGCCGCGCTGGGCTTCCTGCTGCCGGCGCTCGCGGCCGGCGCACGTCGTCTGCACGACATCGGCAAGTCGGGCTGGTTCCTGTTGCTGGGTCTGATCCCGCTGGTCAACTTCTACCTGCTCTTCCTGCTGGTGCAGCCTAGCCAGACGGAGAGCAACCAGTTCGGCGCGCCCCCCGTGGCCTGAGCCCGGATCGTCCGCCCTTTGCAAGGCCGCCTCGCGCGGCCTTTTTTGCGTCTGTATGGCGGGCTCGATGTACATCCTGAATTGCTTCTCCTAGGGAATCTACCGAGCACTCTGTGCAAACGAGTATCGGTGGGAGCGATGGAGGTACCGAAGCCGCAAGGCGGCGTCCTCAGAATTCCGCTCCAGCGACCGCCGTGTCGTGGAACACCAAGGAGACAACCATGAAGCGTTTTGCCCAGGCGGGCCTCGTGCTCGCGCTCACCGCAGCCGGCCTGGCGGCCCACGCCGCCACCGAACTCGTCATCGCCACCGTGAACAACGGCCACATGATCGAGATGCAGAAGCTCACCCCCTTCTTCGAGAAGGCCAACCCCGACATCAAGGTGAAATGGGTCACGCTGGAGGAAGGCACGCTGCGCCAGCGGGTGACGACCGACATCGCCACCAAGGGCGGCCAGTTCGACGTGATGACCATCGGCCTGTATGAGGCGCCGATCTGGTCCAAGAAGGGCTGGCTCAAGCCCATTGCCACCGACGCGGCCTACGACGTGGACGACCTGCTGCCCGCGATCCGCAGCGGCCTGTCCAACGAAGGCAAGCTCTACGCGGCGCCCTTCTACGGCGAGAGCTCGATGCTCATGTACCGCAAGGACCTGGCCGACAAGGCCGGCGTGAAGTTCAGCGACCCGCCGACCTGGGCCGAGGTGAAGGCCTTCGCCGAGAAAGCCAACGACCCCAAGGCCGGCGTGTTCGGCATGTGCCTGCGCGGCAAGCCGGGCTGGGGCGACAACATGGCTTTCCTCACCACCCTGGTCAACACCAACGGCGGCCAGTGGTTCGACATGCAGTGGAAGCCGCAGATCGACACCAAGCCCTGGAAGGACGCCATCAACTTCTATGTCGACCTGATGAAGAAGGCCGGCCCTCCGGGCGCCGCGGCCAACAGCTTCAACGAGAACCTGGCCCTTTTCAACGAAGGCAAGTGCGCGCAGTGGGTCGATGCCACCATCGCCGCATCGTTCATCTCCGACCCCAAGCAGTCGAAGGTGGCCGACAAGGTGGCCTATGCCGCAGCGCCGGTCGCCGTTACGCCCAAGGGCTCCAACTGGCTGTGGTCGTGGAACCTGGCCATCCCCGCCAGCTCGACCAAGGACGAGGCGGCGCAGAAGTTCATCCGCTGGGCCACCTCGAAGGACTACATCAATCTGGTGGCCAAGGAGCAGGGCTGGGGTGCGGTGCCGACCGGCACGCGCAAGTCGACCTACGCCAATCCGGAGTTCCAGAAGGTCGCCAAGTTCGCTGCGGCCGAGAAGAAGGCCATCGACTCGGCCAACCCCAATCCGGGTGAGAACACGCTGCCCAAGTCGCCGTATGCCGGCGTGCAGTACGCGGCGATCCCCGAATTCCAGGCCATCGGCGTGGGCGTGGGCCAGCAGATGAGCGCGGCGCTCGCGGGCAAGGTCACGGTCGACCAGGCGCTGAAGACCTCGCAGACCCTGGCCGAGCGCGAGATGAAGAAGGGCGGCTACTACAAGTAGGCATCGCGTGGCGGCCCGGTGCCAGGGAGGCGCCGGGCCATTGTGTGTTGCTGATGCCTGCCGGAGTGCTGCCATGAAAAGACTGCTGCCCCGGGCCCTGATGGCGCCCGCCGTGATCGCGCTCTTCCTCTGGATGATCGTGCCGCTGTTGATGACCCTGTACTTCTCGTTCGTCAACTACAACCTGATGCAGCCCGGCGAGCGAACCTTTGCCGGCATCGACAACTTCCACTATTTCGTCACCGACCCGGACTTCTGGCCGGCAGTGTGGAACACGCTGCTGCTGATCGGCAGCGTGGTGCTCATCACCGTGGTGCTGGGGGTGCTGCTCGCGCTGCTGGTGAACGAGCCCTTCCCGGGGCGCGGCATCGTGCGGGTGCTGCTGATCTCGCCCTTCTTCGTCATGCCCGCAGTCAACGCCCTGCTGTGGAAGCACATGATGATGAACCCGATCTACGGCATCCTGGCCGACGTGTGGCGCATGTTCGGCGCCGAGCCGGTCGACTGGCTCACCGACTGGCCACTGCTGTCGGTGATCGTGATGGTGGCGTGGCAGTGGCTGCCCTTCGCCTGCCTGATCTTCATCACGTCGCTGCAGTCGCTCGACCGCGAGCAGATGGAGGCTGCGCGCATGGACGGCGCCAGCGCCCGCCAGCGCTTCTGGTATCTCACGCTGCCGCACCTGGGGCGGCCCATGGCGGTGGTGATCATGATCGAGATGATCTTCCTGCTCAGCGTGTTCGCCGAGATCGCCATCACCACCAACGGCGGCCCGGGCAACGCCAGCACCAACATCACTTACATGATCTTCAAGCAGTCGCTGATGAACTTCGATGTCGGCGTGGCGTCGGCCGGTGCGCTGTTCGCGGTGATCCTGGCCAACATCGTCGCGGCCTTCCTGATCCGCATCATCGGCAAGAACCTGGACTGAGGAGACGACGTACATGTCCCACGCATCTCCCCCCAGCACGCTGCTGCCGACGACCATCCGCACGGTGGCGGCCTGGGTCGTCACGCTGCTGCTGTTCTTCCCGCTCGGCTGGTTGTTCCTCACGGCCTTCAAGACCGAGCTGCAGGCCATCGCCGTGCCGCCGCTCTTCGTCTTCGAGCCGACGATGGAGAACTTCACCGAGGTGCAGCGCCGCAGCGACTACCTGCTGTACGCGCGCAACTCGCTCATCACCAGTCTCGCCTCCACGGTCATCGGGCTGGCGATCGCGCTGCCTGCGGCCTACTCGATGGCCTTCTTCCGCACCAAGCGGACGCGCGACATCCTCATGTGGATGCTCTCCACCAAGATGATGCCGGCCGTTGGGGCGCTGGTGCCCATCTACGTGCTGGCGCAGACCGCCGGCCTGCTGGACACGCTGCCCGCGCTGACCATCGTGTTCACGCTGTCGAACCTGCCCATCATGGTGTGGATGCTCTACACGAGCCTCAAGGACATCCCGGGCGAGATCCTCGAGGCGGCCCGCATGGACGGCGCCACGCTGTGGAAGGAGTTCCGTTACGTCGTGATGCCGCTGTCCGTCGGCGGCCTGGCTTCCTGCGGCCTGCTGTGCCTGGTGCTGAGCTGGAACGAGGCCTTCTGGGCGCTGAACCTCACCTCCGCCAAGGCCGGCACGCTGGCCACGCTCATCGCTTCGTACTCCAGCCCCGAGGGCCTGTTCTGGGCCAAGCTGTCGGCCGCGTCGCTGATGGCAATCGCACCCATCGTGGTGTTCGGCTGGTTCTCACAAAAGCAACTGGTGCAGGGCTTGACGTTCGGCGCCGTGAAGTAAACGAAGAAGGGGACAAAGACCATGGCTTTCCTCGAACTGAAGAGCATCAAGAAAAGCTTCGGCGACGCACACATCATCAAGGGCGTCGACCTCGCGATCGAGAAGGGCGAGTTCATCGTCTTCGTCGGTCCATCCGGCTGCGGCAAGTCGACGCTGCTGCGCCTCATCGCCGGCCTGGAGCCGGTCAGCAGCGGCCAGATGCTGCTGGACGGCCGCGACATCACCTACGCGCCCTCGGGCAAGCGGGACCTGGCGATGGTGTTCCAGAGCTATGCGCTCTACCCGCACATGAGCGTCTACGACAACATGTCCTTCGCGCTCAAGCTGGCCAAGGTGCCCGAGGCCGAGATCCGTCAGAAGGTCGAGGCCGCGGCCGAGAAGCTCAACCTGGCCAAGTACCTCCAGCGCACGCCCAAGGAGCTGTCGGGCGGCCAGCGCCAGCGCGTGGCCATCGGCCGCGCCATCGTGCGTGCGCCCAAGGTCTTCCTCTTCGATGAGCCGCTGTCCAACCTCGACGCGGCCCTGCGCGGCAACACGCGGGTCGAGATCAAGAAGCTGCACGAGTCACTCGGTGCCACCACCATCTACGTCACCCACGACCAGGTCGAGGCCATGACCCTGGCCGACAAGGTGGTGGTGCTCAAGGACGGCCTGATCGAGCAGGTCGGCTCGCCGCTGGCGCTCTACGACCGCCCGGCCAACCAATTCGTTGCGCAGTTCATCGGCATGCCCTCGATGAACATGCTGCCCGCCGCCTCGCTGCCCGTGGTGTCGCAGCTCACCGGCGGCGCGCTGCCCGGCGACGGCTTCCTCGGCGTGCGGCCCGAGGGCGTGCGCGTGCACCCGGGCGCCGGCGCCGGCATGCCCGGCCGCGTGGAGCTGGTGGAGGCGCTGGGCGCCGACACGCTGATCCACGTCGACGTGGGCGGCGTGACCATGATCGCGCGCCAGAACGAGCGCACCCCCTTGCAGAGCGGCGACGACGTCGGCGTCGAGATCGACCCGTCGGTGCTGCACCTGTTCACCCGAGACGGGCGCGCCGTCGCTGCCGCCTGATCCATCCTTTCGGAGAGTGTTTCCGTGACTTCCCCTTCGGCGCCCGCCGCTTCCGGCTTCGTGGTGCTTCACCTCGGCCTGGGCTCTTTCCACAGGGCGCACCAGGCCGTGTACCTGCAGGCACTGCGTGCCACGGGCGACCTGCAGTGGTCGCTGGCCGGCACCAACCTGCGGCCCGACATGGCCGATGTGTTGGCAGCGCTGCAGGCGCAGGGCGGTGCGTACACGCTGGAGACCGTGTCGCCGGCCGGCGACTACCGCTACGAGCGCATCGAATCGATCCGCGAGGTCATTCCCTATGCGCCCGGGCAGGCGGCCATGGTGGCGCGCGGCGCCGACCCGGCCACGCGCATCGTGTCCTTCACGGTGACCGAGGCGGGCTACTACCTCGACAACGATCACCGGCTGGACCTGGGCTTCGCCGATCTCGCCGCCGACATCGAGCGCGTGCGCCGCGGCGAGGCCGGTGAGACGGTGTACGGCGCCGTCGCGGCCATCCTGCGCGCGCGGATGGCCGCGAATGCCGGCCCGGTCACGCTGCTGAACTGCGACAACCTGCGCCACAACGGCGAGCGCTTTCGGGCGGGCCTGCTGGAGTTCATCGACCGCGCCGGCGACGTGCCGCTCTCGGCCTGGGCGCAGGCGAATACCACCTGCCCCAACGCGATGGTGGACCGCATCACGCCCCGCCCGCCCGCCGAGTTGCGCGAGCGCGTGCGGCGCGCCACGGGCTGGGACGACGCGGCGCCCGTGACCGGCGAGAGCTTCATCCAATGGGTGATCGAGGACGAATTCATCGCCGGACGCCCCGCGTGGGAGAAGGTCGGCGTGGAGCTGGTCGGGTCCGTGCAGCCCTACGAGGAAGCCAAGATCCGCATCCTCAACGCCAGCCACAGCTGCATCGCCTGGGCCGGCACGCTGCTGGGTTTGCAGTTCATTCACGAGGGCGCGCTCACGCCCTCGATCCGCCGGATGGCTTATGACTATGTCACCGACGACGTGATCCCCTGCCTCGGCACGCCCGGCGAACCCAGCCCGGTCGATCTGCCGCGCTACCGCGACGTGGTGCTCGAGCGCTTCTCCAACCCGGCCATCCGCGACACCAACCAGCGGGTGGCGGCCGACGGCTTCTCGAAGATTCCCGGGTTCATCGCGCCCACCGTGCGCGAGCGCCTGGCCGCAGGCGCAAGCATCGACAGCGTGGCGATGCTGCCCGCGTTGTTCCTGGCCTTCCTGCAGCGTTGGCACCGGGGCGAGCTGCCGTATGCCTACCAGGACCAGGGCATGGACCCTGCCACGGCACACACCATCTGCGACGCGGCCGATCCCGTGGCCGCGCTGTGCGCCGATGCGGGCCTGTGGGGCGAACTCGCCGGCGATGCGCGGCTGGTCTCGGCCGTGCGACGCGCAGCGGACCGCGTCGCGATGTTCGAGGCGCATCAGGGTCGATGAGCGTGGAGGCCGCGATGCGCATCGTCTTCGTCGGCGAGTCGCTGATCGACTTCACCGCAGCCGGTGCGCTGGCTTTCCAGGGCCACGTGGGCGGCGCACTGGCCAACAGCGCGGTGGCCGCAGCACGCCTGGGTGTGCCGACCGGCTTCGTCACGCAGCTGTCGACCGACCTGTTCGGCGAGCGCCTGCTGGAGCGCTTCACGCGCGACGGCATCGACACCCGCTTCGTGCTGCGCAGCGATGCGCCGAGCACGCTGGCCTTCGTCGAGCGCACGTCGACCAGCAACCGCTATGCCTTCTACATGCAGGGCACGGCGGACACGTTGTGGACCCCGACGGAGTTGCCGGCGCTGCCCGACAGTTGCCGCTGGCTGCACTTCGGCTCCATCTCGCTGCTGCACGAGCCGGCCGCGGCGCGCATCGGCGAATTCGTCGAGGCGCAGCGTGGCCGCCGGCTGGTGTTCTTCGACCCGAACGCGCGGCCCAGCCTCATCCGCGACCCGGTCGACTGGCGGCGGCGCTGCGGCCGCTGGCTGGCCGCGGCCGATCTGGTGAAGATGAGCGACGAGGACGCCGAGGTGCTGGCGCCTGGCCGACCGCTGACCGATGTGGCCATGGACTGCCTGCGCCACGGGCCGCGCGCCGTGGTCATCACGCGCGGCGCCGGGGGCGCGACGCTGTACCGTCCCGGCGCGGAGCCGGTGGAGGTGTCGCCGCCGCCCACGCAGGTGGTCGACACGATTGGCGCCGGCGACACCTTCGCGGCGGGGCTGACCGTGGCCTTGCTGGAGCAGGGCGTAGAAACCCCCGAAGCGCTGGAGTCGCTGCCCACCGCGCAGTGGTCGCAGGTGCTGCGCTTTGCTGCCGCTGCGGCGGCCCTCAACTGCATGCGCGAAGGCGCCGATCCGCCGCGCCGCAGCGAAGTCGATGCGCTGATCGCCGCTTGACCGGACCGACGTCCTGCGCCCAGATGACCGCCGGCTTTCATCTCTACCTCGACAGCGCCGACCTCGGCGAACTGCGTGCCTGCCTGCCGCACCCCACGATTCACGGCGTGACCACCAATCCCACGTTGCTGCGGCGCGCGGGCGTGTCCCGGCGCGACCTGCCGGCGCTGCTGCACGAATGCCTGGCGCTCGGCGCGCGGCAGGTGCAGGCCCAGGTCCAGGCGGCGGACGCGGACGGGATGCTGGACGACGCCCGCGGCCTGCTCGCCGGCTTCGAGCCGGGCCAACTGGTGGTGAAAATTCCCGCCACGCGCGAAGGACTGCGTGCCGGCGCACGGCTCAGCGCAGCCGGCCATCCCGTGACCTACACGGCGGTCTATGCGCCCGAGCAGGCCCATTTTGCCGCCATGCTCGGGGCGGCCTACGCCGCGCCCTACCTGGGCCGGCTGGAGGACAGCGGCGTCGATGGCCTGGCGCTCATTGCGCGCATGCAGGCGCTGGTCCGGCAGAGCGGTGCGGCGACGCGTCTGCTGGTGGCCAGTGTGCGCTCCCGCGAGGCCTACCTCTCGCTCTTGGCGCTGGGCGTGGGCGCCGTCACCGTCCCGCCGCGGTTGCTGCCCGAGCTGCTCGACCATCCCGCGACGCTGGACGCCGAGCGCGCTTTCCTGGCCGACGCACAGGCCCTCAACTGAATCCGAAGGAGAACCCATGACGCCCCGACTCGCCCATCGCCATGTGCTGATCACCGGTGCCGGTGGCGGCATCGGCCTGGCCATGGCGCACGCCTGCCTGGCAGAGGGCGCGAGATGCAGCCTCGTCGACCGCGCCACCGACACGCCGGCCGCCGTGCAGGCGTTGCAGGACGCGCACCCCGACGCCGTGGCCTACATTGCTGCCGACATCACGCGCAGCGGCGACATCGCACGCCTGCTCGACACCGCGGTGGCCCGTTTCGGCCCGGTGCACACGCTGGTCAACAACGCCGCCGTGTTCGACCTCGCGCCGCTGCTCGAGAGCGACGAGGCCTCCTTCGACCGGCTGTTCGCCGTCAACGTCAAGGGCCTGTTCTTCGTCATGCAGGCCGTGCTGCGGCACATGGTGCAGGCGGGGACCGAGGGCGGCTCGGTCATCAACCTCGCCTCGCAGGCGGGCCGCCGCGGCGAGGCGCTGGTGTCGCACTACTGCGCCACCAAGGCGGCCGTCATCAGCTACACGCAGAGCGCGGCGCTGGCGATGGCGCCGCACGGCATCCGCGTCAATGCCATCTCGCCCGGCGTGGTCGACACGCCGATGTGGGACCAGGTCGACGGCCTGTTCGCCCGCCACGAGCACCTGGCGCCCGGCGAGAAGAAGCGCCAGGTCGGCCTGGCCGTGCCGCTGGGCCGCATGGGCCGCCCCGACGACCTGGGCGGCGCCTGCGTCTTCCTGGCCAGCGACGAGGCCCGCTACATCACGGCGCAGACGCTCAACGTCGACGGTGGCAACGTCATGAGCTAAGGTGCGTGCGTTGCCGCAGATGACGATGATCCCCACTGCCATGAACCCCTCCACGCGCGAGCGCACCGTCCGGCCGGCCCGTGTGGCACGGCCCCGCCAGCGCCAGCCCGAGCTCGAGCGCGACTTCACCCGCTCACCGGCCCTGGGCTACGAGGCGTCCGAGGAGACCGGCCTGGTTCGCTGCCTGGCGCACGGCTATCCCACGCCCCTGGCGCGGTGGCACTTCCACGACGAGTACGAGCTGCACCTGATCACCGCCACCTCCGGCAAGGCCTTCATCGGCGACTGGATCGGCCCCTTCGAGCCCGGGCACCTGGTACTGTGCGGCCCGCGCCTGCCGCACAACTGGATCTCCTTCGACGTGGGCGACGGCGGCGTGGCCGAGCGCGACCTGGTCATCCAGTTCCGCCACGAGCCGCTGCAGCAGGCGTCCGACGACATCCCCGAGTTGCGCGACGTGATGCAGTTGCTCGAGCGCGCCCGCCGCGGGGTGGAGTTCTTCGGCCTGTCCGAGCGCGCGCGTGCGCACTGGGACCAGATCAAGGCCACGCGGGGCATGCGGCGCTTCGGCCACTTCTGCGAGTTCATGGCCGACCTCGCGCAGTGCCCCGACTACCGGCTGCTGTCCACCGTGCAGATCCAGGGCGCCGAGGGCGATGCGGAGGTCGACCAGATCAACCGCATCGTCAACCGCATCACCGGCAACGTCGCAGAGCCCATCAGCGCCGGCGACGTGGCGGCCGAACTGGGCATGAGCGAATCGCGCTTCTCGCGCTTCTTCCGCCGCTCCACCGGCAACAGCTTCACCGACTTCGTCAACCGCGTGCGCATCAACAGCGCCTGCCACCTGCTGATGCAGACCGACCACTACGTGACCGACATCTGCTACCAGGTCGGCTTCAACAACGTGGCCAACTTCAACCGGCGCTTCCTCGAGATCAAGGGCATGACCCCGACCGAGTTCCGCCGCCAGGCCGACCACCGGTTCGGCGGAAGCCACTGATGCGTCGCGCTTCGCCTGCCCCGGCCCGTCCGGGCTGAGCCTGTCGAAGCCGGGGGCAGCGCTTCGACAGGCTCAGCGCGAACGATGCGTGCCGAACGCCCTGTTCGCCGGCGTCGGCATATGCTACGAAATTGATAGCTGCTTGCGGTCGCTGGACGGCCGTTACAGCCACTTTTTGCTTGAAAGATCGACGCCATGTACCTCGGACTGGACCTCGGCACCTCGGCGCTCAAGGCGCTGCTGCTGGCCGACGACCACCGCATCGTCGGCACGGCCAGTGCCGCACTCACCGTGAGCCGGCCACAGCCGCTGTGGTCGGAGCAGCACCCCGACCAGTGGGCCGAGGCCCTGAGGTTCGTCATGGCCACACTGCACGCGCAGCATGCCGACTCACTGGCCCGGGTGCGCGCCATCGGCCTGTCGGGCCAGATGCACGGTGCTGTGCTGCTCGACGCCGACGCCGCCGTGCTGCGTCCGGCCATCCTCTGGAACGATGGCCGCAGCGCGGCCGAGTGCGGGCAGCTCGCGCATGCCGTGCCGCGTCTGGCGCAGATCGCCGGCAACCTGGCCATGCCCGGCTTCACCGCACCCAAGCTGCTGTGGGTGCGCACGCATGAGCCCGAGATCTTCGCGCGCGTGCAGCGCGTGCTTCTGCCCAAGGATTGGCTGCGCCTCCAGCTGAGCGGCGAGGCGGTGAGCGAGATGTCCGATGCCTCGGGCACGCTCTGGCTCGACGTCGGCCGGCGCGACTGGTCCGACGAACTGCTGGCCGCGACCGGACTCACGCGCGCGCACATGCCGCGCCTGGTCGAAGGCAGCGCGGTGTCGGCGATGCTGAAGCCCGAGCTGGCCGCACGCTGGGGCGTCGGCACGGCACACGGGCGGGGCGTCGCGATCGCGGGCGGCGGCGGCGACAACGCCGCCAGCGCCGTGGGCATGGGCATCGTGCAGGCCGGGCAGGGCTTCGTCTCGCTCGGCACCTCGGGCGTGATCTTCATCGCCGGCGAGCGCTTCGAGCCCAACCCCGCGCTGGCCGTGCATGCCTTCTGCCATGCGCTGCCGGGTCGTTGGCATCAGATGTCGGTCATGCTCTCGGCCGCCAGTGCGCTCAGTTGGGCCGTCGGCGCCTTCGGCTTCGCCGACGAGGCCGCGCTGCTGGCGGCGGCCGCCACGCTGGATGCCGGGGCACGTGGCCGAGCGCCGCTGTTCCTGCCCTACCTGTCGGGCGAGCGCTCGCCGCACAACGATGCGCAGGCGCAGGGCGTGCTCTTCGGCCTCACGCAGGCGCATGGCCCGGCCGACATCGCCTACGCCGTGGTCGAGGGCGTGAGTTTCGGACTGCGCGATGGGCTCGACACCTTGACCCAACCCACAGGCGCTCTGGCGCTGGTCGGCGGCGGCGCGCGCAGCGCCTGGTGGGCGCAGTTGCTGGCCGACATCCTGGAAGTGCCGCTCACGCTGGGCGAGGGCGGCGAAGCCGGTGGTGCGCTGGGTGCAGCGCGCCTCGCGTGGCTGGCCGATGGCGGCGCCGTGGAGTCGGTGTGCACCACGCCCGCCGTGCGCCAGCGCTTCGAGCCGGACGTCTCTGTTGTGGCAGGGCACCGCGCGCGCCATGCGCGCTTCAAGGCCCTGTACCCGGTGCTGCGTCTGCACTTTCAGTGAGAAATCGGGCTATGACGCCCGTCCTCTCTGCGCAGTCAGCTATCAAAAATATAGCGTCGAGATGACATGACGGCGGGCTCATGCCCGCCAGTCCAGGGCCAGCGCGCCGCCCGCTCGCCGAAGCAGCGCGAAAGGCGAGCGCCCATGAAAAAAGCCGGGCTCTGCCCGGCTTTTTGATCTGACTGAGCAGACCACTTGAAGAGCAACGCTCTTCAAGTGAATTACATGCCCATGTCGCCCATGCCACCCATGCCGCCCATGCCACCGGGCATGCCGCCGGCCGGAGCGTCGTCCTTGGGAGCTTCGGCGACCATGGCTTCGGTCGTCAGCAGCAGCGAGGCCACGGAAGCGGCGTTCTGCAGCGCGGTGCGGGTCACCTTGGTCGGGTCCAGGATGCCCAGCTCGAGCATGTCGCCGTAGCTGTCGTTGGCAGCGTTGAAGCCGTAGTTGCCCTTGCCTTCCAGCACCTTGTTCACCACCACCGAGGGCTCGCCGCCGGCGTTGGAGACGATCTCGCGCAGGGGCGCTTCGATGGCCTTGAGCACCAGCTTGATGCCGGCGTCCTGGTCGACGTTGTCACCCTTGACCTTGTCGCCCACGGCCTGCTTGGCACGCAGCAGGGCCACGCCGCCGCCGGCGACCACGCCTTCTTCCACTGCAGCGCGGGTGGCATGCAGGGCGTCTTCGACGCGTGCCTTCTTTTCCTTCATCTCGACTTCGGTGGCAGCGCCGACCTTGATCACGGCCACGCCGCCGGCCAGCTTGGCCACGCGCTCTTGCAGCTTCTCGCGGTCGTAGTCGCTGGTGGCTTCCTCGATCTGCACGCGGATCTGCTTCACGCGCGCTTCGATGTCGGCTGCAGCGCCGGCGCCGTCGATGATGGTGGTGTTTTCCTTGCCCACTTCGATGCGCTTGGCCTGGCCCAGGTCGGCCAGGGTCACCTTCTCGAGGGTCAGGCCCACTTCTTCGGCGATGACCTTGCCGCCCGTCAGGATGGCGATGTCTTCCAGCATGGCCTTGCGGCGGTCGCCGAAGCCAGGGGCCTTCACGGCCACGACCTTCAGAATGCCGCGGATGGTGTTCACCACCAGGGTCGCGAGGGCTTCGCCTTCGACTTCCTCGGCAATGATCAGCAGCGGACGGCCGGCCTTGGCGACTTGCTCCAGCGTGGGCAGCAGGTCACGGATGTTGCTGATCTTCTTGTCGAACAGCAGCACGAAGGGGTTTTCCAGAATCGCCGATTGCTTTTCCGGGTTGTTGATGAAGTAGGGCGACAGGTAGCCGCGGTCGAACTGCATGCCTTCGACGACGTCCAGTTCGCTGTCGAGCGACTTGCCGTCCTCGACGGTGATCACGCCTTCCTTGCCGACCTTGTCCATCGCGTCGGCGATGATCTTGCCGATCGTCTCGTCGCTGTTGGCCGAGATCGAGCCGACCTGGGCGATTTCCTTGCTCGTGGTCGTGGCCTTGGAGGCCTTCTTCAGCTCTTCCACCAGGGCGGCGACGGCCTTGTCGATGCCGCGCTTGAGGTCCATGGGGTTCAGGCCGGCGGCCACGTACTTGCTGCCTTCGCGCACGATGGCCTGGGCCAGCACGGTGGCGGTGGTGGTGCCGTCACCGGCGTTGTCGCTGGTCTTGGAGGCCACTTCCTTCACGAGCTGGGCGCCCATGTTCTGCAGCTTGTCCTTGAGTTCGATTTCCTTGGCGACGGACACACCGTCCTTGGTCACCGTGGGGGCGCCGAACGAGCGCTCGAGCACCACGTTGCGGCCCTTGGGGCCGAGGGTCACTTTGACTGCGTTGGCCAGGATGTTCACACCCTCGACCATGCGTGCGCGGGCTTCGCCGCCGAACACAACGTCTTTTGCTGCCATGTTGATTGACTCCGAATATCAGGGGTGAATGGATTACTTCTCGACGACCGCGAACAGGTCGTCTTCCTTCATGACGAGCAGCTCGTCGCCGTCGACCTTGACGGTCTGGCCCGAGTACTTGCCGAACAGCACGCGGTCGCCGACCTTCACGGTCAGGGCAGAGAGCTCGCCCTTGTCGTTGCGCTTGCCGGGACCCACGGCCAGCACTTCACCCTGGTCGGGCTTCTCGGCGGCGGCGTCGGGGATCACGATGCCCGAGGCGGTCTTGGTTTCGCTGTCAATGCGCTTGACGATCACGCGATCGGCCAAAGGACGAAGTTTCATTGCATCTCCTGGGATATGAGAAACGGGGTTGGTTCTGTGGACGGCCGGGCCCGGAAGAGCCGGTCGACCGTCCGGTCGACTTGGGACCGCGCAACGTGTTGTTAGCACTCGACCCCAGCGAGTGCTAATCATAAGGGCATTTCGGTCTCTTTCAAGAGCGCATCTGCAATGCGGTCGCGAGGCTGTCCGACAGCGCGCCGCCGAGCGATGGTGCTTCGGCCGGGTGGCGTACCGATGACAACGACCGCCAATGCCCCCACCCGTTGCCGGTCAAGGCAAATTCACTTCCTGTTCATAAATACAATGCGAATCACTCGCATTGACTGAATCCGGATGTTCTTCTCCCAACTGCCTTCGACCTTTGCACGGCCCGCGGCACGCCCGCTGGTGCTCGCGTCCGTCTGCCTCAGCTTTGGCGTGTCCGCACGCGCCCAGGCGCCGGAGGCACCGGCTGCCGGCACCGCGGCCCCCTCATTGCCGGCCGTGCAGGTGGACGCCAACGCCGAACGCGAGACCGCCACGTCGCCCGTGATCGGCTACCGCGCGAAGAACGCCGCCACCGCCACCAAGACCGACACACCGCTCGCCGAGACGCCCCAGTCGGTGACCGTGGTCACACGCGACCAGATCGTGGACCAGGGCGCCACGAACCTGCAGGACGCGCTCACCTACGCGGCCGGCGTGCGCTCCGACGCCTACGGCCTGGACTCACGCGCCGACTCGGCGCGCATCCGCGGCACCGAGCCGACGGTGTTCCTCGACGGCCTGCGGCAGGCCTACGGCTACTACACCAGCACGACGCGCACCGACCCGTTCACGCTCGAACGGCTCGAGGTGCTGCGCGGCCCCTCGGGCATGCTCTTCGGCGCCGGCACGGCGGGCGGCGTGGTCAACATGGTGAGCAAGCGGCCGCTGTTCGAGACGCAGCGCGAGATCGGCGTGCAGTACGGCAGTTTCAATCGCCGGCAGCTCCAGGTGGACTTGACCGGTCCGCTCGATGCCGAGGGCACACTGGCCTACCGCTTCATCGCACTGGGCCGCAAGTCGGGCACGCAGGTCGACCATGTGCCCGACGACCGCGTGCTGCTCGCGCCATCGCTCACCTGGCGGCCGACGGCCATGACCTCGCTCACCTTGCAGGGGCTCTACCAGAAGGACAAAAGCGGCAGCTCCTCGCAGTTCTTTCCGTGGGAAGGCACGCTGCTGCCCAATCCCAACGGCCAGCTGCCGCGCAACCGCTTCATCGGCGAGCCGGGCGACTACTACGACAGCCAGCGCAAGACCTTCGGCTGGCTGTTCGAGCACAAGTTCAACGACCAGTGGGCGGTGCGCCAGAACTTCCGCGTCGCGCGCAACGTGAACGACAGCCTCTACCACTGGGGCGACTTCTACGGCAACGGCGTCGATGCCGGCCCGGGTGGCTGGGGCGCCGACCCGATCTTCAAGCGCACGCTCGGCCGCTACACCTCCAACTCGCGCACCGAGCAGCAGATCACCAACCTCGACAACCACGTCGAGGGCCGCTTCAGTACCGGCGCGCTTCAGCACACGCTGCTCGTCGGCGCCGATTTCACGCGCTCGCGCGAACGCACCTGGACCGACTACTCCGGCTACAGCACGATCGACGCCTACTTCCCGGCCTACGGCAGCGTGGCCGCGGGTGTGCGCACGCCCAATCCGAAGACCCGCCAGCGCCAGTCTGGCTTCTACCTGCAGGACCAGATGAAGCTCGGGCCGTGGATCGTCGTGGCGGGCCTGCGGCACGACCGCGCGGTGTCCAGCGCCGAGGGCAGCGAGTCCGACAAGGCATCGGCCACCACCAAGCGCCTGGGACTGATGTACGCCTTCGAGTCGGGCTGGTCGCCCTACATCAGCTATGCCGAGTCCTTCACGCCCCAGTCGGCCATCAACGGCCAGATCTTCAAGCCGCTGCGTGGCGAGCAATGGGAGGCGGGGGTCAAGTACGAACCGGTCGGCCGCAGCCTGGCCTTCAATGCCGCGGTGTACGACCTGAAGGAAAAGAACCAGATCCAGCAGATCGGCCCCTACACCTATGAACAGGTGGGCCGCACGCGCACTCGTGGGGTCGAGCTCGAGGCGCGCGGCACGGTGGGCCGCAACCTGGACCTGATCGCCCACTACACCTACACCGACCTCGATCCGCAGCTCGAGGGCCTGCCGCGCCACCAGGCCAGCGTGTGGGCCAAGTACCGCTTCTCCGTCGCGGGCGTCCACGGCTTCTCGGCCGGCGCAGGCGTGCGCTACATGGGCGCGTTCCGCGACACCTCGTACGGGGGCTATGGCCCGCGCGTGCCGAGCTCGGCACTGCTCGACCTGGTCTTCGCCTATGACACCGAGCGCTGGCGCTATGCGCTCAACATCAACAACGCGACCGACAAGAACTATTTCAGCACCTGCCTCGCCCGCGGCGACTGCTGGTGGGGCGCCCGCCGCAACGTGGTGGCCAGCGCCACCTACCGCTTCTGACGCCCGGCGTCCCGCACACACCGACCACGATGAAGAGCCAATCGATCAAGACCTGGGCCTGGGTGCACAAGTGGAGCAGCATCGTCTGCACCGCCTTCATGCTGCTGCTGTGCATCACCGGGCTGCCGCTGATCTTCCACCACGAGATCGGGCACCTGCTGGGCACGGAGGTGGAAGCGCCGAAGATGGCGGCGGCCACGCCGCACCAGAGCCTGGACCGCATCCTCGACGTGGCACGCGCGCAGCACCCCGACCGGGTCGTGCAGTTCGCGTCCAAGGCCGAGGACGACGAGAACCTCTGGTTCGTCACCATGACGCCCACGCCGGCGCCCACGGACGACTTCCGCTCCGTCGCCATCGACGCGCGCACGGCCCAGGTGCTGGCGCAGCCGCGCTTCGACCAGGGCTTCATGTACGTGATGTTCAAGCTGCACGTCGACCTGTTCGCAGGGCTGCCGGGCAAGCTCTTCCTCGGGTTCATGGGCCTGCTGCTGCTGGTGGCCGTCGTCAGCGGCGTCGTGCTGTATTCGCCCTTCATGCGCAAGCTGGACTTCGGCACCGTGCGGCGCGACCGGCGCACGCGCCTGAAGTGGCTCGATTTGCACAACCTGCTGGGCGTCGTCACGCTGGTGTGGGTCTTCGTGGTGGGCGCCACCGGCATGATCAACACCTGGGCCGACCTCGTCATCAAGTACTGGCAGTACGACCAGCTCAGCACGATCCTTGCGCCCTACCAGGGGCAGCCGACGGTGCCGGTGGCCGAGCGCGGCTCGGTGCAGCGCTCCATGGAGGTCGCGCAGGCGCAGGCGCCGAATACCAAGCTGTCCTTCATCGCCTTCCCTGGAACGGCGTTCTCGAGCCCGCACCACACCACCTTCTTCCTCAAGGGCAACGAGCCCTTCACCTCGAAGCTGCTGCAGCCCGTGCTGGTCGACGCGAAAACGGCCGAGGTCACCGCGGCACCCAGGCTGCCGTGGTACCTCACGGCGCTGCTGGTGTCGCAGCCGCTGCACTTCGGCGACTACGGCGGCATGCCGATGCAGATCCTTTGGGCGCTGCTGGACATCGCCACCATCATCGTGCTGGGCAGCGGCCTGTACCTGTGGCTGCGCAAGGGGCAGCCCACGCACGAGCACAAGCCGAAGCCGGCGGTGGCCGATGCCGCGGTGCCGTCGGGGGCGCCACCGCTGTCGCCGGCCGCCGCCACGCGCAACCCCCGGCAGCTCGAAGGCCTGGAAGGCTCGCCATGAAGTCCTCTCGCCCCTTCACGGCGATGTGGGGCTGGCCGATCGCGATGGGCGTGCTCACCGCCATCGGGCTGGTCTCGGCCCTGTTCAGCGACGGCGGCTTCGGCGACATGCTGGCGTGGGTCACGCTGGGCATCCCGGTGGCGGCCTGCGTCTGGTTCGGCTGGTTGCGGCGTCGCCCCTGAGGCCACGGCTTTCAAGCCAGATCGGCCTGAAGCGCCCGCTGCACGGGCGCAAGTTGCTATGAAATTCATAGCATGAGGCCTTGGCGGCGCGTCGCGGCCGCGCCGCCCACACAATGCGTTGGATGACGCAGACACCGCTCCTCCGATCCCCGCCCTCCCGGATGGCCTGGCTGGCCTGCGCCATGCCCTGCATCGCTGCGGCACAGACGGCGCCGGCCGACGCGCCGATGCTGGATGCGGTGACCGTCAGCGTCCCGCGAGGCCAGGTCTCGCCCTTCGACGTGGCCGGCTCGGTCGACCGGGTCGAGGGCGACGAGGCGCGCGACAGCCGCCTGCAGGCCCAGCTCACCGAAAGCCTGGCCGGGGTGCCGGGGCTGCAGCTGCAGAACCGCTACAACTTCGCGCAGGACCTGCAGCTGTCGATCCGCGGCTTCGGCGCCCGCTCCACCTTCGGCGTGCGCGGTGTGCGCATCTACGTCGACGGCATCCCGGCCACGCTGCCGGACGGGCAGGGCCAGACCTCCAACATCGACATCGCCTCGCTCGACCACATCGAGGTGCTGCGCGGGCCCTTCTCGGCCCTGTACGGCAACTCCTCGGGCGGCGTGCTGCAGGCCTTCACCGCCACGGGCGAGGGCAGGCCGCGCCTGCAGTACTCGGCCGCGGGCGGCAGCTTCGGCACCTGGCGGCAGGGCCTTCAGCTCAGCGGTGCGCAGGCGCTGGGCGGCGCCGGCGGTGCGGCCATCGACTACCTCTTCAGCGCCAGCCGCTTCGACACCGAGGGCTGGCGCGAGCACAGCGCCGCGCGGCGCGACCTGGCCAACGGCAAGCTCGGCCTCACGTTCGACAACGGCGACCGGCTCACGCTGGTCGTCAACCGGGTGCGCATCGACGCGCAGGACCCGCTGGGCCTCACGGCCGAGCAGTTCGCGCTCGCCCCGCGCAGCGCGCCGCTGGCCCAGCAGTACGACACGCGCAAGACCGTGTCGCAGAGCCAGGCCGGCCTGCTTTACGAGCGCCGGCTCGACAGTCGCAACCAGCTGCGGCTGATGCTCTACGGCGGCGAGCGCGAGACCACGCAGTTCCAGGCCATCCCGCCCTCGGCGCAGCAGAACCCGCTGCAGGCCGGCGGCGTGATCGGCCTGGCGCGCAACTACAGCGGGCTGGACGTGCGCTGGACCGGCGAGTTCGCGCTCGCCGGCCGGCCGCTGGACCTGGTCGCGGGCCTGGGCTACGACCGCATGCGCGAATGGCGAACCGGCGACGAGAACTACCTCGGGCCCGCGGCGAATCCCTGGCTGGGCGTGCGCGGCCGCCTGCGCCGCAACGAGCGCAACGAGGTCTGGAACCTCGACCCCTACGCCCAGGCCACCTGGCGCTTCGCGCAGGCGTGGACGCTGGAGGCGGGCGTGCGCCGCAGCAGCGTGCATTTCGATTCGCAGGACCGCTACGTGCTCGGCCGCAACGGAGACGATAGCGGCAGCGCCCGCTATGCCCGCACGCTGCCCGTCGTCTCCCTGCGCTGGCAGCCCACGCGCGACCTGGCGCTGTACCTGTCGGCCGGGCGCGGCTTCGAGACACCGACGCTCAACGAACTGTCGTACCGCCCCGACGGCACCGGCGGTCTCAACTTCGCGCTGCGGCCCTCGGTCAACGACAGCGTCGAGTTGGGCGCGAAGGCACGCGTCGGAGGCGGCCTGCTCACGGCGGCGGTTTTCGAGACCCGGACGCAGGACGAGATCGTGACCGCCACCAATGTCGGCGGCCGCGCCACCTTCCAGAACGCCGGCCGCACGCGGCGGCAAGGGGCCGAGCTGGGCTGGCAGCACGAGACGGCGAACCACTGGCGCACACAGCTCGCCTACACCTGGCTGGACGCGCGCTACCAGGACGCCTTCTGCTCATCCTCCCCTTGCACCGGCGCCGGCCTCGTCGCGGCGGGCAACCGCATCCCGGGCATTGCGCGGCAATCGCTGTTCGCGTCCTTCGGCTACATGCCGCCGCAGGGCTTGCGGGCCGGGGTGGAACTGCGCGCGCTCGGCCGCATCCAGGCCAACGACCGCAACACGGCCAGCGCGCCGGGCTACGCCGTGGCCGCGCTCTACGCAGGCTACGTGCAGCGCTGGGAGCGCTGGGAGTTCAACGCCTTCGCACGCGTCGAGAACGTCGCCGACCGCAAGTACGCCGGCTCGGTCATCGTCAACGAAGGGAATGCGCGCTATTTCGAGCCGGCGCCCGGCCGGAACTGGACCGTGGGCTTCGGCGGCACCTATCGGTTCTGATGTCCGCGTTGAGATGCGAATCGGGATGCGGCGCCCATGAATATTGGGAGGGGTGCTATCAAAACAGAGCAATCGACAGGCAGTGCTCAGTTATTGACGCACTCGAACAGCACTTCGGTATTGCCCGGCGCCGGTCCGAGCATGCGCGCCCGGCCCAGGCCCGCCTGCGCGCAGTACCCGCCAGCGTCGGTGGCGTTCTGCGCGCGCAACTTGCCGCCGGGCATCCGGACGACTTCGTAGGGAATGCTGCAGGCCGTCAGTGCGATCGGTGCGGCAAGGAGGCAGAGGGTCAGGAACCGGGTCATGGGGCGATTGTGAAGGATGCCGGCCGCGCCGGATCACTTCGCGGTGCCCGCCCCGAGGGACGGGCACCGGACAAGGCTCAGAGCCCGGCCGCGGCGCGCAGTGCCGCCGCCTTGTCGGTTCTTTCCCAGCTGAACTCCGGCTCCTCGCGGCCGAAGTGCCCGTAGGCGGCCGTCTTGGCGTAGATGGGGCGCAGCAGGTCGAGCATCTGGATGATGCCCTTGGGACGCAGGTCGAAGTGCTCGGCCACCAGCGCAGACAGCTTGTCGTCGGGGATGACGCCGGTGCCTTCGGTATAGACCGTGATGTTCATCGGCCGCGCCACGCCGATGGCGTAGGCCACCTGGATCTGGCACTGGCGTGCCAGGCCGGCCGCCACGATGTTCTTGGCCACGTAGCGCGCGGCATACGCGGCCGAACGGTCGACCTTCGACGGGTCCTTGCCCGAGAACGCGCCGCCGCCGTGCGGGCAGGCGCCGCCGTAGGTGTCGACGATGATCTTGCGGCCCGTCAGGCCGCAGTCGCCCTGCGGGCCGCCGATGACGAAGCGGCCGGTCGGGTTGATCAGGTACTTGGTGTCCTTGAGCCACTCCTTGGGCAGCACGGGCTTGATGATCTCCTCGATGATGGCCTCGTTGAAGCTGGCCTTCATCTTGGTGGGCGACTCGCTCTGGTCCGGGTGGTGCTGGGTCGAGAGGACGACGGTATCGATGCTGTGGGGCTTGCCGTCGACGTAGCGCATCGTGACCTGGCTCTTCGCGTCGGGGCGCAGGAAGGGCAGGCGGCCGTCCTTGCGCAGTTGCGCCTGGCGCTCGACGAGCCGGTGCGCGTAGTAGATCGGCGCGGGCATCAGCTCGGGCGTCTCGTCGCAGGCGTAGCCGAACATCAGGCCCTGGTCGCCGGCGCCGGTGTTCAGGTGGTCGTCGCTGGCATGGTCCACGCCCTGGGCAATGTCGTTGGACTGCTTGTCGTAGCAAACCATCACCGCGCAGCCCTTGTAGTCGATGCCGTAGTCGGTGTTGTCGTAGCCGATGCGCTTGATGGTGTCGCGCGCGACCTGGATGTAGTCGACGTGCGCGTTGGTCGTGATCTCGCCGGCCAGCACCACCAGGCCGGTGTTGGTCAGCGTCTCGGCGGCCACGCGGCTGCGCGGGTCCTGCTCGAAGATCGCGTCGAGGATCGAATCCGAGATCTGGTCCGCGACCTTGTCGGGGTGGCCCTCGGAAACCGATTCGGAAGTGAAGAGAAAGTCGTTCGCCATGAAAGAAAGCTCCTTGTGCAAGTCATTGGCGCGTTGCCAGGCTTGGGAGTCTTGGCGAACGCTTTAGCGGAGTTGTTTAACGTCGCCCCGCAAGTAGTTCCATAACTCGGCGACAATTTGCATTCTATTCAAGCCGGTCGGGCCCTGCTCGGCCGCGCGTCCGTCCACCCCATCCCTGTTGATCCAGCCCTGAATGACCGCGCTGTTCCGTCTGCTCGCCCGTGTGCCGCTGCCGCTGATGCATGCACTGGGCCGGGCCTTCGGCTGGCTGGTGTGGTGGTTGGCACCCGACTACCGGCGGCGCTTCCGGGAGAACGCCGAGGCCGCCGGCCTCACGCCCGCCCAGTGGCGCCCCGCCATCGGCGCGGCCGGCGAGATGGTGGCCGAGCTGCCCTGGCTCTGGGCCCGTCCGACCGGCGAGAGCGTGCTGCCCAAGGTCGTGCGCTGGGAAGGCGCGGAGGTGTTCGAGGCGGCCCTGGCCGAGCGCAAGGGCGTCATCATGGTCGTGCCGCACCTGGGCAGCTGGGAGATGTACGGCCAGGCCGTGGGCGAGCGTTTCGTGAAGGCGCACGGGCCGATCACCGCGCTGTTCCGGCCTTCACGCAAGAAGTGGATCGCCGAGCTGGTCGAAGGCTCGCGCGACCGGCCCGGCCTGCAGACGCTGCCCACCACCGTCAAGGGCGTGCGCGGGCTGATGCGCACCCTCAAGGAGGGCGGCTATACCGGCATCCTGCCCGACCAGGTTCCGCCGCTGGGGCAGGGCGTGTGGGCGCCCTTCCTCGGCCGCCCCGCCTACACCATGACGCTGCTCCCGCGGCTGGCGCAGACCACCGGCGCCAAGGTCTTCCTCGGCGTGTGCGAGCGGCTGCCGCGCGGGCGCTACGCGATCCGCTTCATCCCGTTCACCGGCACCGCGCTCACCGACCGCGAGGCCACGCCCGAGGCGGCCGCAGCGGCGATGAACGAGGGCATCGAGCAGCTCGTGCGCAGCCTGCCCGGCCAGTACGTGTGGGACTACGCGCGCTACAAGCAGCCCAAGAGCGAGCCGATGGAGGTGGCGCAGTGAGGAAACCGGCATGAGCCTCTCGGCCCGCCTGGGCATCGGCTTCATGAAGGCACTGGCGCACGTGCCGCTGCCGGTCACGCGCGCGCTGGGCGCCGTGCTGGGCCGCCTGCTGCATGCGGTGGCCAGGCCGCGCCGGCACGTGGTGGACGTGAACCTGGCGCTGTGCTTTCCCGGCAAGTCGCCCGAGGAGCGCCGCCGCATCGCGCGCCGGACCTTCGTGTACGTGGCCCAGGCCTGGCTGGACCGCAGCTGGCTCTGGCATGCGCCGCCCGAGGTGGTCGACCGCCGCATCCGCATCACCGGCGCCATCGGCGAGATCGACGAGGGGCACGACCCGACCATCCTGTTCGCGCCGCACTTCTACGGCCTCGACGCCGCGGCGACGGCGCTCACCAAGCACAACCCCAAGCCCTCGACCACCATCTACACCACGCAGCGCGACCCGATGGTCGACGAATGGACGCGCCGGGGCCGCACGCGCTTCGGCAACGTCACGGTGCTGCATCGCGTCGACGGCGTGAAGGAGATCGTGGGCGGCCTGCGCAAGGGCGGGGTGCTCTACCTCCTGCCCGACATGGACTTCGGCCCCTCGCAGTCGGTCTTCGTGCCCTTCTACGGCGTCATGGCTGCCACGGTGCCTTCGCTGTCGCGCTTCGCTCGGCTGGGCCGGGCCAAGGTGGTGCCCGTGATCTCGAAGCTCGTGCCCGGTGGCTACGAGATCGAGGTGCTGCCGGCCTGGACCGATTTCCCGAGCGATGACGCCGTGGCCGACACGGCCCTGATGAACCGCCGCCTGGCCGGCTACATCGACGCCATGCCCGAGCAGTACTACTGGGTGCACCGCCGCTTCAAATCACGCCCGCCGGGCGAGCCCAAGGTGTACTGACCCACGCGCTGCGGCCTGGCGGCCACGGCGCCCGAACGAGTCCTTCCGTCGCTATGCATCCCCGCGCCCTGCCGACCGAATCCCTCCTGTACGGCCCCGATCGGCCCGACCTGCTGCGCCACGAGGTGCTGGCCGACCTGTTCGAGGCCACGGCCGCCCGACTGCCCGGCAAGACCGCGCTGCGCTTCGATACCGCTGCGCTGAGCTACGGCGAGCTCGACCAGGCGGCCGACCGCGTCGCGCACCGGCTCATCGAGGCGGGCGTGCGGCCCGGCGACATGGCGGGCCTGTGGCTCACCCGGGGCATCGAGCTGCTGGTGCTGCAGCTGGGCATCGCCAAGACCGGCGCGGCCTGGCTGCCCTTCGACGCCGAGGTGCCGGTCGAGCGCATCGCGGTGTGCCTCGACGATGCCGCGGCGCGCGTGCTGCTCGTCGATGCCGCCACCGGTGCCGCGCTGGCCGAGCCGCCCGCCGGCACGCAGGTGATCCAGGCCGCGGACCTGCTGGTGCCGCTGCCGCCCGGCACCGTGCTGCGCCGGCGCGAAGGCGCGCTGCCTTCGCACACCGCGTACGTCATCTACACCAGCGGCTCCACCGGCAAGCCCAAGGGCATCGCCGTCACGCAGGGCAGCATCTGCCATTTCCTGCGCAGCGAGAACGCGCGCCTGGGCGTGGAAGAGGGCGACCGGGTGTACCAGGGCTTCTCGGTCGCCTTCGACATGAGCTTCGAGGAGATCTGGATCAGCTACCTGGTGGGCGCCTCGCTGTGGATCGCGCCGCGCACGCTGGCCGGCGACCCCGAGGCGCTGCCGCGGGCGCTGATCGAGCAGGACATCACGGTGCTGCATGCGGTGCCCACGCTGTTGGCGCTGTTCGCGCAGGATGTGCCCAACCTGCGCATCATCAACCTCGGCGGCGAGATGTGCCCGCAGGCGCTGGTCGACAAGTGGGCCGCTCCCACTCGCCGCATCTTCAACACCTATGGGCCGACCGAGGCGACGGTGTCGGCCTCGCTGGCCGAACTGCACGCCGGCGAGCCGGTGACCATCGGTGAGGCGCTGCCCAACTACGGCCTGCTGGTGATCGAGGTCATCGAGCCCGAATCCATCGTCGACGGGCAACTGCCGCCGCTGAAGCTGCTGCCGCTGGGCGAGACCGGCGAGCTGTGCATCACCGGCCCGGGCGTGGCGGCCGGCTACCTCGGGCGGCCGGAACTCACCGCCGAGAAATTCGTCGCCAACCCCTGGGCACGCAACGCGGGCGAGGCGCGCCTGTACCGCACCGGCGACCTGGCGCGTGTCGAGCTGCGGGCCGACGGCACGCCGCAGATGCAATGCCTTGGCCGGGCCGACGACCAGGTCAAGGTGCGGGGTTTCCGTGTCGAGCTCGGCGAGATCGAGTCGGTGCTGGCGCAGCAGCCGGGCGTGGGCACCACGGCCGTCGTGCTGCGGCCCGAGGGTGGGATCGATCAGCTGATCGCCTTCTATGTGCCGGCCGGCGAAGCCCCCGCCGCGTCTGTGCTGCGCTCGGCCCTGGCCGGACGGCTGCCGCCGTACATGGTCCCGGCGCGCTTCGAGCCGCTGGACGCGATGCCCCGGCTGCCCAGCGGCAAGATCGACCGCAAGGTGCTGCGGGCGCTGCCGCTGGCAGCGGCCGGCGAGGCCGAGGGCGGCGACGTGCCGGAGACGCCGGCCGAGGAAGTCCTGTTCGCCACGCTGGGCCGGCTCTTTCCCGGGCAGCCGATCCGGCGCACGCAGGACTTCTTCGCCGACCTGGGCGGGCATTCGCTGCTGGCGGCGCGGCTGGTCTCGCAGTTGCGGCAGGACGCGCGTTTCGCGCAGGCCACGGTGGGCGACGTGTATGCCGGCCGGCAGGTGGGGACGATCGCCGAGGCGCTGCAACGCGGCATGACCGATGCGGACAGCGCTGTGCCGGAGCGGCCCTTCGTCCTGCACTCGGCGTGGCGCCGCTGGCGTTGCGGGCTGGCGCAGGCGGCGCTGATTCCCTTCCTGGTGCTGCTGAAGATGGCGCAGTGGCTGGCGCCCTTCTTCGCCTACCACTTCAACACCGGCGAGGAGGGCGACAGCGTGGCCTTCGCCATCGCGGCCTCGGTGGCAGTGTTCGTCCTCACCACGCTGGCGGAGTTCGCGGTGGCCTGGGCCGGCAAGTGGCTGGTGGCCGGCCGCCTGGCGCCGGGCAGCCATCCGCTGTGGGGCTGGGTGTACTTCCGCTGGTGGCTGGCCGACCGGCTGGTGGAGGCCGTGCCGACCTACATGATCAACGGTTCGCCGCTCTACGCCTGGTGGCTGCGGGCACTGGGCGCGCGCATCGGCGACGAGGTGAACCTCGGCTCGGTCACGGTGCGGGTGCCGGAGCTGGTGCGAATCGGCGAAGGCAGCAGCATCGGCAACGCGGTGATGCTCGAGAACGCCCGCGTCGAGGGCGGCCTGCTGCACCTGGGCCGCATCGACATCGGCGCCCAGGCCGGCATCGGCTCGTACGTGGTCATCGAGGGCGGCACCACCATCGGCGACTGGGGGCACCTGGAAGGCCAGTCGGCCCTCTCGGCCGGCCAGTCCGTGCCGCCACGCAAGGTCTGGCATGGCTCGCCCGCCCGCGAGCGCGCCGACTTCGACCCGGCCAGCCTGCCGCCGCGTCCGGCCGTGAGCCGCCGGCGCCTGTGCTGGGAGATGGCGTTCTTCGTCACCGGAGCGCTGGCCGTGGCCGTGCTGTTCTTCATGCCGGTGTTCCCGACCTTCCTGCTCATCGACCAACTGGACGTGGAGGCGATCTCCGTGCGGCCGCTGGTCGATGCCGGCACCATCACCGACTGGCAGGCCTTCGGCCTGCGGCTGGTGAAGTTCTTCCTGCTGGCACTGCCGGCCAGCCTGGTCTTCATCGCGTTCACGGCGCTGGCGGCCGCTGCCCTGCGGGTGCTGTTCCTGCCGCGCATGCAGGCCGGCACCTGGCCGGTGCACGGCAACCGCTACCTGGGCAAGTGGCTGGTCAACCAGATCCAGGAGTCGAGCCTGGCGGTGCTGCACGGCGTGTATGCGACCGTGTTCTCGGCCAGCTGGTACCGGCTGCTGGGCGCCAAGGTCGGCAAGGAGACGGAGCTCTCGACCGCGCTGGGGGTGGTGCCCGACATGCTCACCCTGGGCGACGAGTGCTTCATCGCCGACGCCGTGATGCTGGGCGACGAGCACATCGACGGCGGCTGGATGACGGTGCAGCCCACCGTGGTGTCGCGCCGCAGCTTCGTCGGCAACGGCGCCTACGTGCCCGACGGCACGGTCATTCCCGAAAACGTGCTGATCGGCGTGATGAGCGCCGTGCCGTGCCGCACCGCCATGCAGCCGGGCGACACCTGGCTGGGCGCGCCGCCGGTGCACCTGCCGGCGCGCGAGGTGGTGGGCGGCTTCGCGCCGCACCTGACCTTCGCGCCCTCACGCTGGCGCAAGCTGGGCCGCGGCACGGTGGAGGCCTTCCGCATCGCCGCGCCGCATGCGCTGGTCATCGCCGTGGGCTACGCGATCGTGCTGGACGCCATGCCGCTGGCCGAGTCCGGGCGCTGGGGCGACGTGGCGATCGACCTGGCGGTCGGCGGCGCGGCCTTCGCGCTGGCCACCTTCCTCTTCGTGGCGGTCTTCAAGTGGCTGACGGTGCGGCGCTATGACCGCCGCGCGACGCCGATGTGGACGCCCTTCGTCTGGCTCTCGGAGGCGGTGACCAACATGTACGAGGGCATCGCGGTGCCCTGGTTCCTGCGCTACCTGCGCGGCACGCCGTGGCTCAACAATGCCTTCAACCTGCTGGGCGCGGACATCGCGCGCGGCGTGTACCTCGACACCACGGACATCACCGAGTTCGACTGCGTGCACATCGGCGAGCACAGCGAGCTGAACGCCGCCTGCTGCCCGCAGACGCACCTGTTCGAGGACCGCGTGATGAAGATCGACCACGTGCACATCGGCAGCCGGGTGACGGTCGGGCCGCGCTCCACGATGCTCTACGGCACGCAGGTGGGCGACGGCGCGCAGCTGGGGCCGATGACGCTGGTGATGAAGGGCGAGACCATCCCGCCCGGCACGCGCTGGCACGGCCTGCCGGCGGTGCCCTGGCGCGCAGCGGCACCGGGCGGCGCTACTGCGGCGACGGCGTGCGCGCGATGAAGGCGCCGATGTCGCGCGCCACGCCCTCGGGCTGCTCGTGGATGATCCAGTGCGTGGCACCCGGCACGCGCTTGATCTCGAGCTGCGGCACGTAGGCGTCCAGGCCGTCGAGCAGGCCGGGCAGCAGGGCGGCGTCGTCCATGGCCCACAGCACCAGCGTGGGCACCGTCACCGCGAGGCGCTCGTGGGGCAGGGTGGGGATGTCGTCGGCGCTGGTCTTGCCGGGGACGGGGGGCTTCATCGGCGTCACGCGGTAGAGGTTGCAGGCGCCGGTCAGGCCCTGGCTCCACACGTCGCGGTACTTCTGCTTCACCGGCTCGGTCAGCCAGCCGAAGCCGTCGGGCCCCGCCTTCATCATGGTGAACATGGCGAAGAGGCGGGCGAAGTCGTTCTCGGCCAGGACCTTCTCGGAACCCGGGGCCGCGAGCCAGTTCATGTACGCGCTGGCCTTCTGCTGCTCGGCGCTGGTCTTCAGCTCGCGGGTGAAGGTGCCGGGGTGCGGCGAGTTGATGATCACCAGCCGCCGCACCTGGCCCGGGAAGGCATTGGCGTGGCCCCAGCCGAAGGCGCCGCCCCAGTCGTGCGCGACCAGCGTGTCGATGACGCCGTCCTCGCGCTCGGTCTTGACCAGCTCGACCATGTCCTGGATCAGCAGATGCGGGCGGTAGGCCTCGACCTCCTTGGGCTGGCTCGACTTCTCGAAGCCGCGCAGGTTGGGCGCGAGGCAGCGGTAGCCGCCGTGGGCCGGCTGCGAGAACCATGCGAGCAGCTCGTCCCAGATGAAGGCGGCTTCGGGAAAGCCGTGGAGGAACACCATGAGCGGGCGGCCTCGCTCGCCGGCCGCGCGGCAACTGAGGGTGATGCCGTTCGGCAGGGTGCGCTCGAAGGTCTCAATCGTCATGGGCCTTGTCTCCTGGTTTGCTCTCGTTTTGATAGCTGCTTGTGCAGGCGGGACGGGCGCTGGAGCCCGATTCGGCACTCAATCCGTGGCCGCGCCGTCCGCCGCATTCTCGGCATGGGTCCAGCGCCAGAGCAACTCCGCCGCCTCGTCCACGCCGTGGCGCTTGAGCGCCGAGAAGAGTTTGACCTCGCCCCCGCCGGCCTGGAGTCGCGCAATCGACAGCGCCTTGGCGCCCTCGGAGCGCGACAGCTTGTCGGCCTTGGTGAGCAGCACCAAGAAGTTCAGCCCTTCCTCGACGCGCGGGCGGATCACGTCCAGCAGGATCTCGTCGAGCTCCGTGAGGCCCAGCCGCGGGTCGACCATCAGCACCACGCCCCGCAGCGTCTCGCGCGTGACGAGGTAGTTGCCCATCACTCGCTGCCAGCGCAACTTGGCCTCGCGCGGGACGGCGGCGTAGCCGTAGCCCGGCAGGTCGGCCAGCACGGCGTCGTCGACCTGGCCCTTGCCGACGCCGAAGAGGTTGATGTGCTGGGTGCGCCCGGGCGTCTTGGAGGCGAAGGCCAGGCGCTTCTGCTGCGTCAGCGTGTTGATGGCGGTGGACTTGCCGGCGTTGGATCGGCCGACGAAGGCGATCTCCGGCAGCGTGAGGGGCGGCAGGTGCTCCAGCTGGGGCGCGCTGGTGAGGAAGTGCGCCGTATGCAGCCAGCCCAGCGCAGCGCGTGCGCGTGCCGCGAAAGGCGCGGCGCCGGCGGCCGCGGGGGCAGGCGCGGAGGGTGTCGGGGAGACGGCGGGAGAGGGGGCAGTGCCCGGCGCCGCTGCGGCGGCGCGGGCCGGCGAAGGCGGCGAGGTCATGGGTCGCGAAGGGCACAGGGCCCAGGCTTGGGGAGCGGGGGGCCATTGTAGAATCGCCGGGTTTTGCGCCAACAAACGTAGCCCCCCGATATGAAGTTGTTCGCCCATGTCCTGCTTGCGGCCGCACTCGGCGCAAGTGCCAGCGCCGCTCTCGCGGCCGATGCACCCGCTGCGGCGCCGGCGGCGGCTGCCAAGCCGGCCAAGCCCGATCCCGCCAAGGGCGACACGCTGTTCAACACGGCGCCGGCGAACAGCCAGTCCTGCGCGTCCTGCCACAACGCCGACGGCAACTCGGCCATCGCGGCCAACCCCAAGCTGGCGCAGCAGCACCCCGAATACATCCTCAAGCAGCTGCAGGACTTCAAGTCCGGCAAGCGCAAGAGCGCCATCATGAAGCCCTACGCCTCGGCGCTGAGCGACGAGGACATGCGCAACATCGCCTGGTTCGTCGGCAGCAAGAAGGTCAAGACCGGCTTCTCGAAGGAGAAGGACCTGGTTTCGCTGGGCGAGCGCATCTTCCGCGGCGGCATCGCCGACCGCATGGTGCCCGCCTGCGCCGGCTGCCACAGCCCCAACGGCGCCGGCATCCCGGCCCAGTACCCGCGCCTGGGCGGCCAGCATGCCGACTACACCGACGCGCAGTTGAAGGCCTTCCGCGACGGCGTGCGCACCAACAGCCCGCAGATGACGGGCGTGGCCGCCAAGATGAACGACCGCGAGATCAAGGCCGTATCGGATTACATCGCCGGCCTCCGCTGAATCAACGCGTCACCGCGAACCAACCGCCGAAAATAAAACCCAACAAGGGCGGGCCGATCCAACAGGATGGCCCGCCCTTTCGTTTGGTCCTCCTGCCGCCCGCTCCCGCCCACGCCCGCCATGTCCGTTTCCACCCACGGCCTTCGACTGAAGACCGGCTCGCAAGCCCTGCGCGCCGGGGTGGAGCTGCTGTCGTCGATGCGCTTCGCCATCGCGCTGCTGACGGTCATCTGCATCGCCTCGATCATCGGCACGGTGCTCAAGCAGCACGAGCCGATCGGCAACTACATCAACCAGTTCGGGCCCTTCTGGGCGCAGGTGTTCCGGGCCGCGCGGCTCGATTCGATCTACAGCGCCTGGTGGTTCCTGCTGATCCTGGCCTTCCTGGTCGTCAGCACCTCGCTGTGCATCGCGCGCAACACGCCGCGCATCCTGGCCGACCTGAAGACTTTCAAGGAAGACATCCGCGCCCAGAGCCTGAAAGCCTTCGGCCTGCGTGCCGAGGCGGCCCTGCCCGAAGCGCCCGAGCAGGCGGCCAACCGCATCGGCCAGTTGCTGGTGGGCGGGGGTTGGAAGGTCAGGTTGCAGCGCCGCGACGGCGATGGCAACGCCGGCGGCTGGATGGTCGCGGCGCGTGCAGGTGGCGCCAACAAGCTGGGTTACATCGCGGCGCACGGCGCCATCGTGCTGGTGTGCCTGGGCGGGCTGCTCGACGGCGACCTGATCGTGCGGGCGCAGACGTGGTTCAACGGCAAGAGCGTCTACACCGGCGGCGGCCTGATCTCCGAGGTGCCGGCGCAGTACCGCCTGTCGCCCAGCAACCCCACCTTCCGCGGCAACATCCTGGTGCCCGAGGGCAGCCAGTCCAGCGTCGCGATCCTGAACCAGGCCGATGGCGTGCTGCTGCAGGAGCTGCCCTTCGCGATCGAGCTGAAGAAGTTCATCGTCGACTATTACTCCACCGGCATGCCCAAGCTCTTCGCCAGCGAGGTGGTGCTGCACGACCGCGCCACCGGCGAGCGCAAGGAGGCGCGCATCGAGGTCAACCACCCGGCGAGCTGGAAGGGCATCGAGATCTACCAGTCCAGCTTCGACGACGGCGGCTCGAGCGTGAAGCTCAAGGCCGTGCCGATGGCCGCGGCGGCGAAGCCCTTCGAGATCGAAGGCACCATCGGCGGCAGTTCCGAACTCACCAACGGCAACGAGCGCCTGAAGCTGGAGTACACGGCGCTGCGCGTCATCAACGTCGAGAACTTCGCCGACCCGAACGGCGGCAGCGGCGCCGACGTGCGCAAGGTCGACCTGCAGCACAGCCTCGAATCGCGCCTGGGCGCAGCCAACAAGGTCAACAAGCCCAAGGTGCTGCGCAACATCGGGCCGAGCATCGGCTACAAGCTGCGCGATGCCTCGGGCCAGGCGCGCGAATACCAGAACTACATGGTGCCCGCCATGATGACCGACGACGGCCCGCCGGTCTTCCTGCTGGGCATGCGCGACCAGCCCGACCAGCCCTTCCGCTACCTGCGCGTGCCGGCCGACGAACAGGGCTCGATGGACGGCTACCTGCACCTGCGCAGCGCGCTGGCCGATGCGGCGATGCGCCAGAAGGCCGTGGACCGCTACGTGGCGCATGCCATCGACCCGGGCAAGACCGAGCAGGTCGAACAGCTTCGAAACTCCGCCGCCCGCGCGCTGGCCTTGTTCGCCGGGGCCGAGCGCGTGCGCCCTCCCGCGGAGGGCAAGGCCGACGACGCCTCGGCCGGCGGCTGGCAGGCGATCGCCGAGTTCATCGACCTGCAGGTGCCCGAGGCCGAGCGCCAGCGCGCTGGCCAGGTGCTGGTGCGCATCGTCAACGACGTGCTTTTCGAATTGCTGAATCTCAGCCGCGAGCAGGCCGGCCAGGCGGCGCTGCCGATGGACGACAAGACGCAGGCCTGGCTCACGCAGGCGGTGCTGGCCGTCAGCGATGCGCACTTCTACCCGGCGCCGGTGGCGCTGATGCTGACCGACTTCAAGCAGGTGCAGGCCAGCGTCTTCCAGGTGGCGCGTGCGCCGGGCAAGAAGGTGGTCTACCTGGGCTGCCTGTTGCTCATCGTGGGCATCTTTGCCATGCTCTACGTGCGCGAACGGCGGCTCTGGGTCTGGATCGCCCCGGCCGGCGGTGCGGATGCCGGCAGCCAAGCGACGATGGCGTTGTCGACCAACCGCCGCAACCTCGACAGCGACAAGGAATTCGCCCACCTGCGCAGCAAGCTGCTGATGCTGCCCGCGCCGGCCGGCCCTGGAGACACACCCCGATGAACACCACCACCCTCACCCTGAACGAGAGCTGGTTCTCGCGCCGCACGCTGTTCGACTGGGTCTTCGCCGCCATCGTCGTGGCCGGCGGGCTGTTCGCCTTCACGCGCTACCAGCCGTCGATGGACGTGTACGAGAAGACGATCCTGCTGGGCACCATCCCGGCGCTGATCTGGCTGTGCTGGTTCTGGCGGCCGCTGCGCGTGCTGGCGCTGGTGGTGGGCGCCGCTTCCTTGCTGGCCATCGCGTCCTACCAGGGCGACCTGGCGCGGGCCGACACCGTGTTCTGGCTCAAGTACTTCCTCTCGAGCCAGTCGGCGATCCTCTGGATGAGCGTGCTCTTCTTCATGAGCACGGTGTTCTACTGGCTCGGCTTCTTCGGTGGCAGCCAGGCCGACGCCATGGAGCGCATCGGCTCGCGCATCGCCTGGGCCGCGGTGACCATGGCGCTCATCGGCACCATGGTGCGCTGGTACGAGAGCCACCAGATCGGCCCCGACATCGGCCACATCCCGGTGAGCAACCTCTACGAGGTCTTCGTACTCTTCTGCTGGCTGACGGCGGCCTTCTACCTGTACTTCGAGGAGCGCTACGCCACGCGCTCACTGGGTGCCTTCGTCATGCTGGTGGTCAGCGCGGCCGTGGGTTTCCTGCTCTGGTACACGATCGTGCGCGAGGCGCACGAGATCCAGCCGCTGGTGCCGGCCCTGCAGAGCTGGTGGATGAAGCTGCACGTGCCGGCCAATTTCATCGGCTACGGCACCTTCTCGCTGGCGGCGATGGTGGCCTTCGCTTACCTGATCAAGCAGCAGGCGGGCGAGACCCGCTGGTGGCGCCTCACCCCGATCTGGCTGCTGGGCGTGGCCATGTGCTTCGTGCCCATCGCCTTCCGACAACGCGGCGTGGCCGAAGCGGGCGGCAGCTATTGGGTCGGCTATGCGCTGGTGTCGGCGCTCATCGCCGCGGGGATCCTCCTGGCGCGCAAGCGCATTGCGGCGAGGCTGCCGAGCTTCGAGGTGCTGGACGACGTGATGTACAAGTCCATCGCCGTCGGCTTCGCCTTCTTCACCATCGCGACGGTGCTGGGCGCGCTCTGGGCCGCCGACGCCTGGGGCGGCTACTGGAGCTGGGACCCGAAGGAGACCTGGGCGCTGATCGTCTGGCTCAACTACGCGGCCTGGCTGCACATGCGGCTGGTCAAGGGGCTGCGCGGCACGGTCGCCTCATGGTGGGCGCTGGTCGGGCTGGCCGTGACCACCTTCGCCTTCCTCGGCGTGAACATGTTCCTGAGCGGGTTGCACAGCTACGGGACGCTGTAGCCGCTGTCCGGCCAGCGCGGCCGGCCGAATTGAGGCAGACTGAAACCGGAGCGGCCCGCGGCGCGTAACCCGATGGGGGGATGCGCCGAACTAACCGGCGTACCTCCTTGTCTCATCGAGTGCCGGCCCGTCGTGCCGGCGCACCGCGAAAGGTCCCCGCATGCTGATCCGTTCCCGCGATTCCGGTTTCAACCACCCGCACGCCAGCGACATCACGCCGCGTGCCGTCTACGAAGGGCGCCGCGACATGCTGCGCCTGCTGGCCGGCGGCGCCGCCGGTGCGGCCCTGGCCGGCTGGGCCGGCCGCGAGGCGCTGGCCCAGGCCGCGCCGGGCAAGCTCACGGCGCTGCCGGGCGTCAAGTCCACGGTGCCCGGCGCCCAGACCATGGAAAAGGTCACCGACTACAAGGACGCCACCACCTACAACAACTACTACGAGTTCGGCACCGACAAGGCTGACCCGGCCAAGAACGCCGGGACGCTCAAGACGCGCCCATGGACCGTCGAGGTCGAGGGCCTCGTGAAGAAGCCGGGCAAGTACGGCATCGAGGACCTGCTCAAGCTCAGCGCTCAGGAGGACCGCACCTACCGCCTGCGCTGCGTGGAAGGCTGGTCGATGGTCATCCCATGGGTGGGGTACTCGCTGGCCGAGCTGATCAAGAAGGTCGAGCCGCAGGGCAATGCCAAGTACGTCGAGTTCCTCACGCTGGCCGACCCCAAGACCATGCCCTTCGTCGGCTCGCGCGTACTCGACTGGCCCTACGCCGAGGGCCTGCGCATGGACGAGGCGATGCACCCGCTCACGCTGCTGACCTTCGGCATGTACGGCGAGGTGCTGCCCAACCAGAACGGCGCGCCGGTGCGCATCGTGGTGCCCTGGAAGTACGGCTTCAAGTCGGCCAAGTCGATCGTGAAGATCCGATTCGTCGAGAAGGAGCCCGGCACGGCCTGGAACAAGGCCGCCGCCAACGAGTACGGTTTCTATTCGAACGTGAACCCGGACGTCGACCACCCGCGCTGGAGCCAGGCGACCGAGCGGCGCATCGGCGACGGCGGTGGCCTCTTCGCCAAGCGGCACAAGACGCTGCTGTTCAACGGCTACGAGCAGCAGGTCGGCCAGCTCTACGCCGGCATGGACCTGAAAAAGTTCTACTGAAGCGGGCGGCGGTCTCGCGATGAACAAGCTGCTGCTGCACCCGGTGGCCAAGCCGCTGGTCTTCCTGCTGTGCCTGCTGCCCTTCGCGTCGCTGGCCTATGGCGCCTTCACCGATGGCCTGGGCGCCAACCCGGCCGAGTTCCTCATCCGCGCGACGGGCGACTGGACGCTGCGCTTCATCTGCATCACGCTGGCGGTGACGCCCTTGCGCGTGATGGCCAAGCTGGCCGGCCTGGCCCGCTATCGGCGCATGCTGGGGCTGTTCGCGTACTTCTACGTCGTGCTGCACCTGCTGAGCTACGCCTGGTTCGACATGGGCTTCGAGCTCGCCGACATTGCGAAGGACATCGCCAAGCGGCCCTTCATCCTGGTGGGCTTCGCGGCCTTCGTGCTGCTCACGCCGCTGGCGGCGACCTCGTTCAACCGCGCGATCAAGGCGCTGGGGGCGAAGCGCTGGCAGGCGCTGCACAAGCTGGTGTACCTGATCGCCGGCCTGGGCCTGCTGCACTTCTTCTGGCTGCGCGCCGGCAAGAACAACTTCGCCGAGGTGAGCGTCTACGCCGCCATCATCGCCGTGCTGCTGGGCTGGCGCGTGTGGAACTTTGCAAGCAAAAAATGGCTGCAGCGCCCGCCGGTCGGGCGCCAGCAGCTATCGAAACAATAGCAATCAGAGCGCCTGCTCGGTGCGCAGCTGGTCCTCGACCGTCTCGCGACGGCGGATGAGCGTGGCGTTGGCGCCGCTGACCAGCACCTCGGCGGCGCGCGCGCGGGTGTTGTAGTTGCTCGCCATGCTCATGCAGTACGCGCCGGCCGACAGCACCGCCAGCAGGTCGCCGGCCTCGACGGCCAGGTCGCGGTCGCGGCCCAGCCAGTCGCCGCTCTCGCACACCGGGCCGACCACGTCATAGCGCGTGGCCGGCAGCGACGCCCGCTCGGCGACTGGCACGATGCGGTGGAAGGCCTGGTACATCGCCGGGCGCGGCAGGTCGTTCATGGCCGCGTCGACGATGCAGAAGTTCTTCTCTTCGCCGGGCTTGGTGTAGAGCACCTCGGTCACGCACAGGCCGGCGTTGCCGACCAGCGAACGGCCGGGTTCGATCAGGATCCGGCGATCGCCGAAGCCGCGGGCATCGAGTCGCGCGAAGAGCTGCTTCCACAGCACATCGGCCGCGGGCGGGGTGTCGCCGTCGTAGTCGATGCCCAGTCCGCCGCCGAAGTCGATATGGTGCAGCGGCACGCCGGCGGCTTCGATGGCCTGCACCAGGTCGAGGATGCGGTCGAGCGCGTCGAGGTAGGGCGAGGACTCGGTGATCTGCGAGCCGATGTGGCAGTCGATGCCCACCACCTGCAGCCCCGCCAGCGCCGCTGCATGGCGGTACACGGCGACGGCGCGATCGTGCGCCACGCCGAACTTGTTGCCCTTCAGGCCGGTGGAGATGTAGGGGTGCGTCTTGGGATCGACGTTGGGATTGATGCGCACGCTCACCGGCGCGCGCCGGCCCTGCGCGAGCGCCACGTCGTTGAGCACGTCGAGCTCGGCCTCGCTCTCGACGTTGAAGCAGCCGATGCCGGCCGCCAGGGCCTGGCGCATCTCGGCGCGCGTCTTGCCCACGCCCGAGAAGATGACCTTCCCCGGTTCGGCGCCGGCCGCGAGCACGCGCGCCAGTTCGCCGCCCGACACGATGTCGAAGCCGCAGCCTGCCTCGGCGAACACGCGCAGCACGCCGAGGGACGAGTTGGCCTTCATCGCGTAGCAGATGAGCGCATCGCGGCCCGCGAAGCCGCGCTGATAGGCGGCCAGCGCATCGAGCATCCACTGCTTCGAATAGACGAACAGCGGCGTGCCGTGCTCGCGCGCAAGCGCATCGAGTGCGACGCCTTCGACCTGCAGCGTGGTGCCGCTGCGTGCGACGTGGGGATGACCGGGGAGCGTTGGCGTGTCGCTCATCGCGCGGCCCCCGATGCAGGTGCGCTGCTCGCTGGCGTGGCCGGCCGCGCGCCTGCATCCTCGGGCTTTGCGGCGTTGTCGCGCAGGGCAGGCACGACGATCTGGGGCAGGGTGGCGCGCTGGGCCGCCGCAGGCTCGGTCGGCAGGAAGAGGGGGCCACGCTGGCCGCAGGCTGACAGGCTCAGAACAACCGCCAGGCCCGCGACCCCGAGGCCCACGCGGGCACGGTCGCTGCCTAGAATTCGCTGGAGATTCAACATCGCGAAATTCTAGTCATGACCGACCCCGAGTACCTCGACCTTGCCGAAGCTGCGCTCGCTGCCATCGAACAGGGCTGCGACCGCCTCAACGAGGCGACCGACGCGGACATCGACAACCAGCGCGTGGGCGGCATGATCACGCTGACCTTCGCCAACCGCAGCCAGCTCGTGGTCAACCTGCAGCCGCCGCTGCACGAGATCTGGCTCGCCGCGCGCACCGGCGGCTACCACTACCGGCACGACGGCCGGCAGTGGTTGGACACGAAGACGGGCGAGGAATTGTTCGAGAACCTGTCGCGCGAGGCGAGCTTGCAGGCCGGCATGCCCTTGCGCTTCGCCGCTGGCTGAGGGGCGCGGCGGCGGCCTGCGCCGAGGGCCGGGCAGCCCTCAGTTGCGGAACATGTCGAGGATCCGATTGCGCTCCTCGCTGCCGCCCCCACCGCCACCGCTGCCAGCCGGTGCCGCATTCGGGTCGGCGGTGGCCGGTGCGGCGGCCTCCACGCCCAGGGTCGACACGGCGCGGCCCGGCGTGTAGTCGTCGAAATACCACTCCCCGCCGACCTGCACCACGCCCGGCGGCGGCGGCAGCTCGGCCACCGGCACGCCCTTGAGCGCGGTCTGCATGAAGCTGATCCAGATCGGCAGGCTCAGGCCGCCGCCGGTCTCGCGGTCGCCGAGCTTGCGCGGCGTGTCGTAGCCCATCCAGACGACGGCCGCAATGGTCGGCTGGAAGCCGGCGAACCAGGCATCGAGCGAGTCGTTGGTGGTGCCCGTCTTGCCGTACAGGTCGGTGCGCTTGAGCGTGGCCTGCGCCTTCGCCGCCGTGCCGCCGCTGGCCACGGACTGCAGCAGGCTGTCCATGATGAAGGCGTTGCGCTGGGGAATGGCCCGCATCGATTCGTTGAGCAGCGGGGGCTGCACGTCGACCAGCACCTTGTCCTTGTGGTCGGTGATCTTGGTGATGAGGTAGGGGCTGATGCGGTAGCCGCCATTGGCGAACACCGAGTAGGCGGTGGCCATCTGCATGGGCGTCACCGAGCCCGCGCCCAGCGCCATCGGCAGGTAGGCCGGATGCTTCTCGCGCTCGAAGCCGAAGTTGCCGATCCAGTCCTGCGCGTAGCGCGTGCCGATCGATTGCAGGATGCGGATCGACACCATGTTCTTGGACTTCATGAGCGCCCGGCGCAACGACATCGGCCCTTCGAAGGTGCCGTCGTAGTTCTTGGGTTCCCACGGCTGGCCGCCGGTGGTGCCGGCGTCGAAGAACAGGGGGCCGTCGTTCACCACGGTGCTGGGCATGAAGCCCTTCTCGAGTGCGGCCGAGTAGATGAAGGGCTTGAAGCTCGAGCCCGGCTGGCGCCAGGCCTGGGTCACGTGGTTGAACTTGTTCTTGCCGAAGTCGAAGCCGCCGACCAGGGCCTTCACCGCGCCGTCGCGCGGGTCGAGCGCGATGAAGGCGCCCTCGACCTCGGGCAACTGCGTGATCTCCCAGGTGTTCTTGGGCGTCTTGACGACGCGGATCACGGCGCCGCGGCGGATCTTGATGTTCGGCGGCGCCTTGTCGGAAAGTCCGGACTGCGCAGGACGCAGGCCCTCACCCGTGATCTGCAGCGCGTCGCCATTGGCGCGGACGGCATCGATCTGCCTGGCGTTGGCCTTGAGCACCACGGCCGACATCACGTCGCCATTGTCCGGGTGCTCGGACAACACGTCGTCGACCGCGTCGTCGAGTTCCTTGGGGTCGTTCGGCAGGTCCACGAACTTCTCCGGCCCGCGGTAGATCTGCCGGCGCTCATAGTCCATGATGCCCTTGCGCAGGGCGGTGTAGGCGGCCGTCTGGTCGGCCGCGACGACCGAGGTGTAGACCTTCAGGCCGCGGGTGTAGGTGCTGTCGCCGTACTGGGCATACATCAGCTGGCGCACCGTCTCGGCGATGTACTCGGCATGCAGCCGTCCCGGCTCCTGGCCGTCGCGCAGGTGGAGTTCTTCCTTGCGGGCCGCCTCGGCTTCCTGCTCGGTGATGAAGCCGGCCTCCACCATGCGGTCGATCACATACAGCTGCCGGCCACGCGCGCGCGACGGGTTGTTGACCGGGTTGTTGGCGCCGGGCGCCTTGGGCAGGCCCGCCAGCATCGCCGCCTGGGCGATGGTGATGTCCTTCAGCGGCTTGCCGAAGTAGGCCTCCGACGCTGCGGCGAAGCCGTAGGCGCGGTTGCCCAGGTAGATCTGGTTCAGGTAGATCTCGAAGATCTGGTCCTTGGTGAGCTGGTGCTCCAGCTTGAAGGTGAGCAGGATCTCGTAGATCTTGCGGGTGAGGGTCTTCTCGGAGCTCAGGTACACGTTGCGCGCGACCTGCATCGAGATGGTCGACGCACCCTGGCTCTTGATGCGGTTGAGGTTGGCCAGGCCGGCGCGGATCACGCCCTTGTAGTCCACGCCGCCGTGCGTGTAGAAGCGCGCGTCTTCCGCGGCCAGCACGGCGTCCTTCATCACCTTCGGAATGGTCGAGATGGGCGTGAGGTTGCGGCGCTCCTCGCCGAACTCGCCCATCAGCACGCCGTCGGAAGTGAATACCCGAAGCGGCAGCTTGGGGCGGTAGTCCGCCAGATCGGACACATCGGGGAGATTCGGATAGGCCACCGCCAGCGCCACGGCGACCACGATCAGTACCGACGCGAGCCCGGCAAGCAGAATCCCGGTCGTCCAGATAAAGAAGCGCAGGAGCCAGGTCAACAATGTCGCGCGCTTCGGCGGGGGAGGGGTCTTTGCAGGCCCGGAGGCGCGCGGTGTGTCGGGCATGGAGGGAGGGGGGAGTGGCCGATCATTATAAAAAGCGGCCTTGTACAAACCGCCTCCGCTCCAGGCTGGGGCCAACGGCGTCAAATTGTGACCAAAGTGGCAATCGTCAGGGAAAGCCGTCAGCTTTTGACAACGATTGCCGTGGTCGCCTTCCCACAGGGCTTGGTTTTGCGCGTGCGCTGCTGATAGCATGCAACCACACGCAATTTTTGCCATTCGTTACAAACAGGCGGGATAGCTCTTGGTTGCCTTGGGTTCCTTGTTTCGTCGCCAGCCGGCGCCCCTGCTGGGCCTCGACGTCAGTTCCTCCAGTGTCAAGCTGGTCGAGTTGGCGCGCGACGCGGGCGGGAAGCTCGTGCTCGAGCGCTGCGCGATCGAGCCGCTGGAGCGCGGCTGGATCACCGATGGCAATGTCGAGAAATTCGACGAGGTCGCCGAGGCCGTACGGCGGGTGGTCCGCAAGAGCGGCACGCGCACCAAGAACGCAGCCCTGGCATTGCCGCCTTCGGCGGTCATCACCAAGAAGATCATCCTGCCCGGGGGCATGAGCGAGCAGGAACTCGAATTGCAGGTCGAGTCGGAAGCGAACCAATACATTCCCTTTTCGCTCGACGAAGTGAGCCTGGACTTCTGTGTCGTCGGTCCCAGTGCGGGCTCTTCGGAAGACGTCGAGGTCCTCATCGCCGCGTCGCGCAAGGAAAAGGTGCAGGACCGTCAAGGCCTGGCGGAGGCGGCAGGACTCAAGGCGTCGATCCTGGATGTGGAGTCCTTCGCGTCGCGCCTTGCGACCTCGCGCCTGATCGAGCAGTTGCCCGGCCAAGGCCAAGACGCCGTTGTGGCGCTGTTCGAAGTGGGCGCTTTCACCACCAGCATGCAGGTGTTGCGCAACCAGGAAGTGCTCTACGACCGTGACCAGGCCTTCGGCGGCGCACAACTGACCCAGCTCATCGTTCGCCAGTATGGTTTTTCCGCCGAAGAGGCGGAATCGAAGAAGCGCAGCGGCGAACTGCCGGCGGACTACGCCGCCGGCGTGCTGAAGCCGTTCGTGGCCAGTATTGCGCAAGAAATCGCCCGTGCCCTGCAGTTCTTCTTCACGAGCACGCCGCACAACCGCGTGGACTATGTGCTGCTGGCTGGCGGTTCGGCCTCCTTGCCGGGCCTGACCAGCGCCGTGACGCGCCAGACCTCCTTCGCCTGCTCGCTGGTCAACCCCTTCGAAGGGATGGAATTCGGGGCTGCTGTGCGCGAGAAGAAGGTGCGGCGCGAAGCGCCGTCGTATCTCACCTCCTGCGGCCTGGCCATGCGGAGGTTCCTGCAGTGATCCTCATCAACCTGTTGCCGCACCGCGAGGCGGCACGCAAGCGCCGGCGCGAGAATTTCTACGCGTCGCTGGGCGCGGCGGCGCTGATCGGTGGCCTGCTCGCGGGCGCGGGCTATGTGTGGCTGCAGACCCAGATCACCGAGCAGCAGTCCAAGAACGGCCTACTGCAGGCCGAGATCAAGAAGCTTGACGACGAGATCAAGGAAATCTCCACGCTCCAGGCGGAAATCACTGCGTTGAGGGCGCGTCAGCAGGCGGTCGAAGACCTGCAGGGCGACCGCAATCTGCCGGTGCACCTGCTCAATGAACTGGTGCGCCAACTGCCGGATGGCGTCTATCTGACCAGCATGAAGCAGGACAACCGCATCGTCACCCTGACTGGGATGGCGCAGTCCAACGAGCGCGTGTCCGAACTGCTGCGCAACCTAGGCAACAGCAGTCCGTGGCTTGTCAGGCCCGAACTGGTGGAGATCACCGCTGCCACGGTGTCGCTTTCGCAACGCGACCAGCGCCGTGTGGCGAACTTCACGATGCGTGTCGGCGTCAAGCGCCCGACCGACGACAAGAAGCCTGCTGCGGCGGGCGTCCCTGCCCAGGCTGCCCAGGCCGGCGTGAAGGGTTGAGCATGGCCACGCGACGCACCCCCTCGAAAGTGGACATTGCCGCGACGCTCCAGCGTACGGCCAACCAGTTCCGCGGACTGAACACCAACGATCCCGCCAGCTGGCCGCCGGTGCCGCGTTATGTGCTGTGCGCAGCCGTTGCGGCCCTGGTCGTCGTTGCGCTGTGGTTCGTCTGGTTGAGCGGCGTCAACGACGAGCTCGAAGCCGAGCGCGGCAAGGAAACGGCCTTGCGCGCCGATTACCAGAAGAAGGTGGCGCAGGCCGTGAATCTCGACATGCTGAAAAAGCAGCGGGAGCAGGTCCAGCAGTACGTGACGCTGCTCGAGAAGCAGTTGCCCAGCAAGGCCGAAATGGACGCCCTGCTCTCAGACATCAACCAGGCGGGTCTGGGGCGCAGCCTGCAGTTCGAACTTTTTCGTCCGGGCCAGGTGGTGGTGCGTGACTACTATGCAGAATTGCCCATTGCCGTGAAGGTCACGGGCCGTTACCACGACATGGGCTCGTTTGTCGCCGACGTTGCAAACCTCTCGCGCATCGTGACGCTCAACAACCTTTCCATCGCACCGCAGAAAGACGGTGGTCTGACGATGGATGCCACTGCGCGTACTTACCGTTATCTGGACGCCGAGGAACAGGCCGCGCAGAAGCGCGCCGCAGCGGCGGAGGCGAAGAAGAAATGACGGCGCGCTACTTGCCGTTGTGGCTTCTCGCGACCTTGGTTCTCGCCGGCTGCTTTGGCTCGGATCAGGATGATCTGCGCACCTGGATGCGCGAGCAGCGTGCACAGGTCAAGCCGCGCGTCACGCCCATTTCCGAACCTACGAAATTCACGCCGCAGCCCTACACCGAGGGGGCTGCAGTGGATCCCTTTAACAGCGTCAAATTGACCCAGGCCCTGCGACGCGACTCGAGCCAGACTGGAAACTCAGACTTGATCGCGCCCGAGCTGTTGCGACGCAAGGAGGCGCTGGAAGCGTTCCCGCTCGACTCGATGGCCATGGTCGGCAGCCTCAACCGCCGCGGGCAGCGCGTGGCGTTGGTCAGCGTGGACAAGTTGCTCTATCAGGTGCGCGTTGGCAACCACCTGGGCCTGAACTATGGGCGCGTCACCCACATCGACGAAACCGAACTCGGCTTGCGTGAAATCGTGCAGGACGCTGCCGGCGAATGGATCGAGCGTACGGCCACGCTGCAACTGCAAGAGAGGTCGAAATGAATCCCCAAGCAAAGAAGAATATGTGCACTGTCAACTGGTTGCGTGCGGCCGGCCTCTGTGTTCTCGCCCTGGGCGCCGCAGTCGTGGCCCACGCGCAGAACGCCATCGAGGCGGTCACCAGTTCGACGCAATCGGGCGCCGAGGTGGTGCGCATCGACCTCGCCCAGCCGCTGGCGGCCGCGCCGGCGGGCTTCGTGGTCCAGAACCCCGCGCGCATCGCGCTCGACTTCCCCGGCGTGACGAATGCGATCGGGCGATCGGCGATCGACATGAACCAGGGCAACCTGCGCTCGGTCAACGTGGTTCAGGCGGGTGAGCGCACGCGGCTCGTGCTCAATCTGAAGCAGGCAGCGGCCTACCGCACCGAGATCCAGGGCAAGTCGCTGCTGGTCGTGCTGGAGCCGGCACCCGGTGCGGCGCTGGCCGCCTCGGCACAGTCGAGCTTCGCAGAGACGCGCAACCGCGACAGTCTGCCGCTCAAGGACATCGATTTCCGCCTGGGGCCCGACAACACGGGGCGCGTGATCGTCGACCTCCCGAACAACCAGGTTGGCGTCGACGTGCGTCCGCAAGGCCGGAACCTCGTCGTCGAGTTCACCAAGTCGACCCTGTCCGAAGGGTTGCGCCGTCGCCTGGATGTGGCGGACTTCAACACCCCGGTGCAGTACATCAACACCCAGCAGGTGGGCGACCGCGTGCGCATGACCATCGAACCCCGCGGCGATTGGGAGCACAGCGCCTACCAGAGCGACAACCAATTCGTCATCGAGGTGCGTCCTCGCAAGATCGATCCGACCAAGCTGACGCAAGGCGTGGGCTACAACGGCGAGAAGCTGTCGCTGAACTTCCAGAACATTGAGATCCGCTCGCTGCTGCAGGTCATCGCCGACTTCACGAACTTCAACATCGTGACCTCCGATTCGGTGACCGGCTCGCTCACGCTGCGCCTGAAGGATGTGCCCTGGGACCAGGCCCTGGACATCATCATGCAGGCGAAGAACCTCGGCATGCGCAAGAACGGCACAGTGCTGTGGATCGCGCCCAAGGACGAAATCAACGCCAAGGAGAAGATGGAATTCGAGGCGCGCGCCGCCATCGAGAATCTCGAGCCCCTGCGGACGCAGTCCTTCCAGCTGAACTACACCAAGGCGATCGCCATCGCTCAGGGCCTCACCGGCACGGGACAGGGCGGCGGGGGCGGTGGCGGCTCCGGCACCACCACCCGGATATTGAGCCCGCGCGGCAGCGTGATCGCGGAAGCGCGGACGAACCAGCTTTTCATCTCGGACATCCCATCCAAGCTGGCACAAATTGCGGAACTCATCCAGAAGCTGGATGTGCCTGTGAGGCAGGTCATGATCGAGGCTCGTATCGTCGAGGCCTCCGATACCTTCGGCAAGTCCCTGGGCGCGCGTCTGGGAGGCGGAGCGATCAACCGTCGCAACTCCATCGGCACTTGGCCCTCGGTGACCGGGGCTTCGTCCACCACGGCGAATCCGACTGCAACCTTCGCGTCGCCGACGCTGAGCAACTTGGTCAACCTCCCTGCCGGGGATGCAGGCGGTACCGGCAACGCGGCCGGCGCCTTCACCCTGGCGCTGTTCAATTCGAGCTTTTCGCGCATGCTGAACCTCGAGATCTCGGCGCTCGAGGCCGATGGCAAGGGCAAGTTGATCTCCAGCCCGCGCGTCATCACGGCCGACCAGACCAAGGCGCTGATCGAGCAGGGCGAGGAAATCCCCTACCAGCAGGCCACGTCCAGCGGCGCGACCTCGATCTCCTTCCGCAAGGCGGTGCTGAAGCTCGAAGTCACGCCGCAGATCACGCCCGAGGGCAACATCATTCTGACGCTCGACGTGAGCAAGGATGCCCGGGGCGTGAACACGACGGCCGGCCCGGCCATCAACACCAAGCACGTGCAGACCGAGGTGCTGGTCGAGAACGGCGGCACGGTGGTGATCGGTGGTATCTTCGAACTCACCGAAACCAACGACGAATCGCGGATTCCGGTGCTGGGTGAGGCGCCCATCATTGGCGCACTGTTCCGCAATCGCGAGCGCGTTGCCAACAAGACCGAAATGCTCGTCTTTATCACGCCGAAGATGATCACCGACCGCAACGCGGCGCGCTGAGTGCGCCGCGTGCCTGCGCGCGTGTGACGGCACTCGCTCTGGTGGGTCTGCCCGGCTCGGGCAAGTCGGCGGTCGGCCGTCGGCTGGCGCAGCGGCTCGACGTTCCCTTCGCCGACAGCGACCAAGTCATCGAGCAGCGCATCGGCTGCTCCATCCGTGAATTCTTCGAACGTGAAGGTGAAGCGCGCTTTCGCGACCTCGAGGCCCAGGTGATCGCCGAACTCGGCCGAGGTGCGGCCGGCGTGGTGGCCACCGGCGGCGGCGCGGTGCTGCGCCCAGCCAACCGCGACAGCCTGCGCACGCATTTCCACGTGATCTACCTCGAATCCGCGCCCGAGGATCTGTATCGGCGCCTGCGCCACGATGTCAAGCGGCCGCTTCTGCAGGTGGCCGATCCGCTGGGGCGCCTGCGCGAGCTGCACGCCGCACGGGACCCGCTGTATCGCGAGACGGCGCACCGCATCGTCGAGACCGGCAAGCCGTCCGTGGGTGCGCTGGTGCAGGCCATCGTGGCCGCGCTCGAAGGCTCGGGCCTGAGCGTGGCGCCCGCTTCCCCGGCCGCGCCTGGCTGAAGCCGCTTTTGCCAGGGTGTGCCGACTTGGCCCGCGCCGACGAGGGTCGATGCGCCCGCCACTACACTTCCCGCCATGTCTTCCGTCTCCATCGCTGCGCCCGAGCGCGTCGGCATCGACCTGGGCGAGCGCAGCTATCCGATCGTGATCGGCCCCGGCCTGATCGCGGACCCTGCGAGCTATGCCGATCTGCCCGCCTCGGCGACGGCCCTGGTCGTCACCAACACGACGGTCGCGCCGCTCTATGCGCAGGCGGTGTGCGGGGCACTCGCCGAACGCTTCCAATCGGTCCGGGTGCTCGAACTGCCCGACGGCGAGGCCCACAAGAACTGGGAGACCCTCAACCTGATCTTCGATGCGTTGCTGGGACATGGCGCCGACCGAAAGACGGTCCTGTTCGCCCTCGGCGGCGGCGTGGTGGGCGACATGACCGGCTTCGCCGCGGCCTGCTACATGCGCGGCGTGCCCTTCGTGCAGGTGCCCACGACGCTGCTGGCGCAGGTGGATTCGTCGGTGGGCGGCAAGACGGCGATCAACCATCCGCTGGGCAAGAACATGATCGGCGCCTTCTACCAGCCGCGGCTGGTGCTGTGCGACCTCGACACGCTGCAGACGCTGCCGCAGCGCGAGATCGCGGCGGGCCTGGCCGAAATCATCAAGTACGGTCCCATCGCCGACATGGCGTTCCTCGACTGGATCGAGGCGAACATCGACGCCCTGGTGGCGCGCGAGCGCTCGGCCTTGGCTCATGCGGTGCGGCGCAGCTGCGAGATCAAGGCGGCGGTCGTGGGGCAGGACGAGCGTGAAGCGGGGCTGCGCGCCATCCTCAACTTCGGCCACACCTTCGGCCATGCGATCGAATCCGGCCTGGGCTATGGGGAGTGGCTGCACGGCGAGGCCGTGGGTTGCGGCATGGTCATGGCGGCCCACCTTTCGGAGAAGCTGGGCGGCGTCGATGCCGCCTTCGTGCGCCGGCTCACGGCGCTGATCGAGCGGGCCGGCCTGCCGGTGCGCGGCCCCGACCTGGGCGTGGAGCGCTACCTGTCGCTCATGCGGGTGGACAAGAAGTCCGAAGCAGGCGAGATACGCTTCGTCGTCATCGACCGGCCCGGCTCGGCCGTGATGCGCCCGGCGCCCGATGCCCTCGTGCGCGCGGTGCTGGCCGAATGCTGTGCGTGAACGCCCTGTTGCTACGAAATCGATAGCTGCTTGCGCAAGCAGGGCGGGCATTGGAGCCTGATTCGATGCCCAACCCTGCGCCGTTCACCGACGTCGGCTCCCCGCCGCCGTGGGCCAGCCAGCCCGCCCTCTCGCGCGGGCGCCGCCACCCCGAGCCGGCCGCCCCCACGCGCGACGATTTCCAGCGCGACCGGGACCGCATCGTCCACTCCACCGCATTCCGGCGGCTGGTCTACAAGACGCAGGTCTTCCTCAACCACGAGGGCGACCTGTTCCGCACGCGGCTCACCCATTCGCTCGAGGTGGCGCAGCTCGCCCGCTCGATCGCGCGGCCGCTGGGCTTCAACGAGGACCTGGTCGAGGCCATCGCGCTGGCACACGACCTCGGCCACACGCCCTTCGGCCACGCCGGGCAGGACGCGCTGAACGACTGCATGGCCGCGCATGGCGGCTTCGAGCACAACCTGCAGAGCCTGCGCGTCGTCGATTCGCTGGAGCATCGCTACCCGCATTTCGACGGCCTGAACCTGTGCTTCGAGACGCGGGAGGGCATCCTCAAGCACTGCTCGCGCGCCAATGCGCAGCGGCTGGAGGCGCAGGAGCCCGGCGGCGTCGCGCACCGCTTCCTGCACGGCCGCCAGCCAAGCCTGGAGGCGCAACTGTGCAACCTGGCCGACCAGATCGCCTACAACGCCCACGACATCGACGACGGCGTGCGCTCGGGCCTGCTGCGCATCGAGGACCTGGCCGAGGTCGAGCTGGTCGAGCGCTACCGGTTCGAGGCTGCGCAGGAACATCGGGGCCTGGCCGGCCGGCGGCTGCTCTACGAGACCATCCGCCGCATGCTGAGCGCGCAGGTGTACGACGTGATCGACGCCACGCGCGCAGCGCTCCTCGCGCACGCCCCGGCCGACGCCGAGGCCGTGCGGGCCGCGCCGCCGCTGGTGCAGTTCAGCGCTGGCATGCATGCGCAGTCCACGGCGCTCAAGCGCTTCCTGTTCACCAACCTCTATCGACATCCGCGGGTGACGCAGACCACGCGGCAGGCCCAACAGGCGGTGCGTGACTTGTTTGCAGCCTATGTGGACGATGCTGCCGCCATGCCCGATTCGTACGCCGCAAGACCCGACCGGCCGCGTGCCGTGGCCGACTACATCGCCGGCATGACCGACCGCTTCGCCATGCGCGAGCATGAGCGCCTGACCGGCGCCCGGTGGGTGGCATGAGCAGCAGCCCGCGCGTTCCGCCAGCCGCGCTGGCCGTCGTGGCCGCCGGCGTCGCTGCATCGCTCCATGTCGGCAAGCTGCCGCCTGCCGTGCCGGCGTTGCAGGCCCAGTTGCAGGTCAGCCTGCTCGAGGCCGGTTTCCTGCTGTCGTTGGTGCAGGTGGCCGGCATGCTGCTGGGCATGGTGGCCGGCCTGGCCGCCGATTCCATCGGGCTGCGCCGCAGCATGCTGGCCGGACTGCTGCTGCTCAGTGCCGCCAGCGCCGCTGGCAGCCTGGCCGGCCACGTCGCGACGCCGGTGGCCTGGCTGTTGGCTTGGCGCGGGGTCGAAGGGCTGGGCTTCCTGCTGGCCGTGATGCCCGGACCCGGGCTGATCCGGCGCCTCGCGCCCGCTGGTGCCGACAAGGCCGCGATGGGGCTGTGGGGCGCCTACATGCCGGTCGGCGTGGCATTGGCGTTGCTGCTGGGCCCGACGGTCATCGCGCGCGGCGGTTGGGCGCTGTGGTGGCAAGGCCTGGCGGCGGCGTCCGCCGTGGCGGCGTTCGGCCTGTGGCGTGCGGTTGCGCCGGACCCGCGCCAAGGGCCGGCGGTGGGCGGCGGCGCAGCGCCCTGGTCGCAACGCCTGGCGCTCACCCTGCGCACGCCGCGCGGCTGGGGCGCCGCGGCGGCTTTTGGCCTGTACGCGGCGCAGTGGATCGCCGTCATCGGCTTCCTGCCCACCATCTGTGTCGCGGCAGGCCTGGGCGCCGGCGCGACGTCCGGCCTCACGGCTTTGGCGGCGGCGCTCAACATGGTGGGCAATGTCGTCGGCGGGCGGCTGCTGCAGCGCGGCTGGGCGCCGGTCCACCTGCTGCGGCTGGGCTTCGCGGCGATGGGCATCGCTGCCGTCGCGGCCTTCGCCGGCTGGCATGGTGCACCCGCGAATGCGCTGGCGCTGCTGCCGCGCTACATCGCCATCTGCCTTTTCTCGCTGTGTGGCGGCATGGTGCCCGCCACGCTCTTCACGCTGGCGGTGCGCGTGGCGCCCACGCCGTCGACGGTGTCGACCACGGTGGGCCTGATGCAGCAGGCCTCGTCGCTGGGCCAGTTCATCGCGCCGCCGGTGGTGGCCTGGGTGGCGCACCGCGCAGGCGGCTGGCAATGGACCTGGGCCTGCACGCTGGCCTGCTCGCTCGCCGGCATCGCCGTGGGCACGGCACTGGCTTCGTCGCGGAGGGCCCCGGCATGAGCGGGGATGCGGGTCAGGCGATCGCCGACACGCTGCGCTGGTTGGAGCGCGCGGTCATCGGTCTCAACCTGTGCCCGTTCGCCAAGGCCGTACACGTGAAGGGGCAGGTGCACCATGCGGCATTCGGCGGCGACGACCTCGACGCGCTGATGGACCGCCTCTTGGCCGAGGCGCAGGCGCTGGTCGACACCGACCCGGCCGAGCGGGACACCACGCTGCTGGTCGTTCCCGACGCGCTGCACGATTTCCTCGACTTCAACGACTGGGTGGGCCGGGCCGAGAAGCGCCTGCGCCGGGCCGGCCACGACGGGGTGCTTCAGCTCGCGAGTTTCCACCCGCAGTTCCAGTTCGCCGGCACCGAGGCGGGCGACATCGGCAACGCCACCAACCGGTCGCCACACCCGACGCTGCATCTGCTGCGCGAGGACAGCGTGGCCCGCGCGGTCAAGGCCTTTCCCGAGGCGGCCGACATCTTCGAGCGCAACATCGACACGCTGGAGGCGCTGGGCGCCGACGGCTGGCGGGCCCTGGATGTAGGCTCGCATGACGCCAAGGATTGATTGCCCCATGAGCCGACCGTCCAAGTCCACCGCCGCCGACGAGGCGCTCGCCCAAGAGCTGCGCCCCGGTCAGTCCGTCGAGCTGCTGAAGGAGCTGCACATCCTCACCCGCGAGGGCCGGCTCAACCAGGACTCGCGCCGCAAGCTCAAGCAGGTGCACCACCTGTACCAGTTCATCGAGAAGCTGCTGCTCGAATTGCCCGACGAAGGCGCCCACGCCACGCTGGCCGACCACGGCGCCGGCAAGTCCTACCTGGGCTTCATCCTCTACGACCTGTTCTTCAAGTCGCGCGGCGACGGCGTCATCTACGGCATCGAGACGCGCACCGAGCTGGTCGAGCGCTCGCGTGCGCTGGCGGCGCGGCTGGGCTTCGGGCGCATGCGCTTCCTGCCGCTTTCCGTGGCCGAATCCGCGCAGTCGAGCGAGCTGCCGGCCCGCATCGACGTCGTCACCGCGCTGCACGCCTGCGACACGGCCACCGACGACGCCATCGCCTTCGGCCTGGCCAAGCAGGCGCGCGCCATGGTGCTGGTGCCGTGCTGCCAGGCCGAGGTGGCGGCCTGCCTGCGCCAGACCAAGGCGCTGGCCCTGTCGCGCACGCCGCTGGCCGAGCTGTGGCGTCATCCGCTGCACACGCGAGAGATCGGCAGCCAGCTCACCAACGTGCTGCGCTGCCTGTACCTGGAAGCCAGCGGCTACCAGGTCACCGTGACGGAGCTGGTGGGCTGGGAGCACAGCATGAAGAACGAGCTGATCCTGGCGCGCCACACCGGCCAGCGCAAGGCGAGCGCGGCGCAGCGCCTGCGCGCGCTGCTGGCGGAGTTCGGGCTCGAGAGCCTGGAGGCCACGCGCTTCAAGCTGGCCTGAAGACCTCGCGCCCGTGGCCCGACTCGCCCGCCTGTCCATCGCCCGGCAACCGCACCATGTGGTGCAGCGCGGCAACAACCGACAGCCCATCTTCGTGGACGCGGCCGACCGCGAACGCTTCCTGGCGCTGGTGGGTGAGGGCGCGGCGCGCTTCGGCATCGCCCTGCACGCCTATGTGCTGATGGACAACCACTTCCATCTGCTGGCCACGCCGTCGACGGCCGACGCGCTGCCGCAGTGGATGCAGGCGGTAGGCCGCGCCTACGTTCGCCACTTCAACGACCGGCATGGCCGCAGCGGCACGCTGTGGGAGGGGCGCTACCGCTCCACGTTGATACAGGCCGAGCGCTACGTGCTCCCCTGCATGGCCTACATCGATCTCAACCCCGTGCGCGCAGGCCTCGTGGCCGAGCCGCTGCAGCACCCCTGGTCGAGCCATGCGCACTACGTGGGCCGGCGGCACGATCGGCTGGTCACGCCGCACGCGCTGTACTGGGCGCTGGGCAATACGCCCTTCGACCGCGAAGCGGCCTATGCCGAGTTGGTGCGCGCCGGCGTCAGCCCCGCCGACCAGGCCTTGCTCACCGACGCCGTGTTCAAGGGCTGGGTGGCCGGCGACGCCGACTTTGTCGCGAAGATGCAAAGCGATACGGCGAGGCGACTGAGCCCGTCCAAGCCAGGGCGACGCCCTGCTGCCTCGGCAGATTGAGGGCCAAATCGGGCTCCAGCGCCCGTCCAGTTTGCGGAAGACGCTATTAAATTTGATGTGTCCCCATTTTCACTTCGATCAAATTTGTCGGAAATTAATGGGAATCTGACCCCTATTAAAGCGTTTGGCATTGTTTGTGCAACGGACTATCCTCTGCTTCCCCCGCGAAAACCCTAGGAGCGCACCCATGACGACGGCTGCCGAGATCGAGCACCTCCAACAACACGGCCTGTATTCCGCCGCCGACGAGCACGATGCCTGTGGTGTCGGCTTCGTGGCCCACATCAAGGGCGAGAAGAGCCACGCCATCGTCACCCAGGCGCTCAAGATCCTCGAGAACCTCGATCACCGCGGCGCCGTCGGCGCGGACAAGCTCATGGGCGACGGAGCCGGCATCCTGATCCAGGTGCCCGACCATCTCTACCGCGAGGAAATGGCCAAGCAGGGCATCGCCCTGCCTCCCCCTGGCGAATACGGCGTCGGCATGATCTTCCTGCCCAAGGAGCATGCCTCGCGCCTGGCCTGCGAACAGGAGATGGAACGCGCCATCAAGGCCGAGGGCCAGGTGCTGCTGGGCTGGCGCGATGTGCCGGTCAACCGCGAGATGCCGATGTCGCCCACCGTGCGCGAGAAGGAGCCGATCCTGCGCCAGGTCTTCATCGGCCGCGGCCCCGACGTGATCGTGCAGGACGCACTGGAGCGCAAGCTCTACGTCATCCGAAAGACGGCCAGCGCCAGCATCCAGCGCCTGAAGCTCAAGCACAGCAAGGAGTACTACGTCCCCAGCATGTCCAGCCGCACCGTGGTCTACAAGGGCCTGCTGCTGGCCGACCAGGTGGGCACCTACTACCTGGATCTGCAGGACAAGCGCTGCGTCTCCGCCCTGGGCCTGGTGCACCAGCGCTTCTCGACCAACACCTTCCCCGAGTGGCCGCTGGCCCACCCGTACCGCTATGTCGCCCACAACGGCGAGATCAATACGGTCAAGGGCAACTACAACTGGATGAAGGCGCGCGAGGGCGTGATGAGCTCGCCCGTGCTGGGCCCGGACCTCGCCAAGCTGTACCCGATCAGCTTCGCCGGCCAGTCTGACACCGCGACCTTCGACAACTGCCTCGAACTGCTGACCATGGCCGGCTACCCGATCAGCCAGGCCGTGATGATGATGATCCCCGAGCCGTGGGAACAGCACGCGACGATGGACCCGCGACGCCGCGCCTTCTACGAGTACCACGCCGCCATGCTTGAGCCCTGGGACGGCCCGGCCTCGATCGTCTTCACCGACGGCCGCCAGATTGGCGCCACGCTGGACCGCAACGGCCTGCGCCCCTCGCGCTACTGCGTGACCGACGACGACTTTGTCATCATGGGTTCGGAAGCCGGCGTGCTGCCCATCCCCGAGGCCAAGATCGTGCGCAAGTGGCGCCTGCAGCCCGGCAAGATGTTCCTGATCGACCTCGAGCAGGGCCGCATGATCGATGACGAGGAGGTCAAGGCGACGCTGGCCAACAGCAAGCCCTACAAGCAGTGGATCGAGAACCTGCGCATCAAACTCGACGACGTCGAGGGCGCGGGCGAGGCGCCGGCCAGCGCCGTGTCGCTGCTGGACCGCCAGCAGGCCTTCGGCTACACGCAGGAAGACATCAAGTTCCTGATGAGCCCGATGGCCCAGGCGGGTGAGGAAGGCATCGGCTCCATGGGCAACGACAGCCCGCTGGCCGTGCTCTCCAACAAGAACAAGCCGCTGTACAACTACTTCAAGCAGCTGTTCGCCCAGGTGACCAACCCGCCGATCGACCCGATCCGCGAGGCCATCGTCATGTCGCTGGTGTCCTTCGTGGGCCCGAAGCCGAACCTGCTGGACATCAACCAGGTCAACCCGCCCATGCGCCTCGAGGTGAGTCAGCCGATCCTCGACTTCAACGACATGGCGAAGCTGCGCGACATCGGCACCTTCACGCAGGGCAAGTTCAAGAGCCACACGCTCGACATCACCTACCCGCTGTCGTGGGGCGAGGAGGGCGTCGAGGCCAAGCTCGCGTCGCTGTGCGCCGAGGCGGTGGACGCCATCAAGGGCGGCCACAACATCCTGATCGTGAGCGACCGCGCCGTGAGCGCCACGCAACTGGCCATCCCGGCGTTGCTGGCGCTGTCGGCCGTGCACCAGCACCTGGTGCGCGAGGGCCTGCGCACCACGGCCGGCCTGGTCGTCGAAACCGGCTCGGCGCGCGAAGTGCATCACTTCGGCGTGCTGGCCGGCTACGGCGCCGAGGCCGTGCACCCCTACCTCGCCATGGAAACGCTGGCGGCCATGCATGCCGACCTGCCGGGCGACCTGTCGGCCGAGAAGGCGATCTACAACTACGTCAAGGCGATCGGCAAGGGCCTGTCGAAGATCATGTCCAAGATGGGCGTGTCGACGTACATGAGCTACTGCGGCGCGCAGCTCTTCGAGGCCATCGGCCTGAACAGCGAGACGGTGGCCAAGTACTTCACCGGCACGGCCAGCCGCGTCGAGGGCATCGGCGTGTTCGAGATCGCGCAGGAAGCCATCCGCATGCACAAGGCGGCGTTCGGCGAAGACCCGGTGCTGGCCTCCATGCTCGATGCCGGCGGCGAATACGCCTGGCGCACCCGCGGCGAGGACCACATGTGGACACCCGACGCGATCGCCAAGCTGCAGCACTCCACGCGTGCGAACAACTTCAGCACCTACAAGGAATACGCGCAGATCATCAACGACCAGAGCCGCCGCCACCTCACGCTGCGCGGCCTGTTCGAGTTCAAGTTCGACCCCAGCAAGGCCATTCCGGTCGACGAGGTCGAGCCGGCGTCGGAGATCGTCAAGCGCTTCGCCACTGGCGCGATGTCGCTGGGTTCCATCAGCACCGAGGCGCACTCGACGCTCGCCATTGCCATGAACCGCATCGGCGGCAAGAGCAACACCGGCGAGGGCGGCGAAGACCCGGCCCGCTACCGCAACGAGCTCAAGGGCATCCCGATCAAGCAGGGCGCGACGCTCAAGAGCGAGATCGGTGCCGAGAACGTCGAGGTCGACCTGCCTTTGAAGGAGGGCGATTCGCTGCGCTCGCGCATCAAGCAGGTGGCCTCGGGCCGCTTCGGCGTCACGGCCGAATACCTCGCCTCGGCCGACCAGGTGCAGATCAAGATGGCGCAGGGCGCCAAGCCCGGCGAGGGCGGCCAGTTGCCCGGTGGCAAGGTCACCGACTACATCGGCAAGCAGCGCTACTCGGTGCCCGGCGTGGGCCTGATCAGCCCGCCGCCGCATCACGACATCTATTCGATCGAGGATCTGGCGCAGCTGATCCACGACCTGAAGAACGTCGCCACGCACGCCTCGATCAGCGTCAAGCTGGTGAGCGAGGTGGGCGTCGGGACCATTGCCGCAGGCGTCGCCAAGTGCAAGGCCGACCACGTGGTGATCGCCGGCCACGACGGCGGCACGGGCGCCTCGCCCTGGTCATCCATCAAGCACGCGGGCAGCCCGTGGGAGATCGGCCTGGCCGAGACGCAGCAGACCCTGGTGCTCAACCGCCTGCGCAGCCGCATCCGCGTGCAGGCCGACGGCCAGATGAAGACCGGCCGCGACGTCGTCATCGGCGCGCTGCTGGGCGCCGACGAGTTCGGCTTCGCCACCGCGCCGCTGGTGGTCGAGGGCTGCATCATGATGCGCAAGTGCCACCTCAACACCTGCCCGGTGGGCGTGGCCACGCAGGACCCCAAGCTGCGCAAGAAGTTCGCCGGCAAGCCCGAGCACGTCGTCAACTACTTCTTCTTCATCGCCGAAGAGGTGCGCCAGCTCATGGCCCAGCTGGGCGTGCGCAAGTTCGACGACCTGATCGGCCGCGCCGACCTGCTCGACACCCGCAAGGGCATCGAGCACTGGAAGGCCCGCGGCCTGGACTTCACGCGCCTGTTCGCCCAGCCCCAGGTGCCGGCCGACGTGCCGCGCTTCCATGTGGAGAGCCAGGACCATGGCCTCCAGAAGGCGCTGGACAACAAGCTCATCGAGAAGTCGCGTCCGGCGATCGAGAAGGGCGAGAAGGTGCAGTTCATCGAGACCGTGCGCAACGTGAACCGCACGGTGGGCGCGATGCTTTCCGGCGCGCTGACCAAGGTGCATCCCGAGGGCCTGCCGGACGACTCCATCCGCATCCAGCTCGAGGGCACGGGCGGCCAGTCCTTCGGTGCCTTCCTGGCGCGCGGCATCACGCTGTACCTGATCGGCGAGGCCAACGACTACACCGGCAAGGGCCTGTCGGGCGGCCGCGTGGTGGTGCGCCCGAGCCTGGACTTCCGCGGCGAAGCCGTGCGCAACATCATCGTCGGCAACACCGCGCTGTACGGCGCCACCACCGGCGAGGCCTTCCTGGCCGGCGTGGCGGGCGAACGCTTCGCGGTGCGCCTGTCGGGCGCCACCGCGGTGGTCGAGGGCACCGGCGACCATGGCTGCGAGTACATGACCGGCGGCACCGTCGTCGTGCTGGGCAAGACCGGCCGCAACTTCGCGGCCGGCATGAGCGGCGGCGTGGCCTTCGTCTATGACGAGGACGGCCAGTTCGCCACCCGATGCAACCTGGCGATGGTGTCGCTGGACAAGGTGCTCACCAGCGCCGAGCAGACGGCCAGCGTGCACCGCAAGGTGTGGCATGGCGGCGAGACCGACGAGGCGCAGCTCAAGAAGCTGCTTGAGGAACACCACCGCTGGACCGGCAGCAAGCGTGCACGCGACCTGCTGGACAACTGGGCCGTCGCGCGCACGAAATTCGTGAAGGTGTTCCCGAACGAATACAAGCGTGCCCTGGCCGAGATCCACGACCGCAAGGTCGAACTCACCAGCAGCGGCAACAACGCGCACGCGGGCCTCGAACCGCATGCCGTGAAGTCCACCGCCGCCGTCTGAACGCAGCACGACCGACCAAGAACAGGATCACACGATGGGAAAGATCACCGGCTTCATGGAGTACGAGCGTCTCGAGGAGGGCTACAAGCCTGTCGACGAGCGCCTGAAGCACTACAAGGAATTCGTCGTCGGCCTCGACGAGAAGCAGGCCAAGGTGCAGGGTGCGCGCTGCATGGATTGCGGCACGCCGTTCTGCAACAGCGGATGCCCGGTCAACAACATCATTCCGGACTTCAACGACCTGGTCTACCGCAACGACTGGGCCAACGCGATCGAGGTGCTGCACAGCACCAACAACTTCCCGGAGTTCACCGGCCGCATCTGCCCCGCGCCCTGCGAGGCGGCCTGCGTGCTGAACGTGAACGACGACCCGGTGGGCATCAAGTCGATCGAGCATGCCATCATCGACCGGGCCTGGACCGAGGGCTGGGTGAAGCCGCGGCCCGCGAAGCACAAGACCGGCAAGAAGGTCGCGGTGGTCGGCTCCGGCCCGGCCGGCATGGCGGCGGCCCAGCAACTGGCGCGCGCCGGCCATGACGTCACGCTGTTCGAGAAGAACGACCGCATCGGCGGCCTGCTGCGCTACGGCATCCCCGACTTCAAGATGGAGAAGTCGCACATCGACCGCCGCGTCGAGCAGATGAAGGCCGAGGGCGTGGTCTTCCGCACCGGTGTCGTGGTCGGTGCCGCCAAGGACACGCTGGGCAAGGGCTCCAAGGTCACCAATCTGGCCAAGGAGACCGTCACGCCCGAGCAGCTGCAGAAGGAATTCGATGCCGTGCTGCTGACCGGCGGCGCCGAGCAGTCGCGCGACTTGCCCGTGCCCGGCCGCGACCTGGACGGCATCCACTTCGCGATGGAGTTCCTGCCGCAGCAGAACCGCGTGAACGCCGGCGACAAGGTGAAGGGCCAGCTGCGCGCCGACGGCAAGCGCGTCATCGTGATCGGCGGCGGCGACACCGGCTCCGACTGCGTGGGCACCAGCAACCGCCATGGCGCCGTGAGCGTCACCCAGTTCGAGCTGATGCCCCAGCCGCCCGAAGAGGAGAACCGGCCGCTGACCTGGCCGTACTGGCCCTACAAGCTGCGCACCAGCTCCAGCCACGAGGAAGGCTGCGAGCGCGAGTTCGCCATCTCGACCAAGGAGTTCGTCGGCGAGAAGGGCAAGGTCACGGGTCTGAAGACCGTTCGCGTCGAGTGGAAGGACGGCAAGATGGTCGAGGTGCCCGGCACCGAGCAGGTGCTCAAGGCCGACCTCGTGCTGCTGGCCATGGGCTTCGTGAGCCCGGTGGCCTCGGTGCTCGACGCCTTCGGCATCGAGAAGGACCCTCGCGGCAACGCCAAGGCGAGCATGGACTTCGTCGGCGGCTATGCCACCAACGTGCCCAAGGTCTTCGCGGCCGGCGACATGCGCCGCGGCCAGTCTCTCGTCGTGTGGGCGATCCGCGAGGGGCGCCAGGCGGCGCGCTCGGTGGACGAATTCCTGATGGGGTTCAGCGACCTGCCCCGATGAATGGAGAGGGCAATGTCTGCCTGGGCAGGCATCCCTTATCATCCGCGCACCGCCAAGCCGGGACCGCCTGAAGGGGTGCCCCGGCTTTTTCATTGGATGGATCACCGCCCTTGTCTTCGCCCCTGATCGAATTCCGCGACGTCCGCTTTGGCTACGGCGAACGCGCCATCCTGGATGGCGTGTCGTTCAGCGTGCCTCGCGGCAAGGTGACGGCGCTGATGGGTGCTTCGGGCGGCGGCAAGACGACGGTGCTTCGCCTCATCGGCGGTCAGGCGCGTGCGCAGCGCGGCGAGGTGCTCTTCGACGGACAGGACGTGGGGCGGCTCTCGAGTGATGCGCTCTACGCCGTGCGGCGCCGCATGGGCATGCTGTTCCAGTTCGGCGCGCTGTTCACCGACATGAGCGTGTTCGAAAACGTGGTCTTCCCGCTGCGCGAGCACACGCGGCTGCCGGAGCCGCTGCTGCGCGACATCGTGCTGATGAAGCTGGAGGCCGTGGGCCTGCGCAATGCGCGCGACCTCATGCCCAGCGAGATCTCCGGCGGCATGGCACGGCGCGTGGCGCTGGCGCGAGCCATCGCGCTCGACCCCGAACTCGTCATGTACGACGAGCCCTTTGCCGGGCTGGACCCGATCTCCCTGGGCACTGCGGCGCGCCTCATCCGCCAGCTCAACGACACCCTGGGGCTGACCAGCCTCATCGTCTCACACGATCTGGAAGAAACCTTCCGCATCGCCCACCACGTGATCGTGCTGGCCAACGGCGGTGTGGCGGCGCAGGGCACGCCCGAGGACGTGCGGCGCAGCACCGATCCGCTGGTGCACCAGTTCGTCAATGCGCTGGCCGACGGGCCGGTGCATTTCCACTATCCAGGCAGCAGCGTGGAAGCCGACTTTGCTGCCAACGGCGGAGGCCGCCGATGAATTCCGTGCCAGGCCGCCGCGTGCAAGCCCGGTTTCCTCGGGCGCCGATGACGTGCGCGCCCGTTGCTGCGCGGTGGCTGCCATGAGCTGGTACCGCCCCGCCGACGTCGGTTTTGCCGTGCGCCGCAAGCTGGCCGACCTGGGTCTGGGCGCGCGCCTGTTCGTGCGCCTGCTGGGGCAGCTCGGGGCCTGCCTGCGACGCTTCGGGCTGGTGCGCGACCAGATCCATTTCCTGGGCAACTATTCGCTCGCGATCATCGCCGTCTCCGGCCTGTTCGTCGGCTTCGTGCTCGGGCTGCAGGGCTATTACACGCTGCAGCGCTACGGCTCCTCCGAGGCGCTGGGCCTGCTGGTCGCGCTGTCGCTGGTGCGCGAACTTGGGCCCGTGGTGGCGGCGCTGCTGTTCGCAGGCCGCGCCGGCACCTCGCTCACGGCCGAGATCGGCCTCATGAAGGCCGGCGAGCAGCTCAGCGCGATGGAGATGATGGCGGTCGATCCCGTGCGGCGCGTGCTGGCGCCGCGCTTCTGGGCCGGCGTCATCACGCTGCCGCTGCTGGCGGCGGTATTCAGCGCCGTCGGCGTGATCGGCGGCTACGTGGTGGGCGTGCTCATGCTCGGCATCGACGCCGGCGCCTTCTGGAGCCAGATGCAGGGCGGCGTCGACGTCTGGCGCGACGTCGGCAACGGGGTCATCAAGAGCATCGTCTTCGGCTTCACCGTGACTTTCGTCGCATTGCTGCAGGGCTACGAGGCGATGCCCACGCCCGAGGGCGTGTCGCGCGCCACCACCCGCACCGTCGTCGTCGCCTCGCTGGCCGTCCTGGGGCTCGATTTCCTGCTGACCGCCATGATGTTCAGCATCTAGGGAGCAGCTCATGTGCCCTCACGCTCATCACTTCGTGTATTCGCCGCCCCTCGTGGGCGCGCAAGCCTCCCTGCAGGCGGCTCGACAGGAAGCTTAAACATGCAACGTTCCAACAACGACATCTGGGTCGGCCTGTTCGTGCTCATCGGCGCGGCTGCGCTGCTGTTCCTGGCCCTGCAATCGGCCAACCTGCTGAGCCTGAATTTCCAGCGCACCTATGACGTGACGGCGCGCTTCGACAACATCGGGGGGTTGAAGCCGCAGACTGCGGTCAAGAGTGCCGGGGTGGTGGTGGGACGTGTCCAGTCCATCACGTTCAACGACAAGACTTTCCAGGCCGATGTCACGCTCTCGTTGCAAAGCCGTTACAGTTTCCCCAAGGACAGCTCGCTCAAGATCCTCACCAGCGGTTTGCTGGGAGAGCAATACATCGGCATCGAAGCGGGCGCCGACGAGAAGAACCTGCAACCCGGTGACACCATCACCGCTACGCAGTCGGCCGTGGTGCTCGAGAACCTGATCAGTCAGTTCCTCTACAGCAAGGCGGCCGACAGTGGGACGCCGCAACAAGGGACGGCGAACAAGAAATGAATCGACGATCAGATGCCATGAATGCTATGAAAAAGATAGCTACCACCGCCCTACGGGCGGGCGTCGTGGCCGCTTTTTCTCTCGCATGCGGCCTGGCAGCCGCCCAGGACGCGGACCCGCTCGGCAGGGATCCCTTCGAGCGCTTCAACCGTGGTGTGTACCGATTCAACGACGGCGTGGACCGCGCCGTGCTGCGCCCGGTCGCGACCGCCTACCGCGACGCGGTGCCCTCGCTCGTGCGACAGGGCGTGAACAACTTCTTCGGCAACCTCGGCGATGTCTGGAACCTGGCGAACAACGTGATGCAGCTCAAGCTGCAGAACAGCGCCGAGACCTTCATGCGCCTGAACGTCAACACCTTCTTCGGCCTGGGCGGTCTGCTCGACATCGCGTCCGAGGCAGGCATCGAGCGCCACTCCGAGGATTTCGGCCAGACCCTGGGGCGCTGGGGCGTGCCGTCGGGCCCATACCTCGTGCTGCCGATCCTCGGCCCCTCCACCGTGCGCGACACGGCGGCGCTGCCGGTCGACTACTATGGCGACGCTCTCTCTCACGTCAACGACATCCCGGCGCGCAATTCTCTGACAGTCCTGCGCGTCGTCGACACGCGCGCCAACCTGCTCAGGGCCAGCACGCTGATCCAGGATGCCGCGCTCGATCCGTACAGCTTCACGCGCGATGCCTTCCTGCAGAAGCGCCGCAGCGAGATCCACGACGGCAGTGAGCCGGACGAGAGCAAGTAATTTTTCGCATTCGGCCGCTTGCAGATGGTTGCACCCTGCCGCGTGGCGGGGGAACCCGCCGGCAGCCCCGTTCTCCAACGCGTTCCGGTCCCGCGACCGTTTCAAAGAAGGATTGACCCCATGAACACCCTCCTGCAACGTCGCACGCTTGGTCGTTGGGCATTGGCCGGCGCCCTTGTGCTCGGGGCTGCAGCCGGCGCCATGAAGCCGGCCTTCGCCGCCGACGAGGCGCCCGATGTTCTGGTCAAGCGCCTGTCGACCGAGGTGCTCGACACCATCAAGGCCGACAGTTCGATCAAGGCCGGGGACGTCAACAAGATCATGGGCCTGGTCGACACGAAGATCATGCCCAACGTGAACTTCCAGCGCATGACCGCCTCGGCCGTCGGCCCGGCCTGGCGCCAAGCCACGCCCGAGCAGCAGAAGCGCCTGCAGGACGAGTTCAAGGCACTGCTGGTGCGCACCTACGCGGGCGCGCTTGACCAGGTGAGCGACCAGACGGTGACCATCAAGCCGTTCCGCGGCTCGGCAGACGACCAAGAAGTGCTCGTGCGCTCCGAGATCCGCGGGCGTGGCGAGCCCGTTCAGCTGGACTACCGCCTGGAGAAGACGCCCGGCCAGGGCTATGGCTGGAAGGTCTACAACCTGAATGTCATGGGCGTCTGGTTGGTCGACACCTACCGCACCCAGTTCGCGCAGGAAATCAACAGCAAGGGCATCGACGGCCTGATCGCCGCCTTGGCGGCGCGCAACAAGGCCAACGCCAAGGGCTGAGCTGGCCAGCGAAGCCCCATGGCCGGATCCGACGCCCACATGCTGGTGCTGCCCACGCGGCTCACCCATGACGAAGCTCCCGACTGCATGCGCATGCTGCAGCAGGGGCTGGCGGGCCAGCAGGGCTCCGCGGCCGTGATCGATGCCAGCGCGCTGGCGCAGTTCGATTCCTCCGCCCTGGCGGTGCTGCTCGAATGCAGGCGCGAGGCGAGCGCCCTGGGCCGCGGCTTCGCCGTCAAGGGGCTGCCGCAGCGTCTGCGCGAGCTGGCCACGCTCTACGGCATCGCCGGCCTGCTGCCCGCGGCGCCCTGAGCGGGTGCCGCAAAGCCACGCACCAGCGGGGCGCAGGCGGGGCGCCTAAAATCCCGCCTCCCATGCCCGCGATCTCGTTCCAGTCGGTCTGCAAGACCTACCCCGCCTCACGCCAGCAACGGGCCCAGGGGCAATCCGGGCTCCGTGCGCTGGACGACGTCAGCTTCGAGATCCAGGAGGGCGAGTTCTTCGGCCTGCTGGGGCCCAACGGCGCGGGCAAGACCTCCCTCATCAGCATCCTCGCCGGCCTGTCGCGCCCGACGGCCGGCAGTGTGAGCGTGCGGGGCTTCGACGTGCAGACGCACTACGCCGAAGCGCGCCGCCAGCTTGGCATCGTGCCGCAGGAACTGGTCTTCGACCCCTTCTTCAATGTGCGCGAGACACTGCGCATCCAGTCGGGCTATTTCGGCATCGCCAGGAACGACGACTGGATCGACGAGCTCCTGAGCAGCCTGGGTCTGGCCGACAAGGCCACGGCCAACATGCGCCAGCTCTCGGGCGGCATGAAGCGGCGCGTGCTGGTCGCGCAGGCGCTGGTGCACAAGCCGCCGGTGATCGTGCTCGACGAGCCGACGGCCGGCGTCGACGTCGAACTGCGCCAGACCCTGTGGCAGTTCGTCGCCCGCCTGAACAAGCAGGGCAGCACCGTCCTGCTGACCACCCACTACCTGGAAGAAGCCGAAGCCCTGTGCAACCGCATCGCCATGCTCAAGAAGGGGCGGGTGATCGCCCTGGACAGCACCAGCGCCCTGCTGAGGTCCTCGGCCAGCAACGTGCTGCGCTTCAAGACCGACGCCAACCTGCCCTGGGCGCTGGCCCAGCACGCGCGCATCACCGGCCGCATCGTCCAGCTGCCGGCGCACGACGCGCGCGAGGTGGAGCAGGTGCTGGCCGCGCTGCGCGAGGCAGGTGTGGCGGTCGAGGACGTGGAGATGCGCAAGGCCGACCTGGAAGACGTCTTCATCGACCTGATGGCCGGCGAGCAGACGCCGCTGGAGGTGGCGCGATGAGCCGGGAGGCCCGGCCATGATGGTCACCGCACTCGGCTGGCGGGCGCTTCTCTACAAGGAAGTGCTGCGCTTCTGGAAGGTCGGCCTGCAGACCGTGGGCGCGCCCGTGCTCACGGCGGTGCTGTACCTCATGGTCTTCGGCCATGTGCTGGAAGACCACGTGAAGGTCTACGGCACGGTGAGCTACACCGCATTTCTCATTCCCGGCTTGGTGATGATGAGCGTGCTGCAGAACGCTTTCGCCAACAGCTCCTCGTCGATCATCCAGAGCAAGATCATGGGCAACCTAGTCTTCGTGCTGCTCACGCCGCTGTCGCACTGGGGATGGTTCCTGGCCTACGTGGGCTCCTCCGTGATCCGCGGGCTGGTCGTGGGGCTGGGCGTGCTGGTGGTCACGCTCTTCTTCGCGGTGCCGCCCTTCGCGCAGCCGCTGTGGATCTTGGTGTTCGCGCTGCTGGGCGCGGCGCTTCTGGGCACGCTGGGGCTCATCGCGGGCCTCTGGGCAGAGAAGTTCGACCAGATGGCCGTGTTCCAGAACTTCCTGATCATGCCCATGACCTTCCTGTCGGGCGTGTTCTATTCGATCCATTCGCTGCCGGCCTTCTGGCAGGGCGTGAGCCACGTCAACCCGTTCTTCTACATGATCGACGGCTTCCGCTACGGCTTCTTCGGCGTGTCCGACGTGTCGCCCTGGCTGAGCCTGGGCATCGTGGGCAGCGCCTGGCTGGTGGTGAGCGCCGTGGCCATCCACCTGCTGCGCATTGGCTACAAACTCAGATCATGATGGCCCCCCAGCTTTGCACTCGCTTCGCTCGTGTCACGCCACCCCCCGAGGGGGAGACACGGCCCGCCTTGGGGCGGCCCGGCGGCGGCCGTGGACCGATCTCGCTTTCGCTCGATCTATGACCGCTGAAGAACTCCAATCCATCATCCAGTCGGGCCTGGCCTGCGAGCACATCGCGCTCGAGGGCGACGGGCGCCACTGGTACGCCACCATCGTCTCGCCCGAGTTCGAGGGCAAGCGTGCCATCCAGCGGCACCAGCGGGTCTACGCAACCCTCGGTGCGAAAATGCATACCGACGAAGTGCATGCGCTGTCGATGAAGACCTTCACGCCGGCCGAGTGGGCCGCGCAGGGGCACTGACCTTTCCGGCCGGCGCACGGCGCCGGCTCCCTGATCTCGCTGGACTTCCCGATGGACAAACTCCTGATTCGCGGCGGGCGCATGCTCCGTGGCGAAGTGCCGATCTCCGGCGCCAAGAACGCCGCGCTGCCCGAGCTGTGCGCGGCCCTGCTCACGGCCGAACCCGTCACGCTGCACAACGTGCCGCGCCTGCAGGACGTGGCGACCATGCTGCAGCTGGTGCGCAACATGGGCGTGACGGCCGAGCGCGACGGCAACGGCACCGTGAGCCTGGACGCCGGCGACCTGACGAAGCCCGAGGCGCCCTACGAACTGGTCAAGACCATGCGTGCCTCGGTGCTCGCGCTGGGCCCGCTGCTGGCGCGCTTCGGACATGCCAGGGTGTCGCTGCCCGGCGGCTGCGCCATCGGTTCCCGCCCGGTCGACCAGCACATCAAGGGCCTGACGGCCATGGGTGCCGACATCAGCGTCGAGCACGGCTACATGGTCGCGAAGCTGCAGCCGGGCCTCACCCGCCTGCGCGGCGCGCGCATCACCACCGACATGGTCACCGTCACCGGCACCGAGAACTTCCTCATGGCCGCCGCGCTGGCCGAGGGCGAGACAGTGCTGGAGAACGCCGCCCAGGAGCCCGAGATCCCCGACCTGGCCGAGATGCTCATCGCCATGGGCGCGAAGATCGAGGGCCACGGCACCAGCCGCATCCGCATCCAGGGCGTCGAGCGCCTGCACGGCGGCACGCACACCGTGGTGGCCGACCGCATCGAGGCGGGCACCTTCCTGTGCGCCGTGGCCGCGGCCGGCGGCGAGGTGCTGCTGCGCCACGCCCGCGCCGACCACCTCGATGCGGTGATCGAGAAGCTGCGCGAAGCCGGTGCGTCCATCGAGGCGGTCGACGGCGGCATCCGCGTGCGGGCCAGCGGCCGGCTCAGGGCGCAGAGCTTCCGCACCACCGAATACCCGGGCTTTCCCACCGACATGCAGGCGCAGTTCATGGCGCTCAACGTGATCGCCGAAGGCACCTCCACCGTCACCGAGACCATCTTCGAGAACCGCTTCATGCACGTCGACGAGATGCTGCGCCTGGGCGCGCGCATCCAGACCGACGGCAAGGTCGCGGTGATCGAGGGCGTGCCGCAGCTCTCGGGCGCCACGGTGATGGCGACCGACCTGCGGGCTTCGGCCAGCCTGGTCATCGCCGGCCTGGTGGCCGAGGGCGAGACGCTGGTCGACCGCATCTACCACCTCGACCGGGGCTACGACCGCATGGAGGCCAAGCTGCGCGGCATCGGCGCCGACATCGAGCGCGTCTCGGGAGCCGCCGCATGATCACGCTTGCGCTGTCGAAGGGCCGCATCTTCGAGGAGACGCTGCCCCTGCTGGCCGCGGCCGGCATCGAGGTCACCGAAGACCCCGAGAAGTCGCGCAAGCTCATCCTGCCCACCACCCGGCCCGACGTGCGCGTGGTGCTGGTGCGCGCCTCCGACGTACCGACCTACGTGCAGTACGGCGGCGCCGACCTGGGCGTCACCGGCCTCGACGTGCTGCTGGAACACGGCAACCAGGGCCTGTACCAGCCGCTGGACCTGCGCATCGCCGCCTGCCGCCTCAGTGTGGCCGTGCGGGCCGACTACGACTACGCCAGTGCCGTGCGGCAGGGCTCGCGCCTGAAGGTTGCCACCAAGTACGTGGGCCTCGCGCGCGACTTCTTCGCCCGCAAGGGCGTGCACGTCGATCTGATCAAGCTCTACGGCAGCATGGAGCTGGCGCCGCTCACCGGCCTGGCCGATGCCATCGTCGACCTCGTCTCCACCGGCAACACGCTCAAGGCCAACCAGTTGGTCGAGGTGGAGCGCATCATGGACATCAGCGCCCGCCTGGTCGTGAACCAGGCGGCGCTCAAGCTCAAGCGCGAGCCGATCCGCCACATCATCGACGCCTTCGCGTCGGCCATCCCGCCACGCTGACGCTATGAAATTGATAGCTTCTCCTGCCCGCCTGTCAACGGTTTCGGCCACTTTCGATGCCGAATTCAAGGCGCGGCTGCACTGGTCGGCCGACACCGATGCGGCGATCGAGCAGCGGGTGGCGGACATCCTGGCCGACGTGCGCAAGCGCGGCGATGCGGCCGTGCTCGAGTACACGCGCCGCTTCGACGGGCTGGCCGCCGAATCGATGGCGCAACTGGAGCTGACGCAGGCGGATTTCCAGCAGGCCTTCGATTCGCTGCCCGCCGCCCAGCGCGACGCGCTGCGTGCCGCCGCCGACCGGGTGCGCAGCTACCACGAGGCGCAGAAGAAGGCCTCCGGCGAAAGCTGGAGCTACCGCGACGCCGACGGCACGCTGCTGGGCCAGAAGGTCACGCCGCTGGACCGCGTGGGCATCTACGTGCCCGGCGGCAAGGCGGCGTACCCGTCGAGCCTGCTGATGAACGCCATCCCGGCGCACGTGGCCGGCGTGCAGGAAATCATCATGGTCGTGCCCACGCCTGCCAAGGGCAGCGTGGCCACCGGCGGCGCGGAAGGTGCCGCGCCGACCACCCAGGGCGAGCGCAACGTGCTGGTGCTCGCCGCGGCGCACGTGGCCGGCGTCACCCGCGCCTTCACCATCGGCGGCGCGCAGGCGGTGGCCGCGCTGGCCTACGGCACGGCGACCGTGCCGGCGGTGGACAAGATCACCGGCCCCGGCAATGCCTACGTGGCGGCCGCCAAGCGCCGCGTGTTCGGCACCGTGGGCATCGACATGATCGCCGGCCCGAGCGAGATCCTCGTGCTGGCCGACGGCACGACGCCGCCCGACTGGGTGGCGATGGACCTGTTCAGCCAGGCCGAGCACGACGAGCTGGCGCAGAGCATCCTGCTGTGCCCCGACGCGGCCTACATCGACGCCGTGCAGCGCGAGATCGACCGCCTGCTGCCCACCATGCCGCGCGCGGAGATCATCGCCGCCAGCCTGAACGGCCGCGGCGCGCTGATCCACACGCGCGACATGGAAGAAGCCTGTGCCATCAGCAACCGCATCGCGCCGGAGCACCTGGAGGTGAGCAGCCGCGATCCCCACCGGTGGGAGCCGCTCCTCAGGCACGCCGGCGCGATCTTCCTCGGCGCCTTCACCAGCGAATCGCTGGGCGACTACTGCGCCGGCCCCAACCACGTGCTGCCCACCAGCGGCACCGCGCGCTTCTCGTCGCCGCTGGGCGTGTACGACTTCCAGAAGCGCAGCAGCCTCATCGAGGTGAGCGAGCAGGGCGCCCAGGTGCTGGGCCCCATCGCGGCCGAACTGGCGTATGGCGAGGGGCTGCAGGCGCACGCGCAGGCGGCCGAGATGCGGCTGCGCCGCGCCGGCTGAGCGCCATGCGGTCCGCGATGCGTCCGCTGCTGCTGTGCGCACTGCTGGCCGCCGGCTCCGCGCAGGCGATGAGCATCCGCGAACTGCGCACCCTCGAGGCCAACGAGAAGGACGGCCGCGCCTATGCCGGCTACTACCTCGTGGGCGTGGTCGAGGGGCTGCGCGAGGCGGCCGACACGGTGCAGCGCAGCGGGCAGAAGCCGCCCTTCTGCATCAACGGGCGGCGGCTCGAGCCCTCGATGGCGCGCTCCCTCTACCAGGGCGAGCTCACGCGCCACGCCGACCAGTACGAGGCCGACATGCCCGTGCAACTCGTTCTTTCCGCCGCGCTGCAGAACAGCTACCGCTGCAGCCCCTGACGCACCCCCCGATGACCGCTCCGACCTCCGACCTCACCCGCCGCGCCCTGGCGCGCCTGCGCCCCGACGTGCAGTCCATGCACGCCTACGCCGTGCAGGATGCGCGCGGCCTGCTCAAGCTGGACGCGATGGAGAACCCCTACACGCTGCCTGCCGATCTGCAGGCGGAGCTGGGCGCGCGGCTGGGGGCGCTGGCGCTCAACCGCTACCCGGGCGAACGCGGGGCCGACCTGCAGCGGGCGCTGGCCGCCTATGCGCAGGTGCCCGACGGCTTCGGCCTCATGCTGGGCAACGGCTCCGACGAGCTGATCTCGCTGTTGGCCATGGCCTGCGACCTGCCGGGCGCCACCATCGTCGCGCCGGTGCCGGGTTTCGTGATGTACGCCATGAGCGCGCAGCTGCAGGGCCTGAAATTCGTCGGCGTGCCGCTGACCGAGGACTTCGAGCTCGACGCGGCCGCGATGCTCGCCGCCATCGAGCGCGAGCGGCCGGCGATCCTGTACCTGGCCTACCCGAACAACCCGACGGCGAACCTCTGGGACGCCGACGTCATGCAGCGCCTCGTCGACGCCCAGGGCGCCCAGGGCGGGCTGGTGGTCATCGACGAGGCCTACCAGCCCTTCGCCGGCCGCAGCTGGCTCGACGCCATCCGCCGTGACCCGGCGCGCCACGGCCACGTGCTGCTGATGCGCACCCTGAGCAAGTTCGGCCTGGCGGGTGTGCGCCTGGGCTACCTCATCGGCCCGGCCGCGCTGGTGGCCGAAGTCGACAAGGTCCGCCCGCCCTACAACATCAGCGTGCTCAATTGCGAGTGCGCGCTCTTCGCACTCGAGCACGCCGGCGTGTTCGCCGAGCAGGCCGACGCGATCCGTCGCGAGCGCACCGGCCTCGTCGCGCGCCTGGCCGAGCTGCCGGGCGTTCGCGTGTGGCCCAGCGACGCCAACATGGTGCTGGTGCGCGTCCCCGACGCCGACGAGGCCTTCGCGGGCATGAAGGCGCGCGGGGTGCTCGTGAAGAACGTTTCTAGAATGCACCCTCTGCTGGCGAACTGCCTGCGCCTGACGGTCGGCACCCCCGACGAGAACGCGCGCATGTTCGCGGCACTCGAAGGCGCCCTATGACCACCCCCACGACCCCGGCACAGCCACGCACGGCCGAAGTCACCCGCAACACCGCCGAAACGAAGATCCGCGTGCGCGTCGACCTCGACGGCACCGGCCGGGCCAAGCTCGCCACCGGCATCGGCTTCTTCGACCACATGCTCGACCAGATCGCGCGGCACGGCCTGATCGATCTCGAGATCGAATGCGAGGGCGACCTGCACATCGACGGCCACCACACGGTGGAAGACGTGGGCATCACCCTCGGCCAGGCGGTGGCCCAGGCCGTGGGCGACAAGAAGGGCATCCGCCGCTACGGCCATGCCTACGTGCCGCTGGACGAAGCGCTTTCGCGCGTCGTGATCGACTTCTCGGGCCGGCCCGGCCTGATGATGGACGTTCCCTTCACCAGCGGCATGGTCGGCGCCTTCGACACGCAGCTCACCTACGAGTTCTTCCAGGGTTTCGTGAACCATGCGGGCGTGACGCTGCACATCGACAACCTCAAGGGCGTGAACGCGCACCACCAGTGCGAGACGGTGTTCAAGGCCTTCGCACGTGCGGTGCGTGCCGCGCTGGAGCTCGACCCGCGCTCGGCCGGCGTCATCCCCTCGACCAAGGGTTCCCTCTAGTTTTGAAAGAAACCGGGCTGCAGCGCCCGTCCCGCCTGCGCGAGCAGCTATCAATTCAGTAGCGAAATACCACTTCCTATGAACAGCGTCGCCGTCGTCGACTACGGCATGGGCAACCTCTGGTCCGTCTCGCAGGCGGTGCGCCACGCGGCCGATGCGGCCGGTGTCGAGGTTTTCGTCACCTCCGATCCCGACGTGGTGCGCAAGGCCACCCGCGTGGTGCTGCCGGGGCAGGGCGCCATGCCCGACTGCATGCGCGAACTGCGCGATTCCGGCCTGCAGCAGTCGGTGCTCGAGGCGGCGGCCAGCAAACCGCTCTTCGGCGTGTGCGTCGGCATGCAGATGACGCTGTCGCACAGCGACGAGGGCCCCACGCCCGGCCTGGACCTGATCCCCGGCGAGGTGGTGCGCTTCCAGCTCGAGGGCCAGCGCCAGCCCGATGGCAGCCTCTACAAAGTGCCGCAGATGGGTTGGAACCAGGTCTTCCAGGCCCGCCCGCACCCCATGTGGGCGGGCGTGCCCGACGGCGCGTACTTCTATTTCGTCCACAGCTTCTACGCCCGGCCGCGCCGGAGCGAGCACAGCGTGGGCGAGGCGGATTACGGGGCGCGCTTTACCGCCGCGGTGGCTCGCGATAACATTTTTGCGACCCAGTTCCACCCCGAGAAGAGTGCGGACCACGGGTTGCAGCTGTACCGAAACTTCCTCCACTGGAACCCCTGACGTCCTGAACCTGCCGTCCGCGCGGCTGCCCCCGGGCCTGCGCACGCCCGTCCCGCCGGCGTTGTCCTTCTCCTTCCCTTCCTTCCTCCAGCGTCCGTTTTTCCGCGTCCCACCATGCTTCTGATTCCCGCGATCGACCTCAAGGATGGCCACTGCGTTCGACTCAAGCAGGGCGACATGGACCAGTCGACCGTCTTCAGCGAAGACCCGGCCGCCATGGCGCGCAAGTGGGTGGAGGCCGGCGCGCGCCGGCTGCACCTGGTCGACCTGAACGGCGCCTTCGCCGGCAAGCCGCAGAACCACGCCGCCATCAAGGCGATCCTGCGCGAGGTGGGCGAGGACATCCCGGTGCAGCTCGGCGGCGGCATCCGCGACCTGGACACCATCGAGCGCTACATCGACGACGGCCTGCGCTACGTCATCATCGGCACCGCGGCGGTGAAGAACCCCGGCTTCCTCAAGGATGCCTGCAGCGCCTTCGGCGGCCACATCATCGTGGGCCTGGACGCCAAGGACGGCAAGGTCGCCACCGACGGCTGGAGCAAGCTCACCGGCCACGAGGTGGCCGACCTGGGCAAGAAGTTCGAGGACTACGGCGTCGAGTCCATCATCTACACCGACATCGGCCGCGACGGCATGCTGTCGGGCATCAACATCGACGCCACGGTGAAGCTCGCGCAGGCGCTGACCATTCCCGTGATCGCCTCGGGCGGCCTGTCGAACATCGCCGACATCGAGAAGCTCTGCGCGGTCGAGGGCGAAGGCGTCGAGGGCGTGATCTGCGGGCGTGCGATCTACTCGGGTGACCTGGACTTCGCGGCGGCACAGGCGAGGGCGGACGAACTGGCCGAGTGAGGCTGGCGGGCGCTGTCGAATACGGGCAGCCGAACGCAGAGGGCGCAGCGGTCTCGCGGAAGACGCAGAAAAACCTTTCTAGGATTTCTTCTGCGCCCTTTGCGAGACCGCTGCGTCCTTTGCGTTCAACGGTTCCCGATCCCGCATTCAAAGACGCTTCCCATGCTCTGCGCCCTCGCCATCGCCAACTACCGCTCGCTGCGCCAGCTGACGGTGCCGCTGGCGCGGCTCACGGTCATCACCGGGCCGAACGGGAGCGGCAAGTCGAGCGTGTACCGCGCGATGCGGCTGCTGGCGGAGGTGGCGCAGGGCGGCGTGGTGCGCTCGCTGGCGCGCGAGGGCGGGCTGGGCTCCACGCTGTGGGCCGGGCCGGAACGCATCTCGGCGGCCATGCGACGCGGCGAGGTGGCGGTCGAAGGCACGAAGGGCGGCCGCGAACCGGTGGCGCTGCGCCTGGGGTTCAGCAGCGCCGACGACGAGGGCTTCGGCTACGCCATCGACATCGGCCTGCCGCCGCCGATCCCGTCCACGGCCTTCTCGCTCGATCCCGAGATCAAACACGAGGCGATCTGGAGCGGCCCGGTGCTGCGGCCGGCGGCGCTGCTGGTCGAGCGCAAGGGCGCCGCACTGCGCGCGCGCGGCGACCGAGGCGGCTGGCAGGCGATCGGCCGCCCCGTGCCCGCCTGGGCCAGCATGCTCACCGAGTTCGCCGACCCGCGCAGCGCGCCCGAGATGCTGGCGCTGCGCGAGCAGATGCGCGGCTGGCGCTTCTACGACCATTTCCGCACCGACACGGACAGCCCCGCGCGCCAGCCGCAGCTCGGCACGCGCACGCCGGTGCTGTCGGCCGACGGCGCCGACCTGGCGGCGGCCGTGCAGACCATCCTGGAGATCGGCGACGAGGCTGCGCTGCAGGCCGCGGTGGACGATGCCTTCCCCGGTGCCCGCGTCGAGGTGCAGTGCAGCGGGGACGGCCGCTTCGCCCTGCAGATGCGCCAGCACGGCCTGCTGCGGCCGCTGGCGACGGCCGAGCTCTCCGACGGCACGTTGCGCTACCTGCTGTGGACCGCGGCCCTGCTGTCGCCGCGGCCGCCGCCGCTGCTGGTGCTCAACGAGCCCGAGACCAGCCTGCATCCCGACCTGCTGCCGGCGCTGGGCCGGCTGATCGTGCGTGCGGCGCGCGACACGCAGGTGATCGTGGTCTCGCACGCCAACCGCCTCATCGCTGCACTCGATGCGGCGGCCGAGGCCGGCGCGCTGCAGTCCATCGCGCTGGAGAAGGATTTCGGCGAGACGCGCATCGCCAACCTGGACCTGGACGAGATCCCGGCCTGGCACTGGCCCACGCGCTGAAGGCCGCGGGAAAAGCAGGGGCCCGCCTGCAAGCTTCCCGGCAGGCCCTGATTGCTATCGAATCCATAGCGAACTGCGCCCGTCCCACGGGCGCTGCAGGCCGATTCGACGCCTATTCCGGCTTCACCGCCATGGTCTGGATGATGGTTTCCAGCTGCGCGCTCATCGGCAGGTTCAGGCTCGTGCCCGAGGGCAGCCTGCGCAGGAACCAGCGCTTGTACTGGCGCTCGACCTCGCCGTCCTCGGCCAGCACCTGGAAGGCGTCCTTCACCACCTTGGCCAGCTGCGGATCGTCCTTGCGGAACATGATCCCGTAGGGGTCGTAGGAGAGGAAGTCGCCCACCACCACGAAGGGGCCGCCGGGCTTGTTCGCGTTCTCGGCGATCAGGCCGTAGAGCAGCACGTCGTCGGTGGCGAAGGCATCGACTTCGCCGCTGGCGACCTTGGCGAAGCCCTCGGCGTGGTCTTTGGACACCACGAGCTGGATGCCCAGCTTGAACTTGTCCGACAGGTCGCGGACGGCCTTCTCGTTGGTCGTTCCGGCCGTCACGTCCACTTTCTTGCCGGCCAGGTCGCGGAAGTCGCGGATCGGCGAGCCCTTCTTGACCATCACCTTGGTGCCGGCCACGAAGACGATGGGCGAGAAGGCGACGCGCTTCTGCCGCTCCACGTTGCTGGTGGTGGAGCCGCACTCCAGGTCGACGCGGCCACTGGTCACGGCGTCGATGCGGTTGTCCGACGTGACCGGCTCCCAGCGGATCGCGAGGCTGCGGTTCACCGCGTCCTCGATGGCGCCGACCAGCGCCTTGCACAGCTCGATCGAGTAGCCGATGGGCTCCTTGCGGGCGCCGACGTACGAGAAGGGCACCGAGGACTCGCGGTAGCCCAGCGCGATGGTGCCCGACTGGCGGACCTTGGCGAGCGTGCCGGTCAGGGCGGCGGGTGCGGGCGGCACCTCCTGCGCATGGGCGCCGAGGCCCAGGACAGCGGCCGCGAACGCCAGCACCCCCGCGCGTACCGATGAGGCGATGGTCATCACCTTGCGCCTCGCTGCGTCAGGCATGGGCCGGATGGGCCATGGTGGTGGCCGCTTCACCGTCCAGGCGTCGCGCGTTCTCGGCAGCCTCGCCCTCGGGCAGCAGTTCGCCTTCCCACTTGGCGACCACGGCGCTGGCGATCGAGTTGCCCACCGCGTTGGTGGCCGAGCGGCCCATGTCGAGGAAGGTGTCCACGCCCAGGATCAGCAGCAGGCCCGCCTCGGGGATGTTGAACTGGTTGAGCGTGGCGGCGATCACCACCAGCGAGGCGCGCGGCACGCCGGCCATGCCCTTGGAGGTGAGCATCAGGATCAGCAGCATCGTGATCTGCGTGCCGATCGAGAGGTGGATGTTGTAGGCCTGCGCGATGAAGAGCACTGCGAAGGTGCAGTACATCATCGAACCGTCGAGGTTGAACGAGTAGCCCATCGGCATCACGAAGCTGGAGATCTTGCGCTTGACGCCGAAGCGGTCGAGCGCGTCCAGGATCTTGGGGTAGGCGGCTTCGGAGCTCGCGGTGGCGAAGGAGAGCATGAAGGCTTCCTTGATGAGCACCAGCAGCTTGAGGATGCGCGGACCCAGGAACAGGAAGCCCGCGCCCACCAGCACCGCCCACAGCACGAACAGGCCCAGGTAGAAGTCGCCCATGAACACGGCGAACTTCAGCAGGATGCCCAGCCCGTTCACGGCCACGGTGGCGGCCATCGCAGCCAGCACCGCCAGCGGGGCCAGCTTCATCACGTAGCCGGTGATCTTGAGCATCACATGCGAGAGCTCGTCGATGGCGGCCACCAGCGTCTTGCCCTTGTCGCCCAGCGCGGCGAGTGCGACGCCGAAGAACATCGAGAACACCACGATCTGCAGGATCTCGTTGTTGGCCATCGCCTCGGCGAAGGACTTGGGGATCAAGTGGCTCACGAAGTCCTTGAGCGTGAACTTCGAGGTCGCGAGGTTGGCCGAGGCGCCGATGTCCGGCAGCGGCAGGCCCAGGTTGTGGCCCGGCTGCAGCAGGTTGGCCAGGATCAGGCCCAGCACCAGCGACACCAGCGAGGCGGTGACGAACCAGCCCATCGCCTTGGCGAACACGCGGCCGACCGAGGCCGCATCGCCCATGTGCGCGATGCCCACCACGAGGGTGGAGAACACCAGCGGGCCGATCAGCATCTTGATCAGCCGCAGGAACACGTCCGACATGATCGAGATGTAGCCTGCGATCTCGCTCGCCGTCTTCTTGTCCGGAAAGCTGCTGAAGATCATCCAGCCGATCAGGATCCCGATCACCATGGCGATCAGGATCCATGCGGCCATGGGTAGCTTTTTCATGGAAATCCCCTTGTCTGTTGTGAATGGTTTTTGTGAGGCGCGCGGCCGCCATGGTCGATGCGAGTTGCATGCCTGTGAAGGGGAGCGGCCATGCCGATCCGGCCTGCGGCCATGCACGCCGTGCCTGAGGTGGCGCACCGCTCCCTAGAATCGCGCGCATGCCGGTTCAACGCCTCGACTTCCACGGCCAGCCTGCGGCCGAACTTCGCCTGCCCTCCGGCGACCGCGTGGTGGCGGCGCTGCACGGCGGCCATGTGCTGTCCTGGTGCACGGCCGATGGCGTCGAGCGGCTGTACCTGAGCCCGCGCGCCGTGTTCGACGGCCAGGCCGCGATCCGCGGCGGCGTGCCGCTGTGCTTTCCGCAGTTCAACCAGCGAGGGCCGCTGCCCAAGCACGGTTTCGTGCGCAACATCCCCTGGCAACTGGCGCCGGAAGAGGGCGGCGACACGCTGGTGCTGCGTCGGGTGGACGACGAGGCCACGCGCCGCGTCTGGCCGGCGGGCTTCGAGGCCGTCCTGCGCGCCACGCTCGCGCCGGGGCGGCTGTGCGTGGCGCTGCAGGTGCGCAATACCGGCGACGCCGAGTGGGCCTTCACGGCGGCGCTGCACACCTACCTGCGCGTGGACGACGCCACCCAGGTCCGACTCGAAGGTCTTCAGGGGCGCCCCCGCTGGGATGCGGTGCGCGACGAGCGTTTCGTCGAATCGTCCCCCGCGCTGCGCTTCGGCGAGGAATTCGACAGCGTCTTCTCCGCGGCGGCCGGCGTGGCGCTGACGCTGGTGCAGCCGTCCGGGCGCCTGGCCATCGCGCAGAGCGATGCCTGCCCGCAGACGGTGGTGTGGAACCCCGGTCCGGCGCTGAGCGCGAAGCTGGCCGACATGCCAGACGACGGCTGGCGGAACATGCTCTGCGTGGAGGCGGCGAGCATCGATGCGCCGGTCACGCTGGCCCCGGGCGACCATTGGGAAGGCTGGCAGGAACTGCGGGTGCTGCCCACCGCCTGAACGGGCGCTTCCTACAATCGCGCTCCCATGCTCGCCAAACGCATCATTCCCTGCCTCGACGTCACCGGCGGCCGTGTCGTCAAGGGCGTCAATTTCGTCGAACTGCGCGATGCAGGCGATCCGGTCGAGATCGCCGCCCGCTACAACGCCCAGGGCGCCGACGAGCTCACCTTCCTCGACATCACCGCCACCAGCGACGAGCGCGACCTGATCCTGCCGATCATCGAGTCGGTGGCCTCGCAGGTCTTCATCCCGCTCACCGTGGGCGGCGGCGTGCGCACCGTCGACGACGTGCGGCGCCTGCTCAACGCCGGGGCCGACAAGACCAGCTTCAACTCGGCCGCCATCGCGAACCCGCAGGTGATCACGGACGCGTCGGCCAAGTACGGCGCGCAGTGCATCGTGGTGGCCATCGACGCCAAGCGCCGCACGCCCGAAGAGGCGGCCGTGCGGGGCCCGGGTTGGGACGTGTACAGCCACGGCGGCCGCAAGAACACCGGCCTGGACGCGGTGCAGTGGGCCGTCGAGATGGCGCGCCGCGGCGCCGGCGAGATCCTGCTCACCAGCATGGACCGCGACGGCACGAAAAGCGGCTTCGACCTGGAACTCACGCGCGCCGTGAGCGACGCGGTGACGGTGCCGGTGATCGCCTCGGGCGGCGTCGGCAAGCTCGACGACCTGGCCGACGGCGTGCAGCAGGGCGGCGCCGATGCGGTGCTGGCCGCGAGCATCTTCCACTACGGCGAGCACACGGTGGGCGAAGCCAAGGCGTGCATGGCCGGGCGCGGCATTCCCGTGCGCCTGTGAGTCGCGGGCAATTTCTTCGAGTTAAATCGGGCTCCAGCGCCCGTCCTGTCTGCGCAGTCAGCTATGAATTTGATAGCAGATCCGGCCATGCCCGGGCGCGTCGGGCGGGGTTGACACTTCGCTGACAATGGCACCCATGGATTGGCTCGACGAAGTGAAGTGGGACGCGGCCGGCCTGGTGCCGGTGATCGCCCAGGAGCGCGGCAGCAAGGACGTGCTCATGTTCGCCTGGATGAACCGCGAGGCGCTCGCGAAGACGGCCGAACTGGGCCGCGCCGTGTACTTCAGCCGCTCGCGCGGCAAGCTGTGGTTCAAGGGCGAGGAATCGGGCCACGTGCAGACGGTGCACGGCATCCGGCTCGACTGCGACAACGACGTGGTGCTGCTCGAGGTCACCCAGCTCGGGCACGAGCCGGGCATCGCCTGCCACACGGGCCGCCACAGCTGCTTCTTCCAGAAGTACCAGGACGGCGCCTGGCACACCGTCGAGCCGGTCTTGAAGGACCCGGAAACCATCTACAAATAGGGCCCCGATGAGCGCCATCCCGAGCACCACCGACACCCTCGACCGCCTGGCGGCCGTGATCGAGTCCCGCCTGCCCGCGCGGGGCGGCGATCCCGAGGCCAGCTACGTGGCACGCCTGTTGCACAAGGGTCCCGACGCCTTCCTCAAGAAGATCGGAGAGGAGGCGACCGAGGTCGTGATGGCGGCCAAGGACGCCGACCACGGCGGCGATCGCCAGAAAATAGTGAACGAAGTGGCCGACCTGTGGTTCCACAGCATGGTGGCGCTGGCCCACTACGGCCTGTCGCCGCGCGACGTGGCGGCCGAACTGGCGCGCCGCGAGGGCACCAGCGGCATCGAGGAAAAGGCCCTGCGCAAGGCGCAGGCGCGCGAAGCGGCGCAGGACTGAGCCTGCCCATTCCCAACCACGGACACGGAAAGGAGATCGCCATGGCCAACGACATCGTCACCGTTCCCGACAACGACTCGCTCAAGACCATCGGCTGGGTCAGCTACATCCTGCACCTGGTCGTTGCCATCGCGGCCGTGGTGCCGGGCGCGCAGGTCTCGATCCTGCTGCTGCTGGTGGCGCTGCTGATCGACTTCGTCAAGCGCGACGATGCGGCCGGCACTTGGCAGGCCTCGCATTTCAGCTGGCGCATCCGCTCGGTGCTGTGGGCCGGCGTGCTGTACCTCGTCACGTCCTGGCTGTGGCTTCTGCTGCTGGTTCCCGGCTGGATCGCCTGGAGCCTGATCTCGCTCTGGTTCCTCTACCGCATCGTCAAGGGCATGGTGCGCATGAACGCGAACCGCCCGATGGACGCCTGAACGACCCCGCCGAACCTGGAGACCCGACTTGGCATCCGACCCGAACTGCATCTTCTGCAAGATCATCGAAGGCAAGATTCCCTCGAAGAAGGTGTACGAAGACGAGGAAATCTACGGTTTCCACGACATCGCGCCCTGGGCGCCGGTGCACTTCATGCTGGTGCCCAAGCGGCACATCCCGTCGATGGCGCAACTCACCCCCGAGGACGCCGGTCTGATGGGCCGCATCATGACGCTGGCGCCGAAGCTCGCGCTCGAGCAGGGCTGCAATCCTTATCCGGAGGGCGGCTTCCGCGTGGTCGTCAACACCGGCGCCGAGGGCGGGCAGGAGGTGCACCATCTCCACGTTCACGTCATGGGCGGCCCCCGCCCCTGGGCCCGGGGCTGATTGCAGGGCATTGGGCCCGCGCACCGCACCCCCGACTAAAATCGACCGATTCTTCAGGAGAAATCCATGGGTTCCTTTTCCATCTGGCACTGGCTGATCGTGCTGCTGATCGTCGTCATGGTGTTCGGCACCAAGAAGCTCAAGAACATGGGCTCCGACCTGGGCGGCGCCGTCAAGGGCTTCAAGGACGGCATGAAGGACGGCCAGTCCGACACGCCCGCCACGCCGCCCCAGCAGGTGACCGGCAACCCGGCCGCCGACAAGTCGACCATCGACGTCGAAGCACGTCAGAAGTCCTGATTCCTCCGGCCTGAGTCCGCGCACCCGTGATCGACCTCGGCATTTCCAAGATGGCGCTGATCGGCGCGGTGGCGCTGATCGTCATCGGCCCCGAGAAGCTGCCGCGCGTGGCCCGCACCGTGGGCACGCTGCTGGGCAAGGCGCAGCGCTACGTCAACGACGTCAAGGCCGAGGTCAACCGCTCGATGGAGCTGGACGAGCTGCGCAAGATGAAGGACACGGTCGAAGGCGCCGCCCGCGACGTGGAGCAGAGCGTCCGCAGCAACGCCCACGAGGTCGAGCAGCACCTCTCGGGCCTGGACACCGACACGGCCGCGTCCACCGTGGCCGGCATCGAGGCTGCCCCGGTCTACCCCGAGTACAAGCACCCGCGCAAGAATTGGCGCCTCAAGCAGGGCGCGGTTCCCCACTGGTACAAGGCGCGCAACGGCGTGCGCACGCGGACGCTGTCCGGCGCTGCGCGCGTCGCCCGTTACCGTCCGCACAAGTTTAACTAGCGCCTGCCGCGCACCGGCTGCCGGCGATCCTCCCACCCGCCCCGGACCTCGGCCCTGCGGCATTTCCCCTCGATGGCTGATTCCGATCCCCCCAACAAAGAAGACGAGCTGGCCGGCACCGAGCAGCCCTTCGTCGCGCACCTCATGGAGCTGCGCGACCGGCTGCTCTACTGCATCTACGGCATGGCCATCGCCGCCATCCTGCTGGCCATCTGGCCCGGCCCCAGCGGCCTGATCGACTGGGTGGCCGTGCCGATCCGGCACCACATGCCGCCCGACGCCAAGCTGATCGCGGTGGGGGTGTTCTCGCCCTTCTTCGTGCCGCTGAAGGTGCTGATGATGGCGTCGGTGCTGCTGGCGCTGCCCTGGCTCATGTACCAGTGCTGGATGTTCGTCGCGCCGGGCCTGTACAGCCACGAGAAGAAGTTCGCGCTGCCGCTCATCATCTTCGGCAGCTTCCTGGCCTATGCCGGCATCGCCTTCGTGCAGTTCTTCGTGCTGGACAAGATGTTCGGTTTCATCCAGAAGTTCACGCCCGAGTCGGTGGCGGCCACGCCCGACATCTCTTCGTACGTCGAGTCGATCCTCTCGCTCTACCTGGCCTTCGGCGTCGCCTTCCAGGTGCCGATCGTGGTGATGCTGCTGGTTCGATTCGAAATGGTCACGATCGAGAAGCTGCGCTCCTTCCGCGGCTACTTCATCGTGGTGGCCTTCGTCGTGGCCGCGGTGCTCACGCCGCCCGACGTGGTGTCGCAGCTGGCGCTGGCCGTTCCGATGTGCCTGCTGTACGAGGTCGGGATCCTCGGCGCGCAATACTTCGTGCGGGCCACCAAGCGGCCCGAAGACGAGGCCGAGGGCGCGGATTCGACGCCTTCCTGAGGCAGCACGCGCGCCCAAGAAAAAAGCCCCGCAACGCGGGGCTTTCTTCGTATCCGGCGCAGCGGCCGGGCACTCACTCGTTGGCGTTCGGCATGCGCCGCACCGGCGTGCGCGGCCGGGTGCCGGGCGTGACTTCCAGTTCCATCTTGTCGTTGCCGCGCTGCAGCTTGAACAGCGCACCCGTGCCGGGCTTGAGGCCCGCGACGGCGGTGAGCAGTTCCTGCTGGTTGCCGACCTGCTTGTCGCCCACGCCGGTGATCACGTCGCCGGGGCGGATGCCGGCCTGCGCCGCCGGGCCGTTCTGCAGCACGCCGGTCACGATCACGCCCTGCGAGGCCTTGACGCCGAAGGTCTCGGCCAGCTCGGGCGACAGGTCGTTCGGCTCCACACCGATCCAGCCGCGCGTGACCTGGCCGTCCTTCACGATGCCCTCGAGCACCTGCTTGGCGGTCGACACCGGAATCGCGAAGCCGATGCCCATGCTGCCGCCGGAGCGCGAATAGATGGCGGTGTTGATGCCTTCGAGGTTGCCGTTGATGTCGATCAGCGCGCCGCCCGAGTTGCCGGGATTGATGGCGGCATCGGTCTGGATGAAGTTCTCGAAGGTGTTGATGCCCAGCTGGTTGCGGCCCAGCGCGGAGACGATGCCGCTGGTCACGGTCTGGCCCACGCCGAAGGGGTTGCCGATGGCCAGCACCTGGTCGCCGACCTGCAGGGCGTCGGAGTTGCCCAGCACGATCACCGGCAACTTGTCGAGCTGGATGCGGATCACGGCCAGGTCGGTGTCGGGGTCGGTGCCGATGAGCTTGCCGCTGGCATGGCGGCCGTCGTTGAGCGTGACCTCGATCTCGTCCGCGCCCTCGACCACGTGGTTGTTGGTCAGGATGTAGCCGTCGGCGCTCACGATCACGCCGCTGCCCAGGCCGACCTGCGGCTGGGTCTCGTCCTGGTCGCCGAAGAAGAAGCGGAACCAGGGGTCGTTGCTGCGCGGGCTGCGTCGCGCCGCCTTGCTGGTGTTGATGCTCACCACGGCGGGGGCCGCCTTCTTCGCGGCGGCACTGAAGCTGCCGGGCGCGGCGGTGGCCGGCCCGCTGTTCACGGGCGCCTCGATGATCGAGACCACGCCGCCGAGCGAGGTGCTGCCGCGCTGGAACCATTGGGGCTTGAGGGTCGCGACCACGAAATAGGCGGCGAGCAGGACGGTGACGGCTTGGGCGAACAGCAGCCAGATACGCTTCATGGGGGGTGAGGGGTCAGGACTGGGTCCCGCGGTGCGGGGAAGGGCCGGATTGTCCCTCAAGCCCGCCTCCAGAGACCGCGCGGCCGGATCGAGATTCGCGTGCCCGGCCAGCGCATACTGGTGCAAACCCTTAGCATGCGCGATCCGGACCGACCCGGTCCCGCGCGCTCGTCCGGCGCGGCCCATCCGGCCGCGCGGTCGTCGGGGCGCACCGATCCGCACCGCCGCCAGCCCAGCGCGCGGTTTGCGCACCCTTTCAGAACGCCTGTCATGACTTCGTCCCCTTCCACGCTGGGCGGTGCCGCCGCGCCGTCCTCCCGCACGCTCACCTCGAGCGACTACAAGACCCTCGCCCTCTCGGCCCTCGGCGGCACGCTCGAGTTCTACGACTTCGTCATCTACGTCTTCTTCGCCGCGGTGCTGGGCGGCCTGTTCTTCCCGGCCGACATGCCCGACTGGCTGCGCCAGCTGCAGACCTTCGGCATCTTCGCCGCCGGCTACCTGGCGCGGCCGGTGGGCGGCATCGTCATCGCCCACTTCGGCGACCTGCTGGGCCGCAAGCGCATGTTCACGCTGTCGATCTTCCTGATGGCGCTGCCCACGCTCGTGATCGGGCTGCTGCCCACCTACGCCACCATCGGCGTCGCGGCACCGCTGCTGCTGCTGGCCATGCGCGTGCTGCAGGGCGCGGCCATCGGCGGCGAGATGCCCGGCGCCTGGGTCTTCGTGGGAGAACACGTGCCGGCGCATCGCTACGGCTTCGGCGTCGGCACGCTGACCTCGGGCATCACGGGAGGCATCCTGCTGGGCTCGCTGGTGGCCGTGGCCATCAACACGCACTACACGCCGGCCGAGGTGGGCGACTTCGCCTGGCGCATCCCCTTCATCCTGGGCGGCGTGTTCGGCCTGGTGTCCGTGTATTTGCGCCGATTCCTGCACGAGACGCCGGTCTTCCGCGAACTGGCCGACCGCCGCAGCGTCGCGCGCGAGCTGCCGCTCAAGACCATCGTGCGCGAGCACCGCGGCCCCAGCGTCTTCGTGGCGCTGTTGACCTGGGTGCTCTCGGCGGCCATCGTGGTGGTGGTGCTGTACACGCCCACGTACCTGCAGAAGGTGCACCACATTCCGGCGGCGCTGGCGCTGGAGGCCAACGCGCTGGCCACGCTCACGCTCACCATCGGCTGCGTGATCGTCGGCTGGGCCTGCGACCGCATCGGCACGCGCGCCACCATGCTGATCGGCTGGGCGGGCCTGTTCGTCACCGCCTACCTGTTCTACCGCGGGCTGCCCGGCACGCCGCAATCGCTCTTCTGGCATTACGGACTGGTGGGGCTGTTCGTCGGCACCATCGCCACGGTGCCGATCGCCGGCGTGCGGGCCTTCCCGGCGCCGGTGCGCTTCTCGGGGCTGTCCTTCGCCTACAACATGTCCTATGCGGTGTTCGGCGGGCTGACGCCGATCATCCTCACGCTCTGGCTGCAGCACGACACGCTGGCGCCGGCCCACTACGTGGCGGCGCTGTCGGCGCTGGGTTTCCTGCTGGCCCTGTCGCCCCTGGCGGCGCGCGGCCATGCGATGCGCAGCGGCGCCGCGGGCACGACAATCGCCGCATGAGCACCACGCGTCACGAGCTGCTGCACGCCTTCGACCTGCTGCTGGCGCCGGAGCGCTTCCGCGATTACGGGCCCAATGGCCTCCAGGTCGAGGGCCGCACCACCGTGCGCAAGATCGTCTCGGGCGTGACCGCGAGCCGGGCGCTGATCGAGGCGGCGATCCGCGCCGAGGCCGACGCCATCTTCGTGCACCACGGAATCTTCTGGCGCGGCCAGGACGGCCGCGTCACCGGCTGGATGAGGCAGCGCCTGGGCCTGCTGCTGGGCGACGACGTGAATCTCTTCGCCTACCACCTGCCGCTGGACGCGCACCCCGAACTCGGCAACAACGCCCAGTTGGGTCTGCAATTGGGGCTGGTGGCGGAGCCGGGGGCCGAAGGGCGCTTCGGCGAGCAGTCGCTGGGCTTCATCGGTGGACGGGCGGACGGTTCGGCCTTCACCAGCGCGAAAGCGCTCGCCACCCATGTCGAACAAGTGCTGAAACGGCCCGTAACGCTCGTGGATACTGCGCCAGGCGCTATTAAAAAGATAGCTTGGTGCACGGGTGGGGCGCAAGGCTACTTCGAGGCCGCCATCGCGGCAGGGGCGGACGCCTTCCTCACGGGAGAGATCTCGGAGCCGCAGGCCCACTATGCGCGCGAGATGGGCGTCGCCTTCCTGGCCTGCGGCCACCATGCGACCGAGCGCTACGGCGCCCCGGCCGTGGCCGGCCATGTGGCGGCGCAGCTCGGGCTGGTGCACGAGTTCATCGACATCGACAACCCGGCGTGACGACCTCTTCCATGGATCGCGGGCGTCAGCCCATCGCCGTCACGATTGGCGATCCGGCCGGCATCGGGCCGGAGATCATCGTCAAGGCGTGGCGCGACGCGCCGGAGCTGATGTGCGGCTGCTTCGTCGCCGGCGATGTCGACACGATGCGCCGCGCCGCGCAGGCCTTGGCGGGCCCGGGTTCGCTGGCCCTGCCGGTGGCGCTGCTGGACGCGGCCGTGCAAGCCTGGGAGGTCCCGCCGCATTGCGTGCCGGTGCTCCAGGTGGTGCAGCCGCCCGGCGAACTGGCGGTGGGCCGCGTGAGCGCCGAGGCCGGGCGCGTCGCCGGCCACGCGGTCGTCTGGGCGGCCCGTGCCGCCTTGCGCGGGGAGATTGCCGCCCTGGTCACGGCCCCGCTTCACAAGGAGGCCCTGGCGGCGGCCGGCTTTCCGTACCCCGGCCACACCGAGCTGCTGCAGGCCGAAGCCGCCGCGCATCTGGGCCGCGCGGTGGCGGACGTGCCCGTGCGCATGATGCTGGCCAACGACGAACTGCGCACCGTGCTGGTCAGCATCCACATGGGCTTGCGCCAGGCCATCGACACGCTGGACACGGCGGGCGTGCTGCAGACCATCCGCATCGCCCACCAGGCGTTGTCGGCCATGCTGGGCACGCCGCCGCGCATCGGCGTGGCGGGCCTCAACCCGCATGCCGGGGAGGGCGGCCTCTTCGGCCGCGAGGATCTGGACATCATCGCCCCGGCCATCGAAGCCGCCCGGGCCGATGGCATCCGGGCCGACGGGCCGCATGCGCCCGACACGGTGTTCATGCGGGCCCGGGCGCGCGGCGGCCGGCCGGGCGAGTTCGACGTGGTGATCGCGATGTACCACGACCAGGGGTTGATCCCGGTCAAGTACCTGGGGGTGGAGGAGGGCGTCAATGTGACGCTGGGGCTGCCGCTGGTGCGCACCAGCCCGGACCACGGCACGGCCTTCGACATCGCGGGCCGGGGCATCGCCAACGCCGACAGCCTGCTGGCCGCCGTGCGCATGGCGCGTGCGCTCTCGGCGCACGCGGACTGAATCAGGGCCGCTTGAGGCTGTCGCGGATCTCGCGCAGCAGCACGATGTCCTCGGGTGGCGCGGCTGGCGCGGGGGCGGCTTCCTCGGTGCGGCGCAGGCGGTTGATCTGCTTGATCATGATGAAGATCACGAACGCGAGGATGATGAAGTTCACCAGGATGGTGATGAAGTTGCCATAGGCCAGCACGGGCACGCCGGCCTTCTTGAGGTCCGCCAGGTTGTTGGCGACCCCGGCCGGCACCGAGCCCAGCACGATGTACAGGTTCGAGAAGTCCAGCTTGCCGAACACCAGACCGACGATGGGCATGATGATGTCGGCCACCAGCGAATCGACGATCTTGCCGAAGGCGCCGCCGATGATCACGCCGACGGCGAGGTCGACCACGTTGCCCTTGACGGCGAACTCGCGAAATTCCTTGAAAAAGCTCATTCGGATGCCTCGTCTGCTGCGTCGAAAGTGCGCGTGAGTATAGGGGTCGACCCTGGGTCGTCCAGGGTGTCGCGCAGGGGCGTGTCGCGTTGAAGTCGCCGAATACGCTCCGCTACAATCTTGGGTTGACCCTGCAAGCCATAAGTACTTCGAGGAACCCCATGAGTGACATCCCGGTCGGCCCGCAAAGGATCGATAGCAGCAAGCGGACATGGTTGATCGCATCCGGCTGTGCCGGGGCTGTGGGGGGTGTGGCAACGGCCATTCCCTTCGTGAGTACCTTCGAGCCGTCGGAGCGCGCCAAGGCAGCCGGTGCCCCCGTGGAAGTCGATATCGGTGGCCTGCAGGTCGGCGAGAAGCTCACCGTGGAATGGCGCGGCAAGCCGGTGTGGATCCTCAAGCGTTCGCCCGCGCAGATCGCCGAACTCCCGAAGCTGGATCCGCAACTGGCCGATCCCGAGTCCAAGCGCAATCCGGCCGAGTTCACCCCCAAGTACGCACAGAACGAGAACCGCTCGATCAAGCCCGAGGTGCTGGTCGTCGTCGGCATCTGCACGCACCTGGGCTGCTCGCCCACCGACAAGCTGCAGGCCGGCCCGCAGCCCTCGCTGCCCGATGACTGGAAGGGCGGCTTCCTGTGCCCCTGCCATGGCTCGACCTTCGACCTGGCCGGCCGCGTGTTCAAGAACAAGCCCGCACCGGACAACCTGCCGGTGCCCCCTCACAAGTACCTGTCCGACACGCGCCTGCTGATCGGCGAAGACGGCAACGCCTGAGGGGAGCGCAGATGGCTGAATTCAAGGAAATCTCCCCCAACGCACCCACCGGCGAGAAGCTGCTGAACTGGGTCGACAACCGCTTCCCGCTGACCAAGCTGTGGAACGACCAGTGGGGCAAGTACTACGCGCCGAAGAACTTCAACTTCTGGTACATCTTCGGCTCGCTGGCGATGCTGGTGCTGGTCATCCAGATCGTCACCGGCATCTTCCTGGTGATGCATTACAAGCCCGACGCGCAGCTCGCCTTCGCCTCGGTCGAGTACATCATGCGCGACGTGCCATGGGGCTGGCTCATCCGGTACATGCACTCCACCGGCGCCTCGGCCTTCTTCGTCGTCGTGTACCTGCACATGTTCCGCGGCCTGATCTACGGCAGCTACCGCAAGCCGCGCGAGCTGATCTGGATCTTCGGTTGTGCGATCTTCCTGTGCCTCATGGCCGAAGCCTTCATGGGCTACCTGCTGCCCTGGGGCCAGATGTCGTACTGGGGCGCACAGGTGATCGTGAACCTGTTCTCCGCCATTCCCTTCGTCGGCCCCGACCTGGCGCTGCTGATCCGCGGTGACTACGTCGTGAGCGACGCGACGCTGAACCGCTTCTTCAGCTTCCACGTCATCGCCGTGCCGCTGGTGCTGCTCGGCCTGGTGGTGGCCCACCTGATCGCGCTGCACGAAGTGGGTTCCAACAACCCCGACGGCATCGAGATCAAGGCCAACCGCGGGCCCGACGGCCATCCGCTGGACGGCATCCCCTCGCACCCGTACTACACGGTGCACGACATCTTCGGCGTGGTGGTGTTCCTCACCATCTTCTCGGCCGTGATCTTCTTCGCGCCCGAAGCCGGCGGCTACTTCCTGGAGTACAACAACTTCATCCCGGCCGACCCGCTGAAGACGCCCAACCACATCGCCCCGGTGTGGTACTTCACGCCCTTCTACTCGATGCTGCGCGCCATCACGACCGAGATGATGTACGTGCTCATCGCCTGCGTGGTCGGCGCTGCCGCCTTCGCCGTGATCAAGACCCGCCTGCCGAGCTTCCTCAAGGCGGCCGTGGTGATCGTGGCCTTGGGCGTGGCGGCGATGATGCTCTCGATCGACGCCAAGTTCTGGGGCGTGGTCGTCATGGGCGGCGCCGTGATCATCCTGTTCTTCCTGCCCTGGCTGGACCACAGCCCGGTGAAGTCGATCCGCTACCGTCCGGGCTGGCACAAGTACCTGTACGGCATCTTCGTGATCAACTTCGTGGTGCTGGCCTACCTCGGCGTGCAGCCGCCGTCGCCGATCGGCGAGCGCGTGTCGCAGGTCGGGACGCTCTTCTACTTCGGCTTCTTCCTGCTGATGCCCTGGTGGAGCCGTCTGGGCGAGCCCAAGCCCGTTCCCGAACGCGTGACCTTCGCCGCGCACTGATCCGGGAGCCGACCCCAATGAAAAAACTGATCCTCACGTTGATCGCGGCGCTCGGCATCGTCACGGGTGCGCAGGCGGCCGAAGGCGGCATCGCCTGGGACAAGGCCCCCAACCGCACGAACGACCTGGCGTCGCTGCAGAACGGCGCCAAGCTGTTCGTCAACTACTGCCTCAACTGCCACTCGGCCGCGTTCATGCGCTACAACCGGCTGCAGGACATCGGCCTGACCGAGCAGCAGATCAAGGACAACCTTCTGTTCACGACCGACAAGGTCGGCGAGACCATGAAGGCGAACATCGAGCCGCGCCAGGCCAAGGAATGGTTCGGCGGCGTGCCGCCCGACCTGACCCTGGTGGCGCGTTCGCGCGCCGGCCATGGTGGCACGGGCGCCGACTACCTCTACACCTACCTGCGCACTTTCTACCGCGACGACACCAAGGCCACCGGCTGGAACAACCTCGCGTTCCCGAGCGTGGGCATGCCCAACGTGCTGTGGGAGCTGCAGGGCGACCGCCGCCCGGTGTACGACAAGGTGGAGCAGCATGGCCACGAGACCGAGGTGCTCAAGGGCTGGGAGCAAGTGACGCCCGGCACGATGACGCCCCTGCAGTTCGACCAGGCCGTCGGCGACCTGGTGAACTACATGCAGTGGATGGCCGAGCCGGCACAGAACACGCGCATCCGCGTGGGCGTGTGGGTGCTGCTGTTTCTGGCGATGGCCCTGGTGTTCGTCTGGCGCCTGAATGCGGCGTATTGGAAAGAAGTGAAATAGATGCGAGCGCGGTCCGCTGGCCGGACCCGCGTCCTTCCTCGGGAGTGGGATGCCATCCATGCATCCCACTCTTTTTGATTTTTAGGAGCCTTTCGCCATGATGGTGCTGTATTCCGGAACGACCTGTCCCTTCTCCCACCGCTGCCGCTTCGTGCTGTTCGAGAAGGGCATGGACTTCGAGATCCGCGACGTCGATCTGTACAACAAGCCCGAAGACATCAGCGTGATGAACCCGTACGGCCAGGTGCCGATCCTGGTCGAGCGCGACCTGATCCTGTACGAGTCGAACATCATCAACGAGTACATCGACGAGCGCTTCCCGCACCCGCAGCTGATGCCCGGCGACCCGGTCGACCGCGCCCGCGTGCGCCTGTTCCTGCTCAATTTCGAGAAGGAACTCTTCGTCCACGTGTCCACGCTGGAGAACCGCAGCGCCAAGGGCAACGACAAGGCGCTCGAGAAAGCCCGCTCGCACATCCGCGACCGGCTGACGCAGCTGGCGCCGGTGTTCCTCAAGAACAAGTACATGCTGGGCGAGAACTTCTCGATGCTCGACGTCGCCATCGCGCCGCTGCTGTGGCGCCTGGACTACTACGGCATCGACCTGAGCAAGAACGCCGCCCCGCTGCTCAAGTATGCCGAGCGCATCTTCTCGCGCCCCGCGTACATCGAGGCGCTGACCCCGTCCGAAAAGGTGATGCGCAAGTAACCCGTCCGATCGAGCCGTTTCGCTGCCACCATGATCAACGCACTCGAGTCGTCTTCGCTGCGGCCCTATCTCATCCGCGCCCTCTACGAATGGTGCACGGACCACGGGTTCACGCCCTACGTGGCGGTGCAGGTCGACGATTCGGTGCAGGTGCCGCGCGAATACGTCAAGAACGGCGAGATCGTGCTCAACATCAGCTACGACGCCACCAGCGCGTTGAAGCTGGGCAACGAGTTCATCGAGTTCAAGGCCCGCTTCGCGGGCACGGCACGCGACATCCTCGTGCCCGTGGGGCGCGTGGTGGCCATCTATGCGCGCGAGAGCGGGCAGGGCATGGCCTTCCCCGCGCCGCTGCCGGGCGAGCCGGGTGCGGCCGCCAAGGCGCCTCCGCTGCGGGACGCCTCGCGCGGCAACAACGATGGCGAGGCGCGCGTGGTGCACCTTGTCACCGACGGCGAGGAGACCGCCGCCGTCGATGCTCCGTCCGACGCGCCTGACGACGAGCCGCCGCGTCCGTCGGGCGGCGGTGCGCGTCCCGCGCTCAAGCGGGTCAAGTAGCCGCGACAACAACAGCGGCGGCCCAGCCGCGGTCGCTGGCTAGAATCCGTTTCGCGCCGCTTTAGCTCAGTTGGTAGAGCACCCGCCTTGTAAGCGGTAGGTCGTCAGTTCGATTCCGACAAGCGGCACCAAATCAAAGCCCGGTCACGTCAACGACGTCCGGGCTTTTTCTTTTTCATTCTGGCTCCTGGGCGGCGTTCCTGTCCGAATCGGTGCTGGCCGATGGTGGGTCAGCGATGCGCCAACAGGCGCGAGCCCTCGGGTGATCGGGCGAGCGGTCCGACTGCAGCATGCGCCGGGCGCGGCGGTGGGGATGGCCAGCGCTGCTGGCGTTCGTCGCAGAGCGTCAGCTCTCGTCGGTGCGTTGGTCCCGACCTGACGACCGTTGAGCGGGCTTGGGTGGACGGGTATCCGCGGCTGAAGCTGCAGTTCCGGAGGTACGAGATTCACCAAGGCGGCGGCGCTGGGCGGTGTTCGAGCCGCTGCGCTCGAATTCAGATCAGCAACTCGATGAGGAAGGGCTCCGGGCGCGAAAAGCTTGTGCGCAGCAGGTCGGCACATTCCTCCAAAGTCGCAGCACGTGCCGCCTCGACGCCCATGCCCCCGGCCAGACGCACCCAATCCAAATCGGGGCGCCCTAGATCGAGCATCTGCATCGCGGTGGCGCCTGGTTCGGTGCCCACAGCCCGGTACTCGCCAATCAGGATGTTGTATTTGCGATTGCTCAGGATGATCGTGGTGCAGGGCAACTGTTCACGCGCTTGGGTCCACAACGCCTGGAGCGAATACATGGCCGAGCCGTCGGCTTGCAGGCTGATCACCCGCCGCCCCGGCGCGCCCATCGCGGCACCCGTGGCCATTGGCAGGCCCAGGCCGATGGCCCCACCGGTTTGGTGCAGCCAGTCGTGCGCTGCGGCGCCGTGGGTGTGCGGATAGAAGCCACGGCCATACGAGACGCTTTCGTCGCAGATGATGGCTTGATCGGGCAGGACGGCGGCCAGCGTGCGGGCCAAGCCTTCAGGCGTCGATGCGCCCTGCACAATGCCCGGACGTTCCGCTTGTGGCGGCAGTTCCAGTGCAGGCGCGGCTAGCGCTTCGGCCAGAGCCCGTAGCGCGCCGACGACATCCTGGTCCGGCCGCGCCAACACGAGTATTTCGGCGTCCGGCGCGACAAGCGAGGAGGGCTTTCCGGGATACGCGAAGAACGCGACGGGCGAAAGAGCGCCGGCGAGCACGATGCGTTGGTACTGGGCGAGCACCTTGAGTGAGGCGTCGACGCTATAGGGCATGCGCTCGAGCGCGAGACGCCCCTGGCCGCGCTCGACGCGCCCGACTGCGTATTCGGCAAGCAGCGCCGCTTCCGTCTTCTGCGCAATGCGCCCAGCCAAGCCTTGTCCTTCCGCGAGCAGGGCATCGCCTCCAAGCAGGACGAGTGTCTTCGTGGCCCTATCCCGCAGCGCGCGAGCGCAGTTATCGACAGCCAAGGGGTCCGCCGCGAGCGGCGCGAGGGGGGGCAGCGGAGCCGCCACGACGCCACCTGCGTCCCATGACACGTCCGAAGGCAGAATCAGCGTGGCGATCCGGGCGGTCTGTGCAATCTGCAGCGCAGTCATTGCGTCCTGCGCGACCGCGGACGCGGAGCTGCTCGTCCTGACCCAGTGCGAGGTTGCGCGGGCAATACCCTGCGTGTCGGTCGTGAGCGCTGCATCGTATTGGCGATGGTAGGTCGCTTGGTCGCCGACGATATTCAGGATGCCGCTGCGAGCACGGCGTGCGTTGTGCAAGTTGGCGAAGCCGTTGGCGAGACCTGGACCGCAGTGCAGCAAGGTACAGGCCGGCTTGCGTGCCATGCGCCAGAATCCGTCGGCCATTCCGGTGACGGCGTTCTCCTGAAGACCCAGCACGCACCGGATGCCGGGAAGTTCATCCAGGGCAGCAACGAAATGCATTTCGCTCGTTCCAGGATTGGCGAAGCAGGTGTCGATGCCTGACGCAATGAGCGATTTGACGAGGCTTTGCGCGCCCGTCATGGCGCCAGATCCACCAGGATTGAATGCGGTCGATGTCATATCGGAGAGAGCGCGGAGCATGTGCCGCCCGGGGGGGTCTATCCGGTAAGCCTCTCGAGTTGTGCGAGCCCTTGCCGCACACATGAGAAGTTGGACGAGAACACAGGAATGCCCAGTGCATCTCGGAGACCGGACAGGATTTCTGCGGTCGGCAGCTGGGCGCATGCGACAAATAGTCCGTCGCAGCTATCGTCCACCGTGCGCAGGGCCATGTCGCGCACCTGTGAAGCTTCGATGCGACAAAGCGTGTCGACCGAATCGGCATGGAAGCTGTCGAAGCGCACCACTTTGAATCCCTCTTCAGCCAGATAGGCCTTGAGCTGCGTATTGAGCCCGTCTTGATAGGGCGTCACAAGTGCAATCCGCTTGAGACCTGCCTCACGCAGCGTGAGGGCCATCGAATGCGCTGTCGTGGCGACACGCTTGCGTGTCAAGGCACGCAGGTCATCCGCCAGATCCCGGTCGGCCGAGGGACCACCTATGAATCCCGCTGCGGTACAGCCGTAGAGCACGATGTCGACGCCCGAATCTCTGAAGTCCTCGGCGAGTTCCAGTGCACGCTGGTTGTAGTGTGGAAGCGTCTGAACCGTCATGAGCTCGGCACTGCGTGGAATCTTGGCCACACGCACAGTCGAGCGCGGAGGCAGCCATTGAACAATCTCGCGCTCGAAGGTTGTATTGTTGGCCGGAACCATCAGGCCGACATGGACCGGTGTGGCCCCAGAGCCTCGATCCGCGCTCATTGCCTTGGAATTCCTGCTTCGGCCACGACGTGCGCCCACTTGTCCATGTCCGCTTGGAGAATGGCGCTGAACTTCTCGGGACTGCCGCCGATCGGGTCGATGTCGTAGTTGGCCAGCTGCTCGCGAACTTCATGGAGGTCCATGACCTGCTGGATCGCTGCGTTCAGGGCAGAGATAGTCTGCGCAGGCGTGCCTGCGGGCGCCAGCAGGCCGTTGTGGCCCACGATATCGAAGCTTGGTACACCGGCCTCCGCAATGGGCGGCACACTGGGAAGTCCCGGAGTCCTTTTCAGGCCGGATACGCCCATCGCCCGATACTTGCCCGCATTGATCTGCGGCATCGCGGTGATGACCGTGTCGAAGAAGAACTGGACTTCTCCCGAGAGCAAGGCTGTCGCTGCCTGAGGCACCGATTTGTAGGGAATCTGTACCGCCTGTATGTTTGCCATGCGGCAGAACGCGCTCGCCGCAAGATGTCCGAGGCTTCCCTCGCCGACGGTCGCGTAGTTGATCTTGCCGGGCTGCTTGCGGCAAATATCCAGCAGTTCCCCGACGGAGCGTGCCGGGAAGGCTGCGTTTACGACGAGGACCAGATTCACGGTCGCAACGGCAATGACGGGCGTGAAGTCCTTGCGTGTGTCGTAAGGAAGCATGGTGTAGAGGCTCGGGTTGACCGAATGGCTGGGAAAAGCCATGAGGAGCGTCGTACCGTCTGGCGTGGCACGCGCAACCAGCTCGGTGCCAACGATGCCTCCCGAGCCCAGTCGGTTGTCCACGATGGCGGGCACACCGGTGGAATCCGTGAGCCTTTGTCCGATCAGGCGTGCAAGGATGTCTACCAAGCCGCCTGGGCCGCTGGGCACCACGATGCGGATTGGGCGCGTGGGAAAGCCAGGAGGAGCGGCGGCGCCGGCGGTCAGAGGCGCGCCGATGCTCGAGGCGAGCAACACTGTCGCGTGACGACGGTTGAGCCGTCTGTTCATGCGCTGGCCTCCACTGCCGCGCGCGCCCAATCCATCTGGCTGTGGATCGCGTCGCGGATCATTTCCGAATCAATGCCGGTGAACAGCATGCTGCACGCTCCCGCTGCGCGCAGCTCGCGCTGGTAGGCGGCATCACGTAACCCGCCGGCCGCGAAGTGCTTTCCATGCTTCGCGCAGGCCTCGATGCCCGATCGGTAGGCTTCACGCATCCGGGGGTGCCGGTAGTCACCGGGGATGCCCATGTCGGCGGACAGATCGTTGGATCCGATCATCACGACATCGACGCCCGGCACCGCGGCGATCTCCGCGGCGTTCGCCACGCCGCGCTCGGTCTCGATCAACACAATCACCATGGCTGCGCTGTCGCTGAGTTGGTTGTGGTCGGGAGGTGGAACCTTGCGCATGCCGAAGATCGGGACAGCACCGATCTGCGAGCGCTCGCCCCGCGGTGCGAAGCGGCAAGCGCGCGCCAGGTCTGCCGCTTGTTCAGCCGTCTCGACACGGGGCGTCATGATCCCGAGCGCGCCGCCATCGAGCACGCGTCCAATCACTCCGTACTCTCGCTCGGGGATGCGCACGATGGGCGTCATTCCCAGCGACAAAGCCATGGAGGACATCTGCGCACAGACGTCCAGTGACATTGCGCTGTGTTCCAGATCCATCCAGATCAGGTGGTACCCGGCAGCGTTGGTCATGAGGACAATGTCGGTCGTTCGGGCATTGCGAATGCCGAAGCCGTAGACCATCTCGCCGTTGTCGAGCATTTGGAGAACCTTGCCTCGACCTTTTGTCACGAGAGAAGGATGAAGCAGGAAGCGGGATGCATCAGTCATGTCAGGGTGTCCTGCGATGAGTCATTCCGCCTGGATCGGTGACAACTTGGTAAGGTTCGCCCAGCGTGAGAAGTCCGCGCGTATCGTGGCGTCAAACTGTTCGGGCGTTCCGCCCACAGCCATCACACCAATAGACGCCAGTTGCGCCTGGATAGCCGGTTCGGCAAGGATCTTGTTCACGGCCGTGTTGAGGCGGTCGACGATTGGCCGCGGCAAACCCTTGGGGCCAGCCAGTCCGGTGAAGTTCATTACGGTGAAGTCCTTCACGCCGAGCTCGGCAAATGTCGGTACGTCGGCCAACGCCTTCCATCGCGTCGGAGAAGTAACGGCGAGGATGCGGATGCGGCCGGCCTTCACCTGCCCCATGACCGTGCTGGCCTGATCGAAGAAGCTGTCGGTCTCCCCCGACATGACCGAGGATCGTGCCGGGCCTGCACCCTTGTAGGGAACGACCATGAATCTCGACCCCGTCTGTCGTTGGAAAAGCTCGCTAACCAGATGGTTGGAGCTACCGTTGCCTGCGTTGGACTGCGACACACGAGCGGGGCGGCTGCGCGCATCCTGCAGCAGATCATCGACGCTCCGATACCGCCCGTTCTCCTTGACCAGAAGAACGAACGGCGTCTCCTGGATGTTGATGATTGGCGTGCGGCCGTCGAGCGGGTCAACGGGCCACGGCTTCATGACGTTTGGTCCAACGCTCATGGTGCTGTTTGAAGCGACCATCAGCGTGTAGCCATCGGGAGAGGCCCGAAGCGCCACTGCGGCGCCGATCTTTCCGCCTGCGCCCCCATGGTTCTCGATGACAAAGGGTTGTCCGAGCTCAGCCGCCAGTGCAGGACCGATGATGCGCGCCGTCAGGTCGATGTTTCCCCCGGGCGAGCCAGGCGCGATCAGCTTGACGGGTCGATCGGGATACGTCTGCGCCGAGGCGGCGAGGCCCAGAGTGACCCCGAGCAAAGTCGCAATGACGCAGCGCATCATCTGCCACTCCCGGGGCCATTGAAGCCGTAGAGTCTGGCTGGGTTATCGACCAGAATCTTTTGGCGCACACGCTCCTCAGGGACCCACTCTGCAAACAAGTCCAAGAGTCGGCCATCATCGGGCATTCGCGATTTCACGCGAACATGGGGCCAGTCGGTGCCGTAAACGAGGCGATCGGGCGCTGCCTCGAGCAGCCGCTGGATGGTGGATTCGATGCCAGGGTAGGGGGGCTCGTCCAGTGTCAGGCGATAGGGCGCAGAGAGCTTCACCCAGGCGTTTCCATCACGCATCAGCCGGAGCAAGGCCTCGAAGCCCCGCGTCGTGCTGCCCTTGGCCAGCGGAACATACCCAAAGTGCCCAAAACATACGTCGACAGGAAAGTCCTTGAGACGCTGGTCGAGGTCGGAGAACTCGTCGACGTGCATGAGAAATTCAACATGCCAGCCGTGCGGCGCGATGCGCTGGGCGAGCCGCCGCAGCAGATCGAAGTCCAGCACGCCGGCGTTGCGTTTGAGGTCGACGATATTGATGCGGATTCCGCGAATGCCACGCGTGTCGAGCTTGGCGATCATCGCATCGTCTGCGTCGAACGGAATCACAGCGATGCCGCGAAGACGATCAGGGTCAGCAGCGATGGCGTCCAGCATGCACTCGTTATTGAAGCCGTAGACGCTGGGTTGCACCAGGACGGCGCGCGAGAAGCCTGCGACATCCAGCATATGCCCGTAGTCGCGAGGTAGGGCGTCAGACGGGAGATACAGGTTGTCTTCTATGAATTCGTAGGTTCGGCCGGGGCCGAATACGTGGGCATGCGTGTCGCACGACCTGGCCGGCAAGATGGCTTGCGGCGCTGTCGGGTTTGCCAGATGCGGCGCTGCGATCGGCGTCGCGGATGGCTCTGTACTCATCTTGTCTCCTTCGAGATTCGATCTAGTTTAGGATCGAGCCGCCACCATATCGACTCGAATTGCTTGTGCCGGTTATCAAATTGGCTTGTGGCTTGGCGAGGTTAAGTTGGAGACAAACAAATTGACCCCGGCGCGTCTGAGCGCCCTGCGCATTCGACAGCTGCAACTGCTGCTGCTGATCGGCGAACTTGGAAGCATTTCAAAGGCAGCGGTTCGCGCCAGCATCAGTCAGCAGGCGGCGACAGAGATGCTCAAGGACCTCGAAGGGGCATTTGGCGCTCAGTTGTTCGTTCGGAACGCTCGTGGTGCGCTTCTGACCCCTGCGGGAGAAAAGGTCTCACGCCACGCTGCAGCCGCACTCAGGGAGCTGAATCTCGCGCACGCGGGTGCGCAATTGCAGATACCAGGAAGCGTGCGTTTGCGCATCGGCTTCTCGCATGGCATCTTGCACACAGGCTTGACGGCTGCCGTGGCCTCTTTCCATGCCCGGCATCAGGAGATTGAACTTACTCTCAATGAGTCCACCGTTCTGGGATGCGTTGTGGGCCTCATGCAGGGCACGCTCGACGTCGCGGTGACGGTGAACCATCCGAACATGATGGTGCCAGGCAGCCAGGAGCCCTTGACCGTATTGCCTCTTGACGACCAGTACTACTACACCGCCTTTGCGTCGCGGAGTCTCGCCGAGCGGCTAGGGCCTGCTCCAACGCTCGAGCAGTTGCTTGACCTCACCTGGTTCTATCCGGGAAAGGAATCGCTGGTGCGGCACCTGTTCGACGATTGGTTCATTCAGCGGGGCGCCTATCCGCCCGCGCGACCCATCCAGATCAATCCGACGCTGCGCGCGGTGGAGTTCATGCGGCACGTCGATGCGATCGCCATGCTCCCATCGGCGATGCGCGGGCGATTCGAGCACGTAGTGGACCTTCCGGTCGAGGCCTTGAAGATTCCGCTGCGCCGGGTATTCGCCTGCAGCGAGGCCGCTTTGCAAAAACCGGAGGTTCAGGCGCTGTTGCGTTGTATCCGCAAGGCGGACGCTGAAGTGTCCTGTTAAGGGTGCATGGCCGAAATCTGACTTGCCATCTTCTCCGCAAGCATGACCGTCGGAATATGGGTATTGCATGAAGGGATGGTCGGCATGATCGACGCATCGACCACTGAGAGCCCCAACACGCCGTGAACGCTGCCGTCAATTGCGCTGACGACAGATGTTGGATCCGAAGCGCTGCCCATCCGGCAGGTGCCGCACAGATGGCCTGCTCCCGTGACGGCTGCGCGAACAGTGTCTTCCAAGGAATTCGGCGTTGACAGCACGTCCCGCAGGGGTTTTAGCCGCGCGCCCTTTGCAACCAAGGCTTGGCCCAGCGAAGGCGCGAAGTCACAGAGTGCAGCCAGAGCTGCGGCCGCAAGGGTGTTCCGAAGTCCCGGCGTGTTGTAGCGCATCAGCTGTGTCATGTTGCCGGACGTCAGCAACTTGCAGGCATCTGCCGCACGTCCGGATCGCAAATGCAGATCGGCCACCATGCGCAACGCCAAGATCATGCGGCTCATATCAACGGGGTGAGAAAGCAGGTTGAACTGGATGTGTGGGGGAGCGTACGGGGCGGCGCGGTCGAGCTGGATGGAGCCCCTGGAAAATGGCTTGTTCAGTACAGCCACGAGGGAGGCCAGTTGCTGACCCAGTGCGTGCCATGCGGTCCAGCTCCGTACGAACAGGGCCATGTCGCCCTGTTGGGATGCCTCTTCGCGCGACGACCATCGCAGAATGCTGACGCACGACGGGCCTGTCTGTCGCGATGCGCGCTCCTTGCGCGACAGGAAGTTCAGCGTGTAGAGCATCGCGTGGTTCTGCAGGTTCTGGCCGACGCCATGCAGCGCATGCCGAACGGCGATGCCGAGCTGCTGCAGATCGCCTGCGGGACCGACGCCGGAACGCATCAGCAGGACGGGGCTGCGCACGGCACCGGCAGCAAGAATGACACGGCGCGCGCCTAGTCGGGTGCGAACACCGCTCCTGTCACTCACCTCGACGCCGAAACAATGCAGTGCTCTGTCGATTTGTTCAAAGAGGAGTTGCTCGGCCTGGGTGTCGGCGCGAATATGCAGGTTCTTTCGGTCACGCACCGGGCGCGTCAGATAGTCAAGGCCGGCTGATCCGCGACGCTTCCTGGAACGGCTCAGCGGAAGCGCGCCGTGCCCATCTCTGAAGTCGCCGTTCATGTCCGGAACATCCGGGAATCCGAGTGCGCGCGAGGCTTGCTCAATGCCGAGTGCGAAGGAAGACCACGCGTTCCGTGGCTCGCGCCGTATGGGAATCAACCCGCAGCTCCCATGCAGAGGGCCATGGTGGTTGGCGTCTGCCTCGAGCTTCTTGAAGTACGGTAGAACCTCGTCCCAGCTCCATCCCTGCGCACCAGCGCTGGCCCAGCCGTCGTAGTCTTCAGGGCGCCCTCTCAGCGCGAACATTCCCATGATCTGCGAGGTGCCGCCCAAGAGCCGACCCTGGGGAAATGCGACAGGCTGGGACGCTTCATCGGCGCGCCAACGCACAAGCGTGTCCGGCCAGCGATATGCCGGATTCCAGATGGAGTCGCCGAGAACGTTGAGGATGTCGTGAGGCTCGTGGCCGGGGACGATGTCCGGCCCTGCTTCGACGACCAGCACCCGCCTCTTCGGGTTCTCGGAAAGGCGATTGGCGAGCACACAGCCGGCGGTGCCTGCGCCAATGATCACGATGTCGTGCGTCTCCATGGTTCTCGGCCTGTCCTTTCCTTGGGCTTCGATTCTGGAAGCGACGCATTGGATTGGTCATCCAAAAAGCAGGTACCGGCCACAAAAAATCACGGTAAGCGGCGACTGAATCGGTTCCTAGAATTTGCCGCCCATCACCCTAGGAATAGGCGAGGCTGAGGATGATCAATACCAGGAGACGTGAGTTTTTGATTGCAGCGGCTGGTGCGATGCCGGTGTTCGGGGCCGCGCAGTCGATGAGCGACTGGCCGCAGCGGCCGCTGAAGCTGATCGTGCCGCAGAGCCCATCGTCATCGGCCGACGTGATCGCGCGGCTGCTGGCCAAGGAATTGCCCGTCGAACTCAATCAGCCGGTAATCGTGGAGAACAAGGCCGGCGCTGCGGGAAACATCGGCGCCGAGTACGTCGCCAATTCCGCGCCCGACGGCTATACGCTGCTCTATGGATTCAACTCCGTCGCCACCATCAACCCGAACTTGTACGCAAAGCTGCCATTCAGTTTCAGGAACGATCTGGCACCGGTGACGCAGACCACGGTGGGCGGCTACATCCTGGTTACCAACAACAACGTGCCCGCTCGGAGCCTGCGAGAGCTTGTCGACTACGTCAAGAAGAATCCGGGAGCAGTGACTTTCGGCAGCGATGGCATAGGATCGATGGCGCACCTGTGTGCAGAGCTGCTCGCGGAGCGCACAGGCATGCAGATATTGCACGTCCCCTACAAAGGCACGCCGACGGCGGACCTGCTTGCTGGCCATATCCAGGCCATGTTCGCACCCGTCACGGTCTTGCAGGAATTGGTACGGGCCGGTCAGATGCGCGGGCTGGTCACGACGAAGCCGAAGCGCCTTCAAGCGCTTCCCCAAATGCCGACACTGGCTGAACTGCTGCCCGGCTTGAGCTTGACGGGGTGGCAGGGAATTTGGGTGGCGAAGAGTACGCCGGCCGTGGTGATCGAGCGGCTGCAGAGCGCTGTTGCAAGAGCGCTGGTTGCCCCTGAGGTCCTGGCCAAGCTCAATGTCGTGGAGCTTCAGCCCGTTGGATCTACGCCCAAGGAGCTGGGTGAACTGGTCGATCGCGAGACCGCGCAGTGGGCGCCCATCATCAAGAAACTCAATCTGCGGGCGGATTGATGCAGGCATTTCTCGGAAGGACGCCATGATCATCGATCACCGCCTATACACCCTGAAAAGTGAAAAGCTTCGGGACTGGTTGACGCTGTGGGAGAAGACGGCCCTAGTCATTCAGTTGGAGTACATCCAGAATTTCCTTGGCATGTACACGACCGAGGTTGGGAACCACAACCAGGTGATCCACCTCTGGGGATACGGCAACTTGGGCGAGCGCGAAACGCGACGGATGCGTATGCAGCAGGATCCGCGCTGGCAAGACTACCTCTCGCAGCTCAAGGTGCTACAGCCCTTCGTACAAACGGAGTCGCGCATCCTTCGGCCCACATCCTTCTCGCCGCCCATCAGAACAGACGCATTGCCTACTCAGCACGAGTGAGTCACGTTGCAGATGCTTATAGCCGGAGCACCGAATGATTGAAATGCTTGCTGGCAGTCGAGTTCTTGTGGTGGGCGGAAGCTCCGGAATCGGCGAGGCCACGGCGCTTGCTTTCGCACAGTCAGGGGCAGAAGTAACGATTGCCTCGCGCAGCCAGGAAAAGCTGGCCGCGGCGATGGGGCGGCTTCGCGACAGTCTTGCGTGCAGCGCGCCAAACGCAGGCATTGCCTCGCATGTTCTCGACGTGCGCGACGAGGCGGGGGTCGCGAAGTTCTGCGAAGGTTGGGGCGCATTTGACCATGTCGTGATCAGTGCATCGCAGACACGCGGTGGGTCAGTACGCTCCCTGGCACTCGAGCACGCCTATGAAGCCATGAACAGCAAATTCTGGGGTGCCTATCGCGTAGCGCGCGCCGTCAATATCCGGGAGCGCGGCAGCCTGACTTTCATTTCCGGGTTTCTGAGCGTACGACCTGGACCGTCGGTGCTGCTGGGCGCGATCAATGCGGCGCTGGATGCGCTTGCCCGCGGCATGGCACTGGAACTCGCGCCAATGAAGGTTCGCGTGAACTCCGTGTCGCCGGGGCTCATCGCTACGCCTTTGTGGGCGGGCCTGGATACGGCGGCCCGCAGCGCGATGCAGCAGAAGGCGGCCACGACGCTTCCGGCGCGCGCGATGGGACAAGCCTCGGACGTGGCCAATGCCGTGCTCTACCTTGCGGCTACGCCATACGCGACTGGCTCGACCGTGCTCGTGGATGGCGGCGGCTCGATAGCCTAGCCAGGCGCGGTTGTCTTCTTCAGGATTAGAGACATGAGTCTGCCGCTATCGGGCTTCCGCATCCTCGATTTCGCGTGTACTGGCTGGCCCCAGCTGCGCGATGGCGCTCGCCGACTTCGGTGCGGACGTGGTCAAGATCGAGCATCCCCTGCGTGGCGACGATACCCGCGATCGGGGTACCGGGCTCGACGCTTCGCGGACCGCATGCTTCAACAGCGCCAATCGCAACTGGCGCTCGATCGCAATCGACGTGGAGTCGCCGCACGGTCGCGCTACGGCGCTCGCACCGGCGCGTAGAACGCTACGCCGCTGAATGAAAAGTTCGATTCTTCGAGCCGAGAGAGGTTTCCATGCAAACGCAGGCCATACCAATGAAGTCCCGAGACAAGATGACAGGCGCTGCAACGCCTGCCTCAGATGCGCAAGTCGCAGAGGCCCGCGTCAACCTCGCGGCCACCTATAGGCTCGTGGAACTCGCGGGTTGGGGAGAAGGAATCTTCAACCACATATCCTTGCGTGTTCCTGGCTCGCCTCGGGAGTTCTTCATCAAACGCCACGAACTCACCTACTCGGAGGTGACCGCGTCGAACCTCATCCGCATCTCCGTGGATGACGATCTCGACGAGGGCTCGGGCGTGAATAGGCCTGGCTTCGTGCTGCACAGCACCTTGCTCAAGGCCAGGCCAGACCTGAATTGCTTCCTGCATGTCCACACGCGTGAGCTCGTGGCCGTCGGCGCCCTCGAGCGCGGCTTGCGGATGCACAGTCAGTCCGCTGCGCGCTTCTTCCGGCGGCTCGGGTATCACGCCTATGAAGGGCTCACGGAAGGACTGGACGAGGGGCCACGTATCGCACAGGCTTTCGGCGATGGCGTGGGGCTCATGCTGCGAAATCATGGTGGAGTCACGGGCAGTACCTCAACCTGGGAATCGATGACATTGATAAAGCACCTGGTCGAAGCCTGCAAGGTTCAGTTGCTTATCGAGAGCGCGGGAGGGGCGAGCATCGAGATCCCCGAGGCGATCTGCCTATCGACTGTGGAACAACTGACGAGGCACAACACCGGTCGCGCGGGTGCGGACTGGCCTGCGGCGCTTCGGCGTCTCGACGCCGTGGATCCCTCGTATCGCTACTGAAGCGGTGACAGCCCGCGGGAGTGACGAATGCGTCTGGCCTATGTGTCAAATGGTGGGCGCAGGTTCGTCGTGGTGCGTGACGGTGCGTACTACGTCGACCTGTCGCGGACAGACATGGCTTGGTCCCGTGGCCTCACCGAGCTGCTGGAAGAGGGGCCTGCGGCATTGCAGCGCGTCGAGCAGGCTGTGGCGACCGCTGGCGCCGAAGCTCGAGTGGACGCGGTCGGCCTGAGCTATTTGAGGCTCAACGAGCCAGGATGCGTCTTTTGCATCGGAACCAACTATGCCGCCCATATTCGCGAGCGGAGTCGACCGTTTCCGGTCGAGCCGAGCTGCTTCATCAAGTCAGTGGCCGCCCTGGTGGCTCATGGGCAGCCGATCGAGCGCCCCGCCAATTCCGAACAGTTGGATTACGAGGTCGAACTCGCGGTAGTCATTGGGCGCGCCGGGCGCTATCTTCGCGTCGACCAGGCGCTTGACTACGTTGCCGGCTATACGATCATGAATGACGGTTCGGTGCGGGACTTCCAGAACAGGTACGGGAATGTCACTGTGGGCAAGAACTTCGCCAACAGTGGTGCGATCGGGCCAGAACTTGTCACAGCCGACGAGCTTCCCCGTGGGGCCCATGGCCTTCGTATCACCACGCGAGTGAACGGGTCCATCGTCCAGGACTCCTCGACCGCCGATCTGGTTTTCGATGTGGCGATGTGCGTGTCGTTGGCTTCTCAGACGGTGAGCCTCAAGCCGGGCGACGTCATCTCCACGGGTACGCCTGCGGGCGTGGGAGCCGCGCGAACTCCCCCGGTCTGGTTGCGCGCTGGCGACCTGGTTGAAATGTTTATCGAAGGGATCGGCAGCTTGTCCAACCCCATCGTCGATGCACTTGCTCCGGCAGCAGGTCATGGCTACGACCGTGAGGCTTATGCGCCCATCGTGATCCCCGTGAGCGAGCGGGCCAATGGAGACTGACATGTCCGACGACTTCGCAGGCTGGCTGTCGCGAACTGCGGCAGCCGGGTGCTGGCTTGCGGCCACCGGCGGGGGAGATTCGGGTCGGGCTCAGTCCAATGATGGCCCCTTCGGTCCTTGCCGCGACGCTGATCCGATTTCCAGCTGAGCACCCTTGGGTCAAAGTCGAGGTCATCGAAGTCTACTGGGACGTCATCCTCGACAAAGTATTCAAGGGGGATGGCCTGTCCGGAGCATCCGGTCCACGCGCAAGCCGGCCGGCCTCTAGGAGAAAAATCTCAGCCGGGTAAGGCCATCGAAAATATCTGGGCCAGCCAAAAAAATTACCGCGGAGTCGAAATCGCGCCCAAAGCTTCCCAGGCCACAAGCAAGCGTCTTTGGGTTCGACCTAATCCAGCGTCTGGCGAAGCGTGGCGATATTGATCATTTCGATCCGGCATCGAATTCCCGTTTTTTACTTTTCCGTCGCCCCAATGACGTCGGAGCACGCCAACGTGTGAACGTGTCGGACGACGGCTTCTATCTTTATGTGGGGCCTGCGTTTCCTTCTCGGGCTTCGGGGAATTCTTTACGGGCGAATTACAGTCGGCCGGCACTTGTCCGTGTCGCACGGCTGGGTTTTGGGAGGATGTTTGCCGTCCCAGAGAGGCGGCCAAGCAGTTGTAATAGGGAGTCCGAAATGAATTGCAAGGCCGATGGTTCGGTTCAGTCGGCCGCTGGTCATGTGTAAAAGACGAATCTCCCGCCCCCGCCGCACCTCTCAGGACCGCCCCTGCACCTTGATGCGGATGGCCGTCACGTCCCACCCCTTCGCACGCAGGCGCGCCAGCAGCATCGGGCTCATCTGGCGCAGCTTGGCGGCAACCGCGTTGCCCTTGACGAGGATGCACCAGCTGCCTTCCTCGCTGGGGCCGGCCTGCAGCGCCGGGCGCATCTCGGCCGGCAGCAGCGGCAGGATGGCCTGGAGGCGCATCTGCCCGTCCCGCGCGCGCGCCATCAGGCCGGCCAGCGTGGGCGACTCCTCGCTGGCCTGCTGCAGGGTGAAGGCTTGGAAACGGCGGGTCATGGGGCGCTGAAGGGCGAAGGCGAGGCGGTCTAAAATGGTCGATTCACCGGCGAAGGCGCCGGTGGGCCTGCCCGGCCGACGCTCGGGATGTGCCGAACCCGGGCCGGTGCGTCCGGGCCGGTGCCCTTGCATCGGCGGCCGGCGGGCCCAACTCATTCACCTTATCTTAGGCTCTTCGACCTGCCTGGCCTGCATCCGCAGGCCCGTGCCGATCCCGCACCCATGGCCACCAACTTCCTGACCCGACTGTTCGGCAGTCGCAACGACCGTCTCCTCAAGCAGTATCGCAAGACGGTCGAGCGCATCAACGCGCTCGAGCCCCAGTTCGAGACGCTGAGCGACGATGCACTGCGCGCCAAGACGCAGGAGTTCAAGGAGCGCATCGGTCGCGGCGAATCGCTCGACGACATCCTGCCCGAGGCCTTCGCCACCGTGCGCGAGGGCTCCAAGCGCGTCATGAAGATGCGCCACTTCGACGTGCAGATGCTCGGCGGCATGGCCCTGCACCACGGCAAGATTTCGGAAATGCGCACCGGCGAGGGCAAGACGCTGACCGCCACGCTGCCGGTCTACCTGAACGCGCTCACGGGCCAGGGCGTGCACGTGGTCACGGTGAACGACTACCTCGCCAGCCGCGATGCGACCTGGATGGGGCGGCTGTACAACTTCCTCGGGCTGTCGGTGGGCATCAACCTGCCCAACATGCCGCGCGAGGAGAAGCAGGCCGCCTACGGTTCCGACATCACCTACGGCACCAACAACGAGTACGGCTTCGACTACCTGCGCGACAACATGGTGTATGAGTCGGGCGACCGCGTGCAGCGGGGCCTGAACTTCGCCATCGTCGACGAGGTGGACTCGATCCTGATCGACGAGGCGCGCACGCCGCTGATCATCAGCGGCCAGGCCGAGGACCACACCGAGCTGTACCTGGCCATCAACAAGGTGGTGCCGCTGCTCAAGCGCCAGGAGGGCGAGGCCGATCCGCGCACGGGCGAGGGCGTGATCACGCCCGGCGACTTCACCGTGGACGAGAAGTCGCACCAGGTCTTCCTCACCGAGGACGGCCACGAAAAAGCCGAGCAGCTGCTGGCCGAGTTCAAGCTGCTGCCCGAGGGCGCGTCGCTGTACGACCCGGCGAACATCACGCTGATGCACCACCTCAATGCCGCGCTGCGTGCGCGGCACCTGTACCACCGCGACCAGCACTACGTGGTCCAGAACGGCGAGGTGGTGATCGTCGACGAATTCACCGGCCGCCTGATGAGCGGCCGGCGATGGAGCGACGGCCTGCACCAGGCCGTGGAGGCCAAGGAAGGCGTGGACATCCAGGCCGAGAACCAGACCCTCGCCTCGATCACCTTCCAGAACTATTTCCGCCTGTACAACAAGCTGGCCGGCATGACCGGCACGGCCGACACCGAGGCCTACGAGTTCCAGGAGATCTACGGCCTCGAGACGGTCATCATCCCGCCCAACCGCCCGAGCAAGCGCGACGACCAGCTCGACCGCGTCTACAAGACCACCAAGGAAAAGTACGACGCCGCGATCCAGGACATCCGCGAGTGCTACGAGCGCGGCCAGCCGGTGCTGGTGGGCACCTCGTCGATCGAGAACTCCGAGATCATCGACGGGCTCCTGACCCAGGCCGACCTTCCGCACCAGGTGCTCAATGCCAAGCAGCACGCACGCGAGGCGGACATCGTCGCCCAGGCCGGGCGGCCCAAGATGATCACCATCGCCACCAACATGGCAGGCCGCGGCACCGACATCGTGCTGGGCGGCAACGTCGAGAAGATCGTCGAGGCGATCGAGGCCGACGAGAGCAAGGACGAGGCGACCAGGCAGGCCGAGATCGCCGACCTGCGCGCCAACTGGCAGAAGGACCACGAGTTCGTCACTTCGCTAGGCGGCCTGCGCATCATCGCCACCGAGCGGCACGAGTCGCGCCGCATCGACAACCAGCTGCGCGGCCGCTCGGGCCGCCAGGGCGACCCGGGCTCCTCGCGCTTCTACCTGAGCCTGGACGATCCGCTGATGCGCATCTTCGCGGGCGACCGCGTGCGCGCGATCATGGAGCGGCTGAAGATGCCCGACGGCGAGGCGATCGAGGCCGGCATCGTCACCCGCAGCATCGAGAGCGCCCAGCGCAAGGTCGAGGCCCGCAACTTCGACGTGCGCAAGCAACTGCTCGAGTACGACGACGTGGCCAACGACCAGCGCAAGGTCATCTACCAGCAGCGCAACGAGATCCTCGACGCCGCGGCCCTCACGGCCCAGATCGCGGCGCTGCGCGAAGGCTGCTTCACCGACCTCGCACGCCAGTACGTGCCGGCCGAGTCGGTCGAGGAGCAGTGGGACCTGGCCGGCCTGGAACAGGCGCTTGCCAACGACTGGGGCATCGAGCTGCCGCTGGTGAAGGAGGTCGAGGCTTCCAGCGCCGTGTCGGACGAAGACGTGGTCGAGAAGATCGTCGCCGCCGCCAACGCGGCCTACGACGCCAAGGTCGCGTCGGTGGGCCAGGAGAACTTCACCCAGTTCGAGCGCATGGTGCTGCTGCAGAGCATCGACACCCACTGGCGCGAGCACCTGGCCGCGCTGGACTACCTGCGCCAGGGCATCCACCTGCGCGGCTACGCGCAGAAGCAGCCCAAGCAGGAGTACAAGCGCGAGGCCTTCGAGCTCTTCGGCCAGCTGCTCGACTCGGTCAAGAACGAGGTCACCCGCCAGCTCATGAACGTGCGCGTGCAGTCCAGCGAGCAGCTCGAGCAGGCCGCCGACGCGATGGAAAGCCGCGGCGAGAACATCTCCAACATCACCTACACCGCGCCGACCGAGACCGGTGAAGCCGAGGTGCGCAGGGACGAGGAGAGCGAGCGCCGCATCGCCGCCGCCGCGCTCCCGGCCGGCGCCGCGGCCTTCGCGCGCGTGGGCCGCAACGATCCCTGCCCCTGCGGCAGCGGCAAGAAGTACAAGCACTGCCACGGCAAGCTGACCTGACCCGACGTTCCTCTTTCCCATCAACGCCGTCGACGACCATGCCCGTTCATCTTTCGCCCCCGGACCCCAGCAGCCTCCATCCCGTCGCCGGCGTGCGCATCGGCGTCGCCGAGGCCGGCGTGCGGAAGGCCAACCGCAAGGACCTCACGGTGATGCTGCTCGACGAAGGCACGGCCGTGGGCGGCGTGTTCACCCAGAACCGCTTCTGCGCCGCGCCGGTGCAGGTCTGCCGCGACCACCTGGCACGCGACTTCGGCATCCGCGCCATCGTCATCAACACCGGCAATGCCAATGCGGGCACCGGCGCCGACGGCCTGGCCCGCGCGCGTTCCACCTGCATCGCGCTGGCGCGCAAGCTGGATGTGGCGCCCGAACAGATCCTGCCCTTCTCGACCGGCGTGATCATGGAGCCGCTGCCCACCGAGCGCATCGAGGCGGCGCTGCCCGCGGCCCTGGCCGATGCGGCGCCCGACCACTGGGCGCGCGCGGCCGAGGGCATCATGACCACCGACACCGTGCCCAAGGCCTTCAGCCGGCAGGTGCAACTGGGCGGCGCCACGGTCACCATCACCGGCATCAGCAAGGGCGCCGGCATGATCCGCCCGAACATGGCGACCATGCTGGGCTTCCTGGCCACCGACGCGCGCATCGCCCCCTCGCTGATGCAGCCGCTGGCGCTGCGCCTGGCCGAAGGCTCCTTCAACCGCGTGACGATCGACGGCGACACCTCGACCAATGATTCCTTCGTGGTCTTCGCGACCCAGAAGGCGGCGAACGCGCCCATCGAATCGCTCGACAGCGACGAGGGCCGGCAACTGGTTGCGGCGATGGAAGCCGTGGCGCGCGACCTGGCCCAGGCCATCGTGCGCGACGGCGAAGGCGCTACCAAGTTCATTACCGTGCGCGTGGAAGGTGGGCGCGATGCCGCCGAGTGCCGCCAGGTCGCCTACGCGATCGCGCATTCGCCGCTGGTCAAGACCGCCTTCTACGCCAGCGACCCGAACCTGGGACGCATCCTCGCGGCCGTCGGTTACGCCGGCATTGCCGACCTCGACCAGACCGGGATCGAGCTGCACCTGGACGACGTGCACGTGGCCACCCAGGGCGGCCGCAACCCCACGTACCGGGAGGAAGACGGCCAGCGCGTGATGAAGCAAAGCGAGATCACCGTGCGCGTCGGGCTGGGCCGGGGCAGCGCGAGCGACACGGTCTGGACCTGCGACCTCAGCCACGACTACGTGTCGATCAACGCTGACTATAGAAGTTGACATCCCCCAGGCTGCGCGCACTTCGTGCGCTGCGCCAACCTCCCTTTGCAAGGGGGCGACACCAGCGGCCCGGCAGAGCCGCTTCCGCGGTGTCCCTGGAATGTGCCGCCGTTGATCCGGAAGTTTTGCGATGAACGACAAGTTTGAGCGACTGATCGAGCGCGCCGAGGCGCTCATGGCCCGCATCGAATCGGTGCTGCCCCAGCCCCTGGCCGCGCCCGCCGACTGGGGCGCGTCCATCGCCTGGCGCTACCGCCGGCGCAGCTCGGGCCACGGCACGCTGGAGCCGGTGCGCCACGTGGCGGCCATGTCGCTCGAGTCGCTCAAGGAGATCGACGTCCAGAAGGAGAAGATCGAGCGCAACACGCGCCAGTTCGTCGAGGGCAAGCCGGCCAACAACGTGCTGCTGACCGGCGCGCGCGGCACCGGCAAGTCCTCGCTGGTGCGCGCCTGCCTGCATGCCTTCGCGGCGCAGGGGCTGCGGCTGATCGAGGTCGACAAGGCCGACCTGGTCGATTTGCCGGACATCGTCGAGGTGGTCGCCGGCCGGCCCGAGAAGTTCATCGTCTTCAGCGACGACCTGAGCTTCGACGAGGGCGAGCCGGGCTACAAGGCGCTCAAGTCCATCCTCGACGGCTCGGTGGCCGCGTCGACCGCCAACGTGCTGATCTATGCGACCAGCAACCGGCGCCACCTGCTGCCCGAGTACATGAAGGAGAACCTCAGCTACACGCACACCGATGATGGCGAGGTCCATCCCGGCGAGGTGGTGGAGGAGAAGATCTCGCTCTCGGAGCGCTTCGGGCTGTGGGTCAGCTTCTACCCCTTCAACCAGGCCGAGTACCTTGCCATCGTGGCGCAGTGGCTGTCGTCCTTCGGCGTCGATGCCGCGGCCATCGAGGCGGCGAAGCCCGAGGCGCTGGTCTGGGCGCTGGAGCGCGGCTCGCGCAGCGGGCGGGTGGCCTACCAGTTCGCCCGCGACCATGCAGGACGGGCCGTGGCATGAACCCGACTCCCGCGCCCCGCAAGCACACCGAAGTCGCGGTCGGCATCCTCATCGCGCCCGACGGCGCGCTGCTGCTCAGCACCCGGCCGGAAGGCAAGCCCTACGCCGGCTACTGGGAGTTCCCGGGCGGCAAGATCGAGGCTGGAGAGACGGTGGAGCAGGCCTTGCGGCGTGAGCTCGAGGAGGAGCTGGGCATCACCATCGCCGCGGCCGAGGTCTGGCGTGTGACCGAGCACGACTACCCGCATGCGCTGGTGCGCCTGCACTGGTGCAAGGTCACGGCCTGGAGCGGCGAGTTCGAGATGCGCGAAGGCCAGCGCATGTGCTGGCAGCAGCTGCCGCTGGAGGTCGAACCCGTGCTGCCCGGCGCGCTGCCGGTGCTGGCCTGGCTGGCCGAGGAACGTGGCCTGCCTTCATCGCTATCGAATTGATAGCTGCCTGCGCCCGTCCAGCGGGCGCTGCGGGCCGATTCGGCTCAGAAAAAATCAGGCCGCGATCGAATAGCCGCCATCCACCGGGATCGCCGCGCCGGTGACGAAGTCCGACGCCGCGCTGGCCAGGAACACCGCCGTGCCGGCAAGGTCCTTGGGCTGGCCCCAGCGGCCCGCCGCAGTGCGGGCGACCACGCGCTCGTTCAGGCCAGGCACCTGGGCGCGGGCGCCGTCGGTCAGATCGGTCGCGATCCAGCCCGGCAGGATGGCATTGACCTGGATGCCGTCCGCCGCCCACGACGCCGCCGTGGCCTTGGTCAGCTGCACGATGCCGCCCTTGCTCGCCCCATAGGCCGGCGCATAGGGCGCGCCGAAGATGGACATCATCGAGCCGATGTTGATGATCTTGCCGCCACCGCCGCGCTTCATCGGCGGGTGCGCCGCGCGGCTGCAGAGAAAGGCGCTGGTGAGGTTGGTGTCCATCACCTGGTGCCATTCGACGAGCTGCAACTGGTCGACCGGCTTGCGCACCGTGGTGCCGGCATTGTTGACCAGGATGTCGAGCCGGCCGCAGCGCTCGGCCACGGCGTCGAACAGCGCCTGCACCGAGGCCTCGTCGGTCACGTCGGCCGCGATGGCGAAGCTGTCGCTGCCGGCGGCGCGCAACTGCGCGACTGCGCCCTCCGACTTCTGCGCATTGCGCGCCGCGACGACCACGCGCGCACCGGCCTGTGCCAGCCCCAGCGCCATGCCCAGGCCGATGCCCCCGTTGCCGCCGGTGACGAGCGCGACCTTGCCTGCGAGATCGAACATCCGATCAGTCTCCTTGTGATGTTGCTATGAAAAGAATAGCTGCTCGCGCCCGGCCGGCGGGCGCTGCGGGCCGATTCGGCTCTAAAACGCCAAGCGCCGAAGGCAACGGGTGCCAAGTCACGCAGAAGAGGCAAAGAAGACTTCTTGCATTCCTTCTGCGCCCTTTGCGCAACCTTCGCGCCCTCTGCGTTCGGCTGTCCGTATTCTCGAGACGAAGCTACAGGATCCGGTTGAACCAGAACAGCGACAGCGCCGCCGACAGAAGGGCCAGCAGCGCCGCACCCATGGCGAAGAGGGCCGAAATCTCGGTCTCCTTCTTCTCCACCGTCAGGCGCGAGCTCAGCGTGTCGTACACCTTCTTCAGGTCCTGCGCCGTGCCGGCGTAGAAGTACTCGGCCGAGGTCTGCTTGGCCACGGCCTTGAGCGTCTCCTCGTCCAGCCGCACCCGCATCGACCAGCCCTCGAAGCCGATGGTCTCGCCGTCGACGGTGCCGACACCCACCGTGTACACCCGCACGCCGCGGTCGGCCGCGACCTTGGCGGCGTCGAGCGGATCGACGCCCGTGGTGCGCTGGCCGTCGGTCAGCATGATGATCGCCGCCGAGGTGTAGGAGCCCGGCGCCACGGGCGTGAACTCCTTCTTCTGCTTGCCCGCCTGCTCGATCGCGACGCCCTGGCGCCGGCTCTGGGCGCCGAAGTCGCCGACGTCGATGCCCGCATCCGGGAACAGCGTGGCCAGCGACACCACGATGGCGTTGCCCGTGGCCGTGGCGCGCTGCAGCTGGAAGGAGTCGATGGCGGCGACCAGGTCCTCCCGGTTGGTGGTTGGCAGCTGCGCCACGTTGGCGCTGCCCGCGAAGGCCACCACGCCCACCTTCACGTTGCGCGGCAGGTCCTTGATGAAGCCCTTGGCGGCTTCCTGCGCGGCGACCAGGCGGTTGGGCTTAACGTCCTCGGCCCGCATGCTGCCCGACACGTCCATCGCGAGGATGATGGTCTGCTGATTCGACGGCAGCACCACCACCGCCATCGGCCGCGCCGCCGCGATCAGCATCGCCACCATGGCCAGCAGGAAGAGCAACGGCGGAATGTGGCGGCGCACCGTCTGGCCCGCGCCCATCGCCTCGCGCACGATCGACAGGCTGGCGTAACGCAGCGCCAGCTTCTTCTTGCGGCGCAGCAGCCACACGTAGAGCAGCACCAGCACGGGCACCGCCAGCAACAGCCAGAGGAATTGGGGCCAGAGGAAGGTCATGGCGATGCTCCGGGGCGATCGGCAGGGCCGGGTGGGTTCGTCATCGGCTGGGTCATCATGCGGCGGCTCCGCGCGGGCCGGCGGCGGGCAGGGCGCGCACGCGGCGCTTGCGCATGTCGGCGAAGCGCACGATGGCCTCGACCAGGTCGTCGTCGGTCGAGAGTTCCAGCGCGTCGACGCCGGCGCGTGCCAGCGCGTCGCGCAGCGTCTGTTCGCGTTCGGCGGCGATGCGGGCGAAGCGCTTGCGAAAGCCTCGGTCGTGCGTGTCGACCCACAGCTGCTCGCCCGTCTCGGCATCGCGCAGCGGCACCAGGCCCAGGTCGGGCAACTCGAGCTCGAGCGGATCGAACAGGCGCACCGCGATCACCTCGTGGCGCTGCGCCAGCTGGCCCAGCGGTTTCTCCCAGCCGGGCTCGCTCAGGAAGTCGGACACCACGAAGACCGTGGCGCGGCGCGGCATCATCACCGCGGCCGAGCGCAGCAGGTCCGACAGGCGGGTCATGCCCTGCGCCTTGTCGGCCTTGGCCTCCGGCGCCCGGCGCGCCATCGCGTGCAGCAGGCGCAGCACGTGCTGGCGGCCGCTGCGCGGCGGCAGCACGTGCTCCAGGTCGGTGCCGTAGACCAGTGCGCCGACGCGGTTGCCGTGCCGCGTGAGCAGCCGCGCCAGCACGCCGACGAAGCCCTGCGAGATCTCCCGCTTGGCCCGCGTGCCGGAACCGAAATCCACCGAGCGGCTCAGGTCGAGCACGAACCAGGCGGCCATCTCGCGGTCTTCCGTGAACACGCGCACGTGCGGCTGCTGCAGCCGTGCCGTCACGTTCCAGTCGATGTGGCGCACGTCGTCGTGCAATTGGTACTCGCGCAGGTCGGCCAGGTCCAGGCCGGTGCCGCGCATCAGGGTGCGGTAGTTGCCCTGCAGCAGGCCGTCGAGGCGGCGGATGACGGTCCATTCGAGGCGGCGCAGTGCGCGCTCGGCTGCGCCGCCCTCGGGCAGGGCGTCGTTGGCTGCCGCGGCCGGCAGCGATTTCCTACGCCACCAGCTTGTCATGTTCCAGGGGCTTGGGAGGGGCGGGCACGGCCCGCATGATGCGTTCGACCAGGATGTCGGGCGTGAGCCCTTCGGACAGGCCTTCGTACGACAGGGTGACGCGGTGGCGCAGCACGTCGGGCACCAGGTCGCTCATGTCCTCGGGCAGCGCATAGGTGCGGCCGCGCAGCATGGCCAGCGCCCGCGCGCCTTCCGTGAGGTTGATGGTTGCTCGCGGGCTGGCACCGAAGGTGATGAGCTGGCGCGTGTCCTTGAGCCCGAATTTCTCGGGCGTGCGCGTGGCCGACACCAGCTTCACCGCGTATTGGATGAGCGACGGGTCGACGTACACGTGGCGCGCCTGCGCCTGCAGCGCGGCCAACTGGTCGGTGGTGGCCACGGGCGCGGCCTCGAGCTTCTCGCCGATCACGCGCTGCACGATGACGAACTCTTCCTCGTCGGTCGGGTAGTCGACCAGCACCTTCATCATGAAGCGGTCGACCTGGGCCTCGGGCAGCGGGTAGGTGCCTTCGGTCTCGATGGGGTTCTGCGTGGCCATCACGAGGAAGGGCTTGGGCACCTTGTGCGTCTCGCCCGCGATCGTGACCTGGCGCTCCTGCATCACCTCCAGCAGCGCGCTCTGCACCTTGGCCGGCGCGCGGTTGATTTCGTCGGCCAGCAGCAGGTTGGCGAACACCGGGCCCAGCGCGGTGGAGAAGTCGCCGGTCTTCTGGTTGTAGATGCGCGTGCCCACCAGGTCGGCCGGCACCAGGTCGGGCGTGAACTGGATGCGCTTGAACTGGCCGCGCACCGTGTCGGCCAGCGTCTTCACCGTCAACGTCTTGGCCAGCCCGGGCACGCCCTCGACCAGCAGGTGGCCGCCGGCGAGCATCGCCACCATCACGCGCTCCAGGAAGCGGTCCTGGCCCACGACGACGCGCTTGACCTGGTAGAGGATCTGCTCCATCAGTTCGGCCGTGGCGGCCGGCGTGTGGCCGTTGTCGGGGGTGGGCGTGTCGGTCATGCGGCGTTCTCCGGGGCAGTGGGCAGAGGGTGAGTCGTCAGAAGGGCGGCGAGCCGGCGGCGCTGGCAGCATTCTCGATGGGCACGGCGAAGCCGATGCCGATGAAGGTGCGCTGCTGCGTCGGGTTGAGGATGGCGGTCACCACGCCGAGCACCTCGCCATCCATGTTGATCAGGGGGCCGCCCGAGTTGCCGGGGTTGGCCGCGGCGTCGAACTGGATCAGGTTGCCCAGTTCCTGCTTGCCCTCGGGCGAGCGGAAGGAGCGCTTGAGCCCCGACACCACGCCGGCCGAGACCGAGGGCCCGATGCCGAAGGGAAAGCCCACGGCAGCCACCTGGTCGCCGGGACGCAGGTCGGCGGTGGAGCGCATGGTGGCGGCCACCAGGTCGTCGGGGATCTTCTGCGCCTGCAGCACCGCGAGGTCGTTCTCGGGCTGCACGCCGGTGATGGTGGCGGGCGACTCCAGGCCGTCGAAGAACGTCACCCTGATCTTGTCCGCGCCGGCGACCACGTGCAGGTTGGTCAGGATTACGCCCTTGTCGACGATCACCACGCCGGTGCCCACGCCGCGTTCGACCTCGCCGGGCGGGCCGTCGGCCTCCGGCGGCTTGCCCTTGGCCATGTTCCGGCCGCGTTTCTCGGTCTTGGCCTCGGGCGTTTTCTTTTCCTCGCCGTAGCCGACCACGCGCACGACCGAGGGCCGGATGATGTCGGCCGCCTTGGCGGCGGGGGAGGGCAGGGTGTTGGTCTGCAGCGTGCGCAGCACGGCCGCGTCGATGTCCTTCTGCGTCAGCGTGTGGCCGGCCGCGCGGGGCCACAGGTAGCCGGCGCCTGCCGCCGCGCCCATCGCCACGACGAGCGTCAGCGCCAACGCGGCGCGGCCGGGTGCCCGGCCGCGCGGGGCGGTGGATGGCGCCGCCTCGCCCGGTGGCGCGCCGGCTTCGGGCGCGATCGTGTCCTCGGCGACCTCCTCGGTCGGCGGCGAGCTTCGGGGCGAGCGGCTGTAGCGGGCGGGCCTGCGCATGGATGCACCTCCGGCGAAAAGCATGCGGGAACGGTTTCACAGTAGCACGCTTTGTTCCCAGGCGCATGCCTTGATGCATCATGACCGCATGGCTGCCTTCGTCGATACACACTGTCACCTCGATGCGCCCGAATTCGGTGCGCAGACGGACATGGTGCATGCCCGAACGCGTGCGGCCGGCGTCGCCCTGTGCGTCATCCCGGCCGTGGCCGCCTTCAACTTCGACGTCGTGCGCACGCTCGCGCACCGCCAGCGCGACGCCTACGCCCTCGGCGTGCATCCGCTGTGCACGCGCGAGGCCGGCGACGCCGACCTGGACCGGCTCGAGGCCGAACTTTCCGGGCGCGCCGCCGATCCCCGGCTGGTAGCCGTCGGCGAGATCGGTCTCGACCACTTCGTGAAGGACCTGGACGCCGAGAAACAGGCCCGCATCTTCCGCCGCCAGCTCGAACTGGCCCGGGCGCACGACCTGCCCGTCCTCATCCATGTCCGGCGCTCGGTCGACCAGGTCCTCAAGCACCTGCGCCAGGTGGGCCGCGGCCGGCCCTGGCGCGGCATCGCGCACGCCTTCAACGGCAGCGAGCAGCAGGCGCAGGCCTGCATCGACCTGGGGCTCAAGCTGGGCTTCGGCGGTGCGGTCACCTTCGATCGTGCCCTGCAACTGCGGCGGCTGGCGCAGTCGGTGCCGCTCGAGGCGATCGTGCTGGAGACCGACGCGCCGGACATTCCGCCCCATTGGCTCTACCGCACCCAGGCCGAGCGCGACGCCGGGCAGCCGCAGGGCCGCAACGAGCCCGCGGAGCTGCCGCGTATCGCCGCCGTGGTGGCGCAATTGCGCGGCATGGCGCTGCCGGCGCTGGCGGAAGCCACGACGCGCAACGCCTGCGCGGCGATGCCCCGGCTGGCGGGCCTGCTGGCGGATGCGGACGCCCCCGACGGGACCGCGGGCGCATCAGGTAACGCAGGCCCCGCGGCGCTGTAGTCGAAGCGCTGACAGGGTCCGTAGGCCGAAGTCGCAACACGTCGCGATGACGCTTTTCGCGCCTTCTTTGATGTCATCCTTGGGTTTCGGTCAGGCGTTCGATCACAGTGGCAGGACCACTTCAACCACTTCGAATTCCGACGATTTCAAAGGAGTACCCATGAGCAACTCGACCCTTCGCATCCTCCCCGCCGTGCTGGCGCTGGCCTTCGCCTCGGCCGGCCTCTCGGCCGTCGCCCAGACGACCACCACGACGACCACGACCCAGCCGACGGTGACGGAACGGGCCAAGGAAACCGGCAAGGAAGCCGTGGACGCCACCGAGCGCGGCGCCAAGAAGGCCTGGAGCGCGACCAAGAACACCACCGAGCGTGCCGTGGATGCCACCGAGCGCGGCTCCAAGAAGGCCTACAACGCCACCAAGAACACCAGCAAGAAGGCCTACAACGCGACCAAGAAGGGCGCGACCAAGGCCGTCGACGCCACCGAGAACGCCGGCCACGCCGCAGCCGATGGCATGCGCAGCGCCGGCAACAAGATCGGCGAGAAGATCCCGGGCACGGCCCAGAACGAAGCTGCGAAGAAGCAGTAAGCCCTGTCGCCATGAAAAAAAACCCGCCTCGGCGGGTTTTTTTTCATGGGCCCGCGGTCCGGTCCGCTCAAGCCAGCTGGCGCTGCACGGTGGGTGTCTCGGGCACCGGGTAGCCGGCGGCGCCGAAGGTGTCGACGATCGCCTTGTGGGTGTCGAAATACACCTGCCAGTAGTGGTCGGTGTGGGTGTAGGGCCGCACGGCCAGCAGCGGGCCCTCGGGCGTGAACTGCAGGATCTCGATGTCCGGCGGCGGCGCGGTCGCCACGTTCGGGATCGCGGCGACGGCGGTCTTCAGTCGGGCGATCGCGTCCTTCACGTCGACGCCGTTGGCCACCTTGGCGGTGGTGTCGACGCGGCGATAGGCCAGCGTGCTGAAGTTCTGGATGGTGCCCGACAGCACGCTGTTGTTGCCGACGGTGGCGATCACGTTGTCCGGCAGGATCAGCGTGGTGCCGAACAGGCCCAGTTCCTTCACCGTGCCGCTGACGCCGGCCACCGTGACGAAATCGCCGACCTGATAGGGCCGCAGCACCTGCAGGAAGACGCCGGCGGCGAAATGCGTGAGCAGGCCGCCCCAGGCCGTGCCGATGGCCAGGCCCGCGCCGGCCAGCAGGGCGGCGAAGGAGGTGGTCCGGACGCCGAACATCTCCAGGATGGCCAGGATGAGCGCGACATTCAGGGCCACGCTCAGGATCGACATGAGGTAGTTGGTCAGCGTCGGGTCCAGCGAGCGGCCCCTTTGCAGCGCGGCGGCCGCCATCCGCAGCGCGATGCGGATCAACCATCGGCCGATGATCCAGGCGGCGATGGCGCCCAGCACCTTCAGGCCAAAATCGACGCCCTGGGTCGTGACGAAGGCCCAGGCTGCGGCGGCATTGACGTGTTCCATGCTGCTTCCCCTCCTGTTGTTCCGAAGCGATGACGCGATCCCCTGATGCCGCTGCCGGCAGCACGCTCCTGCTGGAAGGCCTGCCGCCGCTGGTGGGCGAACGCACCGCCGTGCTGGTGCTCGGCAGCTTCCCGAGCGCCCGCTCCCTCTCGGCGCGGCAGTATTATGCGCACCCGCAAAACCAGTTCTGGAAGATCTTGCAAGCCATCTGGCCCGCCAAGCCGCTCCCCACGGGCGCGGGTAGCTATCAAAAACGTAGCGAGTGGCTGCTCGAACGCGGGCTGGGCCTGTGGGACGTGTATGCCCGCTGCCGCCGTGCCGGCAGCCTGGATTCGGCGATCCGCGACGCCGAGGTCAACGACATCGCCGCCCTGCGGCTGCCGAACCTGTCGGCCATCGTCCACAACGGGGGCGAGAGCCATCGCCATGCGCGCCACACGCAGGCCCTGGGCGTGCCGGTCTACCGGTTGCCGTCGACCAGTCCCGCCAACGCCTCTTGGTCCTTCGCGCGCAAGCTCGATGCCTGGCGCTCGGTGATGTCGGCACACGGGCTGGTGTGATGGCAGCCCGCGCGCCCGACCTGCCCGAAGTCAACTTTTCCGACTGGGGCGATACCCGCTACCTGCACCTGGGCACCGAGTGGGTCCAGGGCTCGATGCGCCTGGATGCGCCCTACGAGATCGAGCTGGAGTACGTGCAGCGCATGATGGCGTGGCTGCTCTTCGTGGAGCCCGCCAGCGTCGCGCAGCGCCATGCGATGCAGCTGGGTTTGGGCGCGGCGGCGCTGACCAAGTTCTGCCGCAAGCAGCTGCGCATGCGCACCACGGCCGTCGAACTCAACCCGCAGGTGCTGGCCGCCTGCCGCGGCTGGTTCAAGCTGCCGCCGGACGACGCCAAGCTGCGGGTCGTGATCGCCGATGCGGCCGAGGAAATCCGGCGCGCCGAATGGCAGGGCACGGTGGACGCCCTGCAGGTGGACCTGTACGACCACGAGGCCGCGGCGCCCGTGCTCGACAGCGAGGATTTCTACGCCGGCTGCCGGCGCCTGCTCACCGAGGACGGCTGCATGACGGTCAACCTCTTCGGCCGCTCGTCGAGCTACGAGCGCAGCCTCGAGAAGATCGGCGCCGCCTTCGGCACCGAATCGCTCTGGGCCTTCAGGCCCACCCGCGAGGGCAACACCGTCGTCCTGGCGCAGCGCAATGCGCAGCGCCCGAAACGCGAGCGCCTTGCCGAGCAGGCCCAAAGCATCCAGACTCGCTGGGGTCTGCCTGCGCCCAAATGGCTGCGGGTCTTCAAACCGGTTTCCTCATGAGCCCCCGCCCGGCCGCTCCGAAGGGGCTCGCATCGCAGGCGAAGCCGAAGGTATCTTAATGAGCGCTGTTCCCGCTTCCACCACCGCCGGCCGGGCCGCCCCGCAGCCCGAAGGCCCACTGCAGCTGCGTGCCGTCATCGAGTGGCTGGCCCGCGACGGCGTGATCTCGCCGACCGAGGCGCAGCGCACCATCGCGCGCTGCGCACAGGCCGAGAGCCGCCAGCACCCGCTGGTGCGCCTGGCCAACGTGGCGATGACGCGCGAGTCCGACGGCAAGCCGCTCGACCTGGAGGCGCTCACGCAATGGCTGGCCGGTCGCGCGGGCCTGGCCTACCTGCGCATCGACCCGCTCAAGGTCGATGTGGGCAAGGTGGCCGACACCATGAGCGCCGCCTATGCCGAGCGGCACAAGGTGCTGCCGGTGCAGGTGACCGCCTCCGAGGTCGTCGTGGCGACCGCCGAGCCCTTCCTCACCGACTGGATCTCCGAGGTGGAGCGCCAGTCGCGCCGCGGCGTGCGACGCGTGGTGGCCAGCCCCACCGACATCCAGCGCTACACGGCCGAATTCTTCGCGCTCGCCAAGTCGGTGCGCGCGGCACAGAAGGCCGGCGGTGCGAACAACGCCGCGAGCTTCGAGCAGCTCGTCGAACTGGGCAAGAGCAACAGGCAGCTGGACGCCAACGACCAGAGCGTGGTGCAGGTGGTGGACTGGCTGTGGCAGTACGCCTTCGACCAGCGTGCCTCCGACATCCACCTCGAGCCGCGGCGCGAGCAGGGCGTCATCCGCTTCCGCATCGACGGCGTGCTGCACCCGGCCTACCAGATGCCCCTGGGCGTGATGAGCGCCATGGTCGCCCGCATCAAGCTCCTGGGTCGCATGGACGTGGTCGAGAAGCGCCGCCCGCTGGACGGCCGCATCAAGACGCGCAACCAGCGCGGCGACGAGGTCGAGATGCGCCTGTCGACCCTGCCTACGGCCTTCGGCGAGAAGATGGTGATGCGCATCTTCGACCCCGACACCGCGGTGAAGGACCTCGACGCGCTGGGCTTTCCGCCGCAGGACGCGCAGCGCTGGGAGCAGCTGGTCACGCGGCCGCACGGCATCGTGCTCGTGACGGGGCCGACGGGTTCGGGCAAGACCACCACGCTGTACTCCACGCTCAAGCGCGTGGCGACCGAGGAGGTCAACGTCAGCACGGTGGAAGACCCGATCGAGATGATCGAGCCCGCGTTCAACCAGACGCAGGTGCAACCGCAATTGGACTTCGGCTTCACCGAGGGGCTGCGCGCGCTGATGCGGCAGGACCCGGACGTGATCATGGTCGGCGAGATCCGCGACCTCGACACCGCCGAGATGGCGGTGCAGGCCGCGCTCACCGGGCACCTGGTGTTCAGCACCCTGCACACCAACGACGCGCCCAGCGCCACCACCCGCCTGATGGAACTGGGCGTCCCGGCCTACCTCATCAACGCCACGCTGCTGGGCGTGCTGGCGCAGCGGCTGGTGCGCACGCTGTGCCCGCTGTGCAAGCAGCCCGACCAGAGCGTCACCCGCGAGCAGCTCGGCGAAGTGGTCGCGCCGTGGAAGATCACCGGCCAGGTGAGCGCCTACAAGCCGGTGGGCTGCGTCGACTGCCGCATGACGGGCTTTCGCGGCCGCATGGGGCTGTACGAACTGCTCAGCGTGAGCGAGTCCTTCAAGGGCCTGCTGAACAAGGCGCCGAGCATCGACGCGTTGCGCCGCCAGGGCATGGCCGACGGCATGCGCCCTCTGCGGCTGGCCGGCGTGCTGCGCGTGGCGGAGGGCCTGACCACGCTGGACGAAGTGCTGAGCGCCACCCCGCCGCTCGACTGAAGCCGCTGCGTTCCCGACCCGCACCGCGCGAGTGCGGCGTCGCCCTGCGCGAAGGGTTTTCCCTGATCCGCCGCTAGGTGGAATCCACATCGAAGCTGACCACTGGCTGACCAACAATCCGCCGGTCTGTTTTCGTATCAGGAGACCGTTCGTGAAACTCAAAAGTCAGAAAGACTTTTTCTCGGGCCTGATGTTCACGCTGGTGGGCATCGGCTTCGCCTGGGGGGCGACCACCTACAACGTGGGCACGGGGGCGCGCATGGGGCCGGGCTACTTCCCGCTCGTGCTGGGCATCCTGCTGGCCATCCTCGGCGCAGGCGTGATCCTGGGCTCGCTGGTCGTCGAGACCGAGGACGGGGAGCGCATCGGCAAGATCGCCTGGAAGCCGCTGGTCATGATCATCGTGGCCAACCTGATGTTCGGCGTGCTGCTCGGCGGCCTGCCCAGCATCGGCCTGCCGGCCATGGGCCTGGTGATCGCGATCTACGCGCTGACCCTCATCGCGTCGGCCGCCGGCCGGCAGTTCTCGCTCAAGTCCTCGCTGGTCCTCGCCACCATCCTGGCGATCGGCAGCTACCTCACCTTCATCGTCGGCCTGAAGCTGCAGTTCCAGGTCTGGCCCACCTTCATCACGGGCTGATCGGAACCTCTCGCCATGGATCTCATTGCCAATCTCTCCCTGGGGTTCGGTGCGGCCTTCACGCTGCAGAACCTGATCTACGCCTTCGTCGGCTGCCTGCTGGGCACGCTGATCGGCGTGCTGCCGGGCATCGGCCCGGTCGCCACCATCGCGATGCTGCTGCCCGCGACCTACGCGCTGCCGCCGGTGGCCGCGCTCATCATGCTGGCCGGCATCTACTACGGCTCGCAGTACGGTGGCTCGACCACCGCCATCCTGGTCAACCTGCCAGGGGAATCGGCCTCGGTCGTGACGGTGATCGACGGCCACCAGATGGCCAAGCAGGGGCGGGGAGGGGCGGCACTCGCCGCCGCCGGCCTGGGCTCCTTCTTCGCCGGCTGCGTGGGCACGCTGATCCTGGCCGCCTTCGCGCCGCCGCTGACCGAGCTGGCCTTCAAGTTCGGCCCGGCCGAGTACTTCAGCCTGATGGTGCTGGGCCTGATCGGCGCGGTGGTGCTGGCGTCGGGCTCGCTGCTCAAGGCGATCTGCATGATCGTGCTGGGGCTGCTGATGGGCCTGGTGGGCACCGACGTGAACTCGGGCGTCGCGCGCTTCTCCTTCGACATCCCCGAACTGACCGACGGCATCGGCTTCATCGCCATCGCCATGGGCGTGTTCGGCTACGGCGAAATCATCGCCAACCTGTCCAAGCCCGAGGAAGAGCGCGAAGGCCACATCGCCAAGCTGCACGGCCTGTGGCCCACGAAGGAAGACTTCAAGAACATGACGCCTGCCGTGCTGCGCGGCACGGCCCTGGGCTCGGCCCTGGGCATCCTGCCCGGCGGCGGCGCCCTGCTGTCGTCCTTCGCCTCGTACACGATGGAGAAGAAGCTCAAGCTCAAGCCGGGCGAGATCCCGTTCGGCAAGGGCAACATCCGCGGCGTGGCGGGCCCCGAGTCGGCCAACAACGCCGGTGCGCAGACCTCCTTCATCCCGCTGCTGACGTTGGGCATTCCGCCCAACCCGGTGATGGCGCTGATGGTCGGCGCGATGACCATCCACAACATCCAGCCCGGCCCGCAGGTCATGACGAGCAACCCCGAGCTGTTCTGGGGCCTGATCGCCTCGATGTGGATCGGCAACCTGATGCTGATCGTGCTGAACCTGCCGCTCATCGGCATGTGGATCAAGCTGCTGACCATCCCCTACAAGTGGCTGTTCCCCTCCATCGTGTTGTTCTGTGCGATCGGCGTGTACTCGACCAACAACAACACCTTCGACATCTGGATGGTGGGCATCTTCGGCGTGATCGGCTATGCCTTCATCAAGCTGGGCTGCGAACCTGCGCCGCTGCTGCTGGGCTTCATCCTGGGGCCGATGATGGAAGAGAACCTGCGCCGGGCGCTGCTGCTCTCGCGCGGCGACTGGTCGGTGCTGGTCACGCGGCCGATCTCGGCCGGCCTGCTGGTCGCGGCGGCCCTGCTGATCGTGATCGTGCTGCTGCCGTCGGTGAAGTCCAAACGCGAAGAGGCCTTCGTCGAGGAATGAGCGCGGCCTCCGGGCCACTGAACGCAACGGCACCTTCGGGTGCCGTTTTTCTTTGGATGCTGTCCTGCCATTGATGCACCGAGCTCATGGATTCATCAGATAAATCCATTTCCTTCAGGGCCACCTTCACGCTCCAATCGGTGCCGGCACGGGGCGTTCAGGCTGCTCCTGCGGTGCTCTCGCCCTTGATCCCTCTCCACACGTTCCCATGCAACGCAGACACCTGATGCTGGCCGCCGCGGCCGGCGCCCTCACTGCCGCCGGCGCCCATGCCCAGGCCTGGCCCGCGCGACCGATCCGCCTGGTCGTGCCCTTCCCGGCGGGAGGCGCCACCGACCTGTTCGCGCGCACGCTGTCGCAGAAGATGGGCGAGAAGCTCGGCACCACTGTCGTGGTCGACAACAAGCCGGGCGCCGGCGGCGCCATCGGCTCCGACCTCGCCGCCAAGGCCGCGCCCGACGGCTACACGCTGCTGCTGGCCACCACCAGCACGCACTCGGTCGGTCCGTCGATCAACCCCCGGCTGCCCTACGACACGGTGCGCGACTTCACGCCCATCGGCCATGTGGGCGATGCGCCGAGCATCATGCTGGTGCCCGTCGACTCTCCGGCGAAAACCGTGCGCGAGTGGATCGAGTACGCGAAGAAGAACCCCGGCAAGCTCAACTACGCCTCCAGCGGCAACGGCACCATCGTGCAGCTGACGGCCGAGCTCTTCAAGGCGATGGCCGGCGTGTTCGTCACGCACATTCCGTACAAGGGCACGGCGCTGGCCATGCCCGACCTCATGAGCGGCAAGGTCGACGTGCTCTTCGACTCGCTGCCCACCGGCCTGCCCTTCGTGCGCGATGGACGGCTGCGCGCGCTGGCCGTCACTTCGCCCAAGCGCAGCCCGCTCGCGCCCGACCTGCCGCCGGTGGCCGACACGCTGCCGGGCTTCGAATCGACGACCTGGTTCGGCCTGTATGGGCCCAAGGGCCTGCCGCCGGAGCTGGTCACGCGCGTGAACGCCGCGGCCAACCAGGCCGTGACCGACCCCGAGGTGCGCGAGAAGCTGGCCAAGCTGGGCATCGAGCCCGCCACCGGCACGCCCGCGCAGTTCGCGCAGCTGGTGGCGCAGGACGCCGCCAAATGGAAGAAGATCATCGTCGAGCGCAAGATCACCGGCGATTGAGCGTCGCCCGCGCCTGCCCACATCCCGTCCCGCCCCCTTCGCCATGAAGCATTTCGACTACGCCAACCCCTACCTTTCCACCCGCATCCCGGTGTTCGCCCGCAACGTGGTCTCGACCTCGCACCCGCTGGCGGCGCAGGCCGGTCTGCGCATGCTGCAGCAGGGCGGCAACGCGGTGGACGCCGCCATCGCCGCCGCGGCCGCGATGACGCTGGTCGAGCCGGTGAGCAACGGCCTGGGCTCGGACGCGTTCTGCATCCTGTGGGACGGCCAGCAGCTGCACGGCCTCAACAGCTCGGGCAGCGCGCCCGCGGGCTGGACGCCGGAGTATTTCCGCAAGAAGTACGGGGCCGACGCCGCCACGCCGCCGATGCGCGGCATCGATTCGGTCACGGTGCCCGGCGCGGTGGGCGCGTGGGCCGCGCTGTCCGAGCGCTTCGGCAAGCTGCCCTTCGCCGACCTGATGGCGCCGGCCATCGAGATCGCCGAGCGCGGCTACCTCGTGCCGCCGGTGGTGCAGCAGAAGTGGGACGCGGCCACGCCGATCCTGAAGGACCAGCCGGGCTTCGCCGACGCCTTCCTGCCCTGGGGCCGCTCGCCGAAGGTGGGCGAGCTGTTCAAGTTCCCGGCGGCAGCGCGCGCGCTGAAGTCCATCGCGGGCAGCAAGGGCGAATCCTTCTATCGCGGCGAGATCGCGGCGGCGCTCGAGGCGTTCTCCGCCGCGAACGGCGGCAGCCTCAGGGCCAGCGATCTCGCGGGCTGGAAGCCCGAATGGGTCACGCCGGTGGAGCGCGAATACCGCGGCTACACGCTGCACGAGATCCCGCCCAACGGCCAGGGCATCGCGGCGCTGATCGCGCTGGGCATCCTCTCGCACTTCGACATCGCCGCGCTGCCGGTTGATTCGGTGCAGTCGCAGCACCTGCAGATCGAGGCCATGAAGCTGGCCTTCGCCGACGTGTACCGCTACGTGGCCGAGCGCGGCGCGATGGAGGTGACGACGGAGCAGATGCTGGACGACGCGTACCTCGCCTCGCGCGCGAAGCTCATCGACCCGAAGCGTGCGCAGGACTTCCAGGCCGGCAACCCGGTCAAGGGCGGCACCATCTACCTCACGGCGGCCGACGAGAACGGCATGATGGTCAGCTTCATCCAGAGCAACTACATGGGCTTCGGCTCCGGCTGCGTGGAGCCGACCTTCGGCATCAGCCTGCAGAACCGCGGCCACGGCTTCAGCCTGAAGGACGGCAGCCCCAACCAGGTGGCGCCGGGCAAGCGGCCCTTCCACACCATCATCCCGGGTTTCCTCACCAAGAGGGGTCAGCCGATCATGAGCTTCGGCGTGATGGGCGGCAACATGCAGCCGCAGGGACACCTGCAGACCCTGGTGCGCATGCTCGACTATGGCCAGAACCCGCAGGCGGCCTGCGACGCGCCGCGCTGGCGCTTCAACGTCGGGCGCGCGATCAACGTCGAGGGGGCGATGAACCCGGCCACCGTGCAGGGCCTCAAGGAGCTGGGCCACGAGGTCGAGGTCATCAACGACTCCTACCAGGACTTCGGCGCCGGCCAGTTCATCTGGCGCGTGGGCGAGGAGAAGGGCAAGCCCTCCGAGGAGGGCTACGTCATCGCCAGCGACCCGCGGCGCGACGGGCTGGCGGCCGGGTACTGATCCACGGCGGGGCCGGCCCGCGCCACCGGCGCGCGGGGGCATCGCCGGATGCGTCGGCGGGCGCGCGCCATGCGTGCGAACATCCAGGGCTGACTTTCAGAATAAAAAGTGCCCGCAACGCCCGTCCTGCCTGCGCAAGCAGCTACGAAATCCATAGCGCCCGGCCTGGCGCTGGCCTCCTTCGGCGCCATCGCCTTCAGCGGCAAGGCCATCATCGTCAAGCTGGCCTACCGCTACGGCGTCGACGCCGTGACGCTGATCATGCTGCGCATGCTCTTCGCGCTGCCGCTGTTCGCCGTCATGGCCTGGTGGTCGGGCCGCGGCAAGCCGCCGCTCACGAAGCGCGACTGGCTGGGCGTGCTGGGGCTGGGCGTCACCGGCTACTACCTCGCGAGCTTCCTCGACTTCGCCGGCCTGGCCTACATCACGGCCAGCCTCGAGCGGCTGATCCTGTACCTCAACCCCACGCTGGTCCTGCTCTTCGGCTGGCTGGTGTACGGGCGTCGCATCCGCGGCGGGCAACTGCTGGGCATGGCGATCAGCTATGCGGGCGTGATGCTGGTCTTCGGCCACGAACTGCAGATCGGCCAGAGCCGCGCGGCGGCGTGGGGCACGCTGCTGGTCTTCCTGAGCGCCGTGAGCTATGCCATCTACCTCGTGTGGAGCGGCGAGTTCGTCAAGCGCCTGGGTTCGTTGCGGCTGGTGGGCCTGGCGACCAGCGTGGCCTGCCTGCTGTGCATCGGCCAGTACCTGGTGCTGCGCCCGGTGGGCGCGGTGTTCGAGCTTGCGCCGCAGGTCATCTGGCTGTCGGTGCTCAATGCCACGCTGTGCACCGCCGTGCCGGTGCTCGCGGTGATGATGGCCATCGAGCGCATCGGCGCCGCCGTGGCCGCGCAGACCGGCATGATCGGCCCGATGTCGACCATCCTCATGGGCGTGGTGATCCTGGGCGAGCCCTTCACCGCCTGGATCGCGGCCGGCACGGCGCTGGTGATCGCCGGCATCTTCGTCTTCACCCGCGCAGGCCGTTGAGCGCGCCGCGCGTTCCCATCACCGACAAGGAGAACACACATGGATCTGGGCATTGCAGGAAAGACCGCGCTGGTGTGCGGCGCGAGCAAGGGCCTCGGCTACGGCTGCGCGCTGGCGCTGGTGCAGGAAGGCGTGAACGTCGTGATCGTGGCGCGGGGCGCCGAGGCGCTGGAGGCGGCTGCTACCAAATTGATAGCTGCTCGTGCAGGTGGCACGGGGGCTGCAGGCCCATTCGTCAAGCATGTGGCGGCCGACATCACGACGCCCGAGGGCCGCGCCGCCGTGTTCGCGGTGCAGGCCGACTACGACATCGTCGTGACCAACGCCGGCGGCCCGCCGCCCGGTGATTTCCGCAGCTGGGACCGCGAGGCGTGGATCAAGGCCGTGGACGCCAACATGCTCACGCCCATCGAGCTGATCAAGGCCACGGTCGACCGCATGGCGGCGCGCGGCTTCGGCCGCATCGTGAACATCACGTCCAGCGCGGTGAAGGCGCCGATCGACATCCTGGGCCTGTCCAACGGCGCGCGCAGCGGGCTCACCGGCTTCGTGGCCGGCGTGGCGCGCAGCGGCCTGGCGGCGCAGGGCGTGACGATCAACAACCTGCTGCCCGGCGCCTTCGACACCGACCGCCTGCGCAACACCGCGGCCGGCGCCGCCCAGAAGACGGGCCAGACCATCGAGGCCATCCAGGAGTCGCGCAAGAAGACCATCCCCGCGCGCCGCTTCGGCACGCCCGAGGAGTTTGGCGCCATCTGCGCCTTCCTGTGCAGCCGGCAGGCCGGCTACCTCACCGGCCAGAACGTGCTGGCGGACGGCGGGGCGTACCCCGGCACCTACTGAGCGACCGCGACCGTGGCGACGGACCGCCGCGGATCACTTCGGCCGGGACGACAGCACGATCCCGGCCACGATCAGCGCGAAGGCCAGGGCATGGTAGGCCTGCGGCGCCTCGCCCAGGAACAGCGCCGAAAGCGTCGCCGCGAAGAGGGGCGTGAGGTTGACGAAGAAGCCCGCCGCGTTCGGCCCCGCACGCTGCACGCCCGCCGCCCAGCATCGGAAGGCGAGCACCGCCGGCCCGATGGCGATGAATGCCAACGCGGCGGCCACGCGCCAGTCCAGCGTGAAGAAGCCGTCGCCCACGGCCCATTCGCCGACCGAGAACAGTGCCGACCACAGCAGGCCGAACGCGACCTGCGCCATCAGGAAGGCCGCCCAGTCGCTCCGCACGCCCGCCGGCTCGCGGGTGCGCGTGAGCAGCCAGCTGTACACCGACCAGGCGATGGTCGCCAGCAGCATGTAGAGGTCGCCGCGCACCAGGCGCAGCGCGAGCAGCTGGTGCCAGTCGCCGCGGCTCAGGACCAGTGCCACGCCGGCCATCGACAGCACGGCGCCCGCCAGCTCGTGCCGCGTGATGCGGTGGCCGAAGAACAGGGCGCCGGTGGCCATCATCCACAGCGGCATGCTGGAGCCGACCAGCGTCACGTTGATCGGCGTCGAGGTCTGCAGCGCCAGGTACTGCAGGGCGTTGTAGCAGCCCACCCCCAGCAGGCCCAGCACCGCGTAGCGGCGCCAGTGCGGCCACAGCGCGCTGGCGGGCCGCAGCACGGCGGCGGCCAGGGGCAGCAGGAGCAGCAGGGCCAGCGCCCAGCGCACCGCGTTGAGCGTGAGCGGCGACACCAGCTCGCGCAGCATGCGTCCGATCACGGCATTGCTGGCCCACAGCAGCGGCGGCACGGTCAGGAGGAAGGCGGTCCCGGCACCGAGGCCGGTGCGGGCGGGTGTTGTCTTCGTTGTCATGGTGGGCAGAGGGCGCCACTGTAGCCACCGGTCCCCCGGCCTGCACCGGCGAGGCCATTCGTGGCACGATGCGGCCCCATTCCTCCACGACCTGGATTGCCACCATGAGCCTGAGCCTCGCCGTCCGCATCGACCGCCAAGGCGGCCCCGAAGAGTTGAAGATCGTCGAGGTGGCGGTGGGCGAGCCCGGCCCGGGCGAGATCCGCATCCGCCACAAGGCGGTGGGCCTGAACTTCATCGACGTCTACCAGCGCAACGGCCTGTACCCCTTCCCCATGCCGCTGCAGCTGGGCATGGAGGCGGCCGGCGTGGTCGAGGCGGTCGGCGAGGGCGTCACGCACCTGAAGGTGGGTGACCGGGCGGCCTATGCCAGCCAGCCGCCGGGCGCCTACTGCGAACTGCGCGTGATGCCGGCCAAGTGCGTGTGCCGGCTGCCCGACGCGATCTCCTTCGAAACCGGTGCCGCCATGATGCTCAAGGGCCTCACGGCGCAATACCTGCTCAAGAAGACGCTGCCCGTGGAGGGGCTCGTGCCCGGCGACTTCATCCTCTTCCATGCGGCGGCTGGCGGCGTGGGCCTGATCGCCTGCCAGTGGGCGAAGGCGCTTGGGCTGCAGCTCATCGGCACCGCGGGCTCGGATGCCAAGTGCAGGATGGCGCTGGACCATGGCGCCGCGCATGCCATCAACTACGGCACCGAGGACTTCGCCGCGCGCGTCAAGGAGATCACCGGCGGCGCCGGCGTGAAGGTGGTCTACGACTCCGTGGGCAAGGACACCTTCGAAGGCTCTCTGGCCTGCCTGCGCCCCTTCGGGCTGCTCGCGAGCTTCGGCAACGGCTCGGGGCCGGTGCCGCCGGTCAACATCGGCACGCTGGGTGCCAAGGGCTCGCTGTACATCACGCGGCCCACGCTCTTCACGCACATCGCCACGCGGGAGAGCACCCAGGCCATGGCCGACGACCTGTTCGCCGTGGTCGAGAGCGGGCAGGTGAAGATCCCGATCGATCAGCGCTACGCGCTCAAGGACGTCCAGCAGGCGCACCGCGACCTGGAGGCTCGGAAGACGACCGGCTGCACCGTGCTCACGCTGGACTGAACGCTTTTGCGCTGACGGACGGTTCCTACCCGTCCTGTGCGCGTGCGCCCGCGTGGTGCGCGCGCACCATCGCCGAAGCTACAGGTTCCTTTTCGGCGCGCATTGCACGGCATCGGTGCGGCCCGCCGTTCCGACTCATCTGGAAGCAGCGCGCATGGCCGTCGTCAGGGCATTCATCGTCGATGACAACCCCACCCTTCGGGCGAATCTCGCCGGCACCTTGCGCGCGATGGCGCGCGTGGAACCGGTGGGCGAGGCCGATTCCGAGGCCGGCGGCAGCGCCTGGCTGCGCGAGCATGCCGGCCAGTGGGATCTGGCCATCGTCGACCTCTTCATTGGCGCCGGCAGCGGCCTGCGCGTGCTCGAGGCCTGCCGCGTCCGCGAGCCTGGCCAGCGGGTGGTGGTGTTGAGCAACCACACGACGCACCAGGTGCGCGTGCGCTGTCGCCAACTGGGCGCCGATGCGGTGTTCGACAAGGCCACCGAGCTCGACGACCTGATCGACTTCTGCCTGCGCAGCCGCGAGGCGCGTCAGCAGGCTCACTGAGCGCGATCGGCGCGCCCCGTCGCCCGGCTGGCCGCCGTCTCGCGGATCAGTTGCCACACCCGCTGGGCCAGCGGCGAGGGCGCGCGGTTGCGCCGGTGCACGAGCACGATGTCGCGCTGCACCACCGGTGTCAGTGGGCGGACCGCCAGCCGGCCCGGGCCATCGGGCGGCACCGCCAGTGCGGGCATCACGCTGATGCCGATGCCCGCCTCGACCATGCGGAACACCGTGGTGGGGTGGCCGAGCTCCTGCACCACCTCGCAGCGCGCACCGTGCCGGTCCAGCGCCGTGTCGATGAGCCGCCGGCTGCCCGACGCGTGGTCGAGCAGCACCAGCGGCTGGCCGCTCAGCGCCGACCAGCGCACGGCGCGCGGCTTCATCAGCGCATGCTGGCGGGGCGCCACGAGCACGAAGGGGTCGTGCATGATCGATTCGGAATGCAGGTCGTCGGAGGCCGAGGGCTCGATGACGACGCCGAAGTCCACCTCGCCCGCGCGCACGCTGCTCAGCACGTCCTGCTGGATGCGGTCGAGCAGCACCAGCTGGATGTCGGGCTCCTGCCGCGCGCAGGCTGCGATGCAGTCGGGCATCAGGTTGGCCGACAAGGTGGGGCTGCTGGCCACCCGCACCTTGCCGCGCCGCGCATGGGCCATCCCGCCCACGTCCTGCAGGGTCTGGTCTAGCTCGTCGAGCAGGCGGTCCAGCCGCGCGGCCAGCGACTGGCCGGCCTCGGTCAGCGCCACCTCGCGCGTGGTGCGGTCCAGCAGCTTGAGGCCGAGCTGCGACTCCAGCTCGTGGATCGAGCGGCTGACGGCCGGCTGCGTGAGCCCGATGCCGTCGCCGGCGCGGCTGAAGTTGCGCTCCAGCGCGACGGCGCGGAAGACCCGGAGCTGGCGCAGGGTGACGTTCATCGATGGACGGCTTTCATGCAGCCGGATCATAAAACGATGAGATAAATCCATTTCACTTTTCAATGTCCCGGGCGCCCAATCGGGGCCATGGCACGCTCACGCTTCCTCCCCGACAACTTCACCCTGGCCCTGGTCACCACGGTGGCCGTCGCCACGCTGCTGCCCGCCGGCGGCCGGGTCGCCCATTTCTTCGAGGGCCTGACCACGGTGGCCATCGGCCTGCTGTTCTTCCTGCACGGCGCCAAGCTCTCGCGCGAGGCGATCCTCGCGGGCATCACGCACTGGCGGCTGCACCTGCTGGTGTTCTGCGCGACCTTCGTGCTGTTCCCCCTGCTGGGCCTCGCCCTCAAGCCGGTGCTCGCCCCGCTCGTCACGCCGGCCCTGTACGTCGGCGTGCTGTACCTGTGCGTGCTGCCGGCGACGGTGCAGTCGGCCATCGCCTTCACCTCGCTGGCGCGCGGCAACATCCCGGCGGCCGTGTGCAGCGCCTCGGCCTCGACGCTGCTGGGCGTGTTCGTCACGCCGCTGCTGGTGAACCTGGTGGTGGTGCCGCACCACATGGGCAGCGGCTCGCTCGACGCCATCGGCCGCATCCTGCTGCAGCTGATGGTGCCCTTCGTGGCCGGCCACCTGCTACGCCCGTGGATCGGCGGCTTCGTCAAGCGCCATGCGCCGGTGCTCAAGTTCGTCGACCAGGGCTCGATCCTGCTGGTCGTCTACACCGCCTTCAGCGCGGCCGTGATCGAGGGTCTGTGGAAGCAGGTGCCGCTGTCGGCGCTGGGCGGGCTGCTGGTGGTGAACGCGGTGCTGCTGACGCTGGCGCTGGTGCTCACCACGCTGGCCGCGCGCAAGCTGGGCTTCGACAAGGCCGACGAGATCACCATCGTCTTCTGCGGCTCCAAGAAGAGCCTGGCCAGCGGCGTGCCGATGGCCAAGGTGCTGTTCCCGGCCGCCTCGGTGGGGGCGATCGTGCTGCCGCTGATGCTCTTCCACCAGATGCAGCTGATGGTCTGCGCGGTGCTGGCGCAACGCTATGCGCGGCGTGCCCAGGACCCGGCGCCGGCTGCCGGCGAGGCGGGTTACGCCAAGCCCTGAATTCGCCGGGCCGGCCTCGCCGGCTTCGGCCCGGCTTTCGAGTCGAAAAGGCCTGGAGCGCCCGTCCCGCGGGCGCCGGCAGCTATTAATTTGGTAGCAATGGGCCTGAATCGGCTCAGGGGTGATCGTCCAGCGGCATGAGCTGGGAAGCCCGCAGGCGACTCGGCGCCAGCGCCCCGGCCGAGTCGAGGATGGGGTAGGCGATCGAGCAGATGTGCGAGTTGATGCGCTTGAGGTCGCTGATCAGGTCGATGTGCAGCGAGCTGGTTTCCATGCTCGGCGCGGTGCGGTCCATCAGCCGTGCCAGGTGCGTCGTGGCGTAGGCGCGCTCCAGGTCGCGGAAGCGCGCCTTCTCCTCCAGCAGCTTCTGCGCATCGCGCACGTTGCCGTTGAGGAACACGCTCATGCCCAGCCGAAGGTTGGCCACCAGGCGCTCGTGCAGCTCCACGATCTCGGCCATGCCGGCCTCGGAGAAGTTGCGCTGCGGGCGGATCTTCTTGTCCTCGATGTCGATGATCACCCGCTCGATGATGTCGCCCACCTGCTCCATGTTGATGGTGAAGCTGATGATGTCGGTCCAGCGCTTGCTCTCCTCCTCGCCCAGCGCTTCGCGCGAGATCTTGGTGAGGTAGTACTTGATGTCGGAGTAGAGCTGGTCGACCGTGTCGTCCATGCGGCGCAGCTCCTCGGCCAGCCGCAGGTCGTTGGTGCGGATCACCGTCAGCATGCCGATCAGCATGCTCTCCACCACGTCGGCCTGGTGCAGCGCCTCGCGTGCGGCGTTGGAGATGGCCAGCGACGGCGTCGACAACGCCGAGGGATCGAGGTGCTGCGGCCGGCTGCTCGACGGCGACTGCGGCGGTGCCGGCAGCAGCTTCATCGACAGCCGCGCCACCGGCGCCGTGAGGCCGATGAAGGCGACGCTCGCCACCACGTTGAAGGCCAGGTGGTACAGCACCACCAGCTGGGTAGGACCCTCGACGTGGGGCCGCACGTACTGCAGCCACAGGCCGATGAACGGCGCCGCGATGGCCACGCCCAGCAGCTTGAAGACCAGGTTGCCGACCGTGACCTGCCGCACCGCGACCGAGGACTTGGCCGTGGTCAGCACCGCCAGCAGGCCGCTGCCGAGGTTGGCGCCCAGCACCAGCCCCAGCGCCACGTCCAGCGGCACCACGGCCGAACTCGCCATCGCCGCGACCAGCAGCACCACCGCCAGGCTCGAGTAGGCCACCACGGCCAGCACGGCGCCCACGGTGATCTCCAGCAGCACGTCGCTGGTGATGGAGGTGATGATGGCCCGCATGGCCGGCCCTTCGAACAGCGGCCCCGTGGCCTGCACCACCAGCTGCAGCGCCAGCAGCATCAGCCCCAGGCCGATGAGCACGCGGCCGAAACGACCCGCGGGGCTGGCCGGCCGCGTGATGGAGAACACCACGCCGGTGAAGATGAAGAGGGGCGACAGCCACGACAGGTCGGTCGAGAACAGGACCGACATGAGCGCGGTGCCGATGTCCGCGCCGCGCATCACCGCCAACGCCGCCGGCAGCGTGATGAGCCCCTGCCCCACGAAGGACGAGGTCATCAGCGAGGTGGCGGTGCTCGACTGCACCAGGGCCGTCACGCCGATGCCGGCCAGCGCGGCCGAGAAGCGGTTGGACAGGCTGTGCTGCAGGAACTTGCGCAGGTTGCCGCCGAACACGCGCAGGACCCCCGTGCGAACGAGATGGGTGCCCCACACGAGCAATGCGATGGCCGCCAGCAGGTTCAGCAGATGTTTCATGGACGGGGTGTCCGCTCCTTGTTCTTGTGGGCCGCCATCATGCGCCCGCGCGGTGCGAGCGTCTGTCGGCGCAGGGCGTCAATCGATCAAGGCGCCATTTTCATGGAAAGGATAGGGGCCCTCGAATTCACCCGACATGGCCAGGTGCGTGACCAGGCGTTGTTCCGAGGTCCAGGCGTGCAGGCGATAGCCCGGCGGCTCCAGCGTCCAGGCCGATGCGGCATCGGGTGCGAGGTCGAGGCGGACCTGGTGGCCCGGCGCCGGCGAGGTGCTGGCGATGGTGCCGCCGAAGCGCACGTCGATGGCGCGGTGCAGGTGGCCGCAGACGATGCGCTCCACGTTCGGGTGCTGGCGCACGATGGCCTCGAGCCGGTCCCGGCCCTGGAGCAGGCCGATGCGGTCCATGTGACCGATCAACGTCGAGAAGGGCGGGTGGTGCATGGCGATGACCACCGGCTCGCCGCGGCAGGCGGCCAGCGTGCCTTCCAGCCAGTCGAGCTGCGCGTCGTCCAGCTCGCCGTGGCTGGCGCCGGCGACGGCCGTGTCCAGCGCCACCAGGCGCAGCGCGCCCACCCGCACCGAATAGCGCACCGGCCCGTCGGTGCCCAGGTAGGTGTGATCGGGAAAGCTGCGGCGCATCTGCTCGCGCTCGTCGTGGTTGCCGGGCAGCAGGTACAGCGGCATGGGCAGCGGCGCCAGCAGGCGCGCCAGGTGGGCGTACTCGGCCTCGCGGCCGAAGTCGGTCAGGTCGCCGGTGAGCACGATCGCGTCGGGCTGCTGCGGCAGGCGCAGCACCGAGGCCACGGCGCGTGCCAGGTAGGGCGCGGTGTCGATGCGCCCGTAGGCCAGCCGGCCGGGCTCGCGGATATGCAGGTCCGTGATCTGACCCAGCAGCGTGACCGTGGTCGCGACGGGCGCAGCCGATGCGTTCTGCGGGGTCATGCGCCCACCTCCTCGGTGCTCATCAGCCGCTCCGCACGGATGCGGATGCCGACCTCGTCGCCCGGCTGGTAGGGCGCGTCGCGGCCGACCTCGGCCATCAGCAGCGGCTGGTCGTCGGCGCGCAGCTGCAGTTGCACGCGCTCGCCGAGGAAGGTGCGGCGCTCCACGCGCGCCAGGCCCCATCCGTCCTGACGGGCACCGATCTCGATGTCTTCCGGGCGCACGAGCAGCGTCTCCTGGCCGTGCCAGGCCTCGGGGCAGGCGAGGGCCGCGCCGCCGATGCGCACCACCCGCTCGGCCTGCGCCTGCACATCGCGCGCCAGGCGGTTCACGCGGCCCAGGAACTCGGCCACGAAGGGGTGCGCCGGTGCGCGGTACAGGTCTTCGCCGCGGCCGACCTGCACGATGCGGCCGGCCCGCATGACGGCCAGGCGGTCGGCGATGGCCATCGCCTCCTGCTGGTCGTGGGTGACGTGGATGGCCGTGATGTGCAGGCGACGCAGCAGCTCGGCCAACTCGTCGCGCAGCGACTCCTTGAGCTTGGCATCGAGCGCGGCCAGCGGTTCATCGAGCAGCAGCACGCGCGGGCGCACGGCCACGGCGCGCGCCAGCGCCACCCGCTGGCGCTGGCCGCCCGAGAGCTCGGATGGGCGCTTGTTCTCCAGGCCCGTGAGGCGGGTCAGCTCGACCAGTTCGCCCACCGCGCGGCGCTCCTCGTCGCGCGACACGCCACGGATGCGCAGCCCGTAGCCGATGTTGGCCGCGACCGTCATCTGCGGGAAGAGCGCGTAGCTCTGGAACACCATGCCGATGCCGCGCTGCTCGACCGGGCGGCGCGTCACGTCCTGGCCGCCGAAGACGATGCGGCTGCCCTCGTCCGGCGACTCCAGGCCCGCGATGATGCGCAGCAGGGTGGTCTTGCCGCAGCCCGAGGGGCCCAGCAGCGCGAGCACTTCGCCGGCCTCCACGTGCAGGTCGGTGGGCAGCAACCCGCGGGTGCCGTCGGCGTAGGTCTTCGCGCAATTGGCGATGTCGACGGGGATTCGTTCAAGTTCCATGGCGTTTCTGGATCAGGTTGGCCAGGTACTGCAGGATCCACAGCACCGGCAGGATGACGGCGAAGAAGACGAGGGTGTAGGCCGAGCCCACTTCCAGGCGCATCGACGCATAGCTGTCGGCCAGGCCGACGGGCAGGGTGCGCGTGAGCGGCGTGTGCAGCATCCAGGTCAGGTTGAACTCGCCCACCGACAGTGTGAACACCATCAGGCTGCCCGCGACGATGGCCGGAAAGACCGCCGGCACCAGCACGCCGAGGAAGCGCTGGCGGAAGCTTGCGCCCAGCGAGCGTGCCGCCTCCTCCAGAGCCACCAGGTCGTCGCGCTGGAAGGCCGAGGACACCGTGCGCACCATGAAGGGCAGCGTGAAGACGATGTGGCCGACCAGGATGAAGGCGAAGCTCTGGCGGAACGCGGTGACCTGGCCGTAGGCGAGGATCAGTGCCAGGGCGGTGGCAAGCCCGGGGACCGCGACGGGCAGCGTGAGCAGTTCCTCGAAGGTGTGCGCCCAGCGCGAGCGGCTGCGTGCCAGCGCATAGGCGCAGGGCACGCCGAGCACGATGGTGCCGACGACGCAGGTCAGGGCCAGCAGCAGCGATGCGCCGACCGTGTTGCCGTACACCTCCCACACCTCGCCGAGCCAGCGCAGCGTGAGGCCGCTCTTGAGCCCGCTGCTGTAGTTGTTGACCAGCCCGGCCATCACCGACAGGAGCATGGGCGCGATCATGAACACGCTCACCGCCACGGTGACGGCGAAGAGGAAGGGCGAACGTGTGGTGCTGTGCCTGTGTTGCATGGACATCGTTCCTTTCGCTCAGCGCACCGCGGGGCTGCCGCCGGCGCGGCGCGCCAGGAAGAGCACCAGCCAGGTGACCAGGCCCAGCGCGATCGACAGCGAGGCCGCGAGCGCGAAGTTGGCGTAGTTGGTGAACTCGTTGTAGATGGTGATGGGGATCACCTCGAACTTGCTGGCCAGGGTGAAGGCCGTGCCGAAGGCGCCCATCGCGGTGGCGAAGAGGATGGCGCCGCAGGCCAGCGTGGTGGGCGCCAGCTCGGGCACCCACACGTCGCGCACCACGCGCAGGCGCGAGGCGCCCAGCGAGCGCGCGGCCTCCTCGAGCTGCGGGTTCATCGCCTCGGCCGCCGCCGCGTAGGTGGCGATGGCGCGCGGCAGCGAGAAGTACAGGTAGGCGAGAAAGAGCCCGAGCAACCCGTAGGCGAAGGTGATGCGCTCGCCACCGAGGGCGCTGCTGAGGTCGGCCACCAGCCCCTGCCGGCCGCCCAGCAGGATCACGAAGAAGCCGATGATCACGCCCGGGAAGGACAGCGGCAGCGTGAGCAGCGACAGCAGCACGCGCTTGCCGACGAAGTCGCGGCGCGCGAGGTAGATGCCCACGGCCGAGCCGAGGGCGAGGGTTGCGACCGTCACCGCCGCCGACAGCAGCACGGTGTTGGCCATGCTCTGCAGGTAGCGGCCGTCGGTCAGCACGGCGAAGTACGTCGCCCAGCCCTTCTCGGCCGGAAGTGCCAGCAGGCGGGCGATGGGCAGCAGCCAGAAGGCGGCGAAGAAGGCCGCCGCCGGCAGCAGGCACGCCAGCAGCAGCCAGCGGGCGTTCCCGTTCGTGGAAGCCTTCATGCCCGGGCGCCGGCGCTCAGCGCACGTCCTTCAGGTAGCGGTCGGAGAAGGCGCGCTGGGCCTGGGCCATGTGCGCGTAGTCCACGGCCTTGGCGCGCGCGTAGTCGCTGGCGGGCAGGAACTGGGCTTCCACGTCCTTGGGCATGGCGCCGGCGCGCACCGGGCGCAGGTAGGCCTTGGCCCAGATCGCCTGGCCTTCGTCGGAGAGCACGAAGTCCAGCACCTTCTTCGCATCGGCGGCGTGCGGCGCCTTGGCGACCAGGCTCATCACGTAGGGCACGACCACGGTGCCTTCGCTGGGGATGACGAAGGCGACGTTGGCCTTGTCCTTGTACTTGGCGCGGTAGGCGTTGAAGTCGTAGTCCAGCAGGATCGCGATCTCGCCCGACAGCACGCGCGCGTACGAGGTCTGCTTGGGCACGATGGGCTCGTTCTTCTGCAGCTGCTTGAAGTACTCGATCGCCGGCGTGAAGTTGTCCATGGTGCCGCCGCGCGATTCGTTGACGGCCACGGCGCCCACGTAGCCCACGAAGGCAGACGCCGGGTCCAGGTAGCCGATGAGGCCCTTGTAGTCGGGCTTCAGCAGGTCGGCCCAGCTCTTGGGAATGGGTTTGCCCTTGAGCGCATCGACGTTGACCATGAAGCCGAGCGTGCCCGAGTGGATGGTGAACCAGTTGCCGGCCGGATCCTTCAGGCCGGCGGGAATGTCGTTCCACGCGGCCGGCTTGTAGGGCTCGACCACGCCGTCCTTCTGCGCCTGGATGGCGAAGGTCACGCCCAGGTAGGTGACGTCGGCGACCGGGCTGGCCTTCTCGGCCACCAGCTGGGCCAGGGCCTGGCCCGAGTTCTTGTTGTCGGCCGGCACGGTGACGCCCGTCTTGGCCTTGATGGCGCGCAGCTGCGTGCCCCAGTCGGCCCACTCGGTCGGGCAGTTGTAGCAGATGGCGGTCTGCGCCATGGCGCCGCCGGCGACGAGGCCGGCCGCGAGCACGGCCGCGCGGGCGATGCGGTGGAAGGTGACGAAAGACATGGAGAAGCTCCTGGGATGGATGGGTGGTTGTTGTGGGGAAAAGAGCAAAGAGGCGCCGCCTAGGCGAAGCCCGGCGCCTGCGCGCACGATTCGCCGACGCGGAACACGTGCGGCAGCAGTACGCTGTCCGCGGGTGCGAGGGGCTGGCCCTGCGCGAGCGCCGCAGTCAGCAGTTCGACACTGGTCTTGCCGATGTCGATGTTGGGTTGGGCGATGGTGCTCAGCGCGGGCATGAGGTCTTCGCCCAGCGCGATGCCGTCGAAGCCGACCACCGACAGCGCCTGCGGCACGCTCAGGCCGCCCAGGTGCGCGGCGCGGATGCTGCGGATGGCCAGCAGGTCGTTCGAGCACACCAGCGCCGTCGGCCGACGATGGTGGGAGAGGGCGTGCGCGATCACGTCACTCGCCGCCTCGACGAAAGGCACCTCGACGAGGGCCGGCGGCACCAGGCCGGCCTCGTCCATGCCGCGCAGGAAGCCCTGGTAGCGCTGCTGCGCACGGTCCGACGCGGCCAGCGTGCCGCTCACCATGGCGACATGCCGGTGCCCGAGCAGCGCCAGGCGCGCCACCACGTCGGCCACGGCGGCTTCGCCGTCGACGCCGACGCAGGGGTGCGCGGCATGGCGGTTGTAGGCCAGCACGTAGGGCGTGCCGGCCTGGGCCAGCCGCTGCAGCGTGGCCGAGGTGGAGGGGTTGGCCACCACCAGGATGAGGCCGTCGACGTTGCTGCCCTGGAGCAGGCCCACGGCGCGCTCTTCCTCGTCGATCCGGTAGCCCGAGGTGACCGGCATGATCGCGTAGCCCTGCGCCGCCGCGGCGGCGGCGATGCCCTGCAGGCACTCGGCGAAGGTGGGGTTCATCAGCGTGGGCAGCACCACGCCCAGCACGCGACTGCGCTGGGTGCGCAGCGTGCGGGCGCTGGCATTGGGCACGTAGCCCAGCTCGCGCGCGACGCGCTCCACCAGCTCGCGCGTGGCGGGCGTGACCTTGTCCGGCAGGTTGAAGGCGCGCGACACGGTCGCGACGGAAACGCCGGCGCGTCGTGCGACTTTCTGGATGCTCATGGGCGGACCACTCGACTTGGCGTGTTCATGTAATCGATTACATTAGGCGCCGCGAGTATGACGCCGTGATGACGTCCAACAAAAGTGGTGGAAACCCGCCGTTTGCGCACGGCGGGTGAGCGTGCACGGATGCGCACGCGTGGGCTTCGGCGCCCGCGCTCAGGCCTGGCCGGTGCTCAGGCTCAGGACTTGCCGCCGCTGCGCACGCGCCGCAGCTCGTCCAGGATCAGGCAGATGGCGCCCAGCGTGATGGCGCTGTCGGCCAGGTTGAAGGCCGGGAAGTGGCGGCCGGCCCAGTGGAAGTCGAGGAAGTCGACCACGTAGCCGTGCATCAGGCGGTCGACCACGTTGCCCACCGCGCCGCCCAGGATGCAGGCCATGGCGAAGCCGAAGAGCTTCTGGCCGCGATGCTTGTGCAGCATCCAGACGATGAAGACGCCGGCACCGATCCCGATGACGGTGAAGAACCAGCGCTGCCAGCCCGAGGCACCGGCCAGGAACGAGAACGCCGCGCCCGTGTTGTGCCAGCGGCCGATGTTGAAGAAGCCGGTGACGACGGTGAAGTCGTACAGCCGGTAGGCGCCGAGGATCAGCGTCTTGGTCCACTGGTCGGCGATGAAGATCAGCACCGCCAGCGCCAGCCAGGGCCAGATCCCGGCCCGGGCGGTGCCGGTGGGCGAAGGCGCCACGGCGTGCGTCATGCGTGGCTCCGCGCCTCGCCGGCGCCGTACAGGTTGGCGGTGCAGCGGCCGCAGATCGTGGGGTGCGCCGGGTCGCTGCCGACGTCGGCACGCCAGTGCCAGCAGCGCTCGCACTTGGTGTCGGAACTGGCCGTGACGCCCGTGGACAGGGCGCTACCAGCCATCAATTCGATGGCGGACGTGATGAAGACGAACTTCAGGTCGTCGCCCAGCGAGGCCAGCAGCGCGTGGTCTTCAGGCGCGACGGTCAGCGTCACGTTGGCCTGCAGCGACGAGCCCAGTTGGCCGGCGGCGCGCACCGCCTCGATGTCCTTGTTGACCGCATCGCGGATCTCGCGGATGCGCGACCACTTGGCCAGCAGCGCGGCATCGGGCTCGCCGAACACGCTGTACGTCTCCATGAAGATCGACTCGGACGTGCCCGCGAACTTCCACGCCTCCTCGGCGGTAAAGCTGAGGAAGGGCGCCATCCAGCGCAGCATCGCCTGGGTGATGTGCCACAGCGCGGTCTGCGCGCTGCGGCGCGCGCGCGAGCCCGGCGCGGTGGTGTAGAGCCGGTCCTTGAGCACGTCGAGGTAGAAGGCGCCCAGGTCTTCGGAGCAGTAGACCTGCAGCTTGGCGACCACCGGGTGGAACTCGTACACCTCGTAGTGCGCCAGCACCTCGGCCTGGAACTGTGCCGCGCGCGCGAGCGCGTAGCGGTCGATCTCGAACAGCTCGTCCAGCGGCAGGCCGTCCTTGGCGATGTCGAAGTCGCTGGTGTTGGCCAGCAGGAAGCGCAAGGTGTTGCGGATGCGGCGGTAGGCATCGACCACTCGGGCGAGGATCTTGTCGTCGCCCGCGATGTCGCCCGAGTAGTCGCTGGCCGCCACCCACAGGCGGATGATCTCGGAGCCCAGCTTGTTGCTGATCTCCTGCGGCTCGATGCCGTTCTTGAGCGACTTGCTCATCTTGCGGCCCTGGCTGTCGACGGTGAAGCCGTGCGTCAGCAGGCCCTTGTAGGGCGCGCGCCCTTCGAGCGCACAGGCCAGCAGCAGCGAGGAGTGGAACCACCCGCGGTGCTGGTCGTGGCCTTCCAGGTAGAGGTCGGCCTCGGGGCCGACCTCGTGGAACTGCGGTGCGTGCGTGCCGCGCAGTACGTGGAAGAAGGTCGAGCCGGAGTCGAACCACACCTCGAGGATGTCGCTGCTCTTGGTGTAGTTCGGTGCGTCCTCGGCGCCGAGGATCTCCTCGGTGGTCGCGCGGCTCCAGGCCTCGATGCCGCCCTGCTCGACGATGGCGGCGGCCTGGTCGAGGATTTCCATCGTGCGCGGGTGCAGCTCGCCCGACTCCTTGTGCAGGAAGAAGGGGATGGGCACGCCCCAGCTGCGCTGGCGCGAGATGCACCAGTCGGGCCGGTTGGCGATCATGTCGTGCAGGCGCGCCTTGCCGTTCTCGGGGTAGAAGCCCGTCTGCTCGATGGCGTCCAGCGCGATCTGGCGCAGCGTCTTCGCCGGCTTGGCGCCCGGCTTCGTGAACACGCCTTCGCCCTCGTCCATGCGGATGAACCACTGCGCGGCGGCGCGGTAGATCACCGGCGTCTTGTGGCGCCAGCAGTGCGGGTAGCTGTGGGTGATGGTCTCGGTGGTCAGCAGCCGGCCGGCGCCGCGCAGCGCCTCGATGATGTGCGGCACCGCCTTCCAGATGTTCTGGCCGCCGAAGAGCGGGAAGTCGGCCGCGTAGCTGCCGTTGCCCTGCACCGGGTTCAGGATGTCGTCGTAGGCGAGGCCGTGCGCCACGCAGGAGTTGAAGTCGTCCAGGCCGTAGGCAGGCGAGGAGTGCACGATGCCGGTGCCGTCGGTGGCGGTGGCGTAGTCGGCCAGGTACACGGGCGCGAGGCGCCGGTAGCCGTAGCTGCCGTCGTCGCTCTGCACGTCGTACAGCGGGTGTTCGAATTCCAGGCCGCCCAGCGCCTCGCCCTTGACGGTGGCGATCACCTGGCCGTCGAGCGCGTAGCGCGTCATGCACATCTCGACCAGCGACTCGGCCACGATCAGCAGGCCCTTGTCGGTGTCGACCAGCGCGTAGACCAGCTCGGGGTTGAGGTTGAGCGCCTGGTTGGCCGGGATGGTCCAGGCGGTGGTGGTCCAGATGACGGCGAACACGTCGCCCAGCGCGTCGGGGCGGCCGAAGGCGGCCAGCACCTTGTCGCGCTCATGGGCCTTGAAGGCGACGTCGATGGTCTGCGATTTCTTGTCCTGGTACTCGATCTCGAACTCGGCCAGGGAGGAACCGCAGTCGAAGCACCAGTACACGGGCTTGAGCCCGCGGTAGACGAAGCCGCGCTCGATCACCTTCTTGAAGGCGCGGATCTCGCCCGCCTCGTTGGCGAAATCCATCGTCTTGTACGGGTGGTCCCATTCGCCCAGCACGCCCAGGCGCTGGAAGTCCGCCATCTGCTGCGCGATCTGCTCGGTGGCGTAGGCGCGGCTCTTGGCCTGCATCTCGTCGCGGCTCAGGTTGCGGCCGTACTGCTTCTCGATGGCGTTCTCGATCGGCAGGCCGTGGCAGTCCCAGCCCGGCACGTAGAGCGCGTCGAAGCCCTTGAGCTGGCGCGCCTTGGTGATCATGTCCTTGAGGATCTTGTTCACCGCGTGGCCCATGTGGATCTGGCCGTTGGCATAGGGCGGGCCGTCGTGCAGGATGAACTTGGGTGCCCCGGCGCGGGCCACGCGCAGGCGCTTGTACAGGCCCTCGTCGTTCCACTGCTTCACCCAGCCCGGCTCGCGCCTGGGCAGGTCGCCGCGCATGGGGAAGGGGGTGTCGGGCAGGTTGAGCGTGGCGCGGTAATCGGTGGGTTGGGCAGCGTCAGACATGGTGGATGCGAACGAAAAGAGCTTCGACAGGCTCAGCCCGAGCGGCGGCGGCCGTCGGCGAAAAGGAGAGGGAGCCGTTCGCCCCGAGCTTGTCCAAGGGCGGCAGCACGGGACGTGCAGGGCTAAATTCGGTCGCGCGTGGTCTGGCGCCGGGTTTCCGCGTGGGGATTGCTGTGCGTGGCTGCGAAGAAGGCGCGCGCGTCGTCACGGTCCTTGGCGATGCCCGCGGTCAGGGCTTCCAGGCTCGTGTAGCGCAGTTCGTCGTGCAGTTTGGAGAGCAGGTCCACCCGGACGATTTTACCGTAGGCCCCTTCGGCGCCCAGGCCGGACGGCCATTCGAGGCAGTGCGTCTCGAGCAGCACCCGGCCGCCGTTGACGTCGTTGGCGTCGAGCGAGGGACGCACGCCGAGGTTCGCCACGCCCTGCAGCGGCCGGTCGGCCAGGCCGTGCACCAGCACCGCGAAGATGCCGCTGGCGGCCGGCTTCCAATGCTTGAAGCGAAGGTTGAGCGTGCGAAAGCCATCGGTGCCGCCCGGGTGCGAGGCGCCCAGCGCCCGGCCGAGCTTGCGGCCATGCACCACGTGGCCCGAGATCGCGTAGGGACGGCCGAGCAGGGCCTGCACGTCGGCCATGCGGCCCTGGGCCAGCGCATCGCGGACGGCAGAGCTGGACACGCGCAGCCCATGGACCTCATAGCTCATCATGCGGGCGACGTCGAAGCCGTGCTGCGCGCCCGCCGCGTCGAGCATCGCGTAGTCGCCCGCGCGCTTGGCACCGAAGCGGAAGTCGTCGCCCACCAGCACGTAGCGCGCACCCAGGCCGTCGATCAGCACGTCGCGGATGAACTGCTGGGGCGGCCGGCTGGCCAGGCGTGCGTCGAAGGGCAGCACGATGGTCTGGTCGACGCCGTTGGCCGCCAGTTCGCAGAGCTTGTCGCGCAGCGTCGCGATGCGCGCCGGTGCCAGTTCGGGCTTCTTTGTCACGCCCGCGAAGTAGTCGCGCGGGTGGGGCTCGAAGGTCATGACGCAACTGGGCAGGCCGCGCTGCCGGGCCTCGGCATTGAGCAGCGCGAGCATGGCCTGGTGCCCGCGGTGCACGCCATCGAAGTTGCCGATGGTCAGCGCGCAGGCAGGCGCCACGCCGGGGTGCCGGAAGCCACGGAATATCTGCATGGGATGTTATGTTTTTGATAGCAGGCCGCGCCCGGCGGATGGGCCTTGGCGGGCGAGTTGTCATCAAAGCGGGTTATATTGTGGCGCGTTCGCTGTATTCCCATCCCCCCGTTCGGTTCTCTTTGTTCAAGGAGGCTTGTGTGGTGAAGGTTTTGAAGCTGTCGGCCCAGGGCCTGCCGCAATCGTGGATCTCGCTGGAGCAGGCGGTGACCCACTACGCGGCGGACGAAGTGCGCTGGGAGGCAGGCGGGCAGATCGCGCTGTTCCGCGGCGGCCACAACGCCGTCACCGGTGAGCAGTCGCAGATCGCGGTGAGCAGCATCATCGGTACCAAGGGCGTGCCGCGCATCAGCCCCTTCCAGCTGCGGCCGGGCCTCACCAACAGCAAGCTGTTCGCACGCGATCGCAACGTCTGCGCCTATTGCGGCGGCCATTTCCACGAGGACGAGCTCACGCGCGAGCACATCATCCCCTTCGCGCAGAACGGTGTGGACCACTGGATGAACGTCGTCACCGCCTGCCGTCCCTGCAACCACCGCAAGAGCAGCCGCACGCCCGAGCAGGCGCACATGCCCCTGCTGTACACGCCCTACATCCCCAGCCTGTGGGAAGACTTCATCCTGCGCAACCGCCGCATCCTGGCCGACCAGATGGAGTTCCTGATGGCGCACATCCCGAGCAGTTCGCGGCTGCACGGGTAGCGGCGGACATTCCGAAGCAACGAGGCGCCACGGCGCCTCGTTGTTCTTGTGGGGGAGCTCGGTGGCGCCAGGCCGGCCAGCCGCAACGGCGCGTCGGCCATGGCAGGTCTCAATAGCTGAGTTCGAGCACGCTGAGGTGGCCCTGCGCCGCGGGCCAGGTCAGTCCGGCGATGCGCTCGCCGTTGAACTCGCCCACCACGCTGCGCTGGGCCTCGGTGCCGACCTTGAGTCGCGCGCTGGCGACGCCCGATCCCCGTGGCGGCACGCCGGGCAACTGGGCCTGGCCGTCGAGGCGCATCGTGTCGCGCTGGGCGTCGAAGTAGCCGCGCGGCCGCGTGAACACCACGATGGCCTTGGCGTCGCGGTCGGCCGGCAGCAGGCGCTCCGGCCGCAGGTTGACGATCTCGCTCGAGCGCGGGAAGGGGCTGCGATAGATGTGCGTGGTCGCGTAGCCGGGCGCGGTGATGTCGAATTCGTAGAACAGGCGCGGGTCGGCCGCGAACGGGCCCCAACGGCCGTCGGGGCCGATGGTCTTGCGCCAGGCCGGCGCCCCGATGCGCGCGCCGGTGGCCGGGTCGATCGCGTACACCGCCAACTGCGCGCCGACGAGGGACTGGTTGTTGGCGAAGCTGCCGCTCGCAGGGTCGCTGGCCACGAGGCCCAGGCCGGTGAGGCGGCCATCGAGCCGCACCGACGATTCGGCCGCGATGGCCATGCTGCGCGGCGCCGAGCCGGTGAGGAACTCCCAGGTCGCGGCGAAGGCGGCCGGCGAGAAGGAGGTCTCGCGGTGGTCCACGCGCGGCAGCACCACGTTGCGCGCACCGCGCAGGGCCGGTCCGTCGAAGCCGATGCCGGTGGGCGTGTCGGGCCTGCCGATCCACACGCCGTCGGGCTGGGCGTACTTGTCGTTGTTGTCCGAGCGCAGCGTGAGCCAGCGCACCCCCGGCGTCACCTCCTCGCCATTCGGTCCCTTCGGCGCATTGAGCTGCGTGAGGAAGGACGAGCGCGCCGAGAACTCGTTCTGCTCCAGGTAGCCCGGGATGTTCCAGATGCCGTGCGCCGGGTTGCCGCCCAGCACCACGTGGCTCACCTTCACGGCGGCGCCGCCGTTCTGCACGTAGTTGCGGATCGTGTTGCCACCGCGCGAGTTGCCGATGAGCACGACCTGGTTCGCGCCCGTCTGGCGCAGCACCGCATCGACCCGCTCGGCCAGGAAGGCCATCGACTCGGCCGTCGAACTGCGACCCGGCTGGGCGACGGTGTCGTCGTCGCGCGCCAGCGGCATCGGCTGGTCGAAGGCGAACAGCCGGTCGCGCGGCCAGCCGTTGGATTCGAAGCGCCACACGGTGGTCTGCCACAGCGCGGCCGAGTCGCCGTTGCCGTGCACGAAGACGATGGGCGGGTACGACGTGGGCATCATGGTCGAGCAGGCGGTGAGGGCGAGCAGCGCGGGCGCGCCGAGCAGCAGGGTGCGGCGTTGGGTCATGTCTCGGAGTCTCCTAGCTTCGACTTATAAACAAAAAAGCCCGCCAGCGCAGGACTGGCGGGCGGGAGCAGCTATGAAATTTGTAGCGAGCTGCGTCGGCGGGCTCAGGCGAAGACGCCGGCCGTGTCGGTCATGCGGGCCGACACCTCGCCCAGGTGGTGCAGGGTGTCGCCGAACACCATCTCCATCTGGGTGAGCTTGCGGAAGTAGTGGCTGCCCATGTACTCGTCGGTCACGCCGATGCCGCCATGCAGTTGCACCGACTGCTGGCCGACGAAGCGCATCGCCACGCCGAGCTGGTACTTCGCGCGTGCCATCGCCTGGCGACGCTCGGCGGCGGGCGCGTTGAGCTTGAGGCTGGCGTAATAGCTCATCGAGCGGGCCAGTTCCAGCTGCATCTTCATGTCGGCCACGCGATGGCGCAACGCCTGGAAGCTGGCGATCGGCACGCCGAACTGCTTGCGCGTGTTCATGTACTCGACGGTCAGCGCCAGCGTCTTGTCCATCACGCCCACGCCCTCGGCGCAGGTGGCGGCGATGCCGATGTCCACCGCATGCTCGAGCACCGGCAGGCCCTCGGCCGCAACCAGCGTGGCGGCGGCGTTGTCGAACACCACCTCGGCCGCGCGGCTGCCGTCCTGGGTGGCGTAGCCGCGGGCGGCGACGCCGTCGGCCGAACGTTCGACGAGGAAGAGGGCGATCCCGCCGTCGAGCTGGGCCGGCACGAGGTAAGCATCGGCCTGGTCACCGGCGGGCACCACGCCCTTGGTGCCGTGCACCGTGTAGCCGTCGCCAGCCTTCTTGGCCGTGGCCGCGCAGACGTCGAGGCGGTAGCGCGCTTTCTTTTCCTGCCAGGCAAGCACGACCAGGGCTTCGCCGCCGGCGATGCGCGGCAGCCACGCCTGCTTGGTTGCTGCGTCGGCATGGCCGGCCAGCACGGCACCGGCGATCAGCGACTGCGCCAGCGGCTCCAGCACGATGCCGCGGCCGAGCTCTTCCATCACCACCATGCCCTCGACCGGGCCCATGCCCAGGCCGCCGTCGTCTTCGGGGATGTACAGGCCGGCCAGACCGAGTTCGGCCAGTTCGTTCCAGGCGGCGCGGTCGAAGCCGCCCGCCGCCTCGATCTTGCGGCGACGCTCGAAGTCGTAGCCCTTTTCCACCCACTTGGCGACGGCGTCGCGCAGTTGCTGCTGGTCGTCCGAGAAATTGAAGTCCATCTGAGTCTCCGATCAGCCGAGCACGGTTTGAGCAACGATGTTTCTTTGCACTTCGTTCGAACCGCCATAGATCGTGGTCTTGCGGTAGTTGAAGAAGTTCGAGGCCAGCGGGGCGAGCGCGGGGTTGCCGCCGGGGAAGTCGCCCTGCCAGCCGGCTTCCATCGCCTCGCGCATCAGCGGCAGCGAGTAGGCGCCGCCGGCGAGCATCATCAGTTCGGTGTAGCGCTGCTGGATCTCGCTGCCCTTGATCTTGAGCAGGCCCGCGATGTCGAGCGAGTTCTTGCCCGAGGTGGCGGCCGACAGCACGCGCAGCACGAGCATCTCGAGCGCGACGATGTCGACTTCCAGCTTGGCGATCTCGTCGCGGAAGCGCAGGTCGTCGTACACGCCCTCGGCCTTGGCGATGCGCTTGAGGCGCTCCAGCTCACGCTTGGCGCGGTTCACGTCGGCGATGTTGGTGCGCTCGTGGGAGAGCAGGTGCTTGGCGTAGGTCCAGCCCTTGTTCTCCTCGCCGATCAGGTTCTCGGCCGGCACCTCGACGTTGTCGAAGAACACGTCGTTGACCTCGAAGCCGCCGTCCAGCAGCTTGATCGGCCGCACCGTCACGCCGGGCGACTTCATGTCGAGCACGATGAAGCTGATGCCGGTCTGCGGCTTGCCTTCGCTGCTGGTGCGCACGAGGTTGAACATCCAGTCGCCGTATTGGCCCAGGGTGGTCCAGGTCTTCTGGCCGTTGATGATGTATTTGTCGCCCTTGCGTTCGGCCTTGGTGCGCAGCGAGGCCAGGTCCGAACCGGAGCCCGGCTCGCTGTAGCCCTGGCTCCACCAGACCTCGCCGCTGGCGATGCCGGGCAGCAGGCGCTGCTGCTGCTCCTTGTTGCCGTAGGCCATGATGACCGGAGCCACCATCACCGGGCCGAAGGGCACGATGCGCGGCGCGCCGGCCATGGCGCATTCCTCTTCGAAGAGGTGCTTCTCGATGGCGGTCCAGCCCGGGCCGCCGAATTCCTTGGGCCAGCCGTAGCCCAGCCAGCCCTTCTTGCCCAGGATCTTCGCCCAGGTCTGCATATCGTCGCGCGTCAGTTCGAGCGCGTTGTGCACCTTGTGCGAGATGTGCTTGGGCAGGTTGTCCGCGACCCAGGCGCGGATGTCTTCGCGGAACTTCTGTTCCTCGGGGGTGAAGGCCAAATCCATGGGGGAGTCTCCAGAGAATCCGGGTTTTTAGCACGGTCGTTCGCAAACGCAAGTCCGGCCGGCGACACGAAGATAATCCGCGCCAGTATGACCCGCGCCTCCGCCTTCCGACCCCTTGTCCGCCGCGCCGATGCGGCCTTCCTGTCCACCTTCCGGTACGCGGGCGCGTGCTGATGCCGCGCAACATCGTCATCCTGATCTCGGGCAGCGGCTCGAACATGGCGGCGATCGTGCGCGCCGCCGCCGTCGGGCGCTGGGCCCAGCGCTTCGACGCCCGCGTGGCCGCGGTGCTGAGCAACCGGCCCGACGCCGCCGGTCTGGCCTGGGCGCGGGGCGAGGGCATCGCCACCGGTGCGGTGGATCACAAGGCCTTCGAGTCACGCGAAGCCTTCGATGCGGGGCTGGCCACGGCCATCGATGCGCATGCGCCGGCGCTGGTGGTGCTGGCGGGGTTCATGCGCATCCTCACGCCGGGCTTCGTCGAGCGCTATGCCGGGCGGCTGATCAACATCCACCCGTCGCTTCTTCCGGCCTTCCCGGGCCTGCACACGCACCGCCGCGCGATCGAGGCCGGTTGCCGCGTGGCCGGCGCCACCGTGCACCAGGTGACGACCGAGCTGGACCATGGGCCCATCCTCGCGCAGGCGGCCGTGCCGGTGCTGCCGGACGACACGCCCGAATCGCTGGCGGCCCGGGTGCTGTCGCAGGAGCACCGGATCTACCCGCTGGCCGTGGAGGAGTGGCTGGCGGCTTCGCCCGCTGTTGTTTCCCGCGCGTCGTGATTGAAGGGCCAAATTTTTCGTATGACATGGCCCCTTGGGCCGAGGAGAGATGTCGATGACCCGTACCCCTTCCGTTCTTCTGGCTGCGCTGGTGACCACTGCCCTGATCGGTTGTGCCTCGGGCCCCGCGCCCGTCCCGGCCACGCCGCCACAGGCGGCTGCACCCGCCGCGCCGCCGCCGCCTCCCCCACCGGCCTGTGATGCCGCCGGGGCCCAGTTCGCGGTCGGCCAGCCGATGACACCGCAACTCGAAGCCGCCGTGCGTGCCCGCGCCAACGCCGCCAGCGCACGGGTCCTGAAGCCCGGCCAGCCGGCGACGATGGACTTCAACCCGGCGCGGGTGAACGTCGACCTGGATGCGCGCAACCGCGTGAAGGCGGTGCGCTGCGGCTGATCCTCGCCCGGTTTGCTATCGAATCAATAGCTGCTAGCGCCCAAGGGGCGGTCGTTTCGGGGCTTTTTCGTCTTCAACCGAGGTGCTGGAAGCGCGGCTGCAGCAGGCCGTCGATCACGACCTCTTCCTGAAACATCGCGGCCGGCCGCACCCACAGGCCGCGGGCGCCGTAGAGCGCGCGGTACAGCACCAGGGGCTCCAGCGTCTCGCTGTGGCGCACGGTGCCGATCACTTCGTACTCGCCGCCCTTGTAGTGGCGGTAACGGCCGGTCGGCAGTTCGGCGAGCGGGGGCAGGTCGTCGTTCGTCATGGGCTGAGCATAGGCCGGTGTGCCCCCGGGGCCCGCCGGGCCGGGTGGGACAATCGCCCGATGCATCCCAAAGCCCTGCTCGACGCCTGCGCCACGCTGGTCGGCCTCGTCGTGAAATTCGACCATCCCGCCGACGCGGTGGTGTCGCGCTATTTCCGCGACAACCGCCAACTGGGCCCGCGCGAGCGCGCGACCCTGGCCGAGACGGTCTACACCGTGCTGCGCAAGAAGCTGCTGTTCGACCACCTATCGCCCTCGGGCACCGGCCCCAAGGAGCGCCGCCTGGCGATCCTGGGCTTCCACGGCCCGCGCGACTTCCTCAAGAGCGCGCTGAGCGACGTCGAGAAGCGCTGGCTCGACGCCTGCGACGCCGTGGTGCCGGCCGACCTGCTGGAGCGCCATCGCCACAACCTGCCGGAATGGCTGGCGGCGCCGCTCAAGGCCCAATTGGGCGATGAGTTCTGGGCGCTGGCCGAAGCGCTGCAGCAGCCGGCCCCGCTGGACCTGCGGGTCAACGCCTTCAGTGCCAAACGAGCCGAAGTACGCGAGGAGCTTGCGCGGGCAGCTATCAAATCCGTAGCAACGCCGTATTCGCCCTGGGGGCTGCGGGTGGAGGGCAAGCCGCCGGTCAACCGGCTCGACGCCTTCACCCGTGGTGCCATCGAGGTGCAGGACGAGGGCTCGCAACTGCTCGCGCTGCTGCTCGACGCCAAGCGCGGCGAGATGGTGGTGGACTTCTGCGCCGGCGCCGGCGGCAAGACGCTGGCCATCGGCGCGACCATGCGCAACACCGGCCGGCTGTATGCCTTCGACACCTCCGCCCACCGGCTGGATGCGCTCAAACCGCGCCTTGCGCGCAGCGGGCTGTCGAACGTGCACCCGGCGGCCATCGCGCACGAGCGCGACGACCGGGTCAAGCGCCTCGCCGGCAAGATCGACCGCGTGCTGGTCGACGCGCCGTGCTCCGGACTGGGCACCCTGCGGCGCAATCCGGACCTCAAGTGGCGCCAATCGCCCGAATCGGTCAAGGAACTGGAGCAGAAGCAGGCCGCCATCCTGCGCAGTGCTGCGCGCCTGGTGAAGCCCGGCGGGCGGCTCGTTTACGCCACCTGCAGCGTTCTGCCGGAGGAAAACGAGGCGATCGCCGAGGCTTTCTCGGCCGAGCATCCGGGTTTCTTGCCGATCGAAGCGGGCGAGCTCCTGGCGGGGCTGAAGGTCGAAGGGGCGGCCGCGCTGGCCGCCGGCGGGGAGGGCGGCCAGCGCTACCTGCGGCTGTGGCCCCATCGCCACGGCACCGACGGCTTTTTTGCCGCCGTGTGGAACCGCGTCTAGGTGCGGCGCTCCAACGTCAGCAAATGTCCTATTTCTTGAGGGAAAACAAGGGGTTAAAACTGCCCAAGGCCCCTAAAATGTGGGACTCATCTGACAAGGCCGGCCTTCGCCCGCCATTGGAGAACTGAACTTGATCTTTCCTGACTCCGCCGTTCTGAGCTCGGCCATCGACTGGCTCGGCCACGGCCTGTGGGACCTGACCTGGTGGCAGATCGTGCTGTACACGCTGGTCACCACGCACATCACCATCGTCGCGGTGACCGTGTTCCTGCACCGCACGCAGGCCCACCGCTCGATGGACCTGGGAGCGATCCCGTCGCACTTCTTCCGCTTCTGGCTGTGGATCGGCACCGGCATGGTGACCAAGGAATGGGTTGCCATCCATCGCAAGCACCACGCCAAGTGCGAGACCGAGGAAGACCCGCACAGCCCGCAGACGCGCGGCATCGACACCGTGATGTGGCGCGGCGCCGAGCTGTATCGCGCCGAGTCGCGCAACCAGGAAACGATCAAGAAGTTCGGTCACGGCACGCCCGACGACTGGATGGAGCGCAACGTCTACAGCCGCTTCGGCTGGCAGGGCGTGGGCCTGATGCTGGTTTTGAACCTCGCCCTGTTCGGCGCGGTGGGCGCGACCGTGTGGGCAGTGCAGATGCTCTGGATCCCGTTCTGGGCCGCTGGCGTCGTCAACGGCCTGGGCCACTATTGGGGCTACCGCAACTTCGAGGCGCAGGACGCCAGCACCAACCTCACCCCGTGGGGCGTGATCATCGGCGGCGAAGAGCTGCACAACAACCACCATACCTACCCCACCTCGGCCAAGTTCTCGGTCAAGAAGTACGAGTTCGACATCGGCTGGGTCTATATCAGCCTGATGCAGAAGATCGGCTGGGCCAAGGTCAAGAAGGTGCCGCCGAAGCTGCAGATGGGCGACGTGCGCCCCGTGGCCGACGAGAAGACGCTCGAGGCCGTGATCGCCAACCGCTACGAGGTGATGGCCGGCTACGCCCGCGAGATGCGCCGTGCGTGCAAGCAGGAGATTGCCCAACTGAAGGACAAGGGTGCCGACCTCTCGGTCTTGAAGGCTGCCAAGCGCTGGCTGCATCGCGACGACGACAAGGTGCCCGCCTCGGCCCGCACGCATCTCGTGCAGGCGCGCCAGGCCCACCCGGTGCTCGACAAGATGGTCGTCATGCGCGAGGAGCTGCGGCAGATGTGGATGAACACCTCGCAGTCGCGCGAGCAACTGGCTGCGGACCTGGCCGCCTGGTGCCACCGCGCCGAGGCCAGCGGCATCGCGGCCCTGCGGGAGTTCTCGATCCGCCTGCGTGCCGCGCGCGCCTGATCGCGCTGCTCCGCCGATCGGGCGGGCTGGTCCCTAAGAGAAGAAGCCGACCCCGGGTCGGCTTTTTTGTTGGGTCTCATGGCTCATGGTGGCGCAGCCGGGGCTGGCGGCGTGTTGCGGTGCTCGCCCAGGGAATTTTTCAGGCAACAAAAAACCCGCTGGATCGCAGCGGGTTCTTTGGGTCGGAATCGCCGAATTACTTCAGCTTGATTTCCTTGTATTCGACGTGCTTGCGCGCCTTGGGGTCGAACTTCATGATCGACATCTTCTCGGGCATCGTCTTCTTGTTCTTGCTCGTGGTGTAGAAGTGGCCGGTGCCCGCAGTGGACTCCAGCTTGATCTTCTCGCGGCCGCCTTTGCTCGTAGCCATGGTGCTCGCTCCTTAATTAAGCTTGACCGCGTGCACGCATGTCGGCGAGCACGGCGTCGATGCCATTCTTGTCGATCAGGCGCAGCGCTGCGCTCGACACGCGAAGGCGGACCCAGCGGTTCTCGCTCTCGACCCAGAAACGGCGGTACTGCAGGTTCGGCATGAACCGGCGCTTGGTTTTGTTGTTGGCGTGGGAAACGTTGTTCCCGACCATCGGGCCCTTGCCCGTGACTTCACATACGCGTGCCATGAGGACACTCTTTCATGAACAGCCGGCACCTTGCGCATGGACGCCTCGCTACGGCGAAGCACCCCTGGGTGTGTTGCGGCTTGACCTCGCCAGAATCAGGTGGCGGTACCCTGTCTGCTGCCTCCGGACGCGCCAAATTCAGCAAAGCCAGCGATTCTAGCAGGCATGAGACCGATCCGCCAACCCGGGGGCGGGAGGCGGACGGCTCACCTACCGGGCTCAGAGCGTGCCGTCCTGCTCCAGGAAGCGCTGGGCATCCAGCGCAGCCATGCAGCCTGTGCCGGCGCTGGTGATGGCCTGGCGGTACACGTGGTCCTGCACGTCGCCGGCCGCGAAGACGCCCGGCACGCTGGTCATGGTCGCGAAGCCCTGCAGGCCGGAGCGGGTGACGATGTAGTTGTCCTTCATCTCCACCTGCCCCTGGAAGATGTCGGTGTTCGGGTGGTGGCCGATGGCGATGAAGCACCCCTTGAGGTGGATGTCTTCGGTGGCACCGCTCTGGGTGTTCTTGATGCGGATGCCCGTCACGCCGCTGTCGTCGCCCAGCACCTGGTCGAGTTCGCTGTGCAGCTTCAGCTCGATCTTGCCTTCGGCGACCTTCTCGTTCACCTTGTCCACCAGGATCGGCTCGGCGCGAAACTTGTCGCGGCGATGCACCAGCGTGACCTTGTTGGCGATGTTGGCCAGATACAGCGCTTCCTCGACGGCCGTGTTGCCGCCGCCGATCACGCACACTTCCTGGTCGCGGTAGAAGAAGCCGTCGCAGGTCGCGCAGGCCGATACGCCCCGGCCCATGAAGTGCTGCTCCGACTCGAGGCCCAGGTACTTGGCGGACGCGCCGGTGGCGATGATCAGTGCATCGCAGGTGTAGGTGCCGCTGTCGCCGGTGAGCGTGAACGGCCGCTTGCTCAGATCGACCTTGCTGATGTGGTCGAACACGATCTGCGTCTTGAAGCGCTCCGCGTGCTCCAGGAAGCGCTGCATGAGTTCGGGACCGTGCACGCCATGCACGTCGGCCGGCCAGTTGTCCACTTCGGTGGTCGTCATGAGTTGCCCACCCTGCGCCATGCCCGTGATGAGCAGCGGCTGCAGATTGGCCCGCGCAGCGTACACCGCCGCGGTGTAGCCCGCGGGGCCGGAGCCGAGGATCAGAACCTTCGTATGTTGGGAGGAGGACATAAACTGGAAAACCCTAGATTGAAAGCCGCCGCAGCGTGTACATTTTCACAAGTAGATACGGAGTATCCCAGCACGTTTCAATGCCTGCGGATGGCCGATTTTCTATGCGCGCGATTGCTTTAATTCATTCGTTCTTGAAAATTGCGCTGATACGGGGGTCCATGCATGTCGATGTTGTCCAATCTTGAACTGCTGCGGCGTGTGCCGCTGTTTGCGGCGCTCACGCCGTCGCAGTCAGCGAGCATCGCCGACGCGATCGTGAAGAAGCGGTTCAAGCGCTCGGAGGTCGTGGTGGAGCAGGGGAAGAAGTCCGATGCGCTCTACATCATCCTCACCGGCCGTGCGCGGGTGATGAGCGCGGACAGTCGCGGCCGCGAGGTCATCCTCGCCACACTCCAGCCCGGCGACTACATCGGTGAGATGAGCCTGATCGACGACGAACCGCACTCGGCCACCGTGCGCACCGAGGTGCAGACCGACGTGCTGATGCTCGGCCGCGAAGCCTTCTCGCGCTGCCTGCCCGAGAACTCGTCCATGTCGTACAACATCATGCGCGGACTGGTGCAGCGCCTGCGCCATGCCGATCGCAAGATCGAATCGCTGGCGCTGATGGACGTGTACGGCCGCGTGGCGCGCTCGCTGCTGGAGTTCGCCGTCGACGATGGGGCCGGCAACCTGAAGGTGCGCGAGAAGATCTCGCGCCAGGATCTCGCCAAGATGGTCGGCGCTTCCCGCGAAATGGTCAGCCGTGTGATGAAGGATTTGGAGGAGCGAGGCTTCGTCCAGACCCAGGACGACGGCTCGATGATCGTCAAGGAACGCCTGATGTCGATGGCCTGATCGCCCGGCGTGCGGATGGCGCGCCACACACGGTCTCCTACCCGCCTCGGCGAGCGGTCCAGGCCATGATTCGTTGTAGTCTCGGGGTCTCGGCGCGCCGCGGTGGGCCGGGCCCGGACCTTTCATGACCTATTCGCTGAACACCCTTCACTCCTCGACCGGCGACAGCCAGCCGGTGCGTCAGCGGGCGCTGCGCTTCGCCCACGAAATCACCCTCATCGCCGGCTTCGTCGCGCTGCTCTTCTGGCTGCTCGCGATGTTCAGCTACACGCCATCGGATGCGGCGTGGTCCACCTCAGGCACTGGTGGGGCGATCAAGAATTGGGGCGGTCGCCTCGGTGCCTGGATCGCCGATGGCAGCTATTACCTGGCGGGCTATTCGGTGTGGTGGTGTTTTGCCGCCGGCATCCGCGCCTGGCTGTCCTCGCTGGCCGACTGGCTGCGCGGCGGCGGCCCGGAAGCCGCCGACGCGCCGCCCCGTGGCCGCTTCAACCGCAGCCGGCTGGCCTTCTGGTTCGGTCTGCTGCTCCTGCTTTCGGCGAGTGCGGTGCTCGAGTGGTCGCGCCTGTACCGGCTCGAGTTCCGCCTGCCGGGTCATGGCGGCGGGGTGCTGGGCTACTTCGTCGGACCCTTCGGGATCAAGTGGCTGGGCTTCACCGGCTCGGCGCTCGTCGCCATTGCGGCCGGCGTGGTCGGCTCCGCGCTGGTGTTCCGCTTCTCCTGGAGCCACATCGCCGAACGCATCGGCGCGCGGCTGTACTCGCTGTTCGAGATGCGGCGCGAGAAGCGCGAGATCGCCGAGGACATCGCCCTGGGCAAGCAGGCGCGGCGCGAACGCGAGGAGGTCTCGACGCTCGAGCGTGACCTGTCCGGCGTCGACGCCGGACAGGGCCCTGCCGAGGACGAGATCACCATCCTGCCCAGGCTCAAGCGGCGCGAGAAGGCGCCACCGGTGCAGATCGAGCCGGCGTTGGCCGAGGTCCCCAAGAGCGACCGTGTCGTGAAGGAACGCCAGAAGCCGCTCTTCAAGGAGCTGCCGGACAGCAAGCTGCCGCAGGTCGACCTGCTCGACGCCGCGCAGGCGCGACAGGAATCGGTCTCGGCCGAGACGCTGGAGATGACCTCGCGCCTGATCGAGAAGAAGCTCAAGGACTTCGGCGTCGAGGTGCGGGTGGTGCTTGCCTCGCCCGGCCCCGTGATCACGCGCTACGAGATCGAGCCGGCCACCGGCGTGAAGGGCTCGCAGATCGTCAACCTGGCCAAGGACCTGGCGCGCTCGCTGTCGCTGGTGTCGATCCGCGTGATCGAGACCATCCCCGGCAAGAACTACATGGCGCTGGAACTGCCCAATGCCAAGCGCCAGTCGATCAAGCTCAGCGAGATCCTCGGCTCGCAGATCTACAACGAGGCCAAGTCGATGCTGACCATGGGCCTGGGCAAGGACATCGTCGGCAACCCGGTGGTGGCCGACCTGGCCAAGATGCCCCACGTGCTGGTGGCGGGCACCACCGGCTCGGGCAAGTCGGTGGGGATCAACGCCATGATCCTCTCGCTGCTCTACAAGGCCGAGGCCAACGACGTCCGTCTCCTGATGATCGACCCCAAGATGCTGGAAATGTCGGTCTACGAAGGCATCCCGCACCTGCTGGCGCCCGTGGTCACCGACATGAAGCAGGCCGCGCATGGCCTGAACTGGTGCGTGGCCGAGATGGAGCGCCGCTACAAGCTCATGAGCAAGCTGGGCGTGCGCAACCTGGCCGGCTACAACACCAAGATCGACGAGGCCAAGGCGCGCGAGGAGTTCATCTACAACCCCTTCAGCCTCACGCCCGACGATCCGGAGCCGCTCAAGCGCGAGCCGCACATCGTCGTCGTCATCGACGAGCTGGCCGACCTGATGATGGTGGTCGGCAAGAAGATCGAAGAGTTGATCGCACGCCTCGCGCAGAAGGCTCGCGCGGCCGGCATCCACCTCATCCTGGCCACGCAGCGCCCCAGCGTGGACGTGATCACCGGCCTCATCAAGGCCAACATCCCGACGCGCATCGCCTTCCAGGTCAGCAGCAAGATCGACTCGCGCACGATCCTCGACCAGATGGGTGCGGAGGCGTTGCTGGGCATGGGCGACATGCTCTACATGGCGAGCGGCACTGGGTTGCCTATCCGCGTGCACGGTGCCTTCGTGTCCGATGACGAGGTGCACCGCGTCGTGGCGTACCTCAAGAGCCAGGGCGAGCCCGACTACATCGAAGGCGTGCTCGAAGGCGGCACGGTCGACGACGAGGACCTGTCCATGCCGGGCGGCCCCGATGGCGAGAAGGACCCGATGTACGACCAGGCCGTGGAGGTCGTGCTGAAGAACCGCAAGGCCAGCATCTCGCTCGTGCAGCGTCACCTGAAGATCGGCTACAACCGCGCCGCGCGCCTGGTCGAGGACATGGAGAAGGCCGGCCTCGTGAGCGCGATGAGCGGCAGCGGCCAGCGCGACATCCTGGTGCCGGCGCGCGCCGAGTGAAGCGAGAGGCCGCGGCGCGACGCAGCTGGTTGCCGTTCTTTGCCGACCCTTTGCACGGTCGGCCGCTGACGGCCGGAACATGACCCGGGCGCCACACTCCAACCTCGATGCGCAGCCTCTCCTCTCATCTCTTCATTTGCCCATGAACCGATCCCTTCGACTCCTTGGCCTCGCTTCGTTGCTCGGGCTGTATGCAATGGGCGCTTCGGCCGCCGGCCTCGACAGCCTCGAGGCCTTCGTCAAGAACGCGAAGTCCGGCCGTGCGGAGTTCACGCAGACCGTCACGCCGCCGGCCAAGGACGGCCAGCCGGCACGCGCCAAGACCTCCACCGGCAGTTTCGAGTTCCAGCGGCCGGGGCGTTTCCGCTTCGACTACCGCAAGCCCTTCGCACAGACCATCGTGGCCGACGGCAAGACGCTGTCGCTGTACGACGCCGACCTCAACCAGGTCACGCAGCGCGCCCAGGCGCAGGCGCTGGGCTCGACGCCCGCCGCGCTCATCGCCGCCGCCGCCGACGTGAAGGCGCTGCAGGCGGACTTCACGCTCGACAACCAGCCCGAGCGCGACGGCCTGCAGTGGGTGCGTGCCACGCCCAAGTCCAAGGACGGGCAGCTGCAGAACGTACAGATCGGCTTCAGGGGCGATGCGCTGGCCGCGCTCGAAATCCTCGATGCCTTCGGGCAGCGCTCGGTGCTGAAGTTCGAGAAGGTCGAGCTCAACCCGGCGCTCCCTGCCGATGCGTTCCAGTTCAAGGTTCCCGCCGGCGCGGACGTGATCAAGCAGTGACGATTTGCTATCAATAACATAGCTGCTCGCGCAGGCGGGTCGGGCGTTGCAGCCGTTTTTTGCTTGAAAATGCCGTGATGGCCGATGCGCCGTCACCTGCCTGCCGCCGGCGGGCTCGCCGCCAAGCTATAACCAACTCATGCCCGCCTCGCCACCGTCCACACACTCGCCGCTGGCGGAGCGCCTGCGTCCGCGCCACCTGGGCGAGGTGATCGGCCAGCAGCACCTCCTCGGCCCCGGCATGCCGCTGCGCATCGCCTTCGAGTCGGGCCGGCCGCACTCCTGCATCCTGTGGGGCCCGCCGGGCGTGGGCAAGACCACCATCGCGCGGCTGATGGCCGATGCCTTCGATGCGCAGTTCATCGCCATCAGCGCGGTGCTCGGTGGCGTCAAGGACATCCGCGAGGCCGTCGAGCGTGCCACGCTCGCACGCGACGGCCTCACGCAACAGCGCACCATCGTCTTCGTCGACGAGGTGCACCGCTTCAACAAGAGCCAGCAGGACGCCTTCCTGCCGCATGTCGAATCGGGCCTGTTCACCTTCATCGGCGCGACCACCGAGAACCCGTCCTTCGAGGTCAACTCCGCGCTGCTCTCGCGCGCCGCGGTCTACGTGCTGCAGCCCCTGGGCGAGGCCGACCTGAAGCAGATCGTCGAGCGCGCGCAGGCCATCGACGCCGTTCCCGCGATCGAGGACGCCGCGCTCGAGCGACTCATCGCCTATGCCGACGGCGACGCGCGGCGGTTGCTGAACACCCTCGAGACGCTGGCCGTCGCCGCGGGCGCTGAGCAACTGCAGCGCATCGACGATGCCTGGCTGCTGCGCGTGCTGGGCGAGCGCATGCGGCGCTACGACAAGGGCGGCGAACAGTTCTACGACACCATCAGCGCGTTGCACAAGTCGGTGCGCGGCAGCGACCCCGACGCGGCGCTGTACTGGTTCGTGCGAATGCTCGATGGCGGCGCCGACCCGCGCTACATGGCGCGCCGGCTGGTGCGCATGGCCAGCGAGGACATCGGCCTGGCCGACCCGCGCGCGCTGCGGCTGGCGCTGGACGCGGCCGAGGTCTACGAGCGCCTGGGCACGCCCGAAGGCGAACTGGCGCTGGCCGAGTGCGTGGTCTACCTGGCGATCGCGCCCAAGTCGAACGCGGTCTACAAGGCCTACAACGAGGTCAGGGCCTTCATCAGGAAGGACGGCACGCGCCCGGTTCCGATGCACCTGCGCAATGCCCCGACGAAGCTCATGAAGGAACTCGACTACGGCAAGGGCTACCGCTACGCGCACGACGAGGAGGGCGGCTTCGCCGCGGGCGAGACCTACCTGCCGGAAGGCATGGACGCCCCGGGCTTCTACCGGCCGGTCGAGCGTGGCCTGGAGATCCGCATCGCGGAGAAGCTGCGCGAGCTGCGGCGCCGCAACGACGACGCCGGAAGCTGACCGGCGCGGTCAGGCGGCCATGCACCAGGGGCATGCGCTCATGCCCAAACGGCAGATCGACCAGCGGGTAAACCCGCGCCAACGGCGCACCAAACTGGCAAGCGCCCCTGTCTAAAATCCCGCCCACTCGACCCGCGCATCACCCATGCTGGCGGGTTTTTTGCTAAGTAGACCAAGGCGCCAATCCGGTGCACCGGTTGGCAAAGCGCGCACCTTCACAGGGTGCACAACAGAGGGACTCTTTCTTATGGAAATCCTGCTGCAGCAGATCATCAACGGTCTGGTTCTCGGCAGCATGTACGCCTTGATAGCCTTGGGCTACACCATGGTGTACGGCATCATCAACCTGATCAATTTCGCCCATGGCGAGGTCCTCATGGTGGGGGCACTCACCAGCTGGACCATCATCGGCTGGATGCAGGCAGCCATGCCGGGCACGCCGGGCTGGATCATCCTGATCCTGGCGCTGATCATTGCCTGCGTGGTGGCCGCCACGCTCAACTTCGTGATCGAGAAGGTGGCCTACCGGCCGCTTCGAAACAGTCCCAAGCTCGCCCCGCTGATCACCGCGATCGGCATGTCGATCTTCCTGCAGACGCTGGCGATGATCATCTGGCGTCCGACCAACAAGGCCTACCCGACGCTGCTGCCCAGCGACCCGATCCACATCGCCGGCGCGGCGATCACGCCCACGCAGATCATGATCCTGGGCCTCACCGCCGTGTCGCTGGCGGTGCTGACCTGGCTGGTCAACTACACCAAGCTCGGCCGCGCGATGCGCGCCACCGCCGAGAACCCGCGCGTGGCCGCGCTCATGGGCATCCGGCCCGACATGGTGATCTCGGCCACCTTCATCATCGGTGCCGTGCTCGCGGCCATCGCGGGCGTGATGTACGCCTCCAACTATGGCATCGCGCAGCATGCGATGGGCTTCATCCCCGGCCTCAAGGCCTTCACGGCGGCCGTGTTCGGCGGCATCGGCAACCTGGCCGGCGCAGTGGTCGGCGGCATCCTGCTGGGCATCATCGAGGCCGTCGGCGCGGGTTACCTCAGCGACGTCACCGGCGGCGTGCTGGGCAGCCAGCACAGCGACATCTTCGCCTTCATCATCCTGATCATCACCTTGACCATCCGGCCCTCGGGCCTGCTGGGCGAGCGTGTGGCAGACCGTGCCTGAACGGGAGACGCACATGAAGAACAGCAAGAACCTCATCGTCTTCCTGATCGCGGCCGTCGCCCTGCTGGCGCTGCCGCTGGTGCTGCAGACCCAGGGCAATGCCTGGGTTCGCATCGTCGACATCGCACTGCTGTACGTGCTGCTGGCCCTGGGCCTGAACATCGTGGTGGGCTACGCCGGCCTGCTCGACCTGGGCTACGTGGCCTTCTTCGCCATCGGCGCCTACCTGTTCGCGCTGCTGGGTTCGACCCAGCTCACGGACAACTTCGCTGCGCTGAAGGCGATGTTCCCCAACGGCTTCCACACCTCGCTCATCCTCGTCATACCGGCGGCGCTCGCACTCGCCGGTCTGCTGGGCGTGCTGCTCGGGGCGCCCACGCTCAAGCTGCGTGGCGACTACCTCGCCATCGTGACACTGGGCTTCGGCGAAATCATCCGCGTGTTCATGAACACGCTGGACCATCCCTACAACATCACCAACGGCCCCAAGGGCATCACGGCGATCGACTCGATCAAGATCTTCGGCCTCGACCTGGGCCGGCCGCTCAAGCTGGGCGACTACACGATCTCCTCGGTCTCGCTGTATTACTACCTGTTCCTGTTGCTGGTGATCTTCAGCGTGATCATCTCGCATCGCCTGCAGAACTCGCGCGTGGGCCGCGGCTGGATGGCCATCCGCGAGGACGAGATCGCGGCCAAGGCCATGGGCATCAACACCCGCAACATGAAGCTGCTGGCCTTCGGCATGGGCGCGAGTTTCGGCGGCGTGTCCGGCGCGATGTTCGCGGCCTTCCAGGGCTTCGTGTCGCCCGAGTCCTTCAGCCTCATGGAGTCGGTGATGATCGTCGCCATGGTGGTGCTGGGTGGCGTGGGCCACCTGCCGGGCGTCATCCTCGGCGCCGTGCTGCTGGCCGCGCTGCCCGAGGTGCTGCGCTACGTCGCGGGCCCGCTGCAGTCGATGACCGACGGGCGCCTGGATGCGTCCATCCTGCGCCAGCTCTTCATCGCGCTGGCCATGATCCTCATCATGCTCACTCGCCCGCGCGGCCTGTGGCCGTCGCCGGAGCACGGCAAGTCGCTCAAGGGCCGGCGCGCGCCGGACCCGAATCCCGGCTCGGCGCAAGCCGTCGAGCCCGGTGTCGACAACCCGGCCGACGAAGTGCCGGGCACGGCCAACCGGCCGATGTCGATCAACCCCTGAGCACGGATGGAGCATCGGAACATGGCAGACACCATCCTCAACGTCAGCGGCATCTCCAAACGCTTCGGCGGCCTGCAGGCCCTGTCGGACGTCGGCATCAAGATCGAACGCGGCCAGGTCTATGGCCTCATCGGCCCCAACGGCGCCGGCAAGACCACTTTCTTCAACGTCATCACCGGGCTGTACACGCCCGACAGCGGCAGCTTCGAGCTGGCCGGCAAGCCGTATGCGCCGACGGCCGTGCACACGGTGGCCAAGGCCGGCATCGCGCGCACCTTCCAGAACATCCGGCTCTTCGCCGAGATGACGGCGCTGGAGAACGTGATGGTGGGCCGCCACGTGCGGACCCATTCCGGCGTGTTCGGCGCCATCTTCCGCAGCCCTGGCTTCAAGGCCGAGGAGAAGGCCATCGCCGACCGCGCGCACGAACTGCTCGACTATGTCGGCGTCGGCAAGTACGCCGACTTCAAGGCCCGCACGCTGAGCTACGGCGACCAGCGGCGCCTGGAGATCGCGCGCGCCCTGGCCACCGACCCGCAGCTCATCGCGCTCGACGAGCCGGCGGCCGGCATGAACGCCACCGAGAAGGTGCAGCTGCGCGAGCTGATCGACCGCATCCGCAGGGACAACCGCACCGTGCTCATCATCGAGCACGACGTGAAGCTCATCATGGGCCTGTGCGACCGCGTGACGGTGCTGGACTACGGCAAGCAGATTGCCGAGGGCCTGCCCGCCGAGGTGCAGAAGAACGAGAAGGTGATCGAGGCGTACCTCGGCACCGGCGCACATTGAGAGGCCCCGCATGGCACAGACATTGTTGAAAGTCAGCGGCCTGAAGGTCGCATACGGCGGCATCCAGGCCGTCAAGGGCGTGGACTTCGAGGTGCGCGAGGGCGAGCTGGTCTCGCTCATCGGCTCCAACGGCGCCGGCAAGACCACCACCATGAAGGCCATCACTGGCACCCTCGCGGCGCTGGGCGGCGACATCGAATTCCTGGGCAAGCCCATCAAGGGCCGCGGCGCGTGGGACATGGTCAAGGAAGGCCTGGTCATGGTGCCCGAGGGGCGTGGCGTGTTCACGCGCATGACCATCACCGAGAACCTGCAGATCGGCGCCTACATCCGCAACGACAAGGCCGGCATCGCGCGCGACATCGACCGCGTCTTCGGCATCTTCCCGCGCCTGAAGGAGCGCGCCACGCAGCTGGCCGGCACCATGTCCGGCGGCGAGCAGCAGATGCTGGCGATGGGCCGCGCGCTCATGGCCAACCCCAAGGTGCTGCTGCTGGACGAACCGACCATGGGCCTGTCGCCCATCATGTGCGACAAGATCTTCGAGGTCGTGCAGGAGGTCTACAAGCAGGGCGTCACGATCCTGCTGGTCGAGCAGAACGCCAGCCGTGCACTGCAGCTGGCCAACCGCGGCTACGTCATGGAGTCGGGCCTCATCACCATGAGCGGTGACGCGAAGGTGATGCTCAACGACCCGAAGGTGCGCGCGGCCTACCTGGGCGAGTGAGGCGCGCCAGCCACCAGCAGAAAGGCCCGCGAATGCGGGCCTTTTTTGCAGAGTGCCGCTATCAAATCAGTAGCTGCCTGCGCCCGTTGGGCGGGCGTTGCAGGCACTTATTGCTTGAAACTCAGTCTCAGTCGACCTTCGCACCGGTCGCCTTGACCACCTGCTCGTACTTGGCCAGTTCGTTCTTCATCAACGTGCCGAACTGCTCGGGCGTGGTGGCCACGGGCTCGGCGAAGAGCAGCGCGAAGCGGCTCTTCGTCTCCGGCGCGTTGAGCGCCGCCACGAAGGCGTGGTTGAGCTTCTCGATCACATCCTTCGGCGTGCCGGCAGGCGCGACCAGGCCCCACCAGGTATCGATGGAGAAGCCCTTGAGCGTGTCGGCCACCGGGGGCGTCTCGGGCAGGAAGGGGCTGCGCTGCAGGGTGGTGACGGCAATCGCCTTGAGCTTGCCGGCCTTGATGTTCGGCGCCGCTGTCGCGAGGTTGTCGAAGTTGAAGTCCACCTGGCCCGACAGCAGCGCCAGCTGCGCCGGGTTGCCGCCGTTGTAGGGGATGTGCACGGCGAAGATGCCGGCCGCCTTCTTGAACATCTCCCCGGCCAGGTGGCCGGCGCTGCCGTTGCCGCCGCTGCCGTAGTTGAGCTTGCCGGGGTTGGCCTTCGCGTAGGCGATCAGGTCCTTGAGCGAACTGATCTTCAGGCGCTGCGCCGTGTCGGCGTTCATCACCAGCACGTTGGGCACGCGGACCATCTGCGTGATGGGCGCGAAGTCCTTGGCCGCGTCGAAAGGCATCTTCGAATAGAGCCACGGGTTGACCGCGTTCGTGGCCGTCGCGGCGATGCCGATGGTCAGCCCGTCGGGCGCCGCCTTGGCCACCATGTCGGCGCCGATGTTGCCGCCCGCGCCGGGCTTGTTGTCGATGATGACCGGGCCACCCAGCACATCCTTCACGCGTTCGGCCAGCGCGCGGGCCGTGATGTCGATGGGGCCGCCGGCAGCGTAGGGCACAACAAGGCGAACGGTACGCTGCTGTGCGTGCGCGGGGGTGGCGATGGATGCGAAACCGCCGAGCGCGAGGGCCGCGGCGGCAAGGGACGACAGAAAAGTGTTGCGTTGCATGGTGCCGCGATTGTCCGCATCCGGCCCACGGTCCGCAGCGCGGCTATCCCTGACCCGCGCCGGGTGCAGGTCGGCTCAGGGCAGCGCCTTGTCCGCCTCGGTCGTGAACGAATCGGCGTAGAACTCGTCTTCAGGCAGGCCGCCCTCGGCCACGTAGTCGCGCCTGGCCGACTCGACCACGATCGGCGCGCCGCAGGCGTACACCTGGTGGCCTGACAGGTCGGCGATGTCTTCCAGCACCGCGCGGTGGACGAAGCCCGTGCGGCCGGTCCAGTTGTCCTCCGGCGTGGCGTTCGAGACGACCGGCACGTAGCGCAGGTTGGGCATCTCGGCCAGGCGCTCGCGCAGCCACGCGTCCATGTACAGGTCCTCGGGCCGGCGGCCGCCCCAGTACAGCACCGCGGGTCGGTCGATGGCCTTGAACTTCATGTGCTCGATCAGCGCCTTGATCGGCGCGAAGCCGGTGCCCGAGGCGAGCATCACGATCGGCTTGTCCGAATCCTCGCGCAGGAAGAAGCTGCCGTAGGGCCCTTCGATGCGCAGGATTTCCTTCTCCTTCATGGCGCCGAACACGTGGTCGGTGAACTTGCCGCCCGGCATGTGGCGGATGTGCAGCTCGATGCCGGTGCCCGGCTCGGACAGCGTGTGCGGCGCGTTGGCCATCGAATAGCTGCGGCGCGCGCCATCGCGCAGGATGAACTCGACGTACTGGCCGGCGTGGAACTGGAGGGGCTCGCCCGCGGGCAGTTGCAGCCGCACCATCATCACGTCGTGCGACTGCTTGGTGAGGGCCAGCACGCGCGCCGGCATCTTGCGGATCGGGAAGGCGCCGGCCTCGGTGACCTGGCGCGACTCGAGCACCACGTCGCTCGTGGGATGCGAGCGGCAGGTGAGGATGTAGCCGGCCAGTTCCTCGTCGGCCGACAAGGCCTTGCTCTGGTGCGCCTCCATCGTCACGGTGCCCGACAGCTTCTTGCACTTGCAGGAGCCGCAGGCGCCGTCCTTGCAGCCGTAGGGCAGGCCGATGCCCTGGCGGATGCCGGCGGCGAGGATGGTTTCTTCGCCGCTCACCGTGAAGGCGCGGCCGCTGGGTTCGACGGTGACGGAAAAGCCCGCATCGTGGGGCGCGGCAAGGCTCATGGGTATTCTTCGGCTCGGTCTTCGACAGGGAACCCGGGATTTTGCCTTCAAACATGAACCCCCTCGGCGCGCTGCCTGCGCGCTTCCGGCGCGGGCGGCTGCTGGTCGTCGGCTGTGGCGACGTCGGCCTGCGCGTGCTGCGCCAGCTCGGCGGTCGCATGCAGGTGCTGGCGCTGACGTCCAACGCGTCGCGCGTGCCCGCGCTGCGCGCCGCCGGTGCGGTGCCGCTCGTCGGCGACCTCGACGTGCCGGCCAGCCTGCGCCGTCTGGGCGGCCTGGCCACGCGCGTGCTGCACCTGGCGCCGCCGCCGACCGGTGGGGCGGCAGTGGCCCGCGACGGCCGCACGTTGGCGCTCGCCCATGCGCTGCGCCGCCGCTCGCCGCCGGGGGCGCTGGTCTACGGCTCGACCACCGGCGTGTACGGCGACTGCGGCGGTTCGCGCATCGACGAAACCCGCCGCGTGCAGCCCGGCACCTTGCGCGCCCAACGGCGTGTGGACGCCGAGCGCATCGTGCGTCACCTGGGCCGCAGCGCCGGCGTGCGCGCCAGCATCCTGCGCATCCCCGGCATCTACGCGTCCGACCGCGAGGGCGGCACGCCACGCGAGCGGCTCCTGCAGGCCACGCCCGTGCTGCGCGCGGAGGACGACGTCCACACCAACCACATCCATGCCGACGACCTCGCGCGCGCCTGCATCGCCGCGCTGTTCCGCGGCCGGCCGCAGCGTGCGGTCAATGCCAACGACGACACCGACCTGAAGATGGGCGACTACATGGACCTCGCCGCCGACCTCTATGGCCTGCCGCGCCCGCCGCGCATCGATCGCGACGAAGCGCAGCGCCAGATGTCCGCGCAGCGCCTGAGCTTCATGAACGAGTCGCGTCGCCTGGACAACACGCGCCTCAAGCAAGAGCTCAGGGTGCGTCTCCGGTATCCGACCGTGCGGCAGGGCCTGGCCACTTGAACAAGGTGGCGGTCGAAATGGGCGCAGCGCAGGAGGCCGGAATCGAACCCTCGTCCTCGCGCCAGCGAGGACGATCGCAGACCGCCAAGGGCGTGCCGGTTCGATTCCGTGCGCGAAGGCCCAAAAAGCAAAGGCCCGCCAAAGGCGGGCCAAGCTTTTTGGTGCCGGAGGCCGGAATCGAACCGGCACGCCTTGCGGCGGGGGATTTTGAGTCCCCTGCGTCTACCAATTTCACCACTCCGGCACGGAGCGCAAAGACAGCCCAAAATTATGGCACAGTGCCCCGGCCGCACCCCGCCCTCCGGCGGGCCTTTGCGCCCGTCGGGCGGAAGCAGGCGGCCACGACCACAGAACCCATGACCCATTCCTACCCGACGATCGAAGACGCGATCGGCCGCACGCCGCTGGTGGCGCTGCAGCGCATCGACGCTGCCGAGAACGCCGCCCGCGGCAACGTGATCCTGGCCAAGCTCGAAGGCAACAACCCGGCGGGGTCCGTGAAGGACCGCCCCGCGCTGTCGATGATCCGGCGTGCCGAGGAGCGCGGCGAAATCAAACCCGGCGACACGCTGATCGAGGCCACCTCGGGCAACACCGGCATCGCGCTGGCGATGGCGGCGGCCGTCAAGGGCTACCGCATGGTGCTCATCATGCCGGAGGACCTGTCGGTCGAGCGTGCGCAGACCATGAAGGCCTTCGGCGCCGAGCTCATCCTCACCCCCAAGAGCGGCGGCATGGAGTACGCACGCGACCTGGCCGAGCAGATGGTGGCGCAGGGCAAGGGCCGCGTGCTCGACCAGTTCGCCAACCCGGACAACCCGCGCATCCACTACGAAACCACCGGCCCCGAGCTGTGGGAGCAGACGGGCGGGCGCATCACGCACTTCGTGAGCGCCATGGGAACCACCGGCACCATCACCGGCGTGTCGCAGTTCCTGAAGGAGAAGAACCCCGAGATCCGCATCGTCGGCGCCCAGCCCGACGAGGGCTCGCGCATCCCGGGCATCCGCAAGTGGCCGCAGGAGTACCTGCCCAAGATCTACGACCCCAGCCGCGTGGACGAACTGGTGTACGTCAGCCAGGACGATGCCGAGGATCTGGCGCGTCGCCTCGCGCGCGAGGAAGGCATCTTCGGCGGCATTTCGGCCGCCGGTGCGCTGTGGGTGGCCCTGCAGGTCGCGAAGAAGGTGGAGAACGCGACCATCGTCTTCGTCGTGTGCGACCGCGGCGATCGCTACCTGTCGACGGGCGTGTTCCCCGCCTGAGCCGAGTTTTCAAGCCAAATAGGCCTGCAGCGCCCGTCCCGCCTGCGCGAGCAGCTATCAAAAAAGTAGCAAACGATGAATCTGCCGAAGTTCTGCCCCGCCTGCGCGACGCCGCTCGAGTGGATCGAGATGATGGAGGACGGCGGCCCCAAGTCGCGGCTTCGCTGCCCCGCCTGCGGCCACACGCACTGGAACAACCCGACGCCCGTGCTGGCCGCCATCGTCGAATACCGCGGGCAGGTGCTGCTGGCCCGCAATGCGGCCTGGCCGGCCAAGATGTTCGCGCTCATCACCGGCTTCATGGAAGCCGGCGAGACGCCGGAAGAGGGCGCGGCCCGCGAGGTGAAGGAAGAGACCAACCTCGACGTGAGCGCCATCAAGATCGTCGGCGCGTACGACTTCCAGCGCATGAACCAAGTCATCATCGCCTACCACGTGGTGGCCGACGGCGAGGTGAAGCTCTCGCCCGAACTCGTGGACTACCGCCTGTACGACCTGCCCGACCTGCGATGCTGGCCGGCCGGCACGGGCTACGCATTGGCGGACTGGCTGCGCACGCGTGGCCATGAGCCGGTCTTCTTCACGGCGCAGGAAAACGAAGAGCGCCGGCGTGGATTGAACTGAGGCAGCCCGGAATGGCCATGGACGACGCATCGACCCCCCTCCAGATCGACCGCGAGATCGACACGCGCGGGCTGAACTGCCCGCTGCCCATCCTCAAGGCCAAGAAGGCGCTCAACGACATGCAGACCGGGCAATTGCTCAGGGTGGTCGCCACCGACCCGGGCTCCCTGCGCGACTTCCAGGCCTTCTCGCGCCAGACCGGCAACGCGCTGGTCGACCAGCAGACGCAGGGCGCCGACTTCATCCATGTGCTGAGGAAGCGCTGATGGCGTTGGGCTTTCTTTCGCGCTCGCCGCGCCGCAACTGGCTCAAGTGGGGCCTGCTGGGCGTGGCCGTCGCCGGTGCACTCGGCGTCTTGTTGCTGGCGCAGTGGGGCGACGGGCTGGCCGCATGGCCAACCGACAAGGCCCCGGCGGGCTCGGTCGCACTGGCCGTGGTGGGCGATTCCAACAGCCAGTCCTTCCAGGACGCGGTGAGCTTTCCTCCCGGCTCGCCGGAGCGCGGGGGGGCGCTGCGTCCACACACGTTCCAGTGGACCGAAGTGCTTGCGCGGCTGCGCGGGCAGGAACTGGACTCGGGTCCGTGGGTGACCTGTGGGCGGCCGGGCGAGGTGGCGTGGCTGCGCGAGTTGATCGGACTGCCCGGCGGACGCGCCCCGCTCAAGCAGGATTACCTGTACAACTTCGCGAACACAGGTGCGACTTGCAAGAACCTGATGGGCGAGTTCACCGACTCGCGGTTCCGCCAGGTGCCTCGCCTGGTGAACCTGATGGATCGCGACCCGGATCGTTGGCGCAACGGCGTGGTGATCATCCGCATCAGCACCAACGACATGAACATCGGGGTGACCGACGAGGCGTCACGCAACCCGGACTCGCCGGCGGTGAAGCGCGTCGTCCGGAATTGCCTGGACGACATCGGCGAAGCCGTGGCACTGATCCACCGCCATCACCCGAGCACGCGCATCGTGCTGGTCGGAGCCTTCGACTATTCCAACCATGCGGTGAATCTCGAGAAATGGCAATCGCGCACGGCGCTCGACAACATCGCGAAGATGGCCGACAGCTTCGACGATGCCTTGCAGAAGATGGTTGCCGCCACGCCGAACACGAGCTTCTTCAGCGACCGGCAATGGTTCCGCGGATTCCTGGGCACGCGGGACGCCGATGGCAAGCCCGCCTTCAGGACGCTGCACATCGGGCCGACGCTGCAGGTGGTCCATTCGCTCGGCGATTCGCCGGATCACTCGATGCTGGCGGACTTCCACAACGGCCTGGTGTGGAACACCCTGTGGGCCCAGGCGATGGCCAAGCACCTTCACGACGTGGTGAAAGTGCCCGTTGCCCCCATCAGCGACGAGGAGGTGGTGCGCTTCATACGCTCCCAGACGGACGCGCCGTCCGGAGCCTCGGTCAGAGCGACAGGCTCTTGAGGTAGTCCCGGAAGGAGCCACCCACCTCCGGGTGCGCCAGCGCCAGTTCCACCGTCGCCTGCAGGAAGCCTTCCTTGGCACCGCAGTCGTAGCGGATGCCCTTGTACGCGTACGCGTAGACGCTTTCCTTCTTCATCAGCGACGCGATGCCGTCGGTGAGCTGGATCTCGCCGCCCGCGCCCTTGGGCTGGTTGCGGATCTCGTCGAACACGCCGGGCGTGAGGATGTAGCGGCCCGCCACCCCCAGGCGCGAAGGCGCCTTCTCGGGCGAAGGCTTCTCGACCATCGCGCGCACCTGCGTGATGCCGCCGCCCATGGCGTCGCCGGCCACGATGCCGTAGCGCTTGACCTGGTCCAGCGGCACCTCCTGCACGGCCAGCACCGAGCCTCCCAGGTTGGCGTAGTTGCGCACCATCTGCGCCAGCACGCCCTCGCCACCGGGCGGGCCGACCATCAGGTCATCGGCCAGCAGCACGGCAAAGGGCTGGTCGCCCACCAGATGCTCGGCGCACAGGACCGCATGGCCCAGGCCCAGCATCCGTGGCTGGCGCACGTACGAGCAGGTCATGTCGTCGGGCGCCACCGAGCGCGCGATGTGCAGCAACGCATCCTTGCCGCTGGCCTCCAGCTGGCTCTCCAGCTCGTAGGCCGTGTCGTAGTGGTCCTCGATCGCCCGCTTGTTGCGGCCGGTGACGAAGATCATGTCGCGGATGCCGGCGGCGTACGCCTCCTCGACGGCGTACTGGATCAGCGGCTTGTCGACCACCGGGAGCATTTCCTTGGGCTGGGCCTTGGTGGCCGGCAGGAAGCGGGTGCCGAAGCCGGCGACGGGGAAGACCGCCTTGCGAATGCGCATCGAAGTGGGCATGGGTCAGAAAAAATGAGTAGGAAGGTTTTACTTTGCCAAGTTCACCATGGTAGCCATTCCGAATGAATGATGGCTGTCAGCCAAGACGCAAAACCTGACTTTTTAGGCGTTCCAGGGTGGCGCTGAAGTCGGCCAGGCGCTGCCGCTCCTGCTCGATCACCGCGGCGGGCGCCCGTGCGACGAAGCTTTCGTTGCCCAGCTTGCCGTTGGCCTTGGCGATCTCGCCCTCGATGCGCGCGATTTCCTTGCCCAGGCGCGCGCGTTCGGCCGCCACGTCGATCTCCACGTACAGCGCCAGCCGCGCGCTGCCGACCACCGCCACCGGGGCCGCCTGGGCGGCCGCCGTCCACGCCGATTCGTCGTCGAAGACCTTGAGCTCGCTCAACTTCGCCAGCGCCTGCAGCACCGGCGCGGCGCTGCGCAGGAAGTCCGCCTCGGCCGGCGTTTCGGCCAGAGCATAGAGCGGCAGCCGCTGGGCAGGAGAGACGCTCATCTCGCCGCGCAGGGTGCGGCAGGCCGCCACCAGCGACTTGAGCTTGGCCACATGGGCCTCCGCCGCTTCGTCGATCTTTTGGGGCTGGGCGACGGGGTAGGGCGCCACCATGACCGACGGGCCGGCGCGGCCGGCGACCGGGGCCACCTTCTGCCAGAGTTCCTCGGTGATGAAGGGGATGACGGGGTGGGCCAGGCGCAGCAGCGTCTCCAGCGTGCGGATCAGCGTGCGGCGCGTGGCGCGCTGCTCGGCCTCGGTCCCGGTCTGGATCTGCACCTTGGCGATCTCCAGGTACCAGTCGCAGAACTCGTCCCAGGCGAACTGGTAGATCGCGCTGGCGACGTTGTCGAGGCGGTATTCCTCGAAGCCCTTGGCGACTTCCGCTTCCACCCGCTGCAGCTGCGACGCGATCCAGCGGTCGGCCTGGCTGAAGCGCATGTAGCCGTGGAAGCGGCCGCCGGGCTGGCATTCGGCCTTGGTGTGCTCCTGCAGGCCGCAATCCTGGCCTTCGCAGTTCATCAGCACGAAGCGCGTGGCGTTCCAGAGCTTGTTGCAGAAGTTGCGGTACCCCTCGCAGCGCTTGGAATCGAAATTGATGCTGCGCCCCAGCGAGGCCAGTGCCGCGAAGGTGAAGCGCAGCGCATCGGCGCCGTAGGCCGGGATGCCCTCGGGGAATTCCTTCTCGGTCTGCTTGCGCACCTTGGGCGCGGTCTCGGGCTTGCGCAGGCCGGTGGTGCGCTTGTCGAGCAGCGGGCCGAGCGCGATGCCGTCGATCAGGTCCACCGGGTCGAGCACGTTGCCCTCGGATTTGCTCATCTTCTGGCCCTGGGCGTCGCGCACCAGGCCGTGGATGTAGACGTCCCTGAACGGCACCTTGCCGGTGAAGTGCTTGGTCATCATGATCATCCGGGCGACCCAGAAGAAGATGATGTCGTAGCCGGTGACCAGCACCGTCGAGGGCAGGTAGAGCGCCAGGTCCTGCGTCTGCTCGGGCCAGCCGAGGGAGGAGAAGGGCACCAGGGCGGAGGAGTACCAGGTGTCGAGCACGTCCTCGTCGCGGCGCAGCTGCTTGCCCGGGGACACCTTGTCGGCTTGTGCCTGCGCCTCGGCCTCGTCGTGCGCGACGTAGACGTTGCCGTCCTCGTCGTACCAGGCGGGGATCTGGTGACCCCACCAGAGCTGGCGCGAGATGGTCCAGTCCTGGATGTTCTCCATCCAGTGGTTGTAGGTGTTGACCCAGTTCTCGGGCACGAAGCGCACCTCGCCCGACTTCACCGCGTCGATGGCCTGCTGCGCGATCGACACGCCCTGGCGGCCGGGCTTGGTCATGGCCACGTACCACTGGTCGGTCAGCATCGGCTCGACCACCGCGCCCGAGCGCGCGCAGCGCGGCACCATGAGCTTGTGCTTCTTCACCTCGACCAGCAGGCCCAGGGCCTCCAGGTCGGCCACGATGGCCTTGCGCGCCACGAAGCGGTCCATGCCGCGGTACTTCTCGGGCGCGTTGTCGTTGATGGTGGCGTCGAGCGCGAGCACGCCCACCAGGGGCAGGCCGTGGCGCTGGCCGACGGCGTAGTCGTTGTAGTCGTGGGCGGGCGTGACCTTCACGACGCCGGTGCCGAATTCCTTGTCGACGTAGGCGTCGGCAATGACGGGGATGAGCCTGTCCACCAGCGGCAGCTTCACGCGCCGGCCCACCAGGTGCCGGTAGCGCTCATCCTCGGGGTGCACCATCACGGCGGTGTCGCCCAGCATGGTCTCGGGTCGCGTGGTGGCCACCACCAGCGTGCCGCTGCCGTCTTCCAGCGGGTAGGCGATGTGCCAGAGCGAGCCTTCTTCCTCCTCGCTCTCGACTTCCAGGTCGCTCACCGAGGTCTTGAGCACCGGGTCCCAGTTGCCCAGGCGCTTGCCGCGGTAGATCAGGCCTTCCTCGTACAGCTGCACGAAGGTCTGCGTGACCACCTTGGACAGCTTCTCGTCCATGGTGAAGTATTCGCGGCTCCAGTCCACCGTGTCGCCCATGCGGCGCATCTGCCGGGTGATGGTGTTGCCGGACTGTTCCTTCCACTCCCACACCTTGGCGACGAAGTTCTGGCGCGCCTGCGCGGGCGTCGGGCCCATGTCGTGGCGGCTGATGCCCTGCGCCTGCAACTGGCGCTCGACCACGATCTGCGTCGCGATGCCGGCATGGTCGGTCCCCGGGACCCACAGCGTGTTCGCGCCGGCCATGCGGTGGTAGCGCGTCAGGCTGTCCATGATGGTCTGGTTGAACGCATGGCCCATGTGCAGCGTGCCGGTCACGTTCGGCGGCGGCAGCTGGATGGCGAAGGAGGGCGCGCCGTCCTTCGGCTGCTGCGTGCCGCGGAAGCCCGCCCGCGCGTAGCCGCGCTGTTCCCATTCGGGGCCCCAGTGCGCCTCGATGGCGGCGGGTTCGAAGGACTTGGCGAGGGATTGCAGGCCGGGCTGGTTCGGGGTGTCGCTCATGGCGGGGGATCGGGGCAAGGT
>SCOE01000050.1 GCA_005503065.1 Comamonadaceae bacterium ALPHA2B
GGGCGGGGCTCATGGGGCCGCGATTGTCGGGGATGGCCGGCCGTCCAAGGACGGCAGATACCCATCCGTGCGCGCAGGCCACGGCGGCCGTGATGCTCACATCCAAAGCGCCCGCCACATCAGCCGCGGCGTATCGCCCTTGCCCACGGTGGGACGGTGCGAGAAGCTGTCGAAGCCCTGGGCCTCGATCTTGTCCAGGATGGCCAGGCCGCCCTGGACGACCAGCCGCAATTCCCAGCCGATGCGCCCGCGCAGCACATGCACGAGCGGCACGCCCTCATGCATCAGCGACCGCGCCCAGTGCACCTCGTCCGCTATCAAATCGATAGCGTGTTGCGCAGGCGGGACGGGTGCCAGAGGCCGAAAAGCCTTGAAATCCTCCTGCGTCAGGCCGCGCGCGGCGCAGTCGGCCAGCGGCAGGTAGAAGCGCCCGCGCGGCAGGTCGACCGAGGGGTCCTGCCAGAAATTGATCAGCTGCAGCGCACTGCAGATGGCGTCGCTCTGTGCCAGCGCTTCGGGGCGGCGCTCGCCGTACAGGTGCAGCAGCAGGCGCCCGACCGGGTTGGCGGACCGGCGGCAGTAGTCGAGCAATTCGGCGCGGTCGGCATACGCACGGCCGTCGCGGGTCCAGGCGATGTCCTGCATGAAGGCGTCGAGCAGGTCGGCCAGCAGCGCTTCGGGCAACCCGAACTCGGCGATCGCGCGGCCCAGCGGGCCGAAGACCTGCGGCCATCGGGCCGAAGGGGCGCCGCCGCGGGCGACGGCGGCCAGGTCGGCACGGTAGGCCTGCAACTCGGCGATGCGTGCGTCGGGGCCCGCGTCGCCCTCGTCGGCGATGTCGTCGGCCGTGCGGGCGAAGTGGTAGATCGCGGCGATCGGCGGACGCAGTCTCGGCGGGCACAGCCACGAGGCGACCGGGAAGTTCTCGTAATGGTCGATCGGCGCGGCGACGGCGGGCAGGGCGGACGGGGAGGGTGGGGGCACGCGGCATTGTCTTATGCGGCCGCAGCATCGGCCGGTGGTCGGGTGTCAGCGCGGCGGGGCTATGCTGGCGGCCCCGCGATTTCCCGCCGCCCACGCATGCCCGTCGCCAGCGCCTCCTCCACCGCACCGAACCCTGCGCACCCCGCGGGGCCGGCCCTCATGCTGGCGGCGCTCGGGGTGGTGTTCGGCGACATCGGCACCTCGCCGCTCTACGCCTTCAAGGAGACGCTCAATCCCGACCACGGCGTGCCCTTCGCGGCGGAGGCGGTGCTGGGGCTGCTGTCGCTGGTGGTGTGGGGGCTGGTGGTGGTGGTCACGCTCAAGTACGTGGTCTTCGTCCTGCGCGCCGACCATGACGGCGAGGGCGGCATCCTGGCGCTGCAGGCGCTGGCGCGCCACGCGGTGGAGAGCGGGCGACGCCGGCCCTGGCTGGGCGGCGCCGTGGTGTGGATGGGGCTGATCGGCGCCGCCATGTTCTACGGCGACAGCCTCATCACGCCGGCGATCTCGGTGCTGTCGGCGGTCGAGGGGCTGGAGGTGCAGGCGCCGGCGATGCAGCGCTTCGTCATCCCGCTCACGCTGGTGATCCTGGTGGTGCTCTTCATGGTGCAGCGCCGTGGCACGGGCGTGGTCGGCCGGGTGTTCGGGCCGGTGATGCTCCTGTGGTTCGGCGTGATCGCCGTCGCGGGCGCATGGCAGGTGGTGCAGAACCCGCAGGTGCTGGCGGCGCTGGACCCTCGGCATGCGGTGGGCTTCCTGCTGACCTACCGCGCGCAGTCGCTGGCCGTGCTGGGGGCGGTGTTCCTGGCCTTCACGGGCGGCGAGGCGCTGTACGCCGACATGGGCCACTTCGGCGCGCGGCCGATCCGCCTGGCCTGGCTCTTCATCGCGCTGCCGGGCCTGGTGCTCAACTACTTCGGACAGGGCGCGCTGGTGCTGCGCGACCCGGCGGCCGTCGACAACCCCTTCTTCCGCCTCTTTCCGTCGTGGGCGGTCGTGCCGATGGTGGTGCTGGCGGCGATGGCGACCGTGATCGCCTCGCAGGCCGTGATCTCGGGCGCCTTCTCGCTCACGGCGCAGGCCATGCGCATGGGCTACCTGCCACGCATGCGCATCGTGCAGACCTCGAGCGACGCCATCGGCCAGGTCTACGTGCCGGCGATGAACTGGATGCTGATGGCCGGCGTGCTGTTGCTGGTGCTGGGCTTTCGCAGCTCGAGTGCGCTGTCGGCGGCCTACGGCATCGCGGTGTCGATCACCATGGTCACCACCACGCTGCTGGCCGGCATCGTGGCCTGGCGGCTGTGGCACTGGAACCGCTGGGCCGTGGCGGTGGCGGTGCTGCTGTTCGCGGTGATCGACCTGACCTTCGTGGTGGCCAACAGCCTCAAGATCGCCGAAGGCGGCTGGCTCACCCTGGCGGTGGCGGCGTTCGCGCTGCTGATCTTCACGACGTGGTTCAAGGGCCGGCGCCTGGGGCTGGCGGTGCAGGCGCGGCATCGCGTGCCGCTGGCGCCCTTCATCGAATCGCTGGCGCTGGACATGCCCCACCGCGTGCGCGGCACGGCGGTCTTCCTGGCGCCCGACGCGCACCTGGTGCCGCACGCGCTGCTGCACAACCTGGAGCACAACCAGGTCCTGCACGAGCAGGTGTTCATCCTTGCGATGCATGGCGTCGACACGCCCCGCGTGCACGCGCGCGAGCGCATCGAGGCCGAGCCGATGGGCCACGGCATCTGGGCGGTGACCGTGCGCTACGGCTTCATGGAGCGGCCCGACGTGCCGGAGTTCGTGCGCGTGCTGGCCTACCAGAAAGGCCTGGCGGTGGAGTCGATGACGACGTCGTACTTCACCTCCCGTGCGGCGATCGGGCGGCACCGGCTGCCGGGCATGAATCCGCTGCGGCTGGCCCTGTTCGGGTGGCTGCAGCGCAACGCCGGGCGGGCATCCGACTATTTCCAGCTGCCCGACAACCGGCTGGTGGAGATGGGGCAGCGCGTGTAGCGGCCGCGCAGCGCTCGGCGATTGACACCGCAGGGGGTATCCCCTAGATTACTAACCGCGCGGTCAGTAGTGTCCGCGTACCCCCTTGTTCCTCCTTGACGACCGGTGCAACGCCATGGCCGCTGACCTTTTCTTGCCTGCTCCATGGCGCCGCTCCGGGCTGGCGCTGTTCCTGCCCGTGCTCCTGGCGGTACTCGCTGCCGGCTGTTCGAAGCGGCCGCCGCAGGAAGAGCCGGTGCGCGCCGTGAAAGTCATGGCGGTCGGCACCAGCCCGTACGGCACCGAGCCGGAATTCGCGGCCGAGGTGCGGGCGCGGATCGAATCGCGGCTGGGCTTTCGCGTCGCCGGCAAGATCGTGCGCCGCCAGGCCGAGCTGGGCCAGGCGGTGAAGGCCGGTCAGGTGCTCGCGCAGCTCGACCCGCAGGACCTGCGGCTGGCCGCGGAGGCGGCGCGGGCACAGTCGGTCGCCGCCCAGACCAACCGCGACCTGGCCGCCGCGGACCTCAAGCGCTACCGCGAACTGCGGGCGCAGAACTTCATCAGCGGCGCCGAACTGGACCGGCGCGAGGCCACCTTCAAATCCGCCCAGGCGCAGTTCGAGCAGGCGCAGGCACAGGTGGCGGCGCAGGGCAACCAGGCCAGCTACGCCACGCTGGTGGCCGACGCGGCGGGCGTGGTCACCGGCATCGAGGCCGAGCCGGGGCAGGTCGTCTCGGCGGGCACGCCGGTGGTGCGCATCGCCCAGGATGGCGCGCGCGACGTGGTGTTCTCGGTGCCGGAAGACCGCGCCGGCCAGGTCACGCCGGGCTCGGCCGTCAAGGTGCGCGGCTGGGCCAGCGACCGCGAGATCGAGGGCCGGGTGCGCGAGGTGGCGGCCAGCGCCGATGCGGTGACCCGCACCTACACGGTGAAGGTGAGTATCGACGCGGCGAGTTCGCCGCCGCTGGGCGCGACCGTGTACGCCCGCCCGCAGGCGCTGTCGCACAGCGGCGCGCCGGTGCTCAAGCTGCCGACCAGCGCCTTGCGCCAGGAAGGGGGCGGTACGGCCGTGTGGGTGCTCGACAAGGGCTCGATGACGGTGAAGTCGCAGCCCGTTCAGGTCGCCACGGCCGATGGCAACGAGGCAGTGATCGCGGGCGGCGTGGCGCCGGGCACATTGGTCGTGACGGCTGGCGTGCACGTGCTCTCGCCGGGCCAGAAGGTCACGATCTATCAGGAAAAAGGGGCCGCAGCGCCCGTCCCGCCTGCGTCGGACGCTATGAATAACGTAGCGCCCGCTGCGTCGGGGGCCAAGTGATGCAGGCGGCGCCCGAGCCCGGCAAGGCTGGCTTCAATCTGTCGAAATGGGCGCTCGACCATGCGCCGCTCACGCGCTACCTGATGGTGGTGCTGATGGTGCTGGGCTTCGCGGCCTACTTCCAGCTCGGCCAGGACGAGGACCCGCCCTTCACCTTCCGCGCGATGGTGGTGCGCACCTACTGGCCCGGCGCCACGGCGCAGCAGGTGGCCGAGCAGGTGACCGACAAGCTCGAGCGAACGCTGCAGGAGGTGCCCTACGCCGACAAGATCCGCAGCTACAGCAAGCCGGGCGAGTCGCAGATCATCTTCGAGATCAAGGACTCGTCCAGGCCCGCCGAGGTGGCCAACGTCTGGTACACGGTGCGCAAGAAGATCGGCGACATGCGCGGCACCCTGCCGGGCAATGTGCAGGGGCCTTTCTTCAACGACGAATTCGGCGACGTGTACGGCGTGATCTACGCGCTGCAGGGCGACGGCTTCAGCTACGCCGAGCTCAAGGACTTCGCCGACGACGTTCGCCAGCAGCTGCTGCGCGTGAAGGACGTGGCCAAGGTCGATCAGTTCGGCGTGCAGGACCAGAAGGTCTGGATCGAGGTCTCCCAGAAGCGCCTGGCGCAGCTGGGGCTGGACTTCAACCAGGTGCTGCAGCAGCTGGGCGCGCAGAACGCGGTGGAGAGCGCCGGCACGATCCAGTCGCCGCAGGACGTGGTGCAGGTGCGGGTGGGCGGCCAGTTCACGGACGTCGAGCAGTTGCGCGCCATGCCGATCCGCGGCAGTTCGGGCAACCAGCTGCGGCTGGGCGACATCGCCGAGGTGCGGCGCGGCTACATCGACCCGCCCTCGGTCAAGGTGCGCTTCCAGGGCAAGGAGGTGATCGGCCTGGGCATCTCGATGGCCAAGGGCGGCGACATCATCGCGCTGGGCAAGGCACTGCGCGTGGCGACCGAGCGCATTCAGGGCACGCTGCCCGTGGGCGTGACCCTGGCGCAGGTGCAGGACCAGCCGGCGTCGGTTTCCAGTTCGGTGGGCGAGTTCGTGCACGTGCTCATCGAGGCCGTGGTGATCGTGCTGGGCGTGAGCTTCATCTCGCTCGGGCTGCACAAGGGCGGGCGCTTCGGGTGGCACATCGACTACCGCCCGGGACTGGTGGTGGGCATCACCATTCCGCTCGTGCTGGCGGTGACCTTCCTGGCGATGAACTACTTCGGCATCGGCCTGCACAAGATCTCGCTGGGCTCGCTCATCATCGCGCTGGGCCTGCTGGTGGACGACGCCATCATCGCGGTGGAAATGATGGTGCGGAAGATGGAGGAGGGCTACGACAAGGTGCGTGCCGCCACCTTCGCCTACGACGTGACGGCCAAGCCCATGCTCACCGGCACACTCATCACGGCGGCGGGTTTCCTGCCGATCGGCATCGCCAAGTCGGTGACGGGCGAGTACACCTTCGCCATCTTCGCGGTGACGGTGACCGCGCTGGTGCTGTCGTGGCTGGTATCGGTGTATTTCGTGCCCTACCTGGGCACGCTGCTGCTGAAGGTCAAGCCGCACGATCCGGACGCTCCACCGCACGAGCTGTTCGACACGCCCTTCTATACGCGTTTCCGTCGCGTGGTGGGCTGGTGCGTGGACCACCGCTGGATCACGATCGCGGCGACGGTCGGCATCTTCGCGCTCGGCATCGTCGGCATGGGCAAGGTGCAGCAGCAGTTCTTTCCCGATTCGAGCCGGCCCGAGATCATGGTGGACATCTGGTTCCCCGAGGGCACGTCCTTCGCCGCGAACGAGGCGGTGGCCAAGCGTGTGGAGGCGCGGCTGATGCAGGAGGAGGGCGTCGCCTCCGTCGCGACCTGGATCGGCTCGGGCACGCCGCGCTTCTACCTGCCGCTGGACCAGGTGTTTCCGCAATCGAACGTCTCGCAGTTCATCGTGCTGGCCAGGTCGCTGCCCGAGCGCGAAACGATCCGCCTGCGCCTGCCCAAGCTGCTGGCGGCCGAGTTCCCCGAAGTGCGCGGGCGCGTGAAGCTGCTGCCCAACGGCCCGCCGGTGCCGTACCCGGTGCAGTTCCGGGTGATCGGTGCCGATCCCGCCAAGCTGCGCCAGCGCGCCGACGAGGTCAAGGCCGCGATGCGAGAGAACACCAACCTGCTGGGCGTGAACGACAACTGGAACGAGTCGGTCAAGGTGATCCGGCTGGAGGTCGACCAGGCCAAGGCGCGCGCGCTGGGCGTGACCAGCCAGGCCATCGCCCAGGCCTCGCGCACCATGTTCACCGGCACCACCGTGGGGCAGTACCGCGAGAACGACAAGCTGATCGACATCGTGCTGCGCCAGTCGCCCGACGAGCGCGAAGCGATCTCCGACATCGGCAACGCCTACCTGCCGACGGCCTCGGGCCGCTCCATTCCGCTGGCGCAGATCGCCAAGCCGGTCTTCGGCTGGGAGCCGGGCGTGATGTGGCGCTGGAACCGCGACTACGCGATCACGGTGCAGGGCGACATCGTCGAAGGCCTGCAGGGCGCCACCGTGACCGAGCAGGTGCTGCCCAGGCTGCGCGAGCTCGAGTCGAAGTGGAACGCCCAGGGCAACGGCGGCGTGCGCATCGAGGTGGCCGGCGCCGTGGAGGAAAGCAGCAAGGGATCGGCGTCCATCGTCGCCGGCGTGCCGATCATGCTGTTCATCGTCTTCACGCTGCTGATGCTGCAGTTGCACAGCTTCAGCCGGTCGCTCCTGGTCTTCATCACCGGCCCGCTGGGCATCGCCGGCGTGGCCGGCGCCCTCCTGGTGCTGAACCGGCCCTTCGGCTTCGTCGCTTTGCTGGGCGTGATCGCGCTGATGGGCATGATCCAGCGCAACTCGGTCATCCTGATCGACCAGATCGAGCTGGATCGCGCGTCCGGCGTGCCGGCCTGGAACGCGATCGTCGAATCGGCGGTGCGGCGGCTGCGGCCGATCGTGCTGACGGCCGCGGCGGCGGTGCTGGCCATGATCCCGCTGTCGCGCAGCGTGTTCTGGGGGCCGATGGCCGTGGCCATCATGGGCGGCCTGATCGTGGCGACGGTGCTGACGCTGTTGGCGCTGCCGGCCATGTACGCCGCATGGTTCCGGATCCATCGCGAGCCGGAAATGGCCTAGCGGGCGCCGCCGGGCCGCTCCCAGGGCGGCCCGCGCCTCCTCCTCGGGAGGCGGCGAACGACTTGCCGCAAAGCGGCATGCAGAGCCGGGAGGCCCACTGCGGGCGCCGCCGGGCCGCTCCCAAGGCGGCCCGCGCCTCCTCCTCGGGAGGTGGCGAATGACTTGCCGCAAAGCGGCATGCAGAGCTGGGAGGCCCACATTTGCAGCTTAAAATACGCGGTTGACCGATTTCAGCGGGCAGTCTTCGACAAAGGCCGCCCGCTTTTCACATCCTCCAGCAGCAACCCCTCGGGGGCGACGGCCTCGCGGCGGTGCAGCTGGACTGGCGCGGGTGGCGAAATTGGTAGACGCACCAGGTTTAGGTCCTGACGCCAGCAATGGCGTGCCGGTTCGAGTCCGGCCCCGCGCACCAGCATCTTTCCAAGGAAGACTCCAATGACCGTGAATGTTGAAACCCTCGAGAAGCTCGAACGGAAGATCACCCTGACCCTCCCGGTCGACACCATCAAGTCCGAAGTGGACTCGCGCCTCAAGCGCCTGGCCCGCACCGTGAAGATGGACGGTTTCCGTCCCGGCAAGGTGCCGATGAACGTCGTGGCCCAGCGTTACGGCTACTCGGTGCAGTACGAAGTGATGAACGACAAGGTCGGCGAGGCCTTCTCGCAGGCGGCCAACGAGGCCAAGCTGCGCGTGGCCGGCCAGCCCACGATCACCGAGAAGGAAGGCGCGCCCGAGGGCCAGCTCTCGTTCGACGCGGTGTTCGAGGTCTTCCCCGAAGTGAAGGTCAACGACCTGTCGGGCGCCGAGGTCGAGCGCCTGTCCGCCGAAGTGAACGACGAGGCCATCGACCGCACCCTGGACATCCTGCGCAAGCAGCGCCGCACCTTCGCCCAGCGCGCCCAGGACGCGGCGGCCGAGGACGGCGACCGTGTGACCGTCGACTTCGAGGGCAAGATCGACGGCGAGCCCTTCGAGGGCGGCAAGGCGGCCGACTTCCAGTTCGTGGTCGGCGAAGGCCAGATGCTCAAGGAGTTCGAGGACGCCGTGCGCGGCATGAAGGCCGGCGACAGCCGCACCTTCCCGCTCGCCTTCCCGGCCGACTACCACGGCAAGGACGTGGCCGGCAAGCAGGCCGACTTCATGGTCACCGTGAAGAAGATCGAGGCCTCGCACCTGCCCGAAGTGAACGAACAGCTCGCCAAGTCGCTGGGCATCGCCGACGCGACGGTCGAGGGCCTGCGCGCCGACATCCGCAAGAACCTGGAGCGCGAAGTGAAATTCCGCCTCCTGGCGCGCAACAAGACGGCCGTGATGGACGCGCTGATCGCCAACGCCGAACTGGACCTTCCCAAGTCGACGGTGCAGGCCGAAATCGACCGCATGGTCGAGGGCGCCCGTGCCGAACTCAAGCAGCGCGGCATCAAGGACGCCGACAAGGCACCGATTCCGGCCGACATCTTCCGCGAACAGGCCGAGCGCCGCGTGCGCCTGGGCCTGGTGGTGGCCGAGGTGGTGCGCGCCAACGACCTGCAGGCCAAGCCCGAGCAGATCAAGGCCCACATCGATGAGCTGGCTGCCAGCTACGAGAAGCCGGCCGACGTGGTGCGCTGGTACTACGGCGACAACCGCCGCCTGGCCGAGGTCGAGGCCGTGGTGATCGAGAACAATGTGACCGAGTTCGTGCTCGGCAAGGCCAAGGTGAACGACAAGGCCGTCTCCTTCGACGAGCTGATGGCCCAGCAGGGCTGATCGGCGGGCCCGCAGGCCGCTTCCGGTTGGGGCTTGTGCTTCGCGGCACAAGCCCCATTTCATTCAGGCGTTGGGCTTCCAAGAAAACGCCGGGCCGCCCCAAGTTTTCTTGCCCCCTCGGGGGGCGGGTCAGGCCCGGCCCGACCCTCGGGGCGCTTACAGTAGGACTTCTTCCGGAGAGAAACATGAGTGCACACGAAACCCAGGCCCTGGGCCTGATCCCGATGGTTATCGAGCAGTCGGGGCGCGGCGAACGCTCCTTCGACATCTATTCGCGCCTGCTCAAGGAGCGCGTGATCTTCCTGGTCGGCGAAGTGAACGACCAGACCGCCAACCTCGTCGTGGCGCAGATGCTCTTCCTGGAGAGCGAGAACCCCGACAAGGACATTTCCCTGTACATCAACTCGCCTGGCGGCAGCGTGACGGCCGGCATGTCGATCTACGACACCATGCAGTTCGTCAAACCGGACGTCTCGACCATGTGCCTGGGCTTCGCGGCCAGCATGGGCGCCTTCCTGCTGGCGGCCGGCGCCAAGGGCAAGCGCTACTCGCTGCCGAACTCCAAGGTCATGATCCACCAGGTCCTCGGCGGCGCCCGTGGCCAGGCGACGGACATCGAGATCCAGGCGCGCGACATCCTGCGCACCAAGGACCAGATGAACCGCATCCTGGCCGAGCGCACCGGCCAGCCGCTGGAAAAGGTCAAGGCCGACACCGAGCGCGACTACTACATGACCGCCGACGAAGCCAAGGACTACGGCATCGTCGACCAGGTCATCGCCCAGCGCGGCTGATCCCCGATTCCGGGTATCCCGGCCGCCCGCGAGGGCATCAAGACGGCGTTTTCCCTTCGGGAAACGCCGTTTTTTCTTTCGTTATCATTGGTCACTTCCCCCAGCGAGGCACTGTTACATGGCCGATAAAAAAGGCTCATCCAGCGAAAAGACGCTTTACTGCTCGTTCTGCGGCAAGAGCCAGCACGAGGTCAAGAAGCTCATCGCGGGCCCGTCGGTTTTCATCTGCGACGAGTGCATCGACCTGTGCAACGAGATCATCCGCGACGAGTTGCCGGCCGGCGAGGAGAGCCGCGAAGGCCGCGGCGACCTGCCCACCCCCGCCGAGATCAAGGCCAACCTCGACAACTACGTCATCGGCCAGGAAGTGGCCAAGCGCATGCTGTCGGTGGCCGTCTACAACCACTACAAGCGCCTGCGCCACAAGGAGCGGGCCGACAAGGGCAAGGGTGCGGACGAGGTGGAGCTCAGCAAGAGCAACATCCTGCTGATCGGCCCCACCGGCTCCGGCAAGACATTGCTGGCGCAGACGCTGGCGCGCCAGCTCGACGTGCCCTTCGTCATGGCCGACGCGACCACGCTGACCGAAGCCGGCTACGTGGGCGAAGACGTCGAGAACATCATCCAGAAGCTGCTGCAGAGCTGCAATTACGAGGTCGAGCGGGCCCAGCGCGGCATCGTCTACATCGACGAGATCGACAAGATCAGCCGCAAGTCCGACAACCCCAGCATCACGCGCGACGTGTCGGGCGAGGGCGTGCAGCAGGCGCTGCTCAAGCTGATCGAGGGCACCATGGCCAGCGTACCGCCGCAGGGCGGGCGCAAGCACCCGAACCAGGATTTCCTGCAGATCGACACGACCAACATCCTGTTCATCTGCGGCGGCGCCTTCGCCGGCCTGGAGAAGGTCATCGAGGCCCGCACCGAGGCCTCCGGCATCGGCTTCGGCGCCGTGGTGCGCAGCAAGCAGCAGCGCAGCATCACCGAGGTGTTCCGCGAGGTGGAGCCCGAGGACCTGATCAAGTTCGGCCTCATCCCCGAACTGGTGGGCCGCCTGCCGGTGGTCGCCTCTCTGGCCGAGCTGAGCGAGGACGCGCTGATCCAGATCCTCACCGAGCCGCGCAACGCCGTGGTCAAGCAGTTCGCCAAGCTGCTGCAGATGGAGGGGGTCGAACTCGAGGTGCGCCCCGCCGCGCTGCGCGCCGTGGCCCGAAAGGCGCTCGCCCGCAAGACGGGCGCCCGGGGCCTGCGCTCGATCCTCGAGCAGTCGCTGATCGACACCATGTTCGAACTGCCCAATGCCACGAATGTGGAGAAGGTGGTGGTCGACGAATCCACCATCGACGAGAGCAAGCCGCCGCTCCTCGTGTACCGCGAGGCGGCGAAAAAGGCCTGAGTGCCGCCCGAAGGCCTTGACCTTACGACCGGCGCGCGTACTGCGCGCGTCCTGACGGTGCGCCGGCGCGATCTTGAAAATCGCGCCGGATCGACCATCTTTGACCTATCCCTTTTCGAGGATTTCCATGTCCGGTCATACGCCCCTGCCTTCTGATCCGATCGACCTGCCGCTGCTGCCGCTGCGCGACGTCGTCGTGTTCCCCCACATGGTCATCCCGCTGTTCGTGGGCCGGCCCAAGAGCATCAAGGCGCTGGAGCTGGCGATGGAGGCCGAGCGCCGCATCATGCTGGTCGCCCAGAAAGCCGCTGCCAAGGACGAACCCTCGGTCGAGGACATGTTCGAGGTCGGCTGCGTGTCGACCATCCTGCAGATGCTGAAGCTGCCCGACGGCACCGTGAAGGTGCTGGTCGAGGGTCAGCAGCGCGCGCGCGTGGCCCGCATCGATGACAGCCAGACCCATTTCACGGCCAACGTCGTGCCGCTCGACCCGTCCGCCACCGCGGGCAACGAGGTCGAGGCCCTGCGCCGCGCCGTGATGCAGCAGTTCGACCAGTACGTCAAGCTGAACAAGAAGATCCCGCCCGAGATCCTGACTTCCATCTCCAGCATCGACGACGCCGGCCGGCTGGCCGACACCATCGCTGCGCACCTGCCGCTCAAGCTCGACAACAAGCAGGCCGTGCTCGACCTGTCGGACGTCAAGGAGCGGCTGGAGAACCTCTTCGGTCAGCTCGAGCGCGAGGTCGACATCCTCAACGTCGACAAGAAGATCCGCGGCCGCGTGAAGCGGCAGATGGAGAAGAACCAGCGCGACTTCTACCTCAACGAGCAGGTCAAGGCGATCCAGAAGGAGCTCGGCGAAGGCGAAGAGGGCGCCGACATCGAGGAGATCGAGAAGAAGATCATCGCGGCCAAGATGCCCAAGGACGCGCGCAAGAAGGCCGAGAGCGAGCTCAAGAAGCTCAAGCTCATGTCGCCCATGTCGGCCGAGGCCACCGTGGTGCGCAACTACATCGACGTGCTGGTCGGCCTGCCGTGGAGCAAGAAGACCAAGATCAAGCATGACCTGGCCAACGCCGAGACGGTGCTCAACGAGGACCACTACGGCCTGGAGAAGGTCAAGGACCGCATCCTCGAGTACCTCGCGGTGCAGCAGCGCGTGGACAAGGTCAAGGCGCCGATCCTGTGCCTCGTCGGCCCGCCGGGTGTGGGCAAGACCTCGCTGGGGCAATCGATCGCCAAGGCGACCGGCCGCAAGTACGTGCGCATGGCGCTGGGCGGCATGCGCGACGAGGCCGAGATCCGCGGCCACCGCCGCACCTACATCGGTGCCCTGCCGGGCAAGGTGCTGCAGAGCCTGAACAAGGTCGGCACGCGCAATCCACTGTTCCTGCTGGACGAGATCGACAAGCTGGGCACGGATTTCCGCGGCGACCCGTCGTCGGCCCTGCTGGAAGTGCTCGACCCCGAGCAGAACCACACTTTCGGCGACCACTACGTCGAGGTCGACTTCGACCTGTCGGACGTGATGTTCGTGGCGACCTCGAACTCGATGAACATCCCGCCGGCGCTGCTGGACCGGATGGAGGTCATCCGCCTGTCGGGCTACACCGAGGACGAGAAGACCAGCATCGCGCTGAAGTACCTGCTGCCCAAGCAGATGGAGAACAACGGCGTGAAAGCCGAGGAACTCCTGGTCACCGAGGACGCGGTGCGCGACATCGTGCGCTATTACACCCGCGAGGCCGGCGTGCGTTCGCTCGAGCGTGAGCTCTCCAAGATCTGCCGCAAGGTGGTCAAGGGCCTGCAGCTGAAGAAGCTCGAACCCAAGGTCACCGTGACGAGCGAGAACCTGCACGACTACCTGGGTGTGCGCAAGTACACCTTCGGCCGTGCCGAGCAGCAGAACCAGGTGGGCCAGGTGGTCGGCCTGGCGTGGACCGAGGTGGGCGGCGACCTGCTCACCATCGAAGCCGTGACCATGCCGGGCAAGGGCATCATCAGCCGCACCGGCTCGCTGGGCGACGTGATGAAGGAGTCGGTCGAGGCCGCGCGCACCGTGGTGCGCAGCCGGGCGCGCCGCCTGGGCATCAAGGATGAGATGTTCGAAAAGAGGGACATCCACATCCACGTGCCCGACGGCGCCACGCCAAAGGATGGCCCCAGTGCTGGCGCCGCGATGACCACGGCCTTCGTTTCGGCGCTGACCGGTATCCCGGTGCGCGGTGACGTCGCCATGACCGGCGAGATCACGCTGCGCGGTGAAGTCACGGCTATCGGCGGCCTGAAGGAAAAGCTGCTGGCGGCTCTGCGCGGCGGCATCAAGACGGTGCTGATTCCCGAGGAAAACGCCAAGGACCTGCAGGACATTCCCGAGAACGTGAAGAACGGCCTCGAGATCGTGCCGGTGCGGTGGATCGACAAGGTGTTGGAGATCGCACTCGAGAAGCAGCCGGTGCCGCTGTCCGACGAGGAGGTTGCGGCCTCGCAGGCGGCGATGGCCGAACTGGCCAAGCAACGTGCGGCCTCGCCGGCGCCTGCGTCGGACGGGTCGGTCAAGCACTGATTCGGCGCGTCAGCGTTGCCGAAACGCCCAAAACCGGTATATACTGCAAGGCTTCCGGCGACGGAAGAAAACGACAGCCAGCGCCTTGTGGCACTGGCCGAAGATGCGGGAATAGCTCAGTTGGTAGAGCGCAACCTTGCCAAGGTTGAGGTCGACGGTTCGAGACCGTTTTCCCGCTCCAGTTTTCTTCCGCGCGTCTGAAATGCGCGGGAATAGCTCAGTTGGTAGAGCGCAACCTTGCCAAGGTTGAGGTCGACGGTTCGAGACCGTTTTCCCGCTCCAGTTTTCAAGAAAGGGAAGCATCTGCTTCCCTTTTTTTCAGGTGTGCCCCGGCAGCCTGAACGGCGCGATAGCAAAGCGGTTATGCCCCGGATTGCAAATCCGGTTAGACCAGTTCGACTCTGGTTCGCGCCTCCACCCCACACGGAGCGGCCTCTGTTCAACGGCGTTGATGACGGCGTGAAAAGAGGCCGCTTTGTTTTGGGTTATCGTCGTTCAATCCCGGCGCCCGGATGGTGAAATTGGCAGACACAGCGGACTTAAAATCCGCCGCTTTCCTGTGAAGGGGCGTACCGGTTCGACCCCGGTTCCGGGCACCAAACAGTCGTATCAGACTGGCTCACCAAGACTTGCAAACCCGCATGCTGCAAGGCATAGCGGGTTTTTCTTTGTCCGATGCCGTCTTGATTCGTATCATCACATCGCACGGCTTTTGCGGTACTTCCTACGGTTCTTGCAGATACCGCGATGCCAGATACCGCAAGGAGAGCAAGTGGCGCTGACAGACACCTTTGTCCGGCAGGTGAAGTGGAAGGACAGGCCGGCAGGCGAGAAACACGCCGATGCCGGGAACCTGTACCTGCTGGTGAAGCCGGCAGGGAAGTACTGGCGTATGGACTACGCCTTCGCCGGTAAGCGCAAGACGCTGGCGCTGGGCGTGTACCCCGCGGTCAGCCTCGCCCTGGCTCGCCAGAAGCGCGATAGGGCGAAGGGGCTGCTGGCCCACGGCATCGACCCCGGCACCGCCAAGCGAGAGGAGAAGCAGGCCCAGGCGGAGGCGGCTGCTAACACCTTCGAGGCCGTGGCAACCGAATGGCTCGGGAAGACAGCGGCGGACCGCAAGCCAATTACGCAGGCCAAGGTGACAGTTCTTCTGAACAAAGATGTCACCCCCTTCATCGGCCATCTGCCGATCGCGAGCATCAAGCCCAAAGACCTGCTGGACATGGTGCTGCGCAAGCTGGAGGGGCGCGGTGCGGTCGATACGGCCCATCGGGTGCGCCAGCTCTGTGGGCAGGTCTTTCGATATGCGGTGGCCACGGGAAGGGCAGAGCGGGACATCGCTGCCGACTTGCGGGGTGCGCTCGCCGCTAAGCAGGAGACCCACTACGCCGCAGTCACCGAGCCGAAGGCGCTTGGGGCGCTGATGCGTGCCATCCATGGCTATGTTGGGCTGCCGGTCACCGTGGCCGCGCTGAAGCTGTCTGCGCTGACCTTCGTTCGTCCTGGCGAGCTGCGGGGTGCTGAGTGGGAGGAGATCGACCTCGATACCCGCGAGTGGCGCATCGCCGCCGCCCGCATGAAGATGGGCGTTGCCCACATCGTCCCACTGTCTGACCAGGCTGTGCAGATCCTGGAGGGGCTCAAGCCTCTTACGGGGCATGGCCGATTTGTCTTACCCAGCGTGAGGACTGGCGAGCGGCCGATGTCTGAGAACACGGTGAATGCGGCGCTTCGCTCCTTGGGCTACTCCACCGAAATGCACACCGCTCACGGCTTTCGGGCCACGGCGCGGACGGTCCTTGACGAGGTGCTGGGCGAGCGCGTCGATCTCATCGAGCACCAGCTCGCGCACGAGGTGAAGGACCCGAACGGCAGGGCTTACAACCGCACCGCGCATCTGCCGGCGCGACGGGAAATGATGCAGCGCTGGGCCGACTACTTGGACAGGCAGGCTGCCGGGGCTGAGGTCATACCGATGCGATCGGCTGCGTAAAGGTTTTGCCGGCCCTAGGCTGATCCCCGAAGACCCGTTTCCCTGACGGGCTGGGCTGGCATCCATACAGGGGCGCTGTGGGGGCGCAATGCAAGACGAAGAACAGTTTTTTCACTGGCTCGAAGTGCCAGACAACGCACCGATCCTGTTTGAGGATCTCCCGTGGTTGCTTGCGGAAGCACGCAATCCTGACAGGTCCACCTTTCTCAAGCAGTTTGAGGCGAGCGCTAGTCAACTGAACTTCGAGCAGGAGCTGCCGCAGGCGGTCAGACGGGGGCGGCTGGTGGTGCGCGATCCACTCACAGGCACTCCGCAGTCATCCCCGATAGGTGCGGCACTCAAGCGGGCGGTTGTGTTCCCTCTGCAGGATTTGCGCCCCTTCCTGGCCGAGCTGGGCATGGGTGTACGTATCCGAGAGAAGGCGCCAGAAAGTGAGCCTGTGCAGCGGGAGAAGGACAATCCACCCGTGGCTAGATTCATCGCCGGGAAGCGTGTAGCGCCGATCCATGCGCAGCGCTCAAACCTTCTGACAGCCATCATCGAGCAGGCGATTCAACAAGCCGGATCGGATGGCACCGCCCTGGTGTGGGCCGAGCTGGAAGCCATGGCAAATCAGAACGTCCCGCCGTTCATTGGGGCGTCAGAGGGAGAACTGAAGTACCTCGACGGTGGCGAAACCAAATTCCTCAGGCGCAAGAACCTGGGCGACCGCTTAGAGCGCCGAGCAAAGGCACTCGCCAAGGCGCCGCGCTAATACTCGCTAAGGCTCGGCGAAGCTTCTATAGGCGCGTATCGGTGACGTAAAAAGGCGCTCGCGGCTCAATGGCTGCACTCAATCAACGGAGTGCAGCAAATGCCAGAGAAAGTCAATTCAACTCATGCCGAGGTCACAGACTTCGACCGGTTGCCGCCATCGGCGCTTGTCGATATCCGCACAGTCGCGCGCATCTTCGGTATCTCGGTCCCGACCGGATGGCGCTGGAGTCGTGAGGGGCGTCTGCCCAAGCCGGTCAAGCTGACGGCCGGTACAACCCGGTGGCGTGTGGGCGACCTGCGCAAGGTTCTGGAGGTGGCGTAATGAGCACCCGCCAGAAACGACAAACCCCGCTGGCGGGCGGGGCGTCGCAAGAACAAAGCTCTGAACAGTCGGTCTCTATTGTCTCTCTGCCTGCCCTTTTTGGGAAGACGGCCGCGAAGCCTTCTTACCTGAGTAGCGCAGAGCAGCGCACAGAAATTCTTTCTCGGCTGCGCATTCGGGCTCACACATCGTATGAGCTGCGCCGGTGTGGCTGCTATCAGTGCCCCACGCGCGTGTTCGAGCTTCGCGCCATGGGCTATCAGATTCAAACCGCCCGGGTCACGGTGGTCGATCAAGATGGCTTTGAGCATAAGAACGTAGCTCTATATAGCCTCATCACCGAAGAGGTGCCAGCGTGATCCGCCGGCTCATGAAGGCCGCCATTGTCACGGCGGCGGTGCGGGGCTGCCTGCCTTATCGGCTGGCTGGCTGGTTGATCCAGCGTGGGGGGCTCGCTCATGTCTGAGTCCAAGCTCCTCGATACGTTGCGCGCTCGGCTCGCGCTCCTCGGGCATGAGGTGTTCGAGATGGCAGATGGTGGCTACATCGTCACCCGCGTAGGCACTGCGCGCCGCTGTCCCGATCTTGCCGCGTTAGGCGCTCTCGTGCGTCGGATCGGGGGTGCCGCATGATCGAGTGGAACGAATACGCCCCAGGTGACTACCGCGTCTCCTGCCCTGCATGCGGACGGTCGGCCAAAGACAAGATCATGGGCATCACTGTTGCCGGGGAAGGCCACGGCGTGGCCCACTGCTTCAGGTGCGGGCATGTCGAGACACGGCGGAATGACCGGGAGTTGACTCCTGCTGAGCGTGAAGCCTTCCGGCGCCGCATGGATGCTCTGCGCCGTCAACACGACGTAGAACAGCGTGAGCGCCAGGAAGAGGCCGCACAGGCTGCTGCACGTCGCTGGGCTGCTGCCGATCCAGTCACGGAACACACCTACCTGACGAACAAGGGCGTTCAGGCATACGGCATCCGCATCGAGGGCGGCCATACGCTGCTAGTTCCAATGCGGGACACAGATGGTCGGCTCTGGAGCCTGCAGAGCATCTCACCGGACGGCGAGAAACGCTTTATGCCTGGTGGGCGGGTGAAGGGCTGCTACAGCTCAATCGGCCGACCCTCGGGCCGTCTGGTGGTCTGCGAGGGCTACGCCACGGGCGCCACGATCCACGAGGACACCGGCCATGCTGTGGCGGTGGCATTCAACGCGAGCAACCTCCTGCCGGTGGCGAAAGCTCTGCGCGCCAAGTTCCCCTGCATCACGCTTGTGATAGCTGGCGACGACGACTGGAAGACCGAAGGCAACCCCGGGCTCAAGGCTGCGACAGAAGCCGCTCAGGCGGTCGGTGGCTTGCTGGCGATGCCGACCTTTGACGGGCTGCCCCGCAAAGACAAAGACACGGACTTTAACGATTTGCACCGGCTCGCCGGGAAGGTGGAGATGCGCGCATGAATGCAGTTTTCAAAGACATCGAGGCTGCGATGCCCATTCCACCAGTGCCAGAGGATGGGGTTGTACTCCTGAACGGTGCGGATGTTCAGCCCCGGCCGATTTCCTGGCTCTGGCATCACTGGCTCGCCTTCGGGAAGCTGCACATCCTTGCTGGTCCTCCAGGGGCGGGGAAGACAACCGTAGCCCTGGCGATGGCCGCAACCATCACGCTCGGCGGCCGGTGGCCCGATGGCACCCGGTGCCCTCAGGGCAATGTCATCGTGTGGTCTGGTGAGGATGACCCCTCCGATACGCTCGTGCCGCGCCTCTTGGCGATGGGCGCCGACATGTCCCGGGTGTTTTTCATCACCGAATCTCGGGTGGATGGGGAACTGCAGCCTTTCGACCCGTCCCGGCACATGCCCCAGCTCCTGGCACGGGCAAGCCAAATCGGGGATGTGCGGCTCCTGCTGGTTGATCCGGTGGTTAGCGCGGTAAATGGCGACAGCCACAAGAACGCGGAAGTCCGGAAGGGCCTGCAACCCCTGGTAGACCTGGGCGCCCAACTCGGGGCCGCAATCGTCGGCATTACACACCTGAGCAAGGGAACCGTAGGCCGCGACCCCACGGAGCGCGTAACGGGCTCCATCGCCTTCAGTGCGGTCGCGCGGGTCGTTCTTCTGGCGGCCAAGGTAAGGACAGAGGACGGCGGTGATCGTCGCGTGCTGGTTCGGTCCAAGGCCAACATTGCCCCCGACGAAGGCGGGTTTGAGTACCACATCGAGCAGACCGAGGCGGCCCCTGGCATTCCGACCAGTTCCGTAGTCTGGGGTCAGCCGGTGCAAGGCTCGGCGCGAGAGATCCTGGCAGAACCTGAGGAGGACGCAGACGGCGACTCCGGGGCGCGTGCTGATGCGGAGGAGTTTCTGCGCGATCTGCTGGTGCACTCTACTCCGACGAAGACGGTTCAGGCCGAGGCAAAGGCTGCTGGGCATGCCTGGGCGACGATCCGCCGTGCCTCAGAAACCCTCGGCGTTCGGAAGCGCAAAGGTGATACGGGATGGTACTGGCAGCTACTCCCGAAGGATGTTGCTCACCCAACTTGCTCACTCGAAAACCTTGAGCAAGTTGAGCAAGTTGAGCAAGTTGAGCAAGTTGAATTGCACCAAGATGGGGAAAACAACCTGGGCCAAGTTGCTCAAGTTGCTCAACTTGCTCACTTGCTCAAGGGTGAAGAAGTTGAGCAAGTTGCCCCGAACGGCGATGTGGAGGCGATCTGATGACCTCTCCTCAATCCATCCTGCACGCTCTTTGGGCGCAGGGCCTCACTGTCGAGCTAGGGGAGGGTGGTCGGCTCCTTGTGAGCCCTGCCAGCAGCCTACAGGACGATCAACGCGCCATCCTCAGGGCCAACAAGCCAGAAATTGTCCGGTTCCTGGAAGACTGCCAGGCCCAGGCCGAGGCGATCCATGCGGAGCTGATCCGCGCTGCCATGCGGGCCTGCGACACCTGGGGAGACAGCCCTGAGCGTCGGGAAGAGATGCGGCAAGACTGCCTGAAAGCACCGGTGTGGCAGAGGCTCGAACTGCTGGCGTATTTCAGAGAGAAGTACCCAGCCCGAGCCAGCGAGGCCAGGGAGCGTCAACCAGCAACCGCCACAATGGGATCGAAATGAAGCGCGGACGGCCGACAAACGCGATTCGTGCAGTGCGCGAGGACTACGCCGCGGTACTGGTAGAAGCCGGCATCGATGCCCGGTGGGTTGAGTCGATCACTACGAACACTCTAGACCTCTGCCCGATGCCCGATGAATGGAGCTACATCGAGGTTCGGCCCTCCTTGATTCACGGGAAAGGCATCTTTTCGGCAATCCCGATTGGCGCCGGGGATCTCATTTGCGCCAGTCGCATCGGGAAGTACAGGACGCCAGCGGGGCGCTACGTCAACCACTCCCCGGAGCCAAACGCTCGCATGGCGCACGGCCTCAATGGTGGATTCGATCTCATTGCCTTGCAGGTCATCCGGCCAGGCGAAGAGATTCTGATCGACTACCGGCAGTCTGGCGCGGTGCAGGGCTGGACGTTCGACAGTGAACGCGGACGCCTCTACAAAGAGAGGCTGCGAGGTGGCCAGTGATCGCCGGGCTGTCTGCTGCTGAGCGGGTGGAGACGACCATTGTGCTTCTCGCTGCCGCCGCGATTGATGCAGGGTACTCCGTGTCTGCTGACATGCGGGTGAGCGAAGAGAACGCAGCGCGCCTCCTGGGCCTGTCAGGCGGCTACTGGACAACAGTTTGTCATACCAAGCTCATCGACATCGAAGCCATTGAGGACGAGATGACGCCGGAGAGCGACAAGCTGCAGACGCGCACGCTGCAACTGCAGCAATCGAAGAATGAAGCACTGGAGGTGCAACCATGAGCCTTGGGATTTCGGCGGCCGGCTGGGCTGCAATCGGCGCTGTCGGCTCGACCGCAGTGGGAGCCATGAACAGCGGCAAGGGTGGCGGCGGCGGTGGTGGCGGAAGTTCGCAGACCGCAAGCAAAGATCCGTGGCTTCCAGCTCAACCCTGGCTGATGAGCAACTTGACGCAGGGTCAGAACCTCCAGAACCAGTACGCCGCGCAGCCTTTCAACGCTCAGCAGTTGGCGGCGTATGCCAACATGGGGAAACAGAACAACTACATCAACGCGATTGTTCCTGACCTCCTGAGCCAGATTCAGACGCAACCCCTGGGTTACGACCGCAACAATCCGACTGCCCGGCCGGTCGCGTATCAGTTCACCGGCGCAGGTCAGGGCAACGCTCAGGGTCGCGGCGGTCTACTGGACATGCTCACGGCAGAGCCTGCGCCCAGCGCGGCCCAGAATCCCGCCCCGGCTCCCGCACCCGTAGAGAAGAAGTCGGACTTCCGCCAACTCGGTACGGACAACGATCCTTCGTACAGCCGGTTTATGGACATGGCGGACATCTACGCGGCGCCCATTGGTCAAATCTCCACGTTGCCAACGGACCTTGCAAACAACGCCGGTTATGGCTCCTTCGTCTACGGGCAAGACGTCAAGCCTGGCACGCAGGCATACCGGGATATGCAAGAGTACCTGTCGTGGGGCGGCCGAGATCCTGCGGGCTTCTACTCGAACGGCTCGATGGGCCCGACTGACGCATGGCAAGCGCGGAACAACCAGACCCGCCGCAACCAGAGCGAGACGTAAGGGGATAGCATGGGTCTCCTAGATTTTCTCAACTCCCCTGAGGCGCAGACGGGTATTGCGCTGATGGCCGCGGGCGGCCCCACATCGCAGCCGATGAGCTTTGGGCAGCGTCTCGCGGGTGCGATGCAGAACATGCAGGCCATGCAGGACGCGGGCCTGAAACGGAAGCTCGTTCAGTCTCAGCTCGACGAGAACGCCAGCCAGTCGGCCTACCGCACCGCGCAGCTCGGCCAGCTCCAGCAAGATCAAGCGATGAATGCGGTCATCCTCGACCGCCTGCGTAGTCGTTTCGGCCCGCAGGCTGGGGGCGCGGCCGGCGCGACTGGCTATGGTCAGGCCCCGGCTGCTCAGTTCGGCGGCTCTCAGGCGTCATCCGGTGGTGCTGGCGACGGGATAGCCGGCACGGTTGGCGTCGGCGGCGGTCAACCGCAGGGGATGGGTGGCATGCCTACCGGAGTGCAGGGTGGCGGCATTCCGGGGCGGGGCGGCTTCATGTTCACGCCCGATGAAATTGCGGCATGGGCGGCGATGGGTCGGAAGGGTGCGAGCGAGCTTTTCGACCAAATGAAGTACTACAACGAGGGCGTTAAGCGAGAGGCTGGCAACTACTACCGCGACCCGATCTCCGGTGCCGAAACCTACTATCCGAAGCTCGGTGAGGGCATGGTGCGCGGTGCAAACGGTGTTGTTGGCATGGCACCTGGCTACATCGGAGCGAACGCCGCAAGCAAGGCTTTCGAGACCGATGCGGTAGAGGGTGCGAAGTACCCCTACACCGTGGGCGCCGACCGTGCTAAGCAGATGACGCAGGCGCAGCTTGACGTCGTCCGCGTGACTGGCCCGGACGGCAATGACTACTTCGTCCCGCGTGCCCAGGTGGCCGGCTTCGGTGGTGGCACCGGTGGTGCTGGTGGGTCTGGTGGTGCTGGTGGATTCGGCAACTCTGGCACGCCCTACATGGCGGGCCTAAATCCCGTCACGCAGCAGGCGCAGACCGCAGTCAACGAAAACTGGGTGAAGAACATCTATCAACCAGCCATCGATAGCGGCAAGTCGGCGACCAACACCATTGCTGGCATTCAGGCGATCCGGAACATTGACATGAACACCGGATGGGGCACTGAGACGAAGGCGGCAGCGGCGGCTGTGCTTGAGGGCCTGGGGGTGAACGTCGGCAACTCGAAGATCTACGCCGCGAACGCGCAGAAGTTCCAGAGCGTGGCGATGGACAAGGTCAACGCTGAGCTGCTGGCACAAAAGGGCGTGCAGGCCAAGGACGATGCGGAGCGCGCGAAGCAAACCTACGTGTCCCTCGGCAACACGCCCGAGGCAAATTCGTTCATCCTCGATTACGCGGAAGCCAAGGCGAACATGGATGCGCGCCGTGCGGCCTACTACGAGGCGGCGTTGCCCCTGGCTCGACGCGAAGGCGACCTAACGGCGGTTGATCGCAACTGGCGCAAGGTGGCCGGCTCGATCTGGGCGGACCCTGTTCTGCAGAAGTGGAAGAAGTAGATGGCCGGCGAACTGTTCGCGCAGCTTGAATCGCAGTACGGCCTGCCTCCTGGCCTGCTGGATAGCGTGTGGGCCGCGGAATCCGCCCGTGGCCGAGCAATGCTCTCCCCTGCTGGTGCTCAGGGTCATTTCGGGTTCATGCCCGCTACGGCGCGGCAGTACGGGCTGACCGACCCGAACGACCTGGGCGCTTCGGCCAGTGCAGCGGCCCGGATGTACTCCGACCTCCTCAAGCAGACCAACGGCGATCTGCCGCAGGCTCTCGCGGCCTACAACTGGGGAATCGGCAACCTCCAGCGCAAGGGCATGGAAGCTGCCCCGGCTGAAACCCGCAACTACATCCGGAAAGTGACGGCGAATATGGGACAGCCTCAGGCAAGCGGCAGCGACTCGCCCAACGCGGATGCATGGGCGGCCTTGGCGGCGCAATACGGCCAGCCTCAGCCAGGCAATGAGCAGGCGGCACCGAAAGATCCGTGGGCTGAGCTGAATGCTCAGTTCGCACAGCCCACCGCGCCGGCAGCGCCTGCAAACGCATCCCCTCGGGCGCAGCGGCAGGCACAGGAGCAGCAGGAGCCTCTGCGATCCGGGAAGAACGTCGCACGTATGGCAACGGCTGCAATCCCGGTTGTCGGCCCAATGCTCGCGATGATGGACACGAATACGCAGGGCCTGGCTCGGGGCGTGGCGTCCGGCTTTGCAGACATCGGGAATACGCTCCTGAACCACGAGGCGCGCGTGCGGGCGGAACTGGAACGGCCGGCACAACGCAACGTGTCTGGGCTGGTGACTGGCCCACAGGGGCAGCGCCTTCCCCGACGCTCCTACAGGCTGTGCGCCATGCTGGTGGCATCAACACGCAGGCGGAATCCTCTCGCGCCCTGGCCGGGGAGATCCGTGACCTCCGGCAATCTGGGGTCAATCAGGTGTTCTCGCGCCATCAGGGGGAATCTGTCGACCGGATGGCCCAGCGAATGCACGAAGCTGGATATCTGCCCGACGACGACCCGGCTACGCTCCTGAACGCCCTGAGCGATCCCGATGCACGGCATGCCCTGCCCGTAGGTGCTGACCGCGGCCGGTCCATGCAAGCGATGCAGGAGGCCGCTCAAGGCGAGGCGCCGGGCGCTACGGTCATCAATCGCCCAGTGTCGTTCCAAGAGCTGCAAAACCTGCGTTCCTCGATCAGCGAAGCCCACGAAGCCGCACGGGCGAACGGACGCACTCGAGAAGCTGCCGCGCTCGATGAGATGCGCCGCGCCATTGATGAGCGTGCAAACCTGGTCGCGGACGGTCGGGGGCTGTCGCATGAGAATTTCCCGGCAGACATGGTGCAGCAGTGGCGCGATGCGGTTGCCATGCATGCGGACCGGATGCAGACCTACCGCACGGGTCCGACTGCATCGATCTTCCGCCAAGGTGGTGATGGTCTGCCCGCTGCGCAGGGCGGTGAGCTGGCGCCCCAGTTCTTCAGCTCGCGGCCGTCGCAGGCTGACGACATGGCGGCCTTCATGCGAATCCAGACCCCGGAAACGCGCGACCTCCTGAAGAATTACGCAATCACCGATGCGGCGAGCCAGGTGAAAGCGGATGGCTCCCTCAGCAATGCCAAGCTGAGCAAGTGGGAAGCGGCTCGAAGCGGTGCGCTGCGCGATCTGCTGACCAATCAAGAGCGGGCGACCCTTCGGGGCGTGGTGCAGGACGTCGCGCGAGCCGACAACGCGGCAAACCTGGGGCGTGCGGTGGGGTCGAACACGGCCCAGAACGCACAGGACGCGCTGCGGCTCGGGTTGCTGGATAACCGCATGGTCAATATCCTGGCGAACCGGATTCCTCTGCTGGGGAGCTTCACCGGCCCGCTGCTGGAGACGGTGCGCCAAGGTGCGCGGGCCGGCCGTGTGGAACGCCTTGGGGGGCTGCTGTCGGACCCTGCGGAGCTAGATCGTGCACTAGCGGCCTATCAGGCTGCCAACGGTCCGCGGCTTATCGGGGACGGTGGCCTTCTGGGTGGTGGCCTGCTTGGCGAGGGCCTGTTGCGCGCGGCGCCTGTCCTGGCGGTCGGCCGGTAGTCCATCCGTGCCAAGCCCCGTAGATCCCAGCAGCGCCAACGAGAACGACCACCTTCCAGAAAAGGAAGGCGGCGATCTTGAAGCCGAAGATTTCGTAAACCATCGTCCCGCCATGATACGAAATGGCACGAATCAACGCTAGGAGCGCACTGCATGGCGAGTAAGAAGACCGCGGCGAAATTGACGAAGACTGAGGACAAGGCCACACACAACCCGAGCGCCCTCCCTCTGGTGTTGCGGCCGGGTGAGCATGAAACCCAAGCCCTGGCCCGGGCGATGCTCGATCCTGCTTCGGCTTCGATGCTGGCTCAGCGGGGGTTTGTCCACGCGACCGCGGATAGCATGGGCAATCCGTGTGCGGTGTCGGTCACTGGTCTGGTGGACACCCTCAATGCGAGCATGAAAGAGGTAGAGGCCGGCGACCTCACATCCATGGAACGGATGTTGGTCGGACAGGCCAATGCGCTGCAGTCGATGTTTGTCGAGTTTTCCAGGCGTGGGGCGTTGCAGATGGGGCACAGCCTGGAAGCGCTGGAGACGTATATGCGCCTTGCCTTCCGTGCTCAGTCGCAGAGCCGTGCGGCGGTAGAAGCGTTGGTTGAACTGAAATTCCCTCGAACGACTGTCATTGCCAAGCAAGCGAACGTGAACAACGGCGGGCAGCAGCAGGTCAACAACGGTGTTCCCGCCCCGGGCCAGACACCGCAGGCGGTGAACGCCGAAAAGTCGGAAAGCAAACTTTTAGAGGACGCCAATGCCAGCGAATGGATGGACACCCGAACGACGCCAGCGCCAGCGAGAGGCCATCCAGCGATGGAAGCCGTGGGAGCGCTCCACCGGGCCTAACACCGCCGAGGGTAAGGCTCTTGTTGCGCAAAACGCGTTCAAGGGCGGCCACTGGAAGGATGCACGCGACATGGCGCGGCTCGTGCGTGCTGTACTAAAAGATTGTCGCGAAGTGGTCGAAGCTCTCTAGATCAATATGACAAAGGAGCAACGCCTGCTCATGGTGCCGGGCACGGTCTTCTCGGTTTGCGCTGGCGCCGATCCTGAAGACTTGGAGCCTGTGACCATCAAGAGGGTCACGGCTACACATGTGCTGCTGGAGAGTCGGTGCGATCTCGACGGCTGGCGGCCGAGAGATTTAGTCCAAGGAGCTATAGATGAGGCCAACGCGCGGCGATCTCCTCGCATACAGCGTTGACCTCGTTCATACGTTTCGTTGTGCTCCGCGGTGCCGAGACCGCCGAACCCCGGAATACGTCAATGCACAAGCAGTGTGTGTGCGCTGGGGTAGTTCCGTCCGGCCCATGAACTTCAAGCCAGCGCATCAGGAGCGCAGCGACGTACTCTGAGCCTGCCTGGGTAAGGGCTGAATCCGGATTCTTGATAAAGTGAAATTTAACGGCGCCCGTGTGTTTCTTGCCGCGTCGCGTGAAGGAAATTAGTACATCGGGCCGAACGCTGATGTCCACTCCTGCAATGGTCAGTTTCGGAGCGTTTTGCTCACCAGCTTTGTACGCTTCGCCGTCGGCGGCAGGCAATAGGTCGGAGATGTCGAGGATCCTGTCTAACGCGTCAGCAGTATTCCACCGATCGTCGATTGCGTACTCCGTGCCTGTTTTGTCGCTGCGCAATGCTGCGGCAGCGTTCCTTAGAGTCGCTTCCTGCCGACCGTTAGACAAGTACTCTCGGATCGGCTCATGAGCTAAGCGATAACGGATCGCCACTGCAGTGTTGGGGTACTTTTGGTCCTGGACGATTCTTCTGCGTCTAATGGGATTAGCGCTCACCAGCAACTCTGCTAACTTGTTCACCGAGATTCTTGGCTCTTTTTCCACGTCGGATCCTTGCGTCAGTTACAGCCGAACTGATTGCAGGTCCTCGCGTATGGCTGACCCTGGCTATTGATGCCGTTGTAGTACGTGCTGTTGCCGATGTGCTGGGTGGTCCCGCTCCAGTTGTTCCCGTTGGCGGCAGTCCCGTGGTGGTAGGTCGTGTTCCCAACGTTCTGGCTCGTCTGATTCCAGCTTGAGCCGGTCTGTGCGTTGTGACCCTGCACATACGTCGTGTTGCCGAATTGCTGGACGCTGTAGCTGTTACCGCTGCCGTCCGAGCATTGGCGGAATGCTCCCGACCCGGTGCAATAGGCACTCGCGCTGAGGGAAGCGGCAGCCAAGATCAACCCGATAGCAATCCTCATATCGATCTCCTCGTTCTGTTGCGTATAGTTACATGATCTGCCCGGTCTCTCTCCGGGTCAAGTGAACTAATGCGCACATACCACCAAGGAGGGATGGCATGGAGGTGACGACCGTTGTGTCGATCTTGGGCGTCTTCATTGCCGTCTTCACGGTGACGATGACGCTGGCCAACATGGAGCCGGAGAAGCGTGAGTGGCTACGCCAGCTCTGGTCGCGGTGGTTCAACCGCGCGTTCTACGTTTTACTCTTCGTCAATTCGCCGCTCGGGATCTTGACGTTCTGGCTGGGCAATGGGCCCGTCACACGGGGCGCAGTCCTGATGTTGCTCCTGCACTTCTTCAACCTGTGCGCTGGATTTGTCTTCCTGCTCTTTGAGCAGACCGAAAAGGCGCTCGTCGCACGCAATGCCAAGCGTGAAGAGTTGGAGGCGAAGGTGGAGAGGCTGGAGATCGAGTTGCGTAGAGCATCCGGGCTTTCGACTCTGGACGGCTGACCCGTCATCTTGCACAACAGCCAGGTCGTTCTCCTGCGGGAGGAGACGGTTGTACAGCCACCGGACACGTTGCATGTGTGAGAGGCGAAATCCCAGCGTGAGCCTGCGGAACGGGCGCGCATAGTCGCGCTTTCCTTCCCAACTCCACGACAAATCAATGGAACCGCGCGTCCCTTGGAGCGCCGACGAGGTTGCCCTGCTTCGGGAACTAAAGCCGTTTTGCACATACGCGGAGCTTGCGATGTTCATTGGCCGGCCCGCCTCGGTCATCAAGTCGAAGACGCACCTCTTAGGGTTGGGTTCAGCGCCACACCCACAGTGGACTGTTGAGGAGGAAGAACTTCTAGTCACGCTGCAATCAAGCTGTACATCGAGGGAAATAGCGGCATTTCTGGGCCGCTCGCGTGCTGCAGTCGGTCTCAGAAAGAGGCAGCTAGGAATGACGAACGGTCCGTCCGCATCCTGGAGTCAAGCAGAGCAGAACCTGCTTGCCGAGCTTAAGGCAGTAGCGACTCACAAGGAGATCGCGCAGATGCTTGGTCGATCCGTCTACGCCGTCAGCTCAGCGACAGGTCGGGCTGGGTTAAGCAAGCCATGCGGCCGAAAAAGACCCTGGACCGACGCCGAAACTGAGTTGGCGAGAAGCATGGAGGCCGAACTTACACACCCCGAGATTGCCGCGCTCCTGTGCCGCACCTGGCGCTCCGTCGCGGCTCGTTTGCAGGCATCCAAGCTGCGAGATCTCAAGCGTCGAGACTGGACGGCACAGGAGAACGCCGTTCTTCGCCATAGTTGGCCAACACGCCCGGCAAAGGAGGTCGCCGAAATGATTGGACGCAGCGAGGCGGCTGTGGCGCTTCATGCGAACGTCTTGGGGGTGAAAAAGGACCCCGGATATCTAGTGTCGATAGGACGAACCTATTGGATCTATCCACCAGAACTGCGTGAGGCAATGACGCTCCGCAAGCAACTTAGAAAGGTCTTGAAGGATGCCAAACATCAGCACCGTGCGTGACGTGCTCTTTGAAGAATTTCAAGCGTTTCCACCTGGCAGCGCTCTGTCCGAAGCCGATGAGCGAAGGATCGGGATGAAGTGTCAGGTTGCTGACCGCCTCATCGATCTCACTCGGCTGGAGGTGCAACTGGCGGCAGTGATGAAGGGCGCGTTGGAGGTTCCATTCATCGAGAGCCAAGCTCAAGAGCGCGGGAACCCTGAACGCCAGTCACTTCCTGCTCCACAAGTGGCGGACGCGGAGCCTCTCAGTCCGATGGAGCAGACAGCTCGCCTGCTTGCGAAGGGGCCGAAGCCTGATCACTTCTGGAAACGCCCCTTCAAGAAGCGGCGCGACTAGCACGGTCCGGGTTTACGAGCATGAAACAGGTACACCTATATACTCGAAATAGGTGTACCATTTAACGCATGGACGAGAAGAAACCTTCCTTCCCCCTGCGTCGAGGCCCTAAGCCTCAGGTTGCGGGCGCCCCAGCTACTTCTCCGATCACGATCAAGCTCTCCGAGGCGCAGAAGGAAAAGCTCCAGCGCCTCGGGGGCGCCCCTTGGGTGCGCGACAAGATCGACAAGGCAAAGGAGCCGAAGAACGAATGATCGCCGCGCCTCGGGGCGAAAGCTGATCGGATTCATCGATGAGCTAGATCCGGGGCACATAAGCGAACGGCCACAGGGGGTAGGAGCCCTGCAGCCGTTCTAACCACAACGCACTCACCCTGAAAGGATGTGCATCATGGCTACCCCAAATTGTGCCCGGGAAGGGCACGCCACGCCTGCGCAAGGCGTCACACAAGACGAGGCAATATCCACACCCTTCGTGGATCAGGAGTCGGCAACCCAGTTGCGCGACACGGTGCGAGCGGTGGCAGACATGCTCTGCCAGTCGCTGGCAATCGTCACCATAGTGCAACACCTCGACGGCAGTGATGCGACCTACGGTGTACAGCGCCTAGTGACTCAAGACCATCAGTTGGCCGAGGCGCTGGAGTCGGCGAACAAGAACGATGAACCGGCTTCGCGCCTGGACCTGTCGGACCTCTCCGTTTCCGTCAGCGTCACTCAAAGCATTCTGAGCCTAGTAAATACGCCAGAGCTGGATTGCCCCGCCTTGTCCGGCGTGGAAACAATCCTGCAGGTCGTGATTGATCGCCTGGAAGCGCAGATGAGCAGCATGAGGAGCGAGTGACATGCTGGCCTCTCTTCCCCCTGCTGATGATCTGCGTATCGAGATCCGCCCTCGCGGCGGTGTCTGGTGGTATGGCACCGCGGCTCAATTGGAAGCCGAGGGACTGATTCCGGATGGCCTTGTGTGGCCCACGGGACGCGAGGACCGCACTTGGACTGCGGGAGCCTTCTACTACTGGCTTTCCCGGCAACGGCCGGAAGGCTACAAAGGCCCTCGCTCGGGCTGGATTCACATGGATAGCTGGAGTCTGTCGCGCTCCTTCGCGGACGACAGCCTAGGCGTCGAAGCCTACGTTGCCGGAAACCTCTACGCGGCGGAAATGGCTCGGCGCGAAGAGCGAATCCGTCAAACCATCTACTGGGAGCGCCAGTTTCTCGCATGCCGCGAAGCCGAGAAGGACACGGCCTATCAGGCATTCCGCTCCATCTTCATCCCTGCGTCCAAGAAGCGCGGCCGGAAGGCAGGGAGTGCGAATGTCTAGGTCGGCACGCCCCGCGGCCCTGCCGCCCTCGATCACTCGCGATGAGTGGGAAGATGTAGATGTCTACAAAGGCCCGCTGTCCGATCTGTTCGCGGCTGGCCTGCTGAGCCAAGGCGAAATGCCCCCGAAGGGCAAGCGCTGCATTACCTGGCTACGTGGGCGCCCTGCCGGGAAAGGCAACCACACCAAGAGCGAGACATACCGCAGCGTCCTGTTGCACGGCGATGGCGCTGCCTCTGTTCGGTTTGGTCTGCCTGCAGAAGAGCGCCAGCGCAGGAGGCGCGAATACGACATCCTCCGCAGGGAAAGAGCGGAAGCGGATGCCCGGAAGGAAGCGCAGCGGGAGGCGCTGAAGGCGAAGCATGCGGCAGAGGATGTGCGGCGTCACGCGCTCAAGATTGCGGGTGTCGGGCCGTATGCCGATGGGCCCGGGCAGACCATTGGCCAGCGGATCGCGAACATCGAATCGCTGTGCAGGTATGCCCTCGTCGCGATACAGCTCAAGAGGGGCGACAGCGCAAAGCTGGCACGCGCCGAAGAGGATCTAGCATGTGCAGTCGATGACCTGTCACGCCTACGCTGGGAACACCGCGACCCCATGGCGGAAGTCATGGCGCTGATGGGAAAGAGGTTTGCCAGCGGCTATGCGCAGGCGGGCAAAACGGTGAAGCGCAAGGACGACGAAGACGACGACGATTGATGCGCTGCGAGCGTCCGCACTGAGTGCGGACCCTGCATGTCAAAACCCACGGATAGCCCACTGCTAACCCGTGGGTTCTTCCTTGGCGCCTGCGCAGGGCCGGGATGGCGACGGGTACGCTTTCCCACGCTTTGCGTACATGTCGGGCGCGACGTGTGCCAGACGACGACACGAATGGGTCAAGCCCGAGCGAACTTAGGCCACGCGATAGGCGATGTATGCCAGCAGGCCTAGGCAGCAAAGCCCGATGGATCGCACTTGGTAGAGCAACTTCAATTGCGGAAAGCTGGACCAGCAGCGTAGCGGCAGCATCCTCGTGTGCGAAACAGGCGGCGTTTATGCCTTGCTGATGCGAATAGTCCTCCTCCTTCGCGTCTTCGCTACGGCTGGGGGAATAAATCGTCCTCCTTCGCCGAGTCGTGCGCTGATACTACGTCGTCGATGTACACCGCCTCGTCGGCGCCGGCCTTGCTGGCTTCCCCATTCGCGTGCTCTAGTAGGCTTCCGGGCCGCATCGATTTCGGCGTAATGGTCACTACCCCTTGCGAGGTTGCTCGGATGCGCTGCTTGTGTTGGATTGCCGCTCCTCAGGGAACGGCATGTTTGCCTCGTCGCAGCTTGCTTTGTGTGGTATGCGCTTGGAGTCTTTGTCGAAGGCCTGCGGGTCACAGCGCGAAGCTAGTTCAACCCAAACAAGGCGCGTGGTTGTTACCACCATACCGGTCGCGAGTACGCCAACAAAGAAGAAGCACGCCCGCCGCATCGTCGTTCGAGATGGTCGCTTCTTATCGGCGTCGTCGTAGAGCATCAGCTCGAAGACCTTATCGAACTTGCTAATCAGATACCCGGTGGCGAACGCCGTAACGGCCGCGCCAATCTGCTGATATGTCTTAGCGTCGATGGAGTTGAAAGGCACCCAAAAAACGCCAAGGGTCCAACCCGCAACGATCCCGAGGACTAAGGCGAAAAAGATTGGTCCAGCCGGATCTGGGGCTTGCAACGCCGGCAGGCGTCGTTTCGGCCAGCTTGAATGCCAGCAATACAGCAAGCAGCATTGTGGCCGTATAGGCGGCCATGCTTGTGAGCGATGTGAACGAGAAGTTGGCCAAGCCCTTCGAGAAGAACAACGCAAAATCAGCCATATGCCCTCCAAGCCTGGCTGTTGTCGCAAGGCAATCCGATGCTAGGCGGTCGGAACGAGCAGGTCATCCTCCCGAGTGCGTATCCTGACTGGCCGAGCGCTGCGACCAAGTACTACACCACAGCAAGTGATGCTCATCCGCTGCAATTAGCTCCGGCCGCTATGCGCAAGCTTGAATATCAACTCTATGACCATGACGGCGCCGAGTTAGTGTGCTGCTCCGACCCATGGATGGCCGGGCCCTGCGGGTAGGACCTTTTGCTTCTTGGGCGATCAGCTTATGTCGAGCGGCGTCTCGTTGCCATTGAGGTGACCAGCGCCCAGCGCGACCCCATGCGGCGTTCAGTGGCGAGGCCCTTGGAGGTCTCGTCGTCCATGCGTCCTCTGGCGTCGAAGTTCAGTCCGTCCGGACCTACACGTCGCGTTCAGAGGACTTGGTCGTTCTGTGCCAAGGTATCGCGACGTCCTAGCCCCGCTAATACAAATGATGGATGCGAACCCCCGGCATCTGGACAATAGTTCGCTGAAACCGGGAGATTTCCATGTCTAAGGCATCTTCAGCAGCCAATCGAAGTCTGGTAGTAGCACTGTGCTTGGCTTTGACCGGTTGTGGTGCGCTTCACAATACAGCGTATCGATCCGAATCAACGGATAACCTGAAGGTTATCGCCGTAGACGCCAAGCAACGCTTTGCGTTTATCAAGACCGAGCCGAACGGGACTAAGTCCATCGTGTGCCCTGAGCCGAGTCCTGACGCACTTAGCGCTGGAGCTATTAGCCTTTCTGTGGACGCATCCAAAGACCAGCTTGCGGAGATCAAGGCTGCCATTGCCAGCGCCGAACAGGCGACTTCGATCGGGCTAAGAACGCAAAGCATTTCGCTACTCAGGGACCAGCTCGCCTACATGTGTGAATCGCCCCGGTTTTTGAGGAGGCTCAACACTCTGAGAGGATTGAGCCATGAGCAAGTCGAACAAGTTCTCACCCGAGGTGCGTGAGCGCGCGGTGAGGATGGTGCAGGAG
>SCOE01000051.1 GCA_005503065.1 Comamonadaceae bacterium ALPHA2B
CACCTGGACACCGCATGCCCCGTCTCGTCGTCATCTCCAACCGCGTCGCCGATCCCCGCAAGCCCGCCGCCGGCGGCCTGGCGGTGGCCGTGGGCGAATCGCTGCAGCAAAGCGGCGGCCTGTGGTTCGGCTGGAGCGGCACCATCGTCGAGGACGGCCCCACGGGCGAAGGCGAGCTGCACAAGCACCAGGCCGGCAAGGTGATGCTGGCCACGCTCGACCTCAGCCGCGAAGACCATGACGCCTACTACCTCGGCTACAGCAACAACGTGCTGTGGCCGGTGTTCCACGACCGGCTCGACCTGGCCAACTTCGAGGCCGGTTACATCGGCGGCTACCGCCGCGTGAACCAGCTCTTCGCGCGCAAGCTGCTGCCGCTGCTGCGGGACGACGACATCCTCTGGGTGCACGACTACCACCTGATCCCGCTGGCGGCCGAATTGCGCGCCATGGGCTGCAAGCAGCGCATCGGCTTCTTCCTGCACATCCCGCTGCCGCCGCAGATCATCATGGCCGCGATCCCGCAGCACGAATGGCTGATGCGCTCGCTCTTCGCCTACGACGTGATCGGCTTCCAGGCCAACCAGGACGTGCAGCACTTCGAGCGCTACGTGCTCAACGAAGCGCATGGCGAATCGCTGGGCAACGACATGTTCCGCGCCTGGGGCAACACGGTGCGCGCCAGCGCCTTCCCGATCGGCATCGACGTCGACGAGTTCGAGGCGCTGACGCAGGCCAAGGACGCGCGCGACATGTACGCGACCATGAAGGACGAGTACAGCAAGCGCCGGCTCCTGCTGGGCATCGACCGGCTCGACTATTCCAAGGGCATCCCGCAGCGCGTGCGCGCCTTCCGCGAGCTGCTGGCGCACTACCCCGAGAACCGGCGCAGTGCGACGTTGATCCAGATCGCGTCGCCCACGCGCGAGGACGTGAACGCGTACGGCGACATCCGGCGCGAGCTCGAGTCGCTGTGCGGCGCCATCAACGGCGACTACGGCGAGCTGGACTGGATGCCGGTGCGCTACATCCACCGCATGGTCGCGCGCAAGCGTGTGCCGGGCCTGTGCCGCGCGGCCGCGGTGGGCCTGGTCACGCCGCTGCGCGACGGCATGAACCTGGTCGCCAAGGAGTACGTGGTGGCGCAGGACCCGGAAGACCCCGGCGTGCTGGTGCTCTCGCGCTTCGCGGGCGCGGCCGAGCAACTGAAGGAAGCGCTGCTGGTCAACCCCTACGACACGCACGGCACCGCCGAGACGGTGCAGCAGGCGCTGCAGATGCCGCTGGAGGAGCGCCGCGCACGGCACAGCCGGCTGCTGCAGCGCATCCGCGAGCAGGACGTGCACTGGTGGCGCAAGAGCTTCCTGGACGCGCTGAACGACGCGGCGGGCGAGCGGCGTTGAGCACACCTCACCCTCGCGCTGCTTTCCCAAATTCGAATGAAATCGGGCTGTAGCGCCCGGCCGGCAAGGGCGGCCAGCTATCCTTTCGATAGCAAATCAGGTGCCGGCGACAGCACCTTGGCCATCACCGCCGCCACCCAGTCCATGAAAGCCTGCACCCGCCGCGCGACCTGGCGGCGGTGGGCGTAGAGCAGCGTCACAGGCAGCGGGTCGGCCCGATACGCGGGCAGCAGTTCCACCAGCCGACCGCTGTCGACCCACTCCTGCAGACCCAGCGCGGGCGCCTGGATGATGCCCAGGCCAGCGAGGCACGCGGATTCGTAGGCGAAGGTGTTGTTGACGGTGAGCACCGCGGCCATGGGCAGCACGCGCGGCTCGCCGTTCTCGGTGTACTCCCAGCCGGGCGCCGCGCCGCCCAGCGTGGACGAATAGCGCACCAGGCGATGCCGCGCGAGGTCGTCCAGCGTGCGCGGCGTGCCGAAGGCGGCGATGTACGCGGGACTGGCCACGTTGATCTGCGGCAGCAGTCCCAGGGGCCGTGCCACCAGCCCCGACTCGCGCAGCGCGCCGGCGCGGATCACGCAGTCGAAGCCCTCGTGCACCAGGTCGACCCGGCGGTCCGTGCTGCTGAGCTCCAGCTCGATCTGCGGGTGGGCGGCCAGGAACTCGGGCAGCCGCGGGATCAGCACCTGGCTCGACAGCTGCCCGGGCATGTCGACCCGCAGCCGACCGCGCAGCGCCGCCGGCTGCCGTTGGAACAGCGCCTGCAATTCATCCGCCTCGCCCACCAGCGCCTGCGCCCGTTCGGCGAAGAGCTGCCCGTCGGGCGTGACGCGGACGCTGCGCGTCGTGCGCTGCAGGAGGCGCGTGCCCAGCTCGGCTTCCAGCTGCTGCACGACGGAGGACACGCGCGCCCGCGTCAGGCCCAGCCGCTCGGCCGCACGGGTGAAGCTGGCGGATTCGGCCACCAGCAGGTAGATGCGCAAGGCGTCGAGGTCCACGGCCGGCCTATTGTCAATTCTTGATGAACAGTGAAGCGATTTTGAACCGCTTTATCCATCGATTGTCGGCCCATAAAGTTCAGTCCATCGACAACCACCCTGTTTGAAAGGACCGACATGACCACCCCCACCGCCACCCCCATCGCCCTCATCACCGGCGGCAGCCGCGGCCTCGGCCGCAACGCGGCGCTGCACCTGGCGCGCGCCGGCGTCGACATCGTGCTCACCTACCGCAGCAGCGCTGGCGAAGCGCAGGCCGTGGTGCGGGAGATCGAGGCCCTGGGCCGCCGCGCCGTGGCGCTGCCGCTGGACGTTTCGCAGTCGAAGTCCTTCGGCGACTTCGCGGCGGCGCTGAAGCAGGCGCTGGCCGCCACCTGGCAGCGTGAGCGCTTCGACTACCTCGTGAACAACGCGGGCATCGGCGTCAACGCTCCCATCGCGCAGACCACCGAGGCGCAGTTCGACGAACTCGTGGCCGTGCATCTGAAAGGGCCGTTCTTCCTCACGCAGGTGCTGCTGCCGCTGATCGCGGACGGCGGCCGCATCCTGAACGTCTCGAGCGGGCTGGCGCGTTTCGCTCTGCCGGGCTACGGCGCCTACGCCGCGATGAAGGGCGGCATCGAGGTGCTGACGCGCTACCTGGCCAAGGAACTCGGCCCGCGTGGCATCGCGGTGAACGTGATCGCCCCCGGCGCCATCGAGACCGATTTCGGCGGCGGCGCCGTGCGCGACAACAAGGACCTCAACGCCGCCATCGCGGCGCAGACCGCGCTGGGCCGCGTCGGCCTGCCCGACGACATCGGCGGCGCCATCGCGGCGCTGCTGCAGCCGGGCAACGGCTGGATGACCGGCCAGCGCGTCGAGGTATCGGGCGGCATGTTCCTCTGAAGCGGCGCTCGCCGGTCAGAGGTTGCGCAGGCCGGCGATCGAGGGCGCGAAGAAGTATTCGCCGCCCTTGAGCGTGACGAAGCCGGCGAACAGCTTCTGGATGGCGCCGGCGTCGGAGCCGTAGGTCGGCGGCCAGTGCTGCCCGAGCGTGCCGCGCTGGCCGATGATGGGGTCCATGCCAATGCTGGTCTTGGGAAAGTTCTCGTTGTTGACCCAGGCGGTCTGCATGAAGTGGAATTGCTGTTCGATCGAGGCCTGGTAGCTCATGAACAGCAGTCCCACGCCGTCGTTGGGCTGGTCGACGAGTTCCTTGGTGTCCGGGTCTTGCAGACGCACGCCGTAGGTGATGCCGCGGCGCGCCATCTGCACGCTCTTGTCGAAGGCCAGGCCCCCCGGGCTCGAGCCGCGCGGGTTGGACTTTCGGATGTGCGCATGGAAGGGGCACTTGCCGCCGTTGGCGTCGGCCGAATAGTCGAAGTCGTTGGCCACCGGCACGCCCGCTGCGGCCTGGTGGAGGGTGAGGGGCGTGCCGTCCTCGAAGCGGCCGACGACCTGTGCACCGGCGCGCTCTTCGTCGGCGCCGGTCATGCCGACGTCCGCGGCGAGGGCCTCCTCGGCCTGCTTGAAGCCGGCGACGTTCTGCTCGAGCTTGCGAAAGACGAAGAAGCTGCCGTGGCTGGACGCGCCGGCCGGGTCGAGCGGATCGGGCACGAGGAACTGCGACAGCGGCGCCGCCGGGTCGTACACGGTGCGCGGCTCCTTCGCCAGCTCGCTCTCGAGCATCAGCGGCTGCGAGCGGCCGTCGACGTAGCCGAAGTGCTCGATGCCCTCGCCATCGGCGTTCCGGTAGGCCCGGCCTTCCTGGACGAAGCGGATGGCGAAGCCGCTGTCCTCCTTGCCCAGGTCGGCGGCCAGCTTGCCGACGATGCGCGCGAAATCGGCTTCGTGGTGGTAGGCCACGAGCAGCAGCACGTCCAGGGGCCGCTTGAGTTCGTTCTGCCAACTCGCCGTGGTGCCGTCGTCCAGCACCTCGGCGTCGGCCGCCATGCCACCGGCGAAGGCGCCGAAGCCCTGGAACGCCCCCTGGCGGCCGAACTTGGCCATGCCTCGCTGGCTCAGGAACGCCAGCCGCACCACCCCGCCGGGCGAGCGCGCGGCCTTGAACTGCGAGGCTTCCTGCAGTTGCGTGTGCGCGTCCGTCACCGGGAAGGCATGCAGGAAGGCACGCGCCTTGGGCGCATCGGTCACTTCGAGGAAAAGCAGCGCGACATGCTCACGGCCGTGGCCTTTGAGGATGTTGGCCTGCAGGTTGCGCAGGAAGCTTTTCTCCTGCGTGCTGATGACGGTGTCGTCGAAGGGTTGCGTGAGCTTGATCGGCATGGCGGTCTCCTCGTGGGTGGGGATTCCAGCGTATGCCTGCAAGGGGCGCCGGTCGTCCTCCGCCCGGGGGAGCATGCGCTCACCTACTTGCGGGCGCGCGCAACGCATCTGCCCCGCTCAGGCGCCGTCTTCCATCTGCAGCACCACGCGGCCGTCGACTTCCCCACGGCGCAGGCGGTCCAGGATGCCGTTGATGTCCTCCAGCCGGCCCGGCGTGCAGACCGTATGGACCTTGCCCTCGGCCGCGAAGTCCAGCGCCTCCTGCAGGTCCTGCCGCGTGCCGACGATGGAGCCGCGCACGGTCTTGGCGTTGAGCACCATGTCGAAGATGGGCAGCGCGAAGTCGCCCGGCGGCAGGCCCACCATGGACATGGTGCCCCGCTTGTGCAGCATGCCCAGCGCCTGCGCGAAGGCCTGGCGCGACACCGCCGTCACCAGCACGCCCTTGGCACCACGCAGGCTGCGCTGCAATTCGGCCGCCGGATCGCATTGCGCGGCGTTGACGACCAGCTCGGCGCCCACGCGGCGCGCCAGCTCGAGCTTGGCGTCGTCGATGTCGACCGCGGCCACGTGCAGGCCCATGGCGCGTGCGTACTGGATGGCCAGGTGGCCCAGGCCGCCGACCCCCGAGATCGCGACCCAGTCGCCGGGCCTGCAGTCGAGCACCTTCAACCCCTTGTAGACCGTGACGCCCGCGCACAGGACGGGCGCCACCTCGACGAAGCCGAGCTTCGGCGGCAGGTGGCCCACGTAGCCCGGGTCGGCAAGGACGTAGTCGGCGTACGCGCCATCCACGGTGTAGCCGGTCATCTGCTGTTCGTCGCACAGCGTCTCCCAGCCGGTCAGGCAGTGCTCGCAATGGCCGCAGGAGGTGTGCAGCCACGGCACGCCCACGCGGTCGCCCTCGCGGATGTGCTTCACGCCGGCACCGACGGCGGCGACGTGCCCCACGCCTTCATGCCCCGGGATGAAGGGCAGGTGCGGCTTGACCGGCCAGTCGCCGTCGGCCGCATGCAGGTCGGTGTGGCACACGCCCGAGGCGGCGACCTTGACCAGCACCTGCCCCGGCTGCACCTGCGGCACCGGCACCTCCTCGATGCGCAGCGGCTGCCCGAAGGCACGCACCACGGCGGCTTTCATCGTCCTCGACATCGCGTCACTCGAAGGCCAGGGCGCCCGTGGGCTGGTGGATCACGACGCGCTCCTCGACGGCCGGCGCCTTCTCGGGTTGCGCCTCCTCGGCGGAGCGCACCAGCAGCACCGGCACGCGCGCCGTGCGCAGGATCTGCTCGGCGCTGCTGCCCATCACCAGGCGACCCAGGCCGCGGCGTCCGTGCGTGCCCAGCACGATCAGCTCGGCCCCCCAGTCGCGCGCCTCGTCGTTGACGACCTGGTGCACCGGGCTGCGGAACTCGTCGCGCAGCACGGTGTCGGCCGGCACGCCGGCCTGGGCGGCCTGCGCCGCGGCGAGCGCGAGCAGCCGCGTGCCCTGCTCGCGCAGCGTGTCCAGCCAGCCGCCGGGGTTGCCGGCATACGCGTCCATGGCCAACGCGAAGGACAGTTCGTCGATCGCGTGCAGCACGCGGACACGCCCGCCGACGACTGCCGCGAGCCGCAGGGCTTCGTCGAGACCGCGGTTCGAGGTCTCGCTGCCGTCCACGGGGACAAGGATGCGCTGGTACATGGTGAACTCCGGTGTGGGATGGAGCCCCCAGTCTGGGCCGGGCGCGCCGGGCCGGCCTTGATGCAGCGCAAGCCCGCGGCCTTCAGGCGCCGGCGCTGCGCCGTGCCCAGGCCCAGGCCCGCCAGCGGTTGCGCGGCGCGGGCACCGGCATCGACCAACGGCGCCACTGCACCGGGGCGCCGAGCGCGCTCAACGTGACCCAGCCCGCGCGGTCGACCACATGGTGTGCGCCTTCGTCGAGCGTGCGGCCCACGGGTACGCAGATGTCGGCGATCCAGCGCGGCGCCTCGTCGACGCGCAGGCGGCCTGCGGTCACGACGAAGGCGGCGCCGGCATCGACGGCGATGTGCAGGCTCTGGCCCGGTGCCAGCCGGGCGGTGTCGCAGGAGGAGGTCTGGCAGTGCATGGCAGCTTCTTTCGGCGGGGTGGGAGGTGAGGTCATCGTAGAAATCCGCCCCCTCCGAAAACAGGCACATGGCAGCCCTTTCTGCACCGCAGCAGCCGGCCTCCGGGACCATCTGTTATGGTCGTTTCGGCCCGATCTGCATCTGTTGCCGCACGCCGGTGCGGCGCACGATGGGCACAGGCGCCACCCAGCACCCGGCGCACACGGACACCCCCATGGACACGCCCCCGCGCTACCGCCAACTGGCCCAGCATTACCTCGACGCGATCCGCGCCGGATCGCTGCAGCCCGGCGACCGGCTGCCCTCGCTGCGCGACCTGATGAAGCGCCACGGCGTGAGCCTGTCGACCGCGTTGCAGCTGTGCCGCACTCTGGAGAGCGAGGGCTGGGCCGAGGCGCGCGACCGATCGGGCTACTTCGTGCGCCGCCCGCGCCGCCTGGCGACGCCGCCGATGGACGAGCCGGCCACCGACCGCGCGCCCGACCCGGCGCAGTTCGTCGGCATTCACGAGAAGGTGTCGGACTTCGTGACGCGCCGGCGCTATGGCGAAGTGCGGCTGGACCTGTCGGTCGCCCGCGGCGCCCCCGCGCTGTACCCTGGCGAGGCGCTGCGTGCATCGATGGCGCGCCTGCTGCGCCAGCGGCCCGAGATGCTGACCACCGCCGCGCCCTCGCGCAGCCGCACGCCCTTTCGCGAAGCCGTGGCCAAGCGGGCGCTGCAGGCCGGCATGACCCTCTCGCCCGACGAGGTGCTGCCCACCAACGGCTGCATCGAGGCGCTGAACCTCGCGCTGCGCGCGGTGGCGCAGCCGGGCGACACGGTGGCGGTGGAATCGCCCACCTTCTACGGCCTGCTGCAGGTGCTGGAGAGCCTGGGCATGCGCGCGCTGGAGATCCCCACCAGCCCGCAGACCGGCCTGTCGGTGGAGGCGCTGGAGATGGCGATCGGCGCCTACGGCAACATCAAGGCGGTGATCGTGGTGCCGCACCTGCAGAACCCGCTGGGCAGCGTGATGCCCGACGCGCACAAGGAGCGGCTGGTGCGCCTGTGCGAACGGCACGGCATCCCGCTCATCGAGGACGACACCTACACCGAGCTGCTCGACGCCCCCGTGCCGCCGCGCGCGGTCAAGTCCTTCGACCGCGGCGGCCACGTGATCCACTGCGCCTCGCTGCACAAGGTGCTGGCGCCGGGGCTGCGGCTGGGCTGGATCACGGCCGGGCGCTGGCATGCACGGGTGGAGATGCTCAAGTACGCGCAGACGCGCAGCAACGAGGAACTCTCGCAATGGGCGGCCGGCCAGTTCATGGCCACCGGGGCCTACGACCGGCACCTGCGCCAGCTGCGCGACCGGCTGCGTGTGCAGCGCGAGCGCACGGCCGACGCCATCGCCCAGCACTTTCCGGCCGGCACGCGGCTGAACCTGCCGCCGGGCGGGCTTCAGCTGTGGGTGGAGCTGCCCGAGCGGCTGTCCTCGGCGCCGGTGTTCGACGCCGCGCTGCGCGAGCACATCCTGTTCGCGCCGGGCACGCTGTTCTCGAACTCGGCGCGCTTCGACCACTGTTTGCGCATCAACTGCGGCTGGCCGTGGTCGCCGGCCATCGAGGCGGGGCTGCGGCGGCTGGGCGAAATCGCCTCGGCAGTCGCGGCGCGCACCCCGGTTTTGGAGCCGAATCGAGCTGCAACGCCCGCCCCGCTTGCGCGAAGCGCTACGAATTCAATAGCAGATCAGTCGACCAACGCCAGCGCCGCGTAGTCGCCCACCTTGTCGGCCAGCCCCGCGCCGACGATCTGTACACCGTCGGTGAGCGCCGGCAGCTTGCCATTCACCTGTGCCGAGAGGCGCGGCAGCAGCCATGCGCGGTTGTGCCAGAACACGCTGCCGCCCAGGCTGACGCGCTCGAGGTCGAGCGTGACGATGAGGTTGTAGAGCAGCCGGCCCATCACGCGGCACAGCCCCTCGGCGATGTCGAGCGCGCGCTTGTCGCCAGCCTCCACGCCGGCGAAGAGCTGGGCGGCATCCATGCCGAAGCGGCGCGCGATGGCGTTGCCCGCCACCAGGCCCTCGACGTCGCCCACGTTGCCGCAGCCGCACAGGGCGTCGTGGTTGTCGTCGTCGGCCACGAAGGTGTGGCCCGCATGGCCGGCGTTGCCCTTCTTGCCGCGCAGCGAGTGGCCGTCGACGCACAGGCCCACGCCCACGCCGGTGCTCCAGGTCACGTAGGCGCAGTGGTCCAGGCCCTTCAGCGCGCCCCAGCGGCGCTCGGCCTCCAGCGCGGCGACGGCGTCGTTCTCGACCCGCACCTTGCCGAATCGCGCCGCCAGCGGCGCCTCGATCACGGCGCTGGTCCAGTCGTTGGGCAGGCCGCGCGCGGGGCCGGCGAGGCCGCCGCAGATGTTGGGCGTGGCCAGTTCGACGGCGCCGCCGGCATCGAGGATGAAGGGGCCGGCCGCCGACACGCCCACGCCGTCGATGGCATCGGGCGAGATGCCGTGCTCGGCGCAGGCGGCATCGATGAGCCGCATCACCTGCTGCGCGACGGCGTCGTTGGCGCCCTCCTTCGCGGTGGGCGCGTGCTGGCGCGCCAGCAGTTCCTGGCGGCCGTCCTCGGCCAGGCTCACGGCCACCTTGGTGCCGCCGATGTCGACGCAGGCTTTCATCGTGGGGGAGTGTTCCGTTCAGAAGGTGTGAATGAATCCGACGTGGCCGAGCGTGTTTGGCAGAACGAGCGGGCATGGCGGGTTCGTTCACACCTTCTCAGATCCACCGCGCGATCGCCGCGGCGATCATGCTGAGCACCAGCGTGCTCGCGATGGGCAGTTGCCATTCGCGCCCGAAGGCGCGGAACTCGAAGTCGCCCGGCAGGCGACCGAAGCCGAAGCGCCGCAGCCACGCCGTGAGCCCGCTCATGAGCACGAGCGCGAGGACGACGACGATGAGCCAGCGAAGCATGCGGCCAGTTTAGGGTGGACCGCGCCGCCGCCGTGGCAGCCGGCAAGCACCGAGAGGGCTTGCCGGTGCAGTTCCGGCGTTGCGGCAGCGACCACGCGGCCGTCGGACGAGAGCCCCAGCGGCTGGCCGGCCCAGTCGGTGATGACGCCGCCCGCGGCTTCGATCAGGCCCGCCGGGCCCAGGTAGTCGTAGGGCTGCAGCCCGCTCTCGACCACGAGGTCGATGCTCCCGCCGGCCAGCTGCGCGTAGCTGTAGCAGTCGCCGCCGAAGCGGCGCATGGCGCACTGGCGGCTCAGGCGGTCGAAGGCGGCCCAGTCGGCGGCACCGAAGATGTCGGGCGAGGTGGTGAAGATGCGCGCCTCGGCCAGTTGCGTGCAGTCGCGCACGCGCACCGGCTGGCCGTTGCGCATCGCCACGCCGCCCTGGCCGATCCAGCGCTCGCCCAGCACCGGCATGTCGACCATGCCGAGCACGACGCGCCCGCCTTCCATCACGCCGATGAGCGTGCCCCACAGCGGCGAGCCGGTGATGAAGCTGCGCGTGCCGTCGATGGGGTCGAGCACCCACACGCGCGCGGCGTCGAGCCGCTCCTGGCCGTGTTCCTCGCCGTAGATGCCGTCGCCGGGCATCTGCGCCGCGAGGATCGCGCGCATGGCCTGCTCGGCGGCGCGGTCGGCCAGCGTGACGGGGCTTTCGTCGGCCTTGGTGATGATGTCCAGCGGCTGGCGGAAGTGCGCCAGCGACTGGGCGGCGGCGGCGTCGGCGAGGGCGTGGGCGGTGCGAAGGAGGTCGGTCATGGAAAAGATCGAAGCAAGAACGGGGCGCGGCGCAATGCGCTCAAAGGGTGTGGCTGCGGTCGCCTTCACGAAAGCCCAGCGCGTCCCACGGCACGCTGCCGACGGCCGCGAAGCCGATCGCCTTGAACAGCTCGCCCATCTCGTGTTCATGGATCAAATGGGCCGCCAGCGCCCGCTGGGCGGGCGTGGACTGCTCCATTTTTGATAGCAGACCGGTGTTGATGAGGAAGCGCGCCTGGCTGGTGTAGCCCAGCACGTGCAGGCCGGCGTCCTGGCCCGCGAGGGCGATGCCGGTGAAGTCGACGTGCGCGGTGATGTCCTTGTCGCCCACGGCGGTCAAGGGGTCGCTGTCGGCCTTGTGGCCCTGGTGGCACATCACGGTGCCCATGTGGCGCTGCGGGTGGTAGTACTCCGCTTCGGGGAAGCCATAGTCGAAGAGGAAGACCGCGCCGCGCTGCAGCCGTTCGGCCAGCGTGCCGACCCAGGCCCTGGCCTGCGGATGGATCTCGGTGAGGTAGTCGTGGTCGCTCTCGATCTCGACCGGCGGGCGCAGCTCGGTGGGCCAGTCGATCCAGGCCAGCGGCCCCTCGGGTGTGCGGTAGACGCCGCGCTCGTGCCAGCGGCGCTCCTTGCGCACCAGCAGCTTGACCGGCATGGCATCGAGCACCTCGTTGCCGACGACCACGCCTTCGAAGCGCTCGGGCAGCTGATCCACCCACCGCACCCGGTCGCCCCAGGCGGCCAGGGCCTCCTGCTGGCGGGCGCGCAGGCTGCCCGACAGGTCGACGATGGTGTAGCGCCGCACTGCGTCGCCCAGGGCTTCCAGCAACTGCGCCGCGAGGGCGCCCGAGCCGGCGCCGAACTCCCAGACCTCCTGCGTGGCGGTCTTCGCCAGCGCTTCGCGCACCTGCTCGGCCACGGTCTGGCCGAAGAGGGGCGTGAGTTCGGGCGCCGTCACGAAGTCGCTGCCCGAGGCGGGCATGTGGCCGAACTTCCGGCTGCCGTGCGCGTAGTAGCCGGCGCCGGGCGCGTACAGGGCCAGCGCCATGAACTGGTCGAAGGGCAGCCAGCCGCCGGCGCGCGCGAGGGCGGCGTCGATAATCCGGGCCATCCGGTCCGAGGGGCTGGCCGAGGGGGAGGCGCTCGAGGCGCCGGGCTCCTGGGTCATGCGGCCATTATCGAGACCGCCCCAGCCCCTGCCTGCCATGCCCGCCACGCCCGCCACCGATCCCCAGCGCCCGGCCGTCCTCGTGACGGGCGGGGCGCGCCGCCTGGGCGCCGCGATCTGCGAGGCCTTCGCGCGCGCCGGCTGGCAGGTGTGGTGCCAGTACCGCGCCTCGGCCGCCGAGGCGCAGGCGCTGGCCGAGCGCCTGCGTGCCGAGGGCCTGGCGGTTCGAGCGGTGGCGGGCGACATCACGCACGAGGCCGGCCGCCGCGCGCTGATGGCCGAGGTGACGGCCGATGCGCCGCTGGCCTGCGTGGTGAACAACGCCTCGTCCTTCGAGCCCGACACCGGCGCCGACTTCGAGGCCGACGCGGCGCTGCGCCAGATCGGCGTCAACCTGATCGCCCCGCTGGATTTCGCGCGGCTGCTGGGCGCGCAGCCCGGGCGGCACGAATGCAGCGCGATCCACGTGCTGGACCAGAAGGTCCACAACCTCAACCCCGACTATTTCTCGTACACCGTGTCGAAGCTGGCGCTGGAACGGGCCGTGGCGCTGCAGGCCCAGTCGCTGGCGCCGCGGGTGCGGGTGTGCGGCGTGGCGCCGGGCATCCTGTACGTGAGCGGGCCGCAGGGCGAGGCCAACTTCGAGCGCGCCGCCCGCGCCAACCTGCTGCGCCGGCCGATCGATCCGGCCGACGTGGCGAAGACCTGCGTCTTCCTCGCAGAGACCCCCAGCCTCACCGGCACCACGGTGAACGTCGACAATGGGCAGCACCTCGTGCCGCTGCCGCGCGACATCATGTTCGTCGTCGACGAGCTGCTCCAGACCCCACCCGCCCCATGACCGCCCTCGACCCCCTCCTGACGAGCTGCCGCCGCGTGTTCCTGCGCAACTACGAGGTGTGGATCAACATCGGCGTGCACGAGTTCGAGAAGCGCGCCGAGCAGCGCGTGATCATCAACGTCGACCTGTACGTGCCGCTGGCCGTCTCGACGCCGCAGGCCGACGAGCTGGACGAGGTGGTCGACTACGACTTCATCCGCCGCACCGTGGCCCAGCGCCTGTCCAAGGGCCACATCCACCTGCAGGAGACGCTGTGCGACGACCTTCTGGCGCAGATGCTGACGCATCCGAAGGTGCAGGCCGCGCGGGTGTCGACGGCCAAGCCGGATGTGTACCCCGATTGCGATGCCGTCGGTGTCGAAGTCTTCGGGAGCAAATGAGATGAGCGCAGTCTGGATCGATGACGCAGCCGCAACGCCCGCGGCGCCCGGCAACACCGCGAAGATCGAGCGCGAGACGCACAAGCTCGAAAAACGCCTGTGCCGCGAGGTCGGCCGCGCCATCGGCGACTACAACATGATCGAGGAAGGCGACAAGGTCATGGTGTGCGTCTCGGGCGGGAAGGACAGCTACGGCCTGCTCGACATCCTCATCAAGCTCAAGGCCCGCGCGCCGATCCACTTCGACCTGGTGGCGGTGAACCTCGACCAGAAGCAGCCGGGCTTCCCCGAGGAGGTGCTGCCCGCCTACCTGAAGCAGGTCGGCGTGCCCTTCCACATCGAGGAGCAGGACACCTACAGCATCGTCAAGCGCGTGATCCCCGAGGGCAAGACGACCTGCGGCCTGTGCTCGCGGCTGCGCCGCGGCATCCTGTACCGCGTGGCCGACGAGCTGGGCGCCACCAAGGTCGCGCTGGGCCACCACCGCGACGACATGCTGCAGACCTTCTTCCTCAACATGTTCTTCGCGGCCAAGCTCAAGTCGATGCCGCCGAAGCTGGTGAGCGACGATGGCCGGCACGTGGTGATCCGCCCGCTGGCCTACGTGCCCGAGAAGGACCTGATCAGCTGGGCGCAGCATCGCCAGTTCCCGATCATTCCGTGCACGCTGTGCGGCAGCCAGGAGAACCTGCAGCGCAAGCAGGTCGGCGAGATGCTGCGCGAGTGGGAGAAGAAATTCCCCGGCCGCATCGAGAACATGTTCAGCGCGCTGCAGAACGTGGCGCCCTCGCACCTGCTGGACGGAACGCTGCACGACTTCAAGGGTCTGAAGGCCACCGGCGTGGCCGACGAAGACGGCGACAAGGCCTTCGACCCGCCGGAACTGCCGCCTCTGGCGCCGTCGTCCGCGATGCCGGCCCTGCAGGTGGTGCGGATCTCCAGCTGACCGGCCCGCCGCCTTCTGTGGCGCAGGGCCGCATTTCAGGCAATTTGTGCCTGGAGGCCTTATGCGACGTGCGCTGTACGCTCCTTTTTTGATAGCAACCTCCCTGGCGCTGGCCGGCTGCGCGACCTCCTGGACGGTCGACAGCCAGGTCCGCAGCTTTTCGCAGCTGGGCGCCCTCCCGGCCGAGCCCACCTACCGGTTCGATCGCCTGCCCTCCCAGCAGGCCCACGGCGCGGCGCAGGACGAGGTGGAGGCGATGGCCGGGCCCGCCCTGGCGGCGGTCGGCCTGAGACGGGACGACGCCCATCCCCGCTATGCCGTGCAGGTGACGGCCCGGGTTGCGCCCGAGCTGTCGCCCTGGGCCGATCCCTGGTGGGGTCCGGGCTGGGGCCCGGGATGGGGAGGCGGCCTGGGCTATGGCCGCGGCTGGCGCGGCAGCGCGTGGTACGGCGGCTGGGGCTGGGGCCCCGGCTTCGGGCCGCCGCCCGACCCCTGGTACGGCCGCGAGGTCAGCGTGGTCATGCGCGAGCTGCCGTCGAACCAGGTGGTCTACGAGACCCGGGCCCGCAACGATGGGCCCTACAGCGACAGCCGCGCCGTGCTGCCGGTGATGTTCCAGGCGGCGTTGCAGGGCTTCCCGACCCCGCCCCAGGGCGAGCGGCGGGTGGATATCGCGCTGCCGCCCAAGGGCGCGCAGGCCGCGGCGGCGCCGGCATCCGCCCCGCGCTGAGCGAGGACGATCACGCCGCAGCGCAGCATGATTCCGGAGCCCTTCCTAGAATCGGCTGCATGGAAGCCACCCGCCTGATTGCCGTGCGCCATGGCGAGACCGCCTGGAACGCCGACACGCGCATCCAGGGCCACATCGACATCCCGCTCAACGAGACGGGCCTGTGGCAGGCGGCGCGCGCCGGCGAGGCGCTGGCCGACGAGGCGGTGGGCGCCATCTACGCCAGCGACCTGCAGCGCGCCTGGCAGACGGCCCAGGCCATCGCGGACGCACAGCCGCGGCCTGTGCAGGTGGTGGCCGACCCGCGTCTGCGCGAACGGTCCTTCGGCAGCTTCGAGGGTCGGACCTTCGCCGCCATCGAGGCCGAAACGCCCGAGGACGCGCGCCGCTGGCGCCAGCGCGACCCCCACTTCGCGCCCGCAGGCGGCGAGAACCTGGTCGACTTCCGCCAGCGCATCACCGCCGCAGCCGCCGATTTGGCGGCGCGCCACCCCGGCGAACTGGTGGTGCTGGTGGCGCACGGCGGTGTGATGGACGTGCTGTATCGCGCAGCCACCGGACAGGACATCCAGGCTCCCAGGACGTGGGCGCTCGGCAACGCCGCGATCAACCGGCTGCTCTGGACGCCGCAAGGCTTTTCGCTCGTGGGCTGGAGCGACGTGGGGCATCTGCTGCCCGCCCTGCTGGACGACGGCAGCGCCTGAGCGCCATAGCCGCCAAGCGCGGCTGCCGCGGGATTCCGCAAGCACGGAAACACCACCTCACTTGTAACAATCTGCTATATACTTGTTAGGAGAAAGTTCACAAACTTTTCCTGGAATGAGTGTTTAGTATTCATTTTTTACAGTTTCGGACGCACAATCGATCCGGTTCTGCAGTGCGTCGTCGCTGTTTCAAGACGCCGATCAACGCCCGTGGCGGCGCCTCGCAACAGAGTTGGCAAACGGCATATGCCCTTGGGACAGGCTCTACGAGAGATACCCCAATACCGTAAAACAGCGAAGATGCCCAGAATATGAGGCCTTTGTTATTATTATTTCGTTCGGATACAAGCGTTCGGACACGGTCTGCGGGCCTGGGCGCCTCGGCCGAAAGCCGCGCAACCTCCTCCCGCAACGGGTTGGCGGGCCTGCCAAGCCGGTGGGGATCACACCTCAGGTGCGAACAGGCCCCGACCGAAATGACGACTCGACCCTCGCGCCCGGTGAGAAGCCAGCTCGTCCGTCACGCGAATCACTGGACCGACGGCGGTGCGATCAGGCAACCCTGGAAGTCCATGGCGCACCGCGCATTTCCGCCGTCCCGCATTGCTGACTGACTGGCTGCGCTCGGAGCACTCCACCCCTTCCTACCGCATCAGGCAAGCCCCATGGATCTCAACCTCTATCGCCCCGTCCATCAACTCATCACGGAGCAGGTAGCGCGGCATCCCGAGCGCACGGCGGTCGTGTTCAATGGGGAAGCCGTTGGCTACGGCGAGCTGCATCGCCGAGCGATGGCCGTTGCCGGCCGCTTGCGCGACCTGGGCGTGCAGCGCAACGACCTGGTCGGTGTGCATGTGGAACGGTCCGTGTCCATGCTGGCGGCCATCCTCGGAATTCATCTTGCCGGCGCGGCGTACGTTCCCCTGGACCCTTCGTTCCCGGCGGAGCGTCTTCAACACATCCTGGACGACGCCGGTCTGCGGTACCTGGTCCATGCCGGAACGCCCAGGCTGGCCGCACTGCCCAGACACTGCGTCGATGTCCTGACGCTCGATCCGCAGGCTGCAGCGGGCGCGATCGATCTGGCGCAGGACTCGGACCCGACGGACCTGGCCTATGTCATGTACACGTCGGGGTCCACCGGCAAACCCAAGGGCGTGAAGGTCCACCACGGCGCGGTCCTCAACTTCCTGCGCAGCATGGCGCGCGAGCCCGGGCTGGCGGAGTCGGACACGCTGGTGGCGGTCACGACCCCTTCATTCGACATTTCGGTGCTCGAGCTGTTTCTGCCGCTGGTCGTGGGCGCGCGCATCGCGCTGGCCACGAAGGAAGAGACAGTCAACGGCGAAAAGCTCGCGCGGCTGATCGCCAGCAGCAATGCCACGGTCATGCAGGCGACGCCGGCGACCTGGCGCATGCTGTTTCTCACCGGCTGGGCTGGAGCACCGGGCCTGAAGGTGCTGTGTGGCGGAGAGAGCCTGGACAGTCCTCTGGCGCGCAAGCTGCACGCCGCCGTCGCCGAACTGTGGAACATGTACGGGCCGACCGAAACCACGGTGTGGTCGACCTGCTGCCGCATCGAGGATCCCAGCGCGCCGATTTCCGTTGGCCGGCCGATCCTCGAGACCACGGTGCACGTGCTGGATGAAGCCCGGCAACCGCTGCCGGCAGGGCAGACCGGTGAGCTCTACATCGGTGGCGCGGGCGTCACGCTGGGCTACACGCAGGAGGCGTTGACGATCGCCCGCTTCGTTCCGGACCCGTTCTCCGCCGAGGCAGATGCGAGGCTCTACCGCACGGGCGATCTCGCCATGCTGAAGGAAGACGGCCTCCTCTACATCCTCGGCCGCATCGACGAGCAGGTGAAGATTCGCGGCTTCCGCGTGGAATTGAACGATGTGCAACAGCACCTGCTCGACGCCCCGGGGGTCGAGCAGGGCGCGGTGATCGCCCACCAGGACACCCTCGGCGAAAACCAGCTGGTGGCCTATGTCGTGGCCAGCGAAGCCGGCCCGGCCGACCTGCGTGTGATCAAGGCGTTCCTCTCGTCGCGCTTGCCCGACTACATGGTCCCCACACGCATCGTCGTGCTCGACACGCTGCCGCTCACGCCGAACGGCAAGGTGGACAAGAAGCGGCTGGCGGCCTTCGAGGTCGAGGATGCATCCGACGACGAAGCAGCGGTGGCGGGAGACCTGCGCACGGCCCTGACAACGACGGTGGCGCGGCTCCTGAAGACGGCCACCGTCGACGCCGACGCCAACCTGTTCGACCTCGGCATCGATTCGTTGCAGGCCAACTACATCGCGGCCACCGTGTCGCGCCAGGCCGGCATCCGCCTGAGCGTGGGCGAGGTGTTCGAGCATCCGAGCATCAATGCGCTGCTGCGCCACCAGGACGACAAGAACTACCTGCGCAAGCTCCATCAGGGCCTGGCTTCCAGGCGCCGTCGCGCGGCAGTGTCCAGCGAGCAGGCCGAGGCCATCGCCATCGTCGGGATGGCGGGCCGGTTCCCGGGTGCGGATACGGTGGAGGATCTCTGGACGATCCTGTCCGAGGGGCGCGAGACCGTCACCCGCTTCACGCCCGAACAGGACGATCCGGCGGTGGAAGAGGACGTGCGCAACCACCCTGGCTATGTTCGGGTCCGCGGCATGATTCGCGACCCCGAGATGTTCGATGCCCAGTTGTTCGGGATCAGCCCCAACGATGCCGCAGCGATGGACCCCCAGCAGCGCGTGTTCCTGGAACTCGCATGGGAAGCCCTCGAGCGCGCCGGCTGCGACCCTGACCGCTTCGACGGATTGATCGGCGTCTATGCCGGCATGGGCAACAACTTCTACTATTTTCACAACGTATCGACCCGTCCCGAGTTTCTCCACATGGTGGGCGAGGTCCAGGCGGAGATCGGGCGCGAGAAGGACCACGTCGCGACCCTCGTGTCGCACAAGCTCAACCTCACCGGCCCCAGCCTGAGCGTGCACACGGCCTGCTCGACCGGGCTCGTGTGCATCGACAGCGCGGTGCAAAGCCTTCTGAGCCGCCAGTGCGACGTCGCCCTGGCCGGCGCGATCGAGCTGCGCACACCGCAGATGAGCGGCCAGATCCACGAGCCTTCGGGCATCTTCACCGGAGACGGCCACTGCCGCCCCTTCTCCAGCGACGCCAGCGGCACCATGTTCTCGGACGGCGCGGGGGTTCTGGTGCTCAAGCGGCTGTCCGACGCCATCGAGGACGGCGACACCGTGCATGCCCTCATCCGCGGGTCGGCCGTCAACCACGACGGCTACAACAAGAAGAGCTACCTCGCGCCGAGCGTGAAGGGCCAGATGGAGGTCATGGCGCTGGCGCAGGCGCGCGCAGGCGTGAGCCCCGCCTCGATCACCTACATGGAAGCCCACGGCACGGCCACGCCGGTGGGCGATCCGATCGAATTCCAGGCGTTGCGCAACATCTTCGAATTCGCCGGCAGCGAACGCAACCACTGTGCGCTCGGATCGGTCAAGGGCAACCTCGGGCACCCGACCACGGCCGCCGGGGCAGTGGGCGTCATCAAGACCGCCCTGGCGATGACGCACCGCACGATCCCGCCCCTGGCCAACTTCACGTCGATCAACCCCAACATCGATATCGAGAACAGCCCGTTCTACATCACGACCAGGGCGATGGACTGGGACACCCAGGGCCAGCCCCGCCGGGCGGGCGTCAGTTCCTTCGGGTTCTGCGGCACCAACGCGCACGTGGTGATGGAAGAAGCGCCTGTCCGGACGGAGCCGGAACGCCTGCACGAACGGCCGTTCTATCCCGTTCTGCTTTCGGCCAACAGCGAGTCGGCCCTCAAGGCCCTGGCAAGCCGCATGGAAGTTGCCGCTGCCGCCGAAGGCGCTGCGCATCCGGCGGACATGGCGTTCACCCTCGCAGCAGGTCGCAAACGCCTGAAGCAGCGCAGCTTCACCTTGCTGGACGCCACACGGCCGGCGTCCGGGTTCCAGGATCTGGCCCCGATGCGCAAGGCCACCGACGCGCAGCGACCCGAGGTGGCTTACGTCTTTCCGGGGCAGGGCGCGCAATACCTGGACATGGGGCGTGACCTGTACCAAGTGGAGCCGGTGTTCCGCGCCGCCTTCGACCGCTGTGCCGAATTGCTCGAGCCGCATCTGGGACTGGACCTGCGCCACCTGGTGCTGGGCATCGGCGCTGCAACCGACACGCGCGAGGAACGCCTGGCGCTGCTCAATTCGACCCACATCACCCAACCGGCCATGTTCAGCCTGGGCTATGCGCTGGCGATGCTGTGGACGGATTGGGGCGTCAAGCCCTCGGTGCTCGTGGGCCACAGCGTCGGCGAATACGTCTGCGCCGTGCTCGCTGGCGTGTTCAGCCTGGAAGACGGGGCCCGGCTGATCGCCGCCCGCGGCCGCCTCATGGGCAGCCAGGAGCGGGGCAAGATGCTTTCGGTGCGCCTCTCTCAAGAGGCCCTGCAGGCGGCGCTCCAAGGCGAGGAAGGGCTTTCGATCGCAGCCATCAACAGCCCGACGCTGTGCGTGGTCGCCGGCCCGGAGCATGACGTCGCCCGGTTCCAGCAGAAGCTGGACACGCTGGGCGTGCGTTCCCAGCTGCTGCACACCTCGCACGCCTTCCATTCCTGGATGATGGAGGCCGCCATGCCGGCGTTCCTGAGCGAGGTGAAGTCCGTCGCTCTGTCCGCGCCCTCGATTCCCATCATCTCCACCGTGACCGGCAGCTTGCTGACCGGCGCGCAAGCCACCGATCCCGACTATTGGGCCGGCCATATCATGCGGCCCGTTCGCTTCTCGGAGGCCATCCGGACGCTGTGGACCGAAGAACGGCGCATCGCGCTCGAGCTGGGTCCGCGCGCCACCATGTCCTCCCTGGCTGCCGCCCAGACGCTCCACAAGGCGAGCCAGTTCGCCATTCCTTCCCTGTCGGACACGAGCGAGGACCATGCGGAATGCCGCAGCATGGCCACTGCGATCGGCCAGCTGTGGCAGCACCAGGTGGAACTCGACTGGGAGGCCTACTTCCGCGACACCGGGGCGCGCCGGGCCGTGCTGCCGACATACCCTTTCGAGCGCAAGCGCCATTGGGTCGAGCCGGCCCGAACCGAGCGCACGGTGGCCGCTGCAGCCCCAGTCAACGAATTGCTCGCTCCCGCCCAGGACGAGCCGACCCCAAGCAGTTCCGATGCGCAGCTCGACGGCATCACTCGCCAACTGCGCGCCATCCTCGAGGAAGTGTCCGGCGAGGACATGCAGGAGGCCCCGGTCGACGCAAGCTTCCTGGAGCTGGGGCTCGACAGCCTTCTGCTGACGCCGATCATCTACCTCGTGAAGGAGCGATTCGGGGTGGTCATCAGTTTCCGCCAGTTGCTGAACGACCTGTCTTCGATAGAAAAGCTTTCGGCGCATGTGGCGGCCCAACGGTCGCCGCGCGCGGAACCGGCGGCGGCCCCTGACATGACGACCACGACGGCGAGCGCCACCACCGTCGCGGACAGCATCGCCACGACGCCTGCCCAGCGCGCCCTGCTGAACGCCGAGCGAAAGGATGCGCAGCAGGCGCTCGCCCACCTGGAGTCGGTCAGCATCAGCCTGAACGGCCCGCTGGACAAGGCTGCCCTGGAGGCGGCCGTGGGTGAGCTCGTGTCGACCCACGACACCCTGCGCGCCCAGTTCTCGGCTGACGGCCAATCGATGCGCGTCGTACCCGCCCTGGCCGGACAGCCGGCGATCCGATGGCTGACGATGCAGCCGGCGGCGATTCCCGGCTGGATCGCGCAGGAAATGCAGCAGCCCCTCGACCTCTCGCGCGCACCGCTGCTGCGGGTCGCGGTGCTCAGCGCCAATGAACGCACACACACCGTGGTGATGACCACGCACGCTGCCGTGTGCGACCGCTGGTCGCTGGACGTGCTCATCGAGGAACTCGCGCAGGCCTACGGCCGCCGCGCGGGTGCCACCGGGGCGGCCCCCGCCTCCGCGGCAGAGCAGTTCCGCGAGTACGTGACCATGCTCACGAAGCTCGATGCGGAGGCCAGCGCACGCCGCGCCTACTGGCAGACGGAGCTGGGGAAGGCCGCGCGGCCGTTCCCGCGTGCCGCCACGGCCGAGTTGCAGCGCATGACCTTCCACATCGACGGTTCGCAGCTGTCCTCGCTCAAGCAGGCCAGCAACCAGCGCCAGCTCAGCCTCTACACCACGCTGTTCGGCACCCTGTGCGCAGTGTTGCGGCGCCAGGCAGGCAATGGCGAGTCGCTCGTCGTGGCGACACCCTTCGCCGGCCAGTCTTCCTACAACATGCCCCGCCTCGTCGGCGCGTGCACGCATGTCCTGCCCATCGTGCTGGAGCCGGCGGCCCCAGCGCCCTTGCAGGAGTTGCTGCACTTCGTCCAGAAGAAGCTGCTCGCCGCCTACGAGAACCAGTATTCGCCCGAGGCCGAGCTGGCAGGGCTCGCCTTCGTGCACACCAAGCGGCTGAAGACGGCATCGCACACGTTCCACGGCCTGCAGTCGGACTACCAGTTCAACGATCGTGCCCGGGAATCCTTCGATGCCACCTTCGAGGTGCTCGAGTACGACGATCGACTGGTGATCAGCTGCACCAGCCGGGGTGGCAGCGTTTACGGCGCCCCCCTGGCGGCGGTCCAGTCCGCCTATGAAGCCCAGCTCAGGCAGATGGCGGCCGATGCCGCGGTCCGACCGGAAGAACCCGCTGCTGCGCTGGCGACGCACTAGCGCACCATCGCGATGGCGGCCCCTCGGTGCCGCCACCCCCCCCCTGAAAACGCCCCGATTGATACCTGAAAGCGCTAGAAATGTTCGATCCCAAGAGTGGCCCCGCTGAATGGAGCTCGCCCGCCGCGCAGGGCGTGCCGACGACCAGCGAAGCGCAGCGGGAACTCTGGCTGGCATGCCAGCTCGGCGAGGAGGCGTCGCTGGCGTACAACCTGAGCCTGTCGCTGAAGCTGGAGGGGGCCCTGGACGCCGAGGCCCTGGCGGCGGCCTTCCGCGATCTGGTCGCGCGCCATGAATCCTTGCGCGCCACCTTCAGTCCGGAAGACGGTGCGACCCGCATCGACGAAGCCGGCGAGCACCACGAGATGCAGTGGCTGGACCTCGACGCGGTGGCCGATGCCGACCTGCAGCTGGCCAACCTGCACGAGCGCGAGGTCACGCAGCCCTTCGACCTCGCCCGTGGCCCCCTGGTGCGAGCCTGGCTTGTCCGCCTGGGGGCAACGCGCCACGAGTTCATCCTGACGGCACACCACATCATCTGCGACGGCTGGTCGCTGGCGACGTTGATACGCGAACTGCTCGCGCTCTACCGTGCGCGGGTGGGCAACGTTCCCAGCGCGCTGGAGCCGGCCATCCAGTACCGCGATTACGTCGGCTGGCTCGACCGCCCGGAGATCCGCGAGCGCGAACGCGTCGACCGCGATCACTGGATATCGCGGCTGGCAGGTACGGTGCCCGTGCTGGATCTCCCGACCGATCATCCGCGCCCACAGGGCATGCGCAGCTTCAGTGCTCGCCGCATGGACATTCCGATCGACGCATCGCTCATGCCTGCCCTGCGCCGACGCGCGGCGGGCGAGCAGGTGACGCTGTTCACGCTCCTGCTGGGCGCCTTCGCCACGCTGCTGGCGCGACTCGGCGGAAACGAGGAGGTGGTCGTCGGCTTCCCGATGGCGGGGCAGTTGGAGGAAGGCTTCTCAGGGCTCGTGGGGCATTGCGCCAACCTGCTGCCGGTCCGCCTCCGTGCCGATCTCGAGTCCGGCGCCAGCGGAATGCTGCGCTCCACCGGCGAATCGGTGATGGATGCACGGGAGCACACGCTGTGCAGCTTCAACAACCTGATCAACGCCCTGCGACTTCCCCGCTCCGACGGGCGGCCGCCACTGGCGGCCGTGATGTTCAACGTCAGTCCCCGGCTGGATCCGCGGCTGCTCTCTGACGAGCTTCTCCAGGCCGAGGTGTCCCTGCAGCCGCGCCGGTACGATCTCTTCGATCTGAGCCTGGACGTCGCGCTGTCCGGCAAGCAGGCAACACTGGAGTGCTACTACAACGACAGGCTGTTCGAGCGCGAAACGGTGCGCCGCTGGATGGGCATGTACGAGAGCCTGCTGCGTGGCATCGCCGCCGACGCGGCGCGGCCGCTCGGCCAGCTCAGCCTGATTCCCGCCGATGCCATGGCCGAACTGCGCGCCCTGCAGCCGCCGGCCACGCCGATGCGCGGGCCGTCGCTCATGCACGCGGCGTTCACGGCCCAGGCCGCGCGCGAGCCGCACCGCACGGCGTTGCGCCTGGACGACCAGCGCATGAGCTACGGGGAACTCGATGCACGCTCGAATCGGCTGGCGCACGCACTGCGCCTGCGCGGCGTGAAACGCGGCCACCTGGTGGGCATCTGCCTGCAGCGTGAGCCGGACATGCTGGTGGCGCTGATGGCGGTGCTCAAGGCGGGAGCCGCGTACGTGCCGCTCGATCCCGACTTCCCGGCTGCCCGGCTGGCCTACTACGCCGAAGACGCCGGTCTGGCGTTGCTGCTGACGAGTTCGTCGGTCCCGACGGCGCCACGTTCCTGGTGCGGCGACGCGCAGGCACGCGTGTTCGAGCTCGACCGTGACGATTCCTGGACATCGCAGCCCGCACAGCCCCTGGAGCCCGGCGCCGACGACCCGCGCGCCGAGGACCCGGCCTATGTGATCTACACCTCCGGCTCGACGGGCAAGCCGAAGGGCATCGTCGTTCCGCACGGCGCGGTCGCGAACTTCCTCCAGAGCATGCAATCGCGGCCGGGCATCGCGTCCTCGGACCGGCTGCTGGCCGTGACCACGCTGTCATTCGACATCGCCGTGCTCGAACTGCTGCTGCCGCTGGCCGTTGGTGCGGAAGTGATCATCGCCCGCCGCGACACTGTGCTGCAGGCCGACGCCCTTCTCGCCTTGCTGGCCGACAGCGGCGCCACGGTGATGCAGGCCGTGCCCAGCATGTGGCGCGTTCTCCTCGACAGCGGCTGGCAGCCGCGCCCGGGGTTCAAGGCCCTGGTTGGCGGCGAGGGCCTGCCGCCCGACCTTGCCCGGGCGATGACGGCCAAGGCGGCCCAGGTATGGAACATGTACGGCCCGACGGAAACCACCGTCTGGTCCACGCTGTGGCTGGTGGATGCGGCACGCGTGGACAGCGTGGGCGTTTCGATCGGGCAGCCGATCGACAACACCACGGTCTGGATTCTCGACGAGCATCTTCAGCAGTTGCCGGTGGGGGTGCCGGGCGAAATCTGCATCGGCGGCGCCGGTGTCGCCATCGGCTACCTTCACCGCCCGGAACTGACGGCCGAGCGTTTCGTCACGGTCGACATCGACGGCGTTCCGACCCGGCTGTACCGCACGGGAGACCGCGGCCGGTGGCGCAACGATGGCCTGCTGGAGCACATGGGCCGCTTCGATTTCCAGGTCAAGGTTCGCGGTTACCGCATCGAGCTTGGCGAGATCGAGGCGCGCTGCGACGAAGTGCCCGGCGTGTCGAGCAGTGTCGTCCTCGCGCGTGAGGACGTGCCCGGGGACGTGCGCTTGGTGGCCTATCTGGCCCTGACGCCCGGCAGCACGGTGGACCGGGCGTCGGTGCGCGAACAGCTGCGGGCCTCGCTGCCGCACTACATGTTGCCGCAACATATCGTCGTCCTGCCGGCGCTGCCGCTGCTGCCCAACGGCAAGATCGATCGCAAGGCCCTCCCGGCGCCGCAGCCCGGCACCGCGGACGATGTGTCCGCAGGATCGGTGGGGGCCGGCATGCCCGCGTCCGAGCCGCTGTTGTCCCCCGAGCAGGCGACGCTGGCGCAAATCTGGGCCGAGGCGCTGCACCTGAACATCCACGAGATTCGCGCGTCCGACAACTTCTTCGATCTCGGTGGCGACTCGCTGCTCGTGATGCGCGTGATCCAGCGCGTCCAGGCCTTGACGGGTGCAGCGGTCAAGCCGCAGCGTTATGTGTTCGAGAGCCTGGGACAGCTGGCGTTGCAACGTCCCGTCGCCGAGCCGGCGCCGGCGCCGAAGCCGCCACCGGCACCACGCGGACTGCTGAGCAGGGTGTTCGGCGGCTGGGGGCGCAGGAGTGCCCGGGCGGAGGCGACCGACAATGCCACCGAGTAGCACGGACGTCCCGACCCGATGCCGCTGCCAGCCGTCGCTCACACCTCAGGCTCCTGCTGCCTTCGTGCACGGGGCTTGCTCGCATGGCGCATGCCAGGCACGCCTGCTTCGATCCGGCGACCGTCGCCCACGCGGCATGAACCGACGTTCCTGATTGGCGAGCCGATGGACGCCTGCTCCAGCCTTCCAAGCCCATGGCCCGATGTGCGGTTGTGGCAGGTCGACCTCGAACGGGACGCACGGCCCGAAGGCCTGTGCCTGCTGTCCGCTTCGGAACACGCGCGCGCGCAACGCTTCGTCTTCGAACCGGACCGCCAGCGCTATCTGCGTGCCCACGCGGCGCTGCACATGCTGCTCGACGCGGCGCTGCCCGATCAGCATCGCCAGGACACCGAGTTCGACCTCGGCCCGTGGGGCAAGCCCCGCCTGCGTCACGCCCGTCGCCTGCACTTCAACCTCAGCCACAGCGGCGCGCGCGCGCTGGTCGCGATATCGACGGATGCCGAGGTGGGCGTGGACGTCGAAGTCCTGCGCACGGTCCCTGAAATGGCCGAGCTGGCGCAGATGGTCTTCAGCAGCAGCGAGCATGCGCAGTGGGCGAGCACTCCCTCCGCCTTGCGCGAGCTGGCGTTTCTGCGCTGCTGGACGCGCAAGGAGGCCGTGGTCAAGGCACTGGGCAACGGGCTGCTGGTGGATCTCCCGACCATCGACGTGGGCACCGGCTGCGACAATCGCCGCGTGCTTGTCGAAACGGCAGCCGGTGAGCAGGCCGCGCTGGACCTGAGGTCGCTGGCGCTTCCTTCGGGCGCCGTGGGCGCACTGGCACGTCGTGCAGCAGTGGAGCCGATCGGCCAAGAACAACGAGAGAAATTCGACGCATGAGCCCCTTCCTGTTTGGTGCTCCGACCCGACGCATGATGGGGATCTTCCATCCAGCCGGGCCCTCGCCTGCCAGCGGCGCGGCGGTACTGATCTGCCTGCCCTTCGGTCATGAGTTGCTGCGCTCGCAGCGCTTCTTCCGCATCCTGTGCGACCGCCTGGCACGAGCCGGTCATCCCGCCCTGCGCTTCGACTACTACGGCTGCGGCGATTCGCTCGGCGAAGACCTCGATGGTGAACTGGATGGCTGGGCCGAGGACGTCGGCGCCGCACACGACGAGTTGCGCCGGCTGGCTCCCGGCAGGCCCATCGTGTGGGTCGGTGCGCGGCTGGGTGCGACTCTCGCACTGATGGCAGCCAATGGCGGAAACAGCACGCCGACGCGGGTGCTGGCGTGGGACCCGGTGATCGACGGCACGGCCTACCTGGCAGAACTGCGCATCGCCCACGTGGACGCCGTGGCGCGCTCCTATTGCGTGCCGGATCCACGGGCGGGCAAGCAGCTGGCTGCCCGGAGCAATGCGGGCCCCGCGGAGTTGCTGGGCACCGAACTGTCGCCGGAACTGTGCCGCCAGTTGACGGCGCTGAACGCCGTGAACCTTCGAGTCTCGGCGCGCCACGACACGATGGTGCTTGCCGATCCCGACGACGCCCCGGTGCGCCAATGGGCCGACGCGCAAGCGGCCCGTGAACTGCCGGTTCAGTTCGCGCCTTTCACGCACACGCTCGACTGGACTGCGGATCCCAACCCGCGCAGCGCGATGGTTCCGGCCGAAGCCGTGCAGCGGCTTCTCGCGGAACTGTGTGAATGAGATGAAACGATCCCTCCGACCCTTGTTGGGCGAGCGGACAGACCGCAGGCCGCCGACCGCCCTTTCGGGGCGGGCAGGCAAGCGGGATGGCCGTGGTGCCCCCCCGGCAGTTGCATGCGAAAGGCAGGCTCCCAAATGAAGGAATTTCCCGTTCTGTTCGGTCCCGAGAGCCGGTTGATGGGGGTGGTCACCACGCCTGACAGCGTGCCCGCCCTCCCCGTGGCCTGCATCATGTTCAACATGGGGGCTTATCACCGCATCGGCCCGCGACGCGTCAACGTCAAGCTGGCGCGCGCCCTGGCCGCCGACGGCGTGAGCAGCATCCGCTTCGACCTCGCCGGTCTTGGCGACAGCGGTGCACCTGCGGGGGCCGAAAGCTTCGAGGCTCAGGCAGTGCTGGACCTGAAGGCGGCCATGAATTTCATGGAAACCACGCACGGTATCCGCCGCTTCCTGGTGATTGGCCTGTGCTCGGGCGCGGCCAGCGGCATGGCGGTGGCCGAGCAGGACCCGCGCGTCGTTGGCTTGCTGATGATGGACGGCTACGCCTTCCCGAGCGCCGGCACGCTGCGTGCCCGAGACCTGCACCGCGCGCTGGCCTTTCCGACCAACCCGGCCATGCTCGGCAAGACGCTGCGTTGGCTGAAACGCAAGCTGAAGACCGGAACGGGCGGCATGCGCAGTGCGCCGCAGCTGTTCGTTCCTGATCCGCCTGAACTGATCCACGCGCGCTTTCGCCGCGCGATGACGACGATGGCGGAACGCCAGGTGGCCGTTCTGTTCATCTACTCGGGCACGATCCACGTTCGCGACAAGGGCCGCGACCAGTGGGGCATCTACGCGCAGGAACCCTTCATGCAGAAGATGGAGTACCGGTTCTATCCGCAGATGGACCACACCTTCATCACCGTGGAAGGCCAGCGGCTGTACGTGGCCGAGACCCGCGAATGGGTGATGCAGGTCGCCAAGTCCAAGGCGCCGTCAAGTGCCGCGCTCGCAATCCGTGCCGGCGCGAGCGACATCAAGCCGGGTGGCGCGACCCTGCAGCAGGTGCACATCGACCGCAGCGACGCGGTCTGCTGAGCTGGGCCGCACACGCGGCCTTTCGGGAGATCCGGACGGTGGGCATGGCCCTGCGGCCTCGGCCCTGTGTCGGCGGGACAACGCGTCCGGGTCGGCAGGCGCGCCGATAGAATCCGCTGCCAGCCTCTGGATGAACCCCATGAACCGCTGCCCCACCTTCCCGATCGCTCTCAAAACCATAGCTGCTCACGCACTGCTGGCGGGCGCTTCAGGCCTTTTTGGCTTGAACGCCTGGGCCCAGAACCCGATCCCGCAGACGCAGAACGAGGCGGCCCTGGGCGGCCGCAACTTCCCGATCAACACGCTGCGCGGGAAGATGGTGATCACCGGCTTCCCCGAGATGCAGCTCGACGGCATCGCCGAACGGCTCGCGCCCGGCGCGCGCATCCGCAACACGCAGAACATGATCGTCCAGCCGGCCACCCTCACCGGCCAGTACCTGGCGGTGAATTACCGCCGCGATGCGGCCGGGATGGTGAGCGACGTGTGGATCCTCACGCCCACCGAAGCCAGCGCCGAGCGCGCGCAGCTGAACAAGCCGTTCCTGAACTTCTGGCCCTTCGTCTCCGCCGCCGAGAACGAGGCGCGCTGAGCCGCTCCATTCCGTTTTCTTCAAGCCAAAAGTGGCCGCAGCGCCCGCCGTACGGGCGCGAGCAGCTATTGATTCCATAGCAACGGGAGTTGCACCATGACCACCTCCACCCCTTCCCGCAAGGTCTTCATCAAGACCTTCGGCTGCCAGATGAACGAGTACGACTCGGACAAGATGGCCGACCTGCTCGCCGCCGCCGAGGGCTACACGCCCACGCAGGATGTGGAGGAAGCCGACCTGATCCTCTTCAACACCTGCTCGGTGCGCGAGAAGGCGCAGGAAAAGGTTTTCTCCGACCTCGGCCGCGTCCAGCACCTGAAGGCCAAGGGCGTGAAGATCGGCGTCGGCGGCTGCGTCGCCAGCCAGGAGGGCGACGCCATCATCCAGCGCGCGCCCTACGTGGACGTGGTGTTCGGTCCGCAGACGCTGCACCGCCTGCCCGAGATGCTGGCGCGGCGCGAGGCCGAGAAGCGCCCGCAGGTGGACATCTCCTTTCCCGAAATCGAGAAGTTCGACCACCTGCCGCCAGCGCGCGTCGAGGGTGCGACGGCCTACGTGTCGATCATGGAGGGCTGCTCCAAATACTGCAGCTACTGCGTGGTGCCCTATACCCGCGGCGAAGAGGTGAATCGCCCCCTCGACGACGTGCTGGTGGAGGTGGCGGGCCTGGCCGACCAGGGCGTGCGCGAGATCACGCTGCTGGGACAGAACGTGAACGCCTACCGTGGCCGGATGGGTGACACGGCCGAGATCGCCGACTTCGCGCTGCTCATCGAGTACATCGCCGAGATTCCCGGCATCGAGCGCATCCGCTACACCACGAGCCATCCGAACGAATTCACGCCGAGGCTGATCGAGGCGTACGCGAAAGTGCCGCAGCTGGTGAGCCACCTGCACCTGCCGGTGCAGCATGGCAGCGACCGCATCCTGATGGCGATGAAGCGTGGCTACACCGCCATGGAATACAAGAGCACGATCCGCAAGCTGCGCGCGATCCGACCGCAGCTCGCACTGTCGAGCGACTTCATCGTCGGCTTTCCGGGCGAGACCGACGAGGACTTCGCACGGATGATGAAGCTCATCGAGGACGTCGGCTTCGACGCCAGCTTCAGTTTCATCTTCAGCCCGCGCCCCGGCACGCCGGCCGCCCAGCTGCACGACGACACGCCGCACGAGGTGAAGCTCAGGCGCCTGCAGCACCTGCAGAAGACCATCGACGACAACGTGCGCCGCCTGTCGGATGCATTGGTGGGCACCACGCAGCGCGTCCTGGTCGAGGGGCCATCGAAGAAGAACGCCGCCGAGATGATGGGCCGGACCGACTGCTTCCGCGTCGTCAACTTCGAGGCGCCTGCGCAGCTGGTCGGGCAGATGGTGGACGTGAGGATCACCCGCTCGCTGTCGCATACGCTGCGGGGCGAGGTGGCATGAGATACGGACAGCCGACCGCAGAAGACCGCTCCTGATGCCCACCCGTCACCGCGCGCGCGGTTCCTTCCAGCAACTGCTGCTCTTCGCCTTCCTGCTCATCACCGCGCTGCTGCTGGGCGTGGTGTTGCGCGCCATGTCGCAGTACGACAAGCTGATCGTGCAGAGCCGCGACGCCGCGCGCAGTGCGCTGCAGCTGTCGGGTGCGGCACAGACGCTGGCCGAGCGCAGCGCAGCCATGGAGCGCTCGGGCCGCCAGTCGCTGGTGCTCAACGACGCCGTACTGCGCCGCCGTTTCAACGACGCGGCGCGCGATGCGCAGGCCGTGGTGCAGCGGCTGGTCGACAACGGGCTGCTGCAGCAATCGGCCGAGCAGTGGCGCACGCAGCTGGGGGTCATCGAAAGCCTGATGAACGGGCCGCAGGACACCGCCCTGTCGCGCGAGGGCTCCATGGCGATCCAGTTCCGCGAACTGGACACCCTCAACACCCAGATCGCGCAGCAGGCGCAGTTCCTCATCGAGACGCAGAACAATGCCCTGGCCGAGCGGCTGGAGCGCGCACGGCGCCGCCTGATGCAGCAGGTGATCGCGGCCAGCGGGCTGGCGATCGCGATGGCGCTGGCCTTCGGCATCTGGCTCGCGCGGCCCTTCAAGCGGCTCGAACGAGCGATCCACGGCCTGGGCGAGAACCGGCTCGAAGAACCCATCGACATCCGCGGCCCGGCCGACGTGCGGCGCGTGTCGCAGGAGCTGGACTGGCTGCGCCTGCGGCTGATGGAACTGGACGCCGACAAGGCACGCTTCCTGCGGCACGTCTCGCATGAGCTCAAGACGCCGCTGGCCGCACTGCGCGAGGGCGTGTCGCTGCTGGAGGACGGCGTGACGGGTGCCCTGACGCCCGCGCAGCGCGAGGTGGCGCAGATCCTGAACCAGAACACGCTGGCGCTGCAGGGGCAGATCGAGGCGCTGCTGCGCTTCAACGCCGCCGCCTTCGAAGCGCGGCAGCTGAGCCGCCAGCGCACGCCGCTGCTGCCGCTGATCGAGCAGCAGATCGAGGCGCAGCGCCTGCAGTGGCAGGCGCAGGGCCTGACGGTGCGCGCCGAAGGCGAACCGATCTCGGTGGTGGTGGATCCCGTGAAGATCGGCACGGTGATGGCCAACCTGCTGTCGAATGCGATCCGCTTCTCGGCGCGTGGCGGCACGATCCAGTTCACCGTCTCCAGCACGGCCGACCTGGCCATCATCGAGGTGGCAGACGCAGGCCCAGGCATCGCCGCCGAGGACCGCAGCCGCATCTTCGAGCCCTTCTTCCGCGGCGAGCGCCAGCCCGAACACGCCGTGAAAGGCACTGGCATCGGCTTGTCCATCGTGCAGGAGTACATTGCAGCCCATGGCGGCCGGATCGAATTGCTGCACAACAGCGCGTCCGATGGCCCCGGTGCACGTTTCCGCATCGAACTGCCGCGCTCCGCCTGAGCCCCTCTCCCCACACCATGCTGCATCCGATCGCTCGCAGATCCTCCGCCGTGGCACTGGCCGTGCCGCTGCTGCTGGTGGGCTGCGCCACCCCCGCCC
>SCOE01000052.1 GCA_005503065.1 Comamonadaceae bacterium ALPHA2B
AACCCACCCAGCGGCTGTCGCTTCCACACCCGCTGCCCGCTGGCGCAGCCGCTGTGCGCCGAGCAATCGCCGCCCCTCGCCCCACGCGGCGACGGTGATGCCGAACACCTGGTGGCCTGCCACTTCCGCTGAACCCGACGCCGTCCCTCCCCCCGCCCACGCCATGACCGAAGCTTCCGTTTCCCTGCGCCACGACCTGCTCATCCGAGGCGGCACCGTCATCGACGGCACCCGCGCACCGCGCTTTCTGGCCGACGTGGCGGTGCAGGACGGCCGCATCAGCGCCATCGGCGACCTGACAGGCCACAGCGCGGGCCAGGAGATCGACGCCCGCGGCCGCATCGTCGCGCCGGGCTTCATCGACTCGCACACGCACGACGACCAGGCCCTGCTGTCGCAGCCCTTGATGCCCTTCAAGGTCTCGCAGGGCGTGACCACGGTGATCGCGGGCAACTGCGGCATCAGCGCCGCGCCGCTGCGCCCGGACATGGACCTGCCCATGCCGCTGAACCTGATCGACGTGCCGGCCAACGAGCGCTTCACCCGCTTCGCGGACTACCTGGACGCCCTGCGCCAGCAGCCCGCCACGCTCAACGTGGCGGCCATGGTCGGCCATTCCACGCTGCGCGCCGTGACCATGTCCGAGCTGGACCGCGAGGCCACCCCACAGGAGATCGCCGCCATGCAGGCCCTGGTGGAGGAGGCGATGGAGGCCGGTGCCATCGGCCTGTCCACCGGTACTTTCTACCCGCCGGCGGTGAAGGCCACCACCGAGGAAATCATCGAGGTCTGCCGGCCGCTCACGGCACGCCAGGCGCTGTACGTGACGCACATGCGGGACGAGTCCGACCAGGTGATGCAGGCACTGGAAGAAACCTTTCGCATCGGCCGCGAGCTGGATGTGCCGGTGGTCGTCTCGCACCACAAGGTGCAGAACCGGCCCAATTTCGGCAAGTCGCAGGTGACGCTGCCCTTCATCCGCGAGACCATGCAGCGCCAGCGCGTCTGCCTGGACTGCTACCCCTACACGGCCGGCTCCACCATGATCCGGGCCGACCGCGGCATGCTCGAGGGCCGGGCGCTGATCGCGGAAAGCCTGCCGCATCCCGAATGCGCCGGCCGCGAGCTGGACGACATCGCGCGCGACTGGGGCGTGGACCGCGCCGAGGCCGCGCGGCGCCTGCAGCCCGGCAGCGCCATCTACTTCCTGATGGACGAGGGTGACGTGCAGCGCATCCTGGCCTTCGAGGACACGATGATCGGCTCCGACGGCATTCCGGTGGGCAGCAAGCCGCATCCGCGCCTGTGGGGCACCTTCCCGCGGGTGCTGGGGCACTACAGCCGCGACGTGGGCCTGTTCCCGCTGGAGACGGCGGTGTGGAAGATGAGTGGCCTGACGGCGCGCAACTTCGGCCTCGAGGACCGCGGCACGCTGGCGCCGGGAAAGCATGCGGACATCGTGGTGTTCGACGCGGCCACCATCCGCGACGCAGCCGACTACGCCGACCCCACCCGGCCCGCCGAGGGCATCGACGCCGTGTTCGTCAACGGTCGGCTCAGCTGGCAGGCCGGCGCGCACACCGGGGCGCGCGCCGGGCAGGTCATCACCCGCGCGTGAACATCGCGAGCATGCGGCGCTGGCCAGCATGGGCGGCGTCGACCGTGCTCGGCGGATCGAGGTCCGGGCCTGGGTCGGCGACCGGACCGGCGCCGGCCTGGTGCCGCGCGCTCAACCGCCCGTGACGGGCGGGAAGAAGGCCACCTCGGCACCCTCGGCCAGGGCCGCGTCCTCGCCGCTCATGAGCTGGTCGAGCGCCATGCGTACGGCCTTGCCGCGCGCCAGGGCGCCGGCGTACGGCTCGCCGCGCGCAATGAGTTCGTCACGCAGGGCACCCAGCGAGTCGGCAGCCGTCTGGACCGGCTCGCTGCCGCGCCCCAGCGCCTCGCGCACCGAGGCGAAGTAGCGCACGTTGATGGTCTTGTGCGCCATCACGCGAGCCAGGCCGAGAAGGGAACGAAGCGCACCGTGTCGCCGCGCGCGATGGCCTGGCCACCCGGGTTGTCGACGACGCCATCGCCCCACACGGTCGACGTGAGCACACCCGAACCCTGGTTGGGAAACAGCGCCAGGCCGCCCTCGGGCGTGGTACGCACGCGCAGGAACTCGCGCCGCTTGTCCGCGCGCGGCCAGTCGAAGTCGGCCCGCATGCTGACCGCCTGCGGCGCGGTGCGCGACGCGCCCTGCAGCGCCAGCAGGAAGGGGCGCACCAGCAGCAGGAAGGTCATGAAGCTCGAGACGGGATTGCCGGGCAGTCCCGCGATGTGGGTGTCGCCGATGCGGCCGTAAGCGAAGGGCTTGCCGGGCTTCATCGCCACCAGCCAGAGATCGAGCGTGCCCAGCGCCTGCACCGCGGCGCGCACGTGGTCTTCCTCGCCCACCGAGACGCCACCGGTGGTGATGATGAGGTCGTTGCGCGCGGCGGCGGCGCGCAGCGCGTCGATGGTCGCGTCGAGCCGGTCGGGCACCAGCCCCAGGTCCTGCACCTCGCAGCCCAGGCGCTGCAGCAGCCCCCGCATGAAGAAACGGTTGGAGTTGTAGATGGCGCCGGGGGGCATCTGCTCGGGCGGCACGTCGCCGGGCATGACCAGTTCGTCCCCGGTGGACAGCAGCGCCACGCGCGGGCGCCGAACGACCGGCAGCTTTGCGAAACCGATGCTGGCCGCCAGGCCCAGCGCCTGCGGCGTCAGGCGCTCGCCGCGTGCCAGCACCGTGGCGCCGGCCTCCACGTCCTCGCCCGCACGGCGGATGTTCTGGCCCGGGCGCGGCACCGGGCGGATGCGCACCTGGCCCAGGCCGTCGCCGGCGATGGCCTCGGTGTCTTCCTGCATCACGACCGCGTCGGCGCCCTCGGGCACCTGGGCGCCGGTGAAGATGCGCGCCGCCGTGCCGGTCGCCAACGGCTGGCCGACGCTGCCCGCCGGGATGCGCTGCGCCACCGGCAGCACGGCGTCGCCGGTGCAGTCGGCGAGGCGCACCGCGTAGCCATCCATCGCGCTGTTGTCGCGCGGCGGCACCGTGAGGCCGGCAACGAGGTCCTGCGCCAACACGCGGCCATCGGCCTCGAAGGTGGAGACCTGCTCCACATCCTGCAACGGCGCCGCCTCGGCCAGAAGCCGGGCGACGGCGTCGTCCAGCGCCACCAGGGGCGCTCGGACACGGGGGGCGACGGAGGCGGCAGGATCACTCATAGATTTCGGGACGGTAGTCGAAACGCTCGCCGCTGGACATCAGCCACTGGGCGATGCCGGCGGCATCGTCGAGGTCGAAGACCGGCAAGCCGGTGGGCTCGGGCAGGTTGGCAGCGCTGTCGGTGGCGATCGCGCACACGAAGTCGTCCAGCGGATAGAGCGCGGGGCGCGCGCTCTGGCCGGGCTGCACGGTGCGCATCACTTCGATCTTGTGCAGGTCGCTGTGCTTGAAGCCCTCGACCAGCACCCAGTCCACGCCGTCGTAGAGCTCGGCGATGAGGTGGTGCACGTTCAGCTCGGCCGGCCGCTCGAATTCGCGCATGAGCGCCAGGCGCCTGTCCGACGCGACCACCACCTCGAAGGCACCGGCCTCGCGGTGACGGTAGGTGTCCTTGCCGGGGTGGTCGATGTCGAACTTGTGGTGCGCATGCTTGACGACCGACACGCGCAGCCCGTGGCGCTTGAGCTCGGGAATCAGCCGCTCCACCAGCGTGGTCTTGCCAGCACCCGAATAGCCTGCGAAGGCGATGACGTTCATTCGTTGCTATGAATTCGATAGCTGCCTGCGCAGGCGGGACGGGCGCTGGGGGCCAATTTGATCCAAAAAATCAGGCGCAGTGCTCGGCGATGTAGCGCTTCACAGCCTCCGCATCCGCCGGCAGCTTGACCACACGCTTGGGCAGCGACTCGATGCCTTCGAACTGCTTCGGGCGGTCGGGCTCGTGGCCCAGCGCCTCGACGATGGTGGCGGCGAACTTGATGGGCAGCGCGGTTTCCAGCACCACCATCGGCACGCCCGGTTCGACATACGCACGCGCCACCTTCAGGCCGTCGGCCGTGTGGGTGTCGACCAGCACGGCGAAGCGCTTGTCGGTGTCGCGAATGGTCGCCAGGCGGTCGGCATGCGTGCTGCGACCGCTGGCGAAGCCGAACTTCGACGCCGCATGGGCGAAGGCCGGGTCGGCTTTGAGGTCGAAGCGCCCGGTCTTCGCGATCTGGTCGTGGAACAGGGCGCGCGTCTTCGCGCCATCGCGGCCCAGCAGGTCGTACACGAAGCGTTCGAAGTTGCTGGCCTTGCTGATGTCCATCGAAGGGCTCGACGTCTCGTGCGTGTCGGCCGCACCGCGCACGCGGTACACGCCGGTACGGAAGAACTCGTCGAGCACGTCGTTCTCGTTCGTGGCCACCACCAGCTTGCGGATCGGCAGGCCCATCATCCGCGCCACGTGGCCGGCGCAGACGTTGCCGAAGTTGCCGCTGGGCACGGTGAAGCTCACCTCGCCGCCTTCGGGACCGGTCGCCTGGAAGTACCCCGCAAAGTAGTAGACGACCTGCGCCAGCAGCCGCGCCCAGTTGATCGAGTTGACGGTGCCGATCCGGTACCGGCGCTTGAAGGCGAGGTCGTTGCTCACGGCCTTGACGATGTCCTGGCAGTCGTCGAACACGCCCGCGATGGCGATGTTGTGGATGTTGGCATCCTGCAGGCTGAACATCTGCGCCTGCTGGAAGGGGCTCATGCGGCCGTCGGGCGAGGTCATGAAGACGCGCACGCCCTTCTTGCCGCGCATCGCGTACTCGGCCGCGCTGCCGGTGTCGCCGCTGGTGGCGCCGAGGATGTTGAGCTCTTCGCCACGCCGGGCCAGTTCGTACTCGAACAGGTTGCCCAGCAGCTGCATGGCCATGTCCTTGAACGCCAGCGTGGGGCCGTTGGACAAGCCCTCGAGGTAGACACCGTCTTCCAGCTCGCGCAGCGGCACGATGTCCTCGCTGCCGAAGACCTCTGCCGTGTACGTCTTCGCGCACAGCGCCTGCAGGTCCTCGGCCGGGATGTCGTCGATGTAGAGCGAGAGGATCTCGAAGGCGAGTTCGTGGTACGGCAGGCCGCGCCACTTCGCCAGCATGGCGGCATCCACCTGGGGATAGCGCTCGGGCAGGTACAGGCCGCCGTCGGGCGCCAGGCCTTCGAGCAGGATTTCGCAGAACTGGCGGGGCGTGGCATCGCCGCGGGTGGAGATGTAGCGCATGTCAGTGCCGCCCGGCGACCCGAAGGCACTGCCGCCCCACCACGAGGGGCGGCGACAGGCGAGTGGATGAACGTGGGAGCTGGTTCACTTCAGCTCCTCCTTGCGGATGCGCACGATCGGCGCGAGCACGCTGGGCAGGCCCTGCAGGTGCGCCTGCACCTCGTCGAGGGTGCCTTCGCGCGTGTCGTGCGTGAGGATGATGAGGTCGGTCTGGGTGGAACCTTCGCCGCCCACCTCGTCGGCCTCGCGCTGCAGCACGGCGTCGATGCTGATGCCGGCGCCGGCCAGCAGGCCCGTGACCTTGGCCAGCACGCCGGCCTCGTCGGCCACGCGAAGGCGCAGGTAGTAGCTGGTGACGACCTCGCTCATCGGCACCACCTGCAGGTCGCTCATCGCGTCGGGGTGGAAGGCCAGGTGCGGGACGCGGTGCGCCGCGTCGGCGGTGTGCAGACGCGTGATGTCGACCAGGTCTGCGATCACGGCGCTGGCCGTGGGCTCGCTGCCCGCGCCCTTGCCGTAGTACAGCGTGGTGCCCACGGCGTCGCCATGCACCACCACCGCGTTCATCGCGCCCTCGACATTGGCCAGCAGGCGCTTGGCCGGCACCAGCGCGGGGTGCACGCGCAACTCGATGCCCTTGGCCGTGCGCTTGGTGATGCCCAGCAGCTTGATGCGGTAGCCCAACTGCTCGGCGTACTTGATGTCCTGCGAGGCGAGCTTGGTGATGCCCTCGACGTGCGCCTTGTCGAACTGCACCGGGATGCCGAAGGCGATGGCGCTCATCAGCGTGGCCTTGTGCGCGGCGTCGACGCCCTCGATGTCGAAGGTCGGGTCGGCCTCGGCGTAGCCCAGGCGCTGCGCTTCCTTGAGCACCGTGTCGAAGTCCAGGCCCTTGTCGCGCATCTCGGACAGGATGAAGTTCGTGGTGCCGTTGATGATGCCGGCGATCCACTGGATGCTGTTGGCCGTGAGGCCCTCGCGCAGCGCCTTGATGATCGGGATGCCGCCGGCCACCGCAGCCTCGAAGGCCACCATCACGCCCTTGGCATGGGCGGCCGCGAAGATCTCGGTGCCATGCACGGCCAGGAGTGCCTTGTTGGCGGTGACCACGTGCTTGCCGGCCGCAATGGCCTCGAGCACCAGCGCCTTGGCGATGCCGTAGCCGCCGATGAGCTCGATGACGATGTCGATGTCGGGGTTGGCAATGACCTCGCGTGCATCGCCCACCACCTTCACGCCCTCGCCCACCACGGCCTTTGCGCGCGCGGTGTCCAGGTCGGCGACCATGGTGATCTCGATGCCGCGGCCGGCGCGGCGCTTGATCTCTTCCTGGTTGCGGGCCAACACCTTGAAGGTGCCGCTGCCGACGGTGCCGATGCCCAGAAGGCCGACCTGGATGGGTTTCATGGATGCAGTCTTTTCAGTCACGGGAAAACACGCGGCGGGCGCACGCGGCCCGCCAAGGGAAATCGATCAGGCGAAGCGGGTGCGGTAGCGCTCGAGGAATTTCGCGATGCGGCCGATGGCCTCGCGCAGGTCGTCCTCGTGCGGCAGGAACACGATGCGGAAGTGCTGGTTGTCGGCGTGGTTGAAGCCTGAACCCTGCACCAGCATCACGCGCGTCTCGCGCAGCACCTGCATGAAGAACTGGCGGTCGTCCTCGATCGGGTAGACCTTGGGGTCGAGCCTGGGGAACATGTACAGCGCCGCCGAGGGCTTGACGCAGGTCACGCCCGGGATGGCGGTGATGAGTTCGTAGGCCAGGTCGCGCTGGCGGCGCAGGCGGCCGCCTTCCTTGACCAGGTCGTTGATGCTCTGGTAGCCGCCCAGCGCCGTCTGGATGGCCCATTGGCCCGGCACGTTCGAGCCGAGCTTGAGATTGGCCAGCATGTTCAGGCCCTCGATGTAGTCGGCCGCGCCATGCTTGGGGCCCGACACCACCATCCAGCCCGCGCGGTAACCGCAGGAGCGATAGGCCTTCGACAGCGAATTGAAGGTGAGCGTGAGGACGTCGGTCGAGAGGCTGCCCATGGCGGTGAACTTCACGCCGTCGTAGAGCACCTTGTCGTAGACCTCGTCGACCAGCAGCACCAGGCCGTGCTCGCGTGCGATCTGCACGATGCCCTTGAGCAACGCGTCGGGGTAGATCACGCCGGTCGGGTTGTTGGGGTTGATGACCACGATGCCGCGCGTGCGGGGCGTGATCCTGGCGCGCATGTCCTCGAGATCGGGCAGCCAGCCGTTGTCCTCGTCGCACCGGTAGTGCACCGGCGAGCCGCCCGACAGGGACGTCGCCGCGGTCCACAGCGGGTAATCGGGCATGGGCACCAGCAGTTCGTCGCCCTCGTTGAGCAGCGCGTTCGTGGCCATGACGATGAGTTCGCTCGCGCCGTTGCCCAGGTAGATGTCGTCCAGCGTCACGCCCTCGATGCCGAGCTGCTGCGTGTAGTGCATGACGGCCTTGCGCGCCGCGAAGATTCCCTTGCTGTCGGAGTAGCCCGCCGAATCCGGCAGATTGCGGATCATGTCCTGCTGGATCTCTTCGGGGGCATCGAAGCCGAACGGCGCCATGTTGCCGATGTTCAGCTTGATGATCTTCTGCCCCTCGTCCTCCATCTGCCGCGCCGCGTCCACGATGGGACCGCGCACGTCGTAGAGCACATTGGCCAGCTTGTCCGATTTCTTGAGCGTTTTCAAAGTCCCTCCGAGGGGGCGCCTGTACCAGGGGAAACCTATAATTGGACCACAGTTCACCCCCGTGCACGCCCTTCGCGGGCCACCCTGCGCGCACGCTCCACTCCCCCTTTCCATGAAGCTCCAACCCGACAGGCCCGACGTGCAGACCGTGACGGCACACGGGCCCGGCTGGGTGGCGGTGAACGGCGAGCGCATCGACCGCAGCGTGGTGGTTGGTGCGCGGGAGGAGCGCTTCGACTGGCCCTGCGGCCGCTTCGAGGACCTGGGCGCGGAACACTTTGCGCAGCTGGCGGCCCTTGATGCCGAGGTCGTCATCTTCGGCAGCGGAGACCGCATTCGCTTTCCACGCCCGGCCTGGATCGCCCCCCTGGTCGCCCGGGGCGTCGGCGTCGAGACCATGGACACGGCCGCCGCCTGCCGCACGTACAACATCCTGGCAGGCGAGGGACGCCATGTCGTCGCGGCGTTGCTCATCGAAGAGCCCGCACATGGCCGTTAACAATCGATTCGGGGTAAAATAGCGGGTTGCAGACCGGACTGCCCGCCGACTGCGCATCGCCCCGCCGGGCGCTGCGGACCGGTGGCGTCGGCTCGATGCGTGACCCGCTGCATGGGCGCTTGCAGGCTTGCAAAGCCTGCCTGGCATCAACGCAGTATGGCATGCGCCGGCCGAACATGGCGGTTCCGCGTTTTTACTCGGGAACCCTCAGCGGAGAAAACAATTTTCATGGCGATCGTTGTCAACAAACCCATTCCCGAATTCGAAGCCAACGCCACCGGCGGCATCAAGGTCTCGAACACTTCGCACCTGGGCCACGTGCTGGTGCTGTACTTCTACCCCAAGGACAACACCCCCGGCTGCACCACCGAGGCGATGCAGTTCCGTGATCACTACAAGGACTTCGTGAAAGCGGGCGCCACGGTGTTCGGCGTCTCGCGCGACAACATGAAGTCGCACGACGAATTCAAGGCCAAGCTCGAGCTGCCCTTCGAACTCATTGCCGACACCGAAGAGAAGATGTGCCACATGTTCGGCGTGGTCAAGAACAAGATCATGTACGGCAAGAAGGTCAAGGGCATCGAGCGCAGCACCTTCCTGATCGGTGCCGACGGCGTGCTGAAGGCGGAGTGGCGCGGCCTGAAGGTGCCGGGGCACGTCGACGAGGTGCTCAAGGAAGTCAAGGCGCTCAAGAAGGCGGCCTGAGCCTCGGGCCCCGCGCTTTTCCATGCGTCCTGCGCCTACGTTGGCGCAGCGCAACGCGCCGCAGGACCTGCCACGCGCGATGTGCATAATGGCTCCATGCCGTTGAGATTCACGACTGCATCCCCCGAACAAAGCCGCTCTGGTCTCCAGGCGGCTTTTTCGTTTTTCACGCCCCACGCGCTGTTGGCGCACCACCCCGCGAGTACCACCGCCCATGCCCCTGCCTCCCGCTCCCACCCGACGTGCCGCCTTGCTCTCGCCGGAAGCGCTCGACGCGCCGGCACGCGCGGCGCCAAAAAACGGGCGCCGTCCGGCCGCTGAGCGGCATTCGGAAGATCCGCGCACCCGGGGGGGCCAGGCGCTCGAATTGTTCGATGATCGCCGCGTGGTCGACGCCGGTGGCAGCGAGGACCTGCGCGCCCCCTCCTCTCGCGGCCGCTCGGTCCCGGCCGAAGCGCCGGTCGATGCACCCGCCATGGCCCCCGTGCCCCGGCCCGCCGCGGAGGCGCCGGCGCGGCCCAAGCGCTCCAAGGCCACCGGCCCCGCCAAGCTCTTCGTGCTCGACACCAACGTGCTGCTGCACGACCCGATGAGCCTGTTCCGCTTCGAGGAGCACGACATCTACCTGCCGATGATCGTGCTGGAGGAACTGGACGGCCACAAGAAGGGCACGACCGAGGTCGCGCGCAACGGCCGCCAGGCCAGCCGCACGCTCGACGCGCTGGCGGCCGCCCAGGGCGCCGACATCGCCAAGGGCCTGAAGCTCGACTCCACCGGCCACAAGGAAGCCGGCGGCCGACTGTTTTTCCAGACGGAGCCGCTGGCCTACACGCTGCCCACCAGCCTGCCGCAGGGCAAGGCCGACAACCAGATCCTCGGCGTCGTGCAGGCTCTGCGAGAGGTGCACGAGAAGAACAAGAGCGGTGCCGACCGGCGCGAGGTCGTGCTGGTGTCCAAGGACATCAACATGCGCGTCAAGGCCCGCGCGCTGGGCCTGGCCGCCGACGACTACCAGAACGACAAGGCGCTGGAAGACGGCGACCTGCTGTACTCCGGCTCCTTCGCACTGCCGCCCGATTTCTGGACGCGCCAGAGCAAGACCGTGGAGAGCTGGCAATCGGGCAGCAGCACCTTCTACCGCATCAGCGGGCCGATCGTGCCGAGCCTGTACATCAACCAGTTCGTCTACTTCGAAGCGCCCGGCGAGCCCAGCATGTATGCCCGCGTCACCGAGATCCGCGAGAAGACCGCGGTGCTCAAGACGCTGAAGGACTATGCCTCGGGCAAGAACGCCGTCTGGGGCGTGACCACGCGCAACCGCGAGCAGAACTTCGCCATGAACCTGCTCATGGACCCGGAGATCGACTTCGTCACCCTCACCGGCACCGCCGGCACCGGCAAGACGCTGATGGCGCTGGCCTCGGGCCTCACGCAGGTGCTGGACGACCGCCGCTACACCGAGATCATCATGACCCGCGCCACCGTGAGCGTGGGCGAGGACATTGGCTTCCTGCCCGGCACCGAGGAGGAGAAGATGGGGCCGTGGATGGGCGCGCTCGACGACAACCTCGAGTTCCTCGCCAAGGGCGACGGCTCGGGCGCCGGCGAATGGGGCCGCGCGGCGACCAACGAACTCATCCGCTCGAAGATCAAGATCAAGAGCATGAACTTCATGCGCGGGCGCACCTTCCTGAACAAGTACGTGATCATCGACGAGGCGCAGAACCTCACGCCCAAGCAGATGAAGACGCTGGTCACGCGTGCGGGCCCCGGCACCAAGATCATCTGCATGGGCAACCTGGCGCAGATCGACACGCCCTACCTCACCGAAGGCTCCTCGGGCCTGACCTTCGCGGTGGACCGCTTCAAGGGCTGGCCGCACAGCGGCCACATCACACTGGCGCGCGGCGAGCGCTCGCGCCTGGCGGACTTCGCGAGCGACGTGCTCTGAGCTGAAGCGCTACGATTTTCATAGCAGCCTGCGCACGCCCCATGGGCGCCGCAGGCTCTTTTTTGCCCAAACGAAACCCACCCGAGAAACGGGGCCTGCCACGCTCCTGACAACACGCTGTCAGGAGCCCCCGCGCAGCATGCAGCTTCCTCAACCCCCTGGAGAAGCTCCATGCACAGCGCCAACACCTGGTTCGAAATTCCCGTCGCCGATCTCGCGACATCGCAGCGCTTCTACGAGGCCCTGCTCGCCCGCCCCATGCGCGGCACCGAAGACGTCGGCGGCGACGCGATGGCCGTCTTCGCCCACGAGAAGCCAGGCGCCGGCGGCTGCATCGTCCATCGCCCGGCGCACGCGGGCGGCAGCGGCGGCACGGTCGTCTACCTCGACTGCGCGCCCAGCGTCGATGCCGCGCTGGCCCGCGCGCAGGCCGCGGGCGGCAAGGTCGTGGTCGGACGGACCCTGATTGCGCCCGGCATCGGCTACTTTGCCCAGGTGCAGGACCTGGATGGCAACCTCGTCGGCCTGCACGCAGCGGACTGAACATGCCGATGCGCCTGCCTTTGCGCCTGTACCTGCAGGCCCACGATGGTGCCGCGGCCGGTCCTCGTGCCGGCCGCGCCGACCGCGCGCCACGCAGCTGGATCGCCGTCGCGAGCGCAGAGCACGCGCGACGGGGCCGCGACCACGCGCCGGCGGGTTTCATGCAGGTCGGCCATGGCAAGGAAGCGCCGCTGCGGCGCATCGCACCGGGCGACCGCATCGCGTACTACGCGCCTTCCACGATGCTCGGCGGCAAAGACCGGCTGCAGTCCTTCGTCTCGCTGGGCGTCGTGCTGCCGGGCGTGCCGTACACGGTCGACATGGGCGGCGGCCTCGTCCCCTGGCGGCGCGATGTACGCTACGTGCCCTCGCACGATGCGCCGATCGGTCCGCTGATTCCTCGCCTGGCCTTCATCGACGATCCGACACACTGGGGCTCGAAGTTCCGCTTCGGGCTCGTGTCGATCGGCGATGCCGACATGCAATGCATCGCGCGGGCCATGGGCGCTGACCTGGACGCCATGGGCCTGTGACACCGCCTCGAAGGACCGGCCCGCCCTATCCCTGCCGCCACCCACCTATGCGCCGCGCCGACCGCCTGTTCCAGATCGTCCACTTCATCCGCGGCCGCCGCCTGACCACGGCGGCCTTCCTCGCACAGCGGCTGGAAGTGTCGGAGCGCACGGTGTACCGCGACGTGGCCGATCTGCAGCACCAGGGCGTGCCGATCGAGGGGGAGGCGGGCGTGGGCTATCGGCTGGGCGCCGGCTTCGACCTGCCGCCCCTGATGTTCACGCAGGACGAAGCCGCCGCGCTGACGGCGGCGGCACGGCTGGCGCAGAGCTGGGTCGACCCGGCGCTGGCGGCGAACATCGACAGCGCGCTCGGCAAGATCGTCTCGGTGCTGCCGCCCGCCGCGCGGGTGTCGGCCGAAGCCGTCGCGCTGTACGCCCCGGCGCTGGGCATGGATGCGGGCACGCGCACGCATCTGCAGGCGCTGCGCGAGGCGGTGCAGGCGCGGCGCAAGCTCAGGCTGGCCTACCGCGACGAGGGCGGCGCGCCGACCGAACGCACCGTGCGGCCGCTGGGCTGCTTCTACTGGGGCAAGGTTTGGACGCTGTCGGCCTGGTGCGAGCTGCGGCAGGACTTCCGCGGCTTCCGGGCCGACCGCATCGATGCGCTGCAGGTGCTGGACGAGCGCTTTCGCGACGAGCCCGGCAAGACGCTGGCCGACCTGCTGCGGCGGGTGCGCAAGGAGTTCGCCGACCGCCCGGCTCCGTCGCTACAAAAACCATAGCAACTCGCCCAAGCGGGGCGGGCGCTGCAGGCCTTTTTCTCTTGTGAAACCGGCCGCGAGGCAAACGGCGGGCAAAAGCTTCAGAAATCGTCGCCGCCGCCCATGCCGGGCGCCAGGTTCTCGAACTTGGTGAGCGGCTTGAGGAAGGCCAGCTTCACGGTGCCGGTCGGGCCGTTCCGCTGCTTGGCGATGATGACCTCGGCGACGCCGGGCTCCTTGGAGTCCTTGTTGTAGTAGTCGTCGCGGTAGATGAACATGATCACGTCCGCGTCCTGCTCGATGGCGCCGGACTCGCGCAGGTCGCTCATCATCGGGCGCTTGTCGGTGCGCGACTCCACGCCGCGCGAGAGCTGCGACAGCGCGATCACGGGGCACTTGAGCTCCTTGGCCAGCATCTTCAGGCCGCGCGAGATTTCGCCGACTGCCGTGGCTCGGTTCTCGTCGGCCATGCCGCCGGACACGCTCATCAGCTGCAGGTAGTCGACCACGATCAGGCCCAGCTGCCCGCACTGGCGCGCCAGGCGGCGCGCATTGGCTCGGAGTTCGCTCGACGTCAGGCCCGGGGTCTCGTCGATGTGCAGCGAGATGGTCCGCAGCTTCTCGATCGCCTCCGTGAGGCGCGGCCATTCCTCGTCGGTGAGCTTGCCGGTGCGCAGATGGCCCTGGTCGATGCGGCCGATGGAGCCGACGATACGCACCGCGAGCTGTGCAGCGCCCATTTCCATGGAGAACACGGCGACGGGCAAGCCCTCGTTGAGCGCCACGTGCTCGGCGATGTTGATGGCCAGCGAGGTCTTGCCCATCGAGGGGCGCGCGGCCAGCACGATCATGTCGCCGGCCTGCATGCCCGAGGTCATCTTGTCGAAATCGTAGAAGCCGGTCGGCACGCCCGTGATGTCGTTCGGGTTGTCGGCCATCTCGGTCACGCGGTCGAGCAGCTCGACCACCAGGGAATCCATGCTCTGGAAGCCCTGCTTCATCCGCGAGCCTTCCTCGCCGATGTTGAAGATCTTCTGCTCGGCCTCGTCGAGGATCTTGTCGACCGCCTTGCCCTGCGTGTTGAAGGCGTTGGTCGCGATCTCGTCCGAGGCGGAGATCAGCTTGCGCAGGATCGAGCGCTCGCGAACGATCTCGCCGTAGCGGCGGATGTTGCTCGCACTCGGCACGTACTGGGCCAGCGAGTTCAGATACTGCAGGCCGCCGACTTCCTCGGCCTTGCCGAGGTTCTGCAGCTGCTCGTAGACGGTGATGACGTCCGCCGGTTTGTTGGCATTGATCAGGCCACCGATGGCCGCGTAGATCAGCTTGTGCTCGTGTCGGTAGAAGTCGCCGTCGACCAGCAGGTCGCCGACGCGGTCCCAGGCGCCGTTGTCCAGCAGCAGGCCGCCGAGCACGCTGGATTCGGCTTCGAGGGAATGCGGGGGAATGCGCAGTTGTGCGACCTCGCGGTCGCCAGAACGTGGGTCGTCAGGGAAGGAGAAAACAGCAGACATGGAGACGCGGGAAGGCAAGCCAAAAATTGTCGGCAGACGGACGGACCGAGTCCACCACTCGATCGGTTCGGCAAGCGCTTGCTTACAAAAAAAATCGTGCCGATGCCGCCGCCCTGTGGACAACCCTGGGGACAGCCGGTGCAGGGCTTCCGGGAAGCTGTGCATCGTCAGTGCAATGCGGGAAGCCCCAAGAAAAAGGGCCGCCCGAAGGCGGCCCTTTGCGTGCTTGCGGAGAAGCCGGGCGCGGACGCTTACGCGGTCTCGCCGTACACCGTCACGGTGATCTCGACCACCACGTCGGTGTGCAGTTGCACGGACACGGTGGTGTCGCCCACGGTCTTGATCGGGCCGTTGGGCAGGCGCACCTGCGACTTGGCGACGTCGTAGCCCTGCTTCTTCAGCTCGTCGGCCACGTCGTGGTTGGTGACGGAACCGAACAGGCGGCCGTCGACGCCGGCCTTCTGCGTCAGCTTGACGGTCGTGCCGCCGAGCTTCTCGCCCTGCTTCTGCGCTTCGGCCAGCTTGGCGGCCGCAGCCTTTTCCAGTTCGGCGCGCTTGGCCTCGAACTCGGCCTTGGCCGACTCGGTGGCGCGGCGTGCGCGGCCCGACGGGATCAGGAAGTTGCGAGCGTAGCCGTCCTTGACCTTGACGATCTCGCCCAGCGCGCCGAGGTTGACGACCTTGTCCAGAAGAATGACTTGCATGGGGGTCGCTCCTTAGATGCGGTGCTGGTCGCTGTACGGGACCAGGGCCAGGAAGCGCGCGCGCTTGATGGCGGTGTTGAGCTGGCGCTGGTAGATCGCACGCGTGCCGGTCAGGCGCGCGGGGATGATCTTGCCGTTCTCGCTGATGAAATCGCGCAGGGTGTCGATGTCCTTGTAGTCGATCTCTTCGACGCCGGCGACGGTGAAGCGGCAGAAGCGCTTGCGCTTGAACAGCAGCGACTGGGTGTTGCGCTTCGGACGCTTGTCCTTGTTGAATTTCTTGAACGTGGCCATTTCGGGACCCTCTATCGAAAATTAATCTTGCTGGAAATCCGTGATGTGAAGCACCGGGTGCTTGCCGTTGCGGGGGTTGGCCAGGAAACCCTGGAACCGCCACCCGCTGCCCAGCGCCTGCCGGGCCAGCCGCTCGGCCACCGAACCGAAGGCCACGGCCTTCAGTGCCGCCTTCACCTGCCGGGACTGTCCTGCTTCATCGAGGGTGGACTCGTGTTCGAGCCGCAGGTCGATGGCGGGCAGGCCGGCCGGGGTGAAACGCAAGGCGGCGAGTTCGGCGATGCAGGCACTCAGCAGAAGCTGATTGACCGCACCGGCGGCAGACGTCACACCAATGAGCGAATCAGTTGCTGCTGTTGTTGGCAGCGTACTCGGCCTGCTGGGCCTTGCGGGCCTCTTCGCGCTCGACCGTCTTCATCATCGACGACGGGCCGGTGTCGGCCTTCTTCTTCTGCACCGTCAGGTGGCGCAGCACGGCGTCGTTGAACTTGAAGGCGTGTTCGAGTTCGGACATCACGGCCTGGTCGGCCTCGATGTTCACGCACAGGTAGTGCGCCTTGTTCAGCTTGTTGATCTGGTAGGCCAGCTGGCGGCGGCCCCAGTCTTCGACACGATGCACCTTGCCGTTGCCGGCGGCGATCATGCCCTTGTAACGCTCCAGCATGGCTGGAACCTGTTCGCTCTGGTCCGGATGGATGAGCAGAATGATTTCGTAGTGACGCATGGCACTCCTTGTGGGTTGAAGCCCGCGGCCATTCGATGCAGGATGCAGCATCGATCGACCCCGGGCCTGGAAAGCCACCTGCCGCGTCCAGGCAGTGTGGCAAGGCAAAGCCCACGATTATAGCAGCCCGTCAAGGGGCTGTCAGCTGCCGAGCGCCTGCTCCAGCGGTGCCGCCTTCTCCGGGCCCACTGCCGACCTGATCTTCGGCGCGAGGGCGGCAAGTTCCTCGTACGTGGTGGCCGCCTCGACGGCGAGGTTGAGCCGGAAACCGCGCAGCCCCAGCGCCGCCGTGAGGCGCGTCGCGACGGGGTAGGCGTCCTGATAGCGCTGCTGGATGCTCCGATCGTCCGTGGCGGGAGCGGAGGCCGGCGCCGCCAGGGACGCGGGCTGCGCCGATGCGATCGCTGCTTCGGACATGGATGCCGTCGAGCGCTCCAGCAGACCCAGGTCCACCAATTGGTCCACGTCCTCCTGTGCAACGCCCATGCCGGCGGCGAGCACCTGCGCCACCGAGCGCTTGCCGTCGAACAGGATGAACGCGGAGCGCTGGCGCGGCGTCAGCCGCACCGACCGGTCCTTCAGGACCTGCTGGCCCATCTCCGTCTTCACGAGAATCATGGTGTCGTCCTCCGGCGGTCTTTATGAGTGGCTCCCCACTCTGCAATGATGCGAAGTCTGACACCAAATACACAAATTATTTCAATCTCACCCGACTGACAGGGGCCATGACATGAAAAAAGGCCGGGATTTCCCCGGCCTTTCCGTCGTCGCCTTGCGACAGTGGCTGGCTGAAGGCAGAGCGGCGCGTGCGCTCGCCCCGCCCTCCAGCTTCAACCCTGGGCCAGCCGCTGCCAGGTGTCGATCACACTGTCGGGGTTCAGGGAGATCGACTCGATGCCCTCGGCCGCCAGCCACTGCGCGAAGTCCGGGTGGTCGCTGGGGCCCTGGCCGCAGATGCCCACGTACTTGCCCTGCGCCCTGCAGGCCTTGATCGCGCGGCTGAGCATGGCCTGCACGGCTGGGTCGCGCTCGTCGAAGTCGGCCGCCAGAAGCTCCAGTCCCGAATCGCGGTCCAGGCCCAGCGTGAGCTGCGTGAGGTCGTTCGAGCCGATCGAGAAGCCGTCGAAGAACTGCAGGAACTCGTCGGCCAGGATGGCGTTGCTCGGCACCTCGCACATCATGATGACCTTCAGGCTGTTCTCGCCGCGCTTGAGGCCGTGCTGGCCCAGCAGCTGCGTGACGCGCTCTGCCTGCTTGAGGGTGCGCACGAAGGGCACCATGATCTGCACGTTGGTCAGGCCCATGTCCTTGCGCACGCGCTTGAGCGCCTCGCACTCCATCGCGAAGGCCTCGCCGAACTCGGCGCTGATGTAGCGCGCCGCGCCGCGGAAGCCCAGCATCGGGTTCTCTTCCTCGGGCTCGTAGCGGCTGCCGCCGATGAGCTTGCGGTACTCGTTGGACTTGAAGTCCGACAGCCGCACGATCACCGGCTTGGGCCAGAAGGCCGCGGCGATGGTGGCCACGCCCTCGGCCACCTTGTCGACGTAGAAGGCCTTGGGCGAGGCATGGCCGCGCGCCACCGACTCCACCGCCTTCTTCAGGTCGGCATCGACCTGCGGGTAGTCGAGGATGGCCTTCGGGTGCACGCCGATGTTGTTGTTGATGATGAACTCCAGGCGCGCCAGGCCGACGCCTTCGTTCGGCAGCTGCGCGAAGTCGAAGGCGAGCTGCGGGTTGCCCACGTTCATCATGATCTTGGTCTTGATCGGGGGCATCTCGCCGCGCTTCACTTCGGTGACCTCGGTCTCCAGCAGTCCGTCGTAGATGTGGCCGGTGTCGCCCTCGGCGCAGCTCACGGTGACCAGGGTGCCGTCCTTCAGGCGCTCGGTCGCGTCGCCGCAGCCGACCACCGCCGGGATGCCCAGTTCGCGCGCGATGATCGCCGCGTGGCAGGTGCGCCCGCCGCGGTTGGTCACGATGGCGGAGGCGCGCTTCATCACCGGCTCCCAGTTGGGGTCGGTCATGTCGGTCACGAGGATGTCGCCGGGCTGCACCAGGTCCATCTGGCTGATGTCGTTGACCAGGCGCACCGGGCCGGTGCCGATCTTCTGCCCGATGGCACGGCCCTCGGCGAGCACGGCGCCCTTGGAGAGGAGCTTGAAGCGCTGTTCGGCCTTGCCGGCCTGCTGGCTCTTCACCGTCTCGGGTCGGGCCTGCAGGATGTAGAGCTGGCCGTCGGTGCCGTCCTTGCCCCACTCGATGTCCATCGGTCGGCCGTAGTGCTTCTCGATGACCATGGCGTACTTCGCCAGCTGCTCGACCTCGTCGTCGGTCAGCGAGTAGCGGTTGCGCAGCTCGGCCTTGACGTCGGTGGTCTTGACCAGCTTGCCCGTGGCCTTCTTCTCCTCGGGCGTGGCGAACTCCATCTGGATCAGCTTGGAGCCGAGGTTGCGGCGGATCACCGCCCGGTTGCCCGCCTCGAGCATCGGCTTGTGGACGTAGAACTCGTCCGGGTTCACGGCGCCCTGCACCACCGTCTCGCCCAGGCCGTAGCTGGAGGTGATGAAGACGACCTGGTCGAAGCCCGATTCGGTGTCGATGGTGAACATCACGCCCGCAGCACCGAGGTCGGAGCGCACCATGCGCTGCACGCCAGCCGACAGCGCGACCACGTCGTGCGCGAAGCCCTTGTGCACGCGATAGCTGATCGCGCGGTCGTTGTAGAGGGAGGCGAACACCTCCTTCATCTTGTGGAGCACGTCCTCGATGCCGACCACGTTCAGGAAGGTCTCCTGCTGGCCGGCGAAGGAGGCGTCGGGCAGGTCTTCCGCCGTGGCGGACGAGCGTACCGCGAAGCTGGCCTGGTCGTTGCCCGCCGAGAGCGTGGCGAAGGCCTCGCGCACGCCCTTCTCGAGGTCGGCCGGGAAGGGCTGCGCCTCGATCCAGCCACGGATCTCGGCGCCGGCGGCGGCCAGCGCGCGCACGTCCTCGATGTCGAGCGTGGCCAGGCGCTGGCTGATGCGCTCCGTCAGCCCCTCGTGCGCCAGGAACTGGCGGAAGGCGTGGGCGGTGGTGGCGAAGCCCGTGGGCACCCGCACGCCCTGGGGCAGCTGCGAGATCATTTCGCCGAGGCTGGCGTTCTTGCCGCCGACCGCCTCGACGTCGGTCATCCTCAGGTTTTCAAACGGTACGACCAGGGCGGTCGCTTCGAAGAGTTGAGACATGGGAAAGCTCCGGAAGTTGAAATCGGCGCGGTCGCATGCAGGCGGGCGTGGGGCACGGTCGTTCTTCTTGCTCTGGGTGCGCGGCCGGGCTGCATGGAAGTGTGAGTGGGGTCGGATCGGCGGCGGTGCGCGACTCCGATAATGGCGCGGATTGTAGGCGTCGCCCCGGGCCGGCGCCGCAGGACTGGAACTACAGCGAAGGCACCCCCGCACCATGCGCACCCGCACCGTTTTCTATGTCTCCGACGGCACCGGCATCACGGCCGAGACCTTCGGCAACGCCGTCCTCAACCAGTTCGAGATCAAGCCGCGGCACGTGCGCCTGCCCTTCACCGACACGGTCGACAAGGCCCATCAGGCGGTGCGGCAGATCAACCACACGGGCGAAGTCGAAGGCCTGCGGCCCATCGTCTTCACCACCCTGGCCGACATGGAAGTGCTGGAGGTGATCGAAACGGGCTGCAAGGGCATGCTGCTGGACATGTTCGGTACCTTCGTGCGGCCGCTGGAGATCGAGCTGGCGATGAAGTCCAACCATCGCATCGGCCGCTTCTCCGACGTCAGCAAGAGCAAGGAATACAACGACCGCATCGCCGCGATCGACTTCAGCCTGCAGCACGACGACGGCCAGAGCAACCGCGACCTGGAGGGCGCCGACGTGATCCTGGTGGGCGTGAGCCGCAGTGGCAAGACGCCGACCTCGCTCTACCTGGCCATGCAGCACGGCCTGAAGGCGGCCAACTACCCGCTGATTCCCGAGGATTTCGACCGCCGCCAGTTGCCGCCGGCGCTGGTGCCGCACCGCAAGAAGATCTTCGGGCTGACCATCGCGCCCGACCGGCTGGCCGAGATCCGCAACGAGCGCCGCCCCAACTCGCGCTACGCCAGCATCGAGAACTGCCGCCACGAGGTGAGCGAGGCCGAGGCCATGATGCGCCGCGCCGGCATCCGCTGGCTGTCGACCACGACCAAGAGCATCGAGGAGATCGCCACGACGATCCTGCAGGAACTCCGGCCGGAGCGGCTGAGTTATTGAGGCGGCGGTGCGGACGTCAACGGGCGGTTCGGCTTACTACAAATTTCATAGCACCTTGCGCCCAGCTGGCGGGCGAAATCCTCTTCTTTTTTCTTTGGATTTACTAAGCCTGATCTTATGATTCAGGCATGACCCATCCCGCCGACACCCTGCCCACGGCCATCCAGCTGCGCGCCGCCCTCTCGGGCCTGCAGCGCGAACTGCGCAGCCAGGCGCCTGGCGACGGTCCCTCGACCGCCCAACTCGGCGTGCTCGCCCTGCTCTACCGCCTGGGCCCGCTGCCGCCCTCGCAGGTGGCGCGGCACGAGCGGGTCAAACTGCAGAGCCTCACGCGGCTGCTGGCCGAGATGGAAGCCGCGGCCCTCGTCACCCGCGGACCCGACCCTGCCGATGCGCGCCGCACCCTGCTCGCCCTCACGCCCACCGGCGCGCGTGCCCTGACCGACGAGGCCCACCGGCGCGAGGCCTCGCTGGCCGACGCCATCGCCACCCGCCTCACGGCGGCCGAGCGCGCCCGGCTGCGGGCTGCCTGCGGCCTGCTCGACCGGCTGGCGCAGGCGCTGACCGACGCGCCGGCCGCCACCTCGAACTGAGCAGCCCGCCATGCAGGCCCGCGCCATGAGTCCGTCGGACGCTGCGGACTGGACGCACGCCGCCCAGCTCGGCGCCGCCGTGGGGCTGGCCTGGGGCGCGTCGGCGCTGCTGCGCCTGCCCGAGGGCTTCTGGGCGGTCATGAGCGCACTGATCGTGTTGCGCCCCACGGCGGGCGCCACCCTGGGCGCGGGCTGGGACCGCATCCGCGGCACGCTGGCCGGCACGCTCCTCGGGCTGGCTGGCGTGGCGCTGCGCCACGTGCATGGCTTCGATGGCGCGACCACCACACTGTTCCTCGTCAGCCTGCTCGCGGCGGCCAGCGCGCTGCTGCCCTGGCTGCGCAGCGCACCGATCACGGCGCTGATCGTGCTCGGCAGCGGTGGCATGGCGCAGCACTCGGCGCTGCAGGTCGCGGCACTGCGCGCGATCGAGATCGGCATTGGCGTCGGCATCGGGCTGCTGCTGTCCTTCGCCAGCCTCTGGCAGGCCACCGCGCGGCGCTTCGACGCGGCCTGCGCGCAGGTGCTCAGGCGGATCGCCGACCAGGTGCGGCGGGACTTCGCCGCCCCACCGCCCGACGCAGTAGAACGCGAGCGCCGCACGGACGCCCTGCGCGCGCAGCTGCGCGCCCTGGCCGTGCTGGCCGTCGGAGCGCAACGCGAGGCCCGCATGGCCAACTGGCTGCGCCGCCGACCGGTGCAGGGCGACCCGGTGCGCATGGCGCGCATCGCTGCACGCACCCTGCACGACGCCGCCGCCTTCACACGCCACGCGGCCCTGCGGCGGCCCGACGAGCCCCATGAAGACAGCGCGGCCATGGCTGCTGCAGTGGCCGCCGCGCTCGAAGCAGCGGCGGCTCAGCTCGAGGGCGGGCCGCCGTTCGATGAGGCCGCGCGGCGCATGCACGGCCGCGCCATTGCGTCGAGTGCGCAAGACGCCACGTGGGTGCAGCCGTCGATGCGGCTGCTGCTGCAGGACCTGGCGGCGCTGACGAAGCGCCCTGGCACTTCACCGCCCCATCAGGCCTCGGCCGCATGCGGTCGCGAAGCAGCCCCATAGAAAACAACCGTTCGGGCTGAGCTTGTCGAAACCCTGCGCGGCGCTTCGACAGGCTCAGCCTGAACGGCCGTGAAGGGATGCACGGTCGTTCGAGGCTCGGCGCGCAATAGCGCCGAACCTTCAACTCAAGCCGCGACGGCCTCCTGCTCTTCCACCGGGGCCGTGGTGCGGATCAGGTGATCGAACGCACCCAGCGCCGCCTTCGCGCCATCACCGGCCGCGATGATGATCTGCTTGAACGGCACCGTCGTCGCATCGCCGGCCGCGAACACGCCCGGCACCGAGGTCTGGCCGCGGTCGTCGACCACGATCTCGCCATGCCGGCTCAACTCGAGCGTGCCCTTGAGCCAGTCGGTGTTGGGCACCAGGCCGATCTGCACGAACACGCCTTCCAGTTCGACGCGGTGCGCCTCGCCGCTGCTGCGGTCCTTGTAGTTCAGGCCATTCACCTTGTCGGTGCCGGTGATCTCGGTCGTCTGCGCGTTGGTCACCACCGTGACGTTGGCCAGGCTGCGCAGCTTGCGCTGCAGCACCTCGTCGGCGCGCAGCTTGGTGTCGAACTCGATCAGCGTCACATGGCCCACGATGCCCGCGAGGTCGATGGCCGCCTCGACACCCGAGTTGCCGCCGCCGATCACCGCCACGCGCTTGCCCTTGAAGAGCGGGCCGTCGCAGTGCGGGCAGTAGGCCACGCCCTTGTTCTTGAATTCCTTCTCGCCCGGCACGTTGATGTTGCGCCAGCGGGCGCCGGTGGCCAGGATGACCGTGCGGGCCTTGAGCGTCGCGCCGCTCTCGGTCTGCAGTTCGATGAACCCGTCGCCCGGCACCAGCGCCTTGGCACGCTGCAGGTTCATGATGTCCACCTCGTAGTGGCGCACATGCTCTTCCAGCGCCAGGGCGAACTTCGGTCCCTCGGTTTCCTTGACCGAGATGAAGTTCTCGATGCCCAGCGTGTCCAGCACCTGGCCGCCGAAGCGCTCGGACGCGATGCCCGTGCGGATGCCCTTGCGCGCGGCGTACACGGCCGCAGCCGCGCCGGCCGGGCCACCGCCGACGATCAGCACATCGAACGGTGCCTTGGCGGAGATCTTCTTCGCCTCACGCTCCACGCCGCTGGTGTCGATCTTGGCGAGGATCTCCTCCAGCGTCATCCGGCCCGAGCCGAACTGCGTGCCGTTGAGGAAGACCGTGGGCACGCCCATGATCTGGCGCTCCTTCACTTCGTCCTGGAAGGTGCCGCCCTCGACCATGGTGGTCTTGATGCGCGGGTTCTGCACGGCCATCAGGTTGAGCGCCTGCACGACGTCCGGGCAGTTGTGGCAGGTGAGCGAGACATAGACCTCGAACTCGAAGTCGCCGTCGAGCGACTTGATCTGCTCGAGGATGGCCTGCTCCACCTTGGGCGGATAGCCGCCGACCTGCAGCAGCGCGAGGATCAGCGAGGTGAATTCATGGCCCATCGGCAGGCCGGCGAAACGCGGGCCGTGGCTCTCGCCGGGGCGGTTGATGGAGAACGAGGGCTTGCGCTGCGTGTCGTCGCGGCTCTCGATCACCGTGATCAGCTTCGACGTCTCGGCGATGTCCTTGAGCAGTGCCTGCGTCTCGCTCGATGCCTGCGAGTCGTCGAGCGAGGCGACGACCTCGATCGGCTGCGAGATGCGTTCGAGGTAACTGGCGAGCTGGGCCTTGGTGGCGGCGTCGAGCATGGTGATCTCTCCTTCGGATGTCCTGAAAAACGAAAAAGCCCGGGTGCGTGGCGCCCCCGGGCTCGACTCGGGGCGGCTGATGAAAGCCGCCGGGCTGGAGCGTTCAGGCGAGCGCCATCCACCTTCCATCGAAGGTGGGGGCGGTGGGCCCGAAAGCCAGCCGGTGGCCGGTCATTGGGAAACGCTCAGATCTTGCCGACCAGGTCGAACGAGGGCTTGAGCGTGGCGGCGCCTTCTTCCCACTTGGCGGGGCAGACTTCGCCCGGATGGGCGGCGACGTACTGGGCGGCCTTGACCTTGCGCAGCAGGTCCTTGGCGTCGCGGCCGATGCCTTCGGCGGTGATTTCCAGCGCCTGGATCACGCCCTGCGGGTCGACGATGTAGGTGCCGCGGTTGGCCAGGCCCTGGTCTTCACGCAGCACTTCGAAGTTGCGGCTGATGGCCAGCGTGGGGTCGCCGATCATCGTGTACTTGATCTTGCCGATGGTCTCGGACGAGTCGTGCCAGGCCTTGTGGGTGAAGTGGGTGTCGGTCGAGACGGAGTAGATCTCGACGCCCAGCTTCTGGAACTCGGCGTAGTGGTCGGCGACGTCGCCCAGCTCGGTCGGGCACACGAAGGTGAAGTCGGCCGGGTAGAAGAAGAAGACGGCCCACTTGCCCTTCACGTCGGCATCGGACACGTCGACGAACTTGCCGTCCTTGTATGCGGTGGCCTTGAAGGGTTTGATTTCGGTGTTGATCACGGACATTTGATTTCCTCTGTCGGTTGGTCAGAAAAATGGGCGAACCATGATTATATGCATGAATTACGCTATTTCAATAGAAATAGACTATTGATGGCGTTCCTCTCGGCTATGACGGATCCCTCGACGTTCATCGTTCGGTCATGCATGCGGCCCATGTTGCCCCATGCCCTTGGCCGCATGCGCGGGAAGGGCAATACGAACGCCTATCACGATCAAACGCATGCAGACCGCCGATGCGGGGCCTTCGCTTGAAGCGGCTGCATCGCGCTCGCAGAATCGCGCCCTGACCCGGATCAACACCAAGGAAAAAAGCCATGAAGGGCGACCCCCAAGTCATCGACCACCTGCAGGCGCAGCTGAAGAACGAACTCACCGCCATCAACCAGTACTTCCTGCACTACCGCATGCTCAAGCACTGGGGCCTGGACAAGCTGGCGAAGAAGGAATACGAGGAATCCATCGGCGAAATGAAGCACGCCGACTGGCTCATGGACCGCATCTTCATGCTCGACGGCCTGCCCAACCTGCAGGACCTGGCGAAGCTCAATGTCGGCGAGGACGTGCCCGAGATCCTCCAGTGCGACCTGAAGGCCGAGTACGGCGCGCAGGCCACCATCAAGGCCGGCATCGCGCATTGCGAATCGGTGCGCGACTATGTCTCGCGCGACCTGCTGCAGAAGATCCTCGACGACACCGAGGAGCACATCGACTTCCTCGAGACGCAGATCGACCTGGTCGACAAGGTCGGACTGCAGAACTACCTGCAGTCGCAGATGGGTGAGGTGAGCTGAGAGCTTCTACCGCCGCCATGGCGCGGCATGTCCCCTGAACACGAGGCCCTGCGGGCCTCGTTGCGTTTCGGCGGCGGCAGGCTGGGGCTTTACCGAAACTTAACTGCTCCCAAAACCATAGCAACCACCGCCCGCACGGCGGGCACCAGCGGGTATTCCGAACAGGCAATTGCGCCACGACAAATGACAGCGATTCTCATTTGTATCGTTAGAATGCGCCGCGCCGATGTCTGCCCCTTCCACCGCCCCCCGCCGCGCCTATTGGCTCAAGACCCTGCACGAATGGCACTGGGTCAGTTCCGCCCTGTGCCTGGTGGGCATGCTGCTGTTCAGCATCACCGGCATCACGCTGAACCATGCCGGCCAGATCGAGGCCAAACCCGCCGTCACGCAGCGCACCGCCACGCTGGAACCCGCACTGCGCGCGCAACTCGAGAAGATGCAGCCCGAGGTGCAGCAAGCCCACAAGGGCAAGGCGCCGCTGCCGGCCGAGCTTCAGCGCTGGGCCAGCCGACAGTGGCAGATCGACACGGCCGACCGTGACGCGGAGTGGTCCGAGGACGAGGTCTACCTCTCCCTCCCGCGGCCCGGCGGCGATGCCTGGATGCGCGTCAACCTCGGCGACGGCGCTGCCGAGTACGAACTGACCGACCGCGGCTGGATCTCCTATCTCAACGACCTGCACAAGGGTCGCAACACCGGCGCGGCGTGGCGCTGGTTCATCGACATCTTCGCGGCCGCCGCGCTGGTGTTCTCGGCCACCGGGCTGCTGATCCTCAAGATGCATGCCGGCAACCGGCCCTTCACCTGGCCGATGGTCGGCATGGGCCTGTTGGTGCCGCTGCTGCTGGCCCTGCTGCTGATCCACTGAATTCCGCCGCTTTTCCATCCTTCCCATCGCATCCAGCAAAGGACCCTCCGTGCAGCTCCGCTATCCCCTCGCCCCCATCGCACTGTCGGCACTGTTCGCCGGCCCGGCCGTCGCCGCCGGACTGGGCGTCAACATCGAGATTCCGCGGCTGAACGTCTCGGAGTACCACCGCCCCTACGTGGCCGCCTGGATCGAGCGCGCCGACAGCTCGATGGCGACCACGCTCGCCGTCTGGTACGACGTGCGCACCAAGACCAACAACCCCAAGGGCGAAGGCACCAAGTGGCTGAAGGACCTGCGCCAGTGGTGGCGCCGCGGTGGACGTGAGCTGGCGGTGCCCATCGACGGCGTGACCGGCGCGACCAAGCCCGCCGGCAAGCATGCGCTGAGCTTCACCGAAGGCAGCAAGCCCTTGGCCCAGCTTGCACCCGGCAGCTACAAGCTGGTGGTGGAGGCTGCGCGCGAAGTCGGCGGCCGCGAAGTGGTCACGGTGCCCTTCCAGTGGCCACCCGCCAAGGCCGACAACGTCACGGCCACGGGCAAGGAAGAACTCGGCGAAGTCCAGGTCGATCTCAAGCCCTGAACCGCCCCCATGCACACCATCCGTCCCTTCACTTCCGGAGCCCTTGCCATGAAGCCGATCCTGCGCACCGCCGCCGTCGCCACGACCGCCCTGCTGGCCGCCCTCGCCGCCCAGGCCCACAACGCCTGGCTGCTGCCCTCGACCACCGTGCTGTCCAAGCCCGACCGTGTGACGGTCGACGCCGCGATCTCCAACGACCTGTTCGTGGCCAACCATGCGGCGATGAGCCTGGACAACCTGCAGATCACCGCGCCGGACGGCGCCGCGTTGAAGGCCGAGTCGCAGGCCAAGCTCAGGCAACGCAGCGTGTTCGACGTCGAATTGCCGCAGCCGGGCACCTACCGCATTGCCGTGGTCAACAGCGGCGTGTTCGCGAGCTGGAAGGACAAGGCCACCGGCCAGCCCAAGCGCGCGCGCGGCACGGCGGAAAGCATCGCCGGCCAGATTCCTGCCGACGCGACCGACGTCAACGTCACCCAGTCGGTCGGCCGCAACGAGACCTTCGTCACCGTCGGCAAGCCCTCCGCCCTCAAGCCGGTCGGCGTGGGCCTGGAGCTGGTGGCCGCCGGCAGCCCGACCGACAACGTGAAGGGCGAGAAGTCGACCTTCACGCTGCTGCTCGACGGCCAGCCCGCGAAGGACATGGAGGTCGGCATCACGGCCGGCGGCACCGTGTACCGAGACAAGCTCGAGGAGCTCAAGCTCAAGACGGACGACAAGGGTCAATTCAGCGTGACCTGGCCGCACGCCGGCATGTACTGGCTGGAGGCGAGCACGCGCGACAACAAGACCACGCTGCCGCAAGCCAAGGAGCGGCGCGTGAGCTATTCGGCGACGCTGGAAGTCGCGCCATAACCCCCTCAGGCGTTCCCTCTTTCGCAGCACGCGTCTCGGGCTACCGCCTGCCCGAGGCGCCGCGTGCCGTCGATCCCGCACGCCTGCAGCAGCTCGCGGGCGAGACGATGGGCACGACCTGGTCGCTGCGCGTCGACAACCCGCGCATGCTGCCGCTCGATGCGCTGCGGCATGCCGTCCGGTCGGCCCTGGACGAGGTGGTGGCGCAGATGAGCCATTGGGACCCGGATTCGGCACTGGGCCGCTTCAACCGCGCGCCGGCCGGCAGCATGCACACGCTGCCCGGGGCGTTCAACGACGTACTCGCGCGCGCACTGCATTGGGCCGAGGCCAGTGGCGGCGCGCTCGACCCCGGCATGGGGCCGTTGGTGGCGCTCTGGGGCTTCGGGCCCAACGCGGTGGACGAAGACAGCCTGCCGCCCGATGCCGCCGCCCTTGCCGCCGCCCACGCGCGCTGCGGCTGGCAACGCATCGCGCACGACGCGGCCGTCCGTACGCTGGTGCAACCCGGCGGCCTGTCGCTGGACCTGTCGGGCATCGCCAAGGGCTACGGCGTCGACGCCGGCGTGGCCGCGCTGCAGCGTCTGGGCCTGGGCGATTTCCTGCTCGAGGTGGGTGGCGAGCTGCGTGGTGTCGGCCGGCGCCCGGGCGGCCTGCCGTGGCAGGTGCAGGTCGATCCCGGTGCCGGTCCCGGTCTGCGCATCGCGTTGGCCGACCGCGCGGTCGCCACCTCGGGCGACCGCTGGCATGTGCGCGAGCAGGCCGGACGGCGCTGGTCGCACACGCTCGATCCGCGCACCGGCGAACCGGTCGCCCACGCGCTGGCCTCCGTCACCGTCCTGCACGAACACTGCATGGACGCGGATGCGCTCGCGACCGTGCTCACGGTGCTCGGCATCGAGGAAGGACGGGCTTTCGCCGACCGGCACGGCGCGGCGGCGCTGTTCGCGCGACGCGAGCCCGATGGCACGCTGGCCCTGCACCCCAGCGCCGCCTGGTTGGCGCAGGCGCCAGCGTGATGCGCGACCGGAAAATTCAAGCCAAATCGGCCTCCAATGCCGGCGGGACGGGCGTGAGCAGCTATGGAATCGATAGCATCCCGCGGAGTATCGTGTGCTGAGTGAAGCGCTTCGCTGGGCCGCCGCCAGCGCCTCCGTGGCCGCCTACGGCGCGCTGTGCGCCGGGATCTGGTGGCGCGAGCGCGCACGCGCCAGCGCCGCAGCGGCCGACGCCGCCGCGCTGGCCGGCCAGGGCGACGCGGTGCTGATGGTCCATGCCAGCCAGACCGGCCAGGCCGAGTCCCTCGCGTGGGACAGCGCCCGCTGGCTGCACGCCGGCGGCACGCCCGTGCGCGTGGTGGCGCTCAACGCGCTCGATGCGACGACGCTGGGCCAGGCGCGGCAGGCCTACTTCATCGCCAGCACCTACGGCGAAGGCGACGCACCCGACGGCGCGAGCGTGTTCGTCGAACGGCTGATGGAAAGCCCCACGCCGCCGACGCTGAAGCAGCTCTCGTACGGCCTGCTGGCGCTGGGCGACCGCGAATACGCCAACTACTGCGGCTTCGGCCGGCGCCTCGACGACTGGCTGCAGGCCCAGGGAGCGCAACCGGCCTTTCCCCGCATCGACGTCGACAACGGCGCCCCCTCCGCCCTGGCGCAGTGGCGTAGCCGGCTGCGGCCGGATGCCAGCGAACAGGATTTGGCCGACGCCTCGCCGTCCCCGGACTTCGCGCCCTGGCGCCTCGTGTCGCGCGAACACCTGAATCCCGGCAGCGACGGTGGCCCGGTGTTCCTGCTCGGCTTCATGCCGCCGCCCGGCCCCGATCCGGTGTGGGAGGCGGGCGACCTGGTGCAGGTGGTCGTGGCCGCGGACCCCGGCCGACCGCGCGACTACTCGATCGCGTCCACGGTCCATGACGGCGAACTGCAGCTCATCGTCCGCCAGGAGCGCCACCCCGATGGCAGCCTGGGCGCGGCATCGGGCCTGCTCACCTCCACCCTGGCCCTGGGCGACACGGTGGCGATGCGGCTGAGACCGCATCCCGGCTTTCGGCTCTCGGGCAACGAGGAGCGGCCCCTCATCCTCATCGGCAACGGCACCGGCCTGGCAGGCCTGCGCGCCCACCTGCGTGCGCGCGTGGCCACCGGGAAGGGGCCGAACTGGCTGCTCTTCGGCGAACGGCGCGCGGCGCACGATTTCCTGTGCCGCGCCGAACTCGAGGCCTGGCGCGCGGACGGCACCCTGGCGCGGCTCGACATGGTCTTCTCGCGCGACGCAGAAGCGGCGCAGGGCGAACGCCTGTACGTGCAGCACCGCCTCCTCCAGCAGGCCGACGAAATGGTCGCCTGGGTCGAGCGCGGCGCGGCCATCTACGTGTGCGGCAGCCTGCAGGGCATGGCCGCCGGCGTGGACGGCGCGCTGCGGCAGGTCCTGGGGCCGGATCGCCTGGCCGCACTGGCGGTCGAGGCCCGCTACCGCCGCGACGTCTATTGACGCCGATCGACCCCGTCGACATCGAAGGCCGCGACACTCATCCCCTCGGCGCGCCCCGGCCGCCCATCGACCAGCAAGGAGCCTCCCCATGATGCTGCACGTGCCCGAAGTGCTGACCCGCGACGAAGTGCGCGCGCTGCGCGCCGCCCTCGATCAGGCCGACTGGGTGGACGGCCGGGCCACCGTTGGCGAACAGGGCGCGCGTGTGAAGCAGAACCGGCAGATCGCCGAGCTCTCGGCCGCCGGCCGCCAATGGGGCGAGCAGATCCTGAAGGTGCTGCTGAAGAACCCGCTGTTCTTCTCGGCCGCGCTGCCCTTCCGCTTCGTGCCACCGCTGTTCAACCGCTACGAGGGCGGCGAGCACTACGGCCTGCACGTGGACGGCAGCATCCGCAACGTGCCCGGCACCAACTTCCAGCTGCGCACCGACGTGTCGTGCACGCTCTTCCTGTGCGACCCGGAGGACTACGACGGCGGCGAACTCGAAGTGGTCGACACCTACGGCTCGCACGAGGTCAAGCTGCCGGCCGGCGACCTGATCCTCTACCCCTCCAGCAGCCTGCACCAGGTGCATCCGGTGACGCGCGGCGCGCGGGTCTGCTCCTTCTTCTGGGTCCAGAGCATGGTGCGCGACGACGCACGGCGCGCGATGCTGTACGAGCTCGACCAGACCCTGCAGCGCCTGCGCAACCGGCTGGGCGAAACCGACGAAACCGTGGCACTGACTGGCCACTACCACAACCTGCTGCGCATGTGGTCCGAGGTGTGAGGTGCCCCGACTTGCGGTCGATAGCGATTGCAAATGCGAGAGATTCGTATTTATAATCACTGCATCGTCCAACAGCCAGCCAACTGCTGCCCACCATGATCGTCTGCGTGTGTCGTCGAGTCTCCGATCGCGAAATCGCACGGCACGCGCGCGCGGGCATGACCTTCGACGAAGTTCAGTTCGAACTCGGCGTCGCCACCCAGTGTGGCCGCTGCGAAGGTTGTGCGCGCGACGTGGTGGCGCAATGCAGCGCATCGCACCCGGTCGCGGCCCTGAGCTGCGATTTCGAGCCACGCGCGATCCAGCTTGCCACCGCCATCACGGAGAGCAACGCATGGAATTCGTCTCGGCCATCGCCGGCAGCCTGATCTTCGTGGCAGGCTCTGCCTGGTGGATATTTCGTAAGTAGCGCGCTGCGGCCTGCGCCGCACCCCACGTGCGGGCGCACGTGGCGGCCTGACCTTGGTGGATCGTGTCCAGTCGTTTCTCGTCTTCCCCCCCCTCCTCCCCCCTCGGCCTGTCGCGTACCGCGGTGATCGCGGGCGGTGTCATCCTGTTCCACGCAGCGGCGCTGTGGGCGCTGCAGAGCGGCCTCCTGCGCAAGGCGGCGGAAGTCGTCGTGCCGGTGGAACTGCTGGCGCAGATCATCGAGC
>SCOE01000053.1 GCA_005503065.1 Comamonadaceae bacterium ALPHA2B
CCGAACAAGGCAAGACATACACTTATCCACAGCCGACCATCGCAAAGTCGGCTTCCACCCCTGGCTCACTTCTCAATCGGCCCGGTGGCTCACTTCTACTTCGGCGCGGACACAGATACCCGAAAAGGATCGGGCACACCTGGCTCGACTCCCCCAAGCTCCTTGCCGTGATGCGATGGATGCTGCCCGCCCGGTGCGTGATGGCGGAGCGCGCGAGCTTGATCGTGATGATCTGGAACGTGTCGTCGAATCTGAGGGAATAGGGACGCTGGGCATCGCAGACGGCACCATCGCCTGCCTTCAGCACCACGCTTCTTCCATCCTGCTGCGCCATGGCGACGCCCGAGAGTACGAAATTGAAGATCAGCGATTCGTCGCTGGAGCGCGATATGGCCGAAGAACGGCGCTCGACGCGGTGCGCCGAAGCCTCGATGCGGGCAACGCTCAGCCCATCGAGACGGGACCCCTCCACGGATGCTTCGAAGGTCCTTCCGCTCACCGGACTGCATTCGAGATCGACCAGTGCACGGCACACGACATCCTGCCAGTAGCCGAACTTGTCGTGCTGATCGAGGCCGGCGGTGGAAGCAAGGATCGAGGTGGCGGTGGAAGGCGACATGGCGGCCCGCCTTGGGGCTGACGTTGCACTTGCTCGGTGCCCGGGTGGATTTGGCCCGGTGCAAAACTCCGGGCCACCGAAGTCTGATTGAAATCACGCAAGGTTGATGCCAAGAAAACCCTAGGGTTTGACCCCGTGGCGCGCGTATTCCAGGCACACGTCAGGGCCGTTCCAGTCAACTTTTCCGGCCGAACCAGCAAAGTCCCGTGTGCGCAAAGCAAGCAAAGTTCCGTAGGCCCCCGTGGGGGGGCTTCCACCACAACGGAGCGCACTTTGATGACATCCACTTTCATGCCGAATGCCGGCGGCACCGGCCTTCTCGGCAATCGGCGGCAACTGCTTCGCGGTGCGGCGGCGCTTGGAGCGGCGGCGGCCCTGGGCCGAGTCTGGGCGGCCGACAAGGACACCATCAAGATCGGCTATATCAGCCCGAAGACCGGGCCCTTTTCTCCCTTCGCCGAGGCCGACGATTTCATTCTCGATCAGGTGCGCAAGTCGCTTGCGGACGGCCTCGTCGTCGGGGGCAAAAAATACAAGGTCGATATCCTGGTGCGCGATGACCAAAGCAGTCTCGACCGCCAGTCCAACCTGGCGGCCGAGCTCATCAACAAGGAGAACATCGACCTGATGCTGGCGCAGGTGGCAATCGGCCCCAGCGCGTCGCAACAGTGCGAACTGAATGGCGTGCCTTGCATCTCGACGGTCGGCCCGTGGCAAGCGTGGATGTTCCCGCTCAAGGGGGACCCGGCCAAAGGCTTCAAGAGCGTCTTCCACTTCTTCTGGGGCCTCGAAGACATCTCCGACGTATACCTCGACATCTGGTCCGGCGTGCCGTCGAACAAGGCGGTCGGATCGGTCTTCAGCAACGACGTGCCTGGCAACGCCATGGGCGACCTGAAGCTCGGCATGCCCGGCGCCTTCGCCAAGGCAGGCTACAAGGTCGTGGACATCGGCAGGTTTCCGGTGGGCGCCGACGACTTTTCCTCGTACATCCAGGCGTTCAAGATGAACAACGTCGAGATCGTCACCGGCCTGTTCAACCCGCCGGAATGGGCATCCTTCCTCAAGCAGTCCGCGCAGATGAACTTCAGGCCGAAGGTCGCGACGGTCGCCAAGGCTCTCCTTTTTCCGGGTGGGGTTGCCTCGCTCGGCCCGCGCGCCGATGGGATGTCCACCGAGATCTGGTGGACGCCTGCCTATCCGTTCAAGTCGAGCCTCACCGGCCAGACGGCCAGGCAGTTCGCCGATGCATACGCCGCCACCACGAAGCGCGAGTGGACCCAGCCCATGGGCGTCGTCCACGCGCTGTTCGAGGCGGGCGTCCAGGCGCTCAAGGACAGCGGCGACCCCAAGAACCCGGCCAAGGTGGCCGACGCCGTGCGCGTGATGAAACACGACACCATCATCGGCAGGCTCGACTTCGCGTCGAGCGGGATCAAGAACGTCTCCAAGATGCGTGTCGTCGGTGGCCAGTGGCGGGTGAACGCTGCGGGAAAGCCCGAGCTCTTCATCACGAACAACAAGACGGCGCCCGAGATCCCCGTGCAGCGCAAGTTCGAGCTCCTCAAGCTGGGCTGAGGAGTTGCCATGCTGCTCGAGCTGCGCGACACCACCAAGCGCTACGGTGACATGGTGGTCATTCCGAGGCTGTCGCTTTCGATCGACGACGGCGAGTTCATCGGGGTGATCGGTCCCAACGGCGCCGGCAAGAGCACGATGTTCGGGCTCATTTCCGGCAGTACACGCTGCGACGCCGGCAGCGTCTTCCTCGACGGCATGGACGTCACCGCGCTGGATGCGGCGCAGCGTTGCCGCGCCGGCATCGGCCGCACGTTCCAGATCCCGCAGCCGTTCGAGGGCATGACTGCCTATGAGAACGCCCTGGTCGCCGCAACCTTCGGCAGCAACGGGAACGGGCGTGCCGCACAGGCCCTGGCCGTGGATGCGATCGAGCGCTGCGGCCTCGCGCCGGTCGCGGACAAGCTGGCGGGCACGCTCACACTGCTGCAGCGAAAGCGGCTCGAACTCGCGCGCGCGATCGCCACGCGGCCGCGCCTGCTGCTGCTCGACGAGGTGGCCGGCGGGCTGACCGACGGCGAGATGCAACAGCTGCTGCAGCTGATTGTCAGGATCCATCAGAGCGGTGTCACCATCCTCTGGATCGAGCACCTGGTGCACGCACTCGTGTCGGCGGCGGATCGCCTCGTCGTTCTTGCCAGCGGAACCGTCATCCGCGACGACGACCCCGGATCGGTCATGAGCGACCCGATCGTGCGGGACACCTACCTGGGCTCGGACATCGGCGGGGAGGTCGGCCATGCTGCGCACTGACCGTCTCGATGCTTACTACGGTCTCATCCAGGCGCTGTTCGGCTTCACGTTCGAGGTCAGGCCGGGCGAAACCGTCGCCCTGATCGGATCAAACGGGGCGGGCAAATCGACGCTGCTTCGCTCGATCGTCGGTTCGGTGCGCACTCGCCCGGACGGTGTCCTGCTCGACGGCCGGCCCGTGGGCGGTGAGCCGGAGCGCAAGCAGCTCGATCGCGGCATTGCACTGGTGCCCGAAGGCCGTCGGTTGTTTCCCAGCCTGACGGTTCGCGAGAACCTTCAATTGGCGATGCGCAACGGCCGCAAGGGGCCGTGGAGCGTGGAGCGGTTGATGAAGGAATTTCCCGTGATGGAGGCATTCCAGCACCGTCCGGCGACGGCGTTGTCGGGGGGGCAGCAGCAGCTCGTGGCTCTTTCGCGCGCTCTGGTCTGCAATCCCGACTACCTCCTGTGCGATGAGATTTCGCTGGGCTTGTCGCCGGTCGCCGTCAACGAGGTCTATGAACTCCTGGGCCGGGCCCGCAGGGACGGACTGGCCGTCGTGCTGGTCGAACAGAACGTGAAGCGCGCGCTTTCCGAGTCCGATCGCTTCTATTGCATCCAGAAGGGGCGCATGGCGTTGGAGGGCAGCTCCGAGCATGCGGACCACGCGCAAGTCGCCCAGGCCTACTTTGGAATCTGACATGCAGCCACTACTCGAAACCATCGCGGGCGGGTTGATGCTCGGCGCCCTCTATGCCCTGTTCGGGCTCGGCCTCAGCCTGAGTCTCGGCGTGATGAAGATGATCAACATCGCGCATGGCGATCTGATCGTGCTGGGCGCCTACCTGTGCAGCACGGTGATGCAATTCCTTGGCATCGGACCGTTCGTCTCGTTGCTTGCCGTGGTCCCCATGATGTTCGTCATCGGCTATGGGCTGCAACGGGTCCTGCTCAATCGCGTCGTGGGCAGGGGAGCGCTCTCGCCTCTGCTGCTCACGTTCGGACTCTCGATCGTCCTGCAGAACGTGCTGCAGGAGGTCTACACGGCGGATACCCGCGGTCTTCAGGCCGGCGAGTTCGCACTGCAAGGCCTCGACCTGGGCGGGGTGTCGATAGGGATACTTCCGCTCGTCTCGACGGCGATCAGCGTGGCGATCTTCGCGGGCACCAGCTGGCTGATCGGTCACTCGCATCTGGGCCGGCAGGCGCGCGCCGTGGCCGACGACCCCGGCACCGCGCGGCTGGTCGGCGTCAGCGACCGCAACTTCTTCGCGCTGGTCACCGGCTTCATCCTTGCCGTGATCGCGCTGGCGTCGGTGATGTACGGCATCAGGACGCCGTTCTCCCCCACGGCAGGGCCCGAGCGTCTGTTGTATTCGTTCGAGGCCGTGGTGCTCGGTGGCCTCGGCAATGTATGGGGCACGTTCCTAGGTGGCCTGATCATCGGTGTGGCGCAACTCCTCGGCGCCAAGGTGTCGTCGGGCTTCGGCCCGTTCTTCGGACACCTGGTCTTCCTGATCGCACTGCTGGCCCGTCCGCAAGGGCTTTTCGGAAAGGCTTCGCGATGAACTCGGTCGCCTTGATTCATGGAATCCGGCCGCGCAGCGCGGGCCGGGCGGTGGCTGGCGCGCTCCTGCTCGCCCTGTTGGGCGCCCTGGCCGTGGCACCCTGGTTCACGAGCTTCGCAACCCAGCGCCTGCTCGTGGAAGTCTTCACCGTCTTCGCGATGGCGCTGGCCTGGAACCTGCTCGCGGGCTACGGCGGGCTGGTCGTCGTGGGGCACCAGATGTTCGCCGGCGTGGGCGCCTATGCCCTTTTCGCGCTGTCCAACAGGCTGGGAGTCAACCCTTGGATCATGTTGCCGCTTGCCACGATGGCCACTGCGCTCTTCGCATGGCTGAGCGCGCTGCCGATGTTCCGGCTCAGCGGTGCGCACTTCGCAGTGGGAACCTGGGTTCTTGCGGAGATGCTGCGGATCCTGACGCTCAACAACGAATGGCTGGGCGCGGGGGGCGGCATGCCGCTGGAGGCGCTGGCAAGCTTCGATCGCTGGACGCGCAACGCGGGTGTCTATTGGTCCGCGCTGGTCACCGGCGTTGGTGCGCTCGTCGTCGCGCGCCTGATGCTCAGGAGCCAGCTGGGCCTGGCGCTGATGAGCGTGAGGGACTCGGAGGCCGCAGCGGCCGCATCCGGCGTTTCGATCCGGCGCGCCAAGCTCACGCTGTGGGTCATCGCGGGATCCATGACCGGCTTGGCCGGTGCCGTGGCCTACATGAATACGCTGCAGGTGACGCCGGACGCGACCTTCTCGCTGAACTGGTCCGCCGCGGCCATCTTCATCGCAGTGCTCGGCGGCATCGGAACGCTGGAGGGCCCGATCCTTGGAACGATCCTCTACTTCGTCCTGCGCGAGTCCTTCGCCACCCATGGCTCGTGGTACTTCATCGGCCTCGGCTCGCTCGCCATCGCCACGATGGTGTTCGCACCCGGCGGCGCCTGGAGCATCGTCACGCGGCGATGGGCCGTCGATCCGTTCGGCGTGCGGCGCGACATGCCACGCCGCTGAACTCCATCCCTTTCATTCATTCGTCCATTCGCACACAGTCAAGGAAATCCACATGTCCGAAACAGCCTTCAAGGTCGCCGTTGTCCAGGCGGCCCCGGTGTTCCTGAATGCGTCGGCGTCCACCGAGAAGGCGATCCGGCTGATTGCCGAGGCCGGCTCGAATGGCGCCAAGCTTCTGGCATTTCCCGAGGTCTTCATTCCCGGCTACCCATGGTGGCTATGGCTCGGAACACCCGCGTGGGGGATGCAGTTCGTCGCTCGCTACCATGCCAACTCCTTGCGCGCCGAGGGTCCGGAACTGGCCGCCATCGCCGCTGCCGCCGCCGAAGCCGATATCAACGTGGTGATCGGCTTCTCCGAGATCGAAGGCGGGACGCTCTACATCAGCCAGGCGCTGATCAGCGACAAGGGGGAGATGCTCTTCAAGCGCCGGAAGCTGAAGCCGACGCACGTCGAGCGCACGCTCTTCGGAGAGGGCGACGGCTCCGACTTCCAGGTGGCGCAAACCAGTGTGGGACGCCTGGGCGCGCTCTGCTGCGCCGAGCACATCCAGCCGCTGTCGAAATACGCGATGTATTCGATGCACGAGCAGGTTCATGCGGCCTCGTGGCCGTCCTTCACGCTCTATCGCGGCACAGCGTATGCATTGGGGCATGAGGTGAATCTTTCCGCGAGCCAGGTCTATGCGCTCGAAGGCGGCTGCTTCGTTCTGCATGCCACCGCGGTGACTGGGCAGGACATGTTCGATGAGCTATGCGACACCCCCGACAAGGCCATGCTTCTGAATGCCGACGGGGGCAAGCCGGGTGGTGGTTACTCCATGATCTTTGGCCCGGATGGCCGGCCATTGGTCCAACACATGCCGCAGGACGCGGAGGGCATCCTCTACGCGGATGTCGATCTTTCCAGCATTGCCATCGCCAAGGCGGCCTACGATCCTTCCGGCCACTACGCGAGGGGCGACGTCGTCAGACTGATGGTCAATCGCCATCCGCGTCGCACCAGCGTGAGCTTTGGGGAAGGACCGACTGAAGGTGTGCAGTGGACCGAGGCCAAAGCTGACTAGTGCAGCCAGGGCCAAGGAGAGGATGACGACGATGAAGAATGGCCCTGGGGCGAGTCGGCACGATTCGGGCGCGCACAGGCGGGGCCGAGCTGCAGCCAGACACGCTCTCCACGCCCACGCGTTGGCGACGATCTAGGCCCGTGCGGGCGTCCGGGCCGAATGGCGGCGCAGTCCTCCCGACGCCAGTCAGGCTGCCGCGGCAGAGGCCGCCGCACGGATGCGGAGATCGCGCGCGCATTGCAAGTGGTCGAGGCGACGCGCGGATCGCTCCATCCACCTTCTTCGCAACAGGGTCGGGCCGGCTCCCTCGCAATCTCCTATGCGAAAAGCCGACATCTTCCGTCCCGGCGACGGCAGTCTGCATGCACACTGGGGCCATGCAAAGATCGGCAAGCCAGAAATCCACCGCGGGGGCAGCGCCGGGCGGGGCAGCAGGTGGGGGCTCGTCGAACAATCCGACGCGGTCGGTCGCGCCCGACCTCAGGGACATCGAGCGCTTCGTGCGTGTACGAGGCGCGCGCGAGCACAACCTGCGCGACGTCGATGTGGACATTCCGCGCGACGCCCTTGTCGTATTTACGGGAATCTCGGGCTCCGGCAAGTCGTCCCTGGCCTTCGGCACCATCTTCGCCGAGTCGCAGCGGCGCTACCTCGACTCCGTGGCGCCCTATGCCCGCCGCCTGATCGATCAGGTGGGCGTGCCCGACGTGGACCATATCGACGGCCTGCCGCCGGCGGTCGCGCTGCAGCAGTCGCGCGGCACGCCGAGCTCGCGCTCGACCGTCGGAAGCATGACCACCCTTTCGAGCCTGCTTCGCCTTTTGTTCTCCCGCGCGGGGCACTACCCGGCCGGCCAGGCCATGCTCTACGCCGAAGACTTCTCGCCCAACACGCCGCAGGGTGCCTGTCCGACCTGCCACGGCCTTGGCCGCGTTTTCGACGTCACGGAAGCATCCATGGTGCCGGACCCGTCCTTGACGATCCGCGAGCGGGCCGTTGCTGCCTGGCCCACGGCCTGGCAAGGCCAGAACCTGCGCGACATCCTGGTCTCGCTCGGCCATGACGTGGACACGCCCTGGCACAAGCTGCCGAAGAAGCTTCGCGACTGGATCCTCTTCACCGATGAGCAGCCGACGGTGCCGGTGTATGCAGGGTTCACTCCGGCCGAGACCCGCCAAGCGCTGCGCCGCAAGCTGGCGCCGAGCTACCAGGGCACGTTCACCAGCGCGCGGCGCCATGTGCTGCACACCTACGCCACCAGTCAAAGCGAGCTCATGAAAAGGCGAGTGTCGCGGTTCATGGTGGGCGGCCTCTGTCCGGCATGCCACGGCAAGCGGCTGAAGGCCGAGGCGCTGTCGGTGACTTTCGAGGGCCACGACATCGGCGACATCGCCGCCATGCCGCTGGCGGCTGTCCAGGCCCTGATGGAGGAAGCAGCAAAGGGTCGAGCACCGTCGAGGGCGCGCTCGTCGGGTGAACTCACCGGCGCGCAATCGCGCGCCGCTCGTATCGCCCGGTCCGCGAAAGGGCAGGCGTCCCATGCGGCAGCGCCCGACGTACGCCGCACGCCTGAATGGTCGGAGGAAAAGCGCCTGGCCGCTCAAAGGCTGGCCATCGAGATGCGCGAACGCATCCAGACGCTTCTCGGGCTCGGCCTGGGCTACTTGGCGATGGAACGCACGACGCCGACGCTGTCTCCCGGCGAATTGCAGCGCCTGCGCCTCGGTGCGCAGATCCGGTCGAGCCTGTTCGGCGTGGTCTACGTGCTCGACGAGCCGTCGGCGGGCCTTCATCCGGCCGACGGCGAAGCCTTGCTGGATGCCCTCGAGCAACTGCGGCGCAACGGCAATTCGGTCTTCGTGGTGGAGCACGACGTGGAGACGATGCGGCGAGCCGACTGGATCGTCGACGTCGGGCCCGGCGCTGGCAACCGGGGCGGCGAGGTGCTCTACAGCGGGCCGCCCGAAGGCCTGGCGACCGTCGAGCGCTCGGTCACAGGGCGCTTTCTTCGCGCCGACCTGCCTCCCTCCATGGGCCGTCACCGCGCGCCGACGGAGTGGCTCGCCCTCGAGGGCATCAGCCGCAACAACCTGAAGGGCCTGGACGTCCGCGTTCCCCTGGGTGTGCTGTGCGCCGTCACGGGTCGGTCGGGCTCCGGCAAGTCCACGCTTGTCAGCCAGGTGCTCGCCGACCTGCTGGCCGAGCGGCTGGGTCCGGGAGTGGCGCCTGACGAGGATCCGGAGGGCAGCGCCGAGGCCTGGGCGGCCCCGACGGCTGGAAGGCTGGGTGCGGGCGCCGACGCGGTTCGCCGGTTGGTGCAGGTCGACCAGAAGCCCATTGGCCGCACGCCCCGTTCGAACCTCGCCACGTACACCGGGCTTTTCGATGCCGTCCGGCAACTCTTCGCCTCGACGGCGTCGGCGCGTCGCCGGCATTACGACGCAGGGCGCTTCTCCTTCAACGTCGCCAAGGGGCGTTGCGACACCTGCGAAGGCGAGGGGTCGGTGAGTGTGGAGTTGCTGTTCATGCCCAGCGTCTATGCACCCTGTCCGACCTGCCATGGTGCGCGCTACAACGCCGACACCCTGTCCATCACCTGGAAGGACAAGAACATTGCGCAAGTGCTCGACATGACGGTCGATGAGGCGCTGGCGTACTTCGACGAGGAGCCGCGCGTGTCGGCGCCGCTGAGGCTGCTCGGGGAGCTCGGGCTGGACTACCTGCGCCTCGGCCAGCCGGCCACCGAGCTGTCCGGCGGCGAGGCCCAGCGCATCAAGCTCGCGACCGAGCTGCAGCGCGTGCCGCGCGGGGACACGCTCTACATCCTGGACGAGCCCACGACGGGCCTCCACCCGGCGGACGTCGAGCGTTTGATGGCACCGCTTCAGAGGCTCGTGGACGCGGGCAACACCGTGCTGGTCGTCGAGCACGAGATGCGCGTCGTGGCGGCGGCCGACTGGGTGATCGACATGGGGCCTGGCGCAGGCGCGGAGGGAGGGCGCATCGTGGCGCAGGGAACGCCCATGGAGGTCGCTGAAGCTTCGGCGGTGAGCGCAACCGCGGCCTATCTGCGGAAGATGCTGGCGTCGTAGGGCGGCGATCGGCCGCCGCGTTGATCGCGGTACGTCCTCGCCTCCGCGGCCGCCGATCCATCTCGCGACCAGCCGCGTTGCAAGACGCGCCGCACGCAGGCGGCGTGCGGACCGGGGGCGCTCGCGTCCTTCGACCTGCGTGGGGGGAGGCGTCCAACGCGGTTCGGACCGCCAGGGGCCGCGATGCCAGGTTGTCCCATCGTCCTGTGGACAAGACTGGGGACAGCGGCGGGAGTCGACCGCCCGTCGCCAGCATCCATGCGGCCTGCGACTGGATTGCTTGCCGAACAGGCAACCGACGGCTGAGAAGGCGCGCCGGCCGGCCGCACACCGTCCGCGATCCTGCGGCAGGGGGGCTTTTTTTGCCCCTCGGGGGTGCATTGCTGAACTACGATGTGCGCCATGAGAGGGAACACGTCGTTCGGAGGCCTCGGCAACTCGTCGTTCGCCAGCCTGGCGCCTGCGCCGGCTTCGGCGGACGAGGCGGAACCATGGGTACGCGGAGAGCTGATCCGCAGCCTCATGCGGGCCTCGCGGGGCAGCTATATCTTTTCGGCCGCGCTGATGCCGGCGATGGCCGCGCTGAGCTGGGGCTACCTGCCGGCCTGGCAGCTGGCCGTCTGGCTGCTGCTGGGCGTGGCGTCGACCCTCGGGCGCATGTGGTTCGAGCGTGTCTACACCAAGCGATACGCCGGCCGCGACGCCGGGGCGCAGGAGCGCTTCATCCACCGCTATCGCTACCTCTGGAGCGCCAGCGCGCTGACCTGGGGGCTGTCGATCCTGATCTATTTCGAGCGGGCACCCCTGGGCAATCAGTTCATGAGCTGGCTCATCGTGGCCGGCGCGGCGACTTTCCCGCTCAACAGCCTCGCGCTGCATCCGCCGCTGCTCAAGCGCTACGTCAACACGCTGTTCGGCACGATGGTGGTGTCGGTGCTGTTGCGCATCGTCGAGCTGGACTTCGCGCAGCTGCACTTCAACTACGGCTTCCTGCTGCTGCCGCTGTTCCACTGGTGGCTGCTCCTGCGTGCCGGCCGGCGCATCCACGAGACGGCGCGCAACAGCTTCGAACTGCTGTTCCACAACCACATCCTGATCAATTCCCTCACCCAGCAGCGGCAGGCCGCGGTGTCGGCGGTGGCGATGAAGAACCGCTTCCTCGCCAGCGCGGCGCACGACATGCGCCAGCCGGTGCTGGCGCTGTCGCTGTACGCGGACTGGCTGCGCAACGAGCCCGAACTGGTGCAGGAGATCGCGCCCAAGATCGTGCGGGCCACCCATGCGGTGAACGCGCTGTTCGACTCGCTGTTCGACCTCGCGCGGATCGATTCGGGCCAGGTGCGCCTGCACATCGAGCGGGTCGACGTCGGCCAGCTGCTGCACGACCTGGAGCTGCAGTACCGCCCGGTGGCCGAGGCCAAGGGCCTGCGCTTCAAGGTGCGGGTGACGCCGGGCACGGTGCTCACCGACCCGATCCGGGTGCGCCGCATGCTGGGCAACCTGCTGTCCAACGCCATCAAGTACACGGCGGAGGGCGGCGTGCTGCTCACCTCGCGCCAGACCCGCGACGGCCTGCGCGTGGAGGTGTGGGACACCGGCATCGGCATCGCGCGCGAGCACCTGCGCGATGTGTTCCTGGAGTTCTACAAGGTGGCCGACCACGCTGGCACGTCCGACGGCTTCGGGCTCGGTCTGGCGATCGTCGCGCGCCTCTCGCATGCGCTCGGCCACCCGGTCAGCGTGCGATCCCGGCTGGGCAAGGGCAGCGTGTTCCGCGTCGCGCTGCACGATGCGGACGAGGCCCAGGCGCAGACCCGCATCTCCGGCGCGGTCGGCTGACCGCCGCGGCTCCATAAAAAAAGCCGGTCCGAAGACCGGCTCGCGTCGCGGGCGAGGCCGCCGCCGGCCTCAGTTCGACCCGGACGACAGCAACCCGTGGCTGCGTGCGTGATGCAGGGCTTGCGTGCGGCTCTTGACCCCCAGGCGGCGGAACAGGCGCCACAGGTGCACCTTCACCGTGTGCTCGCTGATGTCGAGCTGGGCCGCGATGTCGCGGTTGCTCATGCCCTGGTCGAGCATGGCGATGAGCTGCGTCTGTCGCTTCGACAGCTTGCCGGGATTGGCCGGTGCGGCCGTGTCTTCGGTCTCGGCATCGGCCTGCAGCAGGCCCTTGAGCGCCGCCGCCAGCTCGCCGGAGCCGGCCGATTTCTCGATGTAGATGTCGGCGCCGGCCTCGATGCAGGCCTCTTCCATGTCGGCGGCGGGCGAAGCCGAATACACGGCGATCGGCACCTCCGGGTAGCCCTGCTTGAGCGCGATCACGCCGGACACGCCCGTCACGTCGGGCAGTTTCAGGTCCAGGCAGAACAGCTTGGGCTCGCCATGCTGCTTGACGCCGGCGGGCAGCTTGTCGAGCCGCTCCAGCTCCACGATGTTCTCGGCTGGGCGCAGCCGGCGCAATACCATGACGATGGCGTCGCGCATCAGGGGGTGGTCGTCGATGACGTAGATGCTCATCTTGTAGCTCTTTTCTCCAGCTTACTGGCGCGCCGGGTGCAGCCTGAGGCCGCCTTGTGATGGTCGATGCCACCGGCCACGCGAAACATTCCCTTATTCTCCATTCGCCTCGGCGAGGTTCTCCAGTGCTTCGATGGCAGCGCGCAAGCCCGCATTGTCCAGCGGTTCGAGCTGCGAAACCAGCGCTTCGAGTGCGGCCTCAGGCTGCTGCTGCAACTGGCCGATCGCGCGGCCGGCGTCCTGGGGTGATGCGAAGCCGTGGCTCTGCAGCAGCAGCGCGCCCTTGGCGTCCTGCAGCTTGAAGTAGAAGCGGCCATCCTTCTCGCGGTACTGCTTGAAGCTCGGCCGGGCCGCCTTGGCAACCCTGTGCGAGCCCGTGGCGGCGGGTTGGTCGGCCAAGTTGCGCAGGCCCACGGCGTGGCGCAGGCGGCCCATGAAAGGGCGCGACAGCGCGCGCGCCTTCTCTGCGCCGGCCAGCAGGATGCACTCGATCTGGGCCGGGTCGGCCATCAGCGCCTCGTAGCGCGCGCGCAGCGGCGCGATCTCGCGATCGATGCGTTCGAACAACAGCTGCTTGGCGTCGCCCCAGGCGATGCCCTCCGCATACGCCTTGCGCAGCGCCTCGGTCTCGGCCGCATCGGCGAAGGCCTGGTAGATCTGGAACAGCGCCGAACCTTCGGTGTCCTTGGGCTCGCCGGGCGCGCGCGAATCGGTGGTGATGCTGCCGATGAGCTTCTGCAACTGCGCGCGCGGCGTGAACAGCGGGATCGTGTTGCCGTAGCTCTTGCTCATCTTGCGGCCATCCAGCCCGGGCAGCAGCGCGACGGCCTCGTCGATCTCGGCCTCCGGCAGCGTGAAATGCTCGCCGTAGAGGTGGTTGAAGCTGTTGCCCATGTCGCGCGCCATCTCGATGTGCTGGACCTGGTCCCGGCCCACCGGCACCTTGTGCGCGTTGAACATCAGGATGTCCGCCGCCATCAGCGCGGGGTACATGAACAGGCCCACGGTGACGTCCGCATCGGGGTCGTGGCCAGCCGCACTGTTGCGGTCGACCGCGGCCTTGTACGCGTGGGCGCGGTTGAGCACGCCCTTGCCGGTCACGCAGCTCAGGAACCAGGTCAGTTCGGGGATCTCGGGGATGTCCGACTGGCGGTAGAAGGTCACGCGCTCGGGGTCGAGCCCGCAGGCCAGCCAGGTGGCGGCGATCTCGAGCGTGGAGCGCTGGATGCGCGCCGGCTCGTCGCACTTGATGAGCGCGTGGTAGTCGGCCAGGAAGTAGTAACTCTGCACGTCGGGGCGCTGGCTGAAGCGCACCGAGTGGCGCACCGAGCCGACGTAGTTGCCCAGGTGCGGCGTGCCGGTGGTGGTGATGCCGGTGAGGAAGCGGGTGACCGTGGCGGGGGATGGCATGGAAAGAGGCGGCCTGGCTCAGCGCAGCAGCGCGGCGAAGGGAGACATCATCAAATTAAGAACAAAGTAGCCAACGCCCATCAGCGGGCGCAGCCACCAGGTGCCGACGATACCCGCGATCACGAGACCCATGACGATGAAGAAGCCGAAAGGCTCGATCCGGGCGAGGAGGACCTGGGCCTTGCCCCGTGGAAGAAGTCCCGCGAGCACGCGCCCACCGTCCAGCGGCGGCAGCGGGAACAGGTTGAAGGCCCACATCACCAGGTTGACCAGCACGCCGGCGCGGGCCATCTCGAGGAAGAAGCGTTCCTGCACGCCGAAGGCCAGCGCGACGACGAGGAACAGGGCCCACAGGATGGCCTGGATGAAGTTGGAGGCCGGCCCGGCCAATGCCACCCACACCATGTCGCGCTTGGGATGCCGCAGCTGGCCGAAGTCGACCGGCACCGGCTTCGCATAGCCGAAGAGGAAAGCGCCCGAGGTGGCGAAGTACAGCAGCAGCGGCATCGCGATGGTGCCGATGGGGTCGATGTGCTTGAGCGGGTTGAGCGTGAGGCGGCCCATCATGTAGGCCGTGTGGTCACCGAAATGCCGGGCGACGTAGCCGTGTGCCGCCTCGTGCACGGTGATCGCGAAGAGCACCGGCAGGGCGTAGATCAGCACCGTCTGGATGAGGTTGGGGAAGTCCACTGCGGGATTGTCTCAGACGGGCGGCGCGCAGCTGCGCCGGGGCGAGGTGGCCCGAACGCGTTCAGAGGCCCAGCGGCGCCAGCGGGCCGCGGCCCTTGCGCACGAGCACCGGGTCGTCGCCGCTGCCCATGGGCGTGAGGTCGACCACGGTGGTCGGTTCCGAGGGGCAGGCGCCCGAGTCGACGACGCCGCCGATCTGCTTCTCGAAGCGCTCCCGGATCTCGGCCGCGTCGTTGAGCGGCTCGGTTTCGCCGGGCGGGATGAGCGTGGTCGCCAGCAGCGGTTCGCCGTGGAGCATCAGCAGTTCGCCCAGCGCCTTGTGCTCGGGCACGCGCAGGCCGATGGTCTTGCGCTGCGGGTGGCTCACGCGCCGCGGCACTTCCTTGGTGGCTTCGAGCAGAAAGGTGTAGGGGCCCGGCGTGGCAGCCTTGAGCAGCCGGTATTGGCGGTTGTCGACGCGGGCGTAGTTGGCCAGCTCGCTCAGGTCGCGGCACAGCAGGGTGAGGTGGTGCTTCTCGTCGACCTGCCGGATGCGCCGCAACTGGTCGACGGCGTCCCTGTCGTCGAGGTGGCAGACCAGTGCGTAGCTCGAGTCGGTCGGCACGGCCAGGATTTCGCCCTTCGCGAGCAGGGCGGCCGCCTGCTTGAGCAGCCGGGGTTGCGGGTTGTCGGGGTGCACTTCGAAGAACTGGGCCATGGGGGGATTGTCCTGAATGCGCAGTGCGCGTGCTGTAGGAGGTGCGAGGTGAGCTGGATGGTGAAAGTGCAATCGGGCTGTGGCGCTTGCTGGGCAAGGGCTGTGGCCGAAATCGTCACGTTCGTTACTTTCTTTGCTTGGGCGTGCCTTGGGCGCTGAACGGGCGCGTGTTCCGCCATCGCTTTGATCTGCCGGCACGACGGGCTGGGGCGCTGGCGGCGGCCGCGGGCCTGCGTTCTCCGGCGCTGGCTCGCGCTGACCGGCTTGTCGTGCGTGCTGTGTGCTCGCTGTCCATCGACGTGCTTGAGAGACTGCACGCCGCCGCGAATGGCGCCTGCGCCCGCAGGCCCACGACCACCGCCCTGAACCGCTGCGCTTCACTTGCCAGCCTTTTTTCGATGCCCCATCCCCGTTCGCGCCGAGCTTGTCGAAGCGCTGCGCAGGGCTTCGACAGGCTCAGCCCGAAAGGGTGGGGCAAGACCAAAGGTTCGAGGGGAGGGGCAGAGAAGAGCCGGGTTCAGGCCCGCAGCGCCCGAACACCCGCGAACAAGCCCCCGAAACCAAAGAAACCGAAAAGTGCAATCGCCCGCCAGCGCAAGCCAGCCGGCCGCTAGACCCAAACTCGTCACAAACGTGACGATCGTTCGTCCAAGAGGTTCAAGACTCCGCCGGCGCGATCGGCACCCGCCGTTCCCGCACCGTCAGCCAGGCTCCGGCCGCACCGCACACCGCAATCAGCCCGATGCCCGCGAGCGACACGGCGTCGGGCGTCTGCCCGAACACCAATTGCCCGCCCACGATTGCGAAAGCGATCTGCGAGTACAGGTACGGCGTGAGCGTCGAGGCGGGCGCCCGCTGGTACGCCAGGATCAGCATGAAGTGGCCCACCGTCCCCATCAGCCCCATGAGGCACAGCAGCGCCCACCACTGCCAGCCCGGCAGCGCCTGCCAGAAGAAGGGCACGGCGCAGGCCGCGATCAGTGCGCCCACCCAGCCGGTGTAGAAGTGCATCGTCAGCGGGTTCTCGGTCTGCGCCAGCTTGCTCGTCAGTACCTGGAACCACGCATTGCTGATCACCAGCCCCAGGGGCAACAGCATCACCCATCCGAAAGCCTCGCCGCCGGGCCGCAGGATGATCAGCGTGCCCGCGAAGCCGCCCGCCACCAGCGACCAGCGCAGCACCGACACGCGTTCCTTCAGGGCCAGCGAGGCGATCAGCGTGACCGCCAGCGGCGTCACCATCACCGTGGCCGTGAATTCGGCCATCGGCATGTAGCGCAGGCTCAGAAAGGAGAACACGCTGCTCGACAGCAGCAGCGCACCGCGCAGCACGTGGTAGCGCGGATGCCGGGTGCGCAGCAGCTGGGCGCCGTACATCGGCAGCAGCAGCGCCGAAGTGGTCGCCGCCTGGAACGCGTAGCGGAACCAGATGCCCATCACCACCGGCACCACGGCCGTCGACACCTTGGTGGCCGTGTCGAGCACCGCGAAGAACGCCGTCGCCAGGATGGTGAGCCCGATGCCCGCCAGGATGCGTTCGGCCTGCCGGTCACGCATCGGCGTACCGGGCGGCTTCGACGGATCGGGCGAGTGCTGCGACTGCGCGGCGGCGGCCGGGCCGCTCACTGCGCGGGCGCCACGGTCTGGATGCGATCGGCCAGCAATTCCCAGACCGGCGTCAGCTGGCCCGGCAGCACCGGCAGCTTGCCGAGGTCGCAGTGGCTTTCGTCGGGGCTGTGGAAATCGCTGCCGCGCGAGGCCGCCAGTCCGAATTCCAGGGCCTTGTCGGCGTATTCGACGTATTCGGCCGGCGTGTGGCTGCCGGTCACCACCTCCACCGCCCGGCCGCCATGGGCCTTGAATTCGGTGAAGAGCGCGTACTCCTCGTTCGCGGTGAACTTGTAGCGCCCGGGGTGCGCGATGACGGCCATGCCGCCGGCATCGTTGATCCAGCGGATCGCGTCCTTCAGGCTGGCCCAGCGGTGCGGCACGTAGCCGGGCTTGCCTTCGGTGAGGTACTTGCGGAAGACCTCCGAGGTGTCCTTGCAGTAGCCCTGCTCGACCAGGAAGCGCGCGAAGTGGGTGCGCGAGATCAGCTCGGGGTTGCCGACGAACTTCAGCGCCCCTTCGTAGGCGCCCCGGATGCCCACCTGCGCCAGTTGCTCGGACATCTCCTGCGCGCGCTTGCCGCGGCCGCCACGGGTGTCGTACAGGCCCTGCGTCATCTCGGCGTTGTCGGCGTCGAAGCCCAGGCCCACGATGTGGACCGTCTCGTTGCAGAAGGTGACCGAGATCTCGGTGCCCGTCAGGTACGCCATGCCGGCGGCGCGTGCCGCGGCGGCGGCCCGGTGCTGACCGCCGACCTCGTCGTGGTCGGTGAGCGCCCACAGCTCGACGCCGTTCGCCTGGGCGCGGACCGCCAGTTCCTCCGGGGTCAGCGTGCCGTCCGACACCACGGAGTGGCAATGCAGGTCGGCGTTGAGGAAGGCAGTCACCGCGCGATTTTAAGGACGATGCGATGGCCCTGCTGGCGTCCCCGACGGTGCGGCGCGTGCTATGCAATCGATAGCAACCCCGCGGCGGACTCGGCGTTGTCACACGATTTCGGGGGGTGGCTCGCAAGAATCCTGCGGTCCAAAGACTACGTCGGCCACTGCGCCGACACGAAAGAGAACCAACGTGAATGCCATCAAGGAAGCGCGCCGCTTCATCGAGCGCCAGCCCGACCACCCCACCGCACGCGTGCTGTCGCGCCTGGTACTGGCGCTGGAAACCAGCCACAGCTTCGAACTGGTGACCCTCTATGAACTCGACTACGACGGCTTCCAGCTCGCGCTGGACATCCTGCGCGAGTGGCGCCTGGACCGCTACTACGCCGGCAAGGCCAAGCTCTTCGACCTGTCGATGCAGGTGAACGAGCTGGCCCAGGCGCCGTCCCCGGCGTCCGCCACGCCCGCGCCCTGAGTGCCGGCCCTCACGGCTTCTTGCGGAAGGCCAGCCACGCGGCGGCCGCGGTGAAGCTGGCAACGATCGCCACCACGATCCAGAAGCCGTGGCGGCTTTCGGCCAGCGGGATGCCGCCCACGTTCATGCCGAACAGGCCGGCCAGGATGTTGATCGGCAGCGCCAGCACCGTCACCACGGTCAGCACGAACAGGCTGCGGTTGTTGTCCTCCTGCACGTTGGCGGCGATCTCCTCCTGCAGGAGCTTGATGCGCTCCTGCAGGCCGCCCATGTCGCGCAGCACCACCGAGAACTCTTCCGACGCATCGCGCAGGCCCTGCGCATCGGGCTCGGCCATCCAGCCGGGTGGCTTCTGCAGCAGGCGGAACAGCGCGGCCGGCTCCGGGGCCAGCAGCCGCTGCAGCCGCACCAGCACGCGCCGCAGCTCGCCCAGGCGGGTGCGCTGCTGGTCGATCCTGCCGGCCAGCAGGTCGTCCTCCACCGCATCGATGCGTGTCGTGACGCTGCGCACGATGTGGACCAGCACGTCGGCCTGCGCGCGCATCAGGTGCTCGAGCAGCTCGGTGCTGGACTTCGGCGCATCGCCCGCGCGCACCGCGGTGCGCAGCGCGTCGACCGAGCGCAGCGGCTTCGCCCGCGCCGTGACCACCAGCCGCGGGCCCACGGCGATCCACAGCGTGGAGATGTCCGAGGGCTCGAAGCTGAAGTCGAAGTGCACGTCGTTGATCACCGCCACCAGCGCGTCGTCGGCGCGCTCGACGCGGGTGGAGTGCAGGCCGTCGCGCAGCGCCTCGTAGAAGCTGTCGGGCAAGGCGGCGTGACGCTCCAGCCAGCGCTGCGCCGGCGCGTGGCTCAGGTTGAAGTGCAGCCAGGCGAATTCTCCCGGTGCGGGTGCGGCCGCCAGCCAGCTCTCGGCCTCCTCGGTGCTCAGCGCGCGGGCGCCGCCGCCGTCCTGCGCGAACAGGTAGCCGCAGATCAGGCCCGCTGCGTCGCCGCCGTAGGCCGGGGTGGGGGGAAAAGAGGAGGGCAGGGGCGTGGACACGGCAGCGGCCGATCATGTGTCGGCTCCGTGTCGGTGGCGTGACAGCGGCGCCGTCCGTCACGCGCGTGTCATGCCGGCCCATGACCATCGCCCGTTCCACCACGCCAAGCCTTGCCATGACGCTGACCCGCGGCCTCCAGGACTCCTTCCAGAACCATGACCAGGACGAGCTGATGCAGCGCATCGCGCGCGACCTCGTCGACAGCTACGACGAGGAAATCGAGCTCGAGCTCGAGGACCGCAACCTCGACGAGCTCGAAGGCCGCCAGCCCGAGGGCAAGGCCGCGCGCCAGGCCTACTTCCAGACGCTCTTCCGCCTGCAGGGCGAACTGGTCAAGCTGCAGGACTGGGTGCAGCACACCGGGCAGAAGGTGGTGATCCTTTTCGAGGGGCGCGACGCCGCCGGCAAGGGCGGCGTCATCAAGCGCATCACCCAGCGGCTGAACCCGCGCGTGGCCCGCGTGGCTGCGCTGCCGGCACCCAACGACCGCGAGCGCACGCAGTGGTACTTCCAGCGCTACGTGTCGCACCTTCCCGCCGCCGGCGAGATGGTCCTGTTCGACCGCAGCTGGTACAACCGCGCGGGCGTCGAGAAGGTGATGGGCTTCTGCACCGACGAGGACGTGGAGGAGTTCTTCCGCACCGTGCCGGAGTTCGAGAAGATGCTGGTGCGCTCGGGTATCCGCCTCATCAAGTACTGGTTCTCCATCACCGACGACGAGCAGCACCTGCGTTTCCTCGGTCGCATCCACGACCCGCTCAAGCAGTGGAAGCTCAGCCCCATGGACCTGGAAAGCCGCCGCCGCTGGGAGGACTACACCCGCGCCAAGGAGGCGATGCTGGAGCGCACCCACATCCCCGAGGCGCCCTGGTGGGTGGTGCAGGCGGTCGACAAGAAGAAGGCGCGCCTGAACTGCATCGCGCACCTGCTCAGCCAGCTGCCCTACGAAGAGGTGCCGCGCGACACCGTCGTGCTGCCCGCGCGCGAGCGCCACGCCGACTACCTGCGCCATCCCGTGCCCGCGGAGATGATGGTGCCCGAGATCTACTGATCGCCGCGTTTCGAGCCAAATCGCCCTCCAGCGCCCGTCCAGCCTGCGCGGGACGCTATCTTTTCAATAGCAATCCAGGCCGCCGGGGCCGAAGCTGGTACCGTGGGCGGCCGCCCATGCCTCGCAAGCTCTCCGCCGCCACCATCCTCACGCGCGCCTACCAGCGGCAGATGAAGGCGTTCACGCGCCAGGTGACGCGGCAGGCGACGCGGGCCGGCAAGCGCGTCGCCAGCCAGGTGCGGCGCGCTGCCGAGGACCACACCCGCCCGCCGCCGGGGCCGGGCGACTGGCTGCCCGGCATCGCACTCGGCCCGGCGGGCGCACGGCGCTACCACCTGTACCGCCCGCCCGGCCCGCGTGTGCCGGGCGAGCGCTTGCCGCTGCTGGTCATGCTGCACGGCTGCGGACAGACCGGGCGCGACTTCGCCGTCGCCACCCGCATGAACCGGCTGGCCGCCAGGCACCGCTTCCTGGTGCTGTACCCGGAGCAGGACCGGCTGGCCAACGCGCAAGGCTGCTGGAACTGGTTCGACACCCGCACCGGCCGTGCCGCTGCCGAGGCCGCCACCGTGCTGGCCGCGGTCGACCAGGCCTGCACGCTCTACGGTGCCGACCCGGCGCGCGTGGCCGTGGCGGGTCTGTCGGCGGGCGCCAGCCTGGCGGCGCTGCTGGCGGCCGAACACCCGTTGCGCTTCGTCGCCGCGGCCATGGCCGCGGGCGTCGGGCCTGGCGCCGCCCACTCCACCGCCACCGGCCTGAGCGCCATGCGGGGGCGCAGGCCGCCGCACCTGGAGGCGGCCGGGCCGCTGCCGCCGCTGCTGGTGTTGCACGGCAGTGCCGACACGGTCGTCTCACCCGCCTGCGGCGAGGCGCTGGCGCAGGCCTGGGCCACCGCTTCGCAGGCGACGCCGGGGCCGGTGCAAGCCCGCCAACTCGGCCAGCGACTGCCGATGGAGGTGGTCGAGTACCGCCGCCGCGGCGCCTTGCAGGTCATGCTGGTGCGCGTGTCGGGTCTGGGGCATGCCTGGAGCGGCGGCGCGGCGCGCGCCTATTCCGACCCGAAGGGTCCGGACGCATCGGCGATGGTCTGGCGCTTCGTGGCGCGCGCCCTGCGCGTCACCCCCGGCCCCTGACTTGCGGGTGCTGCCGGGCGTGGCGCGCCGCGTACGCCACCCGGCGTATTTGCGCCATACGTCGTTCAACTGAGACTCCGCTCCACCGTTTCACCACCACCACCAACCGGAGAAGAGTCCATGCAACGTCGTTTCACCCTCAAGGCGATCACCGCCTCCGTCGCCCTCGCGGCGATGGGCGCCGCCCCCGCCTTCGCACAGGACACCATCAAGGTCGGCGTCCTGCACTCGCTGTCGGGCACCATGGCCATCTCGGAAACCGTGCTCAAGGACACGGTGCTGATGGCCATCGACGAGATCAACGCCAAGGGCGGCGTGCTGGGCAAGAAGCTCGAACCCGTGGTGGTCGACCCGGCCTCCAACTGGCCGCTCTTCGCCGAGAAGACCAAGCAGCTGCTGGGCCAGGACAAGGTCTCGGTCATCTTCGGCTGCTGGACCTCGGTCTCGCGCAAGTCGGTGCTGCCGGTCGTCGAGGAAATGAACGGCCTGCTGTTCTACCCCGTGCAGTACGAAGGTGAAGAGCTGTCGAAGAACGTCTTCTACACCGGCGCCGCGCCCAACCAGCAGGCCATCCCCGCCGTCGACTACCTGATGAGCAAGGAAGGCGGCGCCGCCAAGCGCTGGGTGCTGCTGGGCACCGACTACGTCTACCCCCGCACCACCAACAAGATCCTGCGTGCCTACCTCAAGAGCAAGGGCGTGAAGGACTCGGACATCGACGAGAAGTACACCCCCTTCGGCCACGCCGACTACCAGACCATCGTCGCCGACATCAAGAAGTTCAGCCAGGGCGGCAAGACGGCCGTGGTCTCGACCATCAATGGCGATTCCAACGTGCCCTTCTACAAGGAACTGGGCAACGCCGGCCTGAAGGCCAAGGACGTGCCGGTCGTCGCCTTCTCGGTGGGCGAAGAAGAGCTGCGCGGCGTCGACACCAAGCCGCTGGTGGGCCACCTGGCCGCCTGGAACTACTTCATGAGCATCAAGAGCCCGGCCAATACCGAGTTCATCAAGAAGTGGAGCGCCTACGCCAAGGCCAAGAACATCGCCGGCCACAAGGACAAGCCGCTGACCAACGACCCGATGGAAGCCACCTACATCGGCATCAACATGTGGAAGCAGGCCGTCGAGAAGGCCAAGAGCACCGACGTCGACAAGGTCATCGCCGCCATGGCCGGCCAGACCTTCAACGCACCCTCGGGCATCGTCTCGAAGATGGACGAGAAGAACCACCACCTGCACAAGTCGGTGTTCATCGGCGAGATCCAGGCCGACGGCCAGTTCAAGGTGGTGTGGAAGACCAAGGAGCCGGTCAAGGCCAAGCCCTGGAGCCCGTACATCGAAGGCAACGACAAGAAGAAGGACGAGCCGGACGGCAAGTCGAAGGTTTGACCACCCCCGTTTGACCGGCGTACTTCGTGTCGCCGGTCGATACCCCCTCAAGGGGGCGCACCCGGCGGCCCGGCAGAGCCGGTGCCGCGGGTGCCCCCGAATGGGCTTCGCTCCGCTTGCCCTGGCGAGAGCAGTGTCGATGGAGGCCTGATCCCTGCATCCATGGATCGGGCCTTTCTTTTTCCGAGGTTGATGTGAGAACACCCCTGCGCCGACTTCTTCACACCGCATGCGCGGCGCTGCTCGTGCTGGCGGCCCAGGCCCACGCGCTGACGGCCGACGAGGCGAAGGCCATGGCCGCGGGCGACGCCGACGAGCGCATCGCCGCCATGAACAAGGCCGTGGCCAATGCCGATGCCAAGACCGAGGCCTTCATCCAGGCGCTGGCCGACGAGGCGGTGAAGTACACCGACACGCAGGTCTTCGTCATGAAGGACGACAAGGGCTACGACCCGGTGACCGGCGCCGAAGTGAAGGTGCCCGACAACGCCGAGGACGTCGTCAACAACAACTACATGCGCAGCGCCATCGACGCCGCGCAGGCCGGGCTGCGCCTGTCGAGCAAGGACGAAGCCGTGCGGCTCGAGGCCGCCGACGCCCTCTTCAAGGAGCCCGACGAGTCGCGCGTGCCGCTGATCGAGAAGGCGCTGGCCGCCGAGACCAGCGCCGCCGTCAAGGCCAAGCTGCAGCTGGTGCAGGATGCCTCCCTGCTGAACAGCCAGGACAAGGCCAAGCGCCTGGCCGCCGCCAAGGCGCTGGGCGACAACAAGAACCCCGACACCAAGCTGCTGCTCAACCAGCGGCTGGCCGACGAGACCGACCCCGAGGTCAAGGCCGCGATCCAGGCCAGCATCGCCAGCATCGACGGCGCGCTCGTCTGGGGCGACCGGCTGGGCGCCATCTTCAGCGGCATCAGCCTCGGCTCGGTGCTGCTGCTGGCCGCGCTGGGGCTGGCCATCACCTACGGCCTGATGGGCGTCATCAACATGGCGCACGGCGAGCTGATGATGATCGGCGCCTACGCCACCTACGTCATGCAGGGCGTGTTCCAGCGCTTCCTGCCCGAGTCGATGTTCGGCTGGTATCTGGTGGCGGCCATCCCGGTGTCCTTCCTCGCCTCGGCGCTGGTGGGCGCGGTGCTCGAGCGCGGCGTCATCCGCTTCCTCTACGGCCGGCCGCTCGAGACGCTGCTGGCCACCTGGGGCATCAGCCTGATGCTGCAGCAGCTGGTGCGCTCGCTCTTCGGCGCGCAGAACGTGGGCGTCGAGAACCCCTCGTGGATGAGCGGCGGCGTGCAGCTGCTGTCCAACCTCACGCTGCCGTGGAACCGCATCGGCATCATCGTCTTCGCGGCCCTCGTGCTGCTGGCCATGGGCTGGCTCATCGGCCGCACGCGGCTGGGCCTGTTCGTGCGCGGCGTGACGCAGAACCGCCCCATCGCCTCGTGCATGGGCGTGAACACCGCACGCATCGACACCTATGCCTTCGCGCTGGGCTCGGGCATCGCCGGCCTGGCCGGCTGCGCGCTGAGCCAGATCGGCAACGTCGGCCCCGACCTGGGCCAGAGCTACATCGTCGACAGCTTCATGGTCGTGGTGATGGGCGGCGTGGGCCAGCTCGCCGGCACCGTGTACGCGGCGCTGGGCCTGGGCATCCTGAACAAGTTCATCGAAGGCTGGGCCGGCGCGGTGCTGGCCAAGATCGCCGTGCTCGTCTTCATCATCGTTTTCATCCAGAAGCGGCCGCAAGGCATCTTCGCGATCAAAGGCAGGAGTGCGGAGGCATGACCAGTTCTTCCCGACCCGTTCGCACCGAGCCTGTCGAAGTGCCGGCTCAGGCTTCGACCGGCTCAGCCCGAACGGCTGGCGTGGTGCTGCCCTCCAAGGCGCCGCTGCTCAGCGGCAAGGCCTGGACGGCCTTCTTCGTCGCGCTGATCGTGGTGTGCGCGCTGGCGCCGGTGCTCAACCTGGCGGTGCCCGCCGGCAGCGCCTTCCACATGAGCGACTACGCGGTGGCGCTGGTCGGCAAGATCATGTGCTACGCCATCTGCGCGCTGGCGATGGACCTGATCTGGGGCTACACCGGCATCCTGTCGCTGGGCCACGGCCTGTTCTTCGCGCTGGGCGGCTACATGATGGGCATGTACCTCATGCGCCAGATCGGCCGCGACGGCAACTACAAGAGCGACCTGCCGGACTTCATGGTCTTCCTCGACTGGAAGGAGCTGCCCTGGCACTGGACGCTCAGCGACTCGTTCATCGCCACGCTGTTCCTCATCGTCGCGGTGCCGGGCCTGATCGCCTTCGTGTTCGGCTACTTCGCCTTCCGCTCGCGCATCAAGGGCGTGTACTTCTCGATCATCACGCAGGCCATGACCTTCGCGGCCATGCTGCTTTTCTTCCGCAACGAGACGGGCTTCGGCGGCAACAACGGCTTCACCGACTTCAAGCGCATCCTGGGCATCCCCATCGCGACGCAGGAGATGCGCATGACGCTCTTCGCGCTCACGGGCCTGACGCTGCTGGGGTTCTTCCTCTTCGCCAAGTGGCTGATCGGCAGCAAGTTCGGCCGCGTGCTGCAGGCCATCCGCGACGCCGAGTCGCGCACCATGTTCTGCGGCTACAACCCGCTGCCCTACAAGCTCACGATCTGGGTCATCTCGGCCGTCATGTGCGGCGTGGCCGGCGCGCTGTACGTGCCGCAGGTGGGCATCATCAACCCGGGCGAGATGAGCGCCGCCAACTCGATCGAGATCGCGATCTGGACGGCCGTGGGCGGGCGTGCCACGCTGCTGGGGCCGATCATCGGCGCCTTCATCGTCAACGGTGCCAAGAGCTGGCTCACCGTGGTGGCGCCGGAATACTGGCTGTACTTCCTCGGCGCGCTCTTCATCGCCGTGACCCTGTTCCTGCCCGACGGCATCGTGGGCCTGGTACGCAAGTGGCTGCGGCGCGAGAAGGCCGCGCCGACGATCACCGAGGGCCGCCGCGAGGCGCAGCGCTCGCTGGCCGCGTCGGAGGGCGTCGAGCCACAGGCGCTCGCCCCGCTGGCCGTGGATGCGGAGGGAGCGAAGGCATGACACCCGACCTGATGGAATCCGGCGCGCAGCGCTTCGCGAAGAGCCAGGGCATCGTCCTGGCCGAGCAGACCGAGTCGGGCGGCCGAGCGGCGGGCTACGGCCGACCCATGGTCGAAGGCGAGGTCGACCTCGCGCACGGCCGCATCCTCTACCTCGAGGACGTCAGCGTCAGCTTCGACGGCTTCAAGGCCATCAACAAGCTGAGCCTGGACATTGCGCCCGGCGAGCTGCGCTGCATCATCGGCCCCAACGGCGCCGGCAAGACCACGATGATGGACATCATCACCGGCAAGACGCGGCCCGACAGCGGCACCGTGTATTTCGGCAGCACCATCGACCTCCTGCGCCACAAGGAAGCCGAGATCGCCCAGCTGGGCATCGGCCGCAAGTTCCAGAAGCCCACGGTCTTCGAGCAGCTCACGGTGTTCGAGAACCTGGAGCTGGCGCTGAAGACCGACAAGGGCGTGAAGCCGTCGATGTTCTTCCAGCTCGATTCCGCCCAGAGCGACCGCCTGGCCGAGGTGCTGCAGACCATCCACCTGGCCGCCAGCGTGAACCGCATGGCGGGGCTGCTGAGCCACGGGCAGAAGCAGTGGCTGGAGATCGGCATGCTGCTCATGCAGGACCCCAAGCTGCTGCTGCTCGACGAGCCCGTCGCCGGCATGACCGACGAGGAGACCGCGCGTACCGCCGAGCTGTTCCTCACCCTGAAGGGCAAGCATTCGCTGATGGTGGTGGAGCACGACATGAGCTTCATCAAGACCATCTCCGAGATCGTCACCGTGCTGTGCGACGGCTCGGTGCTCGCGCAGGGCACGCTCGACGAGGTGCAGGCGGACGAGCGCGTGATCGAGGTGTACCTGGGGCGCTGATCCATACGGGCAGCCGAACGCAGAGGCCGCAGAGGTTTCGCAGAGGGCGCAGAAGCAAAACCAAATTTCTGTCTTCCTTCTGCGCCCTCTGCGTCGTCTTTGCGCCCTCTGCGTTCGGCTGTCCGCATTCAAGGAGTTTTAACATGCTCACCGTCAAGAACATCCACCAGTACTACGGCGGCTCGCACATCCTGCGGGACGTCAGCTTCGAGGCGCAGCTCGGCAAAGTCACCGTCCTGCTGGGCCGCAACGGCGTGGGCAAGACCACGCTGCTGAAGTCGCTCATGGGCCTGGTGCCCATCAAGAGCGGCAGCATCGAGTTCGACGGCCAGCCGGTGCACAAGAGGACGCCCTACGAGCGCGCACGCGCCGGCATGGGTTTCGTGCCGCAGGGCCGCGAGATCTTCGCCCGCCTCACCGTGGAGGAGAACCTGCGCATGGGCCTGGCCTACCGCAGCGGCAGCACGCCGATCCCGGCCGAGCTGTTCGAGCTCTTCCCGATCCTCAAGCAGTTCATGAACCGCCGCGGCGGCGACCTCTCGGGCGGGCAGCAGCAGCAGTTGGCCATCGCGCGGGCCCTCGCGCCCGGCCCCAAGCTGCTCATCCTGGACGAACCCACCGAGGGCATCCAGCCGTCGATCATCAAGGACATCGGCCGCGTCATCCGCATGCTGGCCGACCGCGGCACCATGGCCATCGTGCTGTGCGAGCAGTACTACGACTTCGCGCAGGAGTTGGCCGACAACTACCTCGTCATGGAGCGCGGCGAGGTCATCGCCCGCGGGCTGGGCAAGGACATGGAGGCGCAGGGGGTGCGGCAGCTGGTGGCGATCTAGTTCTCGTGCCAATGTGGCCCAAATTGCGGTCGAACCCTCGAGACTCGGTGGCGCGGTCACCGCTGACGCGACCAACTTGCCTATCGCCCATCGAAAGCCGCGGCGCTGCACCTTTTCCAAGGTGTTCGGTCTGTGCGGGTTTGGCAGGTCACAACCCGGTAGAGGCGTGTGTCGGGCACGTAGCTGAACGTACGTCGAAACTGGGACGGGCCCGATTTCGACTCCACCACGATGTCCCGCAAGAAGGGCGCCGCACGCGCCTTGCCGAGATGAAAGTCCGTCGCTGCGCCCAAGGTGCCAGCCAGACAGTAGCGGGCGTCCTGATAAAGGTAAACCTCTGCATGCAGGTTGCTCGCGCCCAAGTATTGGGTGGCAACGTAGGCGTAGACATGCGGCGACCCCACTGCGAGTTTGGTGATCTTTGTGTTCTCGGGATCGTCGATGCGCGCGTGCTCGTCGCCCGGCAACTGGTCGAAGCATGGCGGCGATTCGCCGGGTACGGCCGGGAACGCCATGCACATAAGGACAATGGCAAACAGGTTGACGTTCATCGCTGGAAGGTGTGATCTACGCGGAGGCTCAAGACGGTCGAGCTGCGTTGGACGCCCACAATTCGGCGCCGGCCGGTCCTCCTGTCTGTGTTGTGCGCGAACTCGAGGCTCGCAAAGGACATCGTCTCTATGACTGGATTGAGCGGATAGACAACGTCGTTCAACACGCGGTCGATGTAGACCACATGGATATGCCTGTGGTCGTAATGGTTGCCACCGCCGTTGATCCACAGACACAACTTGCCAATACTGTCGCAATCTAGGCCGTTGTCCGCGATCCGTGACAGGTTGCTTAGGGATAGCGTGGATGTTTCGTTGTAGGCCTTGGATACCCAGTAGAAGCCCGAAGAGTTTGCGGCATGGTAGGCATCGTTGGCGATTAGGTCCAACTGAAAATTGCCATTGCCGGTTGGCGTCAGTCGAGCAAACTTGTCATAGCTTTCGTACTTGTCTTGCCAAGTGATCTGTATGAGGCCGCGACCGATGTATGGCGCATAGCGTGCATGATCGGCACCTGCTTCGCGGGTTAATCGCAGATAGCCGGTTTCTGCCCACACCTGAGCTAGCAAATGAGTGAGCCTTACCTTGTCATCAAGCGAGAATTTGCGCGCCATCTGATTGACCGATCGCACCCACCTTGCGCTACGTGTCTGCGCTGTGCTCTTGGCGACGATCCCCGCCGGCGAGTTCCGAGGAATGCCCTGCGACAATTCGTCGCTACTGAGCCACCCGCACATCCGCATATGGCCGATGAAAGTCCTCGGATGCAGATGCCACGTGGCAGCCTTGTACTCCTCGGGCAGGTCATCGAAAGTGATGGCCTTGCAGTGCGCCTCGAACTCCTCCCAGCCCTTGCCCGGCTCCACTCGGTACTCGTCATCCG
>SCOE01000054.1 GCA_005503065.1 Comamonadaceae bacterium ALPHA2B
GGACGAGGCCGATGCCCCCTGGCCGTGCCGGCCGCGATCCGGTGGCCACAATGCGGCCATGTCTGTGTTGCATCCTGACGCTTCCTCCTGGTCCCCTGCGGATGCCAACCCGCTGGCGCGGGCGCAGATCGCCCGCATCGACGGGCTGGCCACGGTCTTCGACCGCGAGCACGCCGGCACGCGCGTGCGCTGGCGGCGCTTCGGCCCCGAGACCGCGCCCACGCCGCCGGTGGTGCTGCTGCACGGCGGCCACGGCAGCTGGATGCACTGGCTGCGCAACATCGAGGCGCTCTCGGCCCGCCACACGCTGTGGCTGCCCGATCTGCCCGGCTACCACCAGTCGGCTACACCGCCCGCGCCGCAGCCCGGCGAGGATGCGCTGGAGCCGCTGCTCGCTGCGCTGCAGGGCACGCTCGACCAACTCGTGGGCCACGGCACGCCGATCGTGCTGGGCGGCTTCTCCTTCGGCGGGCTGGTCGCCGCGCGGCTGGCGGTGCGGCGCGGCCACATCGACCGGCTGGCGCTGGTCGGCTCCGGCGGCCACGCGACGCTGCGCCGGCTGACGGTGGAGATGGTCAACTGGCGCGCCGCACCCGACCGGGCGGCCGAGCGCGCCGCGCTGCGTCACAACCTGATGGCGCTGATGCTGCACGACGAATCGGCGCTCGATGCGCTGGCCTTCGAGATCCACGACATCGCCTGCCACGGCACGCGCTTTCGCAGCAAGGAATCCTCGCTCGCGGGCGGCCTGCAAGCCGCGCTCGACGTGCTGGATGCGCGGGCCGTGCCGCAGTGGCTGGCCTGGGGGGAGTTCGACGTCACGGGCGATCCGCGGCCGCTGCTCTCGGCGCTCACGGCCGGCCATCCGCTGCGGCATGGCGCGTTGATCGAAGGCGCCGGGCACTGGGCACAGTACGAGCATGCCGAGCGCTTCAATGCCTTGCTGCTGCACTGGCTTTCATAGCCAATAGTGCCCGCAGCGCCCGTGAGACGGGCGCCAGCAGCTATGAAATCGATAGCGGATCAGCCCAGCACGGCGGCCGCATGGCGCTGCCAGAAGGCCGCGTCGGGCAGCACGCCGGTGCCGGCAGCGGCGTTGTCCGCCATGTGCTCCGGCCGGCTGGTGCCGGGAATCGCGCAGGTCACGGCCGGGTGGCTCAGCACGAACTTGAGCAGCACCTGCGCCCAGCTGGTGCAGCCGATCTCGGCGGCCCAGGGCGGCAGAGGCCGGTCGCGCAGGCGGCGCAGCAGGCCGCCGCCACCGAAAGGCTGGTTCACGATCACCGCCACGCCGCGTTCGGCGGCGAGCGGCAGCAGCCGCTGCTCGACGGCGCGATCGTCCAGTGCATAGTTGATCTGCAGGAAGTCCAGCTTCTCGGCGCGCAGCACGGCCTCGACCTCGTCGTGGGCGCTGGGCGTGTAGTGCGTGATGCCCAGGTAGCGGATGCGGCCCCGGGTCTTCCAGTCGCGCAACGTCCGCAGATGCACCTTCCAGTCGACCAGGTTGTGGATCTGCATGAGGTCGATGCGCCGCGTGCGCAGGCGCCGCATCGACTCTTCCATCTGCGCGATACCGGCGTCGCGGCCGCGCGTCCAGACCTTGGTGGCGATGAAGGGCGTCACATCGCCGGGAGCCGCCGCGAGGAGCGTGCCGGTGTTCTCTTCGGCGCGCCCGTACATCGGCGAGCTGTCGATCACACGGCCGCCGGCGACGAAGAGCGCGGCCAGCACGCCGGGCAGGCGCTGGTACTCGGCGCTGCCCGGCGCATGGTCGAAACCGAGCCAGGTGCCGCAGCCGATGACGGGCAGCGCTTCGCCGGAGGAGGGGATGGAGCGGGTGTGCATGGCGCCAGTCTGCGCGCGAGCGGCCGGCTGTGCACGCGCGGGGACGATGCCCAGGCCGGAGGCACCGGCCAGTGCGGCGGCAGCGCCTGCCCCGCGCAGCCATTGCGCGCGGGTCAGGCCACCGCGCGCCGCCTTCATCCCTCGCCCTGCAGGCGCGCCGTGCCCTCGGCCGGCGGCGCGTCGGCCGCCGCGGGCCGGCGGCCGACCGTGCGCACGATCAGGTAGAACAGCGGCACGAAGAAGATCGCCAGGATGGTGCCGGTGACCATGCCGCCGATCACGCCGGTGCCGATGGCGTGCTGGCTGCCAGAGCCGGCGCCGGTCGCGACGGCCAGCGGGATGACGCCGGCCACGAAGGCCAGCGAGGTCATCAGGATCGGCCGCAGGCGCAGGCGCGCCGCCTCGAGCACCGCGTCCCACACCGGCAGGCCACGCCGCTCGCCGTCGGCCGCGAACTCGACGATCAGGATCGCGTTCTTGGCCGCCAGGCCCATGGTGGTGAGCAGGCCGACCTGGAAGAAGATGTCGTTGTTCATGCCGCGCAGGTTGGCCGCCACCAGAGCGCCCACGATGCCCAGCGGCACCACCAGCAGCACCGACACCGGGATGCTCCAGCTTTCGTAGAGCGCCGCGAGCGCCAGGAAGACCACCAGCAGCGAGATCAGGTACAGCGACAGCGCCTGCCCCGAGGCCAGCTTCTCCTGGTACGACAGGCCGGTCCACGCGCCGCGCACGCCGCTCTGGGCTTCGCCCTGCAGGTCGGCCACGTACTGCTCCATGCGGGTGAGCGCCTCGCCCGAACTGAAGCCCGGCGCCGCCTCGCCCTGGATGTTGAAGGACGGCATGCCGTTGTAGCGGTACAGCGCCGAGGGGCCGTACATCCAGCGCGAGGTGGCGATGGTGGAGAAAGGGGCCATCGCGCCGCTGTTGGTGCGCAGGCTCCACAGGCCGATGTCCTCCGGGTTCATGCGGTAGGGCGCGTCGGCCTGCAGGTAGACGTTCTTCACCCGGTTGCGGTCGATGAAGTCGCCGATGTAGATGCTGCCGATGGTGGAGGTGAGCAGGGTGTTGATCTGCGCCTGGCCGATGCCCAGCGCACCGGCCTTGGCGCGGTCGATGTCGACCTGCAGCTGCGGCTGGTCTTCCAGGCCCTGGAAGCGCACCTGGCGCAGGTCGGGATCCTTGCGGGCGGTGGCCAGCAGCTTGTCGCGCAGGCCGAGGAACTGGTCTCGCGGCATGCTGGAGATGTTCTGCAACTGCAGGTCGAAGCCGGCCGAGTTGCCCAGGCCCGACACCGAAGGCGGCACGATCACCACGATCAGCCGCGCCACCGGGTCGTCGGCCAGCGCCTGGCGCGCGCGCTCGCGAATCGCGAAGACGCTGTTCTCGGCGCCCTTGCGTTCGCTCCAGTCCTTGAGCTTGATGAAGGCCTGGCCCTGGTTCTGGCCCGAGCCGGCGTTGCTGAAGCCCGGCGAGGTGAACACGCCCTCGACGTTGGCTGCGTCCTTCTCGCGGAAATGCGCGCTGATGCGCTGCGCCACCGCGCGCGTCTGCTCCAGCGTCGCGCCTTCGGGCAGCGTGTAGTTGACGATCAGCGAGCCCTGGTCCTCGTCGGGCAGGAAGCCGGTGGGCGTCTTCATGAACATCGCCACCATGCCGGCGACGATCAGCACGTAGATGCCCATGAAGAGCGCGCGCCGCGGCAGCCGCTTGCGCAGGCTGCCTTCGTAGCGGTCCACCTGGCGGTCGAAGAAGCGGTTGAACCAACCGAAGAAGCCGGTGGTCTTCTTCTGGTCGGCCGTGTGCTGCTTGAGCAGCTGGCCGCACAGCGCGGGCGTGAGGATCAGCGCCACCAGCACCGACAGCACCATGGCCGAGACGATGGTGATCGAGAACTGCCGGTAGATGATGCCGGTCGCCCCGCCGAAGAAGGCCATGGGCAGGAACACGGCCGACAGCACCACGCCGATGCCGATCAGCGCGCCGGTGATCTCGCCCATCGACTTGCGCGTGGCCTCCTTGGGCGAAAGATGCTCCTCCGCCATCAGGCGCTCGACGTTCTCGACCACCACGATGGCGTCGTCCACCAGCAGGCCGATGGCCAGCACCATGCCGAACATGGTGAGCATGTTGATCGAGTACCCGAACACGGCCAGCACGCCGAAGGTGCCCAGCAGCACCACCGGCACCGCGATCGCCGGGATCAGCGTGGCGCGCCAGTTCTGCAGGAACAGGAACATCACCAGCACCACCAGCACGATGCCCTCGATCAGCGTCTTGACCACGTCGTGGATGGCCTGCTCGACGAAGGGCGTGGTGTCCACGGGATAGGCGACCTCGATGCCGGCCGGGAAGGCGCTGCGCAACTGCTCCACCGTGGCCTTCACGGCGGCGATGGACTGCAGCGCGTTGGCGTCGGGCGCCAGGCGCACCGCGATGCCCGAGGCCGGGAAGCCGTTGAAGTTGCCGCTGAAGGTGTAGTTGGCCGAGCCCAGCTCCACGCGGGCCACGTCCTTGAGCAGCACGGTGGAGCCGTCGGGGTTGCTGCGCACCAGGATGGCCTGGAACTCCTCGGCCGTGCGCAGGCGCGACTGGGCGTTGACCACCGCGTTGAGCTGCTGGCCCGGCGGCGCCGGCTGGTCGCCGATCTGGCCTGCGGCCAGCTGCACGTTCTGCGACTGGATGGCCGTCTGCACGTCCGAGGGCGTGAGCGAATAGCTGCGCAGGCGGAAGGGGTCGAGCCAGATGCGCATCGCGTACTGGCCGCCGATGACCTGCACCTCGCCCACGCCCTCCACCCGGCTGATCGGGTCCTGCAGGTCGCTCACGAGGTAGTCGGCCACGTCGCCGGGCGCCATGCGGCCGCTCTTGTCGTAGAGCGTCACGAAGAGGTCGGTGGCCACGCCGGCCTTGCGCACCGTGATGCCCTGGTCCTGCACCTGCTGGGGCAGGCGCGGGATGGCCTGCTGCACCCGGTTCTGCACCTGCACCTGCGCGGTGTCGGGGTTGGTGCCGGGCTGGAAGCTCACCAGGATCTGCACGCGGCCGGACGAGTCGCTGCGCGCCGTCATGTAGAGGTAGCCGTCCAGGCCGGTGAGCTGCTGCTCGATGACCTGCGTGACGCTGTTCTCCAGTGTCTGCGCGTTGGCACCGGGGTAGTACGAGAAGATGCTCACCGAAGGCGGCGCCACCGTCGGGTAGCGCGTGAGCGGCAGCAGGTGGATGGCCAGCGCGCCGGCCAGCATGATCGTGATCGCGATGACCCAGGCGAAGATGGGCCGGTCGATGAAGTAGCGGGAGATCATCGGCGGCGGGTCAGGGCTTGGCGGGGGCGTTGCCGCCGGCCGGGCTGGTGGCGCCGGGCGCTGCGACGGGCGTGCCGTTCTGCGGTGCCCCGGCGGCCGCGGGCGGCTCGTCGACCGGCTTGACGGTCGTGCCCGGCTGCACGTTCTGGCCGCCGGCCATCACGAGCCGGTCGCCGGGCTTGAGCCCCTCGCTCACGAGCCAGTTCTGGCCCACCGAGCGCGCGACCACCACGTTGCGCAGCTCGAGCTTGTTCTCTGCCGTCACCAGCTTCGCCTGCGGCGTGCCCCGGCGGTCGCGGATGATGGCGGCCTGCGGCACCAGGATGCCGTCGGGCGTGGCACCCTCGGTCACCACGGCGCGCACGTACATGCCGGGCAGCAGCAGCCCGTCGGGGTTGGGGAAGCGCGCGCGCAGCGTGACCGAACCGCTGCTCGGGTCCACCGTGACTTCGGTGAGCTGCACGCGGCCCTCGGCCGGGTAGGGCGTCCCGTCCTCCATCACCAGCGACACGCGTTGAGACTCGTCCTGGCGGTTGATCCTGCCGGCCATCAGCGCCTGCCGCATGCGCACCAGCTCGGCGCTGGACTGGGTGATGTCGACGTAGATCGGATCGAGCTGCGAGATGGTCAGCAGCGGGGTGGCCTGCGAGGCGCTCACCAGTGCGCCCGGCGTGACGCTGCTGCGGCTGGTGCGCCCGGAGATGGGCGCCGTCACCTTGGTGTACTGCAGGTTGATGCGCGCCGTGTTGAGCAGCGCCGTCTGCACCTTCACGGCGGCCTGGGCCTGCTCGTAGGCGGCCTGGGCGTTGTCGTGCTCCTGCTTGCTCACGGCGTTCTGCGGCAGCAGCGCCTTGTAGCGTTCGGCCAGCGCGCGCGTGGAGCTGACGGTGGCGCGGGCGTTGGCCAGGGCGCCTTCCTGCTGCTGCACCGCGGCCTGGAAGGGGGCGGGGTCGATCTCGTACAGCACCTGGCCGGCCTTGACGGCGGCGCCCTCGGTGAAGGGCCGGCTGCGGATGATGCCGCCCACCTGCGGGCGCACCTCGGCCACCATGAAGGCGGCGGTACGGCCCGGCAGCTCGGTGCGCAGCGGCACGCTCTGGCTCTGCAGGGTGCGCACGGTGACTTCGGGCACGGCGGGCGGAGCCGCCTTCGGCTGTTCGCGGCAGGCGCCCAGCAGCAGCAGGGCGCACAGGGGCACGAGGCCCAGGAATCTGGAAGAACTCAAGGGATCGCCTTCTCGGGAGTCGGGTGGCGTGCGGGGGTCGTCGCGTGCCGCGGAACGCCCCGGGTCGGGCGCTCATCACGGCTGGATGAGGAGAACCTGACTGCACGCGAAAGTTGCAAGCGTAAGCCGGTTCTGTGAACGGTGTGCAAAGTTTCGTTGCATTTCCGAGGCCTGTGTCGGCCGAATGCCCGAGCCGGACGGTCGGTCTGGGCATGAAGGGATGGATACTGTATAAAAATACAGTCATCGATCCATCATGGGCCAGTCTTCCCCCGACCCTTTCTCGTCCCTTCTGCTGCCGGCAGAGGCGGGGGTATGGCGCGCCGACGAGTTGGGGGCGGCCGATGCCCCGGCCTTGCCCACCGGCCATCCCGCCCTCGATGCCCAGTTGCCGGGTGGAGGCTGGCCGGTGGGCGCGCTCACCGAGGTGCTGCAGGCGGCGCCCGACGCCCATGTCTGGTCCCTGCTGCTGCCCGCGCTGGCCCAGGCGGTGGCCCGGCATCCCCATGCGCGGGCGCCGGTGGTGCTGATCGGTGCGCCGCACGAGCCCTTCGGCCCGGCGCTGGCCGCCGCCGGCGTGCCGGTCGAGGCGCTGTTGTGGGTGCGGGCCGAGGCCGCGTCGGCCCCGCGCCGCGCCGGGCCGCCCCAAGCCAGCGGGCACCCCCTCGGGGGGCAGCGAGGACACGCAGTGCCGAGCGTGGGGGCTCAATTGTTGTGGAGTTGCGAGCAGGCGCTTCGCTGTGCCGACGTGTCCGCGGTGCTGGCCTGGCTGCCCCAGGCGCGCGTGGGCGAACTGCGCCGGCTGCAGCTCGCCGCGGCGCGGCACGAGGGGCTGCTTTTCGTCTTCCGGCCGGTGTCGGCGGCGCAGGGCGCCTCGCCCGCCCGCCTGCGCCTGCAGGTCGAGCGCACCGCCGAGCCCGGCGGCATGGACGTGCACATCCTCAAGCGCCGCGGTCCGCCGCTGGCCGCGCCCGTCACCCTGCCGGCGCGCAGCGAGCGCATGGCGGCCCTGCTGGCGGCTGCTCGGCTGCGCCGCCGCGAGCGGCAGGCCTGGCGCGCGACCGAGCCTGAGGCAATGGCAGGCGCCACCCTGGTGCGGCTGGACGAGCGCCGGTCGTCGCGCCCGGCCGCCAACTCATCGACGCCGGCAGGAGGTTCCCATGCACTGGCTGGCCCTGCAGTGGTTGCCTGAACCGGCGCCCGAAACCGCGGCCGCGGCAGTGCCCGAGGGCGCGCCGTGCGGCGACGCCCTGGCCGCCACCGCGTCCCTGGCGGCGCAGGTCGAGGCTGCGCCCGTGCGCATGCCCGTGTCGCCCGAGGCGCTGGGCTGGTGGGCGCTGGGCTTCACGCCGCACGTCGTCTGGCAGGACGAGGCGCTGATGCTGGAAGTCTCGGCCTGCGAGCGGCTGTGGGGCGGGCGGCGCTCCCTCATGCGCCAGCTTCAGCATACGAATCCGGCTCCAACGCCCGTCAAGCAAGCGCAGGGTGCTACGAGTTTGATAGCACTGGCCCGCCTGCGCATGTACGCCGCCGGCCAGCGCCCGCCGCCTGCGGAGGCACGCCAGACGCCTTCGGCGCTGCCCTTGTCCGTGCTCGGCGCCGCGCAGCCGCACCTCGACGTGCTGGCGCGCATGGGCTGCCGCACCTGGGGGCAGGTGGCGGCGCTGCCGCGCGCCGGGCTCGTGCGGCGCTTCGGAGCCGGGCTGCGCGAGGCGCTGGACATCGCCTGGGGCCAGCGGCCCGAACGCCACGCCTGGCTCACGCTGCCCGAGGTCTTCGACCAGAAGGCGGAGCTGCCGGCCCTGGCCACCAGCGCCCCCGAGCTGCTGTGGGCGGCGCAGCGGCTGCTGGCGGCGCTGCGCATCTGGCTGCAGGCGCGTCAGCGCGGCGTGCTGGCCTTCGAGCTCGAATGGACGCTGGACCTCAAGCGCCTGAACGGCGTCGACCTGCCGCGCCAGCAGCAATTGCGCGTGCGCACCGCCGAGCCCACGCAGGACATGGCCCACCTGCGCCGCCTGCTGGCCGAACGGCTGGCCGTCACCCAACTGGCGGCACCCACCGGATGGCTGCGCCTGCGCTCCCTCGAGACCGTGCCCTGGGGCGGTGCCGCCCGCAGCTTCCTGCCCGAGGACAACCGCCCCGGCGAACCGCTGCACGAGCTGGTCGAGAAGCTCAGCGCCCGCCTGGGTCCGCAGCAGGTGCTGGTGGCGCGCCCGCAGGCCGACCACCGGCCCGAGCGCATGCAGGCCTGGGGGCCGGCGGTGCAGGCGCAGGCCACGGGCCTGGGCAAGCCCGCGCAGGCGGTGCCGTCCCGCCTGGCCGGCGACCCGGGCGCCGACCTGTTGCCGCACTGGGTGATGAACGCGCCGCTCGAACTCGAGGTGCATGGCGAGCAGCCCTACTACCAGGGCGCGCTGCGCTCCCTGGTCGGCCCCCAGCGGATCGAGGGCGACGGCTGGTGGGAAGAGGGCGAACTGCGGGGAGCACCTGCCGAGCGCGACTACTACGTGGCCGAGAGCCCGGGTGCCGGTCTGGTGTGGATCTTTCGCGAGCGGCCGGGCGCGCAGCATGCCGATCGCGCGCCGCGCTGGTTCCTGCAGGGCCTGTATGCCTGACGACCATGCCTGAACTCAGCGACAAGGACGAACACGCCCGGCGCCGCCGGCTGCGGCTGGCCCAGGCGGCGGCCAACGAACCGGTGTCCGAGCCGGTGGCCGTCGTGCCCGATGGCCTGCCCGACTACGCCGAGCTGCACTGCCTTTCCAACTTCAGCTTCCAGCGCGGTGCCTCGCACCCGTGGGAGCTGGCCGTGCGTGCCTGGTCGCTGGGCTACCGGGGCCTGGCCATCACCGACGAATGCTCGGTGGCCGGCGTGGTGCGGGCGCTGTCGGGGCTGAAGGAGTTCATCGAGGACCTCGACGAGAAGGAGCGGCGCGACCCGAGCTTGCCGAAGACGCCACGCAACCCCGACTTCCGCCTGCTCTATGGCAGCGAGTTTGTCTTCGAGCGCTTCACACTGGTGGCACTGGCCCGCGACCTCGAAGGCTGGGGCCAGCTGTGCGAGCTGATCACCGACGCCCGCATGGCCGCCGACAAGGGCCACTACCACCTGCCCTGGGACCCGCCTCGCCTGGCCGCGCTGCAGCGCTGCGAGCTCCTGGTCGTGCCGCACCGGCAGCCCGGCGCTGCTATCGATTCCATAGCTGTTTGCGCAGATGTGGCGGGCATTGCAGCCATTTTTCATTCGAATTTCGAAGATGCGCAGGAGAAGGTCGGCAGGCTCTGGCTCGCGGTCGAACTTTTCAACGAGCTCGACGACGACCTCTGGCTGGCCGCGATGCGCGAGGTGGGCGAGCGCACCGGCGTGCCCCTGGTGGCGGCCGGCGACGTGCACATGCACGTGCGCTCGCGCAAGCCGCTGCTCGACGTCGTCACCGCCGTGCGCGAGGGCCGGCCCGTGGCCGAGTGCGGCTTCGCGCGCCGCGCCAATGCCGAGCGCCACCTGCGCTCGCGCCTGCGGCTGGCGCAGACCTATCCGCCCGAGCTTCTGGCCAACACGATGGTGGTGCGCCATCGCTGCGGCTTCTCGCTGGAGGAATTGCGCGCGCATTACCAGTACCCGCTGGAGGTGGTGGGGCCGCACGAGACGCCCACCGAGACTCTCGCGCGCAAGACCTGGGCGGGCGCCCACGAGCGCTACCCGCAGGGCATTCCCGCCAAGGTGCGGCAGCAGGTGCTGAACGAACTCGCGCTGATCGCCGAGAAGCAGTACGAGATGTTCTTCCTCACGGTCGAGGATGTGGTGCGCTTCGCCAGGGAGAAGAAGATCCTCTGCCAGGGCCGCGGCTCGTCGGCCAACTCGGCCGTCTGCTACTGCCTGGGCATCACGGCCGTGCGTCCCGACGAGGGCCACCTGCTGTTCGAGCGCTTCCTCAGCCGTGCGCGCGACGAACCACCCGACATCGACGTCGACTTCGAACACCAGCGCCGCGAAGACGTCATCCAGTACATCTACGAGAAGTACGGCCGCCACCGCGCCGCCATCGCGGCCGTGGTCATCAGCTACCGCTCGCGCAGCGCCATCCGCGACGTGGGCAAGGCGCTGGCCATCGACGAGCGCCTGATCGATGCCTTCGCCAAGGACCACTACTGGTTCGACGACCCCATCCTCGACCAGCGGCTGGAAGAAGCGATGCAAAGAGCCGGCGTGCGCGAGGGCCTGCATCGCCTGCGCCTGTGGATCGAGCTCACGCGCACGCTCAAGGGCTTTCCGCGCCACCTGTCGCAGCACGTGGGCGGCTTCGTGCTGGCCGAGCACAAGGTCAGCCGGCTGGTGCCGATCGAGAACGCCTCCATGCCCAAGCGCTCCGTCATCCAGTGGGACAAGGACGACCTGGAGGACATGGGCATGCTCAAGGTCGACGTGCTCGCGCTGGGCATGCTCAGCGCCATCCGGCGTGGACTCGACTTCATGAACCGCTGGCGTGGCGCGCTACACCCGCCGGTGGAGATGCACCAGCTGCCCATCGACGACGAGCCCACCTACGACATGCTCTGCGACGCCGACACCATCGGCGTGTTCCAGATCGAGAGCCGGGCCCAGATGTCGATGCTGCCGCGCCTGAAGCCGCGCTGCTACTACGACCTGGTGATCGAGGTCGCCATCGTGCGGCCCGGCCCCATCCAGGGCGGCATGGTGCATCCGTACCTGAAGAACCGCGAAAAGCGGCGGCGCAAGGAGCCGATCCACAACCCCTATCCGGCGCTCGACGAGGCACTGGGCCGCACGCTGGGCGTGCCCATCTTCCAGGAGCAGGTGATGCAGATCGCGATGATCGCCGCCGGCTTCAGCGCCGACGAGGCCGACCGCCTGCGCCGCGCCATGGCGGCCTGGAAGCGCAAGGGCGGCATCGACAAGTTCCATGACCAGTTGGTGGACGGCATGGTGGCCCATGGCTACGACCGCGAGTTCGCCGAAGGCATCTTCCGCCAGTGCCAGGGCTTCGGCGAGTACGGCTTTCCCGAGAGCCATGCGGCCAGCTTCGCCAAGCTCGTCACCGTGAGTGCCTGGCTCAAGCTGCACGAGCCGGCCTGCTTTCTTGCGGCGATGCTCGATTCGCAGCCGATGGGCTTCTATTCGCCCTCGCAGCTGGTGCAGGATGCGCGCCGCCATGGCGTGGAGGTGCGTTCGGTGGATGTGATGTGCAGCGCCATCGACTGCACGCTGGAGCCGCGCGCGGACGATGCGCCGACGCCGCATCTCGACCCGCGCCATGCGCAGCGCCAGGGCCGGCCCGGCCAGCCGGCCGTGCGTTTGGGGCTCTCGCGCATCGCAGGGCTGAGCAAGGCCGGGGCCGAGCGCCTGGTGGCGGCACGCGCGCAGCAGGCCTTCACCAGCGTCGAGGACCTGGCCCTGCGTGCCGAGCTCGACCCGCGCGACATGGCCGCCCTGGCCGGTGCCGAGGCGCTGGCCGCCTTGTCGGGCCACCGTCGCCAGCAGGTGTGGGAGGCCACCGCCACGCGCGGACTGGCGGGCCGGGCGAAGGGCCTGCTCAAGGGCGTTCCCATCCACGAAACTTCGCTGGCCCTGCCGGTGGCGCCCGAGGGCGAGGAGATCGTCGGCGACTATGCCGCACTGGGGCTGACCCTGCGCCGCCACCCACTCGCGCTGCTGCGCCCGAGGCTGGCACGCCTGAAGCTGCAGAGCGCGCAGGCGCTGCGCGACGCGCCGCACGGCGCCACCGTGCGCGCCTGCGGCATCGTCACCGTGCGCCAGCGGCCCGGCACCGCCAAGGGCACCATCTTCGTCACTCTGGAGGACGAGACCGGCCCAGTCAACGTCATCGTCTGGAGCCATGTGGTCGAGGCTTGGCGCGAGCCGCTGCTCAAGTCGCACCTGCTGGCGGTGCAGGGCACCTGGCAGCGCGACACCGAGAGCGGCGGCAACGTGCAGCACCTGGTGGCCCAGCGCTTTCGCGACCTCACGCCCTGGCTGGGCCGCCTCGCGCAGGGGCAGCGCAGCCGGGATTTCCATTGAAGGGCTTTCATTCATGTCCAACGCCTTGCCCCAGACCTACGTGTGGGTGCGGCCACCCCTGCAAGTGAGCCGCGCACTCGATGCCCATCGCCGTCGATGGTGGTGGCCACGCGGTGCCCGGCTGCCCGCAGTGCATCGGCTGCACATGACGCTGCACCCGCTCGGCGTGTTGGACGATGCACGGATCCAGGCCGTGGCCGAAGCGCTGCAGCGCGTGCGGCTTCCCGCCTTTCAGTTCGAGCTCGACTGGACGGGCGTCTGGACGCGCAACGGCATCGCCGTGGCTTGCGCGGCGCCGGATGCGGCGGTGGCGCAGCTTCATGACGCCTGCGCCCGTGCACTCGGGTCGTCGCTTCGATCGGGTGCCTGGATGCCCCACGTCACCCTGGCGCGCGATGCGCTGGGCGCGGGCGCCGAGTTGATCGAGCCACTGCGCTGGCGCGTCGACGCGTTCTGGCTGGTGCGATCGTGGATCCTTCCGCATGCCTCGCGGCACGAGGTCCTGCAACGCTATCCGCTGGTTGGCGCTGTCGCAGGGGCCGTCGAATCGAACCCCTGTCCCGCCCATGGGCTGCCGGACCGTCTTTGGTCCGCGCGGCGACTTGGGCTACGCTGAATCCATGAACGCGACATTGCCCATCCGCCCCATGTCCCGGAGTTTCCCGGTCGCTGGTGCCCCGATCGGTCCGCCTCCTCCGGCACCCGACGTGCCGCAGCCGCCCCCATCGTCCCCGCCCATCGTCGTGCCGCCACCTCCTGCCGGCGACCCGCCGCCGGCCGATCCGCCCTTCACCGACCCCGGCGCACCGCCACCCGTGCTCGATCCACCCGCGGCCGCCATGGTGCTCGGCCGCGTGCATGCGCGCCGCCTGCGCGAGGTGTACCGCTCCGCGGGCTGGCCCTGCTGCGACGCCATCGAGGTCGACCTGCTCGCGGCCGGCCTGCTAGAACGCCAGCGTTCGGCACACGGCCACGAGACCCTGCGCGTGAGCGACCGCGGCATCGCGCACATCGCGTCGTCGCTGGTCGTCAACCGAGGCGCCCTGTCGGCGCACGAGGCGCTGGTCGAGCAGGTGGCGCGCGAGATGACGCGCAACGGGCGCATCGCCTGGCGCGGCCTGAGCCTGCGTGCACGTCTGGCGCCGGCCGAGGAGGGCGGCAAGCCGCGCTGGTGCATCGCGCGGCCCGACGTCTTCTCCATCCGCAACACCAGCGTCGAAGCCTATGCGCAACCCGTGGTGCACGAGGTCAAGGTCAGCCGGGCCGACCTGCTGGGCGACCTGCGCAAGCCCGACAAGCGCGCCGCCTATCTCGACCTGGGCGGCGAGTGCTGGTACGTGCTGGGGCGGGATGCGCGCGGCCGGCCGATCGCCGAGCCCGAGGAAATCCCCGAGGGCTGCGGCGTGCTGGTGCAGGAGGGAACGCGCCTGGTCGTGGCGCGCGCTGCGACCCACCGGCCGGTGCAGCGCCTGCCCTTCGGCGTGTGGATGGCGTTGGCCAAGGCGCAGCCGGTGCAGGGCTTCGACGACGAAGCCCAGGACCTGTTGATGTCGCTCTAGCAGCGGGGCCGAGCCGCCGGTGCCGGCTCAGGAATACGGTCGCTCGGCGGCCCGAGGCAGGGACTTGCGCATGGTCCGGATCGGGCCGGGGCCGGTCGGTGGAGGCGGCGCGCCGTCGATGAAGGGCCGCTCCACGACGTGGTGGCTGATGGCCGCCATCCCCACCGCGGCGGCGGTCGCGGCCGCGAGCAGCAGTCCGAAAGCCCATGGCGGCAGCAGCGTCACGTCGTGGACGAAGGCGTGCGTGAAGCCCACCACGACGAACATGACGCACAGGTGCAGCAGGTACAGGCTGTAGCTCACCGTTCCCAGCGCCACCGGTGCGCGCGCGGCCAGGAGCGCGGGGCGGGTGATCGTGCAGCCCACGAAGAGCAGCGCGATGTGAAGGCCGTGGACCTGCGGCGCAGTGGATGCCGCCCCCCAATGGAGCAGCGTCGAAAGAAGCACGGTGGCCACGAGCGTCTTCGCCAATGGCTGCCAGTGGGCCGGAAGTTCCCGGTCGCGAAAGAGGGCGCTCGCGGCGCCGACGACGAAGAACACCCACACGCCAGGCCCGGCGACCGTGGCGAAACCGATGGCTACGGCGCCGATGCCCAGCCAGACCGGGAGACGCAGCAGCCGGGTCAGCGCATAGAGCACGGGCAACATCACGTAGAAGCGCCACTCCATGGCCAGCGTCCAGTTCATGCCCAGCAGGCGCGCGGTGTCGAAATCACCCACGGCGGGCAGCGGGTACAGGCCGAAGGACAGCATGGCAGGCAGGGCGGCCATGGCGTCGCCAAGGATGTCCGCCGAGGGGTTCAGGACGGTGGCCAGCAGCAAGACCACCAGCACCGTGACCGCATAGGCGGGCGCGAGGCGCCGGATGCGCTGCAGGAAGAAGTGGGTCCAGTCCACGTGGCGCGCCTGCATGAGCTTGCCGACGAACAGGAAGCCCGTGATGCAGAAGAACAGCTGGACGCCGATGGCGCCGAGATGGCCGAGCAGGCGCACGCTGGCGTCTCCCAGCACGAAGGCCTGGGGCGACAGCTGGAGAGTGCGCCCGATGAGTGGCGCGTGATTGAGCAGCACCAGCATGGCCGCCAGCCCGCGCAGGCCGTCGATCCAGGCGAGCCGGCTTTGACTGGCCGAACGCGGCTGCTCGTGCAGGTGCCGTGACACGACGAAGCCTGCGGCGATCGCGGTCCCCGCCACGGCGAGCAGGAGCACGACCAGCAGTGACGGCTGCAGTTCGGGTGGCGCGCTGCCCTGGACGGCCAGCGACGCGACATGGATGGAGGGTGAAGATGGATTCACGGACGTTTCCCCGGAAGAAGGCTGGCACCCGCGTTGGCGCGCGTGGCGGGCAGGTGCTTCAGGATCGCGGCGTGTCGGCACATCGCGCCGACCGCCGGCTGCGGCGGGCGAGAGGGCGCCTGCCGGTCCAGGCTGCGCGAAATGGCGCGCCTCGGGACAAGGCGCGTCGCGGCAACCCGACAGCAGGCGCTTGCCCGCTCAGGGGGGAGTGACCGAGAAGAAATGGCCGCGCGCGAGTTCGCAGCCTGCAAAGCTGGGCGCGCGATCGGCCAGGCGCACGGCAGCCTCGGCGTCGGCAAGGTGCCGAGACTGGGGCGATTCCGTGCGCAGGACCATGGGCATGGATTCGGTTCAGGCCGGCAGTTGCGCAGCCCCCGCGCTGCCGACCGGGGCCGGCGCCAGCGGTGCGGCAGTGACGGCGACGGCGGACAGCGGGACCGCCGTGGGCCCGTCTTCAAGCCGCTGACGTTCGCTCTCGTCGGCGTAGCGCAGCTGACGGGGCAGGTGGCCGGCGTGCGTCAAGGTCTGCAGCAGCATGCCGATGCCCTTGCGGAAGATCTTGTAGGGTGTCTTCGTGAAAGGCGCGGCGACCACCAGCCAGAAGCCGTTGCGCAGCATCACGTGCAGGCTGCCGACGCGGCGGCCGTCCATCAGGCGACCGGCATAGTTGATGTGGCTGCCCGGAAAATTGTCGAACATGCCGGTGACCGTGCGGACCTCCTGCACCGGGTCCACACCCTGGCGTGCGAAGGCGCCATGGATGGTGCCGGAGCCCAGTGGGCGCGTGTGCACCATGGTCACTTCGTCGATGACCGCGCAGCGGTATGCAGGCTCTTCCATGAGCAATGCCCACACGTGGTCGGCACCCCAGCCCGAAATGTGGCGCTCGATCAGGGGCAGCAGCGTCTTCAGGTAGCTGCTGCGGATGCAGGGCGCCATGCTGTCGATGTGATTGGTGTAGCGCAGTTGGTAGCCTGGGCACGTCATGAGTGCGGGGTAGGTCACCCAGCTGTCGCGCGACATGGCCAGTTGAGAAACGACCAGGTCCTGCTCCGTCGCGAGTTCGAACAGCCGATTGATGTCGCCCGGCGTCATGCGCAGATCGTCGTCGGGCAGCATGACGTAGTCGTAGCGTTCCAGCAGCTCGGGATGGGCCCTGAAGTGGCGCGCCAGGCTGTCCCACTTGGTTCCCTGGTCCACCACGGTGGGGAGATCGCCGCCGGTCACCTCGTTCGCCTGCTCGCCGTAGGCGTTGAGCTGAAGGTCCCAGGTGCGCGCCGTGGTCCCGTCGCCAAGCCACTCGCGGTGCAGCGACTTGCCGCCTGCTCGCGCAAGCACCAGGAACCTTCTTGAACTGCTCGCCATGGCGGTCTTCCTTTTCTTGGTGTGTTGTTGTCGGCCAGGGAAGGTGGTTTGTCAGAAGAAGGCCGGTGTGTCCGGTCGCAGCAGCGGCCAGGCGGCGTCCTTGTCGGAGATCGTGCTGACGGGCAGCGGCCAGGCGATGCCGAGTTCCGGGTCCGACCAGCGCAGCCCGCATTCGGCACCGGGCGTGTACTTGGAGGACACGAGGTAACTCACCTCGACGTTGTCGGTGAGCGTCTGGAAGGAGTGCGCAAAGCCTTGCGGCACGTACAGCTGCCGATGGTTCTGATCGTCGAGCTCGAAGGCCTCGTGGCGCATGTAGCTGGGGGAGTCCGATCGCAGGTCGACGATGACGTCGACGATGCGGCCACGGGTGCAGCGGATCAGCTTGGCCTCGGACGCGTCGCCGCGCTGGAAATGCAAACCGCGCAGGGTTCCCTTGAACGCCGAGAACGAGGTGTTCTGCTGGACGTAGCGGGTGGTCATGCCGTGCGCTTCGAATTCGTCCTCGCACATCGTGCGGGCGAAGAATCCGCGATCGTCGCCGCGCTTCTCCAGGTCGATGAGCCAGGCGTCCTTCAGGTGGGTCGGATGGAAAATCACGGCTGGGCCTCCAGTTCTACCGCGGCGTTCGTCGCATCGGCTGATGCGGGGACGCCAAAGACGCGCTCCTGCTCGGCATAGAGCGCGTCGATCAGCCGGTCGGCCGGGAATTCCACGTCGTCGAAGGTCAGCGCCGAATCCTTGGCCACCGGCCGCCGCACGCGGCATCCGACCGCCAGGCCGATGGGAAGCAGGCGTTCATCGCGAATGTCAGCCATGTTTTCAGCGACGCCATAGACCTCGTAGCCACCCAGTTCCTCGATGGCATCGCCGGGCTGCAGATCCTTCTTGGCCACAGCCACCACGCCGACGACCGGCCCGCCGGCCGGCGTCAGCACGGCGTCGTGGAAAAGCACGGCGCGTGCCACGGAGGTCGGCACCTCGAAGTGGCACAGGTGATAGGGGGTGTAGAAGCAGTAGTAGGGTCCGGTGCCCAGCTTGTAGAGATTGAGGTAGTGCGCCTTGCGCGGGTGGTCGATGGTGGCCAGCACGAAGACGCCCGGGCCCGGCCGGGCGCCCACCACATAGTCGACGATGCCGGGCTCGCCGGCAGCCAGGCGTGCATCGAGCTCCGGCGCGAAGGCGGACACGGTCTCTTCCAGCGGCACCAGCGGCGCCCCGGGATTGCCGCCCGAGAAATCGGGCCCCAGCATCCCCCGGCGTGCGACCTGCATGCCGGTGCCGTTCGCGACGATGGCCTGCTCGAAGGAGATCTTGGTGCCATCCGCGAACGACGCGACCATTGCAGGCTTCTGCCCCCACTTCTCTGCGAAGGACTTCTGGGTGGTCGGGTTGCGGTAGGGGTCGTGCAGGCCCTTGATGTTCCCGCACAGGACGGGGCGCGCGCCCAGGCCTTCCACGAAACGCACCAGGTTCATCTGCACGCCCGGCTGGTCGCCGTCCGCGAAGGTGTAGACGACACCATGCGCGTCGGCCTTGCGCTTGAGGATGGGCCCCACGGTGCCGTCGAGCTCGGCGTTCATCTGCACCACGTGCTTGCCTGCCTCCAGCGCGGCGACGACCACGCGGGCGGCATAGTCCAGCGCGCCGGTGACTTCGATGATGGCATCCAGCCCGCGTGCGTTCGCGAGGGCGATCGCATCTTCCGTCACCGCCGGCTGCCCCTTTGCGATGGCAGCCTCCAGCGATTCGCGGTCGGGGCAGTGCTGGGGCTCGACCCCGGCCTCGGTGTAGGCCTGCACTGCAGGGCCGAGGTGCCGGTTGGCCACTGCGCTCAGCACCATTCCCGGCGTGGCCGAAATGATCTGCAGGGCAATGCCCCTTCCCTGGAAGCCCGCACCCACCAGGCCCACCCGGATCGGGCGGCCCTCGGCCTGGCGTTTCTTGAGTGCGCTGTCGACGATGAGCATGAAGGGGTTCTCTTGGTGGGAATCGGGGGGTGCAGGGGCCTGGTGCGTTGTTTCAGTCGGACCAGACTTTCCAGGGGGCTTGCTTTTCGCCATGCCACAGGCCTTCGAGGACCTGCTTGTCGCGCAGCGAATCCATGCTTTGCCAATAGCCGTCATGGTGGTAGCTCGCGAGCTTGCCGCGCTGGACCATGCGTTCCATGGGTTCGGCCTCCCACATCTGGTGGTCGCCGTCGATGTAGTCGAAGACCGCCGGCTCGCAGACGAAGAAGCCGCCGTTGATGAGGCCCCCGTCCTTGGCGCCCTTCTCACGGAAGCCGCGCACGCTGGTGCCGTCATCGGACAGATGCAGCGCGCCGTATCGGCCCGGCTGCGTGACGGCGGTGAGGGTGCAGTGGCTGCCGGAGCTGATGTGGAAATCCATCAGCTTGGCGACGTTCACGTCGGAGACGCCATCGCCGTAGGTGAGGCAGAAGCGTTCGTTGCCGATATGGGGCTGCGCGCGCTTGAGGCGGCCGGCCGTCATCGTCTCGGTGCCGGTGTCCAGCACGGTCACGCGCCAGTTCTCGCTGCGGGCCTGGAGCCAGTCGACCTTGCCGCTTCCGAGGTCGATCGTGAAATCCGTGCCGCGGGACTGGTAGCGCAGGAAGTACTCCCGGATCATCTCGACCTTGTAGCCGCCCAGCACCACGAAGTCCGAGTAGCCGTAGTGGGCGTAGATCTTCATGATGTGCCACATGATCGGCCGGCCGCCGATCTCCACCAGGGGCTTGGGCCGGATCGTGGTTTCCTCGCTCAACCGCGTCCCATAGCCACCTGCCAGCAATACGACCTTGACCACGTTCAACTCCTCATGCGCGGGACAATCCGCCCGCTTGGATCCCGGGAATCCATTCCCCTTCGACTGCTCGAACTCCTCGGCTGCGCTGGCCGCGGGAGATGTTTTTTTCTTGGTCCTGCGATCCGAGCGCCCGGCCTTCAGGCCATGGCTGACTGCCACTCGAAGGCCTTGTTGAGGCGCCCGGCGTCGACGTGGCCCTGCAGGACGTTCAGCCGAATCAGCTGCGAGCTGCGGAACCGCGCGTCGTCGAAGCCCATCCGGCGCAGGCCGTCGATCAGGTTCGTGATCGACTGCTGCAAGGTCACCACAGGCTGGTGGTCCGGCGCCAGTTCGCGATAAAGGCCGAAGTCCACCTGGTAGGAGCGGCTGTCCGCAGGCGCTTCGAGGTTGATCGACACGCGTGTTCCGGGCACCGCCTGCGCGACGGCATGGGCGAGGTCGCGGACCTGGTAGTTGCGCTCGTTTGAACCCGCGTTGACGGCAAGGTAACGGCCGCCGGCATCGGCAGGGCGTGCGATGGCCCAGTCGATGGCCCTGGCCATGTCGGCCACGTCGATCAGGGGCCGCCACGGTGTGCCGTCCGACAGCACGGTGATCTCGCCCTGGCTCAGGGCACAGGCGACGAAGTCGTTGAGCACCAGGTCCAGGCGCAGGCGGTCCGACATGCCGCATGCCGTCGCAAAGCGCAGGCAGGTGACGGTCATTGCGGTGTCCATCGCCTTGAGCTCAGCCTCCGCGCCGATCTTCGAGCGGGCGTAGGCGGTCATGGGGTTGAGGGGGTCGTCTTCCTTGCGTGGGCCACCTGAGGCGACGCCGTACACGCTGCAGCTCGACGCGAACACGTAATTGCGCACGCCGGCCTCTGCTGCCATGCGCGCGATGGACACGCTCGATGCCTGGTTGATGGCCATCGTCGGGGCCTCGAAGCGATCCCCCATGGGATCGTTCGAGATCGCCGCCAGCTGCACGACGGCGTCGTACCCCTTCAGCAGTTCCGGGGTCAACGCCCGGACATCGCCATGGAACTGCTGATCGAGAAAGCGCTCGGGCACCACCGCGGTGCCCGTCAGGCCGTGGGCGAAGTAAGCGTTATCGAAGCCATGCAGAACGGCTTCCGGGCGTGCGCGGCGTAGATACCGAGACACCACCGAGCCCACGTACCCCATGTTGCCTGTGATCAATATGCGCATGCCGTCGCTTCCTAGTCAATAAATTAAAACTTTCGTATTCATTGTTTCACAGATTAGCGCTTTGGTGTTGTTTTTTGCTGCGCTGCAAAAGATTTATCGGTCTTTTTTGTCGCCGGATCCCAACGTTCGCCGGCCGCGCCGATCGACCTCATTGGTCAGGCCTCACTAAGCTTTTAGTGCTAATCCTACGATGTGCCGATGGCTAAAAATGCAAATTTTGTAACTTGATGTGATTTTGCGTCGGTTGCCATCGACCTGGGTGGACGCTGCTCCTGGACCGCCACGTGCGCAGCCCCGCGCCGGCGATTGCCTGGCGATTCACTGCTGTGTCGAACGCAGCGTCCCCGTGTTCACCGAACGCCTGTCAGCCGCCGCGGAGGCGCTCAGCCGCTGTTCCGGCTGCGGGGATGTGCGTGACGCGGGCGGGAACGGGAGCGCATGGTCCGCGGCTGCGCGCCCGGTTCGGAGGCTTGGCCGAACCGCCGATGCGGGCGCATCAGCACGAAGTGGAGGGCGCCTGGGCGAAGGCCGCGATGCCGGTCGGTCTGCTGCGGCAAGTCGCGTCACTTGCGAGGCTCACCGAACGAACCCTTCGCGGCCAGAGAGTTTTTGGGGCGGTTGCGCGCTGGGCATACCAATGCACCGGTTCCCACCGAGGTAGGCGGTTTCGAACAAGCGCGGGAAGTTTGCCGAGCGCGGCCCCGTCGGAACGGGATGGCTGCTGGAGCGGGTGAAGGGAATCGAACCCTCGTATGAAGCTTGGGAAGCTGCCGTTCTGCCATTGAACTACACCCGCATCGCTCAACTCGTTGGCGTACCACGAGTTTTTGCCTAAGTCGTTGTTGCGTCAGAGGGTTTTCGCTTCGGCGGCTGCTGTGAGTTTCCCAAACTCACCCATCCGCACCTCCATACACTTCCGCCTTCGGCGTAGGTTTCGGCGCAGGTTCCATGGGAGAGCTTTGCCGGCCCTACATCGACGTTCTCGGCAGGGCCGGCGCGTCGACGGCAGCGAGTATAGGCGCATGTACTTCGACGCCCGGACAGCCAAACTGCTCAAGCCAGGCGAGCACCTCACGGTCGACGGATGCCCCGGTCTGCGGCTGGTGGCCACGCGGCCCCACGGCGCAGCTGGATCACCGCTACAAGGATGCACACGGGCGCATGAAACAGGTGGCCCTCGGGGGGCCAATGGCCAGCCATGCTGCCGCATGAAGCGGCCGCCAGTTGGCAGGCGCAGCGCACGCTGCGCGACATGGGCCGAGATGCGGTGAGTGTGATGGGGCGGCTCTAGGCGCTTCGCACTTGTAGGCTGCGCCAGGTGATCGCCTTCGGCCATTTGCAGTCGCAATCCACCCCGCCACATACTGCGGGGCCAAGAACCTGCGCACCGTGCAATCTCTCCTGTGCCGTTCGAAGCTCAAGTCGACCGTTCGTCGTCGCGAGCCCTAGGCCGTTGTCGCTCATCCACCTAAGCTGTTCTTTACGCTAGGAATCGATTCAGATCCAGTGCGATAGCTATGACGAGAATAAAGAGGCTGACCACAAGCAGCACCTTAAGGGCCGCCTCAACCCAGTTCGGAAGCCAGTTCGGACCATCGCGTTCCAACTGCCCTGATCGCCCATAGCGATGCCAGAGTGCAACGCCTATGAGTGACGGGCCAATAAGCAGCTGCCACACCTTATCCCATTCGTCTTCATCCGCAAGTTTGTACACCTCTAGCAGTCCATATACGGCGCCCAACAAGAGCACTATGGGCCAGAGCAGTAGGACGAGCAAAAGAACTGCACCCTTTAAAAGTTGCAGCGGAGTGAATCCCTCGTCGTCAGTGTCAAGATTCTTGTTCATGCTTGCTCCGAAGTTGAGTTTCTCCGTGCCTGCACGCCGTCGATCCACGCAGTTTGAGCGAGAGCATCTCGTGTGTTCATGGGTTCTCCGTCTGATGTGAAGTGCGTCGACGAGGCGACCTTCCGCCCGGCGTCGGCCCGGTCACATAGCTGGCGCCTTCGTGCGGAACGGGCAACACGTTGGCGAGACAGCTATGAAGCGGTGTGTCGTTGGGACCTTGGCAAGTCCTTACGGCTGACTGCTGCCTATGAGATAGACAGGTCGCGTGGGCGGCTCAGCAATGAGCGCGACGCCTCAGGGGGGCGTAACGGAGAAAAAATGACCCAGCGGCAACTCGCAGCCCCGGAAGTAGACCGGCGCTAGATTGAGTTTGCTGGCATAGGTGAACACGTTAGTACTATCACACGCAAGGTTGAGTTTGTAAACTCCCCAACAGTAGTAGGCGGGATGGAAATCTCGCCTAGCGGCAATATGGGCTAGACCCCCCGGAGCCGCGACCAAGCGCAGTTCCTCGCTGTCCTCCCTATTGCGGCATAGCTTTTATCTGGCCATGCTGCAGGATCGTGGATGGGCTCGGTTCTGCCATGGAACTGGACCCGCAGCAGCCGCGGACTCCAGCGCGCGTCTTGGCCCCGCCTGCCCGCCCACGGTGCCGCATGAGCGCCGGAGGCGGCAGGAAAAGGGGGCCTGCCGAACTCCCAACTCCCGTCGATCCCGCGCTGCAGGCACCATGGCTCATCGGTAGCCGCAGGTCGATGTCGCGCAGCGCGCCTGAAGCTATTTCGCCTTCACCTCGACACGCCGCGCCTCAGCCGCCGGGCCGCCGGCCTGTGTTTGCTCGGGCTTGGCAAGCTCGACCTTGTCCTCGGGCACGCCCGCCATCTTGAGGGCGGCAGCCACGTTCATGGCCCGCTGCTTGGCGAGTTCGGCGTTCTTCGCCGGGTCGCCGGTGGCGTCGTGGTAGCCGCTCACCAGCACGGTGCTTCCGCTCTGCACGGCCTTCACCACGTCGGCCAGTGCAGCGCCGGCGTTGGGGGCCACTTCGGCCTTGCCGCTCTCGAAGTAGAACTTGACGATGCCGTTCTCGACCTTGATCGAGGCCGCCTCCGCGGCGCCGAGGGCGGCGCCGGCGACAACCGCCCCGGGCGTGGTCACGGCGGCCGGTGCGGCCGCCACGTCGCCGGTGTGGAACTTCACCACCAGCGGCACGATGAGCAACGCCACGATGTTGATGATCTTGATCAGCGGGTTCACCGCCGGGCCGGCCGTGTCCTTGTACGGGTCTCCCACGGTGTCGCCGGTCACGGCCGCCTTGTGCGCTTCGCTGCCCTTGCCGCCGTGGTGGCCGTCCTCGATGTACTTCTTGGCGTTGTCCCAGGCGCCGCCGCCGGTGCACATGCTGATGGCGACGAACAGGCCCGTGACGATGGTGCCCATCAGCAGGCCGCCCAGCGCCTTCGGCCCCAACAGCAGGCCGACCAGGATCGGCACCACCACTGGCAGCAGCGAGGGGATCATCATTTCCTTGATCGCCGCGCCGGTCAGCATGCTCACGGCCTTGCCGTACTCGGGCTTGCCGGTGCCGTCCATGATGCCCTTGATGTCGCGGAACTGGCGGCGCACTTCCTCCACCACGGCGCCCGCGGCGCGGCCGACGGCTTCCATCGCCATGGCGCCGAAGAGGTACGGGATCAGGCCGCCGATGAACAGGCCCACGATCACCATCGGGTCGGAGAGGTTGAAGTCGATGGCGCGCCCGTAGCTCTCGAGCTTGTGCGTGTAGTCGGCAAAGAGCACCAGCGATGCCAGGCCCGCCGAGCCGATCGCATAGCCCTTGGTCACGGCCTTGGTGGTGTTGCCCACGGCGTCGAGCGGGTCGGTGATGTCGCGCACGGAAGAGGGAAGCTCGCTCATCTCGGCGATGCCGCCGGCGTTGTCGGTGATGGGGCCGTAGGCGTCGAGCGCGACCACGATGCCCGCCATGCTCAGCATGGCCGTGGCGGCCACCGCGATGCCGAAGAGGCCCGCCAGCATGTACGACGCGATGATCGCCACGCACACGAAGATCACCGGCCAGGCCGTGGAACGCATCGACACGCCCAGGCCCGCGATGATGTTGGTGCCGTGGCCCGTGGTGGAGGCCTGAGCGATGTGGCGCACCGGCTTGTACTGCGTGCCGGTGTAGTACTCGGTGATCCAGACCAGCGCGGCCGTCAGCACCAGGCCCACGGCGCAGGCGCCGAACAGGCGCATCTGGCTGCCCGTCGCGCGGATCGCGTTGTCGGGGATCAGCCAGGCCGTGACGAACCAGAAGGCGATGAGCGACAGCACGCCGGCCACCGCCAGCCCCTTGTAGAGCGCCGGCATCACGTTGGTCATGCCCGGCGATGCCTTGACGAAGAAGCAGCCGATGATCGACGCGATGATCGACACGCCACCCAGCGCTAGCGGGTAGAGCACGGCGTTGACCGGCGCCGCCGTGACCATCAGCGCGCCCAGCACCATGGTGGCGATCAGCGTCACGGCGTAGGTCTCGAAAAGGTCGGCCGCCATGCCGGCGCAGTCGCCCACGTTGTCGCCCACGTTGTCGGCGATCACGGCCGGGTTGCGCGGATCGTCCTCGGGAATGCCCGCCTCGACCTTGCCCACCAGGTCCGCGCCCACGTCGGCACCCTTGGTGAAGATGCCGCCGCCCAGCCGCGCGAAGATCGAGATCAGCGAGGACCCGAAGGCGAAGCCGATCAGCGGGTTGAGCGCGTGCGACGTGACTGCCGCCGTGCCGCCCAGGAACCAGTAGAAGGCCGCCACGCCGAGCAGGCCCAGGCCCACCACCAGCATGCCGGTGATGGCACCGCCGCGGAAGGCGACGTCCAGCGCCGGCCCGATGCCCTGCGTGGCCGCCTGCGCCGTGCGCACGTTGGCACGCACCGAGACGTTCATGCCGATGAAGCCGCAGGCGCCCGAGAGCACCGCGCCCACCACGAAGCCGATGGCCGTGGTCATATCGAGGAAGAGGGCGATCAGCACCGCCAGCACGACGCCGACGACGGCGATGGTGGTGTACTGCTTGGCCAGGTAGGCCGAGGCACCGGCCTGGATCGCCGCGGCGATCTCCTGCATGCGCGCGTTGCCCGCGTCCTTGGCGAGGATCCAGCTTCGGGCCCATATGCCGTAGGCCACGGCCACCAGGCCGCAGACGATGGCGAGGACGAGAGGGGTATTACCTGTCATGCATCGGTCTCCAGTTTGAAAGTGACGGAGACGCCAGCACAGGCTCGGACCAACGCTGCAGGTCTGCAACGCGAGAAGGCCGGTGCTGCCGTCGCGTTGCTTCCTCGATGACTTTCGCCCGCCCGCCGCGAGGGTTCGGGGGAGAAAGGCCGATTGGCCAACGGGGTCAATTTACAGGCAAAAGTCACGCGCCGTGTGATGGCTGTGTGACGCGCTCGCTAAACTCCGGGTTTGTCCCGATCCGGGGCGCACGCTCATTCCAACCAAAGACAACACATGTCCTTCGACAAAGTCTCCCCTGGCAAGAAAGCCCCCGAAGAGTTCAACGTCGTGATCGAGATCCCGATGAACTCGGACCCGATCAAGTACGAGGTGGACAAGGAATCCGGCGCGATCTTCGTCGACCGTTTCATGACCACCGCCATGTACTACCCGACCAACTACGGCTACGTGCCGCAGACCCTGTCGGGCGACGGCGACCCGGTCGACGTGCTGGTCGTCACGCCGTACCCGCTGCACCCCGGCGTGGTCGTGACCTGCCGCGCCCTGGGCATCCTGAAGATGGAAGACGAAGCGGGCGTCGACGGCAAGGTGCTGGCCGTTCCCACCGACAAGATCCTGCCCATCTACAGCCACTGGAGGAAGGTCGACGACGTGAACCCGATGCGCCTGAAGGCCATCAGCCACTTCTTCGAGCACTACAAGGACCTCGAGGCCGGCAAGTGGGTCAAGGTGCTGGGCTGGGAAGGTGTGGACGCCGCCCACAAGGAAATTGCCGACGGCATCGCGGCGTACAAGAAGTAAGAGTCGAATATGGCTGCAGCGCCCGCCGGACGGGCGCGAGCAGCTATCGAAATGAGAGCGCCCGCACCGTGCGAACGATGCGGGCGCTTCTGCGTCCGAGGCTGGCGGTCAGAAGCCCAGGTAGCGTCCCGGCCGGTGGTTGATGGCGAGGACGGCATTCAGCGCCACGGCCCCCACCACCGACAGCAGCACGCGCATCGGCTCCACCAGCGCCAGCGCCAGCAGCACGATCGCGCAGTCGATGCCCATCTGGATCTTGCCGGCGCGCCAGCCGAAGCGGTCCTGCAGCCAGAGCGCCAGCACGCCGAAGCCGCCCAGGCTGCACTTGTGGCGAAACAGGATCAGGAAGCCCGTGCCCGTGACCAGGCCGCCCGTGATGGCGGCGTACACCGGCTGCAACGAGGCGAAAGAGAGCAAATGCTGCTGCAAGGTGGTGAGCGCCGACAGCAGCGCGACCGCGACGAAGGTCTTGAGCGTGAACGCGCGCCCCATCTTCTGCAGTGCCAGCCAGTAGAAGGGCAGGTTGAAGACGAAAAAGACCGGGCCGAAGCCCAGGCCGGTGGCGTAGTGCACGAGAAAGGCGAGCCCGGCCGTGCCGCCGGTCAGCAGGCCCGCGGTGGTGAACAGCGCCACGCCCAGCGAGATCAGCAGCGTGCCGCTGAACAGGGCGAGGGCGTCTTCGGCGAAGGTATGCCGCACCGGCCTGGGCGCCGCGGCCGGCGGGGAGGGGAGCTCGGACGGGGATGGGG
>SCOE01000055.1 GCA_005503065.1 Comamonadaceae bacterium ALPHA2B
GTCCCGACGTGGGCGGCGGCGGCAATCCCGGCGGTGGAAACCCGGGCGGCGGCAACCCCGGCGGCGGCAATCCGGGCGATGGCGGCGGCACCCGCAACGCGTCGGCCACCGGGAACATCCTCAACGGCGTCGGCCAGACGGTGACCGGGGTCGGCACGACGGTGTCGGGCCTGGGCACGGGCACGCCCGCCAGCGGCGTGCTCACCAACGCCGGCAATACCGTCGGCAGCGCTGGCACGGCTGTCAGCAACGGGCTGGGCCAACTGGGCAAGAGTGACGACGCGGTGGGCGGCACGCTGGGCGGCCTGCCGCCGGTGGTCGACAACGCGGGCAAGACGGTGTCGAGCACGGGCGAGCTGGTCACCGCCATCGGCAGCAACACGCCGTTGCGGCCCGTGACGGGCGCAGCAGGCGGGTTGGTGGACAAGGTGGGCGACGGCGTGAGCGGGCTCTCCGGCCAGCTGGCAGGCGTGACCGACAACGGCAGCGTGCGGCAAGTCACCGGCAAGCTCAATGACGTGATCGTGCCCATCGACCGCAACGTCGGCACGCTGACGCAGCGAGTGGGCGACGGCCTGGGCGTGGGCGAGCCGGTGGCCAATCTGACCAACCAGCTCGGCCAGGGCATCAAGGGCAACGGCAGCAACGGCATCACCAACGGCCTGGGCAACACCGTGGCGTCGGTCGGCGGCGTGGTCCATGCCACCGACGCCCAGCAGGGCAGCCTGCTGGGCGGCCTGACGGGTGGCCTCACCGGGGGCAGCGGCGGCTTGACGGCTGGCCTCGGTGTCGGTGCCGGCGGCGGTGTGAGCGCGGGCAGCGGTGGCATTGCCGCCGGTGCAGGCGCAGGGGCTGGCGCGGGCCTGGTCGGCAGCACCGTCAACGGCCTGGGCAGCACGGTGGGCGGCGTGACGGCTGGCCTCGGGCTGGGCGTGGGCGCGGCGGCCACGCCTTCGGGCGCGGGGGCGGGTGTCGGCGCCGGCGCGGGCGTCGGTGGCCTGGTCGGCAATGTCGTCAACGGCGTGGGCACCACCGTCGGTGGCATCACCGGTGGACTGGGCCTGGGCGCCGGGGCCGGCACCTCGGGCGGCACCACGACTGCCAATGCCGGACTGGGCGGCGGGCTGGTGGGCGGGCTGCTGAGCCCGGCGACCGGCGCGCTCGCCAAGTAGGCGCGGCAGCGGCTTCGCTGCAAGGAACAACGCCCGCCGGTGCGATGCGCCGGCGGGCGTTGTCTCGTGGGCGGCCGGCTCCGGCTCGGGTCTCAGTCGTGCAGCGACGACAGGAACTGCTTGAGTTCGGCCGTCTGCGGGTTGCCAAACAGCTCGGCCGGCGGGCCCATCTCGTGCACGCGGCCCTGGTGCATGAAGATCACGCGGTCGCTCACCTTGCGGGCGAAGCTCATCTCGTGCGTGACCATGAGCAGCGTCATGCCCTCGTCGGCCAGCGACTCGACCACGCGCAGCACCTCGCCCACCAGTTCGGGGTCGAGCGCCGAGGTGATCTCGTCGCACAGCAGCACGGCCGGCTCCATGGCCAGCGCGCGCGCGATGGCCACGCGCTGCTGCTGGCCGCCCGAGAGCTGGTCGGGCATGGCGTCGAACTTCTCGCCCAGGCCCACCCGGGCGAGCAGCTTTTTCGCCTGCGCCTCGGCGTCGGACTTCGAGCGCCGCTTCACCAGCGTGGGCGCCAGCATCACGTTGCGGCCTACCGACAGGTGCGGGAAGAGGTTGAAGCCCTGGAAGATCATGCCCACGCGCTGGCGCAGCTCGCGCATGGCCAGCGCGCTCTCGTGCAGCAGCGGCTTGCCGTCGACGGTGAGGGAACCCTCCTGGAACACCTCCAGCCCGTTCACGCACCGCAGCAGCGTGCTCTTGCCCGAGCCGCTCTTGCCGATGATGGCGATGACTTCGCCGCGCAGCACGTCGAGGTCGATGCCCTTGAGCACCTGGTTCGTGCCGTAGGACTTCTTGAGCGCCGTGATCTTGACGATCGGCGCGCCGGGGGCCACGTGGGCGTGGGCCGCGGGTTCTGCAACGGTGGCGTTCATGGTGCGGATGGGGAGGTGGGAGGAACGGGAGGGAGGGCGTGCTCAGCGCGTGCTGCGCGTCCTGCGCTCGAGGTGGCGGGCGTACAGGCTCACGGGAAAGCACAGCGCGAAGTACAGCAGCGCGACGCAGCTGAACACGGTGAACGGCGCAAAGGTGACGTTGGCGATCATGCTGCCGGCCTTGGTCAGCTCCACGAAGCCGATGACCGAGGCCAGCGCGGTGCCCTTGATGACCTGCACCAGGAAGCCGACGGTGGGCGCGATGGCGATCTTCACGGCCTGCGGCAGGATCACGTGCCGCATCTGCTCGCCGAAGGACAGGGCCAGGCTGCCCGAGGCCTCCCACTGCCCCTTGGGAATGGAGGCCACGCAGCCGCGCCAGATCTCGGTGAGGAAGGCGCTGGTATAGAGCGTGAGTGCGACGGACGCGGCCGTCCATGCCGACACGTCGATGCCGAAGAGCGCGATGCCGAAGTAGGCGAGGAAGAGCTGCATCAGCAGCGGCGTGCCCTGGAAGAGCTGCACGTAGCCCGCGATGATCTTCTGCAGCACCGGCCCGGCGCGCAGCCGCAGCGCCAGCAGCAGCCCGCCCACGATGCCGCCGCCGACGAAGGCGATCAGCGACAGCACCACCGTCCAGCGCAGCGCCAGCAGCAGGTTGCGCAGGATGTCCCAGAGGGTGAATTCACTCATCGAAAACCTCGCACTCCATGGCGGTGACCTGCGTGGTGGGTGTTGCAGCTGCAGTTGGCTGGGTCCGGAGCGGCCGCGGAACCGGCTCGGCCGGGCCGCTGGCTGCGCCCCCTCGCAAGGGGTTGGCGGAGCGACACGCCGTGCGCGGAGACTGGGGGTGGGCCATCATCTTCCGAAATACTTGGGACCGGCCCAGTTGAAGAAGCGGCGCGCAAGGACCGACAGCGCCAGGTAGATCAGCGTCGCGACGATGAAGGCCTCGAAAGCGCGGAAGTTGCGGCTCTGGATCAGGTTGGCGGCGTAGCTCAGTTCCTCGACCGAGATCTGCCCGCACACCGCGGAGCCCAGCATCACGATGATGATCTGGCTCACCATCGCGGGCCACACCTTCTTCATGGCCGGCGGCAGCACCACGCGCAGGAAGACCTGCGCCTTGTCCAGCGCCAGGCTCACGGCCGCCTCGATCTGCCCCTTGGGCGTGGCCTCGATGCCGGCGCGGATGATCTCTGTTGCGTAGGCGCCGAGGTTGAGCACCATCGCGATGATCGACGCCACCTCGGGCGTGAGCTTGACGCCCGAGGCCGGCAGCCCGAAGAAGATGAAGAACAGCTGGACGATGAAGGGCGTGTTGCGGATCAGCTCCACGTACGCGCCCACCACCCAGCGCAGCCAGGGCGCGCCGTAGGCCCGTGCCCAGGCGCATGCCACGCCGACGACCATGCCGATCACGGTGGCGATGGCCGTGAGGCCGAGCGTCCATGCCACGCCCTTGGCGAGCAGCCGCCAATCCACGAGGATGGCCCAGAAATCGAAGGTCATGGCAGAGCAGCGTCAACCGTTCGGGCCGAGCTTGGCCTGTCCTGGGCTTGTCGAAGGATCGAAGCCAGGGCGCGGCGCTTCGACAGGCTCAGCGCGAACGGTCAGGGTTGGACAGAAGAGGCAGAACCGGCAGTTGTGCGTTCAGACAGGAAGGTCTCCGATGCCCTTGCCGAGCCACTGCTTGGACATCTTGTCCAGCGTGCCGTCCTTCTTGGCGGCGGCGATGATCTCGTTGACCTTCGCCTTGAGGGCGTCCTCGCCCTTCGAAATGCCCACGAAGCAGGGGCTGTCCTTGAGCAGCAGCTTGTACTCGGCGTTGATCTTGGGGTTCTTTCGGATCATCTCGGCCGCGACGGCGCCGCTCATGGCGATGGTCTGCGTCTGGCCGGCGACGAAGGCGGCGACGGTGGCGTTGTTGTCCTCGAAGCGGCGGTAGTCGACGTTGGGCGGCGCCACCTTGTTCAGCTCCTGGTCCTCCATGGCGCCGCGGGTCACGGCCACGGTCTTGCCGGCCATGTCCTTGAAGTCGGTGAGCTTGAGCGACTTGGCCGCGAACACGCCCTGGAAGAAGGGCGCGTAGGCCGACGAGAAGTCGATCACCTTCTCACGCTCGGCGTTCTTGCCCAGGGTGGAGATGACCAGGTCGGCCTTCTTGGTCTGCAGGTAGGGGATGCGGTTGGCGCTGGTCACCGGCACCAGCTCGAGCTTGACGCCCATCTTGGCGGCGATGAGCTTGGCCATGTCGATGTCCAGCCCCTGCGGCGCCATGTCGGTGCCGACGAAGCCGTAGGGCGGGTAGTCGGTGGGCACGGCGACCTTCAGCGTCTTCGACTTCATGATGTTGTCGAGCGCGCTCTGTGCCTGGGCGGCACCGGCGGCGACGAGGGCGGCGGCGGCCAGCAGGCCGGTGGTGAAGAGGCGTTTGGAAATCAGCGTCATATCAAAGCTCCGAGGTAAGTCGATGAATCGTCGTCGGGTGACGGCGGCGCGCCAGCAGCCTTGCGGCCGCGCGCGGCGGGTGAGCGGGCGGAACGCAAATCCCGTGCCTTGGCGGCGGGCGCGTCGGCAGGTTTTTCCAGCGGCGCCAGCGCGTCGCGCAGGCGGGCCAGCGGGTCGGGGTCGGCGGTGACGCGCAGGGCCGACTGCACGGTGCCGATGTGCTCGGCCATCAGTGCCTCGGCGGTGGCCGTGTCGCCGCGTTCCAGCGCCTGCACGATGCGCACGTGGTCCTCGCAGGACTGCACCGCATCGTGCGAGGACTGGTAGAGCATGGCGATGAGCGTGGTGCGCGCCGTGAAGTCGCGCAGGGTGTCAGCCAGCAGCGAGTTGCCCAGGCACTCGGCCAGGCAGACGTGAAAGTCGCCCAGCAGGTAGCTGCGCGTGCCCACGTCGTCCTGCTTGAGCGCGGCCTTCTCCTGCTGCAGGTGGGTCTTGAGCTTGCGCAGGGCGGCCTTGTCGACCCGGCCGGCGCTGCGGATCAGGCCGACCTCGATCACCCGGCGGGCCTCGAAGGCCTCGCGCGCCTCGTCCTGCGAGGGCTCGATCAGGTACCAGCCGCGGCGTGCGCTCACCGTCACGATGCCGCGCGCGGCCAGGCGGGTGAGCGCCTCGCGCACGATCGTGCGGCTGCAGTCGAACAGCAGGGCGAGCTGCTGCTCGCCCAGCCGCGAGCCGGGTGCCAGTTTCTGCGCCATCACGGCCTCGACGATGCGGGCGCTGATGTCCGATGCGGAGATCGCCATGGCTGCATACCAGCAGCATTCGTGCCAACTGGTATGCAAGATTTGCGCACCACGGCAGCATGCGCAGGCACCAGGGACGGGCGCAGCGCGCCCGGCTGGCGCCAGAACGGGGAGCGGCCGGCACCCGCGCCCCGCGGCCCGCCATGTCGCGCGCGTGGCAGGCGGCGCCTGCCGGCTTGGCGATGATCCCGGGTGGTTCCCGATCCACGTGCGGCGGCCGCGCCGCCCAACACCACCCCGGAGGCATCCCTTGAAGACCCGCATCACCGAACTCTTCGGCATCCAGCACCCCATCATCCAGGGCGGCATGCACTACGTCGGCCTGGCCGAGCTGGCGGCGGCCGTGTCCAACGCGGGCGGCCTGGGCATCATCACGGGCCTGACGCAGAAGACGCCCGAGCTGCTGGCGCGGGAGATCGCGCGCTGCCGCGAGATGACCGACAAGCCCTTCGGCGTCAACCTCACCTTCCTGCCGACGGTGAGCTCGCCCGACTACCCGGGCTACATCAAGGCCATCGTCGAAGGCGGCGTGAAGGCCGTGGAAACGGCCGGCAACAACCCGCAGAAGTGGATGCCGCTGCTCAAGGAGCACGGCATCAAGGTCATCCACAAATGCACCTCGGTGCGCCACGCGCTCAAGGCCGAGGCGATCGGCTGCGACGCGGTGAGCGTCGACGGCTTCGAGTGCGGCGGCCATCCGGGCGAGGACGACGTGCCCAACTTCATCCTGCTGCCGCGGGCCGCCGAGGAGTTGAAGATCCCCTTCGTCGCCTCGGGCGGCATGGCCGACGGCCGCAGCCTGGTGGCCGCGCTGGCGCTGGGTGCCGAGGGCATGAACATGGGCACGCGCTTCATCGCCACCAAGGAGGCGCCGGTGCACGAGAACGTCAAGCAGGCGATCGTGGCTGCGAGCGAGCTCGACACGCGCCTGGTGATGCGCCCGCTGCGCAACACCGAGCGGGTGCTGAACAACGCCGCCGTCGAGCGCCTGCTCGAGAAGGAGAAGTCGCTCGGCGCGAACCTCAAGTTCGAGGACATCATCGAGGAGGTGGCCGGCGTCTACCCGCGCATCATGCAAAGCGGCGACATGGATGCGGGCGGCTGGAGCTGCGGCATGGTGGCCGGGCTGATCCACGACGTGCCGAGCTGCCAGGAGCTGATCGACCGCATCATGGGCGAGGCCGACCAGCTGATCCGCCAGCGCCTGGCCGGCATGGTGGGCTGAAGGGCCGGGCGCAGGCGGGTTACAAGCCAAATCGGGCTACAGCGCCCGTCCTGCCTGTGCCAGCAGCTATCGAACTGGTAGCAATCCTGGCTGGGTGCGGCCGCGCGGGCGGGACTGCGTGCAGCCGCTTCCGGCCGGCCCGTCCGTCCCCGTCGCGCACGTGACGCCTGCGGGGCTTCCCCCATTCGGCCGCGCGGCGCCGCGTCGTACCCTCGCTGTCTTTCCGGAGACAGCCTGCATGCCCACCCCCGCCGACCGCCCGCATTTCAAGTTCTGGCCCAAGCGCATCCCGCACGACATCCTGCTGCCCGCCACCTCGCTGTGGCACAACCTCAAGACCTCCGCCGAGCGCTACCCCGACAAGCCGGCGCTGGTGTTCTTCGACCGCGTGACGACGTACCGCGAGCTGGCGGCGCAGGTCGATGCGCTGGCCGGCGCCCTGCACGCGATGGGCGTGCAGCGCGGCGACCGCGTGGTGCTCGACATGCAGAACACGCCGCAGCTGGTGATCGCGCATTTCGCCATCCTGCGTGCCAATGCCGTCGTGGTGCCCGTCAACCCCATGAACAAGGCCGAGGAGCTCAAGCACTACATCACCGACCCCGACGCCAAGGTCGCGATCACCACCGGCGACCTCGCGCCCGAACTCGCGAAGGCCAGCAACGCGCTGCCCGCGGGGCAGGGCCTGAAGCGCCTCGTCGTCTCGCAGTTCACCGACGCCTTCGACGCGGCCGCCGCCGACACGCCGGCCATGGCGAATGCATGGCGCGACTGGCTGCTCACGCGACACCCGTTGCCGGCGCTCAATGGCGGCGAGGTCCATGCCTGGACCAAGGTGCTGGCCGCCGGCGAGCCGCCGCCCGAGCACGTGGTGGGCCGCGACGACATGGCGCTGCTGCCGTACACCAGCGGCACCACCGGCCTGCCCAAGGGCTGCATCCACCATCACTCGAGCCCGATGCACAACGCCATCTCCGGCAAGATGTGGGGCTGCGCCTCGGCCGAGACGGTGGTCCTGGCCGTGGTGCCGATGTTCCACATCACCGGCATCGTGAGCATGATGCACACGGCCATCCTGAGTTCGGCCAGCCTGGTCATCATGCCGCGCTGGGACCGCGACGTGGCCGGCCACCTCATCTCCAAATGGAAGGTCACGAGCTGGACCAACATCCCCACGATGGTCATCGACCTCATGGCCAGCCCGAACTTCAAGAACTACGACCTGTCGAGCCTCATCTACATCGGTGGTGGCGGGGCCGCCATGCCGCAGGCCGTGGCGCAGCGCCTGTTCGAGGAGTTCGGCCTGAGCTACCAGGAAGGCTACGGCCTGACCGAGACCGCCGCCCCCTCGCACGCCAACCCGCCCGACCATGCCAAGCAGCAGTGCCTGGGCATGCCTTTCGAGGGCGTCGACGCGCGCGTGGTCGACCCCGAGACCCTGCAGGAGCTGCCCGTGGGCGAATCGGGCGAGATCATCATCCACGGCCCGCAGGTCTTCCAGGGCTACTGGAAGCGGCCCGACGCCACCGCGGCGGCCTTCATCGAATTCGAGGGCAAGCGCTTCTTCCGCTCGGGCGACATGGGCCGCATGGACGAAGAGGGCTACTTCTTCATCACCGACCGCCTCAAGCGCATGATCAACGCCAGCGGCTTCAAGGTCTGGCCGGCCGAGGTCGAGCTGCTGATGTTCAAGCACCCGGCGATCCAGGAAGCCTGTGTCATCTCCACCAGGGACGCCTACCGCGGCGAATCGGTGAAGGCCATGGTCGTGCTGCGCCCCACGCACAAGGACACCAAGGCCGAGGACATCATCGCCTGGTGTCGCGAGAACATGGCCGCCTACAAGGTGCCGCGGCAGGTGCAGTTCCTCGATGCACTGCCCAAGAGCGGGAGCGGGAAGGTGATGTGGCGGTTGCTGCAGGAGGCGGAGGACGGCGCCAAGGCCGGTTGATCCGCCCGCGAGCGTGGCTGTCATGCGTGCGCGTCAGCGTCAGTCGGGCCGGATGCCCGTGGCCTTGGCCAGCGCGGCGAAGCGCGCCGACTCCGATTGCACCCGTGCGCGCAAGGTGGCGCCCGGCTCGCCCGTGATGTCGACGCCTTGCGCCGCGAATTCAGCGCGCAGTGCCGGGTCCGTGAGGGCCTGCGTGCTGGCCGCCTCGATCAGCCGCAGCGTCGCAGGCGGCGTCGTGGCGGGCGCGAACAGCCCGAACCAGGTGCCTGCCCGCAGGTCGGCATAGCTCTCGGCGAGCGCGGGCGTGTTCGGCAGCAGCGGGTGGCGGCGCGCGCCGCCGCTGGCCAGTGGCACCAGGCGACCGGCCTGGATCTGCGGCAGCGCCGCACCGACGGCGATGAACATCGCGTCGATGCGGGCCGCCAGCACGTCCTGCAGTCCCGCGGGAGCGGCGCGGTAGGGGATGTGCGTCACGTAGATGCCGGCGCGCTGCTTGAGCAGTTCGGCGGCGAGCTGCTGCGGGCTGCCATTGCCGCCCGAGGCGTAGTTCAACTGCCCGGGGCGTGCCTTCGCCGCACGCACGAAGTCGGCCAGCGTGCGCCAGCCGGTGCCGGGATGCGTCACCAGCACGAAGTCCGTCTCGCCGAGCGTGGCCACCGGCGCCAGGTCGCGTTGCGCGTCGTAGGGCAGCGGGGCGCCCAGGGCGGGCAGGATGGTGATCGGCCCGTCGGCGCCGACCAGCAGCGTCCGGCCGTCTGGCGCGGCCTTGGCCACAGTGTCGGCTGCGATGGCGCCACCCGCGCCGGGCCTGTTCTCGACCACGACCGGCGATTTCCAGTCGGCCGCCAGCTTGGCGCCCAGGCGCCGGGCGAGCAGGTCCGGCGGGCTGCCCGCCACGTTGAGCACGATCAGCCGCACGGGGCCGTTCGGAAAAGTCTGCGCCTGCGCCGCGGTGGCGGCCAGAAGGCAAAGTGAAGAGAGCAGGAAGCTGCGTTTGCGCATGGTTGTTTCGCGGCAGCACGTCGTGGCCGGGGGCGCATTGTGGAAGCCCGGACGCTCGTATTCAACGAAGATCGGGGCATATCGATATGCCTTGCCGATACAGGACGCGCCGACGACATGGTGTCTTGATTCAAGCGGTCGGCCGGTGGTGCCGTCCACCGGGTCGGGCGTGCAGCTCCCCCTTGCCATTCCTGTTGGCTTCGGTGATATTCGCAATTCGCGAATAGAGAATATGGCCCCTGCATGGAGCTCAAACCTCAAGATCTGCTGGTGCTGTTGAAGGTGGCTGCCCACCCGCCGCAACGCTGGACCTATGCCTCGCTGGGCGAGGCGCTGTCCATGAGCGCCTCGGAGGTGCATGCCTGCGTTCGGCGGGCCGTGGCCAGTGGGTTGGCCGTCGCGCCGGCACGCGGCGAATGGTCACCGGTACGGCCCAATCTGCTGGAATTCGTGTTGCACGGCGTGCGCTACGTCTGGCCGGCCACGCTGGGGCCGGTAAAGCGTGGCGTACCCACGTCCTACGGTGCCGAGCCGTTGGTCGGGAAGATCACTGCCGCGCCGGGCGATACCCCGGTGTGGGCGCACCCCGCAGGCGGCGCCAAGGGGCCCACCTTGTCGCCGCTGTACCGGACGGCGCCGCACGCGGCCCTGGCCGACCCGGCGTTGCATCGCCTGCTGGCTTTGTTGGACGCGCTCCGGGCGGGGCGCGCCCGCGAGCGGACCCTGGCCGCCCAGTTCATGCAGGCCGCGCTGACTGCGGAGCCGGAAGAGGCCGATGCGCGCGGATGATCCGAACCTGCCGCACCTTCGCCGCATCGCCGAGGCGCTCGGCGAACTGCGCGAGCAGGTCGTCTTCGTGGGCGGCGCCGTAGCGGGGCTGCTGGTGACCGACCCACTGGCCGACAGCGTACGCGCCACGCGCGACGTGGATGCCGTCGTGAACGCGGATTGGCTGAGCTTTAGACGGATCGAAGAGCAGGTCGAGCGGCGCGGCTTTGCACGCGATGCCAGCAGCGACGTCATCTGCCGACGGGTGCACAAGCCCTCGGGCCTGCTGTTCGACCTGATGCCGGTGCAGCCCGAGGTGCTGGGCTTCTCCAACCGCTGGTACCCCTACGCCGTGGAGACCGCCGAGCCCGTGGACCTGGGCGACGGCGTCACCATCCGGCTCGTCAGTGCTGTGGCGTTCGTGGCCACCAAACTGGAGGCCTTCGTCAGCCGGGGCAAGGGCGACTTCATGAGCAGCCACGACCTGGAAGATGTGATGAACATCGTGGACGGGCGCGAGGAACTCGACGATGAAATGGCCAAGGCCCCGACAGACCTGAAGGAGGCGGTGGGCGCCGCATTCGCGCATCTGCTGGCGCACGCGGATTTCGCGAACGTGTTGCCGGGCCTGATCGCCGAGCCCGAGCGCGCAGGACTCTTGTTGGAGCGCCTGAAGAATTTAAGTCGATGAGCGCCGACGGCGCGCCTCCACGCTACGACTCCCCCGCCCCGTTCACATCCGCCACCACCCGCGCATTGCGCCGGAAGCTCAGGTACGCGCTCGCCCAGTCCATGAGCACGATGAGCCGGTTGCGAAAGCCGATGAGGAAGTAGATGTGCACGAAGAGCCAGAACCACCACGCCATGCGGCCCGAGAAGCGCAGCGGGCCGAAGGGGGTGGGCAGGTCCACCACCGCGGCGTTGCGGCCGATGGTGGCGAGGTTGCCGTAGTCGCGGTAGCGAAAGGGCAGGGTAGGCTGGCCGGCGATGCGGCGCAGCACGTTCTCGGCGGCGGTGCGGCCCATCTGCTTGGCGCCGGGTGACACGCCGGGAACCGGCCGCGGCGGCTGTCCCGGCACGTGGCTCATGGCGGCTGCCAGGTCGCCGACGACGCTGATCTCCGGGTGGCCGGGCAGGCTGAGGTCGGGCTCGACCTTGACGCGGCCGGGGCGGTCGGTCTCTGCGCCGGTGGCGGCCGCCACCATGCGGCCCAGCGGCGAGGCGGCCACGCCCGCGGCCCAGACGATGCAGTTGCTATCGATTCGATAGCTGGTCGTGCCCGTCCCGTCTGCGCCGGAGGCCAATTTGACCTCCAAGCCCGATGCGTCGATGTGCGTCACCATCGCGTTCAGCCGCACCTGCACGCCCAGCTTTTCCAGCTGCTCCCTGGCGCGCTGGCTCAGCGACTCGGGCATGGCCTGCAGCACGCGCGGGCCGCCCTCGACCAGCAGCACCTCGGCATCGGCCGGCGCGATGTGGCGGAACTCGCCGGACAGGGTGTGGCGCGCGATCTCGGCCAGCGTGCCGGCCATCTCCACGCCCGTGGGGCCGGCGCCGATCACGACGAAGGTCATCCAGGCCTTGCGCCGCACCGGGTCGGCTTCGAGCTCGGCCATCTCGAAGGCCATCAGCACGCGGCGGCGGATGTCGAAGGCATCGGCCAGCGTCTTCAGCCCCGGCGCCAGCGGCGCCCACTGGTCGTTGCCGAAGTAGCTGTGCGTGGCGCCTGCCGCCACGATCAGGTGGTCGTAGGGCAGTGCCAGGCCTTCGGCCAGGTGCACCCGGCGCGCCGCGGCGTCGATGGCCGTGACCTCGCCGAGCAGCGTGGTGATGTTCTCCTCGCCGCGAAAGAGCTGGCGCGCCGGCGCGGCGATCGACGGCGCCGCCAGCCCCGCGGTGGCCACCTGGTAGAGCAGGGGCTGGAAGAGGTGATGGTTGGTCTTCTCGACGACCGTCACGTCCACCTCGCGGCCGCTGAGCTTGCGTGCCGCCTCGAGCCCGCCGAAGCCGCAGCCGACAATGACGACGCGGGGGCGCGGGGCCGGCTCGCCCGGCAGCTTGGAGGACGGATCGCTCATGCGGCATTATGGGCAGCGTGCGCCCAGGAAAACCGCACCGGCGCCGGGGTCGGCATGCCATCCGCCCACGACGCGTCATGCGCTGCAGGCAGAGTGCGGCTTCTCGTCCTACGCCGGCCGCGCCTCGCCAACACTTAAAAAAGCCGGGCTCAAGGAGATCTATGACAACACCCACTCCGGCTGCGTGCGCCGCCGCATGCGATGCCAGCGGCCTGCACGAGCGTTTCCGTGCCGTTCGCGCCCACAGTCTGGCCCTGGCCGCGCCGCTCTCGCCCGAGGACCAGTGCATCCAGTCGATGCCCGACGCCAGCCCGAGCAAGTGGCACCTCGCGCACACCACCTGGTTCTTCGAGACGGTGCTGCTGGAGCGCCACGCCACGGGCTACCGCGCCTTCGACCGGCGCTTCCACTACCTCTTCAACTCGTACTACGAGGCGCTCGGCCCGCGCCATCCGCGGCCTCAGCGCGGCCTGCTGACGCGGCCTTCGCTGGACGAGGTGATGGCCTATCGCGAGCACGTCGACGCGGCCGTGGAGTCGCTGCTGGCCTCGGCCGACGCGGCGGGGCTCGCGGCCATCGAACCCATCGTCACGCTCGGGCTGCACCACGAGCAGCAGCACCAGGAACTGCTGCTCACCGACATCCTCCACACCTTCTCGTGCAACCCGCTGCTGCCGGCCTACCGCAGCGCCGCCCAGCCGGCACTGCGCCTGGCCACGCAGGCACCGGCCGCGCAGTGGCTGGCGCACCCGGGCGGGCCGGTGGAGGTCGGGCACGGTGGCGAAGGTTTCGCCTTCGACAACGAAGGGCCGCGCCACACCGCGCTGGTGCCGGCATTCTCGGTGCAGGACCGGCTGGTCAACTGCGGCGAGTTCGCGCAGTTCATCGCCGACGGCGGCTACCGCCGGCCCGAACTGTGGCTGTCCGACGGCTGGGCGGCCGTGCAGGCCCAGGGTTGGCAGCACCCGGCGTACTGGCTGGCACCCGACGATCCGCGCCTGGCGCAACTCTCGTCGGGCCACGGCGGCGGCTGGCACGTCTTCGGGCTGCATGGGGTTCGGCCCCTCGAAGCGGAGGCGCCGGTGTCGCAACTGAGCTTCTACGAGGCGGCGGCGTATGCGGAATGGGCGGGCGCGCGCCTGCCGACCGAATTCGAGTGGGAAGCCGCGAGCGCGCTGCCGGGCATGACCCAACTCACGGGCCATGTGTGGCAGTGGACGCGCTCCTCGTACGACCCGTACCCGGGTTTTCGCCCGCTGCCGGGCGTGGCGGCCGAATACAACGGCAAGTTCATGGTGGGGCAACTGGTGCTGCGCGGCGGCAGCCAGGCCACGCCCGAGGGCCATACGCGTCCCACGTACCGCAACTTCTTCCCGCCCGCCGCGCGCTGGCAGTTCACAGGACTGCGCCTGGCGCGCTGAACGCCCCTCCATCTACCCCGTACACCCGACCCGACGATGGCACCTCCTTCCCACTCCTCCAGCGCCGCCGAGCGCGACTGCGCCGCCGACACCGACTGCGCCTTCGGCCACGATCTCGCCCGTGCGCTGGCCGAGCGGCCGCGCCGCATCTCGCCCAAGTACTTCTACGATGTGCGCGGCTCGCAGCTCTTCGACCGCATCTGCGATCTGCCCGAGTACTACCCGACGCGCACCGAGCTCGGGATCCTCACGCAGCGTGCCGGCGAGATCGCCGCGCAGATCGGCCCGCGCGCCGAGATCGTCGAGTTCGGCGCCGGCTCGCTGGTCAAGGTGCGGCTGCTGCTCGATGCCCTGCAATCGCCGCAGCGCTACCTGCCCATCGACATCTCGGGCGAGCACCTCGAGGCTGCCGCGGACGCCTTGCGCGCCGACTACCCCGGCCTTGCGGTGCAGCCCATCGTGGCCGACTACACGCGGCCCTTCGCGCTGCCGCCGAAGCTGGAAGGCGCCGGGCGGCGCGTCGGCTTCTTCCCTGGCTCGACCCTGGGCAACTTCGACCCCGACGAGGCCCTGGTCTTTTTGCAGCAGGCCGCGCGCCTGCTGCGCGGCGGCGGGCTGTTGCTGGGCGTCGACCTGGTCAAGCGCCCCGCGCTGCTGCACGCGGCCTACAACGACGTGCAGGGCGTGACGGCGGCCTTCAACCTCAACCTGCTGGCGCGCGCGAACGCGGAGCTGGGCACGGACTTCGACCTCGACGGCTTCGACCATGCGGCCTTCTACAACGCGCCCCTGCGCCGCATCGAGATGCACCTGGTCAGCCGCCGCGCTCAGGCCGTGACGCTGCACGGCCAGCGCCATGCGTTCGAGGAAGGCGAGGCCATCCACACCGAGAACTCGCACAAGTTCACCATCGACGGCCTGCGCGCGCTCGCCGTGCGCGCGGGCTTCGGCATCGGGCCGGTTTGGACGGACCCCGACCGCCTCTTCAGCGTGCACTGGCTGCCCGCTGCACAATAGGCGCCCCGCCCGCCGCCTGCGGGCGCGAAAGGCAAGCCGAATGAAAGCAACCTGGAACGGCGTCACCATCGCCGAGAGCGACGACACGGTGCTCGTCGAAGGCAACCACTACTTCCCGGCCAGTTCGCTGAACCGCGACTACGTCACCTTCAGCAACAACCACACCGTGTGCCCGTGGAAGGGCACGGCCAGCTACTACTCGCTGCTGGTCAACGGCGAGCTGAACCCGGAAGCCGTCTGGTACTACCCCGATCCCAAGCCCGAGGCCGAGATGGTCAAGGACCGCGTCGCCTTCTGGAAGGGCGTGAAGGTCGAGGCGTGAAGACGGGTTGCGTGCAATGAGCGGCACGAACTACAGCCCGCCCTTCACGCCGCCGGAGGAGGTGGCCACCGCGCTGCGGCAGGAAGGCTATGCGGTCCTCAGCCCCAAGGGCACGGGCGATTGGCTCGGCATGCCGCTGGCCGAACTGGACGCCATGCGCCCCGATTGGGAGCACCTGCCGCCCGACGAGTACCTGAAGGATGGCGGCCGCTACCGCACGCGCCGCCACGCCTGCTTCGTGGCCGAGGGCGATGCGCTCGTGCAGGCGCCGCACCGTGCGCACTGGCAGCCGGTCGAGTACAACGCGCTGCACGGCGGCATGCAGCGCTGGTTCGCGCCGATGGAGGACGCGACCGTGTCGCGGCCCGTGTGGCACCGGCTGCTGCAGCGCCTGGCCGAGGCGGCGAGCGCATTGCGCGGCCCGCAGCCCTGGTACATCGAGGCGCACCAGTTCCGCATCGACACGGCCGAGGGCATCGGCCGCCCCACGCCCGAGGGCGCGCACCGCGACGGGGTCGACCTCGTGGCGGTGGCGATGGTGGGCCGCGAAGGCATCAAGGGCGGTGAGACGCGCGTCTTCGAAGGCCGGCGCGGCGAGCGTTTTACGATGGCAGAGCCGTGGACGCTGCTGCTGCTGGACGACGCGCGCGTGATCCACGAATCCACGCCCATCCAGCCGCTCGAGGATGGCCGGGCGGGATGGCGCGACACGCTGGTCGTCACCTGCCGCGCACAGGGTTTCCAGGGCGTTTGAGCGCGCGCAAGCCCGGTTTTGGCGTCCTACAGGAACGGCAGGCGCGGCAGGGTACAGTCGCACCGCATGCCATCGCCTGCTGCCTGCGGGCGCATGGTTCCTTCGGCGACCGGCCGCCGCTGGTCGCCTGGCTCGAATAACGAGGGCAGCGCCATGTTCAATCACATCCTGGTTCCCATCGACGGTTCCGAGACCTCCATGCTCGCGGTGAGCAAGGCCAGCGGCCTCGCACTGGCCTTCGGCAGCCGCATCACGCTGATCCACGTGATCGACAACTACCCCTTCATCGGTGTCGGCGCCGACTACGCGCTGGGCCAGAACGAATACCTCGCCGCGGCCACCTCGAGCGCCAATGCCGCGCTGGCCCGCGGCGTGGCGGCCCTGGCCGCCGAGGGCCTGCACAGCGACCAGCGCGTGATCGACGGCCACGTGGTGCACGAAGGCATCGTCGACACGGCCGTGGCGCTGCACGCCGACCTGATCGTGATGGGCTCGCACGGCCGCAGCGGCATCGAGAAGCTGCTGCTGGGCAGCGTGACGCAGCGCGTGCTGCAGGAAGCACCGATGCCGGTGCTCGTGGTCAAGAGCGAAACCTGACGGCGCGCGGACGAGCTCAGAAGGGCGCCGGGCTCTCGAAGCGCACCGCGGCGCCCGTCGCCGGGTGCCTGAACTGCAGCACGGTGGCATGCAGCAGCAGGCGCGGGGCCGCCGCCTGCACGCGTGCATCGCCGTACAGCGCATCGCCCAGGATCGGGTGGCCGATGTGCGCCAGGTGCAGGCGCAGCTGGTGTGAACGCCCGGTCTGCGGCTCCAGCAGCAGGCGCGAGTTGCCGCGTTCCCCGCGCTCGGGCCATGCGTCGAGGGTGCGCCAGCGCGTCACGCTGGGCTTGCCGGCTTCGTCGATCTTCTGCAATGGCCGGCGCGGCCAGTCGGCCATCATCGGGGCATCGATGACCGACCAGCCCTTGCTCTGCGCCAGGCCGTTGACCACCGCCTCGTAGCGCTTCCACACCTGCCGCTGTGCGAAGGCGTCGCCCAGCGCGCGCTGCACGTCGGTGCTGCGTGCCATGAGCACGAGCCCGCTGGTCGCCATGTCGAGCCGGTGCACGACCAGCGCCCCGGGCCAGCGCGACTGCACGCGCGCGCTCAGGCAGTCCTGCTTGTCGTCGCCGCGTCCGGGCACGCACAGCAGGCCGCTGGGCTTGTCGAGCACGAGCAGGTCGGCGTCTTCATGGACGAGGCGATAGTCGGTCACGGCGCGAAGTGTAGGCAGCGCCTCTAAGTCGAGCCTAAGACCGGGCGGGGGACCTCGGCTATCCTCGAACGGATGCCTGCCGCCGACCCCGCGCCCGACGAGGGCGCCGCGAGCGCACCCCTTGCAGGGGCGCCCGCCGATCCTCCCCGCTACAGCTTTTCCGACCTCACGCGCGAGCGCCCCTTCATGCGCCTGTGGGGTGCGCGCATGCTGGGCACGGCGGCGCAGCAGATGCTCATGGTGGCGGTGGGCTGGCACATGTACGACATCACCGGCAGCGCCTGGGACCTGGGCCTGGTGGGCCTGTTCCAGTTCGTGCCCGCGCTGCTGCTGGCGCTGTATGCCGGCCATGTGGTCGACCAGCACCACCGCGGGCGCATCCTGGCCCTGTGCCTGGCGGCGCAGGGCGGGGTGGCGGCGGCGCTGCTGGGCGCGCACCTGGTCGGCCACGACTCGCGCGCGCTGCTGCTGGGCCTGTCGCTGGTGCTCGGGGCGGTGCGCGCCTTCCAGATGCCGGCGCAGCAGTCGCTCACGCCGCTGCTGGTGCCGCCGTTGATGCTGCCGCGGGCGATGGCCTTCAGCTCGGCCGGTCAGCAGGCCTCGATCATCGGCGGCCCGGCGCTGGGCGGGCTGCTGTTCGTCGCCGGCATGGGCGTGGTCTACGGTGCGAGCCTGCTGCTTTTCGCGGCCGCCTGCGTGCTGGTGGCGCGGCTGCGCTATGTGCACAACGCGCCGCAGCGCGAGCCGGTGACGGCCGCGACGCTGCTGGCGGGCGTGCGCTTCATCTGGCAGCGCAAGCCGGTGCTCGGCGCCGTGTCGCTCGACCTCTTCGCGGTGCTGCTCGGCGGCGCGGTGGCGCTGCTGCCCATCTACGCCAAGGAGATCCTGCACACCGGTCCCTGGGGCCTGGGCCTGCTGCGCAGCGCGCCGGCGGTGGGTGCGCTGGCCATGTCGATCACGCTCACGCGCACGCCCGTCGAGCGGCACGTGGGCCGCACGCTGCTGCTGGCGGTGGGCGCCTTCGGGCTGTGCATGGTGGTGTTCGGGCTGTCGACCAGCTTCCTCGTCTCGCTGGTGGCGCTGGCGGTGTCGGGCGCGGCCGACATGGTCAACGTCGTCATCCGCCAGACGCTGGTGCAGCTCGAAACGCCCGACGCCATGCGCGGCCGGGTGAGCGCCGTCAACTCGATCTTCATCGGCGCCAGCAACCAGCTCGGCGAGTTCGAGTCGGGCGCGACGGCGGCGCTGCTCGGGCCGGTGGGCTCGGTGGTGGCCGGCGGCGTGGGCACGGTGCTGGTGGCGCTGGCGTGGTTCCGGCTCTTCCCGGGACTGGCGCAGCGGGACCGGATCGAGGCGTCGGTTGCTATCAAATAGATAGCTGGTGGCGCCCGTCGCGCGGGCGCTGCGGCCACTTTTCGCTCAAGAAAGACGCCTCAGTCGAACAGCGAGCGCGCGTGCGGCACGTCCAGCACCACGTCGCTGCGCGCCTCGGCCACGCAGGGCAGCACGCAGCCCTCGGCCTTCTCCTCGGCCGACAGGCCCGGCCATTCGATGGTGTGCACGATGCGCCCGCTCACCACCCGGGCGAGGCAGGTGCGGCAGGTGCCGTTGCGGCAGGAGCTGGGCAGCTCGATGCCCGCGTCCTGCGCGGCCAGCAGCAGGCTGCGCCCGGTGTCGGGCGCCTCGAAGGCGAGGCCTGCCGGCAGGACGTCGATCCGATGGCTCATGGGGCCCGATTGTCGGGGCCGGTGCCGGCGCCCAGCGGCGACAATGGGCCGCTTTCCGATTCGTCTGCTTTTCTGCTCATGTCTCCCTACGAAGTCCTCCCCGCCGAGCTGCGCGATGCCAAGGCCATCGCCGACATCCACGCTGCCGCCGCCCGCGCCGCCTACCAGGGCATCGTGCCCGACGACCAGCTCGACGCGCTGGCCCCGTCCACGCGCGAAGCCAAGTGGCGCCAGGCCATCGAGTTCGCCGAGCCGCAGGTGCACGTGGCGGTGCAGGGCGACACGGTGGTCGGCTTCGTCGGCTTCGACCGCTCGCGCGACCCGAAGACCAAGCCGGTGGACGGCGAGGTGTGGTCGCTCTACGTGCATCCCGACCACTGGGGCAAGGGCGTCGCCGTGCAGCTCTGGGAGGCCGCCGAGGAGGGCCTGGAGGACGAGGGCTGCACCACCGTCACCGCCTGGGTGCCGCTGAAGAACGAGCGCGCGCTGCGCTTCTTCGAGCACACGGCGGGCTTCAAGCGCGACATGAAGACCGCCAAGACCACGGCGCTGGGCGCCATCCGCATCGAGGAAGTGCGCCTCAAGCGCGACCTGGGCTGACAAGCGCGCAGCCGGCCTCCTGCTGGCGTGCGCCGTTGCGGCGCGGCATCCTGCACATCGCTTCCATCTTCGAAAGATCCTTCCCATGGCCTCCAGCCTGCTGCTGCTGCTCGACGACATCGCCACGGTGCTCGACGACGTGTCCGTCCTCACCAAGGTCGCGGCCAAGAAGACCGCGGGCGTGCTCGGCGACGACCTCGCGCTCAACGCGCAGCAGGTCACGGGCGTGAAGGCCGACCGCGAACTGCCGGTGGTGTGGGCCGTGGCCAAGGGCTCGCTGGTCAACAAGGCGATCCTGGTGCCGGCGGCGCTGGCCATCGGCACCTGGCTGCCCTGGCTGATCACGCCGCTGCTGATGGTGGGCGGTGCCTTCCTGTGCTTCGAAGGCGTGGAGAAGCTGGTCCACAAGTTCCTGCACAAGGAAGAGCATGCGGCCGAGCTCGAGCGCCACGCCCAGGCCATGGTCGAGGGCGGGGTCGACCCCGCTGCCATGGAGAAGGACAAGGTCAAGGGCGCGGTGCGCACCGACTTCATTCTCTCGGCCGAGATCATCGTCATCACGCTGGGCGCCGTGGGCGGCCAGCCCTTCATGACGCAATTGAGCGTGCTCGTCACGATCGCGTTGGTGATGACCGTCGGCGTCTACGGCCTGGTGGCCGGCATCGTCAAGCTCGACGACCTGGGCCTGTACCTGAGCCGCAAGGCGGGCAGCGCCGCCCAGGCCATCGGCCGCGGCATCCTGCGCCTGGCGCCCTGGCTGATGAAGACGCTTTCGGTGGTCGGCACCGCGGCCATGTTCCTGGTCGGCGGCGGCATCCTCGTGCATGGCGTGCCGCAGGTCGGGCATGCGGTCGAGGACTGGGCCGTCGACGCCGGCGCGCTGGTGGGCTCGCTCGGCTCGATGGGGGTGAACCTGGTGGTGGGGGTGATCGCCGGCGCGATCGTGCTCGGCGCCGTGGAAGGCTTCAAGCGGCTGCGCGGCGGCCGGCAGGCCGCGGCGCATTGAGGGGCCGGGGCCTCAGCCTTTGCGCCGCAGCAGCGCGACGGCCATCATGACCACGCCCAGCGCCAGGGCGAACCAGCCCACGATGTGGGCGCCGGCCACCATGTCGCGCCAGGCCGGCGAGCGCAGCACGTAGGGGCCGAGCAGCACGGCCGCGCCGATCACGGCGCACATCGCGCCGCGCAGCAGCATCTGGTCGTTCTTCATTCGGGGAAAACCTCGCGTCCGGAAGAAAAAAAGCGCCCGCTCGGGGCGCTCGCAGGCTCGGCGGTGCCGATCAGCCCTGGTGGGCGCGCTTGCCGGGGTTCTTCTTGCTGCGGGTGGCCGAGCCGCGCTCGAGGCTGCGCTTCTGGCCCACGCCCTGCTTGGCGATGGTGGCGCCCGGCAGGGGCTTGGTGGCTTTGCGGTCTGCTTCGGTGACGATCTTGTTGCCCATGTCGGGACTCCTTTGGTTGGCTGATGAAAAAAAGGCCCCCGCGCTTCCCACTTCGTGTGGTTCGCCGCCCCCTGAGGGGCGCTTTCATCTGGGGGGCGGCCCGGCGATGAAAATCCGGAACCCCGTATTGGGCCACATTTGCGGCGGCCCGCTGGCAGGGGCGCCGCATCGCGGGCGGGGCGCAGGGCGGCGCGAATCGCGGCCGGTGCGCCGATTTTCGGGTCAAATCGGGGCCCAGCGCGCGCCGGACGGGCGCAGGCAGCTATCAAAAAAATAGCAAACAAAAGTTCGCATGACTCTTTCGACTTCGTGTGGGGCCGGCGCCGTGCGCGGCATGGTGGCGGCGGTGCTGGTCGCCGTGGCGCCCTGGGCCGCGGCCCAGCAGGACCCCTCGCAGTTCCCCGCCGCCGCCGTGCGCTTCCTCGACGGCGAACTGCCGGCGATGGACGCCGCGGTGCGCAGCGGCGACCGGACGTACTTCCACGATGCGATGGCGCGGATGGTCGACTTCGCCGACGCCTGGGGGTTCAAGTCGCGCGCGAATCCCGAGCTTGCGCGATTCCCCATGTGCACCGGCGCCGTCCAGGACTTCCTGGTGGTCGGCCTGTGCCGGGTCACGCCCAACGGCGAGGACTGCACGCCGATGCTGGCCAGCGGTTTCGAGCGCAACCTGCGCGCCTGCCGCGACGCGGCGCGGTGAAATCGAACATACCCCCCCAAGCCGCTTCGCGGCTCGCCCCTCTCTCGCCTTCGGCGGGAAGGGGCGCACCCAGCGGCCTGGCCAAGCCAGTTCCGCGGGTGCCCTGAAGGCTTCGCTGCGCTCGCCGGCCGAGGCGCGCACTCAGCGCGCCGGCGGCGCCGCGCGGCTGGCGCGCGCGCCAGTTGCAGGGGTTGTTGTTGGCCCAGGCGGCCCGGTTCGGGGGCGCTGGCCCCGCTGGCGCACCGTCTGCACCAGCAATTCGTGCAGGCACACCGGGGTGCCGTGGTGCCGCAGGTAGGCCTGCATGGCAAGGCTCGTCGCAAGACCGGGGGTCGGGTGCATGGCCACCTCCTGAGGGTGAAAGGGCCGCGAGGCATGCTGGGCTGCGCATCATGCGCCGGCCACGGAAAAATGCACCTGAAACCGCGTGGCCGGACGGGTTGTTCCGCGCGCCCACGCCCGCGCCCACCGGGCGGCCGGCCTCAGGCCTTGCGCAGCCCCTCCAGCGTCTGCAGCAGCACCACCCGGGCCTGGCCCAGGACCATGCCCTTCCACACGTCGTCGTCGCAGTAGAAGGCCTCGCGCACGCCCTGGCGGATGGCGCGCCGCTGCGCGTCCGTGGCTTCGGGATGGCGGTGCAGCCAGTGGTCGGCGCGCAGGCGGTCCAGCACCTCCAGGTCGGGCAGGGTGCCGAACTCCAGGCCCATCAGCGCCACGGCGGCGCCGGGGCACTCGTCGTAGATCGCAGTGACCACCGGCCCCGAGACGTCGGGTGATGCCGAGTTGCCCTCGAAGGGCGCGAACACGTCGGCGCCCCACCAGGCGCGTGCGCGCGCCAGGCCGTCCGCGCGGCCGGGGTAGATCTTCTCGCCGTGGCCGCGCGGGCCCAGCCCGGTGTGCACGTCGATCCAGCCGATGTGCGCCATGCCGGCACCGTGCTGGCGCAGCACGCTGCGGATCGTGCGGTTGCTCCAGCTCGGCATCTGGCCGCCGTAGAAGAGGCCGTCGGGCACGGTGTACTGGCCCTTGCTGACCGCCGTGCGGTACGCACGAAGGCCGTTCTTCTCGATGTAGGCCGCCAGGGCCGCCTCGTCGGCCGCGCTCGGTGGCCAGGTGGCGGGAATCGCCAGCGGGTCCACTTCGGCATAGCCCTCGTTCACCGGCAGCGGCCGGCCGAAGTCGATGTGGTTGCGGTTCAGGTCGATGTTGTCCTCGTTGGTGCGCCGCAGGTGAGAGAAGCCGTGCGGGTTGACGGCGTGCACCAGCAGCAGCGCGATCTTCGCGGCGTCGAAGCGGGCGAGCAGTTCGTCGTCGCGCAGCGTGGCGACCTGGCAGCCGGAGCCGCAGAAGCCCTCGGGGCCGTGCGTGCCCGAGGTGACGATCAACAGCCGGGCCGCGTCGGCAGGGCCGATGCGCGCGACGTCCATGGCGAGCACCTCGCCCAGTGCGCCGCGCTGGCCTTCCATCTCGAAGGACTGGATCTGCGCGCCGCGCTCGGCGGCGGCGTCGAGGAACTTGCTGCGGGCTTCGGCATAGGTGCCGGAAAAGTGCTGGGCGGGATGGCGCATGGGGGTGGGGCGAAGGCTGGACACGCCCCGAGTGTGTCAGGCCGCGGCGCTCGGCGCTCGGCCGGCGCCTCGCGTGCGCCGCCGCAGTTCAGCGATCGCCGAGGTTGTAGCTCAGCAGGACCGTCAGCCGTGCGCGCCTCAGTGGATTGGCGGCGCTCGGATCGCCCGTGGGCTTGGCGATGGCCACGTCCAGGTTGTAGTGCTTGCCATCGGTGAAGCGCGCACCCATCGCCACCGAACGCAGCTTGCGCGGCGAGGGCTGCCCCTGCTTGAGCGACACCTGCGCGGCCTCGACCAGGAGGTAGGGCTCGATCTGCTTGAGCCATTCGCCGCCCTCGCGCTTGAAGAGCCGGTTGACCTCGAGGCCCAGGCCCCAGCCCGAGTCGCCCGCCGCGTCGCCGGCCGCGTAGCCGCGCCCGAATCGCTGGTTGCCAAAGGAGATGCGCTCCGAGCTCGCCAGGGTGTTGGGGCTGTACTGCGCGCCGAAGCTCACGGCCGTGCCCCACTGGTTGGCGAAGCGGTCGCGCTGGCTCAGGTCGAGCGCCAGGCGGGTGAAGTCGAGCTTGGCCGGGTTCGTGCCCGCCACGCCGGCCACGTTGCTGCGCTGCTCGGCCGTGGCGCCGAGCCCACGCAGGCCCTGGGCCAGCAACACGCTGGCGCTGCGGCTGCGCGTCGGCGTGGCCTCCAGATAGCTCAGCTGCGCGAAGAGAGCGCGCACGCGGGTGTCGTCCTCGAGCCGCGTGCCTGAGAGCGTCACGTGGTAGTCGTCGAGGTTGTTCACGGCATAGAAGCCGCCGCTGAGCGTGAGGCTGCGCTGGGCGCCCAGCAGCAGCGGGTAGCTGGCGGACAGTTCGGCCCGGCGGTTGGTGTTGCGCCGCTCGATGCGCGAGCCGCGGTCCATCGTCTCGTCGGGATAGCCGCGGTAGTGGCTGTAGGCCGCCTTGAGCGCCAGCCCGTCGGCGCCCACGAGCTGCGTGTAGCTGGTCGTCAGGAGCGCCTCGTTGCGCGGGTTGCCCAGCAGGGTCGAGGCGCTGAGCTGGCCGCCGGCGAGGAAGGGGTCGTTGATCACGCCGGTGAGCACAGCGCGCGGGGTGGGCTGGCGCAGGTCCGCGCCCAGAGAGACGTCATAGGGCCGCCGCTTCACCGCCAGCACGAGCGTGGTCGCGCCGTCCGTGGTGCCCGGCAGCGCCGCCGTCGCGGTCACGGTGAGGCCGGGCAGGCGCGCCATGAGCTGGGTCGCGCGCTCGAAGGTGGCCTGGCGCAGCGGCCGTTCGCGGCGCAGCGCCTCGGCCATGGTGCGCAGGCGTGCCGCCGACGGGCCGGCGTCGCCGTCGATGCGGATGTCGGCGATGTAGCCCTCGACCGCCACCACCCGAACGACCCCGCCCTCGAAGCCCTGCTCGGGCAGGTAGACGAAGGCCAGCGGATGGCCGCGCTCCTTGTACAGCGCCGTCGCCTCGCGTGCCGCCTGCACCAGCCGGGCGACCGGCACCGGCTGGCCGGCCAGCGGCGCGAAGAAGGCCGCCACCTCGGCGAAGGGCAGGGCGGTCACGCCTTCGATGTCGAAACGCGAGGGCGAGACTGTCTGGCCCATCCGGCCGGCCGCCTGGGCCGGCGTCTGCACCTCCACCTGCGCCTTCGGTGCAGGCACTGGCGCCTGCGATGCGGGCAGTGGCAGCTGGTCGAGCGGGTTGCCGGCAGGCTGGGCCTGCACGGCCGCGACCAGGCCGCCTGCCAGCACGAAGGCGAGGCCGGCGTGGCGCAGGTGGACGCGTGCCCTCATCACTTGCCGAGGCCGCCGATGGTGCCCGTCAAGGTGCCGATGGCGGAGGTGGTGGTGTTGCCCAGCGTGGACGTCGTGGCCGTCAAGGTCGTGGTCAAGGTCGATGTCGCGGCGGTCAACGTGTTCGCGGGCGACGAGGTCGCCGTCGTCAGCGTGTTGCCGATGCCCGCCGTCGCGGTGGACAGCGTGCTGCCGAGGCCGGAAGTCGCGGCGCTCAGCACATTGCCCGTGCCGATCGATGCCGTGGACAGCGCGCTGCCGACCACCGGAGCGGCAGACAGCGTGCTGCCCAGGCCGCCAGTGAGGTTGGTTGCGGTGGTGCCCAAGGCGTTGGTGGTGCTGGACAGCGTGTTGCCGACCACGGCAGTCACCGGCGCCAGGCCAGCGGTGCTCACGCCGACACCGGCGCCCACGCCCACGCCCACGCCCGCCGACACCCCGCC
>SCOE01000056.1 GCA_005503065.1 Comamonadaceae bacterium ALPHA2B
GCTCCGCCCCCGTCCGCCCCGGCCCGGGCCGTCCGCGCAAGGGCGAGTCACGCGCTGCGACCGATGCCGCGCTGGGCCGCGAACGCATCCTGCAGGCGGCGCTGACCCTCATCGACGAACAGGGCTTGGCGGCCTTCAACATCCGCGCGCTGGCTGCAGCGCTGCAAGTGGCGCCGGCCGCGCTGTACTGGCATGTGCCCAACCGCGACGCGCTCGTGTCGGGGGTCATCGCGCTGGCGCTCGAGGGCGTCGCCGCCGCCGTCCCCTCGGAAGGGCCGCTGAGCTGGCAGGCGCGCCTGCGCGCGTTGCTGGTGGCTTTCCGCGCCGCGCTGCGTGCCCACCCGCACCTGGCGCCGGTGGTGGCGAGCGAGTTGGCCTACAACGCGGCCTTCGATGCGCCCCTGCTCGAGCACATCGTCGTCGCGCTCGAGCAGGCACGCTTCGAGGGCGAGGCGCTGGTCGATGCCTTCAACGTCGTGGTGGCGGCCCTGTGCGGCTTCGCCACGCTGGAGCTGTCGACCGCGCCCGCTGCACCTGGCGAGGACTGGGCGGCGGCCTGCCGCGCGCGGCTCGACGCGGTGGATGCACGACAGCATCCGCACCTGGCGGGCCGGCTTGGTGCGCTGCGCAACCGGGCCTTCCTGCTGCGCTGGACCGACGGGCGGACGCAGCCGCTCGACGGCGGCTTCGAGGCGTGGATGGACGTGTTACTGCGCGGGCTGGAGGCGCGCAGCCGGGCGCTGCGGCGCGGGCCCTAGGCTTGAAGCGGCAAGAGGTTGCTTCCTGACCTAGCGCCACGGCGCCTGATTGCAGGGTCAAGGTGGAAGCCGGGTACGCACGGCTCGCTTGATCGCGGGTCGCCGATCGGTGTAGTAAGAGAAACAGCGACACAGCTCGCGGCGCAGCCATTGAGCGCCCGCATCCGACCCATGCGACGGGTGCCAATACAGGTGATAGTCCATGGGCGCCACCTCAAATGGCAGAGCGATCGTCCTGTTGTGCTCGGTCGCATTTACCACTGGAACGTACAAACGGGGCATGGTGAGCAGAAGGTCGCTTCGAGACACGATCGTATTGGCCGCCGCATAGCGTTGAGCCCACATCCGGATACGGCGCGAATGTCCCAATCTGCTGAGCGCCAGATCTTCGTCCCCCGATTGATCGGCCGAAGCCGAAACCGCGATATGGTCTGCACCGAGATAGGCATCAAGCGTCATGCGGCCCTTGCGCGAGAGCGGGTGCTGGGCGCGCACCATGACTGCGAGTTCGTCACCCGCGACCCGTTGCGACGCAAGCTCCTGACTGCGCAGCGGCATCGATGTAACCGCAGCGTCCATATGGCCTGATGAGAGCAGCGACACCACCTCTTCCGGCACCACGCGCACCGACCTGAACTGGATACCGGGCGCACTGTCCACGAGTCGTTCGACGAGCGGCGGCAGGGTATGGAACTCCAGGCGTTCATCCATGCCCACTGTGAAACGCCGTCTCGCGGTGCGCGGGTCGAACATGTCGCCGGAGCTCAGTACGTCCTCCATGGACGCGAGCAGGGCCTTGATGGGTCCGGAGATGTTCTTCGTCAACGCCGTCGGGCTCAGCGCCATGCCGTTGCGGACGAACAGCGGGTCTCCCAACTGTTGACGAAGGCGCCGCAGGGCATGGCTGATTGCCGATTGCGTCAGGTTCAACCGGTGAGCGGCGCGGGTCACGCTGCCTTCGTCATGTACCGCCCGAAGCACCGTCAGCAGGTTGAGATCGAACTTCTCTATCTGAACTCTGTTCATAAACCAAAAGTAGAACATTTCATTTGAATCATGTCGAGCGTCTCCCTAGCATGCGCATCGACTCAGGAGACAAATGCCGTGGCCGCCACAAGAGACACCGTCGAAACCGAAACGCACGGTGCCGTGCGCGTGGTTGCCATCAACCGGCCGGCCAAGCGCAATGCCCTGGATCTCGTGGCCCGACGCGAGTTCGCGGACGCCGTACAGGAGGCGATCGACGACGAGCATGTCCGCGCCATCGTGCTGACGGGTCGAGGTGGCCACTTCTGCGCCGGCGGCGACATCGCATCGATGCACGGTGCGCAGCCGATGACTGCCGAATCGGGGCGCACCCGCATGCGCAGCACCCTGTCCAATGCAGAACGACTCCAGGCCAGCGACAAGCCGGTGGTGGCAGCAGTCGAAGGCATCGCCTACGGCGGCGGCTTCGGACTGGCCTTGCTAGCGGACCTCGTGATCGCAGCGCGCTCGGCGCGGTTCTGCATGTCCTTTTCCCGCATCGGCCTGGTACCGGACAACGCATCCATGTACACCCTGCCACGCGCCGTGGGCCTTCAACGGGCGAAAGAGATCATGTTCAGCGGGCGCGAGCTTTCGGCAGAGGAAGCACGTGACCTCGGCTTCGTGATGGAGATCGTCGCCGATGGACAGGCCCTGGCACGAGCGATCGCGGTGGCCCGAGGCATCAGCACTGCTTCCGCGGTGGCGACTGCCATGACCAAGGCTGCGCTGAATCGCTCGTTCACCAGCGACCTCGCGACGATGGTGGAGCTCGAGTCGATGGCTCAGGGCATCGCGTTTTCTTCCGCTTATCACCGGGATGCGGTGGACCGTTTCAGCAGCGGGCAAGTCGCCAGGTTCTCCTGGCCCCGGGCGGACTAGGCCGCCCCCTGTGCACACCGTTCAAGGAGACAACCCCATGACCACCCCCTCGCCCGGCAGACGCACTCTTCTTCTCGCGATGGCGGCCGCGCCGGTGCTGCCGGTCTTCGCGCGGGCGAATTTTCCCGAGCGGCCCATCCGGCTCGTCGTGCCCTTTCCTCCGGGCAGCGGCACGGACGTCAGCGCGCGCTTCTTCACCCAGCAGGTCTCCAAGCGCACGGGCTGGAACTTCGTCGTGGACAACCGCGCGGGAGCCAACGGGATCATCGGCCTGGAGGAGGTGCTGCGGGCACCTGCCGACGGCTACACGATGGTCTTCACGGGCGGCACGACACACGGCGTCAATTCGGCGCTCGTCAAGAAGCTTCCCTACGACCCGGAAGCCGACTTCACTCCCATCGCGCTGGGACACTTTTCACCGATGGTGTTGCTGGCCAGCCCTGCGCTGAAGGTGTCGAGCGCATCGGAACTGCTGGCCTACATCAAGAACAACCCGGGCAAGGCGACCTTCGCATCGGGCAGCTCGTTCCAGCAACTCGCGGGCGAGCTTTTCGCCCAGCAGGCCAACCTCAGCGTCAACCAGGTGCCCTACAAGGGAAGCGCGCAGTCGATCACCGATCTCCTGGGTGGTCACGTGGACTTCTCCATCATCGACCTGGGCGCTGCCATGCCGCATATCAAAGCGGGAAGCATCAAGGCCCTGGCCGTGATGACCGCCAGACGCGTACCGCCGCTGCCCAACGTGCCCACCATGGGCGAGGCTGGCCTTCCGCCCATCCAGCTGAACGGGTGGGCCGGCCTGTTCGTCAAGAAGGGGACTCCGGCATCGGTCATTGCCGAGTTGCGCAGGCCCTTCGGCGAATACTTCCAGACTACGGAGTATGCGAAGTACCTGGGTGAAAACGGCAACTACATCACGCCCATGACACCCGAGCAGTTGCAGGAATTCATCGGCTCGGAGATCAGGCGCGCTAAGGAGGTCTTCGCGCGTGCCGGGGTTCAACCGAGTTGAGCAAAGGACGATTGCCAGACATGACTTTCAGCAAGTCCGCCGGCCCTCTGGCCGGCATCCGGGTCATCGACATGACCACGGTGTTCATGGGGCCTCTGGCCACGCAGACGCTCGGCGACCTTGGTGCCGACGTGATCAAGGTGGAGATGCCCGGGGGGGACTCGACGCGCGGCGTCGGCCCGAATGGGGAGGCCGGCATGGGACCGCTGTTCCTCGGCCTGAACCGCAACAAGCGCAGCATCGAGCTGAACCTCAAGTCCGCCGAAGGCCTCGAAGCCCTGTTGGCGCTCTTGCGAACAGCCGACGTGCTGGTGAGCAACGTGCGGCCGGCGGCGATGGAACGGCTGGGCCTGGGCCGCGACAGACTGGTGCAGGTCAATCCACGTCTTGTCCATGCTGCACTGGTCGGCTTCTCGCAACGCGGTCCCTACGCACGCAAGGCTGCTTACGACGACCTCATGCAGAATGCCTGCGGCCTGGCGTTCGCCGTGGCGCAGGCCCATGGCGGAGAGCCCCGCTACATGCCCATCACCATCGCCGACCGGTCCGTGGGGATCTATGCGTTTGGCGTCATTGCCGCAGCCCTCTACGCGCGGACACAGACCGGCGAGGGGCAGGTCGTGGAGATCCCCATGTTCGAAGTCATGACGAGCTACGTGATGGGCGATCACCTGTACGGCCACACCTTCGTGCCGCCGCGCGGAGGCTTCGGCTATCCGCGCATCATGTCGCCTCACCGGCGGCCGTACCGCACGCTTGACGGCCACGTGTGCTGCGTGATCTACACCGACCGGGACTGGCGCGTCTTTCTCAGAGCCATCGGCAAGGAGCACCTCTGGACCTCGGATCCGCGCTTCCGCGACATCCGCGCGCGCACCGCTCACATCGATGCGCTCTACGAGATGGTCGCCGACGAGCTGCAGAAGAAGACCACGGCCACCTGGAGCGAGCTGCTGGCGGAAGCCGACATTCCCGTCTTCCCCATGCACAGTTTCGAGAGCCTGCTCGAGGACGAGCACCTGGCCGCGACGGGATTCTTCTCGGAGACGGACCACCCGGCCGTCGGGCGGATCCGGCAGATGGCCGTGCCCAGCGAATGGTCGGGGACCGTTCCCGGTGCCAGCCGGCCCGTCCCCATGTTGGGGCAGCACTCGGCAGAGATACTCAGGGAAGTCGGCTATGGCGATGAGCAGATCGCGTCCCTGCAGGCCGGTGCACGCGCAACGCGCACGCTGGAACAACCACGGGCTGCCGCGTCATGACCCAGGAACTGCTGACCGAGCGCCGCGGCCGTGTGCTCTACCTCACCATCCACAGGCCACAGCGGCGCAATGCCCTCACGGCCGGCGTCATGGTCGCGCTGCGCAATGCCATCGCGCAGGCCTCCGACGACCGGCAGGTGCGGGCCATCGTACTGACCGGAAGTGGGGAACGCGCATTCTGCGCCGGCGCGGACCTTCAGACGGGCCAGTCTTTCGTGTTCGACCATTCCGAGCCCTGCCAGCCGGCTGCCGACCTGTTTCGCACGGCACGGCGCGCGCAGGTACCGCTCATCGCGCGGGTCAACGGAGCCTGCATGGCCGGAGGAATGGGGTTGTTGGCGATGTGCGATATGGCGGTGGCAGCACCGCACGCCGTTTTTGGCCTGCCCGAGGTGAAGGTCGGCGTATTCCCGGCACAGGTTCTCAGCGTGCTGCAGAACCTCATTCCCCGCCGCGCGCTGAATGAGCTGAGCCTGACAGGGGAGCCCGTCTCTGCCGCACGCGCCCTGGAGATGGGCCTGGTCAACCATGTGGCCGAGGATCTCGACGCCAAGCTCGACTGGCTGCTGGGTCGGCTGCTCGACAAGTCGCCTGCAGCCATACGGCGCGGCCTCTACACGCTCAAGCACGTCGAAGGGCTGCCATTCGAGTCGTCCATGGCGTTCACCGAGAGCCAGATCGCTCTGTTCGCACTGACGGATGATGCCCGTGAAGGCCAGCTTGCCTTTCGCGAGCGACGTGAACCGCGGTGGCCAGACGAGCGGGCTGCCCAGGCCTCGTGGCCCGCGGAGGGCTGCTCCTACCGAAGCAGGAATCCATGAAGAAGACGGTCCGCATTGGTGGCGCGAGCGGTTTCTGGGGCGACAGCAGCACGGGCGCACCACAGCTCGTGCGCCGCGGGAACATCGACTACCTGGTGTTCGACTACCTGGCCGAACTCACCATGTCCATCCTGGCATCGGCGCGGATGCGCAAGCCGGAGCTGGGATACGCGACGGACTTCGTCGGCGTCACCATCAAGCAGCTGCTTCCAGAGATCCTGGCGCGCGGCATCCGCGTGGTCAGCAATGCGGGCGGCATGAATCCGCGAGCATGTGCCGAGGCAGTCGCTGCGATTGCGCGGGAACAGGGGCTGCCGCACGTTCGCATTGCCGTGGTCGAGGGCGACGATGTATCGCCCCTGTTGCCTCAGCTGCGCGCCGAAGGCGTACGCGATTTGCAGAAGGGCCATGCCTTGCCGGAAACGGTGGTCAGTGCCAATGCCTACCTTGGCGCGCTGCCGATCAAGGATGCTCTTCAAAAGGGCGCGCAGATCGTCATCACCGGCCGTTGTGTCGACAGCGCGGTCACGCTGGGCATCCTGATGCACGAGTTCGGCTGGGAGCCCTCCGACTATGACCGCCTGGCCCAGGGCAGCTTGGCCGGCCACGCGCTCGAATGCGGCTGTCAGGTCACTGGCGGGTTGCACACCGACTGGGAGAAGGTGCCCGGCTGGGCGGACATCGGCTACCCGGTCGTGGAATGCAATGCGGACGGCAGCTTCGTCGTCGGCAAGCCTGCGGGCACCGGCGGGCTGGTGTCGGTGGCCACCGTGGGAGAACAGGTGCTTTACGAGATCGGCGATCCGGCTTCCTATCTGCTGCCCGACGTGACATGCGATTTCAGACAGGTGCGGCTGGAACAGTGCGGGCCTGACCAGGTCCGCGTCACGGGAGCGCGCGGCCGTGCTCCCGGCACCGCCTACAAGGTCTGCGCCACCTTCGTCGATGGTTTCCGGTGCAACGCGCAGATGACTCTCATCGGGCTGGATGCGGCTGCCAAGGCTCGACGGACCGGAGAGGCGCTCTTGGCGCGCACGCGTCAGCTCTTTGCCAGTCACGGCTTCGGCGACTTCAGCCGCACGCACATCGAGGTGCTGGGCGCCGAGACCTGCTTCGGGCCGCACAGCACGGCGGGCGAGGTGCGCGAGGTCGTGTTGTGGGTGGCCGTCATGCATGCCGAAGAGGCCGCTCTCGAGCTGTTTGCCCGTGAGCTTGCCGCGCCGGCGACCAGCTGGTCGCCCGGCACGACGGGTTTCGGTGGTCGCCCCAGACCCTCGGCGTCGATACGCCAATGTGCTTTTTTGCTCGAGAAGTCCAGGGTGGTTCCGACGGTGCGGCTCGATGGCGCGCAGTGGCCTGTCCCTGTGCCACAAGGCTGCTCCGTCGGGCCAGCGGACCAGATATCCACGGCAAGCGGCCCGCTTTTCGAATCAGGATCTACAGCCGAGGTGGAGGTGCCCCTGATCCGGCTCGCCTATGGTCGAAGTGGAGACAAGGGTGACATCTCCAACATCGGGTTGATCGCCCGCACTCCGTACATTCTTCCGGTGCTCTATGCGCAAGTGACGGCCGAACGGGTGCAGACCTGGCTGGCGCATCTGGTGCATGGCCCGGTCCGTCGCTACGCGCTGCCCGGGTTCAATGCCCTGAACTTCGTCTGCGAATCGGCCCTGGACGGCGGCGGGATGGCTTCGTTGCGCAACGACGCCCTGGGCAAAGGCATGGCGCAATTGCTGCTGTCGATGCCCGTCAAGGTGCCTGCTCATCTGCTGGCCTGACGGCCGCCGCCATTTCGACTCGACGCAGCAGAGCCAGTGCGGCATTCCGTCGCCACATGCGCGCAGCCGATCGGATTCGGACCTGTGATGGATCGTCGTCCAAAGTGGCTCTTGCGCCCAGCTGGCGAACGCAGGTTGCTCCTGAAAAAGGAGCAGATCAGACCATTTCGGACATCAGGGAGCGAGGTGCCACTGCGTCAGCAGCCGCGCCACCGCGCGCACCCGCTGCGTATCGCGCCCCCAGCGGCGGCCCTTGGGCAGGTGGCGCAGCCAGCGCATGCGCTGCGCCGCATGGGCGATGCGCTCGCGCACCGACGCATCGGCGCCGGCCAGCACCGCATGCCAGTGCTCGGCACCGGCGCGCGGTGCGGACGCATGCACCAGCAGCGCCGTCGAATGCAGGTAGCTCAGCCAGTCACGGGTCTGGCATTCGGCGAGCGTGAGGGTGGCGCCCGGGTCGTCCTCGAAATCGATGAAGCCGATCGCGCCGTCGGGACAGTGCATCAGGTTGCGCGAGAAGGCCTGGCTCAGGTAGGCATCGCGCGCATGCACGGCGGCGATGGCGTCCAGCCCCTCGCGCCAGACGGCCAGCAGTGCGGCCGGGCCGCTTGCGGCGGCGTGGTCGAGCCGTTCGTTCAGCACCACCGCCGCGCGCCCGCCCTGGCCCATGTCGGAGATCAGCAGCCCGTCGGCCTGCTGGGCCAGCACGCGCGGCACGCGCACGCCCGCTTCCGCCAGCCTGCGCAGGCGCTGCGCCTCGGTGGCGATGGCGGCTTCGCCGCCCAGGTTGGGCACGGGCGTGAGCACGTCGAGCCGGAAGGCGCGCGAGAGCAAGGCCAGCAGCCGGTAGCGGAACAGGCTGTGCCGCGGCCCGGCGCGCTTGAGCCACACGCGCTCGCCGCCCAGCCGGTGGCTGGCCACGCCGCGCGTCTGCTGCGGCAGCGTGGCGCGCAGGAAGGCGGCGTAATCGCCCGGTGCCGTTGGGGCGGGCAACGCGGTGCCGGCGGTGAGCGGGCTCGGTGCGGAGGCGGCGCCGCGGCGGGCCTGCATGCGCGCCAACCGGCTTTTCAGCGGATTCATGGTGCGCGTGCGGCGCCTTCGAGCGGCAGGCGGAAAGGAGGAAAAGCGTCGTTGGGCGTCATGCCACGGCGGTGGGCTGGAAACTGTCGGCGCTGGCGATCGGCCAGTACATGCGGAACACATTGTGCTGCGCGTCCAATGGCCCCAGCAAGGCGCCGGGCTGCACCTGCATGATGAGGTTGGACAGCTGCCGCACCTCGGTGTCGGAGATGCGCCGCACGATGTGGTGCGCGGTGATCTGCTGCGGGTGGTCCAGGCCGGCGGCCTGCACCAGTTCGGCCAGCGCGTGCAGCGTGCTGCGGTGCAGGTTGTGCACGCGGTCGGCCTTGTTCGGCACCACCAGCGCCTGCTGGCGCTTCGGGTCCTGCGTGGTCACGCCGGTGGGGCAGTGGCCGGTGTGGCAGGTCTGCGCCTGGATGCAGCCCAGCGCCATCATGAAGCCGCGCGCCGCGTTGCACCAGTCGGCGCCCAGCGCCATCATCCGCGCCACGTCGAAGGCGGTGATCACCTTGCCCGCGCAGCCGAGCTTGATGCGCCCGCGCAGCCCGGTGCCGATCAGCGTGTTGTGCACCAGCAGCAGCCCGTCCTGCAGCGGCGCGCCCACGTGGTCGGAGAACTCCACCGGCGCCGCGCCGGTGCCGCCCTCGGCGCCGTCGACGACGATGAAGTCCGGCGTGATGCCCGTCGCCAGCATCGCCTTGACGATGGCGAACCATTCCCACGGGTGGCCGATGCACAGCTTGAAGCCGGTGGGCTTGCCGCCCGAGAGCTCGCGCAGCCTGGCGACGAACTGCATCATCTCGACCGGCGTGGAGAACGCGCTGTGCGACGAGGGCGAGATGCAGTCCACGCCCACCGGCACGCCGCGCGCGGCGGCGATCTCGGGCGTCACCTTCGGCCCCGGCAGCACACCGCCGTGGCCCGGCTTGGCGCCCTGGCTCAGCTTGATTTCGATCATCTTCACCTGCGGGTCGCGCGCGTTCTCGACGAAGCGCTCCTCGCTGAAGCGGCCGCGCTCGTCGCGGCAGCCGAAGTAGCCCGAGCCGATCTCCCAGATCAGGTCGCCGCCGTGCACCCGGTGGTGGCGGCTGATCGAACCCTCGCCGGTGTCGTGGGCGAAGTGGCCCAGCTTGGCCCCCAGGTTCAGCGCCATGATCGCGTTGGCCGAGAGCGAGCCGAAGCTCATCGCCGAGATGTTGAACACGCTCGCGCTGTAGGGCTGCGCGCAGCCCTCGCCGATGGTGATGCGGAAGTCGTGGCTGCCGATCTGCGTGGGCTGCATCGAGTGGTTGATCCACTCGTAGCCGGCCAGGCTGACGTTCAGCTGCGTGCCGAAGGGCCGGTTGTCGGGGTCGCCCTTGGCGCGCTGGTACACCAGCGAGCGCTGCGCGCGCGAAAACGGGGAAGCTTCGGTGTCGCTCTCGATGAAGTACTGCCGCATCTCCGGGCGGATGTACTCCAGCAGGAATCGCAGGTGGCCGATGACCGGGTAGTTGCGCAGGATGGCGTGGCGCTGCTGCCGCACGTCGTGCACGCCGGTGGCCGTGAGCACCCCGAACAGCCCGGTGGCGACCCAGGCCGCCCAGGCGTGCGGCATCAGCAGCGCAGCGGCCACGCTCGCCACCAGCCCGGCGACGCACAGGGCGAAGGCGATGTAGCGCGCCGGAAAAAGGGTCGTCATGGGCTCGTCCTCTCGTGTCTCTCCCGCGGGTGCGGCATCATAGGGTGGTCCACCCGACCGCCCCATGACCGAACCTTCCGACGCCCCCCCTTCCGCCGCCGAGGCGGCCCTGCCCCCGCTCGAGCCCGAGGATTTCGACGCCCTCGACGATGCCCTCGACGCCATGCGCGAGCACGACGAGGACGTGCCGCAGTGGGAGTTCTGCGACGGCTTCATGACGGCGCTGGTCTGCACCCGCCGCCCGATCGAGCCTGCCGAGTACTGGCCGGCCCTCTTCGGCGCCGGCTTCTCGCCCGCGCAGCACATGGAATTCGTCTGGCGCTGGAAGCGGCGCTGGCACGAGATCCAGGCCGCGCTCGATGCACCCAACATCGAGGCGCTGGACGACGAGCGCGCCTTCCAGCCCGAATGCCTGGACCTGCGCGGCGCCATCGCGGCCCTGCCGCCCGAGGAGCGTGCCGAGGCGCCCGAGGCCGAGATCCCGTCCTTCGGGCAGGTCTGGGCGCTGGGCTTCCTGGCGGGCGTCGAGCAGTGGGCTGAGGACTGGACGCCGCCGCGCGACAAGGACGTCGCCGCCATGCTGGCCGACGCGCTCGAGGCGATCGAGGTGCTCGCCAGCGACGACACCGCGCCGCCGGCCTTGTCGATGTACAGCGAGGACGGGCCGCCCACCGTCAGCCAGGAGCGGCTGGACGACTTCGGCGAGGCCATCTGGGCGGTGTACGACCTGCGCCAGCTGTGGCGCAGCCTCGGGCCGCGCGTCGAGGCCCTGCGCAAGGCCGACGAGCCGGGCCGCAACGACCCCTGCCCCTGCGGCAGCGGGAAGAAGTACAAGAAGTGCCACGGGGCCTGATGCCCGCGTCCCACGGCAAGGAGCCGCGATGAAGCCCCTGCACCCGCTGCGCCTCGCCGCGCGGCCCCTGCGCAAGACCCTGGCCGCGGCGACCGGCGCACGGGCCACTGGCGCGCAGGCCGTCGGCACCGTGGGCCTCGGCAGCGTCGCCGCGGGCGCACTGGCGTTCGGCGCACTGGCCATCGGCGCCCTGGCGATCGGCCGGCTGGCCATCGGCCGCGCCCGCATCCGGCGGCTCGAGATCGACGAGCTGGTGGTGCATCGGCTGCGGGTGGTCGAGGAACTGCGCGGCCCCGAACCCGAGCCCGATGCGCCGGCGGGCGACGCACGGCCATGACCTTGCGCGCGCCTGTCCTCACAGGCCCTGGCTAAAGGCCCAGCGCCACGCCGTCGCCTCGCGGATCGTGCGCCCCCGTCAGCTGGCCGTTCCGGTCCAGGCGGATGACGCCGGGCAGCCCTGCCAGCGGGCTTTGCGCCGGAATGGCCGCCACCTCGTGGCCGCGCGCGGCCAGCGATGCAAGCATCTCGGCCCCGGCGTCCTCTTCCAGCTTCAGGCTGTCGCGGCTGTCGGAGAAGGTCCGGCCGAGGAGGAAGCGGGGCCGCGCCAGCGCCTGCGCAGGGTCGAGGCCGAAGTCGATCAGGCGGGTCAACAGGGCGACCAGCGTTTGCGGCTGGCCGTCGGCCCCCTGCGTGCCCAGCAACAGCTCGGGCCGTCCCTCGCGGAGGTAGACGACGGGGTTGAGCGTGTGGAAGGGTCGTTTCCCTCCCCGGAGGCCGTTGGGGTGGCCCGGATCGGGGTGGAAGGCCGCCCCGCGGTTGTGCCAGAGCACCCCCGTGTCGCCGGCGACGACGCCGCTGCCCCAGTCGTAATAGATGCTCTGCAGCACGCTCGCGCCCCGCCCGGAGGCATCGGCCGCGGCGAAGAACACGGTGTCGCCCTGGCGGAACGGGTGGGGCCAGGGCATGGCCCGTGCGTCGGCCTGCGCCCGGGCCGCCTGTTGGCGGATGTGCGCCGCGCCCAGCAGGCGGTCCACCGGCACCTCGGCGAAGTCCGGGTCGGCCAGGAAGCGGTCCCGGTCGATGAAGGCCCGCTTGATCGCCTCCACCATCCGGTGGAAGTGCTCGGCGCTGCCCTCGGGGATGCCGGCGAGGTCCTGCTCGCCCAGGATGCCCATGGCTTCCAGCGTGGCGAAGCCCTGGGTGGGCGGCGGCAGGCTCAGGAGCGTGCCGCCGCGGTAGGGCACGGCCAGCGGCGTCACTTCGCGTGCCTGCGTCCGGCGCATGTCGTCCAGCGTCAGCGGGGAGCCCGCGGCCTGCAGGCCTGCCGCCAGACGGTGCGCCAGCTCGCCTTCGTAGAACTCTCGCGGGCCGTTCGCCGCGAGCAGCGACAGCGTGCGCGCGAGCCCCGGCTGTCGCTGCTGCGAAGCCTGGGCCGGGAATGCGGTGTCGAAGCCATGCCAGCCCCTCGTCTCCGATGCACGCATCTCGCGCCAGAAGCGCTGCGAGGCGGACACGGCGACACCGTCCCGTGCGTGCTCGATCGCGCGGGAGAACAGGGATTCCCATCGCTGGTTTCCGTGCCAGTCGCGTGCGGAGATGTCGAAGGCCCGTGCCCAGCTGTCCACGGCAGCGGCGGTGGTCAGCGCCGACGCGCCGCCGCGCAGCGGGATCGGACCCGAGGGCGCAGGCGCCGTGGCGGCCGCCTGCCCGATGCCCGAGATCCCGCGCACAGGCTCACCGGGCTGCGCCAGCAGCCAGAAGCCATCGCCGCCGAGCCCCGTGAAGTGCGGGCACACGACGCACAGCACGGCCGCCATGGCGATGGCCGCCTCGATGGCGTTGCCGCCCCGGGCCAGCACCTCCAGGCCTGCCGCACTGGCCAAGGGGTGGGGGCTGGTCACCATGCCTCGTCGGGAGGTGGCCTGGGCCGGGTGCGTGCGTTCAGGAGAGCTTGGAGATGACATGCGGGGGATCGATCGTTGCAGCGCGAAGGACTGGCCTCATTCGGGCGCCTGCGTCAGGAACGCCGCGACCATCTGGCGGGTCATCTTCTGGTGCGCCTTCTGCCAGGATGCGGCCTGCAGGTGCTTGTTGAAGATGCGGGACAGCGTGAATGCATGGGCCCGGCCGTAGTACGACAGGCTCACCATCGCCACGTACAGGTGCAGCGCGTCGATGCCCGGCCGGATGACGCCCGCCGCGACCCCGCGCACCAGCAGCCGGCGGATCAGCGCGATCACCGGCGACGACATCTCGGGGATCCGGTTGGAGCGGGCGAGATGCCGGGCCTCGTTGAGGTTCTCGAAGGCCAGCAGCTTGCGCAGCCGCGGATGCGTCGCGAAGTGGTGGTCGACGAAATCCGCGATGTGCAGCAGGCCGGCCAGCGGTTCCTCCTCCTCTGCATCGAGCCGGAGTTCGTCGTGCCGCAGGTCGGCCATCACGGCTTCGAGCACGGCGACGTACAGGTCGTCCTTGCTGCCGAAGTAGTGGTACAGCATGCGGATGTTGGTGCCGGCAAGGCGTGCGATGCGTTCGGTGCGCGCGCCGCTGTAGCCCTCGCTCGAGAACTCGTCGATCGCGGATTCCAGCAGCTTGGCGCGCGTGAGCGCGGCATCGCGCCGCGGGATCGTTTCCGGGCCCGGCGCGTGCCGCGTAGAAGGTGTGCTCATGGTGTGGGTGGGAATGCGGACGATAGTGTCGCGGCAAGCTCGAGCAGGCGTTCGTCGTTTCCCCTCGCAGAGATGAAGGACACGCAGGCCGGCAAACCCTCGCCGGGTGGCAGCGGAAGCACCAGCTGCGGCAGCCCCGCATGACCGGCCACGGCGCCCAAGGCCAGCGCGCGTTCGTAGAAGGCGCCGCGCTCGCTGGCATCGGCCTGCCGCGGCAGGGCCGGGCAGGGCGCTGCGGGGAGGAGCCAGGCCTCGTCGGGTGCCATCCGCTGCGCCAGGCGTGCCACGGCCTGCGCGCGCCATGCGGCCCAGCGTGCGCCCTGCCGGGGATCCAGCGCCAACGCAGCCTCGAAGCGCGGTGCGATCGCGGCCCCGAAGCGAGGCCGCTGCCGGCGGATCCAGGGCCCGACATGGGTCTGGATCTCCAGGCCCTGCAGCACGGCGTAGCCTTCGAGCCAGTCGCGCCAGTCGCTGTCGGCATAGGCGCTGCGTTCGGCGCCGATGCCCGAGCGGCGGGCCCATGCGGACAGCGGCTCGCGCACCGAGGTCTCGGCCAAGGCCAACGCGTCCGTGGCCACGCACAGGCGCAGCGGCGGCCGGGGCCGGACGCCTGCGACGCCAAGCAGTGCGTGCCCGGCCTCGGCCAGCGTTGCGGCGTCGCGCGCGAACCAGCCCACCGTGTCGTAGCTCGGTGCAAAGGGCAGGACACCGTCCAGCGAAATCCGGCCGTGCGTGGGACGCATGGCCGCCACCCCGCAGAAGGCTGCCGGCACGCGGACCGAACCGCCCGTGTCCGTGCCCAGGGCCAGGTCGGCTTCCGCCCAGGCCACCGCCGCAGCGCTGCCGCTGGACGAGCCGCCCGGCAGGCGCTCCGGGTCATGCGGATGGCGCGGCGTCCCGTAGTGGGCGTTCTCGCCCTCCAGGCTGAAGGCCAGTTCGTCGCTGATCGTCTTGCCCACGACCCGGGCGCCTGCGCGCCGTAGCGCGGCCACGCAGGGCGCGTCCCGGGCCGCCGGCCCGTGGCTGGCCGCCCAGTCAGGATTCCCGCCGCCGGTGATGGCGCCCCCGATGTCGATCAGGTCCTTCACGCCCAGGCGGATGCCGTCCAGCACGCCGGAGCCGGTGGCCGGCCGTCCGCACGAGGGGCCGGGCAGCCAGGCGCCCGATCCGTGCGTCATCGCCTCGCGCATCAGGCGGGCAGGGACGCGAGCACGGCGGCCGAGTCGGTCACGAAGCCGAAGCACTTCTTGACGTTCCAGATCGTCGCCTCGGTGCAGAAGTCCGGCGAACTCGTGGCGCAGCAGTCGCTCAGCATCACGCAGCCGTAGCCCAGGAAATTGGCGTCCGTGAGCGTGTGCAGCACGCACTGGTCGGTGTTGCAGCCGGCGAAGAGGATGCTGCGCACCCCGAGGTTGCGCAGGATGCTGTCCAGCGGCGTGTCCCAGAAGCCGCTGATGCGGTGCTTGTCGACCAGGAAGTCGCCCTCGTGCGGCGCCAGCTCGTCCACGATGGCCGCGGGCCACGAGTCCTTCTGCAGCACGTGGCCCTTCCCATTGGGCAACGGGTCGCCCAGGCCAACGCCGGTGCCGCTGTTCTTGTAGAGATGGATCTGGTTGGGCGGCATGTTGGCCAGGTCCGGGCGGTTGCCCCAGTTGACCCAGACGACCGGCACCCCGGCGCGGCGCAGCTCGGGCAGCAGCTTCTGCAAGGGCGCGATCGGCGTGCGGTCCGCCGCATAGTTGCCGCCGATGTGGTCCACCCACCCGCCCTCGGTGCAGAAGTCGTTCTGCAGGTCGATGATGACGATGGCCGTGCGCCGCAGGTCCAGGACCACGTTCTGCGGCTGCGCCTGCACCCGCGCGCGCAGGGGCGGGGGCGGCTCCACGGACATGTCGACCTCGCGCTCGCTGGCGACCCAGTAGTACTGCTGCCCCAGGCCCAGGGCGCCATCGGGTCGGGCATCGGGAAGGTAGGGATGTCGTTTCATGGAGGGCTCCGGTGGTGTGCGGTCGAAGGTCGCGTCGCCACAGGCTGGTGCATCCGGTGTGTTCGCTGCACCGATATGCAGCAGGAACACGGCGAAATCACTGGCACTGTTATTGCGATGCTCTGTCGGTAAGTAATTGATTAGTTACTTGACCCTCCAACTAGCGAAAGGCATGCCATGAAGCTTCCGTCCCCCTCCCGCCGCGCCGCCGTCCTCGCCGGTGTCAGCGCGCTCACCTCCCTCGTGCTGAGCCTGCCGGCCGCGGCGGCCGATCCGCTGACCGTCGGCATCCTCATCCCCGGGTCCAAGTCGGACAAGGGATGGATGGAGTCCGGCTACGACGGCCTGGTGGCCGCGCAGAAGGAGTTCGGGCCCAAGATCAAGGTGCAGATGATCGAGAACATCAACTACGCCGACATGGAGCAGGCCCTGACCAACCTGGCCACCAAGAACGCGCTCGTCATCGGTGTCGGCGGCCAGACGCAGGCGGCGGTGCTCAAGGTGGCCAAGCGCTTCCCCAAGACGCGCTTCTCGATCGTCGGCGGCAACAAGGCCGAGGAGACGGCCAACGTGGCCGGCTACGACGTCAAGCAGGCGGAGATCGCCTTCGTCGCAGGCGCCGCCGCAGCGATGCTGTCGAAGAACGGGGCCGTGAGCTACGTCGGCGGCATGGAGATCCCTTCCATCGTGAACGCGGGCAAGGAGTTCGGCAACGGCGCCAAGTACATCAAGCCCGGCATCAAGTACTTCGAGAACTACACCGGCGATTTCGACAACGTCGCCAAGGCCAAGGAAGCCACGCTGGCGGCGATCGCCCAGGGCGCCGACGTGCACTACCACATCCTGAACCTGGGCCTGCGCGGCATGGAACAGGCGGCCAAGGAGAAGGGCACCAAGATCATCGGCAGCTACACCAACCGCTGCGGCACCGATCCGCTGTATCCGGCCTACAGCATCACGGGCGTCGGCTACCAGGTGCAGTACGCCATCAAGGAAGCCGTCGGCGGCACCTGGAAGGCCGGCTACAAGCCCTTCGGGCTGGCCATGGGCCCGAGCGCCTCGGACATGGTCATCTGCAATGCCACCGAGGAGCAGAAGGCCAAGCTCGAGCAGATCAAGAAGGACATCCTGTCCGGCAAGATCAAGGTGCTGGAGGGCTGATGCGCGAGCGCCACGCCGCCGGCCTGGGCGACGGCCGTCCGGGCGAGGCGCCGGCCCCGGGCGCGCCGCCTCTGCTGAGGCTGGATGGCCTGTCCAAGCGCTTCGGCTCGCTGCAGGCGCTGCAGGACGTGTCGCTCGAGCTCCATCCCGGCGAGATCCACTGCCTGCTGGGCGAGAACGGCGCCGGCAAATCGACGCTGTGCAACCTCGTCTTCGGCGTGCATGCGCCGGACGCGGGCGGGATGACGCTGGCCGGCGCGGCGTTCAGTCCGCGCTCTCCGGCCGATGCCCTGTCGCACGGCATCGCGATGGTCCACCAGCATTTCAGCCTGGTGCCGGACATGACCGTGCTGGACAACCTGCTGCTCGGCCAGGCCCGCGGCGTGCTCGACCGCAAGGCGGGCGCGGCGCGCATTGCCGCCATGCGCGAGCGTTACGGGCTCGCGCTCGATCCGCTGGCCCGGGTGCAGGAGCTCTCGGTGGGCGAGCGACAGCGCGTGGAGATCGTCAAGTGCCTGATGCGCGAGCCGCGTCTGCTGGTGCTCGACGAACCCACCGCCGTGCTCCTGCCGGAGGAAATCGAGGCGCTGCTCGCGGTGTGCACGCGCGTGGCGCAGCAGGGCTGCGGCGTGGTGCTGGTCACCCACAAGCTGGCCGAGATCCAGCGCGTGGCACGCCGTGCCACCGTGCTTCGCGGCGGCCGCGTGGTGGCGCGCTCTGACGCGCCGGCGCAGGACATCGAGGCGCTGGTGCGCGCGATGATCCAGCGCGACCTGCAGGCGCCTTCGGCGGCGCCGGCCCGGGCGCCGCGGCCGGCACTGGCGCCGGGCGGACCCGCGCTGGAGGCGGCGCTGCTGGCCGACGGCCTCACCGTGCGCGATGCCGACGGCGTGGTGCGCCTGGACAATTTCACTCTGCTGCTCGAACCGGGCGAGATCGTCGCCATCGCGGGTGTCGAGGGCAACGGCCAGAGCGAGCTGGGGGCGGTGCTCTCGGGCATGCTGCGTCCCACCGAAGGCCGCTACTTCGTCTGCGGCGAGGACATGACGCGTGCCACGCCGCGCGAGTTGAGCGCGGCCGGCTGCGGCGTGGTGCCCGAAGACCGGCACGCCCTGGGCTGCGTGACGGGCATGAGCGTCGCGGAGAACATCCTGCTCGACCGCCTGGGCCGGTTCCGGCGCTGGGGGCTGTTCGATCGTGCCGCGATGCGCCGCGAGGCGCTCGCCCTCATGCAGCGCTACGACGTGCGCGCGGCCAGTCCCGACGTGGCCTTCGGCGGCCTCTCGGGGGGCAACCAGCAGAAGGCGGTGCTGGCGCGCGAACTCACGCTCGAGCGCCTGCGCTTCCTGCTGGCAGCGCAACCCACGCGCGGCCTCGATGTCGGCGCGGTCGAGGCCGTCTACGGCCACATCCGCGCGGCGGCGGACCGCGGGGTGGGCGTGCTGCTCATCTCCTCGGAGCTCGACGAACTGCTGAGCGTCGCCGACCGCGTGCTGGTGCTGTACCGCGGCCGGGTGATGGGCACATGCCCGACGGCCGGCGCGGACCGGGCGCGCATCGGTGCCTGGATGGCCGGGCATCGAGACGACGAGAAAAGGGAAGTAGAGGAGGTGGCCGCATGAACGCCATGGTCCGTGCCTGGCCGAGGCTGCGGCCCGGCCCCGCGCTGCAGGTCTCGGTGGCCGCCGTGCTGGCAGCCTTCAGCGTCGGCGCCCTGCTGATCGCGGCGCTCGGCGTGCCCGTCGGTGACGCCGTGGCCGCCTTTGCCGAAGGCGCCTGGGGATCGGCCTATGCGCTGGCGGCCTCGATCAACCGCGCGCTGGTGCTCATGCTGGTGGGACTGGGCTTCATCGTGGCGGAGCGCGCCAACCTCACGAACGTGGGCGGCGAAGGGCAGATTGCCGTCGGCGGCATCACCGCCACGGCACTCGCGCTCTGGGCGCCCGTGGCGCAGCTGCCATGGGGATTGGCTTTCATCGTTCCGATGCTTGGCGCCTGCGTGGCCGGCGCGCTCTGGGGTGGGATCGCGGGCGTCCTGCGCGTCAGGATGGGGACCAACGAAGTCATCGCCACCTTGCTGCTGTCCTTCATCGCGATCTGGATGGTGTACGGCAGCGTGCAGTCCGAGCACCTGCTGCGCCGGCCGATGACGAGCAGCGCCACGCTGCCGGAGTCGCTGGAGATTCCCGCATCGACGCAACTGCCGCTGCTGACCGGCGATGCCGGCACGCCGCTGCACATCGGCCTGTTGCTCGGCGTGGTGCTGGCGGTGGCGGTCGCCGTGGTTCTGAACCGCACCGTGACGGGCCTGCAGCTGCGCGCGGCGGGGCTCAACCCGCGCGCGGCGCGGCGCGCCGGCATGGCCATCGACCGGCTCGCCATCGGCGCGCTCTGCGCGGCGGGTGCCTTCGGCGGGCTGGCCGGCGCGTTCATGCTGCAGGGCGAGCAGTACACGCTCAAGGCGGGCTTCTCATCGGGCTACGGCTTCGACGGCCTGGTCGTGGGCCTGCTGGCCCGCGGCTCGGTGCCCGGCGTGATCGCCGGCGCGCTGCTGTTCGGCTTCCTGCGCTCGGGCGGGATCAACATGGAGATGGTGGCGCAGGTCCCCACGGCCCTGGTCGTCGTGATCCAGGGCCTGATCATCGTGATGCTCGCCGGTGCCGCGCTCGGCGTTCAGCGCATGGAGGCGAGAAGGACATGATCGATCCCGAACTGGCCGCCGTCTTCGTCGGCTCGAGCATCCGCCTCGCCGCGCCGCTGTTGCTGGCCGCCACCGGCGAGCTCGTGAGCGAGCGGGCCGGCGTACTCAACATGAGCGTGGAGGGCCTCATGCTGGCCGGCGCCTTCGGGGGCGCCGCGGCATCGTGGGCCACCGGGTCGCCGCTCGCGGGCCTGCTGTGCGGCGTGCTCTGCGTGCTTCCCATCGCCTGGCTGCAGGCCTTCCTGAGCATCACGCTGCGCGCCAACCAGATCGTGACCGGCATCGGCATCAACATCCTGGTGCTCGGTGCGACCACGCTCGGCTACCGGGCGCTGTTCGGCAGCCGCTCGCGCGCCGAGATTCCCGGCCTGGGCCAATGGGCCCCGCCGGGCCTGTCGCAAATCCCTTACCTGGGCGATCAGGTCTTCCGGCAGACCTGGCTGCTGTATGCCGCGGTGGTGCTCGTGCTGCTCGTGGGCTGGGTCATGCGCTCCACCGCGCTCGGCCTGGCCCTTCACGCCGCCGGAACGGCGCCGCAGGCGGCCAGCCACTCCGGCCTGAAGGTCAGGCGCATCCGCTACGGCGCCGTGCTGTTCACCGGCTTCATGTCGGCCCTGGCAGGCTGCTTCCTGTCGATCGGCGACATCCACACCTTCACGGAAGGCATGACCAGCGGCGCCGGCTACCTCGCGATCGCCGCCGTGATCTTCGGCAACTGGCGGCTGGGCCGCACCGTGATGGCCTGCTGCCTGTTCGGGGCCGCGACGGCGCTGCAGTTCCAGCTGCCCGCCATGGGACTCGAAGTGCCGAGCGCGCTGCTGATCGCGCTGCCCTACGTGCTCGCGCTGCTGGCGGTCGCAGGCCTGGTCGGCCGCCAGGTCGCGCCCGCGGCACTGACCAAGCCTTTCACGGGCTGACGGGACCTGGAGAACGAAGCGCGCCCGCGGACACGCTTGGGTCGCGTCGCGCGCGCGAACCTTCCGCGCGCAGGCTGGATGGCGCAACCCTGTGCTCGGCCCAGGGGATAAAGTCGCGGCATCATCTGCCTGCATCGAGTCGCGACAGCATGCCGATCTCGAAGATCGGCAGATGTTCCCGATGTGACTTCAACAATATTCAGTGAGACCTTGGCGATTGCCGTCCGAAACCATCGTCGTTGCCGATGACCATCCGGTGTTCCGTGACGGTCTGTGTGCCTTGATCCAGGTTGTCGCTCCCGAGGCCCGCCTGCTGCCGGCCGATACCTTCCAGGCCGCCGTGGCCCTTGCGCGTGATCTGCAGTCTCCGCCGAGCATGCTGGTGCTGGATCTGTGCTTCGCCCGCCAGAACATCAAGCTGGAACTGCCTGCGCTGCGCCGTGAGTTCAATCGTTCGGCCATCGTCATCGTGACCATGGCCGAGGACCAGGCCACGATCGACGCCGTCATGGCCTGTGGCGTCAACGGCTACATCGGCAAGGCCGTCGCGCCGGCCGACATGGTTGCGGCTCTGCGAGCGGTTCGAGAAGGGGAGCAGGTGATCAACGCCCCAGCGGCCGAGGCCATCGCCGCCGGCGACGGCCCTGTTCTGAGTGACCGGCAACTGGCGGTTCTGCAGCACATCGCGACGGGGCGGACGAACAAGGAGATCGCGCGGGCGCTCGACATCTCGCCATTCACCGTCCGCATCCATGTCTCGGCGCTGTTCCGCGCCCTTGGCGTGAACACCCGCTCGGCGGCCGTGACCAAGGCCGTGGCGGAAGGCCTCCTGAGGCCTTAGGGCGCGCAGGCCACGTCCAGGGCCCTGGACGAGAGAATCGAACGCAACTCGCTGGGCTGCACGGGCTTGGACATGATCGGGATATCCGCATCGCCCAGGTCCTCGCGCACACGGGCTTCGTCGTGGCCGCTCATGATCACCGCTGGCACGTGCCAGCCCAACTGGCCTCGGACCACGGCGATGCACTCGGTGCCCGTCACGCCGCCGCCGAGATCGTAATCAGTCACCAGCAGGTCGCAGTGTTCCGATGCTGTCGGTATGGCCAGCTCGGCCTGAACCTCGCACCCCCATCGCTCCAACAGGCTCGCCGTGGCTGCCAGCACGGCGGCATCATCCTCCACAAGGAGAACCTTCAGGCCCCGGATGCCCGAATGGGGGCGCGGCGTCTCCGCGCGCTGGAGCCCGTGGCGCGTGTGCTGGCGGTCGACCAGCCGCAAGCCCTCGATGCGAACACGCGTCCCATGGCCGACCTGCGATCGCAGCGTCACTTCCAGGCCCAGCAAGGTGGAAAGGCGCCGGACGATCGGCAAACCCAGTCCGACCCCTTCCAGGTCGCGATCGCCACGCTGGCGCACCTGGTAGAACTCTTCGAACACACGGCCTTCGTGCACGACGTCGATTCCCGGCCCCTGGTCGTAGACCTCGACGGTCAGCGTGGCGCCCCTGCGGCGGCAACCGATGAGGATGGGCGAGCCGGGCGCATATTTCACAGCGTTGTTCACGATGTTCTGGAGCATCGTGGTCAACAGGGCGCGATCGATCCTCACGACGTGGTGGCCGCCGATGATCCGGATCGCGCCGCCGCTGCGCTTTGCGGCTTCGGCATTCTGTTGCACGACGTCATCGAGTATTTTTTCGATCTCCACCACTTCCCACTTCGGCATCACCTTGCCGCTGTCCAGGGTGGACACGTCCAGCAGCGACTTGAACAGTCGCGACACGCTCTGCAAGGACCGGTCGATGTTGTCGACCATCTGCAGTTCCTTCGGCTGCAGACCCGTCTCGCGCAGGCAGGCCGTGAACAGGCTGATGGCATGGATCGGCTGACGCAGGTCGTGGCTGGCCTGGGCCAGAAAACGGGATTTGGACAGGCTGGCCTCTTGCTCGGCCCTGTAGGCGCGCTGGAGGCGGTCCTGCAGGATGTAGATGTACCCCGGTACGACGAGCGTGGTGGCCACGAGCGTGGCCACCAGGTGCGGCTGGCTGCGCAAGTAGTCATTGGTCAAAGCACTGGTCGCAATCACCACCAGCGCCAGAACGGTCGAACCGATCAGATACGACGTTCCGAACCGCAGGCCGTTGCCGACCGTGACCCAGATCAGGACTGCGAACAGCGGCATGACCGATGCACTGCCGACGCCGAAGGTCAACGCCATGGCCGTGTAGTCCATGCCGATGGTCAACGCGCGGCGAAATGGCTTGTTTCCGGGCTGGCGGTTGATCCAGTAGATCAGCCCGAGCGAATACGGCACGTAGAAGACGTAGAGCGCCAGCAGCAAGTGCATGGCGATACGCGGCATGAACCCCATGATTGCCATCGGAACGACATAGAGCGCGATGGCCAGGATGACGATGAGACGCACGATGGCCTGGGCTCGTTCGGTGTCGAATGCAGCACCTTCCGGCCGCTGGAAATAGCCCGTCAACAGGTCTCCTGGTGTCCAGTGCTTGGCTTTGTCGCTCTCCATGCCGGTGGTCGTGTGTCGTCAAGGAACAAGGCGGATTCATTGTGATCGGAGGCCGGCCTGACGCCGGTCTCAAAACGGTCACTAGCACATCTGTGCTAATTCACTCTTCGGTTCACGCGAAGTATTCTGGCGCAATGCAGAACAGCACATATCGCAGCCGACGTGTGAATCCGCACCTGGATGGCCGCCCTCTTGCAATCGGTCTTTGCGGCGCGCAGCCGTGAGCGTCACGACCGCCGGCATCACTGCTGCGACGCTGCCATCGGCAACCCCGGTGATCAACGTCGCGCGGCCGATGTGTGCGCGTGTCTGATCGTGGGGACGCACGGCGAGTCCGAGCCTCAGGCCCGCATCTGTCCATAGCCGTCGACCGTTCGGCCTGCGGCGAAAGCCAGGGTCAAGTTGATCGCTGCCGAGCGGGCCGCCAAGGATTGCCGGAGGTGCTGCAACCACGCAGCGGCCGATCGGCGAGAGCGAGCTGAAACAACGTCGCCACAGGGCTGCACCGGCCCGGCTCGCCTTGGGCTGGCTTCGGCATTCCTGCACGACATCCACACCACAACATCTCCAGCAGCTGCACATGAAGCACTCATTCACTCCGATTCATCATTCGCTGGGTGCCATTTCATTGGCCGTCCTCACAGCCTGCGGCGGCGGTGGAGGCGGCGGTGGCGGCGGCGCGTTCATTCCGCCTGTCACGACGGCGCCATCGCCGAGTCCCTCGCCCGCGCCATCGCCGAGTCCATCGCCATCGCCCGCGCCGAGTCCTGCTC
>SCOE01000057.1 GCA_005503065.1 Comamonadaceae bacterium ALPHA2B
GCGAACGGCGGCGCACTGGCCGGCACCGCCGCCCCCGTCGCCACCGATGCGGTTGGTGAGGTACACCGCGCTGTCGGTCTGCGTGAGCCGGTAGTCGTAAGCGCCCGCCGAGACCGGCGTTGCCAGTTGGAACACGCTGCCGGCAAGTGCGCCGCCGTTCGCGGTGCCGACCAGCTGGAGGCCGTTGCCCGTCGTCGGCGCCCCCAGGCCCTGATCGACGATGCGCACGTTGGTCGTGCCCGTGGCGCTCGCACCGACGCCGTCGAGAACCAACCGGTCGGCCGTGGCGCCCGCACCCTGCTGCAGCACACCGCCGCTGCTGGCCCATGGCCCGGTGACGGTCAGCACGGTGCCGGGCGCGATGCCGACCAGGCTGACGGTGCCGGCGTTCGCCACCGATGGGAGCGTGTGGTCGTGGCCAGCCAGGTCCAGCGTCGCGCCCGCCGCGACGGCATAGGGCCCCGTCCCGCCGACGGCCCCGGCCGCGCCCGCCTGGAGGGTGCCGGCCGCGACCGTGGTGCTGCCGGTGTAGGTGTTGTTGGCCGCAGCGAGCTGCAGCGTGCCCGCGCCGTCCTTGACCAGCCCGGCCGTGCCGCCGATCCCGCCGGACAGCACCGCCGAGTGGCCGGCGGTGTCGACGTTGAAGGCGCCCGTGCCGGACGTGGTGATCGGGTTGGCGAGCGAGATGCCGTCGGCCTCGAACCCGAGGGTGGTGCCTGCCGCCGCGGCGAGCGGGCCGGTGCCGAGCGAGCTGCCGGTGCCGACGTTCAGGCGTCCGGCGTCGAGCGCCGTGCCGCCGCTGTAGCTGCTGCTGCCGGCCAGGGTCAGCGTGCCGGGGCCGGCCTTGACGAGGCCGCCGGTGCCGGTGATCGCGCCGGCGAAGCTCGTGTCGGTCGATTGGTCGACCGTGAGCGTCTGGCCCTGCAGCGCCACGCTGCCGCCCGTGCCCGCCAGGCTGGAGGCCGTCAGGTCCCAGGCGCCGAGGTCGAGCGTGCCGCCGTTGACGGTGTAGCCCGTGCCCTGCACGAAGGCGCCAGCGCTGCCGGCCACCAGCGTGCCTGCCTCCACGGTGGTGCCGCCGGTGTAGCCGTTGGTGCCTGTCAGCGTCTGCGAGCCGGTGCCTTGCTTCACGATGCCGCCCAGGCCGTTGATCGAACCGGCGAAGACGGTGCTGGAGGCATCGCCGAAACGCAGGTCGTTGGCGCCGAGCTGCACCGTCGAACCCGCCGCACCGCTCAACGCGCCGATGGTGCGGTCGCCGTCCGCGCCCGCGATGTCGAAGCCCGCACCGGCTGCCAGGTCGACCGCACCCTGGGCCGAGAGGCTCCCGGCGCCCGACAGGGCCAGCGTTCCCGCCTCGACCGAGCTGCCCCCGGTGAAGCTGCTCGCGCCGCTGAGCGTCTGCGTGCCGGCGCCCCGCTTGACGATGCCGCCGGCACCCTCGATGGCACCGGCATAGGTCTGGCTGCCGGCATCGCCGAAGCGCAGCGTGTTGCCGCCGAGCTGCACGGCGCCGCCGCTGCCCGCCAGCGATCCGATCGTCTGCGGTGCCCCCGCCGCAGCGATGTCGAAGCGGCCGCCCGTGTTGACCGTGACGGCGCTGCTCGGCACGAGGCTGCCGCCTGCCCCCAGCGCGAGCACGCCCGCATCGACCGTGGTGCCGCCCGTGTGGCCCTGGGCGGCCGTGAGCGTCTGCGTGCCGGTGCCCTGCTTCACGATGCCGCCCGAGCCGGCAAAGCTGCCGCCGAACACCCGATCGCTCGCATCGCCGAAGGTCAGGCCATTGGCGCCGAGCTGCACCGTCGTGCCGCTCGCGCCGGCCAGCGCCCCGATCGTCTGCGATGCAACGGAGGCCGCGATGTCGAAGACGGCGCCCGGCTGCGCAAGGTCGACCGCGCCGGTGGCGAGCAGGCTGCCGCCGGCGCCCAGCGCCAGCGTGCCTGCGTTCACCGTCGTGCCGCCAGCGAAGGTGTTCGTGCCGGTCAGCGTCTGCGTGCCGCTGCCCTGCTTCACCAGGCCGCCGACGCCGGAGATGGTGCCCGCGAACACCTGGCTGCCCGCATCGCCGAAGACGAGCGTGTTGCCGCCCAGCCGGACGGTGGAACCCGCCGCGCCCGACAGTGCGCCGACGGTTTGCGGCCCCGTGGCAGCGGCGATGTCGAACACCGTGTCCGGGTTCGACAGCGTGAGTGCGCCGGTCGCCAGCAGGCTGCCGCCAGCGCCCAATGCCAGGGTTCCACCGGCGACCGTCGTGCCACCGCCGAAGGTGTTCGTGCCGGCCAGCGTCTGCGTGCCCGTGCCTTGCTTCACGATCCCGCCGGTCCCTGCGATCGTGCCCGCGAAGGTTTGGCTGGTGGCATCGCCGAAGCTCAGGTTGCCGCCACCGAGTTGGACGGTGGTGCCCGCCGCGCCCGAGAGCGAGCCGATGGTGCGCCCGCCCACCGCCCCGCTCAAGTCGAAGGCGCCGCCGGTGGCGAGGTTCAGAGCGCTGCCCGTCCCGATGCTCCCTCCGCCCACCAGCGCCAGCGTGCCTGCCGCGACGGTGGTGGGGCCGCTGTAGATGCTGGCCCCAGTCAGCGTTTGCGTGCCGCTGCCCAGCTTCACGATGCCGCCGCTGCCGGTGATGCTGCCGGCGAAGCTCTGGTTGCTGCCATCGCCGAAGCTCAGGCTGTTGGCGCCGAGGCTCACGGTCGTGCCGGCGGCACCGGCGAGCGCACCCACCGTGCGGTTGCCGTCGGCCGACGCGATGTCGAAGGCGGCTCCCGGATTGGCCAGGTTGAGGACCCCGGTGGCCGCCAGGCTGCCCGCGCCTGAAAGCGCCAGCGTGCCGGCGTCTACCCTGGCCCCGCCGGTGAACGCGTTCACGCCGGTGAGCGTCTGCGTGCCTGCGCCCTGCTTCACGATGCCGCCGCTGCCCGTGATCGTGCCGGCGAAGGTCTGGCTCGTCCCGTTGCCGAAGCCCAGGGTGTTCGCGCCCAGAGTGACGGTCGAACCCGGTGCGCCCGACAGCGACGCCACCGTTCGGTTGCCGCCTGCCGTGGCGATGTCGAAGCGGGTGCCCCCCGCGGCCAGGTTGACGCCGCTGCCCGCGGCCAGGCTGCCGGCGCCCGACAGCGCGAGCGTTCCGCCGGCGATGGTGGTCGTGCCGGTATAGGTGTTCGCACCCGTCAGCGTCTGCGTGCCGGTGCCCTGCTTGACGATGCCGCCGGTGCCGGTGATGGTGCCTGCAAAGGCCGTGTCCTGCGCGTTGCCGAATGTCAGCGTGTTCGCGCCCAGCGATACCGTCGAGCCACCCATGCCCGACAGGCTGCCCACCGTGCGATCGCCCGCAGCGGCGCCGATGTCGAAGGCCGCACCGGTGCCGACGCTCACTGCGCCGGCCGGCGCCAGGCTGCCGCCGCCGGCGAGCGCGAGCACGCCGCCATTGACGGCCGTGCCACCGGTGAAGGTGTTGGCACCCGACAGCGCGAGCGTGCCCGCACCGCCCTTCGACAGGCCGCCCACACCCGACAGCACGCCTGAGAGGTTGAAGGCGTTCGCACCCTCCACGCCCAGGCCGCCGGCGTTCAGCGTGAAGGCGTTGCCCACCGTGATGCCGGGCACCGCCGCGGAGAGCGCGCCCCCGTTGGCCGTGACCGTGCCCGCGCCGAGCGCCGCGCCGTTGTCGATGTTGGCCAGGCCGCCGTTGAGCGTCGCGTCGCCCGAAACCAGGGGACCCTGGATGTTCCAGGTGCCGCTGTTGACGGCGAGATGCTGGAAGTTGCGGTAGGTACCGCTCGACACGGAACTCACGCCGCCGCCGGTGCCGATGCCCGTGCCCGCCTCGGGCAGCACGTTCTGCAGCACCAGCGTGTTGTTCCCGCCTGCCCCGCCGTCGACCACGCCCGTGGGCGCGAACCCGAGCGTGACGCCGACCAGGCCCAGCACGTTCAGGTCCAGCCCCAGGCCGCCGCCGGCGTTGACCGAAGATCCTGACACCGCCGTGAAGGTGTTGCTGCTGTTCGCACCCATCGACACACCGCCGTTGATGGTGCCGGCGTTGGCGAAGGTGTTGCCGGTGCCGGGCGTGCCCGACGCCTGGAAGGCCACGCGCCCCGTGATGAGGCCGGTATTGACGAAGTTCGTCTGTGCGCCGCCGTAGCTGGCGACCACGGGTGCGTCGGCGCCTACCAGCGAGATGCCGAGCAGCGCGTTGCTGCCGATGGTGCCGTCGTTGCGGATGGAGGTCACGCCGCCCGTGCCGTTCTGCGTGGTCAGCGCCATGCCCGTCAGCCCGAGCAGGTTCAGTCCGAGCAGCCCGGAGGTGCCACGGATGACCCCTCCGGCGTTGTTGGTGACGCCGATGTTGCCCGCCGACGCGTTGCCCATGACCACGCCGGACGACAGCAGCGAGGCAATGCCCAGCAGCGAGGGATCGATCGTGCCGCTGTTGTTCAGCTGCGCGTTGTTGCCCGTCATGGTGAGCGCCGTGCCGCCGACGCCCAGCAGCACGCCGACCGACGCGCCCGCCTGTACGTTCACTGTCGCGTCGTTGGCACTCGTGATGAAGCTCGGTGCGAGCGGGTTCGCCGCACCTGAACAGGTGACCGTGGGCCCTGCAGTGGTGCAGGCGCCCCATGCGGGCTGCGCCACCCAGGGCGCCGCAGCTGCGATCGCCACGGCTGGCCAGACCAGCTTGCCAATGCGCGTCGAGGCGGGCCTCGAACGATCCGTCGTGGACATGAACTGCGTCTCCTCGGTGTCGTGCGCACAGGCACAAAGACACCGAGGCTAGGGACGCAGCCACGCTGCAACAAGCGGGTTGTTGTTTAAGAAAAGCAGAGTAGGCGCGCGTCCTACCCGAGGGTAGGACCGGCGTGCGGTTGAGGCACAAATGCTGCAATCGCGGACGCAGCGCGCCACACCGGCGTGGCTGCACGCAAACCTAAGTGCCAAGTTCGCGGCCCGGCGCCTGCCAAGGCAATACTTTGGTCGTCGATCCGACCTTGCAGGGCGATGCAGTCCGCCCTCGATGCGGGCGCCCGCTTGCGCGGCAGCGCCGCTGCCGCGTGCAGGCGCACGTCCACGAAGCCAGCGCTCAGTGCATCGCGCCGGGCATCGGCATCGCCGTCGATTGGCCGATGGCCTCGGTGCCGCTCGGGTGCGCCGCGGCCACGGCACCGCTGTAGACGTCGGTGTCGGACACCCTGGACACCATCGCAGGGGCGCCGGTGGACTGGCCGATGGCCTCCGTCCCGCTCGCGTGGGCCGCAGCGACGGCGCCGTTGTAGACCTCGGTGCTGGACATCGTCGAGCTGAGCATCGGTGCGCTGGTCGACTGGCCGACGGCCTCGCTGCCGCCGCCGTCCCAGGCGGCCTGCGCCGAAGCGGCCGCCGAGCCGAAGGCGGCCAGGCCGCCGAGGGCCAGGATCGCGGCGATGCGTTGGGTGCGTGTGGACATGGAAGTCTCCTCTTCGGACATTGGACGGGTCGCTCGCCGCAGCGCGACATGCGCTGGGGTGGACCTGCTGCGACGGACTCTAGGCGCCGTGTCTGAGGGCGGCGTGAGCAATGAATGAGGCGGGAATGAGCATGGCCGGCGGGTGCCTGGGCCTCAGCCCGGGCACCGCACGCGCGCCACGAGGCCCCGGCCGCCGTCGTCCGGCCCTCGGTTGCGCAACTCGATGCGCAGGCCATGGCGGGCGGCGGCCGCCTTCGCGATCGCCAGGCCCAGCCCACTGCCGCCCGGGGCGGCGCCCGGCGCCCTGAAGAAGCGATCGAACACGCGGCCGATCACGGCTTCGTCGATGCCGGGACCATCGTCCACCACGTCGACCGCCACGCAGCCATCGACGCGGTGCAGCCGCACGTCGACCGTGCTCCCCGGTGCCGTGTGGCGCAAGGCGTTGTCGATGAGGTTGTCGAACAGGCTGCGCAGGTCCTGCGGCCGCCCGTCGAGCGCGAAGTCCGCCAATGCCGGGTCGGCGACCAGGCCCAGGTCGACCCGGCGCTGGTCAGCCCGGTCGGCGAACTGCGCGATCGCCTCGCCGAGCAGCGGCGCCAGCAGGACGTGCTGGGCATCCGGGGCCGCGCCACGGCCGGCGGCCTCCTGGCGCGACAGGCGCAGCAGTTGCTCCAGCAGGTGCCGCGTTCGCGCGACGCCGGCCTCCAGCAGCGCGAAGCGTTCCTGCGCCTCCCCGGGCGGCATGTGGGCACGCAGGTTCTCCACCTGCAGCGCAATGGCGGTAACGGGGGTGCGCAGTTCGTGGGCCGCGTCCTGCACCAGGCGGCGCTGCGTGGCCAGCGCGTCGCGCAGCCGGCCCAGCAGCGAGTTGAAGGCGCCCACCAGCGGCGCGATCTCCTCGGGCACGCGTTCGGGCGGCAGGCCGTCGACGCTGTCCTCGTCCTGCGCCGCCACCTCCGCCGCCACCGCCCGCAGCGCGCGCGAGGCCGACCACACGATGACCCACAGCAGCGCCAGCGCGGCCGGCAGCAGCAGTGCGATGGGCAGGCCCTCGATCAGCGCGCGCTGCACCGAACGCTGGTGCCGCCAGGCCTCGCTCTGCAGCACCTGCACGCGCAGGCCGTCGACCGCCGGGCCGGCCGGCGCGGCATAGACGCGCCAGCGCTCGCCTCCACCGGGGCCGGCCGGCACGTCGGCGAAGCCCGCAGCGGCCTGCAATGGCACGGGGACGGCGGCCGAGGCGGCCAGCAGCGCTCGCCCGTCGGCCTGCCACAACTGCACGGCCAACGCCCCGTGCTGGCGCAGCGCGCCGGCAGGCAGGGTGGGCAGCGAGGGCGCCACGCGGTGGCCGGCATAGGACTCGGCCAGGGTGCGCATCTGGTCATCGCGCAGGCCTTCGATCACGCGGTCGTAGATCGCATACGAGGCCCAGGCCGTCGCCACGATGGCCAACAGGTGCAGCAGCACCAGCCAGACCAGCAGCCTGCGGCGCAGCGAGGGCGGGCGCCGCTGCGCCGCACTCACCGCGCGGCGCTCACGCGCCAGCCCAGGCCGCGCACGTTGCGGATCGCGTCCTGGCCGATCTTTCGCCGCATGCCGTGGATGAGCACGTCGACCGCGTTGCTCGTGACCTCTTCGCCCCATCCGTAGATGCGGTGCTCGAGCTGGTCGCGCGAGAGGATGGCACCGGGCCGCTCCAGCAACGCATGCAGCAGCGCGAACTCGCGCGCGGTGAGGGCCTCACGCCGGCCGCCGACCAGCACTTCGCGCGTGGTCAGGTCGAGCTGCAGCGCACCGGTGCCCACCAGCGAATGCGCGGCGCCGTCGCGGCGGCGCACCACGGCGCGCATGCGCGCCAGCAGTTCGGGCAGTTCGAAGGGCTTGGGCACGTAGTCGTCGGCGCCCAGGTCGAGGCCCTGCACGCGTTCGCCCAGGCTGTCGCGCGCGCTCAGCACCACCACGGGCGTTCGGTCGCCGCGCTCGCGCGCACGGCGCAGGAGCGCGGTACCGTCCTGCTTGGGCAGGCCCAGGTCCAGCAGCACGCAGGTGTAGCCGCCATCGGCCAAGGCGCTCTCGCCCAGCAGGCCGTCGCGCACCCAGTCGACCGACCAGCCAGCGCCCTCGAGCGCCTGCTGCAGGCTGCGGCCGATCATGTCGTCATCTTCCACGAGCAGGGCTCGCATGGGCAGTCTCCGGATCTGTCCGGCGTGCAGCGTTACGCCCGCCTGGACCGGCTCAGGCTAGGCCGGCTTTCTTAAGCCAGCCTGATCGGCACGGGGCCGAGCGTCAGCCGCTGCTGGCTTCGGGCCGGGAGCATGGCCATTTCCATCCAGCGCCAGGGAGCCTTGCCATGACCCTCCGTCCCGCCCTTCGCCCCGTGCTCGCCGCCCTCGCGTGCACGGGGGCCCTCGGCACCGTCTTCGCCCAGACGCTCGCGGCCGATGCACCGGCCGGCAGCACCGTGCAATGCAAGGACGGCAGCTATGCGTCGCCCGACAGCAAGTCGGGCGCCTGCCGCGGCCACAAGGGGATCAAGACCTGGTACGGCAAGGCCGCGGCGGCGGCACCTGCCGCAGCACCTGCTCCTGCCACGGCCGCAGCCCCGGCCCCGGCGGCGCCCGCCACGGCCAAGCCGAGTCCCGCCACGATGGCCGCCGCGCCCGGCGGCGGGGCCGGCAAGGTGTGGGCCAACGACGAGACCCACGTCTACCACTGCATGGGCGACCGCTACTACGGCAAGACCAAGAAGGGCGAGTACATGAGCGAGGCCGACGCCAAGGCCAAGGGCATGCACGCGTCACACAACAAGGCTTGCAGCTGAGAGAGCGGCGTGCGCCCGCGATGCCTGGGGCCGGCAGGCCAATGTCCGGCTGCTGGGCCACGGCCTGCTGTCGCCGGAGGGATGGCCGGTGCGCCCCGAGCATGCCGGGACGCGGCTGCGACTGACGGTCGACCCGTTGGCGGCAGACTTCGAAGTGGTCGAGGTGCAGGGCATGGGCACCGTCAACGGCCCCATCCGCCTGCGCGACATCACGCCACTGGCCGCACAGCCGGAGTTCGGGGCACCACTTCTTGCACGGCACGGCACCACCGAGCACGAGGAAGACCCGCACTGGATTGGGTCGGGGTCGATGCCGACCGGGCACACGACTGGCACGCCGCGCACATCGAACCGGCACTGGCGGCCGGCGAGGGCATCCGCGACTGGTTCGGCGCGCTGCCGCCGCCGCTCTGAGGGAGCGCCGGCCTCTTCAGCGCCCGCGCGCCAGCGCACCGCGCTGGCTGCGCGCATAACGCGCCAGCAGCGCGCGTGCCGCCCAGGCGCTGAGCACGCCGCAGGCACAGCCGGCGACGAGATCGGCCGGGAAGTGTGCGCCCAGCACGATGCGCGACACGCAGACCCACATCACCCAACCCACCAGCGCAATGCGCCCGGCCATCCCGGCGGGCCGCCAGAAGGTGGCCGCGACCAGCGCGGCGAAGGTCGCGTGACCGCTGGGGAAGCTGCCCGAGGTCTCGGCGCTGCCGAGCACGCGCACCATGTCCTCGCCGAGCGCCATGGGCGGCCGCGGCAGGTGCAGGCCGACCTTCAGCGTGCCGACGACGGCCATCGCCACGGCCCAGCCGATCACCAGCACGAGCAGCACGCGCAGCACGGCCTCGCGCCGCGGCCAGTCGGCCGGCAGGCGGCGTGCGTGCCGCCACGAAGGCGCCATCGCCACCGCGACGAGTGCGGCCACGAGCAGCGGCAGGTTCCAGAAGTTGCCGATGGCCGAGCCCGCGCGCGCCAGCAGATCGAAGACCGCCGCGTGGTGCTGGTTGATGGCCAGGAAAAGGGCCTCGTTGAGACCGAAGAAGTGATAGAGCTCGGCGAAGAGATGCATGAACACGAAAGAAGACGAAGGTGGGGCCGCACGTTCAGAAACGCTCGTCGGCCCCCAGGTAACGCCACTGCCCCTGCGGCAGTTGGCCGAGCACGACGTTGCCGATGCGGATGCGCTTGAGGCCGACCACCTTGAGCCCGACCAGCTCGCACATGCGGCGGATCTGCCGCTTCTTGCCCTCGGTCAGGATGAAGCGCAGCTGCTCGGGGTTCTGCCAGTCGACGCGGGCGCGCTTGAGCGGCTGGCCGTCGAGCGACAGGCCGTGCCGCAGGCGCGCGAGCTGCTCGCGCGGGAAGACCGACTGCACGTCGGCCGTGCGCTCGGCGCCGTTGACGGCGTAGCTCACGCGCACGAGGTACTCCTTCTCCATGCCGGAGTCCTCGCCGATGAGCTGGCGCGCGACGCGGCCGTCCTGCGTGAGCACCAGCAGGCCGACCGAATCGATGTCGAGCCGGCCCGCGGGCGCCAGGCCGCGCAGTTGCTGGGGCGAAAAGCGCTTGCGCGAGCCGTCGCCGCGCCAGTGGTTGCGCAGCTGCACCAGAGTCACGGCGGGCTGGTGCCCGTCCTCGGCCTGTCCACTGACATAGCCCACGGGCTTGTGCAGCAGGATGGTGACCTGCTCCGCCTGCTGGCCGCGGGCGCGCGGGTCGACCTCGATGCGGTCCTGCGGGCCGACCTTCAGCCCCATCGGCGCGACGGCGCCGTTGACCTTGACCCAGCCCTGCTCGATCCACGCGTCGGCCTCGCGGCGCGAACACAGGCCGAGGTCGGCCATGCGTTTGTTGAGGCGGATCGGCTCGGCGGCGTCGGTCATGGATGGCAATGCTACTGAATTCATAGCGCCTCGCGCAGGGATGGCGGGCGCAACAGGGCATTTTCGTTGACAAGCCCCAACATGGCGTGCCGCACGCACCGCCAGCCGCATCCCGGCAGGCCGAGCCGCGCCGCGGGGCGCCAGCACGATCGCGAACCCGTTCCTATACTGCCCCGGCCCCGCCGTCCCGAGGCGGCGCGCCCCCCGTTCTGCCCCCCGCTGGAGACCCCCATGCCGCTGCAACTGCGCTCCCTGATCCGTCCCGACGCCACGCTGGAGCTCTCGCTCGCCGAGGTGCCGATGCCCGAGCCCGCCTCGCCCGACGAGGTGGTGGTGCGCGTCGAGGCGGCACCGCTCAACCCTTCCGACCTGGGCCTGCTTTTCGGCGGCGCGGACATGACGAAGGCGCAGGCTTCGGGCAGTGCCGAGCGGCCCGTCGTCACCGCGCCCATCGCGCCGCCGGTGATGGCGGCGATGGCCGCGCGCGTCGGCCAGTCGATGCCCGTGGGCAACGAGGGCGCAGGCACGGTGGTGGCCGCCGGCAGTTCGCCGGCCGCGCAGGCGCTGCTGGGCCGCAAGGTTGCCGCACTCGGCGGTGCGATGTATTCGGAGTACCGCGCCGTGCCGGTCGCGCAGTGCCTGCCGTTGCCCGAGGGCGCCACGGCCGCGGACGGCGCGTCCTGTTTCGTCAACCCGCTCACCGCACTGGGCATGGTCGACACGATGCGCAACGAGGGGTACGGCGCGCTGGTCCACACCGTGGGCGCGTCCAACCTCGGCCAGATGCTCAACCGCATCTGCCTGAAGGACGGCGTGGGCCTGGTGAACATCGTGCGCAAGCCCGAGCAGGCGGCCTTGCTGAAGTCCCAGGGAGCGCAGCACATCGTGGACAGCAGCGCGCCGGACTTCCAGGCGGCGCTGACCGATGCGATCGCCGCCACCGGCGCCATGCTGGCCTTCGATGCCATCGGCGGCGGCCGGCTCGCCGGCCAGATCCTGCTGGCGATGGAGGCCGCCCTCGCCCGCCAGCCGGGCCAGGAGTACAGCCGCTACGGCAGCAGCACGCACAAGCAGGTGTACATCTACGGCAGCCTCGACCGCGGGCCCATCGAACTGCCGCGCGGCTTCGGCATGGCCTGGGGCGTGGGCGGCTGGCTGCTCTTTCCCTTCCTGCAGAAGGTCGGCCCGGCCCGCGTGCAGCAGCTCAAGCAGCGCGTGGCCGACGAGCTGACCACCACCTTCGCCAGCCACTACACGAAGGAACTGACGATGGCGCAGGCGTTGTCGCTGGACGCGATCGCGGGCTACGGCAAGATGGCGACGGGCGAGAAGGTGCTGGTGCGGCCGGCGGCGGGCTGAGGCGGGCCATCCGAAAAATCGGTCCTCATCCTCGCCACTCCGAGGGAATGGAACGAGCCGGAAGGGTTCCTGCGCAGGTCGCCGTCGTGGGTCGGTGCTACCTCGGCCGACACCGGCCATTCGAGACCACGGCGCATCAGATCGCGGCGAGCCGAACCCGCCCCTCGGCTTCAACCGCGCTTTCACGTCGTTCGCTGTAGCGATCCACCAGGTAGGCGGCCGCGTCCCGCGTCAGCAGCGTGAACTTCACCAGCTCTTCCATCACGTCGACCACGCGCTCATAGAAGGCCGAGGGCTTCATCCGGCCGGCCTCGTCGAACTCTTGATAGGCCTTTGCCACCGAGGACTGGTTCGGGATGGTCAGCATGCGCATCCAGCGGCCCAGCACGCGCAGCTGGTTCACCGCGTTGAAGGACTGCGACCCGCCCGATACCTGCATGACGGCCAATGTCTTCCCCTGCGTCGGCCGCACGGCGCCTTCGCTCAGGGGAATCCAGTCGATCTGCGCTTTCATGATGGCGGTCATGGCGCCGTGCCGCTCGGGTGAGCACCACACCATGCCCTCGGACCATCGGGCCAACTCCCGCAGTTCATGCACTTTCGGATGATCGGGCGTGACGCTGTCCGGCAGCGGGAGTCCGGCCGGGTCGAAGGTCTTCACTTCGGCGCCCATGGCCTGCAGCAGCCGCCCGGCTTCTTCAGCCAGCAGCCGGCTGTAGGAGCGTTCGCGCACCGAGCCGTAAAGCACGAGGATGCGCGGTGGATGTGCAGCCCGCGGCACGTCGACCAGCCGGGCAAGGGTGGGTCTGTCGAAGTGGACGGGAGCGATGTGGGGCAAATCGGCGTTGGGAGATTGCATGACTTCGATAATACGAGTATTCTCGAATCATGGAAGAAGACAAGGTCGTTCAAGCCCTCGCCGCCCTGGCGCACCCCCTGCGGCTTCGCGTGTTCCGCGCGTTGGTGGTCGCGGGCCCGGGGGGCGCGACGCCCGGGATGCTGCTTGAAGGCATCGACGTACCGGCCACGAGCCTTTCGTTCCACCTGAAAGAGCTCACCGGCTCCGGCCTGGTGACGCAGGAGCGGGTGAGTCGGAATATTCGCTACCGGGCCGCCTTCGAGCAGATGGACGGGCTCCTTGGCTATCTCACCGAGAACTGCTGCGCGGGCGAACCCTGCGCGATCGACGCCCGTTCTTCCGCCTGCTGCTGATTTCCTGATTCCTTGCCCGCCAGTTCGGCGCCCTGCCTGCGCCGAGCGGGCGGAGCTGCGCCATCGTTTCTCTCACCTCGCGAGCCCCCCATGCCCGACATGCCCGACACCCAAGCACTCAATGTGCTCTTCCTCTGTACCCACAACTCTGCCCGCAGCATCCTGGCCGAGGCCTTGCTGAACGATCTTGGCGTCGGCCGCTTCCGTGCGTTTTCCGCGGGAAGCAGTCCGCGCGAGAACCAGAAGCCGAACCCGCTCGCCCTGGAGGTGCTTGCGAATGCCGGCATCGGCACCTCGGGCCTGCGCAGCAAGAGCTGGGACGAATTCGGCCGGGCCGATGCGCCGCACATGGACCTGGTCATCACGGTGTGCGACAACGCGGCCGGCGAGGCCTGCCCCTACTGGCCCGGACGCCCGGCCACGGCGCACTGGGGCTACCCGGATCCGTCCGAGGTCGACGGGACCCACGAGCAGCGCCTTGAAGCCTTTCGCCAGACCCTGCACGCCATCCGGCGCCGGCTGGACCTGCTGGTGAACCTGCCGAGCGCCAGCCTGGAAAGAATGGTGCTGGAGTCCACCGCTCGTTCGCTGTCGACGTCCTGAGCCATGAGCGCCATCGCCTCCGCGCCGGCGGCTCCGGCACCCGGCATCGGCTTCTTCGAGCGCTACCTGACGGTGTGGGTGGGCCTGTGCATCGTCGCGGGCGTCGGGCTCGGCCAGTGGTTCCCGGCCATCTTCCACGCAGTGGCGGCGATGGAGCTCGCCAAGGTCAACCTGCCGGTGGGCCTGCTGATCTGGATCATGATCGTCCCGATGCTGCTGAAGATCGACTTCGGCGCCTTGGGCCAGGTCAAGGCCCATTGGCGTGGCATCGGCGTCACCCTGTTCGTGAATTGGGCCGTCAAGCCGTTCTCGATGGCGGCGCTGGGGTGGCTCTTCATCCGTCACGTCTTCGCGCCGCTGCTGCCGGCGGATCAGTTGGACAGCTACGTCGCGGGGCTGATCCTGCTGGCCGCCGCGCCCTGCACCGCGATGGTTTTCGTGTGGAGCCAGCTGTGCCGCGGCGATCCGTACTTCACGCTGTCGCAGGTGGCGCTCAACGACGCGCTGATGGTCGTGGCGTTCGCGCCGCTGGTGGCGCTGCTGCTCGGCTTGTCGTCCATCGCTGTGCCGTGGGAGACACTGCTCACCTCGGTCGGCCTCTACATCGTCGTGCCGGTGATCCTGGCGCAGGCGTTGCGCGCCTGGCTGCTGCGCGACGGACCTGCCCGTTTGCAGGCCGTTGCGGGCAAGCTGGGGCGGTGGTCCATCGTGGCGCTGCTGCTGACCCTGGTGCTGCTCTTTGCTTTCCAGGGGGAGGCAATCCTGCACCAGCCGCTGGTCATTGCGTTGTTGGCCGTGCCGATCCTCCTGCAGGTGATCCTGAATTCAGGCCTGGCCTACTTGCTGAACCGCAAGCTCGGCGTCGCGCACTGCGTCGCCGGCCCCTCGGCGCTCATCGGCGCCAGCAACTTCTTCGAACTGGCGGTCGCCACGGCGATCAGCGTGTTCGGGCTCAACTCAGGCGCGGCACTCGCCACGGTCGTGGGTGTGCTCATCGAGGTACCGGTGATGCTTGCAGTGGTCGCCGTGGTGAACCGTTCCCGGCGCTGGTACGAACTCGGCTAGGCCGCATCCAGTGTGAGCTCCCGCGAATGTTGCCGATCCCGCCTCGGCCGGGAGCGGTCGGCGGACGCGACACAACGCAGTCCTTGCTGCGCGCACCGATCTTTCTGGCGGCGCTCCGTCACAACGTTCATGGCTGATCCGTCTTGAAGGGGTAGACCCATCCATTCAACCTTCAAGGACCCACCATGACCCAACGCCTCGACGCCATGCAGCAATCGCCTGAACTGTTCAGGAAGCTGGTCGACTTCAGCCTCGCGGCCAGGAAGGGCCGCCTCGATGCGAAGCTGCTGCACCTGATCGAGGTCCGCGCATCGCAGATCAACGGCTGCGCCTTCTGCCTCGACATGCACGTCAAGCAGGCCAAGCTGCACAAGGAAGGCGAACTGCGGCTGCACCACCTGGCGGTCTGGCGCGAGTCACCACTGTTCAGTCCACGAGAGCGTGCCGCCCTCGCCTGGACGGAGCTGCTGACCACGCTACCCCCGCATGGCGTCGCCGATGCCGACTACGCCGCTGCACGCGCCGAGTTTTCCGAAGAGGAACTGGTGCAGCTCACGCACAACGTGATGGGCATCAACGCCTGGAACCGCCTCAACGTGGCTTTCCGCACCACGCCCGGCGCGGCCGATGCGGCCTACGGCCTGGACAAGGCGCAATTCGCCTGAACGACGATCACGCGGAGCGCGGCCGCAGCGAAGCGGCCGGCGCGCACCGCGCTCAGCCCGCGTTCTTGAGTGACTGCTTGGCCTTCTGGGCCGAGTTCTTCGAGCGGTTCTTGTGGTAGCCCGACTTGACCTTGTTCACGGCCTTGCCGACAGGGCCGCTCTTCTTGGCGTCGCTGTCGGCGCGCTTCTCGTCGATCTTGTGCTGAACGGCGTCGGTGGCTTCGGACGCGGCCTTGCCCACCTGGGCGGTTGCAGTTCCGGCGGCCAGCAGGGCGACGGTGGTGGCCAGGGCGATCAGTGCTTTTTGCATGGGAGACATCTCCATCCACGCCAAGTCGGCGCACTGCGATGCTGGCGCGATGCGGCAAGGCCACGTGTCAGCCGCCACCCCAGCGGGGCGCCTGACACCAGCCAGATTCACCATGTGCAGAGATCGTCACGTTTGTGACGAATTCGGCGCAGATGCCCGGCTGGCGGGCGCTGCGGCCCGATTGCACTTTGCTTCGCAGCGGCTTCAGGCGACGAGCCGATAGCCCACCGCCGTCTCGGTCAGCAGATGCCTCGGCTGCGCGGGATCGACCTCCAGCTTGCTGCGCAGATGCCCCATGTAGACGCGCAGGTAATGGCTCTGCTCGCTGTGCGCCGGCCCCCACACCTCGCGCAGCAGCTGGCGCTGCGTCAGCACGCGCCCCGCGTTGGCGACCAGCACGGTGAGCAGACGGTATTCGGTGGGCGTGAGATGCACCTCGACACCGGCCCGGCGCACGAGGCGCGCCGTGCGATCGACCTCGACCGCACCCTCACCCTCGCCGAAGCGGAACAGCGCCTCGTCGGCCGCGGACGCGGCGCCCTCGGCCGCCGCCGCGCGCGGGCGCCGCAGGTTGGCCCGCACGCGCGCCAACAGTTCGCCGGTACCGAAGGGCTTGGTGAGGTAGTCGTCGGCGCCGGCGTCCAGGGCCGCGATCTTGTCCACCTCGTCCACGCGTGCCGACAGCACGATGATCGGCACCGCCGACCAGCCGCGCACGTCGCGGATGAGGTCCAGGCCGTCGCCGTCGGGCAGGCCCAGGTCCAGCACCAGCAGGTCGGGCCGCCGGGTGCCGGCCGCCGCCAGGCCTTCGCGCTGCGTGGCGGCCTCGTGCACCTGCCAGCCCTCGGCCTCCAGTGCGCTGCGCACGAAGCGGCGGATCTGGGGTTCGTCCTCGATGACGATGGCGGTCGGGGCGGGCATGACGGGCGGGCAGCGGGGCTGGAAGGCAGGCGCGCAGTCTGCCACGCCTGCGGACACCGTCGCGCAGCCCGTGTCGGGCACGACGGACCGCTACTCCAGGCCGTCGGTGTCGCCGGCACCGGGGCCGCGCGCCGCCACCTGCTCGCGCGCCTGCCGTGCGGCCTCGAGCAGGCTGTCGGCGGTGCGCGCCGCGGCGTCGGCCGTCATGGTCACCGCCACGCCGTCGGGTCCGTCCAGCAGCACGACGCCGTTCTCGGCGGTGGCGCGTCCGGCGTCGCTGCGGGGTGCGAGCATGGCGCGCCGGTCAGCCACGGGACGCCTCGTCGATGCCGATCGCGCGTCGTGCGATGGCTGGCTGCAGGTAAAGGTACTGGGGGTCGAAGAGGGCCATCTGCGTGAGGCTCCGGAGGTCGGTGATGTGGACGTGGGACGAGCGCACCTGGCACAGCCCGCGTTCGCGCAACTCGCGCAGCACACGGCTCACGTGCACGTTCGTGAGGCTGCACACCTCGCCGATGTCGCCCTGCGTCATCGGCAGCGCGAAGTGCTCGCCATCCGAGGCGCCGATGGCCAGCAGCCGTGCATTCGTCTCGCACAGGAAGTGCGCCACGCGCTGCATGGCGTTGAGGCTCGCCAGGCGATAGATCCACTGCCGGTGCATCGCGGCATCGAGCAGGGTCTGGAACCACAGCGGGCGCGTGATGCCCGGGTCTGCCGCCTGCAGCCGTTCGAGCGCGACATGCGGCACCACCGCCACCATCACGTCGGTGAGTGCGCCCACATCGTGGTCGAGCTTCTTCAGCGCATAGGCATGCAGGTCGACGAAGTCGCCCGGCACATGCACTGCCACGAGATGGCGCCGCCCATCGGGGGCATCGACATGTCGGGTCATCATGCCTTCGACGAGCAGCGTGCTGACCTCGATCGGCATGCCCTGCCGCACCACCACCTGGCCGGCCGCGTACTGCCGTGTCTGCGCCACGGCGCCCTCGAGCGCCGCGCGCTCCTCGTCGGACAGTTCGGTGAGGCGGTTGCGAAGCAGATGGCGGGTGAGCATGAGGCGGGCCTGTGGGGCAGAGGGTGCGCCTTGTGGAACGGCAGCGCATTAACGTGGGTTAACTTCGAGATTAAAGGCGTCGTCCCGGGCACAGATGGTTCACGTCCTACGTTTTGTGCGCCAGCGGACTCCCTAACCTCGTGTCAGCGCTATCGCTCCACCCACGAGGACCCCCATGCCCAAGACCAACCGAACCAAGACGGCGGCCGACATCGCCGCACAGGCGGCCGCACGCAACACCGACAGCGCGCCTGCCCATCCCGCGCCGCCGTCGGCCGGCCGCGACGACGCGCCGGCCCGCAAGGCCATCGACACGCAGGCGCTGGCTGCGGCCATGCCTGCCAACACGAACAAGCCGCTCGAACATGGCGAGGCCAACGCGCTCGACACGCCCGTTGGCCTGAGCGCACAGCCCGCCTCGCGCCTGCCCGGCGCGAGCACGCTGAGCGAAGCCAACGCGTCCGACAAGGTCGGTACGGCGGCGGCCGATGGCGTCAACGCCACCATCGGCACGCTCGACCGAGTACGCGCCGACGCCACCGGCCAGCGCCTGACGACCAACCAGGGCGTGCCCATCGCCGACAACCAGAACTCGCTCAAGGCCGGTGCGCGGGGCCCGGTGCTGCTGGAAGACTTCATCCTGCGCGAGAAGATCACCCACTTCGACCACGAGCGCATTCCGGAGCGCATCGTGCATGCACGCGGATCCGGCGCGCACGGCTTCTTCGAGTGCTACGCGCCGCTCACGCAGTACACCAAGGCCGCCCCCTTCAAGGAAGCCGGCAAGATCACCCCGACCTTCGTGCGCTTCTCCACTGTGGCGGGCGAGCGCGGCTCCAAGGACACGGCGCGCGACGTGCGCGGCTTCGCCGTCAAGTTCTACACCGACGAGGGCAACTGGGACCTGGTGGGCAACAACATGCCCGTCTTCTTCATCCAGGATGCGATGAAGTTCCCGGACCTAGTCCACGCCGTCAAGCCCGAACCGCACCACGGCATGCCGCAGGCCGCGAGCGCGCACGACACCTTCTGGGACTTCGTGTCGCTCATGCCCGAGTCGACCCACATGCTGATGTGGCAGATGTCGGACCGCGCCATCCCGCGCAGCTACCGCATGATGCAGGGCTTCGGCGTGCACACCTTCCGCATGGTCAACGAGGCCGGCGAATCGGTGCTGGTCAAGTTCCACTGGCAGCCCAAGCTGGGCACGCACTCGCTGGTGTGGGAGGAGGCAGTGAAGATTTCCGGGGCCGATCCCGACTTCCATCGCCGCGACCTGTGGGAGGCGATCGAGGCCGGCGAGTACCCGGAATGGGAACTGGGCCTGCAGATCTTCACCGAGGAGCAGGCAGCGCAGTTCAGCTTCGACATCCTCGACGCCACCAAGATCGTGCCGGAGGAACTGGTGCCGGTGCAGGTGGTGGGGCGGCTGGTGCTCAACCGCAACCCCGACAACTTCTTCGCCGAGACGGAGCAGGTCGCCTTCTGCACCGCGCACATCGTGCCCGGCCTGGACTTCACCAACGACCCGCTGCTGGCCGGGCGCATCCACTCGTACGTGGACACGCAGATCAGCCGCCTGGGCGGACCCAACTTCCACGAGCTGCCGATCAACGCGCCCATCGCACCCGTGGCCAACAACCAGCGCGACGGCATGCACCGCCAGGCGATCCACCGCGGCCGCGTGGCCTACGAGCCCAACTCGCTGGCCGGGGGCTGTCCCTTCCAGGCCGGCGCGGCGCAGGGCTTTGCCAGCGTGGCGCGCCGTATCGACGCGAAGGAGAGCAGCGACAAGGTGCGCATCAAGCCGGAGAAGTTTGCCGACCACTACACCCAGGCGCGCCTGTTCTACGAAAGCCAGAGCGAAGTGGAGAAGGCGCACATCGGCAATGCTTTCCGCTTCGAGCTGTCGAAGGTCACGGTGCCCGCGATCCGTGAACGCGTGGTCGCGAGCCTGATGAACGCGGCGCCCGACCTGGCCGAACGCATCGCGGTCGACCTGGGCATGATGCCGCCGGCGCCGCTGCCACGCGCGCTCGAGAACCCCGCGACGCCGGAGGTCGAGCAGTCGCCTGCGCTGTCGTTGATGGCACGGCCCGGCGACGGCGGCATCCGCACGCGCAAGATCGCGGTGCTGGTGGCACCCGGCATGGAGGGCGCGTCGATCGCGAAGCTGGTCGCCTCGCTCATGGCCGAGGGCGCGGTGCCGCGCCTGGTGGCCGCGCGCCTGGGCCGATGCGACGCGAGCGACGGCAGCACCTTCGACGCCGACGCCACGATGGAGAACTCGCCCGGCTTCCTCTTCGATGCCCTGGTGCTGCCCGATGGCGCCGACGCCGTGGCTGCACTCGATGCCGACGCCCACACGCTGGAGTTCGTGCGCGACCAGTACTGGCACTGCAAGACCATCCTGGCCTTCGGCGCCTCGCAGGCGCTGCTGGCCGAGGCGCAGATTCCGATGAGCCTGCCCGACGGCTCGCCGGACCCGGGGCTGATCCTGGCCGACACGAAGGATGCCGACCAGGCCATCGCCGACTTCATCGCCACGGTCGGCATGCCGCGCCATTTCGCGCGCGAGAACGACCCTCCGCGCGCCTGACCGTGAGCCGCCTCACGCCCCTGCGCCCCCCTCGCGGAGGCGCCCCATGCTAGGCATCGCGATTCCCGCCCACAACGAGGAGGAGCACATCGCCGCCGCGGTGGCGGCGGCGATGGCGGCCGGCCGGCATGCATCGCTCCGCGGCGAGCCCTGTGAGGTCGTCGTGGCCCTGGACGCCTGCACCGATGCGACCGGTGTGCTGGCGCGCGCCGCCGGCGCACGCACGGTGGAGGTCGATGCGCGCAACGTCGGCGTCGCCCGCGCGCTCGCGGCGCAGGCGCTGATCGAAGCCGGCGCACGCTGGCTCGCCTTCACCGATGCCGACACCCGCGTCGCACCCGACTGGCTCGCGGACCAGTTGGCGCTGGACGCCGATGCGGTCTGCGGCTGCGTGGGCGTGGACGACTGGTCCTGCCACGGCGTCGATGCGGAGCGCCTGCATGCGCACTTTCTGGCCACCTACAACGACCGCGACGACCACCGCCACATCCACGGCGCCAACCTCGGCGTGTCCACCGCGCTGTACCTGCAGGTGGGCGGCTTCAAGCACCTGGCCTGCAGCGAAGACGTGGACCTGGTCCACGCGCTCGAACGTTTGGGCGCGCGCATCGCCTGGAGCGCGCGGCCGCGCGTGGTGACCAGCGCGCGGCGCCAGGCACGCGCGGTGGGCGGCTTTGCCGACGCGCTGCTGCAGGCGCTGGCCGCGCCTGCGGGTGCGGTCGCCGCCGCAGCCTGAGCAGCTAGGCGGACTCCGGCACCGCCGGCGCTTCGCGCCGCGACAGCGCGAGCGTGAACACCGCCCCGCCGCCCTGTGCATCGGGCTCGGCATCGCCGGCCACGATCTCGCCGCCGTGCGCCTGCACGATGGCCTTGCAGATCGCCAGGCCCAGGCCCACGCCGGGCGTGGCGGACTCGGCCTCGCCCCGCGTGAACTTGTCGAACAGCCCCTGCTCTCGTCCACGCCACTGCGCCGGCAGGCCGGGGCCGTGGTCGCGCACGGCGATCTCCAGCGCCAGCGGCAGCGCGCGCGCCGAAACCACGATCGGCGGCGCACCGTAGCGCGCGGCGTTCTCCAGCAGGTTGACCAGCACGCGCTCGATGAGCACGGCGTCGAATTCGACCAACGGCAGCTCGGGCGGAATGCGCGCCTGCACTTCGCGGCTGCCCAGGGCCGGTGCGGCGGCGCGCAACGCGGCGCCCACCACCTCCTCCACCGACTGCCAGTCGCGCCGCAGGGTCACGGCGCCGCCGGCCACGCCGCTCTCGAGCCGCGCCATGTCCAGCAGGTTGCTCACCAGCGCATTGAGCGCACGCGCCTGCGCCACGATGGCCTGCACCGCCTGCGCCTGCTCGCCTGCCAGCGGCGGCGGCAGCGTGCGCAGCGACTCGGCCAGCCCGATGAGCGCGGTGAGCGGCGTGCGCACGTCGTGCGAGAGCGCACCCAGCAGCGCATTGCGCAGCCGCTCGGACTCGATGTCGACCACCGCCTGCTGGGCCACCTCGACGTAGTGCACGCGCTCCACGGCGATGGCGATCTGCCGGGCCAGCGTGTCGAGCTGCTGCGCCTGCTCGGGAATGAGCAGCCAGCGCGGGCGCGCGGGCCGCAGCGCCAGCACGCCGCGCACGCGCATCGGTGCCGACAGCGGCACGTAGTGCCACGGCTGCGCGGCCAGTGTGGCCGTGCCCAGCCCGGCCGGCTGGCCATGCCGGAAGGCCCAGTCGGCCACGCTGAAGTCGAAGCCCTCGGGCGCATCGGCCGGGGGCACGAGGTGGTCCTGCGATGCGGCGCCTGCCGCCCCGGGCGCCATGTCGGCCAGCAGCACGCGCGCCGCGCCGCCGAAGTGGCGCTGCACGGCGGCGGCCCCGAGCGCTGCCACCTGCGCGCGCTCGAGCGCCGCCGACAGCTCGCGCGTGAGCTCGAACAGCGACTGCGCGCGGCGCTCGCGGCTGGCCGACACGCCGGCCGAAAAGCGCAGCCCGGCGGTGAGCTGCCCCACCAGCAGCCCGACGCCCAGCATCACGGCGAAGGTCAGCAGGTACTGCACGTCGCTCACCGCGAAGGAGAAGGTGGGCTGGACGAAGAAGAAATCGAAGGCCACCACGTTCAGCGCCGCCGCCAGCGCCGCCGGCCCGCGCCCGAAGCCCCAGGCCGCGCCGACGACGCCGAGCAGGTAGAGCATGACGATGTTGGTCAGCTCCAGCACGCCGGACAGCGGCGCCGCGAGCAGCGTGATGGCGACGCTGCTCCCGGCCGCCCAGGCGAAGCCGGGCCAGCGCGCCGGGGCGCGCTCGGCATCGTCCTCGGCGCCCGCGCGCACCGCGCCCAGCGCGGCGCGCGGCAGGCGCCGCATGCTGTCGGCCGGCGCAATGGAGATCAGGTCCAGGCCCGGCGCGGCGCGTGCGATGCGGCGCACCAGCACCGGCCGCCCGAGCCGGCGCAACCACGCGCGCCAGGGTGCGGCACCCGCGTCGCCTGCGCGCCCGAGCATCAGCGTCGCGCAGTTGAGCTGCTGCGCATGGTCGGCCAGGGCCTGTGCCACGTCGGCACTGCTGAGCACGGCGGTCTCGGCGCCGAGTTCCTGCGCCAGGCGCAGCACGGCGAGGATGCGGTCGCGCTGCGCCGCGGGCAACCGCGCGAGTCGCGGCGTCTCGACATACGCCGCATGCCAGCGCACGTTGAGCTGGCCCGCCAGGCGCGCTGCGGCGCGCACAGTCTGCGCCGCCTCCTCGCCCGGACCGATGGCAGCCAGCACCGCGCCCGAGGTGTGCCACGCGGGCGGGGCATCACCGGCGGGCGCGCCCGGCGTACCCGACTGCTCGACGCGCCAGTCGCGCACGTCGTCCTCCACGTGCTCGGCGGTGCGGCGCAGCGCGATCTCGCGCAGCGCGATGAGGTTGCCCTTGCGGAAGAAGTTCTGTGCCGCGCGCTCCGCCTGCTGCGGCAGGTAGACCTTGCCGGCGGCCAGGCGTGCGGCCAGTTCGTCGGGCGTGGCGTCGACCAGCACGACCTCGTCGGCCTCGTCCAGCACGCGGTCGGGCACGGTCTCGTGCACGCGGATGCCGGTGATGGCGCCCACCGTGCCGTTGAGGCTCTCGAGGTGCTGCACGTTCAGTGCCGACCAGACCTCGATGCCGGCGGCCAGCAGTTCCTCCACGTCCTGCCAGCGCTTGGCGTGGCGCGAGCCCGGCGCATTGCTGTGCGCCAGTTCGTCGACCAGCAGCACCTCGGGCCGGCGCGCCAGCGCGGCGTCGAGGTCGAACTCGTGCAGCGTGCGATCGCGGTGCGGCACCGCGCGCTGCGGCAGCACCGGCAGGCCCGCCAGCAGCGCCGCGGTCTCGGCGCGGCCATGCGTCTCGACCACGCCGACCAGCACGTCGCGCCCGGCGGTGCGCTCGCGCTGGGCCGCGCTCAGCATGGCCCAGGTCTTGCCCACGCCGGCGTTGGCGCCGAAGTAGATGCGCAGCCGGCCTCGCACGGCCCGGGCCTCGTCGGCGCGCAGCTGGGCCAGCAGCGCGTCGGGGTCGGGGCGGGTG
>SCOE01000058.1 GCA_005503065.1 Comamonadaceae bacterium ALPHA2B
CGCCTCCCCGCTTCGCGCTTTCGCCACCGGCACGCTCCTCGCCTGCGCACTGCTGGGCATGGGCGCCGCGCATGCCGACGACTATGGCGACGTGAATGCGCTGCTGCGCTCGGGCAAGTCGGCCGAGGCGCTGGCCAAGGCCGATGCGTACATCAAGGCCAACCCGCGCGATCCGCAGATGCGCTTCCTGCGCGGCGTGATCCTGTCCGAGCAGAACAAGCCCGCCGACGCGATCGACGCCTTCACCAAGCTCACGCAGGACTACCCCGAGCTGCCGGAGCCCTACAACAACCTCGCCGCGCTCTACGCCAACCGCGGCGAACTCGACAAGGCGCGCGCCGCGCTCGAATCGGCGATCCGCCTCAACCCCAACTACGCGACCGCGCACGAGAACCTCGGCGACGTGTACGCGCGCCTGGCCGCGCAGCAGTACGCCAAGGCGCAGCAATTCGCCACCGCCACAGCGAGCGTGCAGCCCAAGCTCACGCTGATCCGCCAGATCTTCAGCACGCCGGGCACCGCGGAAGCGGGCGCCCTGCCCGCCGCTTCCGGCACGCCGCCGCGCGTGCTGCGCAACAAGTGACCGGTCGCCGGCGCCCTGCGCGGCGCCGGTGCATCCAGCGATTTTCTTCACCCATCCTTCGTTCCCCGAAAGCGAGCCTGACGTGACCTTTCCCTCGTTCTCCCGCCGCGCCGCCTGCGCCGCCCTGCTGGCTGTGGGCCTCGCGCATCTGCCGGCGATGGCGCAGAGCACCCCGCGCGTGAAGCTGGCCACTTCGCTGGGCGACATCGTGCTCGAGCTCGATCCGGCCAAGGCCCCGAAGACGGTCGAGAACTTCCTGCAGTACGTCAAGGACAAGCACTACGACGGCACGGTGTTCCATCGCGTCATCGACGGCTTCATGATCCAGGGCGGCGGCTACTCGGCCCAGCTCAAGGAAAAGAGCACGCGCGCGCCGATCCCGCTCGAGGCATCGAACGGCCTGAAGAACGACCGCGGCACCATCGCCATGGCGCGCACCAGCGACCCGAACTCGGCCACCTCGCAGTTCTTCATCAACGTGAAGAACAACGACATGCTCAACGCACCCAACCCCGACGGCCACGGCTACACCGTGTTCGGCAAGGTGGTCTCGGGCATGGACGTGGTCGACAAGATCCGCGCCGTCGCCACCGGCGTGCAGGGCGGCATGCGCGACGTGCCCACCGTCCCGGTCGAGATCCGCTCGGCCACCGTGGTCAAGTAAGAACCTGTTCAGCGGCTCGGCCGCAGCATTTCAACCCCGACATCCGAAGGAGTCCACCCATGAGCAACCCGCAAGTCGAACTGAACATCAAGGGCCACGGCCCCATCGTCCTCGAACTCGATCGCGAGAAGGCGCCCAAGTCGGTCGAGAACTTCCTCGCCTACGTCAAGAGCGGCCACTACGACGGCACCGTGTTCCACCGCGTGATCGACGGCTTCATGATCCAGGGCGGCGGCTTCGAGCCCGGCATGAAGCAGAAGCCCACCCAGGCCGAGATCACCAACGAGGCCAACAACGGCCTGAAGAACGACATGTACACCGTCGCCATGGCGCGCACCAGCGCGCCGCACTCGGCCACGGCCCAGTTCTTCATCAACGTGGCCAAGAACGACTTCCTGAACCACACCGCGCCCACCGCCCAGGGCTGGGGCTATGCCGTGTTCGGCAAGGTGGTCTCGGGCACCGAGATCGTCGATGCGCTGCGCAAGGTCAAGACCGGCCGCAAGGGCTTCCACGACGACGTGCCGGTCGAGGACGTGCTGATCGAGAAGGCCACGGTCCTTTCCGAGTAAGCGGGGCCGAGACAGGCGCGACCATGTCGGGGCACGAGTCGGTGGACTTTGCCGAGCTGTTCGCGCCCGCGTCCTGGCGCACGGTCGACGTCGTCTCCGACCTGCACCTCCAGGCGGGCGAGCCCGCCACGCTCGAGGCCTGGCATGGCTACCTGCAGACCACGCCGGCCGATGCGCTCTTCATCCTCGGCGACCTGTTCGAGGTCTGGGTCGGTGACGACGCGGCCGAGGCCGATGGCTTCGAGCACGACATGGCGCAGTGGCTGCGCGATGCGGCCCGGCGGCTGCCTGTGCATTTCCTGCATGGCAACCGCGACTTCCTCGTCGGGCAGGCCCTGGCCGACGCAACGGGCATGCACCTGATCGCCGACCCCACCGTCCTGACCTTCCAGGACCGGCGCTGGCTGCTCAGCCACGGCGACCTGCTGTGCCTGGGCGACACCGACTACCTCGCCTTCCGCGCCCAGGTGCGCACGCCCGGCTGGCAGCAGGCCTTCCTGGCCCGGCCGCTGGCCGAACGCCGAGCGCTGGCGCGCGAGATCCGCACCCAGAGCGAGGCGCGCAAGGCCGACCCGCAGACCCTGTGGGCCGACGTGGACGACGCTGCGGCCACGCAGTGGCTGCGCGCCGCCCGCGCCGACACGCTGATCCATGGCCACACGCACCGGCCGGCCGACCACGACCTGGACCATGGCCTCGCGCGTGTCGTGCTCAGCGACTGGGACGCCGCCGCTCATCCGCCGCGCGCCCAACTGCTGTGCCTGTCGGCCGCCGGCGCGCAGCGCGTCGACCTGCGCTGACGCCCTGCCCATGTTCCGATGGCTGCGCGGCCTGCGGGCCGCTCCCGAGGTTCCCGAGGCCGATTGGCGGGCCACGCTGGCCGCCTACCCGTTCCTGGCGCGACGCGACGCGCAAGACCTGCAGCGCCTGCGCGAACTGGCCGCCCGCTTCCTGCAGGACAAGGAATTCCACGGCGCGCTGGGCTTCACCATCACCGACGAGGTGGCGCTCGCGATCGCCGCACAGGCCGTGCTGCCGGTGCTTCACCTGAACGCGCCGCTGAAGGGCCTGGACTGGTACGACGATTTCGTGGGCATCGTGGTGGTGCCGGAAGAGGTGACGACGCCGCGCGTGGCCATCGACGAGGCCGGCGTGGTGCACGAGTACGACGAGGCCATCATCGGCGAGGCGCGCGAGCACGGCCCCGTGATGCTGAGCTGGCCGCACGTGCAGGAAGGCGGCGGCCAGGCGCCGGGACCGATCCTCAACGTGGTGATCCACGAGTTCGCCCACAAGATCGACATGCGCGGCGGCGGCGTCGACGGCTGCCCGCCCCTGCCGGCCGGCTTCGGCGGTCATGCGAGCGCACGCGAGGCGCATGCGCACTGGCTGGCGACGATGCAGGCGGCCTACGACGCCTTCCGCGAGCAGGCCATCGTGGCCGAACGCTTCGGCGGCGAACCGCCCTGGCTGGACGGCTACGCCGCCTCGTCGATGGGCGAGTTCTTCGCGGTGGCCTGCGAGGCCTACTTCGTCGACCCGGGTCGTTTCGCCACCGAAATGCCGACGCTGCGACCGCTGTTCGACGAATTCTTCCTCGGCCAGACCCAAGAGCGCGCCCACCGGCCCTGAGCCTGTGAAGCTCGCCCACCCATTGCTCAGATTCGGCTTAGCAAATCCTCAAGAAAAATAAGCTGGAAGCGCCCGTCCAACGGGCGCCTCCAGCTATCGATTTCATAGTAAGGCAGTCGATGCCGGCTGGGCTCAGCTCTTGCGCAGCAACGTGCGCAGCGCGCTCTGCAGGCGCCGCGCATTGGCCGCGTCGTGCGCGGTCGCCAGCACGCGGCCGGCGTCCTGCGCCCAGGTTTCGGCCGGGCCGGGCTGGTTACGCTGGGTCAGCAGCTTGAGCTGCAACGCGCGTCGCGCGTCGAGCTGGTCCGCCGGCGTCGGCACGTCGGCCGCCATCTCCAGCCGCAGCAGCGCCTCGCCCGCATCGCCGCCGGGCGCGCCGCCGACGGCTTGCGCCCATTGCGAGCGCACCGACGCCGACACGCCGCGGCCCAGGTCCTGCGGGCTGGGCAGGGCCGAACCGTCGCGCTGTTCCCAGGCACCCAGCAGTTGGGTGACGACTTCGCCCTGCGCCTGCGCCGCGAGCTTGCGCAGGGCGGCCTGCGCGTGCTCGAGCGCGTCGCGCTGGGCGCGGAAGGCGGTGTCGCCCAGGCGCGGGCCGCGATCGTCGCGCGGCGGGCGGTCGCCGAAGCGGCCACCCCGGTCGCCACCGAAGCGGTCGGCACCGCCACGACGGTCGTCGCTGCGCGGGCCGCCACGGTCGTTGCCACGCCCTGCCGGTGCGCCACGTGCGTCGCGCCGGTCGCCCGGACGGCCGCGACCGCCCTGCACCGCGGCAGTGGCCGGGCGCTGGGCACCGGGCCGGTCGTCGCCGCGCACGGCGACCACGGGACGCGGCGCGGGCTTGGGCGCCGCGGCGGGCGCGGCGGCCTCGCGCGCTTCCTCGGCGTCGGCGCGTGCCGACGGATCGGCGCCGTCGGCCGGCGCGACCAGGTCGGCCGGCGCCGGCGCGGGCGCGGCGCTGCCGGCATCGGCCGTGCCTTCATCGCTGAGCTGCGCGCTCTCTGCGAACTCGGCCGCCGCCTGGCCCGGCGCTACAACTTCCGTAGCACCTTGTGCAGGCCCGTCGGACGCTGCAGCCGGATTGGCTTCGGCAGCTGGGGCGGGAGCTGCCGCGCGCTGGCCGCGCAACGCAGCCTCGAGCTGGGCCATCGCGGCGCGAATCTTCTGTGCGTCGCCGGTGCTGTTGGCCGCCTCGAGCGCCTTGGACGCGTCGAGCACGGCGCGGTCGTGTTCGCCCAAGGCCGCGGCGGCACGCTCGCGGTCGGCCGTCTTGCGCTGGAAGGCGTCGTCGATCGGCTTGCGGAACGCGTCCCAGAGCTTCTGCTCGTGGCGGCGTTCCAGCGGCACCGCCTGGGCCTCGGCCTGCCAGCGCTGCTGAAGGGCCTTGACGGCGTCGATGCGCAGCTGCGGCGCGGCGCCGAGCTCGGTGGCCTCGGCGATCATCTGCTGGCGGCGCTCGACGCTGGCCTTCTGGGCCGCCTCGAGCGGACCGCGGGCGGCGGCCATGGCCTCGTTCCACTGCGGCTGCAACTCGGCGAAGACCTTCTCGCTCACGTGGCCCGCATCGCGCCAGCGGTCGGCGAACTGGTGCAGGCTGCGGTTGCGCGACTTGAGGTCGTCGTCGGCATGGGCAGCCGCCCAGGCCTTGAGCTCCTCGATCAGCGCGAGGCGCTGGGCGCGGTGCTCGGCGGCGTCGGCGCGCACCTTCTCCAGCCAGGCCTCGACCACCTTGTGGGCCTGGTTGCAGGCCTCGTCGAAGCGCTTCCACAGCGCGTGGTTGGGCGCGCCGCCCTGGTCGGCCTGCTTCCACTGCTCGCGCAGGGCGCGCAGCTGTTCCTGCATCTTGCGGCCGCCCAACGCCTGGCCTTCGGGCCGATGCAGCAGGCCCTCGGCCTTGGCGACGAGCTCCTCGCGCACCTTGTCGGCGCTCCAGCGCTGCCAGCCTTCGAGTTCGCCGGCGGCCACCAGCGCGGCATGCACGCGCGCTTCGAGTTCGTTGCCGACCAGGCGGCCGTGTTCCTTGAGCACCGCACGCAACGCAGCCGCAGCGCCCTGGCTGGCCTTGCCATGGCCTTCGGCGGTTTCCTGCTCCAGCTTGGCCAACGCCGCCTGCACGGCCTGCTCCGCCGCGGCGCGCGCGGCCGGGTCGACCTTGGGCGCCGAGGGCTTGGCCGGCGCGGGCGGTGCCGATTCGAGCGGCAGCCCGCGCCCGGCGCGGATCTCGTCGGCCCACACGGGGACCGGCGGCAGCGGAGCCGCGGGATCGGCCGCAGCCGCCACGGTCTGGGCCAGGGCGCTGTGGAAGGCGTCCGACACCACCTGCAGCTGTGCCTTCGAGGCGTCGAGCTGCGGCGCGAAGCGGGCGTCGAGGCTGCCCCAGTTGGCGTCCTGCGTGATTTCCTGCGCTTGGGCCAGCCAGTGCTGCACGTCGCCGCGCAGGCCCTCCTCGGCCGCCTGCGCGTCCTGCCAGCCCTTGGTAGACAGCACCTCGAAGCGCTGCGCGAGCAGCACGGCGGCTTCGCGATGCACCTGGGCGCGGTGCTGCAGGTCCTCGATGCCCTTGACACGCTCGGCCAGCTGCGACTTGAAGCCGGCCAGCGGCTCGCGCGAGAGCGGCGCACCCGCCTTGGCGGCATCGCGCTGCCAGGCCATGGCGTCGGCGATGTTCAGGCGCGGCTGCTCGAGCAGAGCGCGCGCCTTCTCCGACCATTCGGCGGCGATCGCCTCCTGGCCCTTGGCGCGCTTGATCTCGTCCAGGCGCTCGCGCAGCGCGCGGGCAGCGCCCTTGTCGCGCCCGCTGAGCTCCTTGAAGACCTCCTGCATCAGCTCGGTCGACGGGTCGGTGGCGAGCCAGTCGCGAATGCGCTGCGCTCGCTCGCCCGAGGTGGGCGCGGTGAAGGCGCCGCCCGTGAGCTGGTCGAGGGACGAAAGGTCGTGTTTGGGGGTAGCTTGGGTCACTGCGCGTGAGAAGGTGTCGTGTGGCTGAAGGCCCGGCGCCGGTGCGTCCGGCGCGCAAGCGAAGGCGCCGGCAAGGCCGGCGCGAACTGCGTATTGTCTCCGAGCTTGCGGACCGCGTCAGCCGGAGGCGCTGGGCCCCCGGCAGCGGTCAGCGGGTATCGAGCTTGAGTTCGGCACCGGGCTTCCAGTCGGCGCCGCCAACGTCGGTGCGCACCGCCCCCAGGAAAAGCCGGTCCGGCGCCAACTGGTGCTCGAGCAGGTAGTCGCGCACGGCCGCGCCGCGTGCGACTGCCAGTTCGCGGATCGCCTGCTCGTCGACCGGGATGCTGGCCAGCAGCAGCTTTTCCATCTCCTCGGTGGGCAGGTCCCTGGCCAGGCCGGCCATGTTGCGTGGCTTGGTGATGTCGGCGCGCTTGTAGACCGCCTCGAGCAGCTGCGGGTATTCGGCGTCGGTCACGGGCTGGACCTGGGCCGGGTCCTGCCCGGCGCGCACGGCGACGCGGCGCTTCTCGGACAGAGTGAGCTGGCGCAGTCGCTGGCGCTTGTAGGCCTCGCGCTCCTTGTCGAAGCTGGAGACGCCGACCACGGTCATCCGCAACGCCGGGCGGTCGTTCAAGGCCTTGACCACCTTGTCCAGGCTCTGCGTGGCGGCCGGCGTCAGGGTGGAACTGCCCGGGTCGAAGGGCACCACGCTGGAATCGCCTCCCCCGCCACCGAGCCCGCCCGTCAGCAGGCTGAAGGGCGCCGTGACCGCCTTGGTGATGAGGTTGAGCACCGCTTTCCAGATGAGCGGGCCGACGCTGAACTGGGGATCGTTGAGCGAGCCGGACAGCGGCAGGTCGACGTCGATCACGCCGTTGCGGTCGGCCAGCAGCGCCACTGCCAGGCGCACGGGCAGACTGTTGGGCGCGCCCTTCACTTCCTCGCCGAATTGCAGCTGGTTGAGCACGAGGTTGTTGGTCGCAGTGAGACGGCCGTCCGGCGCCACCTTGTAGTTCACGTCCAGGCTGAGCTTGCCGCGCTCGATGCCGTGACCGGCATAGCGCACCGAGTACGGGGACAGCGGCGGCAGGTCGAGGTCGCGCATCCTGGCGGTGATGTCCAGCTCCAGCGGTTTGGCCAGCGGATTGAGCTTGCCGGTGATCTCCAGCGATGCGGTCTGCTGGGCCTTGCCGCGCAGCTCCAGGTCGGCAAGCGCCGGTTGCCCATCCCTGGGCCGGGACGAGAAGGCGCTGAGCTTGCCGGTGAGCTCGCTCAGGTCGGCCGAATAATTGGGCTTGATGAAGAGGTCGGTGAAGTCGACCTTGCCGTTGACCACGCTCACCGGGCCGAAATTGATGATCGGCGCCATCGGGTCGGGAGCGGCTTCGGCCCGTGCGGCCTGGGCCGCGGGCGCGGGCGGTGCCGCGCCGCCCACCATCTCCTCGGCCGACACCGGCCGTGCGGGCGCTGCCGTCGGTTCGTTGGTGGTCACCGTGCCGCCGCCGCGCTGGCGACGGGTCGAGGTGTCGGGCTTGGCCGCGTCCGCCGCCGCCGATTCCACGGCCCCCTTCCTGGTGAGGCCCTGCAGGTTCAGGCGGCCACTCTCCTCGACGATGATCCGGGCGAACGCATCGGTGAGCGTGGTCTCGCGCACATCCACCTTCAACGGTGCGCCGGGTGACAGGTCCACCTGCAGGCCGCGCAGGCTCAGCGCCTTCCAGCTCAGCAACTGCTGGTTGCCGTCGCCGAAACTGCCCTTCTGCGTGAGCGTGGCGCTGTTGGCGCGGAAGTCCTCGATGGCCGTGTCGCCGGCCAGCTTGAGGCTGATGCCCGCCGGCAGCTGGGCGAAGCGCACCGTGCCGCGGTAGTTGCTGTACGAGCGGCGGATGTCGACGTTGAGCGTGTCGGCGTAATAGGCCTTGAAGGCGTGCGAAGGAATGGCCGCAGTTTCCAGCCGGCCTTCGACCGAGAGCGGCTTGAGCACCAGCTGACCCTTGAAGTCGAAGCGGCCGGGGTCGGCGCGGCGGCCGGCGCCGATGCGGCCCGACAACTCGACGGGCGACACCGTCGCCGTGTCGGGTGCCAGCTTGTTGACCTTGAGATCGAGCGCAGTGATCTCCACTTCGACCGGCGTGCCGGCATTGGCCTTGTCGGCGTAGCTGACGGCGCCGTTGTCCACGGCCAGCGTGGCGATGCTGAGCTGCCAGGGCTTGGCGCTGCCTCCCGCAGCCTCTGCGGCCGGCGCCTTGGGTGCGGCCACGGGTGCATCGCCGCCGCCCGCGGGCGTGCGCATCCAGCGCTCGAACATCCAGCGCTTCTCGCCATCGCGCTCGACCCGCACCTTGGGGTTGGTCGCGGTGAAGCTGCCGATGGCCAGCGTGTGGGCCGTCAGGTCGGCCTTGGCGTCGGCGATCTCGAAGCGGCCGGCGCTGGCCAGCGCCGTCTTGCCCTGCGTCAAGGCGAGGTTGTCGACCGACACCTTGCGGGCATGGAGCTGCAGGTTCGGTGCCGCCCAGACCACGTCGACCTGGCCGCCGAGCTTGCCGTCGAGCGTCGGTTCCAGGCTCTTGGCCAGATAGGGGGCGGCCAGCGACAGCGGCAACGCCTCGACCTCGGTCTGGACCTGGGCGGCCTTGTCGGTGCCCTCGCCCTGGAACTTGAAGGGCGCGCCCGCCAGGTCGAGTGCGCCGCCGAAGCGCGCCGGCTTCACCATGGGCCAGACGATGTCGCTCGCCTCCACCTGCATGTCCTTGATCTGGACGGCGGCGGCAGGCTGCGTGGTCTCGTCGCGCCAGGTCACGCTGCCGCCCTGGAGCGCCACCTTGTCGACCTGCAATGCCCAGCCTGCAGGTTGTGGGGCATTCTGGGCCGGAGCGCTCGCCGCTGCTGCGGGAGGCGCTACCTTTTCTGTAGCACCGGTGGCCGGGTTGGTGGCCAGCAGGTTGAGCTTGCCGGCCGCATCGCGCGCCACGGCCAGCTGCGGATCGGCCAGCGCCACGCTGCCCAGGTGCACCTTGCGGTCGAGCGGGCGGACGTCGGCCAGCCCGATCTTGAGCGAGCCGAAGCCCAGCAGGTCGCGGCCCTGCGCATCGGCCACCTTGATGTTGCGGGCCTCGACGGTGCCGCTGATGCTCAGTGCCGACGCGTCCGCGCGCTCGAAGTCCATCTTCAGATCGGCGCCGAGCGTGCCGGCCAGCACCTTGACCGGCACGCTGCTCGGGACATAGCCCAGGTAGGGCGCGAGGTCCAGGTCGGCGAAGCGAAGCTGCGCATCGGTCTTGCGGTTGTCGGCGAAGGGCGTGCTGAAGGCGGACGAGTCGAAATGCGAGCCATTGAGCACGAAGGCCAGCTTGGGCTCGACCTTGACCTCGCGCTTGGACGTCAGGTTGCTGATGAACGGCACCTTGAGTTCGAAGTCGCGCAGTTCGTGCTTGCGCTTGACGGGCTGGTCGTCGAAATCGACCGAGCCGGCGGTGATGGCGATGTTGTAGATGGCGAAGCGCTGCGGGTCGCCCGGCGGCGGCTCGTCCGGCTTGGGCGCGAAGCGCGCCAGGATGTCGTCGATGTCGTACTTGCCGTCGGCCAGGTGGACCAGGCGGACGGTCGGCCCCTCGACGCTGACGGCATCGATGACCGGCGCCAGGCGCAGCACGGACTGCAACTCGGCATCGGCATAGAGGCGCCGCACCTCGACCTGCGGCGGTGCGCCCGCCTGGGCCGAGGCGATGCGCAGGTCATCGATGGTGAGCTCGAGGCTCCAGGGTTTGAAATCGATCTTGCCGACCGTCACCGTGCGGCCCAGCTTTTCGCTGGCGATCTTCTGCAATTGGCTCTTGGCGATGGGTGGCACGGCCAGCCAGAGCACCAGCCACAGCACCAGGAGCGACGCCAATGCGACGATCCCGCGCCGCGCCCATTTGTTCTCTTTCAGCCAAGCAGCGTTCTTCATCATCACGGCTGAGTGTGCCCCAAGTGCGTGGCCGTTCCCCCAAATGAAAAAGCCCGGTGGCTCGACCGTGAAGTCTTGCCACCGGGCTTGATGGCCGGCTCAAGTCCGCTGCCATCGCTTTGCTCGGACGGAAGGTCAATGGTTCCGTCCTCGCAGGTGGCAACAGATTGCCACCGTTGGGGGCCTCGGCTGGCAGATCGGCCGGGCAAAACGCCGCGTCGATCCTGGGCCTTGGCAAGCGCCTGATGAACAGGCGCGTTCAGATTAGGCCTCTGCGCAGCGCGTTGCAAGTCGATTTCTTTATGGGGCTTGGCGTGCCCATGGGGATCTTTGAACATGCCGGATTAGCATAAAGATCGATCTCTTAATTATTGACCGGGTATTAAGCGGTTTTTAGAATGCGCGCTGCCCCAGGACTTCGCTTGTGTCCTTTTCCGGGCTCCACCGCCGCCGGACTCCCCGGCGAGACCGGCACAGTGTGCAAACCTCCACAGCACGCGCCGGTTCCTACCAATCCAAGCGACGCATCGATGCCCGGCCAGACGCCACCTCACGGTGCCTGCCTCCGCTCGAAACCCGCACCGAAAGGAAGAGCGAAGAATGAAACAGGCCCTGCGAGCCGGCGCGCGAAGTCTACGGACCGTGGCCGGCGATGTTGCCGATGGCTTTTTCGAGATCACGCACAACGGCTTCGCCCTGATCGGCCTGGCCCTCGTGTTCGCCGTGGTCGCACTGATGGCCCGCCCCGACCTCCAGCACGCCGGCGAGCAACGGCTTGTCGCCTGGCTGGAGTCGCGCAAGCCCGCGCCCGAGCCGACGGACCTGCAGCCGAACGCGATCGAGCGCACGACCGCGGCGAGCCCGGCCGAGCTGCCGAAGCAGCAGGCCGCCGTGGCCTACTGGCTCAGCAAGAAGTACCGCGTCGCGGTGGAACCGTTGAGCGTGCTGGTCGCCGAGGCCTACGAGATCGGCGGCAAGACCAAGCTCGATCCGACGCTCATCCTGGCCATCATGGCCGTGGAATCCAGCTTCAACCCCTTCGCACAGAGCCACGTCGGGGCACAGGGCCTGATGCAGGTCATGACCCGCGTGCATGGCGACAAGTACGAGAGCGCCGGCGGGATCCTCACCGCGTTCGACCCCGTCACGAACATGCGCGTCGGCGTGAAGGTCCTGCAAGAATGCATCGCCCGCGCCGGCTCGCTCGAAGGCGGCCTGCGCTATTACGTGGGTGCTGCGAACCTCGAGGACGATGGTGGCTATGCCGGCAAGGTGCTGGCCGAGCACGCCCGCCTCCAGCAGGTGGCCGGCGGCCGCGCGGTCCCGACGCTGCCGCCGAATGTCCGGCCGCAGCCGCTGCCCGTCGTGGCACCTGCCAAGCCGGAGACCGCCGAGCAGAAGGTGGCCCTGCTGTCCGACTCCTGAGCGGGTCGGGCTGGCCTGTGGAACGCAGGCTCTCGGCTACACTCTGCGCGTGCGCGACTGGCGATAGGCGCAGCGCCCTCACCCACGGTGACGGACGCCTGCGCTGACGTGGAATGACCACTGGGAAGCGCACCGCCTGCTCCGCAGGTGTTCAGCCGTTCGCCTGGGCAGCCCTTGTCTGGTTTGAACCCGCAAGGACCATCTTCATCGAAGGACTGCCATGTACCACCGCGACATCCTGGTCGAACAGACCGACCCCGAGCTCTGGGCCGCCATCCAACAGGAAAACGCCCGCCAGGAACACCACATCGAGCTGATCGCCAGCGAGAACTACGCCTCGCCGGCCGTCATGGCCGCCCAGGGCTCGCAGCTCACCAACAAGTACGCCGAGGGCTACCCCGGCAAGCGCTACTACGGCGGCTGCGAGTTCGTGGACATCGCCGAGCAGTTGGCCATCGACCGCGTCAAACAGCTTTTCGGCGCCGACGCCGCCAACGTGCAGGCCCACTGCGGCGCATCGGCCAACGAGGCCGTGATGCTGGCCTTCCTCAAGCCCGGCGACACCATCATGGGCATGAGCCTGGCCGAAGGCGGCCACCTGACGCACGGCATGCCGCTGAACATGAGCGGCAAGTGGTTCAACGTGGTGAGCTATGGGCTCGATGCGAACGAGGTGCTCGACTACGACGAGATGGAGCGCAAGGCGCACGAGCACCACCCCAAGCTCATCATCGCCGGCGCCTCCGCCTATTCGCTGCACATCGATTTCGAGCGCTTCGCCAAGGTGGCGAAGGATGTCGGCGCCATCTTCATGGTCGACATGGCCCACTATGCCGGCCTCATCGCCGCGGGCGTCTACCCCAACCCGGTCCCGCACGCCGACGTCGTCACGTCCACCACCCACAAGAGCCTGCGCGGCCCGCGCGGCGGCATCATCCTGATGAAGTCGCAGCACGAGAAGGCCATCAACAGCGCCATCTTCCCCGGCCTGCAGGGCGGACCGCTGATGCACGTGATCGCGGCCAAGGCCGTGGCCTTCAAGGAAGCGCTGACGCCGGAATTCAAGAGCTATCAGCAGCAGGTGGTCAAGAACGCCGACATCGTCGCCAGGACCCTGACCGAACGCGGCCTGCGCATCGTGAGCGGCGGCACGCAAAGCCACGTGATGCTGGTCGACCTGCGTGCCAAGGGCATCACCGGCAAGGAAGCCGAGGCCGTGCTGGGCAGCGCCCACATGACCATCAACAAGAACGCGATCCCCAAGGACCCGGAGAAGCCGATGGTCACCAGCGGCGTGCGCGTCGGCACGCCGGCCATGACGACGCGCGGCTTCAAGGACGAAGAGGCCCGCATCACCGCGAACCTGATCGCCGACGTGCTGGACAACCCGCGGGACCCGGCCAACATCGAGGCCGTGCGCGCCAAGGTGCACGCCTTGACCAGCCGCTTCCCGGTCTACCGTTGAGCACGAACGGGGCCGCGGCGGTATGAAATGCCCCTTCTGCGGCCACCCCGAGACGCAGGTCGTCGAAACCCGCGTCTCGGAAGACGGCGACTTCGTGCGCCGCCGGCGCCAATGCAGCGCCTGCGACAAGCGCTTCACCACCTACGAGCGGCCTGACGTCAACTATCCCGTCGTCGTCAAGAAGGACGGCAGCCGCGCCGACTTCGACGCCGGCAAGGTGCGTGCATCGATGATGCTGGCCCTGCGCAAGCGGCCTGTGAGCATCGAGCAGATCGATGATGCGTTGCTGCGCATCGAACAGAAACTCCTCGCCAGCGCGCAGCGGGAGATTCCGTCTCACAAACTCGGCGAACTGGTGATGCGCGAGTTGAAGAAGCTGGACAAGGTCGCGTATGTCCGGTTTGCGTCGGTGTACAGGAGCTTTGAGGATGTCGAGGAGTTCAGGCAGCTCCTGAAGGACATCTGAAGCGCGCCCTAGCCGCCGGTGGGTACCGATGCGCGGCCTGCACCTCACGGCAAAGCGCCAAAAAATCCCGCATCTGGCATTCAGCTGCGCCTTTCGTCCCGCAATCGACGCCACCGGTCTGAAACTACCTTCTCTTTTGCGTAACGGCCTGTAGCATCCGCGGCCATGTTGCATCGATTCTTTCGAATCCAGGTGCAGCGCAGGGAGGAATACAAGCCGCAACGCGGCTTCACGGCCATCGAACTGATGGTTGTGGTGGCCATTCTGGCCATCTTGACTGCCCTCGCGTTGCCGTCGTTCACCGACATGGTGAAGCGCTATCGCGTCAAGCGGGCAGTCGAAGACATCGCGGCCACGCTTCAACTCGCGAAAGTCGAGAGCATCAAACGTGGTGGCGGCGTCACGCTCCGTAAAGCCAGCTCCGCGGGGTGCTCTACCTCGATGTCGCAGGAATGGAGTTGCGGCTGACGTCGGTCACATCATGAGTGATCCAGTCGTGGAGCGCTCGGATCCCAGCATCACCCGGCAGATTACTCGAATGAACGACGGACGCTGGGCACTGATCATGGGCAATGGCTACAACAGCAGTTCCGAAAAAGCCGTGCTGCTGATCCAGTATCTGGATCAGGGCAAGGAGCTCCTGAAAATCACGGCCGACAACACCGGCAATAACGGTAACGGCCTGTCTGCGCCGCGCCTCGTCGACCTCAACGGCGACAAGGTGCCGGATGTCGCCTATGCGGGTGACCTGCGTGGCAACCTCTGGAAGTTCGACTTGAGCTCGGCCACGGCCGGCAGTTGGAAAGTGTCGCTGTCGGGAAGCCCGCTCTACGCCGCGATGGATGGCGCCGGGACGCCGGCGCGCCAGCCGATCACGGCGGCACCGATCTACCTCGCCCACCCGAACGGCGGCTTGATGGTGGTGTTCGGGACTGGTCGGACCCTGAGCGATGCCGACCGCAGCAGCACCCAGACCCAGACCGTGTATGGTGTCTATGACAACACGGCTATCAACGTTAAACCGGGGACCACTCTCGGCGCGGTCTCGCTAAGCGCCAGCGCCGACGCGGCGGTTTCGGACGGTCGCGCATCGCTGGTTCAGCAGACCATCGGCGTGAGCACGGTGGGCACGACGACCGACCCGGCCTCCGCCGTCTACAGCGTGTCGTCCACCCCGGTGGACTACGGCGCCTCCCCGCCCAAGAGGGGCTGGTACCTCGACCTGCCCGTGCCACGAGAGCGGGTGACCGAGAACCTCAGTTGGTTCGATGGGGACCTGATCGACATCCGCAGCGCCATCCCGGCGATCGGCACGGACCCGAACGTCGAGACCTGCGACGCAACGACCGCCGCTGGCCAGTCGTACCTCACCACCGTCAACGCAGTCAACGGCAACGCCCCCAAGTCGCAGATCTACGCCTACAGCGCCGGCGACGGCGGAACCACGACAGGGTCCCGCGTGCAGACGGGCCTCGACCTGCGCCTGCGCGACAACGTCAAGGAACGGCCCTATGCGGCACCCGGTATGCAGAAGCCACCGGGCCGTAACCTCCTCGGCAAGGTCACCTTGCGCCCGACCTGGAGGCAACTGCAATGAGCGGACCGCAGCATCTGCGCCTGCGACGCATGGCTCGTGGCTTCACCCTGATCGAGGTAATGATCGTCGTCGCGGTGATCGCCATCCTAGCGGCGATCGCGTTGCCCAGCTACCAGGAATACATCCGCCGTGGCAACCGGGCCGAAGCCCGTGCGGCACTACTTCAGGCCGCGCAATGGCTGGAACGTGTCGCCACCTCGACGGGCACCTACCTGTCTACCGCGAATGTCAAGAACTTTCCCGCCGAATTGAAGACCGTGCCTTCCAAGACCTACGAGATCAGTCTGGGAGGAACCGACGATGCGGGTTCGATGTTCACGCTATCTGCGACACCCCAAGGGAGTCAGGTCGTCGACAAATGCGGCATCCTGACCCTCAACCAAACCGGAGCACGGGGCGTGATCGTGGCCGGCGCGTCGGAAGATCTGAAGGCGGAATGCTGGGGCCGGTGATGTAATTGCAGCCTCTCCAACGAGTGGCCGCCCTCTTGATTGACCTTGCCCTGGCGCACGCGCAGCGTGTAATTTCGCTTTCTGATCCCAATCCCCGCGTCGGCTGCGTCCTCGTCGACGCCCATCACCACGTCATCGGCCAAGGCCACACCCAGCAGCGCGGCGGCCCCCACGCGGAAATCATGGCCCTGCGCGACGCCGCGGCGCGCGGCCACGCGACCGAAGGCGCGACCGCTTACGTCACACTGGAACCCTGCTCCCACCACGGCCGCACCGGCCCCTGCTGCGATGCGCTGATCGCTGCCGGCGTGCGCAAGGTGGTCGCCTCCATCGCCGATCCCAACCCGCTCGTCGCCGGCCAGGGCTTCGAGCGGCTGCGGGCGGCGGGGGTCGAGGTGGAGGTCGGCCCGGGCGCGGCCGAGTCGCGCGAGCTGAACATCGGCTTCTTCAGCCGCATGGTGCGCAAGACCCCGTGGGTGCGGCTCAAGGCGGCCGCCTCACTCGACGGCAAGACCGCGCTGCCCAATGGCGCCAGCCAGTGGATCACCGGCGACGCCGCGCGCGCCGACGGCCATGCCTGGCGCGCCCGCGCCAGCGCGATCCTCACGGGGGTGGGCACGGTGCTGGACGACAACCCTCGCCTGGATGTCCGGCATGCACAGACCTCCCGACAGCCCCAGCTCGTGGTGGTCGACAGCCAGCTCCAGACACCACCGGGCGCTCACATTTTCATAGCACCTCGTCCAGTCTGGATTTACGCTGCAGCCCGAAACGATACCAAAGCAACAGCGCTCGAAGCCCGCGGTGCAACGATCACCTACCTGCCGAACGCACAGGGCAAGGTGGACCTCGCGGCACTCATGGCCGACCTGGCGCGGCGTGAAGTGAACGAACTGCACGTCGAGGCCGGCCACAAGCTCAACGGCTCGCTGCTGCGCGAAGGCCTGGTCGACGAACTGCTCCTGTACTTCGCACCCAAGCTGCTCGGCGATGGACTGGGCATAGCCTCCAACGCCTTCGCCGAAGGGCCGTTGAGCTCGCTCTCGGGCGCGCTGCCCCTGGAATTCCGCTCCGTGGACCGCCTGGGCGACGACCTGCGCATCGTCGCGCGAGTGACCGGCCGAGACGCCTTCTAGGGTTTGCCCGGGGCAGCGTTCCGCTTCTCTGCGAAAATGCCGGGTTATGTTCACCGGCATCATTACCGGCGTGGGGCGCATCGCCGCCGTCCACGACCTCGGCTCCTCCTCCGCCCACGGCAAGCGCCTGGCCATCTCGGCGCCGCCGGGTTACCTGGACGACGTGGGGCTCGGTGACAGCATCGCGCTCAACGGCGCCTGCATGACGGTCACGGGCTTCGACCCCGCCGCCAGCCAGTTCACCATCGACATCTCCGCCGAATCGCTGGACAAGACCGCCGGCCTGGCCGATGCCGGCGCTGCGGTCAACCTCGAGAAGGCGCTGCGCGCCCACGACCGGCTCGGCGGCCACATCGTCTCGGGGCATGTCGACGGCATCGGCACCGTCAGCCACTTCGCGCCACAGGGAGAGAGCTGGGAACTGCGCGTGGTGGCCCCGCCCCCCCTCGCCCGCTTCCTGGCCTACAAGGGCTCCATCACCGTCAACGGCGTCAGCCTCACGGTCAACAGCGTCAAGGACGCCGCCGACGGCACCGAGATCAGCATCAACCTCATTCCCCACACCGTGGAAAACACCGGACTGGGGCAGTTGCGCACCGGCAGCCGCGTGAACCTCGAGATCGACACCGTTGCCCGCTACGTGGAGCGCATGCTCCAGGCGGGCGTCCTGCCCACCACCGGCCTGCAGCCATGAATGCCTCCGTCACTTCCCTGAACCTCGCCGCCGGCCGCAAGGCGCCCGTCGAAGCCGCCCCCATCTCCTCGGTCGAGGAGATCGTGGCCGACATGCGGGCCGGCCGCATGGTCATCCTGGTCGACGAGGAAGACCGCGAGAACGAGGGCGACATCGTCATCGCGGCTGACCACATCACGCCGCAGGCGATCAACTTCATGGCCCGCCACGCCCGCGGCCTGATCTGCCTCACGCTCTCGCGCGAGATGTGCGAGCGCCTGAGCCTGCCGCCCATGGTGACGCGCAACGGTGCCAAGCACTCGACCGCATTCACCGTATCGATCGAAGCCGCCGAAGGCGTGACCACCGGCATCTCCGCCGCCGACCGTGCCCGCACCGTGCAGGCGGCGGTCGCACCGAATGCCGTCGCCGCCGATCTGGTGCAGCCCGGCCACATCTTCCCGCTGCAGGCGGTCGATGGCGGCGTGCTGATGCGCGCCGGCCACACCGAGGCCGGCTGCGACCTGGCCGCCATGGCCGGCTGCTCGCCCGCCTCGGTCATCTGCGAGGTGATGAACGAGGACGGGACCATGGCCCGCCTTCCCGACCTGCAGCTGTTCGCGGCCGAGCACGGCCTGAAGATCGGCACCATCGCCGCGCTCATCGAATACCGCAGCCGCACCGAGACGCTGGTCGAGCGCGTCGGCAGCCGCGAGATCCGCACCACGCACGGCTGGTTCACGCTGCATGCCTTCAAGGACAAGCCCAGCCACGGCGTGCATCTCGCGCTGGTGCGCGGCCAGTGGGATGCCGACGAGGTGATCCCCGTGCGCGTGCACGAGCCACTCTCGGTGCTGGACGCGCTGGAACTCGAGCGCCCGATGCATTCCTGGAGCCTCGACGCCAGCCTGGCCCACATCGCGGCCGAAGGCAAGGGCGTGGCCGTGCTGCTCAACTGCGGCGAAAGCGCCGCCGAGCTGCTCGCTCAATTCGAGGGCACGGCCCGGCCGGCGCAGGCCCCCGAGCGCGGCCGCATGGACCTGCGCAGCTACGGCGTGGGTGCTCAGGTGCTGCGCGAGTGCGGCGTGCAGAAGATGCAACTCATGGGCACGCCGCGGCGCATGCCCAGCATGGCGGCAGGCTACGGCCTCGAGATCGCCGGCTACATCACCAAAGAATAGACCTCCAAAAAAATGCTCAACGCCAACAAGGGAGCGGCCGGTCCGCTCGACGGCAGCAGCCTGCGCATCGGCATCGTGCAGGCCCGTTTCAACGAAGACATCACGAACGCGCTGGCGTCGGCCTGCCTGGCCGAGTTGGGCAAGCTCGGCGTGAAGGCCGATCGCATCGACCACCAGCTGGTGCCGGGTGCACTCGAAGTGCCGCTGGCCTTGCAGGCCATGGCCCGGCGTGGCGGCTACGACGCGCTGGTGGCATTGGGCTGCATCATCCGCGGCGAGACCTACCACTTCGAGCTGGTGGCCAACGAATCGGGCACCGGCGTGACCCGCATCGGCCTCGACCACCATATCCCGATCGCCAACGCCATCCTGACGACGGAGAACCTCGAGCAGGCCGTGGCCCGCCAGACCGACAAGGGCCGTGATGCCGCACAGGTCGCCGTCGAGATGGCCCTGCTCGTGAAGAGCCTGGCGGCTGCGGCATGAGCGAGGCCACGCCCCCACGTGCCGGCGCGCCGCGCAAGGCCTCGTCCCGCTCGGCCCGCACGCGGGCGCGCGAGTTCGCCGTCCAGGCGCTGTACCAGCACCTCGTCGGACGCAACGACCCCGAGTCCATCGACGCCTTCACGCGCGACCTCTCCGGCTTCCACAAGGCCGACTCGGCCCACTACGACGCACTGCTGCACGGCTCGATCCGCGAGTCGGCGGAACTCGACGGCCTCATCGCGCCGCTGCTGGATCGCAAGCTCGAGGAGATCTCGCCCATCGAACATGCGGTGATGTGGATCGGCGTCTACGAATTCCGCCACTGCGCCGACGTGCCGTGGCGCGTGGTCATCAACGAATGCGTGGAACTGGCCAAGGAGTTCGGCGGTACCGATGGCCACAAGTACGTGAACGGTGTGCTCAACGGCCTGGCGCCGAAGCTGCGCGCGCCCGAGGTCGAGGCCGACCGCGCCGCCGGCAAGCTGCGCGGCTGAGGGACGGACGCACCATGCGGATCGCGTCCCGCGCCCAGCGCATCGAGCCCTTCTACGTGATGGAGGTCGCCAAGGCCGCCGGCGTGCTGGCGCGCGAGGTGGCCCACACCGAGCAGCCGATGATCTTCCTGAACATCGGCGAGCCCGACTTCACCGCGCCGCCGCTCGTGCAGGAAGCTGCGGCACGCGCCGTGCGTGCCGGTGCCACCCAGTACACGCAGGCGACCGGGCTGGAGGCGCTGCGCGAGCGCATCAGCGGCTGGTATGCGCAGCGCTTCGGCCTGCAGGTGCCGGCGCGCCGCATCGTGGTCACGGCCGGGGCTTCGGCCGCGCTGCAGCTGGCCTGCCTGGCCCTGATCGAGGCGGGCGACGAGATCCTGATGCCGGACCCGAGCTACCCCTGCAACCGGCACTTCGTGAGCGCCGCCGAAGGCACCGCCGTGCTGGTGCCCACCACGGCCTCCGAGCGCTACCAGCTCAGCGCCGACAAGGTGGAGGCGGCCTGGACCGAGAAGACGCGTGGCGTGCTGCTCGCCTCGCCGTCGAACCCGACCGGCACCTCGATCGCGCCCGACGAGCTGCGCCGCATCCACGAGGTCGTGCGCCGCCGTGGCGGCATCACGCTGATCGACGAGATCTACCTGGGGCTCTCTTACGGCGCCGCGCTGGGCCGCCCCGAGCAAGCCGGCGCCCCCTCGGGGGGCAGCGAGGACACGCCAGTGCCGAGCATGGGGGCACCAGGACTCGATGACGCCTTCGGCCAGAGCGCGCTGGCCATCGACGACCAGCTCATCAGCATCAACAGCTTCAGCAAGTACTTCAACATGACCGGCTGGCGCCTGGGCTGGCTGGTGGTGCCCGAGACGCTGGTGCCGGTGGTCGAGCGGCTGGCGCAGAACCTGTTCATCTGCGCGAGCACCGTCTCCCAGTACGCCGCCCTCGCCTGCTTCGAAGCCGAGAGCATTGCCGAGTACGAACGCCGCCGCGCCGAGTTCAGGGCACGGCGCGACTGGTTCATTCCGCAACTGCAGGCAGCGGGCCTGCATGTCCCGGTCGTGCCGGACGGCGCCTTCTACGCCTGGGCCGACTGCAGCGCGCTGGCCGAGCGCCTGGGCATCAAGGGCGCGGACACGAGCTGGGACTTCGCCTTCGAGCTGATGAAGCGCGCCCACGTCGCGATCACGCCCGGGCGCGACTTCGGCACGGCCGAGACGCGGCGCTTCGTGCGCTTCTCCACCGCCAGCTCGATGGCCCACCTGCAAGAGGCCGCGGCGCGGCTGAAGGGGTTGACGGCATGAGCGCCGCTCGGCCGCTCCGGAGGCGCTCGCACCCGCAGTGCGCAGCACGGAGGGTAGTCCAATGAGCACCGACAGCTTCGCGCTGCCGCTGCGCGTGTACTGGGAAGACACCGACGCCGGGGGCATCGTCTTCTACGCCAACTACCTCAGGTTCATGGAACGCGCCCGCACCGAGTGGCTGCGTTCCATGGGCATCGAGCAGCGCGTGCTGCGCGAGCGCAGCGGCGGCATGTTCGTCGTCAGCGAAACCCGGCTCAAGTACCACCGCCCGGCCCGCCTCGACGACGAGCTGCTGGTCACGGCCGCGCTGCAGCAGATCGGGCCGGCCTCGATGATCATCGACCAGCGTGTGCTATCAAAAACAGAGCACAATACGCTCCTGTGCGAAGGCTCCATCCGCATCGGCTGGGTGGATGCAGGCCGCATGCGGCCCGCGCGCATGCCCACCGAACTGGTGGGAACCCTCGAACGTTTTCTCGGCTCCATGTCTCCCAGGGATGCGCAGCGCCCGGCGCGCGTGAGCCTGCTGTCCTGAGCGCCACCATGCCGGCCCGCTTCGCGTCCGACCCTTTCATGCCATGAACCAAGACCTGTCGATCACCACCCTCCTCCTGCATGCCAGCCTCGCGGTGCAGCTCGTCGTGCTGCTGCTGGTCGTGATCTCGGTAGCCAGCTGGGCCGCGATCATCCGCAAGTTCTTCGCCCTCAAGCGCATGCGCGCACTGAACGAGGACTTCGAACGCGAGTTCTGGTCGGGCACCAGCCTGAACGAACTCTTCGCCTCGGCGGCGCAGAACGCCAAGTTCGCCGGCCCGATGGAGCGCATCTTCGCCTCCGGCATGCGCGAGTACCAGAAGCTGCGCGAGCGCCACATCAGCGATGCCGGCACCCTGCTCGACGGCGCCCGCCGCGCGATGCGCGCGAGCTTCCAGCGCGAGATGGACGCCGCCGAATCGAACCTGTCCTTCCTCGCCACGGTCGGCTCGGTGTCGCCTTACGTGGGCCTGTTCGGCACGGTGTGGGGGATCATGCATGCCTTCACCGGCCTGGCCGCACTGGCGCAGGTGACGCTGTCCACCGTCGCACCCGGCATCGCCGAGGCGCTGGTCGCCACCGCGATCGGCCTGTTCGCCGCCATCCCGGCCGTCGTGGGCTACAACCGCTTCGCGCGCGAGATCGACAAGATCGCCATTGCCCTGGAGACCTTCATCGAGGAGTTCTCCAACATCCTGCAGCGCAACCTGTCGGCTGCCAGCGCCCACGCGACGCAGAGCAGCGCGGCCTCGGGCCACTGAGCCCCGGAGAGTCCTGCCATGCCCGCCGTCTCCTCCCGCGGCCGCGGACGCCGCACGATCAACGAGATCAACATGGTCCCGTTCATCGACGTGATGCTGGTGCTGCTGATCATCTTCATGGTCACGGCCCCGCTCATCACGCCGAGCGTGATCAACCTGCCCAGCGTCGACCGCGCCAACAAGCAGCCCGACAAGCCGCTGGAGATCGTGGTCAAGAACGACGACGTGATCGAGTTCAAGAAGGACTCGACCGGCGCCATGCCCGCGCAGCAGATCCCGATGAACCAGATCGGCCAGGCCGTGAAGGCCGCCCAGGGCGGCGACGACCAGCGGCCGGTGGTCATCAGCGCCGACAAGTCGGTCAAGTACGAGACCGTCGTCGCCACCATGAACCAGCTCAAGCGCGCCGGCATCGAGCGCGTGGGCCTGTCGGTGCAGACCACCGGCGGGCGCCGCTGAGGCCGGGAGCCGAACGCACGCATGTCGCTCGTCGCCGACCGCCCCGAATTCGCCCCGCCGCCTCAGCGCGGCACGATGCGCGCCCTGGTGCTGGCGCTGATCGCGCATGCGCTGCTCATCGCGGCCCTGACCTGGGGCGTGCGGTGGAAGCGCGAGGGCGACGACGACGCGATCGAGGCGGAGATCTGGTCGTCCACGACCCAGCAGGCCGCGCAGCGCACGGCCGTGGCACCGCCGCCGCCCCCTGCACC
>SCOE01000059.1 GCA_005503065.1 Comamonadaceae bacterium ALPHA2B
AAAGGCGGGTGGGCGTGCACGCATGCACGCACCTTGCCAGCTTGGGCGAAAGGCCCGCTTTCGCGGGTCAGCCCCTGCCGCGCAGCGCCGCCAGCCGGGCTGCCATCTGCGCCTCGGCCGCCGGCAGCAGGGCCTGCACGGCCTGCAGGCGCTGCGCCGGCACCCCGCGCTGCGCCGGCGCCCAGACCGGGGCCGGGTAGTGGCTGTCCCAGTCGAAGCGCGCGATGACGTGCCAGTGCAGGTGCGGCACCGCGTTGCCCAGCGCCGCGACGTTGACCTTGGTCGGGGCCAGGTGCTCGCGCAGCGTCTCCTCCAGGGCGGCGACGGCCTCCATGCACAGCACGCGATCGCCGGGCGTCAGGTCGGTGAACTCACGCGCATGGTCGCGCCAGACGACGCGGTAGAAGGCCGGGAAGCCGGCCTCCGTGGCATGGATCACCCGGAACGACGGGCCGTCGAACAGCAGGCGCCCGCCCGCCGCTTCGCAGAGCGGGCAACCGGGCACCGGATCGGCCGGCGCACGGAACTCGGCGCTCACACCAGCACCCGCTCGATGCCGCCCTGGTTGGCGGCCTGCACATACTTCGGCATCCAGTCCTCGCCGAGGATCTGGCGCGCCATCTCGACCACGATGTAGTCGGCCTCGAGCAGGCCGTTGTTGAGGTCGTTGCCGTAGCGGGAGAGGCCCTGCAGGCAGCTCGGGCAGCTGGTGAGGATCTTCACGTTCTCCTTCTCGCCCAGGCCCGCCTTCGCGCGCAGGGCGGCCTCGCCCTTCTTCAGTTCCTCTTCCTTGCGGAAGCGGATCTGGGTCGAGATGTCGGGCCGCGAGACGCCCAGCGTGCCCGATTCGCCGCAGCAGCGGTCGCTCTTGAGCACCTGTTCGCCGACCAGCGACTTCACCGTCTTCATCGGGTCCTGCAGCTTCATGGGCGTGTGGCAGGGGTCGTGGTACAGGTAGGCCGAGGCGTTGGCCTCGAGCTTGACGCCCTTTTCCAGCAGGTACTCGTGGATGTCGATGATGCGGCAGCCGGGGAAGATCTTGTCGAACTGGTAGCCCTGCAGCTGGTCGTAGCAGGTGCCGCAGCTCACCACCACGGTCTTGATGTCGAGGTAGTTGAGCGTGTTGGCGACGCGGTGGAAGAGCACCCGGTTGTCGGTGATCATCTGCTCGGCCTTGTCGAACTGGCCCGAGCCGCGCTGCGGGTAGCCGCAGCACAGGTAGCCCGGCGGCAGCACGGTCTGCACGCCGGCGTGCCACAGCATCGCCTGCGTGGCCAGGCCCACCTGCGAGAACAGCCGCTCCGAGCCGCAGCCCGGGAAGTAGAAGACCGCCTCCGTCTCGGAGGTGGTGGCCTTCGGGTTGCGGATGATCGGCACGTAATCCGCATCCTCGATGTCCAGCAGCGCGCGCGCGGTCTTCTTGGGCAGCCCGCCGGGCATCTTCTTGTTGACGAAGTGGATGACCTGCTCCTTGATCGGCGCCGGTCCCAGGGTGGCGGGCGGGTGCGCGGTCTGCTTGCGGGCCGGGAGGCGGAAGAAGTCGTTGGCCAGGCGCTGGGCCTTGAAGCCCACCTCGACCATGCCGGTGCGCACGGCCTTGATCGTCGTCGGGTTGGTGGCGTTGAGGAAGAACATGGCCGCCGCGTTGCCGGGGCGGAAGCTCTTCTGCCCCATCTTGCGCAGCAGGTTGCGCATGTTCATCGACACGTCGCCGAAGTCGATCTTCACCGGGCAGGGCGTGAGGCACTTGTGGCACACCGTGCAGTGGTCGGCCACGTCCTCGAACTCCTCCCAGTGCTTGATCGACACGCCGCGGCGCGTCTGCTCCTCGTACAGGAAGGCCTCGACCAGCAGCGAGGTGGCAAGGATCTTGTTGCGCGGGCTGTAGAGCAGGTTGGCGCGCGGCACGTGGGTGGCGCACACCGGCTTGCACTTGCCGCAGCGCAGGCAATCCTTGACCGAATCGGCGATGGCGCCGATGTCGCTCTGCTGCATGATGAGCGACTCGTGGCCCATGAGGCCGAAGCTGGGCGTGTAGGCGCTGGTGAGGTCGGCCTCCAGCGCATGCGAGCCGTCGCGCAGCAGCTTGCCGCGGTTGAAGCGGCCCTCGGGGTCGACCTGCCGCTTGTACTGCGCGAAGGGCGCCAGCTCCTCGTCCGTCAGGAACTCCAGCTTGGTGATGCCGATGCCGTGCTCGCCCGAGATCACGCCGTCCAGGCTGCGCGCCAGCTTCATGATGCGCTCCACCGCCTCGTGCGCGGTCTGCAGCATCTCGTAGTTGTCGCTGTTGACGGGGATGTTGGTGTGCACGTTGCCGTCGCCGGCGTGCATGTGCAGCGCGACCCACACGCGGCCCTTGAGCACGCGCTGGTGGATGGCGTTGCATTCAGCCAGGATGGGCGCGAACTCGGCACCCGAGAAGATCTGCGCCAGCGGCGCCTTGATCTCGGTCTTCCAGCTCGCGCGCAGCGAATGGTCCTGCAGCTGGGGGAACAGCGATTCCACGTCACCCAGCCAGCTCATCCAGCGCGCACGCACCTCGCGCACCAGCGCGATGGCCTGCTGCACGCGGCCTTCGAGCAGCTCGGCCGAGGGGATTTCGTGCGCGTCGTCGGTCTTGCCCAGCGGCAGGTTGCCGCGCGAGAGGAAGGCCTCGAGCTCGTTGGCCAGCGCGATCTTGTTGCGCAGCGACAGCTCGATGTTGATGCGCTCGATGCCGTCGGTGTATTCGGCCATGCGCGGCAGCGGGATCACCACGTCTTCGTTGATCTTGAAGGCGTTGGTGTGGCGGCTGATGGCGGCCGTGCGCTTGCGGTCGAGCCAGAACTTCTTGCGCGCCTCGGGGCTGATGGCGATGAAGCCTTCGCCCGAGCGAGAGTTGGCGATGCGCACCACCTCGCTGGTCACGCGCGCCACCGCGTCGGCGTCGTCGCCCGCGATGTCGCCGAAGAGCACCATCTTCGGCAGGCCGCCGCCATGCTTCTTGCTCTTGGTGGCGTAGCCCACCGCCTTGAGATAGCGGTCGTCCAGGTGCTCCAGGCCGGCCAGCAGCACGCCACTGCGCTTCTGCTCGGCGAACATGAAGTCCTTGATCTCGACGATCGAGGGCACCGCGTCCTTGGCGTTGCCGAAGAACTCCAGGCACACGGTGCGCGTGTGCGCCGGCATGCGGTGCACCACCCAGCGGCAGCTGGTGATGAGGCCGTCGCAGCCTTCCTTCTGGATGCCCGGCAGGCCCGACAGGAACTTGTCGGTCACGTCCTTGCCCAGGCCTTCCTTGCGGAAGGTCTTGCCGGCGATCTCCAGCCGCTCGGTGCGCAGCGGCGTGCGGCCGTCGGCAGCGAAGTACTGCAGCTCGAACACGGCGCTCTCGGCGTCGTGGATCTTGCCCAGGTTGTGGCCGACGCGCGTGACTTCGAGCCACTCGGCCTGCGGCGTGACCATGCGCCAGGAGGCGAGGTTGTCCAGCGCCGTGCCCCACAGCACGGCCTTCTTGCCCCCCGCGTTCATGGCGACGTTGCCACCCACGCAGGAGGCCTCGGCCGAGGTCGGATCGACCGCGAAGACGTAGCCGGCGCGCTCGGCCGCGTCGGCCACGCGCTGGGTGACGACGCCGGCCTCGGTCCAGATCGTCGGCACCTCGCGGCCGTCCAGGCCCGGCAGCACCTTCATCTCGACCTCGGTCATCGCCTCGAGCTTCTCGGTGTTGATGACCGCGCTCTTCCAGGTCAGCGGGATGGCGCCGCCGGTGTAGCCGGTGCCGCCGCCGCGCGGGATGATGGTCAGCCCCAGCTCGAAGCAGCCGGCCACCAGGCGCGCCATCTCGGCCTCGGTGTCGGGGGTGAGGACGACGAAGGGGTACTCGACGCGCCAGTCGGTCGCGTCGGTCACGTGGGCCACGCGCGAGAGGCCGTCGAACTTGATGTTGTCCTTGGCCGTGAGCCGGCCCAGCACCTTGCGGGCCTGGCGGCGCAGGCCGGCGATCTCGTCGAAGGAGCGGTCGAACTGCGCGATGGCCTGCTGCGCCAGGGTGCAGAGCTCGCCGACCAGCGCGTCGCGCTGGGCATCGTCCTGCGGCGTGCGGCGTTTCTGCACCTCGGCCAGGCGGTGCTTCAGGGCATCGACCAGCTGGCCGCGGCGGCGCGGGTTGTCCAGCAGGTCGTCGATCAGGTAGGGGTTGCGCTGCACCACCCAGATGTCGCCCAGCACCTCGTACAGCATGCGGGCGGAGCGGCCGGTGCGACGTTCCTCGCGCAGGCTCTGCAGCAGTTGCCAGCCGCGGCTGCCGAGCAGGCGGATGACGATCTCGCGGTCGGAGAAGCTGGTGTAGTTGTACGGGATCTCGCGCAGGCGGGCCGGCTCGGCGGCCTGCGACAGCAGCGCGTTCAACGCGGTCGGGGCATTCATCGGGGGAAGGCAGCAGGGCCACGGCAAGGCGCCGCGCGCCCATGAACCGGGCCGGGGATTTTAGGTCCCGCACCCCGCGCGGGGGGCGAAGCGGGTCATCGGGCCGGGCCGGCGCCGGCCGCCGAGCCGCCGGCGCGCTCCCGGCCCGACCGAATCGCTATGAAAATAATAGCTACCCGCGCAAGCACGGCGGGCGCTGCAGCCCGAAACGGCTCATGAAGAATGCGGCGGTGCGGGCGCTGCGGCGTTCGCGCCCTCGGCCGCCATCGCCTCGCGCGCCCAGTCGCAGAAGGCCTGCACCTCGGGCCGCTGCGCGGCCGCCGGCGCCACCAGGAGCCGGTAGAAGGGCCCGTCGACCGCGTGCTGCGGCAGCACCACCGCCAGCTCGCCGCTGGCCAGGCGCGGCGCCACCAGCGGCGTGAGGCCGATGGCCACGCCCATGCCCTGGGCACAGGCGCGCAGCAGGTCCTCGTACTGCGAGAAATGCGAGCGCGCCTGATTGGGCGGCGGCACGACGCCCAGGCGCTGGTGCCAGCGCGCCCACGACAGCTGGGAGAAGCGCTCGCCCGCCTGGCTGAAGACCAGCAGCGCCTCCTGCCCCAGGTCGGCCGCCGTGGCAATGCGCGCGGCCAGCTCGGGCGTGGCGACCAGCATGGCGCGCTGGCGCAGCAGCGGCACCTCGCCGGCGGGCAGGTCCTCGGAGCGGGTGAGGCGGATCGCGACGTCCACGCCGGTGCGTTCGAGCTGGAGGTTCTGCGTCGAGCTGTCGACGTCGATGTCGACGCCCGGATGTCGCGCCTGGAAGGCCGGCAGCCGCGGCACCAGCCACAGGCTGGCGAAGGACGGCGAGGTGGTGACCGCGATGCGCGCCCGCGCCGGGCTGGCGCCGCGCTGCACGCGCTCCACGGTGAGGGCCAGGCGCGCCAGCGCGTCGCCCACGCCGTCGAAGAGCACGGCGCCCTCGCCCGTCAGCACCAGGCCCCGCGCCCCGCGCACGAAGAGCGGCGCGCCCAGCGCATCCTCCAGCGCCTTGACCTGCTTGCTGACGGCCGACTGGGTCAGGCTCAGTTCCTCGGCCGCCGCGGTGAAGCTGAGCAGGCGCGCCGCGCTCTCGAACCCGCGCAGGGCGTCGAGCGAGAGGCTTCGCAACAGGGCGCTGGGCAACGAGCGCCCCCAGGGCCGGGCTGCGCCCCGCCCGCCCCCCGAATGGGGCACGAAAAGTTGGGGCGGCCCGGCATTTTCTTGAGAGGACATGCGGTGCGGGAATGGCAGCTCTGAGAATGTTTCGCGCCACGGCGCGGCGGGGGTTCCCAGAATGGCCGACGCACCATGACAGCCGCACATCATCCCTCCTCCGCGCCTGCGCCGCTCACGCCGGCATCGCCGGCACAGCTCTCGCACGGCCTCGACCGCCGCGCCGCCTGGGTCATCGCCTGCGCGGGGCTCGTGCTCTTTCTCAGCCTGGGTCAGCGGCATGCCTTCGGCCTGTACGTGCTGCCGGTCAGCGGCAGCTTCGATTGGGACCGCGCCACGTTCTCCTTCGCCATCGCGCTGCAGAACCTCGTGTGGGGCCTGGCGCAGCCCTTCAGCGGCATGCTGGCCGACCAGCACGGCCCGCGCCGGGTGATGCTGGGAGGCGCCGTGCTCTACGTGGCCGGGCTGGCGGCGATACCTTTCGCGTCCAGCGGCTGGGCCTTCGCGACGGTGGCGGGCGTGCTGGTGGGCCTGGGCCTGAGCGGCACCGGCTTCGGTATCGTCTACGGCGCGGCGGGCAAGGCGGTGAGCGATGCACAGCGCCCGCGCGCGCTCGGCATCGTGGGTGCCTTCGGCGGCGCGGGGCAGTTCGTGATGCTGCCGCTGAACCAGAAGCTCATCGACGCGCTGGGCTGGTCGAGCGCGATCCTGGTGGCGGCCACGCTGCTGGCCGCGATGCTGCCGCTGGCGCTGGGCGCGGGCCGGCCGGTGGCGCCGGCGACACCCGCCACCGCAGCCCCGCCCCCAGCCCTGGGCGCCGCGCTGCGGCAGGCCTTCGGCGACCGGGACTTCTGGCTGATCGGGCTGGGTTTCCTGTCCTGCGGCTTCCACCTGGCCTTCATCGCGACGCACCTGCCGGCCTACCTGGCGGGTCGCGGGCTGGGACCGCAGGTGGCGGCCACCGCGCTGGGCCTGGTGGCGCTGACGAACATCGCCGGCACCTACCTGTTCGGCGCCTGGGCGGCGCGCTGGCAGCGCAAGCACCTGCTGGCGGCGCTGTACACGGCGCGCACGCTGGCGATCGCGCTGTTCGTGACGCTGCCGACGACGGCGGTGTCGGTGTACGTGTTCGCGGCCGTGATGGGCTTCCTGTGGCTGGGCACGCTGCCCCTGACGAATGGGCTGCTGAGCCAGCTGTTCGGCATGCGCTACATCACGACGCTGTTCGGCTTCGTCTTCCTGTGGCACCAGATCGGCAGCTTCCTGGGGGTGTGGCTGGGCGGGCTGGTGTTCGACGCGACGGGCAGCTATGCGCTGGTGTGGGCGCTGGCCTGCGTGCTGGGGCTGGTGTCGGCGGTGGCCAACCTGCCGGTGCGGGAGCGGCGGGCGGCCGTGCCTGAAGGGCAGCCGGCATGAGGGTCTTCTCGCGCCTCGCCTGTGCCCTGGTGCTGGGTGCCGCGGCGATCGGGACCCTGGCTGCCTATGGTTGGCCGGAGTTCGCGATCGCGCTGCAGGCCGGAGCTTGGCTCTGCGGGGGTGTGCGCTGAAGCGTTGCGCAGGGTTTCGACAAGCTCAACCCGAACGGGTGGGGCAAGAGCAAAGGTTGGAGGGGAGGGGCAGAGAAGAGGCGGGACCCAACCGGAACGCGCCCGCGTCATGCCGGCCGATCAACCCCACCGTCCAGGCCGGTGGTGCCGGTGTGCGGGCGCAGGCGCCATTCGCGGCGCCGTGCAGTCCCTCAAGCACGTCGATTCCAGGCGAGCACATCCGCAGCGCCGCACGACGGTCAGCGCGAGCCAGCGCCGGAGAACGCAGACCGGCGCCGCCGGCCGGGTTCAGGCCCACGGCGCTCATGCCGGCCAGCCGAAGAGCCCCAAGCGATGCAATCGCCTGCCAGCGCCCGCCCACTGGGCGTTGCGCCCAAACTCGTCACAAACGTGACGATCTGGAACTCAGCTTCAGAACAGCACCCGGCTGCGAATCGTCCCCGGCACCTTGGCCAGCGCCTCGAGTGCCACGTCGGACGACGCGGCGTCGATGTCGGTCACCACGTAGCCGACCTTCTCGTTGGTCTGCAGGTACTGCGCGGAGATGTTGATGTGGTGGTCCGCGAACACCTGGTTGATCGCCGACAGCACGCCCGGCACGTTGTGGTGCACGTGCAGCAGCCGATGCTTGCCAGGGTGCGCGGGCAGCGCCACCTCGGGGAAATTCACGCTGCTGGTCGTCGTGCCGTTGTCGCTGTACTTCACCAGCTTCTCCGCCACCTCGACCCCGATGTTGGCCTGCGCCTCCATCGTCGAGCCGCCGATGTGCGGCGTCAGGATCACGTTGTCCAGCCCGCGCAGCGGCGACTGGAACTCGTCCTTGTTGCTCTTGGGTTCGGTCGGGAACACGTCGATCGCCGCGCCCAGCAGCTTCTTTGCCTTCAGGGCCTCGGCCAGCGCCTCGATCTGGACCACCGTCCCGCGCGAGGCGTTGATCAGGATCGCGCCCGGCTTCATCGCCGCGATCTCGGCCGTGCCGATCATCCACTGCGTGGACGGCAGCTCCGGCACGTGCAGCGTCACGATGTCGCTCTGGCCCAGCAGCTCGTGCAGGCTGCGCACCTGCCGCGCGTTGCCCAGCGGCAGCTTGGTCACCACGTCGTAGAAGGCCACGTGCATGCCCAGTGCCTCGGCCAGCACCGACAGCTGCGCGCCGATGGAACCGTAGCCCACGATGCCCAGCGTCTTGCCGCGGATCTCGAAGGCGTTCTCGGCCGACTTGAGCCAGCCACCGCGGTGCGCGACGGCGCTCTTCTCGGGCACGCCGCGCAGCAGCAGGATCGCCTCGGCCAGCACCAGCTCGGCCACCGAGCGGGTGTTGGAGTACGGCGCGTTGAACACGGCCACGCCATGCTCGCGCGCCGACCCCAGGTCGATCTGGTTGGTGCCGATGCAGAAGGCACCCACCGCCACCAGCTTGGGCGCGGCGGCGAACACGTCGGCCGTGAGCTGCGTGCGCGAGCGGATGCCCAGGAAATGAACGTCGGCCACCTTGGCCTTCAGTTCCTCGCCTTCGAGCGCCCCGGTCAGCGTCTCGACCTGCGTGTACCCCGCGGACCGGATCAGCTCCACGCCCGAGGGGTGGATGCCCTCCAGCAGCAGGAACTTGATCTTGTTCTTGTCCAGGGAGGTCTTGGTCATGACGCCGGCGGCCCGATACGAAGCCAGTGAGGGAATGGAGGAATCGATCAGCCTAGCATGGTGCGCCGCAGCACACTCCCGGTGCGGCTATTGGCCGAGGCCGGCCCGCTGGCGTGCCGCGCCAGCGACAGGCGTGCACCGAAAAAGGGTTTCCCCCCTTCGCATCCGGGGGTGGCCCGTGCGACAAACACCCGCCGCCGCGCTGTCACACAAAGCGAATAGCATGCGCGGCTTTGTCATTTTCAGCAGGAGTCTTTGCATGCGATTCAACACGCTCACCTCGGCCGCCGCACTGGCCGTCGCGTTCGCCCTCCCGGCGCACGCCCAGACCGAGATCCAGTGGTGGCACTCCATGAGCGGCCCGCTCGGCGAATGGGTCAACGACCTGGCCAAGCAGTACAACGAGAGCCAGAAGGACTACAAGGTGGTGCCCACTTACAAGGGCCAGTACGACGAGTCGATGACCGCCGCCATTGCTGCCTTCCGCGCCGGCAACGCACCGGACATCCTGCAGGTCTTCGAAGTGGGCACCGCGACCATGATGGCGTCCAAGGGCGCGATCAAGCCGGTCGGCGAAGTCATGACCACGGGCGGCGCCAAGTTCGACCCCAGCGTGTACATCCCTGCCGTGGCCGGCTACTACACCGCGCCCAACGGCCAGATGCTGAGCTTCCCCTTCAACAGCTCGACGACCATCTTCTACTACAACAAGGACGCCTTCAAGGCGGCCGGCCTGGACCCCGAGAAGGCGCCCACCACCTGGCCCGAAGTGTTCGCGGCGGCCGACAAGCTCAAGGCCAGCGGCCACAAGTGCCCCTTCACCACCAGCTGGATGAGCTGGACCCAGCTCGAGAGCTTCTCGACCTGGCACAACACCCTGTACGCGAGCGAGAACAACGGCTTCGGCGGCACCAAGGCGCGCCTGGCCTTCAACTCGCCGCTGCAGGTCAAGCACTTCGAGAACCTGGCCAAGATGGCCAAGGACGGCACCTTCGTCTACAAGGGCCGCAACAACACCGCCGACGCCGCCTTCCCCTCGGGCGAGTGCGCCATGATGACCGCCTCCTCGGGCCTGTACGCGCGCGTGGCCAAGGACGCGAAGTTCAAGTACGGCATCTCCACCCTGCCCTACTACCCCGACGTCAAGGGTGCGCCGCAGAACACCGTCATCGGCGGCGCCAGCCTGTGGGTGATGTCCGGCAAGTCGCCCGAGAAGTACAAGGGCGTGGCCAGCTTCTTCACCTTCCTGTCCGACACCAAGGTCCAGTCCGAGAGCCACAAGCGCACCGGCTACCTGCCGATCACCACGGCCGCCTACAAGCTGACCGAGGCCTCGGGCTTCTACCAGAAGAACCCGGGCACCGACGTCGCCGTGACGCAGATGATCCGCAAGACCACCGACAAGTCGCGCGGCATCCGCCTGGGCAACTTCGTGCAGATCCGCACCATCGTCGACGAGGAAACCGAACAGATCTGGAGCGGCAAGAAGAGCGCCAAGGAAGCGCTGGACACGGCCGTGAAGCGCGGGGACGAGCAGCTGGAGCGCTTCCAGAAAGCGAACAAAGGCTGACGCCTTTGTCCGCTTCGCGGCTTTTGTGGCACGCCACCTTGCCCTCCCCGCCGCGCGGGGAGGGTGCCTGCCGGTGAGTTGAGGCCGCGTACGGCACAGTAGACTCGCACCCCGCCGCGCCCACCAGCCGGCGGGTTTTGTTTTCAGAGGCTTCATGGAAAAACGCGTCCTCTTTCGATCCGGCTGGCTGCCCTGGCTGCTCATCGCGCCGCAGATGGTGGTGATCCTGGTCTTCTTCTTCTGGCCGGCCAGCCAGGCCATCCTGCAGTCGATGCAGTCGGAAGACGCCTTCGGCACCTCGGTCGCCTTCGTCGGGCTGGACAACTTCAGGACGCTGTTCGAGGACCCGGCCTACATCGAGTCCTTCAAGGTCACGGCGCTGTTCTCGGTGCTGGTGGCGGGCTCGGGCATCGCGCTGTCGCTGGTGCTCGCCATCTTTGCCGACCGCATCCTGCGCGGCAGCCTGTTCTACAAGACCTTCCTGATCATTCCCTACGCGGTGGCGCCGGCCATCGCGGGCGTGCTGTGGGTGTTCATGTTCTCGCCCAGCATCGGCGTGGTGGCCTACGGGCTGCGCAAGATCGGCGTCGACTGGAACCACCTGCTGAACTCCAACCAGGCGCTCACGCTGATCGTGGTGGCCGCGGTGTGGAAGCAGATCTCGTACAACTTCCTGTTCTTCCTCGCCGGGCTGCAGTCGATTCCCAAGGCGCTGATCGAGGCCGCCTCCATCGACGGCGCCGGGCCGTGGCGGCGCTTCTGGAGCATCCAGCTGCCGCTGCTGTCGCCCACCACCTTCTTCCTGCTGGTGATCAACGTGGTCTACGCCTTCTTCGACACCTTCGCGATCGTGCACGCCACGACCGAAGGCGGCCCGGGCCGCGACACCTCGATCCTGGTCTACAAGGTGTGGCACGACGGCTTCAAGGCGCTGGACCTGGGCGGCTCGGCCGCGCAGTCGGTGGTGCTGATGGTGATCGTCGTCGCCTTGACGGTGATCCAGTTCCGCTACGTCGAGAAGAAGGTCCAATATTGATGAACACCCCCAGTCTGCGCGCACTGCGTGTTGCTCCGCCAACCCCCTCAAGGGGACACACCCAGCGGCCTGGCAAAGCCAGTTGCGCGGGTGTTGCTGAAACGGCCTGCTCCGCGGCCATCGGCCGCGTGTCCCCTATGGAAGCTTGTCATGGTTGAACGCCGCCCCGGCCTCACGCTGCTGTCGCACCTGGTGCTCATCCTGGGCATCGTGATCGTCGTCTTCCCGATCTACCTCGCCTTCGTCGCATCCACCCACACGCGCGACGAGATCCTGAAGGTGCCGATGCCCATCACGCCCGGCTCGCACCTGGTCGAGAACTACACCGCCGCGCTCACCGGTGCCGACACCCAGGGCGCCCGCGTGGTGGTGGGCCGCATGATGTGGATCAGCTTCGTGACGGCCATGGTCATCGCGCTGGGCAAGATCGCCATCTCGCTGCTGTCGGCCTTTGCCATCGTGTACTTCCGCTTCCCGTTCAAGAAGATCGTCTTCTGGATGATCTTCGTGACGCTGATGCTGCCGGTGGAGGTGCGCATCCTGCCCACCTACAAGGTGTTGGCGGACCTGAACATGCTCAATACCTACGCCGGGCTCACGGTGCCGCTGATCGCCTCGGCCACGGCGACCTTCCTGTTCCGGCAGTTCTTCCTCTCGGTGCCCGACGAGCTGGTGGAGGCGGCGCGCATCGACGGCGCCGGGCCGATGCGCTTCTTCAAGGACGTGCTGGTGCCGCTGTCGCAGACCTCGATCGCGGCGCTGTTCGTCATCCAGTTCATCTACGGCTGGAACCAGTACCTGTGGCCGCTGCTGGCCACCACCACCGAGGACATGTACCCGGTGGTGATCGGCATCAAGCGGATGATCGCCAGCGGCGACGCCGCGGTGGACTGGAACCTCGTCATGGCCACGGCCATGCTGGCCCTGATCCCGCCGGCCATCGTCGTGGTCCTCATGCAGCGCTGGTTCGTCAAGGGCCTGGTCGACACCGAAAAGTAAGAACGCATTCGCGAGAGACTCAAAGAACATGTCCGGTATTTCCCTTCGCAACGTCATCAAGCGCTACGGCAAGGGCGCCAAGGCCAACCAGGTCATCCACGGCGTGAGCGCCGACATCAAGGACGGCGAGTTCGTCGTCATCGTCGGCCCCTCGGGCTGCGGCAAGTCCACGCTATTGCGCATGGTCGCCGGCCTGGAGGAGATCTCCGCCGGCGAGATCGCCATCGGCTCGCGCGTGGTCAACGACATCGAGCCCGCGCAGCGCGACATCGCGATGGTGTTCCAGAACTACGCGCTGTACCCGCACATGTCGAACTTCGACAACATGGCCTACGGCCTGCGCATCCAGGGCGTGCCAAAGGCCGAGATCAAGGCGCGCGTCGACAAGGCCGCCAAGATCCTCGAGCTGGGCCACCTGCTTGAGCGCAAGCCGCGCGAGCTCTCGGGCGGCCAGCGCCAGCGCGTGGCGATGGGCCGCGCCATCGTGCGCCAGCCGCAGGTCTTCCTGTTCGACGAACCGCTTTCGAACCTCGACGCCAAGCTGCGCGCGCAGACGCGGCTGGAGATCCAGAAGCTGCACCGCGAGCTGGGCATCACCAGCCTGTTCGTCACCCACGACCAGGTCGAGGCCATGACGCTGGCGCAGCGCATCATCGTGATGAACGCCGGCGTGATGGACCAGTTCGGCACGCCCGAGGAGGTCTACAACACGCCGGCCACCACCTTCGTGGCCAGCTTCATCGGCTCGCCGCCGATGAACCTGCTCAAGCAGGCGCCGGGCGTGCGCACGGGCCAGATCCTGGGCATCCGTCCCGAGCACATCGTGCTCGACGACAGCGGCTGGACGGTGAACATCGAGCAGGTCGAGCTGCTGGGCGCCGAGCGCCTGATCTATGGCCGCATCGGCGACGAGCAGATCATCATGCGCGCCGACGAGTCGCAGCGCGCGCCCAAGGTCGGCGACACCGTGCGCATGGCGGCGCGGCCCGACAAGCTGCACTGGTTCGACGCCGGTTCGGGAAAAAGAGCGGAATGACCCCCCAGCTTTTCACGCCCTTCGGTCGTGTAACGCCACCCCCCGAGGGGGAGGCGCGGCCGGCTTGGGGCGGCCTGGCGCTCGGCCGCCGACCCGCATGACGACGCATTGGCCCTACCCGCGCTGGATCGCCCACCGCGGCGCCGGCAAGCTGGCGCCCGAGAACACGCTGGCCGCCTTCCGCCTGGGCGCGGAGCACGGCTATCGGATGTTCGAGTGCGACGCCAAGCTCAGCAGCGACGGCGTGGTGTTCCTCATGCACGACGCCACGCTGGACCGCACCACCGACGGCCACGGCGTCGGCGGCGAACAGCCCTGGCACATGCTGTCGCAGCGCGATGCGGGCGGCTGGCACTCGCGCCGCCACGCCGGGGAGCCGCTGCCCACGCTGGCGGCGCTGGCGCGCTTCTGCCTCGCGAACGGCCATTTCCTGAACATCGAAATCAAGCCGACACCGGGCACCGACGGCGCGACCGGCGCGGCCGTGGCGCGCGAGGCGGCTGCCCTGTGGGCGGGCGCGGCCGTGCCCCCTCTGCTCACCTCCTTCAGGCCCGACGCATTGGCCGCCGCGCGCGAAGCCGCCCCCGAGCTGCCGCGCGGCCTGCTGCTCGACACGCTGCACGACGGCTGGCTCGACACGGCCCGGGCGCTGGGCTGCCAGGCCGTCGTCTGCAACCATGCGCTGTGGGATGCGGCCACCGTGGCCGCCGCCAAGGCCGCGGGCCTGCGCACGCTGAGCTACACCGTCAACGACGAGTGGGCGGCGCAACGCCTCATCGATCTGGGCACCGACGGCATCATCACCGACCGGGTCGACCTGTTCGCGCCGGCCTGAGTGCCGCGGCCGCGGCGCGGCTCAGGCGTCGAGCTTGATGCCGGCATCGCGCGCGATGCCCTGCCACAACTTGAGATCGTCGCGCACGAGGCGCCCGAACTCCTCGGGCGAGCGCTGCGGCGTGTTGTCGTCGAGGTTCAGGGCCATGCGGCGGTCCTTCAGCTCGGGGGCGACCAGTGCGGCGCGCACATGGCGGTTCACCGCCTCGACCACGGCCGCCGGCGTGCCCCTGGGCGCGAAGACGCCGTACCACGCGTCGGCCTCGAAGCGGTAGCCCTGCTGCGTCAGCGTCAGCACCTCGGGCATCTGCGGGCTGCGCTGCGTGCCGCTGAGCGCGAGGCAGCGCAGCTTGCCGGACTTGAAGAGCGGCACCAGGCTGCTGACGTCCACCCAGGCGATCTGGATGTTGCCGCCCTGCATGTCCTGGTAGATCTGCGGCATGGTCTTGTAGGGCACGTGGCGCAGGTCGAGTCCGGCCTTGGCCTTGAGCCATTCCATCACCAGGTGCCCGGTGGAGCCCACGCCCCATGTCGCGTAGTTGAGCGCCCCGGCGGGCCGGCCTTTCACGGCGGCCACGAACTCCTGCAGGTTGCGCGCCGGGAAGTCCGGCGTCACGACCAGGGCGATGCCACCCACGCCGACCTGGACGATCGGCACGGTGTCGCGGGCGACATCGAAGCTCAGGTTCGGCTGCACGGCCTGGTTGATGACGGTGGAGGACGAGCTGAGCCAACCCAGCGTGTAGCCGTCGGGTGCGGCCCGCACGAGCTGCTCGGCGGCCAGCACGCCGTTGGCGCCCGGCCTGTTGTCCACCACCACGGGCTGGCGGACCGCCTGGGCCAGCGCATCGCTGAACAGGCGGCACAGCAGGTCGGCGCCGCTGCCGGCGCCGCTGGGCACGACCATGCGGATCGGCCGGGCCGGCCAGGCGCCCTCGGCACGCGCGCCGGCGGCGCCGACGAGGCCGGCCGCGCCGAGCACGGCCAGCAGGCGGCGGCGATGCAGGGGATTTGAAGCAAATGGCATGGGTGTCTCCTGGTCGTTGTCGTTGGGACGAGCGCGCAAGCGCCCGGGGTGCGGGGGCGACAGGCTGCGCTCAGGCCGCCTCGGGCTGCCGCACGGTGCTGATCGACAGCCCCCCGTCGGCGATCAACACCTGCCCGTTCACGTACGAGGACTCGGACGAGAGCAGGAACAGCGTGCCGTGCGCCACCTCCCAGCCGGTGCCCTGGCGTCCGAAGGGCAGCGGCCGCGCCGCGCGGTTGGGCCGGTTGCGCGTGGCGTCGCGGCCCAGGGGCGTGTCGATCAGGCCCGGTGCGATCACGTTGGCCCGCAGGCCCTGGCCGTGGGTGGCATAGGCCGTCGAGCGGCACAGCGCCGCCAGCGCGGCCTTGGAGCACTCGTACACCGGCAGCCCGCTCAGGGGCGAGATGGAGGCGGTGGACGAGACGAAGACCATCGAGCCGCCGGGCTCCATCACCGCGGCCGCGGCCTGGGCGCACAGCATGTGCGCGCGCAGGTTGACGTCCATCACCGCGTCCCACGCCTCGGCCGTCTCGGTGCCGAAGCGGCTGCTGTTGCCGATGCCGACGTTGAGCACCAGCCCGTCCAGGCCGCCCATGGCTTCGCTCGCCTCGCGCACCAGGCGCGTGATCTCTTCGGGCTTCGACACGTCGGCCTGCAGCGCGTGGGCACGGCCGCCTTCTCGCCGGGCCCAGTCCACGCTTTCCTTCGCGCTGGCGAGGTCCAGGTCGGCGCAGGCCACCGTGGCGCCCTCGCGGGCGAACAGCACGGTCATCGCGCGGCCGTTGCCCACGGGCGGATCGGCGTCGACGGTGCGGCGCTGCCCGCCGCCCACGACCAGCACGCGCCGTCCGGCCAGCCGGCCGGCCGGGCGGGCGCGGCCCAGGGCCGGGGCGAAGAGCTGGCGCGGCGGATCGGCCTCGGGCGGCTGCTGAGCCGGCGCCGCCGCGGCCGCACGCTCGATGGTGAGCGGCGCGGCTTGGGCATCCTCCACCTCGAGCTCCAGGTTCTCGAGCAGGCGACTGACCAGCATGTAGAAGCCGATGGTGACGATCACCTCCATCTGCTCCTGCGCCGAACAATGCGCGGCCAGTGCCCGGTAGAGCGGCTCGGGCGCCTTGACCTGGCGCACCACGGCGTCGGTGAAGGCCAGCACCGCCTTCTCGCGCTCGTCGAACAGCGGGCTCGCCGGGTCGGCCAGCGCGGCGTCGATCTTTTCCTCCGGCATGCCCAGCCCGCGCGCCACGCGGCGGTGCTGGTGCACTTCGTAGTGGGCATCGCTCAGGGCACCGACGCGCAGGATCACCAGCTCGCGCAATTCAGGCGCCAGCGACGAGCGGCGCAGGATCGCGCCGCCGAGGCCGAGGAAGCCCTCGGCCACCGCGGGCGCGTGGGGCAGCACGCGGTACAGGTCGAGGGGAGGTCGCGAGCGCAGCAGTTCGCCCAGCGGGCCGGGGACCTGGGTCAGGTCGAGCAGGGGAAGGCGGGCCATCAAGTCTCCAATCGTTCAGAAATCGTTTGCGGGATGCTCGTCCATGCCTGCATGGCCATGAAGGGCAGCATCCCTACAATCGTTTTCCGAAATCGTGCAAACTTTTCAGACCATGGTGAAGAGCGTCTCGGTCCTCGATGTGGCACGGGAGGCCGGCGTGGCCGCCGGCTCGGTGTCGCGCGCACTCAACGGCAGCAAGCATGTGAGCCCGGCGCTGCGCGCCCGCGTGACCGAAGCCGCGCGCCGGCTGGGCTACCAGCCGAACGCGCAGGCGCGGGGCCTTCGACTGGGGCGCAGCAACATCATCGGCATGCTGGTCAACGACATGCGCCACCCCATGTACGCCAGCATCATCGCGGGCGTGGAGCACGAGCTGTCACTGCAGGGGCGCATGCTGCTCCTGGCCGACGCGCACGGCGAGGCGGCCCGCGAGCAGGCCATCTTCGACACCTTCCAGCGCTGCGCGCTCGACGGCGCGATCATCGGCGCCTCCTACCACCCGGACGTGATGCAGGCCGCGCACTACGCGGGCAACCGCCTGCCGCTGGTGCTGATCGACCGCGACGTCGAGGGCATGGACCGCGTCTGCCTGGAGCGGCGCAACGCCCTGCGCGTGGCCACGCGGCACCTGTTGAACCTCGGCCACCGCCGCATCGCCCTCATCACGCCCGCGCTCGACCGTGTGCCGGGCGGCGAACGCATCGCCGGCTACGACGATGCCTACCGCCAGGCCGGCCTGCCAGCCGAGCGCCGCTACATCCCGCGCATGAACTCCCCGCTGCAGGATGGCGGCGAGGCCATGGCGACCCTGCTCGACCTGCCAGAGCCGCCCACCGCGCTCGTGTGCCTGGGCACGCGGCTGCTGTCGGGTGCGCTGCGCACGGTGCGCAAGCGGGGCATGCAGGTGCCGCGCGACCTGTCGGTCGTCTCCATCGGCTCGACCGACATGATGGAATTCGCCAACCCGCCGCTGACCTGCCTGCGCGTGGACCTGATGAGCACCGGCCGGGCCGCGGCGCGCCTGATGCTGCGGCGCCTGGAAGATCCGGTGGGCTTCGTGGCGGAGCGCATCGAACTGGAATCCGAACTGGTGGTGGGCGAGTCGTGCGGTCCGCCGCCCGCCTGAGCAGCACGACCGATGCGCCGATTGCTCCTTTTTTGATAGCTGGCCGCGCCCGTCCCATGGGCGCGACGGCCACTTTTGGTAGATGGAAATGGCGCTGCCTATGATGCCGGGCATGCGCGGAATGATCCCCTCCTCGATCGCCCTGCCGCTGCGGGCGCTGCTGCTGGCCTGGGTACTCGCCGCCCTGCCGGGGCTGGGCTGGGCGCAGCCCCAATCGCAGTCGCAGGCCCAGGCCCCATCGCAGGCCGCGCAGGACGCCGCCCCCCTGCCGGACATCGCCGACCTGCGCGACCAGCTCGCCAAACTGCCCACCGCCGCCGACACGTCGGGCGACATGCGGGCGCTGATGGGCCAGATCGCCGCCATCGGCGCCCAGGCCGACAAGTTCATCGCGGCCCGCACCAGCCAGCTCAACGACCTCAACGCCCGCCTGGGCGAACTGGGCAACCCGCCGCCGCCGGGCACCAGCGAGGACCCGGACATCACCCGCCAGCGCGCCCTGCTGACCAAGGAGCGCAATGCCGTCGATGCCGATGTGCGGCTCGCGCGGCTGGTGGTGGTCGATGCCCAGCAGCGCGGCAACGACCTGCTGAACAAGCGGCGCGAACTGTTCGAGGCGCAGATCAGCGAACGCTCCGCCTCGCCGCTGGGCCGCACCTTCTGGCACGACCTCGCCGAGGCCTGGCCCGACGACATCGACCGCCTGCAGGCCCTGGGCGCCGAGATCGAAGCCGGCGCGGCGCGTGCCGGCCAGGACGCGCACCGTGGCCCGGTGCTGCTGACGCTGGCGCTGGCACTGGTGTTGATCACCGTCGGCAACCTGCTGGCCGAGCGCGGCCTGGTGCTGCTGGCCCAGCGTCTGCTGCCGGGCGGGCGGCTGCGCCGTTCGCTGCTGGTGATCGCCATCGTCGGTGCCAACATGCTGATCGTCGCGCTGGCGCTGCGCACGTCGGTGTCGACCTTCGACGCACACGGGCTGCTGGGCACGCAGACGCGCGAGCTGGCCAAGGTGCTCAGCAGCTCGCTGCTGTTCATCACCTTCGTGGTGAGCCTGGGCCGTGCCCTGCTGGCCAACGCGCGGCCCTCGTGGCGCCTGCCGCCCATTCCGGACCCGATGGCCAAGCGCCTGCGGGCCTTCCCCCTGCTGGCGGCGCTGACGATGGTGCTCGTGTGGGTGCCGGCGCAGATCAACGCGCTCATCGACGCCAGCCTGGCCGCGGTGGTGGCCACGCATGTGATCACCGCGCTGGCGCTGACCGGCCTCATCGCCGCGATGCTGCTGCGCCTGCGCGGGCCCAAGGCGCCCGGCGCGGCCGAGCCGGGCGACAGCGGCCCCGCCCCGCTCGACGGCGCCGGCGCGCCGCCCGCGCCGCACGAGCGCCCGCTGTGGGTGGCGATGCTGCTGGGCGCCATCACGCTGGTGCTGATCGCGATCTGGGTGCTGGTGGGCATGGGCTACGTGGCCCTGGCCAGCCTGCTGGCCGGGCAGCTGATGTGGACCGGCATCGTGGCCTGCGCCTTCTACGTGTTGTTCAAGTTCGCCGACGACCTGTTCATGGCCACCGTGTCGGCGAAGAGCGGCTTCGGCGGGCGGCTGCAGAAGAGCTTCGGCTTCGCGCCGGCCACGCTCGACCAGGCGGCCGTGGTGCTGTCGGCGCTGGCGCGCGTGGCGCTGTTCTTCTACATGGTGATCGCGCTGGTCGCGCCGCTGGGCACCGACCCCGGGGAGGTGTTCCAGCGCAGCGGCAAGTTCGGCGCCGGCGTGAAGATCGGCGAGTTCCAGCTCGTGCCCTCGGCCATCTTCAGCGCCATCGGCGTGCTGGTGGCCGGCTTCATCGCGCTGCGCGTGGCGCGCCACTGGCTGCAGGAGCGCTACCTGCCGACCACCACGCTGGAACCGGGCATGCAGAGCTCGCTGACCACGCTGCTGGGCTACGCGGGCGGCATCCTGGTGGTGGCCTTCGCGCTCTCGGCGCTGGGCATCGGCATCAACCGCATCGCGTGGATCGCCAGTGCGCTGTCGGTGGGCATCGGCTTCGGCCTGCAGGCCATCGTGCAGAACTTCATCTCGGGCCTGATCCTGCTGGCCGAGCGGCCGGTGAAGGTGGGCGACTGGGTGGTGCTGGGCACCACCGAGGGCGACGTGCGGCGCATCAACGTGCGGGCGACCGAGATCGCGCTGGGCGACCGCTCCACGGTGATCGTGCCGAATTCGGAATTCATCACCAAGACCGTGCGCAACATGACTTTGGCCAACGCCGAGGGGCGCGTGCTGATCCGGTTGCCGATGCCGCTGAACACGGATGCGCAGAGGGTGCGTGAGCTGATGCTGGCGGCGTGCTCGGCCCATCCCGGCGTGCTGCCCAACCCGGCGCCGTCGCTCACCCTGGAAGGCATCGAGAACGGGCAGCTGATCTTCCAGGCCATCGCGTATGTGCCGAGTCCGCGGCTGGCGGGGGGGGTGAAGAGCGATCTGCTGTTCACGATGCTGGAGGAGTTCAGGAAGGCGGGAGTGGTGTTGGCGGTGCCGACGATGGTGATGGCGGCGCCTTCGCCTTCTTCGCCTGCGGCGGGCGCCTGAAGTTTCTGGCTTCGTCGCAGCTTGCTGAGGGTTGAGAGGCAGGGGCCGGGATTTCGCCCCGGCGGGCGACCTACTTTTCTTTGCCTCGCCAAAGAAAAGTAGGCAAAAGAAAGGCGACCCCACTGTCTGCGTCCCTCCGCTTCGCTAC
>SCOE01000005.1 GCA_005503065.1 Comamonadaceae bacterium ALPHA2B
GATTCAGGGGGTCGGGGCGCATGCGCTTTGCTCCATAGTGCTTTATTGAATTTTGAAGCAATATAAAACAAAACACAAGAGTGGATTTAGGTGTCCTCTTGGCTTCGTGTGAGGACGGAGGCCTGCTCGAGGTGTCGGCGGATGAGGGCGGCCGCCACCTCGCGCTGACCCAGCTCCAGCCGGTCCAGGATTTCCAGGTGCTCGAGGCAGGAAACGCGCACGCGCTCCTGGCCGTAGGCCCAAACGTAGTTGGAGAAACGACGCATGCGGCTTTGCTGCCGGATGGCATTGAGGATGAAGCGGTTGCCAGACGCCTGGGCCAGGCCCTCATGGAAGGCAGCGTTCATCTCGAACAAGGCGATGCTGGAGGTCTCGCTCCATGGCGCCTCCAGGAAGGCCTTGTGTTGCCGGCGCATTTCCTCCACCCAGCCGGCATCCAGCCGGAAGCCGGCCGCGACGACGCTGGCCGGCTCGATCAGCAGGCGGAACTCGTAGCTCTCCCGGCGCGCTTCGCCGTCGAGGATGGGAAGAAAGGCCCAGCCATGGCCGGGCTTGCGCTCGGCCATTCCGATTTCCGACAGCTGGCCCAGGACCCGCAGCAGCAGGGGGCGGCTCACACCGTAGCGACGCATCAGGTCGGCCTCGGAGACTTCGGCCGGCAAGCGACCGCCATGGCGGTCGCCGGCGATCCGCAGGCACAGCTGGTCGATTTCACTGGGCTGCGCGGCGGCGGGCGAGGAGAGTTCGGGCACGGCACGTACGCTGAAGCCGCGCCGGGGCCCGTTGTCGAGCACGCCTCGGCGCGCCAGCTCCTCGAGAACTGCCCGCACGGGGGTGCGCGACACCTGCAGGTGGCTGGCGAGCGCCAGCTCGGTCACGCGGTCTCCCACCTGCAGGCCAGACGTGCGGATGTATTCCAGCGTGCGAGGCAGCAGATCGCGCTGGAGGCGCGATGGGCCCGCGGTGTCGGCAACGATTTCTTGCATATCCTTATGCTGCATCATATAGTGTCAAAAAACAATTCATCCGATCCTGCCAACCCTGGAACTGTCCATGTCCGCTCGACCCACCGCCCATCCTGACCATCCCTCGCATGCGCTGCAGGCGGCCAACGCGCCTGCGGCGCTGCACAGGCTCGATGCTGCCACCATGGCGGCACGGGTGGCTACACGCGAGCTGAGCGCCACGGCCTTGGTGGAGGCTGCCTTGGCCCGCATGGATGCGGTGAATCCGGCAGTGAACGCGGTGGTCCGGCGCATGGACGACGAGGCCCGGTCGGCGGCCGAGGCGGCCGATCGCGCGGTGGCCGACGGGCAAGCGCTGGGCCCGCTGCATGGCGTGCCGGTGACCGTGAAAATCAACATCGACCAGCGCGGGCATCCCACCGACAACGGCACGGCGCTGTACCAAGACCTGATCGCGGCCGCCGACAACCCGGTGGTGGCCAACCTGCGCGCAGCCGGCGCCATCGTCGTGGGCCGCACCAACGCACCGGTGTACTCGATGCGCTGGTTCACAGACAACACACTGCACGGCGCCACCTACAACCCCTGGGACCGCGAGCACACGGTCGGCGGGTCGTCCGGGGGTGCGGCGGCGTCCGTGTCCACCGGCATGGTGCCGATCGCTCATGGCAATGACATCGGCGGCTCGGTGCGCTACCCCGCCTTCTGCAATGGACTGGTGGGCCTGCGTCCTTCGTACGGGCGCGTGCCCTCGTTCAATGCCACGGCCAAGGGTGTCGGCTCCGTGGCCTCGCAGCTGATGGCGGTGCAGGGACCCATCGCGCGCACCGTGCGCGACGCGGAACTGGCCTTCGCCGCCATGGCCGTGCCGCACATCGATGACCCGCGGACGGGGATGCTGCCGCATCGGTGGCCCCCGGCACCGCGCCGCGCCGCGGTCCTCGGCCGCAGCGCCTGGCCGGATTGCCATTCCAGCGCGACGCGGGCGGTCGAACAGGCGGCCCAGGCGCTGGCCGGCGCCGGCTGGGAGGTGGAGGAGGCCGTGCCGCCCGGGCTGGAGGAGCTTCATCGGATGTGGGCTGCGATCACCATCCCGGACCTCATGAGCGCGCTGGAGCCCGTCCTTGGCAAGGCGGGTGACCCGAACATCGTGACGGCGGTCGACTACTGGCGCCGTGCGCTCGGAGAATTCACGGCCGCGGACGGGCTCGCCGCCATCGCCCGGCGGCATGGCCTGCTGCGGCTGTGGCAGCGCTTCCTGGTCGACTGGCCGGTGATCGTGATGCCGACCTCGCTGCAGCCGCCGTTTCCCAGGCTGGCGGATGTGGAGTCGCCCGCCATGGCGGCACAAGTCATGCACGCGCAGGCTCCCCTGCTCGCGATCTCGGTGCTGGGCCTGCCCGCGCTCTCGGTGCCCACCGGCCTGGCGGGCGTCGACACCGCCCGCGGAAACGTCGACCTGCCCACCGGCGTGCAGCTGGTGGCTGCGCCGGGCCGTGAGGACCTGTGCTTCGCGGCCGGCTTCGCGGTCGAGGCGGCCATGGCGCGGCTGTGCCCCATCGATCCGCGCTGAACCGCCACCCGGACCCAGGACCCGCACGATGCACAAGCGAACCGGGCACGGCGCCCAGCTGTCCTACTACGACATCGGTCGCACGGCCGTCCAGGCCTGCGCCAGCGATCCGCGCTTCTCGTACTGCGCCTACGTCCCCGAAAGCTACGACGAAGCGGGCACCGAGCGCCTGCGCCTGCTGGTGGTGGTGCATGGGACCCGCCGCGACAACGGCGCCTGTCGGGACGATTTCATCGACCTGGCCGAGCGCCACCGGCTGCTCGTGCTGGCGCCGCTGTTTCCTGCCGGCATCACGGCGCCGCGGGAACTCTCCAGCTACAAGCGCCTTCGCGGCGCAGGCGGCGAGGGGCCTGCCTACGACCTCCTGCTGCTGTCGATGATCGAGGAGGTGTCCCGCATCTATCGGCTCGACGCCGGGCGGTTCTTCCTCTTCGGCTTCTCGGGCGGCGGTCACTTCGCGCACCGATTTCTCTACGCGCATCCGCGGCGGCTGGCCGCGGTGTCCATCGGCGCGCCAGGCATCGTCACGCTGCTGGATCCACAGGCTCCCTGGCTCGCGGGCGTCGGCGATTTCGACGCGGTGTTCGGCAAGCCGCTGGACCTTGAGGCCATGCGCAAGGTCGCCGTCCACATGGTGGTCGGCGGCGATGACACCGACACCTGGGAGATCGCCCTCTCGCCGCGACACCCGTGGTGGCAGCCGGCGTTCGAGACGCATGGCCACAACCGGCTCGAACGCATGGAAGACCTGAAGAAAAGCCTGCAGGCGCATGGCATCCGGGTCCGCCACGACATCGTGCGCGGCGCCGATCACCAGCAGCAGCCGCTCCTGCCGGCCGTGAAGTCCTTCTTCGCCGGGTGCCTGACCGCCAGGCCGGACGACGGCCGTGAACTGCGCTGACACGCTCCCCCCACCCCCATGCACAAGCGCTTCGCCTGTGCTCAACCACCCCCACTGAGGAACACGGACACCATGACATCGCCCTTCTTGATCGGGTTTCGCGGCGTGCTGCTCGCCGCCACCAGCGGCGCATGGGCCGCCCTGGCGCTTGCGCCCGCGCAAGCGCAGGCGGCCGATGTGCCGAAGCGCGGCGGCACCCTGGTGATCGCCGTCAACGCCGATCCCCGCAGCCTGGAGCCCGGCATCAATCGCGACTCCAACTCGGACATCGTGGTGAACCACCTCTTCGAAGGGCTGGTCGGCTACCGCACCGACCTGAGCGTTGGCCCGGCACTGGCCAACAGCTGGTCGATCTCGCCCGATGGCCTGAGCTACACCTTCAAGCTGCGCGAAGGCGTCAGTTTCCACAACGGGGAGAAGCTGTCCGCGGCCGCGGTCAAGTGGAGCTGGGAGCGCAAGATCTCCCAGTCGAACTGGCTGTGCGCCCGCTTCTTCAATGGGCAGGCGGGACTCAAGGTCGAGGCGGTCGAAGCCCCCGATCCATCGACGGTGGTGTTCAAGCTGGCCAAGCCCTCGGGCCTGTTCCTCACGCAGCTGGCCAACGTGCAGTGCGGCGTACTGGTTGCCAGTCCGGCCAGCGCAGGTGCCGACGGCAGCTGGACCCCCATCGGGACGGGGCCGTTCAAGATGGGCAGCTGGAAGCGAGGTGATGCCTTGACCCTGAATCGCTACGACGGCTATGTGCCGTCCAAGGCGCCCGCCAGTGGCTATTCGGGGGCGCGCATCGCGCATGTGGACGCCGTCCGCTTCCAGGTGATTCCCGATGCCGATGCGGCTGTTGCGGCGGTGAAGACCGGTGCCGTGGACATCGTTCCCGATCTAGACTCCAGCAAGATGGCGGAACTCAAGTCGGGCGGCGCCAAGGTCATGACGGCGCCGGGCTTGACGTGGTCTGCACTGCTCATCCAGACCGACGACCCGTTGCTCAAGAACCAGAGCCTTCGGCAGGCCATCGCGCATGGCATCGATCTGGCGCAGCTCACGGCGGTGCGCAGCAACGGTCTGGCCAAGCCCAATCCATCGGGCGTGGCGGAGAGCATGCGGGCGTTCTCGCCCGAATTCTTGGAATGGCCCAAATACGACCCGGCGGCTGCTGCGGCCTTGATTCGCAAGGCGGGCTACAAGGGCGAGGTGATCAAGCTGCAGACCAACAAGCGGACGGTCGGCATGTACGACAGCGCCGTGATGATCCAGGCCATGCTCAGCGCCGTGGGCCTGAACGTGCAGCTCGAGGTGCTGGATTGGTCCGCACAACTCGACAACTACGTCAACGGGCGCTTCCAGCTCTCGTCCTTCGCTTTCTCCCCGCGCTTCGATCCGAGCCTGATGTACGCGGCTTTCGTGGCCGACAAGGCCACGGCGAAGTGGGCTCAGTGGGGCAGCCAGAGCGCTCGCGACTTGCTGCAGGAAAGTTCGGCCACCACCGACGAGGATGCGCGCGCCGCCATCTTCAAGCGCATGCATGCACAGATGCGCACCGAGGTGCCGATCATCGGGCTCTTCTACTCGCCCACTGTGGAGGCTGTCGGTCGTGCGGTACGTGGCTACGAGCCCTGGGCCTCGGGCCGGCCGCTGGCCTGGGCGGCCTGGAAGGAGTAGGCAGCGTCGGCGCCGAGATTGAGGAAGGCAGGAATTGCGACGGCACTGCCGAGGTTTTCCCAGGGGCCGATGGTTCTCGACCGCATGCGTCCCCTGTTCTTCCGCCTGCCTTCCCGTCGGATACCCTACTCGAGGGCGATTCGTGCCTGCGTCGGTGAAGCGTCGAACGTCAAGGTCGCGGGCCAATTGGGCCACGCCGTGCCGAGACCCGCGTGATGAGGATTGCCGGTGTGGGCAAATGCGGCGAGCGTCCCCATCATTGCCGAGGACAATTGCTCGCGTCCTGGCCGATTGGCCCGACTGTAGGAAAACGAGAAGGACGTGCGGCCGAAGTTGCCGAACCAGAACGGCAGGTCCATGGCATGTGCCGCGCCGTAGACCGTGTTGAAGGGCACAGGCTGCTGGGCCCAGTCGAAACGCAGGTACCACATGCGGTCAGGTTGCTGAGTGGCCAGCGCGGTCATCGATGTCGCGAGACCTTGATAGAACCCAGCTTGCGTGACCAGGGATGCGGCCGCGTTCCATCCGGTCAGGGGTCGGTCGACGGGCAGGAACTCCGGCTTGAGAAGGTCAGCTTCCGTCAGCGTCGGCGGCGCGTCGGGGTCGAAGTTGTATTCCATCGTGAAGCGGTCGTAGTCGGTCGGCCTGAATGCGCCGAACGCGGCGCCGAGAAGCTTGCCTTCTTCTCGCGTGTTGCTCGCCAGCATGGAGACTTTCTGGTAGTTCCCCTGCGTGATCGCACGATGCGGGTCCAAGGGCACCACCGAGCCGTCGGGAATCACGGCCGGCGCTGCGGCCAGTTGAGGGTCGGCCAGGGAGACGGTCAGAATCTCCCGCGCCGGCTTGGCTCTCAGGTAGGCGGCAGTCTCCTGGTCGCTGTGCGATTGGATCCAGCGTTCGGCCGCGAACGCATCCGGCACCGTACCGTCGGCCATCAGCAAGCGCTTGAGCAGGGCATCCGCGTACGAGCGGGTTTGCGATCGGGTGGCGGTCGTGATGCCGCCACTCATGGATACCGCCTTGTGAAAGAGACCCTTGGCCAGCGGCGACACCATCAGCATCCACACATTCACGGCGCCAGCGGACTCGCCCATCACGGTCACGTTCGCCGCATCACCGCCGAAGACATCCGCGTTGGCCTGCACGTAGCGAAGCGCCGCGATCTGATCGAGCAGGGCGAAGTTGCCCGAATCCGTGGCGGGGTCGCCGGTCTTCAGCTGGGGCAAGTCGAGCCAGCCGAACAGCCCGAGACGGTAGTTGATCGTTACCACGACCGCATTGGCCTGCTGCGCCAGCCGCGCGCCGTCATAGATCGGGTCGGCGGAGTAGCCGGAAATGTTGCTGCCGCCATGAATGAAAAGGAGCACGGGCAGACGCTCGGCGGACCCGACGGGACGCCAGACGTTCAGCGTCAAACAGTCTTCGCTGCCCACCGGCTTGCCGAAGCCGTCGCGCACGCTCAACCCGAAGGGCGCGTTGTCGGGGGCAGGGCTGAAGTAGCGCCCGCCCTGGGCGCACGAGGCACCGAAGCGCGTCGCGTCCCTGACATCGGTCCAAGGCTCCGGGTCCACCGGCGGCTTCCAGCGCAAGGTGTCCACGGGCGGCTTGGCGTAGGGCAAGCCCAGCCAGGCCAGCGTCTGCGTCGTTGTGTCGAGCTTCCCGCGGACGGGCCCAGCCTGGGTGGTCAACACCAGCGCCGCATCCCCCGTCGGCCCGCCATCGCCGGGTTCCGCGTCTGGCGGTGCCGATGGGACTTCGGGCTGAGCAGTGCCCCCCGGCGCGCCAGGCGCACCTGGGTCCGGCGTTGGCGCCGGCACGACCGGCGGCATTGCCCCAGCCACCGGCCATGCGCTGCCGCCTCCGCCGCCGCAGGCTGCCAGGGTCGAAGCGACAGCCAGGGTCGAAATGGCGCCAAGCGCCCGGATGATCTGCGTCGAATGCATGTGATGCCCTTGTCCTAGGTTGTGCTGCTTGTGCGTGTTTGCTTCAGAGACGCTCGTAGACGGTGACAACGCATGCGCCGCCAAGCCCGAGGTTGTGCTGCAGTGCAAGCCGTGCACCTTCGACCTGGCGCTGCCCGGCTGTGCCACGAAGCTGGTGCGTCAACTCGAAGCATTGCGCCAGGCCCGTCGCACCCAAGGGATGTCCCTTGCTCAAAAGGCCCCCGGACGGATTGGTCACGAACTGGCCTCCGTAGGTGTTGTCGCCGTCGCAGATGAATTTCTCCGCGCCGCCGATGGGGCACAGCCCGAGCGCTTCGTAGGAAATCAGTTCGTTGTGCGCAAAGCAGTCATGCAGTTCCACGACGTCCACATCCCGCGCTTCGATGCCCGCGTCTTCGTAGACCTCGAGAGAAGCCTGGCGCGTCATGCCGAAGCCCACGACCTCGCGCATGTCGCCCGCGTCCAGTGCCGCAGGACGGTCCGTCACCATCGACTGCGCGCGGATGCGGACCGTGCTTCGGATGCCGTTTCGCGCCGCGAATCCGGGTGAACAGACGATGGCCGCGGCCGCGCCGCAGGTCGGTGGGCACGCCATGAGGCGAGTCATCACGCCGGGCCACAGCACACCGGCGTTCATGACTTCGTCCTCGCTGACGACGGTCCTGAACAGCGCCAGCGGATTGTTCGCTGCGTGTCGGCTGGCCTTCGCGCGCACCTTGGCGAAGGTTTCCACCTTCGTGCCGAACTCCCTCATGTGGGCCAGGCCGGCACCACCGAAGTAGCGCAGCGGCAGCGGCAGCTCCGCGTCCACCAATTCGCGAACGGCGGCGTCAAAGCGCTCGAAGGGGCTCGGCCGGTCCGCGAAGGCGGCCTCGAGGGCGCCTGGAGCCATCTGCTCGAAACCGAGTGCCAATGCGCATTCGACCGCCCCGGAAGCGACAGCCTGGCGCGCCAGGAAGAGGGCGGTAGAGCCCGTCGCGCAGTTGTTGTTGACGTTGATGATCGGGATGCCGGTCATGCCCACGTCGTAGAGGCTGCGCTGACCCGCGGTCGAATCGGCGTAGACGTACCCGACATATGCCTGCTGCACGTCCGCGTACGCCACACCTGCGTCTTCCAGTGCGTGCCGCACCGCGGCGGCTGCCATCGTCGGGTAGGGCTCGCAGGCACGAGGCTTGGTGAAGGGAGTCATCCCCACACCGGCGACCAACACTTCGCGGCTCATGATTGTTCTCCAGGAACGGACGGCGGTTGCAGATCGGTCCGCCGCCATGCACCGGCGGTACCGGCTTGGCGCAGGACTGCCCGTTGCACCTTCCCGGTTGCGGTTCTCGGAAGCGATTCGAGCAGGCGGACGTACTCGGGCCGCGCAAAGCGCGGCAGCAGGCGGTCTGCGTGGGCCAGCACGGCGGCAGGCGCAAGCGGGTGGCCCGCCAAGGGCACGACGGCAAGCATCAGCTCGTCCTCGGCGCCCGGGATGTCGGATGGGACGGCGTAGGCGGCAACATCCGCGACGCCGTCGCAGCTTGAGACCTGCGCCTCGACCTCCGAGGCCGATATGTTTTCACCGCGCCGACGAATGCAGTCCTTGATGCGGTCCACGAAGGTCAGCAGGCCATCCTCGTCCATCGTGGCGGCATCGCCCGTGTGAAACCACAGGTTGCGCCAGGCCTCGACCGTTCGCTCCGGCATGCCGAGGTAGCCCGCCATGAACCCCGAAGGGATCTTGGGACGGACGAGGATCTCGCCGAGTTGCCCCCTGGCCACCTCCCGATCGGTCTCGGGATCCGCGATGACGACATCGAAATACTCGCTGCGAACCCATCCGGCTGCGCCGGGACAGGACCGATCCGTTCGCCCCCATACCGGAATGTTGACCTCTGTCATTCCGAACCCGGACACGACCGCTGCAATGCCGAAACGCGTGCGAAGGACTTTCTCGTGCGCCGGCAGATTCGGTCCGACGCAGACGGCTCGCAGGTGGTGGTCGGCGTCGTCGCCGCGCTCGGGCTGGGCAACCACGAATGCGGCTGTCGAGCCAAGCAGGTTCGTCACGGTCGCCCGGTGCCGCCGCACCTCATCGATCCATCGCGAGGCGGAGAACTTCGAGCGAAGAATGGCCGGAATCCCCGCAAGCAGTGTGGCGCCGAGTTGCATCAGCAGGCCGTTCGCGTGGAAGAGCGGCAGCGTGATGTAGTAGCGATCTCGGGAGCTGAGCTCGACGGCGGCACAGGTGCCGATGCCGTACAGCGCGCAATGCGCATGCGGCATCAGCACCCCCTTGGCCGGCCCACTCGTCCCGGAGGTGTACATGACGCATGAGATGTCATGGGCGGACGGAAGCGTCCCATCGTGTGGTGTCGCCGCGCGCCAGCCTTCCCAGTCCAGCCGGGCCAGCTGGCTTGTGGCGCGGGGCACAGCGCCAGCCACCACGGCATACGCCAGCTTGGGAGCCACCGCCACCACGTCCTCGATTTGGGCGAGCAGCGAGCCGTCCACGATCACATGGCGCGCGCCACAGTTCCTCAGCTGGTGCGCGAGGAAGGCGCCTCGAAGTTCCGTGTTCAGCAGCACGGCCGTCGCGCCGAGCAACCCCAGGCCCATCCAGGCGCGCACGAAGTCGATGTGGTTGCCCATCATCACCGCGACGCGTTCGCCTGGGCGCACCTCCAAGCCGGTCAGCCAGGTCGCGACCTGACGAGCTTCGAGCCAAGCCTGCGCAAACGTCCAGCGATCGCCCTCGACGGTCTCGATCCACGTTGCATCGCCCTGGCGTGCAGCCTGCTCGGCCAGCACGGCAGGCAGCACCCAGCGTTCGGGGTCGCCGATGCCGCTGAATCGATGATCGACGCGGCCTTCGGCGGACTCGGGATCTCGGGTGCTGGCCATCTGGCAGCGTTCCTGTGTGGTAGTGAGCGACATGGCTGACGGGTGAATAGGTGGAACTGGTGCGCTTAAACGGCCAGCCATTCGGCGAGCAGGCGCTCGTTGGCTGTCAGCGCATCGGGGCAGCCGTCGAACACGATCCGGCCATGCCCCATGACACAGACGCGATCCGACACCTTGAGTGCGATCGCGAGCTTCTGCTCGACCAGCAGGACCGACACGCCGCGACGGCGCATGTCCAGGACGAACTCCCCGACGGCCGCCACGATCTTGGGTGCGAGACCTTCGGTGGGCTCGTCGATCAGCAGCACCAGCGGATTCCCCAACAGGCTGCGGCAGATCGTGACCATTTGCTGTTCGCCGCCGGACAGGCTGCCGGCGCGGGTGTTGCGGCGTTCCTTCAGGCGTGGGAAGTAGTCGAACATCTGGTCAGTCGTCCAACGCGTGGCGCCAGCAACAGGCGGCTGCTCGCCCATGCGCAGGTTCTCTTCGACGCTGAGGTTGTGGAATACCTCGCGCTCCTCGGGCACGTAGCCCACGCCCAGCCTGCAGATCGCGTAAGGGCGCAGGCCTGCGATGGGACGATCGCGCAGCCGAATGCCGCCAGCGGACGGCGGCACGAGGCCCATGATCGCCTTCATCGTGGTCGAGCGCCCCGATCCGTTTCTGCCCAGCAGGCTGACGACCTCACCCTCGTGCACATCGAGCTCCACACCCTGCAGGATGTGGCTCTTGCCGTAATGCACGTGGAGTCCATCGAGTCGCAACAGTGGCGAGTGCGAAGTCGTGGAGTTCATGCGTGCGCCTCCGTGCCCAGGTAGGCCTCCCGTACCGCAGCCGATGCGCGGATCTCTTCAGGTGACCCGGTGGCAATGACTTCTCCGTAGACGAGCACGCTGATGCGCTCGGCCAGCGAGAAGACGACGTCCATGTCGTGTTCGACGATGAGAAGTGCCCGTCCGCGTGTGACCTCTCGGATCAGGTGGGCGGTGAACGCCGTCTCCTCCCTCGACATGCCGGCCATCGGTTCGTCCAGCAGGATCACCTGTGGGTCGGACGCGAGCGTCATGCCGATCTCCAGGGAACGCTGCTCGGAGTAGGCCAGTTCACCTGCCAACGCATTGGCCCGGCCGCACAGCCTGACCAACGTCATCAGACGCTCGGTCTCGTGCCGCACAGCCTGGTCTCGGTGAAGGAGCCGCCACGCCTTGTACTGCAGCCCCTGGGGCCGCATCACCGCCAGGCGCAGGTTCTCAGACACGCTCAGGCCGGGGAAGATGTTGGTGATCTGAAACGAGCGCGCCAGACCCATCCGGTTGATGGCCTGCGCAGACTTGCCGTCGATGCGTTCGCTCCCCAGCTGGATGCTGCCCGAGCTTGGGCGATGGTTGCCCGAGATCAGATGGAACAGGGTGGACTTTCCTGCACCGTTCGGCCCGATCAGCGCGTGCCGCTCGCCTGGCAGCAGATCGAGGTCGACGCCGCGGATGATCTGGGCATCTCCGAATGACTTGCGCACGCCACGCAGAGAGAGAACGGGTGCTGTCATGCCGGGCTCCCGGAGCGGCCGAGCTCCTCGCCAGTCAGTGGCTTGCTCGACGGCGTACTCGACGAATCGCTCTTGAGGCGTTGGGCGATACGCGTCAACAGCGCCGAAAGGAGCCACAGGATGGCCGGCGTCAGCCAGGTGATCGCGCCCGTGGGCGACCAGGTGCGCCCGAACAGTTCCAATGGCGGCCAGGGCGCGGCGCCCGCGGCGAGCGCCAGCGCCCGGTAGTCGGACGAGAACAGGCGCTGCAACAGTTCCACGACGAACACCACACCCAAGGCCGCCAGTACCACTGCGCTGATCGCGAGCGCGGCCAACGGTGCGGCACGGGCGGTGCCTACTCGCGAACACCAGGCGCAAGCGCGCAGCCAGGCACCCACGAGGCCATCCGGCATGACCATCATCACCAGCACGAACAGGATGCCCTGGTACAGCAACCACGACTGCGTCTGGTCCGAGGCGACGTAGCCGAAAAAGGTCATGAGCACCGCGCCGACGATCGGCCCCGCGAAGACTTTCACGCCGCCGATGTAGGCGTGGAGCACGGGTGCCGCCGACAGTTGGGCGTCGAAGAGGACGTAGTTGGCGGCCTCGTTGTTGACCACCTGCAGGCCTCCTGCCACTCCGCTGAACATCGCCGACAGCGCGAACACCACCACGCGAACGTGATGCACGTCGTAGCCAAGGAAGGCAAGGCGATGGCTGTTCTCGCGAAGGCCCAGCGAGAGCCGACCCAGTGGTGTCAGCGTGAAGACATACAGCGCGATGAGGCAGCCGACCACCCACACCAGCGTCAGATAGTAGACATGGGCCGTCGAGCCGAACGAGAGTCCAAGCGCCGGCATGCGCATCGCGGACACCCCCGATTCGCCGCCGAACCAGCCCTTCAGGTGTGGCGCCAGCGCGTGCAGCAACTCCGCGATCGCGAGGGTGATCATCGCGAAGTAGGGGCCAGACCGCTGCGTCGCAAACCAGCCAGCCGCGAGGCCCACGGCGAGGCCGGCCGCCGCACCTGCCAGGGGGAGGAGCGGCGTCGGCAGCAGCCCGGCGCCGCCCAATGCCTTCATGGCATGGACCGTGGCGAAGGCGCCGACGCCGAAGTAGGCGGCATGTCCGAAGGACAACATCCCGGCCTGTCCGCACAGCAGATTGAACGCGCATGCGAAGAGGGCGGCGATGAGCATCTGGACTGCGGCGTTGAGCAGGCCTTGGGACAGCAGGGCCGGCAGCGCTGTCAGAGCGCAAAGCACGGCGGCGAACATCACGGCGCGGCTTCGTACTTCGCGCTTCATGGCTTCTCTCCCAGCAAGCCCCCGGGCCGTACCAGCAGCACCAGCAGCATCAACGCGAAGGGGAGCGTCGCTGCCAGGCTGGACAGCTTGAGTGTGAGCAGGCCCCCGACGGACTCGGCCCAGTCGCCAGCCCCGGCGAGCGCCAGCAGGTTGGCCGCCGTGAGGTCCACCGATACCGCGAGCGACGTCAGGATGCCGATCAGCAGCGAGGCCAGCATCGCGCCGCCGAGCGATCCCAGTCCGCCGACCACCACCACGACGAACACGGTGGCGCCCAACTCCAGCGCCATGTTGGGGCTGGTCGTGTAGAACGCGCCCGCCACCGCACCGGCCAATCCCGCCATGCCGGCACCGGCGCCGAACACGCCCATGAAAACCAGCGGAACGTTGTGTCCCAGCGCCTCGGCCATGCGAGGCTTGTAGATGGCCGACCGCACCACGATTCCCACCCGCGTGCGAGTAAGCAGGAGGTACATCAGCACGAACATGGCCAGAGCGACGCCGCCCATCAACGCGCGGTAGGCGGGGTAGTCGACTTCGCCGAGCGTGAATGCGGCAAAGTCCAGCGCAGCGGGCACTCGATAGCCGACCGGATAGTTGCCAAAGAACAACTTGACCAGCTCGACGATGATGAACGACAGACCGAAGGTCACGAGCAGCTCGTGCGCGTGGCCGTGGGCATGCACCCGACGCAGGACGAAGCGTTCGACGGCTACGCCCACCACCATGACGAGCAGCGGCGACACGACCAACGCACCGAAGAATCCGAGCACGCCCTGCAGGGCATACGCGAAGTACGCCCCAAGCATGTAGAACGAGGCGTGCGCAAAGTTCAGCACGCCCATCATGCCGAAGATCAGGGTGAGACCGGCCGACACCATGAACAGCAGCAGTCCGTAGACTGCGCCGTTCAACAGGGAAACGACGAACGTGTCCATCGCGTCAGGCCGGATGCTGCATGCGGCAGCTCGCCTGCGGCGGGATGGCTGCTTCTTCGGCTCGGAACAGCCTCACGGGCTTGAAGCCCATGTCCGTTGCCTCTGCCTTGAACTTTGCGTCCTTGCTCACCGTGGAGACCACCAAGGGCATCAATGCCTGATGGTCCGCAGCCCTCATGCTGATCTCGCCCAACGGCGTGCGCACCTTGGCGCTCTCCATCGCGCGCGCGAATGCGTTGACGTTGAGCTTCCCGGCTTCAGGCTGCACGCGCTTGAGTGCTTCGGCGACCATCAGCATTCCGAACACCGCCTGTGGCTGCGTGGCTACCGGCACCTGGCCGGTCTTGGCCTTGAAATCCGCGATGAACCGGTCCGCCTCTGCGCCGCCCGCTTCGGCGTTGAACGTATGCGCGACGAAGTGCCCCAATGCCAGCTCGCCGCCATTGGCCAGATTGCCGGGCTGATCAAGGAACATGGTGCCGAATCGTGTCTTCAGCCCCGAGGCCTTCGTCGCCTTCATCAGCAGCAGCAGATCGTTGGACCAGTTGCCGGTGATGACGGTGTCGGCCTTGGCCGCGCCGATCTTGGCCACATAGGGCGCGAAGTCCTGGATCTTGTTGACGTCGTGCAGCGTTTTCTCGACAACCTGATACCCGCCGACCGCGGCTTGATCGGCGATCGCCTTCTCCATGTCCTGGCCCCAGGAGTAGTTCTGGTTCATGGCGTAGACACGGCTGCCCAGCGCGTCGACGGACTTCATGGCAAGGACCAGCGCCTTGGTCCGTATCTGCGCGTTGCCGGCGAAGCGGAAGTGATGGAAGTGACACTTCTCGCCGGTCAGTTCCAGGGCTTCGCCTCCGACGTTCACGAGGACGACTTCCTTGCCCGGATTGCGCACGTTGTACTTGCGCACGTCTTCCGTGAGTTGGCCGCCCACGGCCGAGGACGCGCCCTGCACGACGATCTGCACGCCATCGGCGACCGCAGCCTTGAGCTTGTCAGCCGCGGCCGCCGGACCGCCCTGGTTGTCATATTCCAGCAGTTGCACGGGCTCTCCATTCCAGCCGCCCTCCGCGTTCATCCGCTCGACGGCGTAGCGCACGGCGCTGCGATACAGCAATCCGGCAGCTGCCTGAGGACCTGAAAGTGTCTCGATCAACGCGATCTTGACGGGCGCAGCGGTGGCGGCGCCCGCGAGTGCGATCAATGCCGCAGCGCCGAGCGAAGCGCGGAAGAGGGCCATGGTGTCTCCTGGGAATGTCTTTGGCTTCGAGGCCGGCGTGGGCCTGTCCGCATGCCCAGCACTGTCGCGAGGAAGCGGCTCCGTTCCAATGTGGTCGCGCAACATCAAAGCGCGCGGCGTGATGTGCATGCAGTACTCCGTGGTTACCCTGGCTGACCCAGGACATGCAGGCGGGGGGCGGCCCGTGTCACACCGCAGTGGCGCATTTGCATCTGATAACCTGCCAGGCGACGATGGCCAGAAACGATCAACCGACGCTCAATCCGCCCGAGAACTTGCCAACGGCCGAGCAGCTATCGGCAGAACTCATCGACCTGCTTCACCAGGGTGTCGGCATGGACGTGTTGACACAGCGCCTGGCGCAGGCTCAGCAACTCCCGGAGGATTCCGCCGGCAAGGCTCTGCTGCTGGAGCGCGTCAGACGCGCAATGGCGCTTTGCAGCCGGCTGGCGTCGGTCCAGCAGCGTGAAAGCGGCATGCTCGCCGTGATCGATTCAGCGCGCGATCTGTCTGCCCGGCTTGACCTTCAGGAGCTCCTGCGCGCACTGGTCGCTCGAGCCCGGAACATGCTTGGCTCTCATGTTTCATGGCTCAGCACTTATGACACCCAGCAGGACGTGTTCGGCATACTGGCCGTGGATGGATCGCACAGGCTGAGCGCGGGCCAGACCGTGTCGGGGTGTGATACCGGGATCGTGGGCCTCGTCAAGAGGACGCGCCGGCCCTTCACCACGCACGACTACCAGCGCGACACGCGGTTCGTTCACGACTCATCGCTGGACACCACTTTTCGAGAAGAGGGCGTCAATGCCATCGTCGGCGTGCCCCTTCTCTGGGAGGATGAGGTCATCGGGCTGCTTTTCGTCGGCGATCGGCACCACCGTAGCCACACCGTGCAGGAAATCTCGCTTCTGAGCACGCTGGCCACACACGCAGCCGTCGCGATCAAGAACGCGCGTGCTTTCGAGGACGCCCGGACAGCCTTGCACAGCGCACAGGCGGCGCAGGAGGCTCTGGCGCAGCACGCGCGCCGCGTGCAGGTGGCCGCAGAGGCGCACGAACGCATGACATCCCTCCTCGCCAGGGGCGCCACGCTTTCGACCATTTGCGAGGCCATGGCGCAGATGCTGGAGGGTGATGTGCTGGTGTTGGACGAAGCTTCCCAGACCATCGGCCGTGGAGTTCACGACAAAGGCGTGGGTCCTTCGGCCGAGCGCCATGTCTCCTACGGTGCACACAGTGCCGATATCGCGGCGGCACAGCGTCGCAGCCGTCAGGTTGGACGCTCGGTGGTTGCGTACGAAGTCGACGGCGAGACCTGCCGACTCAACGCGGTCATTGGCGGAGATGACGTGCTCGGCGCGGTCCTGCTGTTTCGAAAACGTGATTTGGCCGAGGCCGAGGTGCGCACCTTCGAGCGCTGCGCCAGCGTGGTCGGCGTGTTGTTGCTCTCACGCGAGCGCATGGAAGCCTCCCGGATTCGCGAGCAGGCGGCTCTGCTGCGCTCCTTGCTGGCGCCGCGCAGGGAAGAGCAACCGCTGCTGTCGGAGCGGGCAGAGCGCCTTGGCTTGCCCCCGGGCCATCCGCTGTCTCTGGTGGTGATCGAAGCCGAGGATCCCGACTCGTCCTATATGGCGCGCCGGCTGCGTGCTGCCAACCTGTTGCCCGGTGTGATCTTTGACGAGCTGGACGGCGCGTTGGTCCTGATCTGCCCCACCCGGCACCTGGACGAAGTCCGAGGTTCGATGACCGGCTTCATGGCTCAGCAGCATGACGCCTGCTGGCGTGGCGTGATCTCGCGTCCGGCCGAGGGATTCTCCGACCTGCCTCGGCTGCACGCGGCGCTGCGTCGTGCGCTCCCGGTACTGGCCCGCATCGGCGCAAGGAATCAATTCGTGGCGCAAAACGAGATGGCTCTCTACGCGACGCTCTTCGAGACGCACGATCAAGCCAGCCTGGCGGAGTTCTTGGAGGCCGCCATCGGTCAGCTGATTCGATATGACGAGAAGCGCGGCACGCAATTGCTGCCAACTCTTCTGACTTACTTCGACACCAACCAGAGTGCGACGGTGACGGCCAAACGTCTGGGCATCCACGTCAACACGGCGCGCCAGCGCCTCACCACTGTCGAGGAGCTTATTGGAAGCTGGACGCAGGCCACTCGCGCCCTCGAGCTGCACATGGCGCTGCGCCTCTGGCAGCTACGCACAGACCCTGAGCGTCGCATCGCCCGGACGCCCGAACAGCCGGCCGCACGCTAGACCGCGACGCCGGCCTTCGCGAGTTCCAGGCGGTACTGTTCGCCACCCCACGCGGGAACGACTTCACCGCTGCGCGAACACACTTCGTTCCAGCGTCGACGCACTTGGTCGGCCGCCTGTGCTGCGTCCTCGACATGAATACCCCGCGTCATGGTGATATGGGCACATTCATAGCTCCCGGCCCCTGCAAGCAAGATGGCCCGCGTCGGTGCGTCGTCACTGACGAGCGCGACCAGCCCGGTACTCACCCGCTCTGGCGCGAGCGCCTCCATGGCGGTGTCAGGGAGTACACCTTCAGTGAGACCGGTGGAGGCCGTCGGGGCGAGACAGTTCACACGAATGCCGTGCTTCTCCCCCTCGATCGCCAAGGTCTGCATGAGCCCGACCAGCGCCATCTTTGCTGCGCTGTAGTTCGCCTGACCGAAGTTTCCATAGAGTCCGGAGGAAGATGTCGTGAACACGATCCGGCCGTATCCGCGCTCGCGCATTCCGTTCCAGACCGCCTGCGTACAGTGGACCGCACCCATGAGGTGAACGTCCAGCACGAGGCGGAATTCGGCCAGAGACATCTTGGCAAAGCTCTTGTCGCGAAGGATGCCGGCATTGTTCACAAGAATGTCGACGCGGCCCCATCGCGCCTCGGCGATCGCGACCAACGACTCAACCTCCTCAGGCCTAGTCACGTCGGCCTCGACGGCAAGGGCCGCGCCCCCCAGGCGTTCGACTTCTGCGGTCACTGCGTGAATGGACGCTCCGGCAGGTGCGCCGTCGAGATCGCTCAACACCATGCGTGCCCCGTGCCGCGCCAGTTCCAGAGCATGCGCTCGACCCAGGCCACGGCCTGCGCCCGTCACGATGGCAACCTTGCCTTCAAGTAGTTTCGACATGATCAAGTGGGTATCGCTCGCCCGGTTTGGCGCGTTGCGAGTGTGGGCGTGTGGCTCCTCGGTTGCTATGGGTGGCCCAGCCATCAGGACGATGCCGCAAATGTGCGTGCATGCCATGGCCCAATGCGCCGGGAGGGTCGGCCATGCACGTTTCGCGGCGAGATGACCAGCCCAGGGCCGTCATCACCCGCGCATGCCGCCCATGCCTTGATCATGCGCCGGTGAATCGGGGCGCTCGCTTGTCGACGAAATGTGCGACACCCTCCTTGAAGTCCTCGCTTCGTAGACTCAGCACCATCTCCATGTTGGCCAGGCCGACGGCGTCTCCCAGCGTCTGAAACGGCGATTCCCACAGTTGCCGCTTCATGATGCGCACGGAGCGCGGCGACACGTCGTGGCTGAGGGATCGGGCCAATGTCAGCGCGGCAGCGGGTAGCGCCTCCGGCGGTACGACCCGGTGCACCAGTCCCATGGCCAGCGCCTCCGCGGCGTCGATTTTCCGGGAAGTCAACAGCAGGTCCGTGGCATGCGCATGTCCGACGACGCGTGGCAGCATCCACGCGATGCCGTGCTCGGCGATCAAACCCCGTTTGGCGAAGGCGGTCGCGAACACCGCATGCTCCGACGCCAGGCGGAAGTCGCTGTACAGCGCCATCACGAGGCCCAGGCCTGCAGCGGCGCCGTTGATCGCACAGATGATGGGCTTGGAGGCCGCAGGAAAGTAGGAGTAGCGCGTCTGGTAGTCCGCGCGCCTGTTCATGTCGTAGGGGCGCATCCATTGCTCGGCCTGGATGTCTTCCGGGGGCAAGACCTCGAGTTCCTCCATGTCCATGCCGGCACAGAACGCTCGGCCGGCCCCCGTCAGAACGATGGCGCGCACGCCGGCATCGCGGCTGGCCCGCTCGATGGCGGTGCGCAATTCGCCCTCCAGTACCTTCGTCAGGGCATTCATGCGTTCGGGGCGGTTGAGCGTGATCGTGGCGACGGATTCATCGACCGCGTAGAGCAGGGTTTCGTAGGTCATGGGTATTTCACTGAACAGGCAGATCGGCGAAGCCGGGAGGGAGCTGGATCGACAGCGGCTCGACGAACTCTTCCAGGCCGTAGCGGCCGTTCTCGCGGCCGAGGCCGGATTGGCGGAAACCGCCAAAGGGCGCCAGCGGGTTGAAGGGTGCGCCGTTGATGTCGACCTGGCCTGCGCGCATCCGCCGGGCCACGCCCAGCGTGTGGGAAGTCGCGGGACCCCACACGGCGCCCGCCAGGCCGTACGCCGTTCCGTTGGCGATCGCGAGCCCGTCGTCCTCGCTGTCGTAAGCCATCAGGCACAGCACCGGGCCGAAGACCTCCTCCTGCGCGATGGCCATTTGAGGGGTCACGTCGGACAGCACCGTGGCCGGTACGAAGAAGCCGTGGCGCGGCGGCTCGTCAGCGCCGCCGATGCGGCGCGCACCGGCAGCGATGGCCTCTTCGACAAGGCTCTGGACTTTCCTCTGTTGGGCCTGGGAGACCAGCGGGCCAAGCCGCGTGCTGCCATCGGCGGGGTCTCCCATGCGGTAGCTGGGCAGGAAGCTCTGCGCAAGTTCTTCGGCCCGCCCCAGAAGATGCCGTGGCACGAGCAGGCGCGTGATGGCGGAGCAGGTCTGGCCCGAGTTGAGCATGCAGCTGGCCAGGGTTGCCTTGACAGCGGCAGCGAGATCGGCGTCGGGCAGGACCAGCGCCGCGGACTTGCCGCCCAGTTCCAGCGCCACACGCTTGATGTCTGCGCTGGCCTGGGCGGCGATCTGGCGGCCCGCACGGGTCGATCCTGTGAAGGAGACCATGTCCACGCCCGGGTGGCGCACGAGCGCCTGCCCGACGTCGGCGCCACCGCCATGCACCACGTTGAAGACGCCGGCGGGCAGGCCCGCCTGCCGTACGGCCTCGGCCAGCATGAACGCACTGCTGGGCGCGATTTCCGATGGCTTGAGCACGACCGTGCAACCCGCCAGGAGCGCAGGCGCCACCTTGCCGGTGATCTGGTGCAGCGGGTAGTTCCAAGGCGTGATGCACGCGACGACACCGACCGGTACCTGCTGAACCAGCGAGTGGCCGATTCGCGATTCCCATTCAAGCCCATCGGCGAGGTCGGCATACGCGTCCCAGGCCGACAGCGGTGCGCCCACCTGGATGCGCGCCGCAAGCTTGCGCGGCATGCCGACTTCCCGGGAGATGGCAGTGGTTAGTGCCTCGGCCTGCTCGCGCAGAGCGGCAGCTACGCGGCGCACCGCGGCGGCGCGCGCGGCGGGCGCGGTGGCTGACCATGCATCGAACGCATGCCGGGCGGCGATCACTGCGGCGTCGACGTCTTCGCTGGAGGCGCTTCGGTAGCTGGCAAAGCTTTCTTCGGTGTAGCAGTCTGTGACGGGCAGATCCTGAGTGCCGCGTGCGGGCGTCAGGCTGCCGTCGATGAACAATTGGGTGTGCTTCTGCATGGGCCGGTCAATCGTTGCGAGGGTGGGTGGTCTTGGCGTCGCGCCGGGCGATGAACGCGTGCATCGCCCGCTGCGGTTGCCCCGTGGAGTAACACTCCAATTGGTAGCGGATGCCCGCGCTGCAGGCTTCCTCGAATCCGGCCTGGGTTCTTTCGCGAAAGCGCTGCTTGGTGGCGCGGACCGCGGCCCCAGGCAACGCGGCAAGTGCTTGTGCACGTTCCATGGCGCGCGGCAACACCTCGTTCGGCGCCACGAGGTCGTTGATCAGGCCGAGCGTGTGGGCGCGCTCCCCCGTGATGAGTTCCCCGGTCAGGGAGAGCTGCTGGTTCAGCGAGTGGCCGATCTGCAGCGACATCAGGTAAGAGCCGACGACGCTCGCCAATCCCGCCTTGACTTCGGGCTGCCCCATCCGCAGCGTGCCGTGAGCGACACGCAAGTCGCACATCAGGGCCATCTGGAAACCGGCGCCCACGGCCGTGCCATTGAGCGCGGCGACGATCGGCTTGTCCACGTCGCGCACCGCCTGGTACATGGCGTGCTGCCGGTTGAGCCAGCCGGCCAGGTTGGCAGTGTCGACGGTGGCCGATTCGTCCAGATCCTGGCCTCCGCAGAAGGCACGCTCGCCGCTGCCGGTCAGCACGATCGCCTGCACCTGCGAATCGGCTTCGAGTGCGTACAGATGCCGCGTCAACGCCGCACGCAGCCGCCCGTCGACGGCGTTCATGGCCGCCGGGCGGTTCAGCCGCAGGACGGCGATCTCGCCGATCAGCTCCAGCAGGACGGTGTCATTGTCCGGCATGCGTGCCTCCGCTTCGTTCGATCACTGCGTCCACAGCGCAGCCACCCTGACCCTCGTCGCGGACGATGAAGGGATTGACGTCGATGGAAGCGATGTTGCCGGCATTGGCAGCGGCCAGTTCGCCCAGTCTGACTGCGGCGCACGCCACCGCCTGGACATCCACGGGAGCCTCCCCGCGCACGCCCGCGAGGATGGGGGCGATGCGCAGGGTGCCCAAGCTCGCGATCACGTCGGCCTCCGAGAAAGGGTGCAGCAGCACCACGAAGTCGCGCAGGGCCTCGACGTACTTTCCGCCGTCGCTGACCATCACCACGGTGCCGAATGCCGGGTCCTGCCGGACGCCCAGGGCGAATTCGCGCCGGCCGCGCACGCGGGCCGCGACGATCGCTCCCTCGAAAGGAAGCCCCATCGCGGTCACGCGTTCCGCGCAGGCCGCCCAGGCGCTCTCGACGCGCGCTGGGTCGTCCACATACAAGAACACGAGTCCGTGCTCGGACTTGTGCGGGATACGAGCCGAGCAGGCCTTCAGTACCACCGCTGGGCCCAGCTTGCGCCACGCGGCCAGCGCCTCGTCCAGGCTCTGGCACAGCAAGTGGGGCACGGTGGGGATGTCGGCTACCGCCAGGAGGGCCAGGCTGTCTGCCTCGCTGAGCAGGGCGTCGGCGCCGCGGGCGAGCGAGGGCGCGGACTGCGCACCTTGGGCGAGCCTGTCCCGCTCGGCGGCTCGAGCAATCAGCTCGCCGTGGCCACGCCACTGGTGGAGGGCTTGGATGCCGTCCGTCTCGTGCGAGAAGACCGGCACGCCAGCCTTGCGGAAGGCGGTGCGTACCGCCTGCTGCGGCGCCGACACAGCGACGGGTTTGCCGTGGTTGGCGGCAAGGCGAGCTGTCTGCGCGGCCATGCCCGGAACGTCGTAGCCGGGGCCGGCCACAGGGACGCCGACCAGGAACATGTCGGCCTGCGGATCGGCGGCCAGCGCATCGAGCGTATCGGCGAACATGCCGCCCTGGGTCATGAGGGACGCGGTCAGGTCGACCGGGTTTTGCGCCGTGGCGAAGCTCGGCATGATTCGCGCGAGGCGCTTCACGGTAGGCGGCGCCAGCTCGGCGATGGGCAGGCCCAGGCTGTCGGCGGTGTCCGCGCAGAGGACACCCACGGCGCCGCTGTGGCTCATGACCACCAGCCGCCGCGCGGGCCGGGGCGGCATGGCCAGGTACAGCTCCACCGCGTTGACCAGGCCATGCACGTCCTGCGCGCGCCAGATGCCATGCCGCTGCAGGAAGGCGTCCACCACGACGTCGTCGTTCACGATCGCACCGGTGTGCGATGCCGCGGCCTTGGCGCCTTGTGCACTGCGGCCCGACTTGAGCGCGATCACCGCAGCGCCTCGCGCCCTCGTGGTACGGGCCACTTCGGCCAGTACGGCCGGATCGGCAAGCGCCTCGATGTACATCAGCACCACGCGGATCTGCGGATCGGCCGCTGCCGCCAGGGCCAGTTCGTTCACCGAGGCATCAGCGTCGTTGCCAGATGCGACGACATAGCGCACGCCCACGCCGCGCTCGCGCAGCATGGCATAGGGCATCACGCTGGCTGCGCCGCTCTGGCTGACGATGGCGACCGGCCCGTCCTGAGGCGGCACCTCCATGAACATGGTGCTGAAGTTCATCACCGCACCATCGCGGAAATTGGCCACGCCCTGTGCGTTGGGTCCGATCAGCCGTACACCCAGCCGACGCGCCTGCGCCACCAGATCATGCTGCCGCTCGGTACCCGCAGCGCCGGTTTCGCCAAATCCCGAGCTCATCACGATCGCAGTGCCGATGCCTCGGGCCCCGCACTGCCCGATCACGTCGGCCACTGCGTCCTGACCGACCGCCACAATGGCCGCATCGGGTACCTCGGGCAAGTCAGCCAGCGAGGCGTAGGCCTTCAGCCCCTGGACGGTGTCGCGGCGAGGATTGATGGGATACACCGCACCCTGGAAGCCGAAACGCTGGAGATAGTGCAGCGGGCGGCCGCCCACCTTGTTTTGATCCTCGGTGGCGCCGACGATGGCAATGCTGCGTGGGGCAAGGACCCGCTGCAGGCGGGGGTCGGGTGCGTGGGTCATGGATGCGCTGCGCTTCAGTTCAGGCTGGCGCCGGAGTTCTTGACCACGGGTGCCCATTTGGCGATGTCGTTCTTGACGAGTTCGGCGAACTCGGCCGGCGTGGTGCTCTTCGCTTCGGCGCCATCGGCCTGCATGCGCTGCTTCATGTCGTCGCTGGCCATCACCGTCGCGATCTCCCGTTGCAGGCGGTCGACGACCGGAGCCGGTGTACCGCGTGGCGCCAGCACGCCGTACCAAATGGTGACGTCGAATCCCTTCAACCCCGCTTCCTGCGCAGTGGGGACCTGCGGCAGCAACGGCGATCGGGCCGGCCCTGTGACGGCAAGCGCGGTCACTTTCCCGGAAGCGATGTTCTGGGTCTGCTGGGCAATGGTGTCGAACATCATCGAGATCCGGCCACCCAGAAGATCGACGAGCGCCGGCGCCGATCCCTTGTAGGGCACGTGGTTCAGCCGGATGCCGGCCGACGTGGCGAAGAGCTCGCCGGACAGGTGGTTGGAGCTGCCGTTGCCGGCCGAGCCATAGGACAGTTCCCCCGGCTTGGTCCTTGCCAGCGCCACCAGTTCGCTCAGCGTCTTCACGGGCACCTGGGGACTGGTGACGAGCACGTTCATGGTCGTGGCCATGAGGCTGATGGGCGCGAAGTCCTTGATCGGGTCGTAGCGCAGTTTCGCGTAGAGGCTGGGGTTGATCGCCATCGTGCCGGTAGTGCCGAAGAAGAGCGTGTAGCCGTCCGCGGGGGACCGTGCCACCAGCTCCGCGGCGATGCCGCCTCCAGCGCCGCCGCGGTTGTCGACGATCACCTGCTGCCCCAGCTTGTCGCCGAGCTTGAGCGCGAGGACGCGCGCCATGGCGTCGGTCGGGCCGCCGGCCGCAAAGGGAACGACCAGGCTGATCGCGCGCTTGGGGTACGTGGGATCGTCCGCAAGGACGGCTGGTGAAGTCAGCAGGCAGGCGGCTGCGCACCCGGCCGCCAGATAGGTTGCAAATCTCAAGGTTGTCTCCTGTGCTTGTCGTGGGAGCAACTCTAGAAGCGACCTAGAATTCCAGAAAGACGATGGAAGCGATTTCAGGTTTCAAAAAAAGTGAAATCATGAACTTCAAGCAGCTCAACACCTTCTTGCAGGTGGCCGACACGAAATCGCTCTCCCGCGCGGCCATCGCTTCGGACACCGCCCAGTCGCTGGTCAGTCGGCAGATCGCCATGCTGGAAGCAGCCTGGGGTCGGCGGCTGTTCGAGCGCACGGGCCGAGGCATGGCGCTGTCCGAGTTCGGCAGGCGCATGTATCCCGAAATCAAGCGCGTCGTGGATCAGGTGGACCAACTGGACGCCATGGCGCGCGAGTCGGCGGGGGGGCTGACCGGCACGGTGCGCGTCGGCGTGCTGCCATCGCTGGCGCGCGCTCTGCTGCCCCTCCTGCTGGCAGACGTGCGCGAGAGGGCGCCCCAGCTCCGTTTGCACGTCACAGAGGGCTTCAGCGGTGCATTGGACGAGCAGCTGGCCTCGGGTCGGCTCGACATGATCGTCGTGAACCGCTATGGATCCTCCGCCTTGGGCGGCGAGGACGTGCTGGGCAAGCTCGAGACTTTCCTGATCGGCAAGGCCGTCCGACCGGAGCTATCGGGTGCCACGGTGCCGTTTCGCGCCATGGCCGGCATTCCGCTGGTGCTGCCTGCCGCGCCGAACGGGCTGCGGACCACTTTGGATACGCTGTCACGCCGGCACCACGTGAAGCTGGATGTCGCCATGGAAGTCGACACGGCCACGGCGATGAAGGACGTTGCTGCCAGCGGCCATGCGTTGACCTTGCTGCCCCTCACTGCGGTGGCGCAGGAAGTCGCGGCCGGAGAGCTGGTCGCCTGCCGGGTCACACATCCCGGCATCCGTCGCACGATCGCCCTGAGCCTCAGCCGCCAGCGAGGACTGTCGGAGGGTGCGCGTTTGGTCGCATCGCGAGTTCGGATACTCGCGTCGCAGCTCATTGCTGACCAGGTGCCGACGGGTGCCCGGGGCGCTGAGTTGCCAGACGCGGGCGATTCACGTCAGCGTTGATGCAATCCCCTTTGAGCGGGGGGCGCCAACGCCGGGCGATGCGCGACGAGCGCGATTGCGGACGTGTTCACCGAGCCGCTGGTGCACACGACGCCGTGACGCTCATCAGCGCTGCATCGCCTCGCGCTGCGTGACCTCGGCGCCGGTGTTGCCCCAGCTGGCGCGCACATAGCTCAGCACGGCGGCGATGTCGGCGTCGTCGAGCAGGTGGCCGAAGGGCGGCATGCCGTAGGGCTGCGGGTTGCCATCCGTCGCGGGCAGGAAGCCGCCGCGCCGCACGACCTGCACGAGGTTGCTCGCGTGGCGCATGTTGACGGCGCGGTTGCCCGCGAGCGGAGGGAAGGTGCCGGCCGCGCCTTCGCCGCGCTCGCCGTGGCACCAGGCGCACTGCTGCGCATAGATCTTCTCGCCGCGCTGCAGCACCCCCTCGTTGCGGCGACCTGCCGGCGCGGGCGCCGCGGCTGGCGCCTGCGGCAGCGCCTGCAGGTAGACGGCCATCGCGCGCAGGTCGGCATCGCTCAGGTGCTGGGTGCTGCGGTACACCACCTCGGCCATTGGGCCGAGCACCGAGGCGTGCGCGGTGCGGCCGGTCTTGAGCAGGGTCACCACCTCCTGCGGGTCCCAGCCCGCGACGCCGGCCTCCGAAGCGGCGTCGAGCGCGGGTGCGTACCAGTTCTCGCCCGGCAGCATGCCGCCGACCAGCCCGCGCGCCGTGTCGGTCGCGCCCAGCGAATTGCGGCTGCCGTGGCAGGCGATGCAATGGCCCAGGCCGCCCACCAGGTAGGCGCCGCGGTTCCATTCGGCCGAGCGCTGCGCCTGCGGCTCGAAGCGGCCGGGCGTGAAGAAGATCGCGCGCCACACGGCCAGCGCGGCCTGCGTGTCGTAGGGAAAGGCCAGCGTGTGGGCGCGGTTCGCCTGCGCCGCCGGCGGCAGCGTGCGCAGCCAGGCGTAGATGGCGTCCGAGTCCTCGCGCGTCATCTGCGTGAAGCTGGTGTACGGGAAGGCCGGGTACAGCAGGCGGCCGTCGCGCGAGCGGCCGTTGTGCATCGCGCGCCAGAAATGGTCGGCGTTCCACAGGCCGATGCCGGTGAGCGGTTCGGGCGTGAGGTTGCTGGTGTAGATCGTGCCGAAGGGCGTCTCGATGCCACGGCCGCCGGCATACGCCGCGCCACCGCGCGCCGTGTGGCAACCGGCGCAGTTGCCGGCCAGCGCCAGGTAGCGTCCGCGCTCCACCTGGCCGGGTGAGGCGACGAAGTCCTCCGCGCGCGCATCGCTCGGCGGGTCTTCGCCGCGCAGGTTCACGGCGACCACGGCGGCGGCCAGAAGCACGAGCGCCGCGATCAGGGCCAGCACCGTGCGCAGCAATACGTGCCGCGCCTTCATCGGTGGGCCTCCATGGCGCTGCAGGCCACCGGCAGGCCGCCGGGCAGCGTCGTGGCGGGCTTGGCGCCCGCGGGCACGGGCTGCGCGGCCAGCCAGCCGGCGATCGCCGTGATGTCGCGGTTGTCGAGCTTGCGGCCCACCTCCGCCATGCAGTCGGGCGCCAGGGCGCGGCGGTCGCCGGTGACCCATGCGCCGAGCTGCGAGGCGATGTACAGGCGCGGCAGGCCCAGCAGCGAAGGGATGCCGGGCTGCACGCCGGTCAGTGCCTCGCCATGGCAACGCACGCAGGCGGGCAGGCCGCGCGTTGCGTCGCCGCCGAAGACCAGCTCGCGCCCGCGGGCCAGGGCCGCGGCCGGCAGGTCGGAAGCGGCCGGCGGCGGGTAAGGGAAGTCGAGCGACGCGAAGTACTCCGCCATGTCGCGCAGGTAGGCGTCCGAGAGGTTCGCCAGCAGATGGCTCATGTCGGCCTGCTGGCGGCGCCCGTCGCGGAAGCTGCGCAACTGCTCGTAGAGGTAGCCGGCGGGCTTGCCCGCCAGGCGCGGGAAGTAGCCGGAGTTGGTGGCCTGGCCGTCGCGGCCGTGGCAGGTGATGCAGGCCGCCATGCGGCGTGCCATGTCCTCGGGCGGTGCCGCGTGCGCGGCGGTGTGTGCCAACGTGGCGCAACTGGCCAAGGCCATCGCGGCCGGCAGGGCGCGCCACCTTGCGGCGCATCGGTCGAAGAGCTTCATTCTCATGGGTCGCGCCATTGTCGCGGGGTCGCATGCCCGCGGGCGGATCGCTTGCCGCCTGCCGTGGCGGAATCAGCCAGGCGTCCGGAACTGCAGGCTAAAGTCGCCCGATGTCGATGCAACTCATGCGGATGGACGGTACGCAGCGCCTGGCCTACGGCGCGCTGGCCGGTGTCGCCACCACCGGCGTGGCGGCAGCGCTGGGCGCCCGAGGCATGGCGCTGGGGCTGCTCGGCTGGAGCGGCGGTGTCGCGGCCTACCTGCTGCTTGCGCTGTGGCTGGCGCATCGCTTCGACGCCGGGCAGGTCAAGCATCGGGCGCGCTCGCTCGACCCCCCGGGCGCCGTGCTGCTGGCTGCCATGCTCGCGGCCATCGTCATCAGCCTGGCGGCCATCGCCATGCTGCTCGGGCAGGTGAAGCAGATGGACGGCGCCCTGCGCGCGGCGCATGTCGCGCTGGCCCTGGTGTCGCTCGCCGGGTCGTGGCTGATGATCCACACCATGTACGCGTTCCACTATGCGCACAGCTACTACCAGGACGACGCCACGCCCGACGAGGGCGGCCTGGACTTCCCTGGCAAGGACGAGCCCGACTACGCGGACTTCATGTACTACGCCTTCGTGGTGGGCATGACCTCGCAGGTCTCCGACGTGCAGGTCAGCTCGCGCGAGATGCGCCGCACCACGCTGATCCACAGCATCCTGTCCTTCGGCTTCAACATGCTGGTGCTGGCGCTGTCCATCAACGTGGTGGCCGGCATCATCTGACCGTCGCGCGCCGCCCCAGGCGCACGAGCCCGGTCGACAGCGCCACGCCGCACACGATCACCGCGGCGCAGCCGAGCATCCAGGGCGTGACGGCCTCGCCCAGGAACACGGCGCCGTAGAACACGGCGAACACGGGCACCAGGAAGGTCACCGTCAGCGCTTTGGCCGGGCCGGCCCGGGCGATGAGGCGGAAGAACAGGATGTACGCCAGCCCGGTGCAGGCCACGCCCAGCGCCACCAGCGACAGCCAGGCCTTGAGGCTGGGCATGCGTGTCGGCGCCAGCCACAGGGCCGGCAGCAGCAGGAACAGGGTGGCGCCCACCTGGCTGCCGGTGGCGGTCACCAGGGCCGGCACGCCCTGCAGCCAGCGCCGGGTGGCGCTGGCCGAGATGCCGTAGCACAGGCAGGCCCCCAGGCAGGCCAGCACGGCCCACAGCGCCGAGCCGTCACCGCCGGCGTGGAAGCCTGCGGAACGGCTGGCCAGCAGTGCCACGCCGGCGAAACCGATCACGAGCCCGGCCAGGCGCGAGCCGTCGGGCCGGTCGCCGAACCACGCCCAGGCCACCAGCGCGCCGAACATGGGCACCGTGGCGTTGAGCACCGCCGCCAGGCCGGTGTTGATGGTCAGCAGCGCGAAGCAGAAGAGCGCGAAAGGCAGCCCGGAATTGAGCACGCCGACGCCCAGCGCGGCCTTCCAGTGCTGGCGCAGCGCGCCGAACTGGCCGCGCGACAGCAGCAGCGGCCAGAGGAACAGCGCGGCCACGGCCACCCGCATGCCTGCGGCCGGCAGCGCGCCGAATTCCGCCGCGCCCACGCGCATGAAGAGGAAGGAGGCACCCCACAGCGCGGCCAGCAGCACGAGGTCGACGACCCAGCCGCGGCCGGCCGCGTCGGCCGGCGCACCGGCAGCCTGCGTGGCAGCGGCCTTGCCGGCGCCGCTCACGCGCCGGCCCCGCGTGCGCCTTCCAGCGCCAGCAGGGTCGTCTTGCGCGCCAGCCCACCGGCATAGCCCGTGAGGCTGCCGTCGGCGCCCACCACGCGGTGGCAGGGCACGATCACGCTGATCGGGTTGCGGCCCACGGCCGCGCCCACGGCACGCACGGCGGCGGGCCGCCCCACCTGGCGGCTGAGCATGCCGTAGCTGGTCGTCGCGCCGCGCGGAATGGCGAGCAGCGCCTGCCACACCGACTGCTGGAAAGCCGTGCCGTGCGACAGGTCCAGCGGCAGGTCGAAGCCGTCGCGTCGGCCGTCGAAGTAGGCGAGCAACTGCTCGGCGGCCTGCCGAAGCAGCGGGTGCAGGTCGTTGTCCTGCCAGCCGCGCGTGTCGGGGCTGTGCTGCTGGCCGTCGAACCACATGCCGGCCAGTCCGGCGTCGGTCGCAGCCAGTCGCACGCTGCCCAGGGGCGTGTCGATGCGGGTGGTATGGAGGGCGGAGGGGATCTTGAATTTCATGGTCGAATCAGGCCGCAGCGCCCGCCAGTCGGGCGCAAGTAGCTATTGAATTGATAGCGGCGGATGGCGGCGCAGCCGCCGCGGCATGCCAGGCGCGCAGCACGGCATAGCTGCGCCAGGGTCGCCAGGCCTCGGACGCCTGCGCGGCGGCCCGGGCACCCGCCACGCCCAGCGCCTTCTGCAGGGCCACGTCGCCGGCCGGGAAGGCATCGGGCCAGCGCAGCGCGCGCATGGCGATGTACTGCGCCGTCCAGTCGCCGATGCCGGGCAGCGCCTGCAGGGCGGCGCAGGTGCGGGCCACGTCGGCGCCCGGCTGCAGGGCCAACCGGCCTTCGAGCGCTTCATGCGCCAGCGCCTGCAGGGCGGCCTGGCGCTGGCGCACGATGCCCAGGCGGCCCAGCGCATCGCCGCTCGCTGCCGCGAGCGCTGCGGGTGTGGGGAACAGCCGGTCCAGCCCCGCGACGGGCGTGGCGATGGGCTCGCCGAAGGCCTGCACCAGCCGCGCGCCGAGCGTGCGCGCGGCGGCCACCGTGACCTGCTGGCCAAGCACGGCGCGCACCGCCAGCTCGAAGCCGTCCATCGCGCCCGGCACCCGCACGCCGTCGCCGAGCGGGAAGGCCGCATGCAGCGCCGCGTCGATGGCGGCCGGGTCGGCGTCCAGGTCGAACAGGGCGCGCACCCGTGCGATGACCGCCGGAAGCACCGGTGCCAGCGCGTCGTCGACGGACAGTTCGACTTCGCAGGCGGCGACATCGAAGCGCGCGCTCAGCCAGCCGCAGCGCGCCTGCGCGCCGTGGTCGATGCGCACCGTGCGGGCCAGGCGGTCGCCGGTGACCTGCTCCACGCCGACGATCGCGCGGCGCCCGAAGAAGCGCAGCATCGCCGCCACGTCATGGGGCGGGCGCCAGCCCAGCCGCACGCGGATGCCGTGCGCTGCAGGGGCAGGGCCGGCACGGCGCAGGGCGCTCGGATTCAGGCCGTAATGCGAGACGAAGGCCGCGTTGAAGCGGCGCACGCTCGCGAAGCCGCTGGCCAGCGCCACCTCGGTCATCGGCAGTGCAGTGTCGGCAATCAGCTGCTTGGCGGCCAGCAGGCGCCTCGTCTGCAGGTACTGCAGCGGCGAGACGCCGAACTGCGCCTCGAAGATGCGGCGCAGATGACGGTCGCTCACGCCCAGGCGCTCGGCGAGGGGGGCTACCGAGCCGCGCGTGTCGGCACGCTCACTCGGCCACCAGGCTTCGGGCTGGTCCATCAGCCTCGCGGCCTGCAGGGCGAGCAGGCGCGATGCGTCGGCCGTGCTCCATACCGCTGCCTCGTCCGGCCGCGGCGCAAGTTCGGGCCGGCAGCGCAGGCAGGGCCGAAAGCCCGCCGCCTCGGCCTGCGCCGCGTGGTGGTAGAAGCGGCAGTTCTCGCGCCGCGGCGTCTTCACGCGGCACACCGGGCGGCAGTAGATGCCGGTGGAGGTCACGGCGGTGAAGAAGCGCCCATCGAAGCGCGCATCGTGCGTCTTCATCGCCAGGTAACAGGCGTCGCTTTCGGTAGCGTCGATGGGGGCTGGCGGGGGCGGCATGGCAGGCATCCTACGAGGCGAAACCCGCTCGGACGCGCCATTTTCGGACATGTGAGGTACCGGGGGCGGTGCCTACAATGCGCCGCAGCAAAGAACACCGAGGCTTCCTCATGCAACTCAGCGCTTCCATCTTCAAGGCATACGACATCCGCGGCATCGTGCCCACCACGCTCGATGCCGAGGTGGCCGAGGCGCTGGGCCGCGCCTTCGGCAGTGCGGCGCGCGCCGCCGGCGAGCGCGCCGTCGCCGTGGGCCGCGACGGCCGGCTGTCGGGCCCGGCCCTGGCCGACGCGCTGATCCGCGGCCTCGTGGCCACGGGCGTGGAGGTGATCGACATCGGCGCCGTCACCACGCCCATGCTGTACTTCGCGGCCAGCACGCTGGCCACCAGCGGCATCCAGGTCACGGGCAGCCACAACCCCAAGGACTACAACGGCTTCAAGATGGTGCTGGCCGGCCGCGCCATCTACGGCGACGAGATCCAGGCCCTGCGCAAGGTCATGGAAGACGGCAGCGCCGTGCTCGCCGAGGGCGGCAGCGTGCGCAAGGTCGATGTGCTGCCGGCGTATGTGGAGCGCATCGTGGGCGACATCAAGCTGCAGCGCCCGCTCAAGATCGTGGTCGACTCGGGCAACGGCATCGCCGGCGCCTCGGCCCCCGCGATCTTCCGCGCCATCGGCTGCGAGGTGACCGAGCTCTACAGCGAGGTCGACGGCAACTTCCCCAACCACCATCCCGACCCGAGCAAGCCCGAGAACCTGGCCGACCTCATCCAGGCGCTGCAGAGCGGCGATGCCGAGCTGGGCCTGGCCTTCGACGGCGACGGCGACCGCCTGGGCATCGTCACCAAGGACGGCCAGAACATCTATCCCGACCGCCAGATGATGCTGTTCGCCAAGGACGTGCTCTCGCGCGTGCCGGGCGGCACCATCGTCTACGACGTCAAGTGCTCGCAGCGCCTGGCGCCGGCCATCGAGGCCGCGGGCGGCGTGCCCATGATCTACAAGACCGGCCACTCGCTCATCAAGGCCAAGATGAAGGAGGTCGACTCCCCGCTGGGCGGCGAGATGAGCGGCCACATCTTCTTCAAGGAGCGTTGGTTCGGCTTCGACGACGGCACCTATGCCGGTTGCCGCCTGCTGGAGATCCTGTCGGCCAGCCCGAACGCCAGCGCCGTGCTCAATGCGCTGCCGACGAGCTTCTCCACGCCCGAGATCAACGTGAAGTGCGAGGAGGGCGAGCCGCACCGCCTGGTCGAGCAGCTCGTCAAGACCGCGAAGTTCGACGCGCCTGCCAAGGTCTCGACCATCGATGGCGTGCGCGTCGACTGGCCCGACGGCTTCGGCCTCATCCGCGCCTCCAACACCACGCCGGTGCTGGTGCTGCGCTTCGAGGGGCAGACCCAGGAGGCGCTGCATCGCATCGAGGACGTCATGACCAAGCTGCTGAAATCCGTCAAGCCGGACGCGGTCTTCGGCGGGGCAGCACACTGAGCCAAGTGCGTCGTTCGCTTTCGCTTCGCCTCTACGGCCTCGTCACCCGACTCGCGCAGCCGCTGCTGCGCCGCAAGCTGCGCAAGCGCGCCGTCTCCGAGCCCGGCTACGCGGTGGCGGTCGAAGAGCGCTTCGGGCAGTACGACACGGCCTTCGCCGGTTCCGACTGGTGCTGGGTGCATGCCGTCTCGCTGGGCGAGACGCGCGCCGCCGGCATCCTGATCGCCGAGCTGCGCCGCCAGCTGCCCGGCGTGCCGATCCTGCTGACGAACGGCACCGCCACCGGCCGCGAGGAGGGCGCCAAGCTGCTCGAGGAAGGCGATGTGCAGGTCTGGCAGCCCTGGGACACGCCCGAGGCCGTCGCGCGCTTCCTCGACCGTTTCCGGCCCCGCATCGGCGTGCTGATGGAAACCGAGGTCTGGCCCGAGCTCACGGCGGCCTGCGCCGAGCGCGGCATCCCGCTCACGCTGGCCAACGCGCGGCTCAACGAGAAGTCGCTGGCCTCGGCCGAGCGCCTGGCCTGGCTGTCGCGGCCGGCGTACTCGTCGCTGGCGGCCGTCTGGGCGCAGAGCGAGGCCGACGCGCACCGCCTGGTGTCGCTGGGCGCCAAGGTGGCCGGCGTGTACGGCAACCTCAAGTTCGATGCGGCGCCCGACCCACGGCAACTGGCCCATGCCGATGCGCTGAGGGCGCACCTGCCCAAGCCGGTGGTCGTGTTCGCCAGCTCGCGAGACGGCGAGGAGCGCCAGCTGCTCGAAGTCCTCAAGCATTTCTGGGTCTCCGCGCCCGTGGAGCCTGCGCGTGGTGCTACGAAAGGCATAGCAAAACTGCGCGCCTGCGACGTGCAGTGGATGATCGTGCCCCGCCATCCGCAGCGCTTCGACGAGGTGGCCGCGCTCATCGAATCGATGGGCTTCACCTGCGCGCGCCGCAGCACGGCCGACGGCACTCCGCGCGAGAACGAGATCTGGCTGGGCGACTCGCTGGGCGAGATGGCCCTGTACTACGGCCTGGCCGACGTCGCGCTGCTGGGCGGCAGCTTCGAGCCCCTGGGCGGTCAGAACCTCATCGAGGCCGCGGCCTGCGGCTGTCCGGTGATCCTGGGCCCTTCGACCTTCAACTTTGCCGAGGCCGCCGAACTGGCCATCGGCGCGGGTGCGGCCCTGCGGGTCGGCGACATGATGCAGGCCGTGGTCCATGCACTGGCCCTGGTCGCCGACAAGCAGCGCAACGCGGGCATGGCGCAGGCGGCCCAGGTCTTCGCGGCCAGCCACCGCGGCGCCGCAGAGCGCACGGTGACGGCACTGCTGGCGCTGGCGCGGCAGGTGCCCGAGGCGCCGCCTGCGACCGGCCCGGAACCGGCCGAGCCGGTGCTCGAACCCGAGGCGGTGGCGGCGCCCCAGGATCCGGCCGCCGAGCGCAGCGAACCGCGGCTGGACTAGCGGCGGCGCCTTGGGCCGTTGCCCCGGCAGGGCGTCTTATCATTCGACGATGAGCTTCTTCGCCATCCTGTGCGCGTTGTTGATCGAGCAGGTGCGTCCGCTCGCGCATCACAACCCCGTGTATGGCGCGGTGCTGGCCTGGACACGCTGGACCAGCCGCAACTTCGACGCCGGCAAGCCGCACCACGGCTGGGTGGCCTGGGCGCTCGCGGTCGGCGTGCCCACGCTGCTGGCCCTGGGCGTCCACTGGCTGCTGCTGCTCACTCTGCCGCTGCCCTTTGCGGTGCTGTGGAGCATCGCGGTGCTCTACGTCACGCTGGGCTTTCGCCAGTTCAGCCACCACTTCACCGGCATCCGCGACGCGCTGGACATCGGCGACGAAGCCCTCGCGCGCTCGCTGCTGGCGCACTGGAAGCGCGTCGATGCGGCCGACCTGCCGCGCAGCGAGATCGTGCGCCATGTCATCGAGTACTCGGTGATCGCCGCGCACCGCCATGTGTTCGGCGTGCTGGCCTGGTTCTCGGTGCTCGCAGCCCTGGGCCTGGGGCCGGCGGGCGCGGTGTTCTACCGCATGAGCGAGTTCGTGGCGCGCTACTGGGCGCACAAGAACAACGCCTCCATCCAGCCCGCCAGCGTGTGGGTGCAGGAGGCGGCCGACCGCGCCTGGGCCACCATCGATTGGCTGCCCGCGCGCATCACGGCGCTGGGCTTCGCGGTGGTCGGCAGCTTCGAGGAGGCGATCGACTGCTGGCGCAACGACGCGCGGCGCTTTCCCGACCCGAACGACGGCGTCATCCTCGCCGCCACCTCGGGCGCCCTCAACGTGCGCCTGGGCGGGGGGCAGTTGCGTGCCATCGCCGTGCCCGACGCGCTGCCGCACGCCCAGGCGGGAGACCCGGTCAGCGGCATGGCGGTGCTGGACAGCGGCAGCACGCCCGGCCGCGAGCCCGAGCCGGGCCACCTGCGCAGCGTGGTCGGCCTGGTGTGGCGCTCGGTCGTGATGTGGATGGTGCTGCTGGCCCTGCTCACGCTGGCCCGGCTCCTGGGCTGAGCTTCAAGCCAAATCGGCCGCCGGCGCCCGCGGGACGGGCGTGAGCAGCTATCGAATTCATAGCATGATGACTCCCACCCCTTCGTTCTGGAGCCCGCGCATCGCGCCCCTCGAGCCCTACGTGCCGGGCGAGCAGCCGCGCATTCCGGGGCTCGTGAAGCTCAACACCAACGAGAACCCCTACCCACCCTCGCCGCGCGCGCTGCAGGCCATCGCGCGCGCCGCGCAGGAGGGGCTGGAGCGCTACCCCGACCCGGCGTCCACCGTGCTGCGCGAGGCCATCGCCCGTCGGCACGGCCTGCAGCCGGGCGAGGTCTTCGTCGGCAACGGTTCCGACGAGGTGCTGGCGCACGCCTTCTTCGCCTTCTTCCAGCAGCCCGGCCAGCCCCTGCTGTTCCCCGACGTGACCTACAGCTTCTACAAGGTCTACGCGCAGCTCTACGGCATCGAGGCCGCGCTGATGCCGGTCGACGAGGGGCTGGGCATCGACGTCGACGCCCTGGCGGCGCGTTCGGCGCAAGGCTGCGCGGGCATCGTCGTCGCCAACCCGAATGCGCCAACCGGCATCGGTTTGCCGCTCGGCGCCATCGAGCGGCTGCTGGCCGCGGCGCCGCAACGCGTGGTGCTGGTCGACGAGGCGTACGTCGATTTCGGCGGCGAGAGCGCCGTGCCGCTGATCGCGCGCCATCCCAACCTGCTGGTGGTGCACACGCTGTCCAAGTCCCGCTCGCTGGCCGGCCTGCGCGTGGGCCATGCGATGGGGCAGGCGCCGCTGGTCGAAGCGCTCGACCGGGTGAAGAACAGCTTCAATTCCTATCCGCTCGACCGCCTGGCCGAGGCCGGTGCCATCGGTGCGCTGGAGGACGAGGCGTACTTCGAGCGCACCCGCCGCGACGTGATGGACACGCGCGAGGGCCTGGTGCTGCAACTGGAAGACCTGGGCTTCGAGGTGCTGCCCTCGCAGGCCAACTTCGTGTTCGCACGCCATGCGCAGCGCGATGCCGGCGAGCTGGCGGCCGCGCTGCGTGCGCGGGCGGTGCTGGTGCGCCACTTCCCGCAGCCGCGCATCGACGCATGGCTGCGCATCAGCATCGGCACGCGGGACCAGTGCGGGCTGCTGGTGCAGCGGCTGCAGGAGATCCTCGCGTAGCGCTCGGTACCTCAGTACTTCGGCGCGCTCAGCTCGGCAAACAGGTCGCTATAGATTTTATAGCGCGTCGCGCTGATCTGGCCTGCGTTGGCGGCCGATTCGACCTGTGAAATCACGCCGCAGCCCGGCTCGTGCAGGTGGGTGCAGTTGTAGAACCTGCACTCGCCCGCGTGGGCCGCGATGTCGGGCATCAGCGTGGCGAGCTGCATCGGCTCGATATGGTGCAGGCCGAATTCCTGAAACCCCGGCGAGTCGATCAGGGCGGTCTGCCGCTCGGCGTCGACCCAGTACCAGGTGGTGGTCGTCGTCGTGTGCTTGCCCGAGTTGAGCGCCTGCGAGATCTCGCCCGTCAGCGCGGTGGCGCCGGGAACGAGCAGGTTGATCAGCGTGCTCTTGCCCGCGCCCGAGGGGCCGAGCACCAGCGTGGTCTTGCCGGCGAGCTGGTGCATCAGCGCCTCGCGGTCGACCTCGCCCGAGGCCGTGAGCGACAGCGGCAGCACGCCGTAGTGCATGTGCCGGTAGGGCGCCAGCCGCGCCCACGCGCGCGCAAAGGGCTCGACCAGGTCGCTCTTGTTGAGCGCGATGACGGGGCGGATGCGCTCGGCCTCGGCCGCGATCAGCGCGCGTGCCAGTTGGTGCTCCGAAAACTCGGGCTCGGCCGCGACGAGGATCAGCACCTGGTCGAGGTTGGCCGCGAAGGACTTGGTGCGGATTTCGTCCTGCCGGTAGAAGAGGTTGCGCCGCTCCAGCACGCGCTCGATCGTGCCTTCGTCCTCGCTGGCCTGCCACTGCACGCGGTCGCCGACCACGGCCTGGCTCTTCTTGCCGCGCGGGTGGCAGATGCGGCGTTCGCCGTCGGGCGTCTCGACCACGCAGTGCCGGCCGTGGCTGCCGACGACCAGGCCGTCCTGCAGCGTTGCACCGCCGGGGGTGGGGCCGGCGCCGCGCCCCCGCTGCCTGGACGAAGCCATGTGCGAATCAGCCGCTGCTGGGCTCGCCCAGCAGCGCGTCGGCCTGCCGGGCGCAGTCGAGGTCGGTGGCCGAGATGCCGCCGACGTCGTGCGTGTTGAAACGGACCACGCAGCGGTTGTAGTGCACCGACAGGTCGGGATGGTGGTCCTGCCGATGCGCGATCAAGGCCAGCGCGTTCACGAAGGCGATGGTCTCGAAGTAGTTCGCGAAGGTGTAGGTCTTCTCGATCGCGACATCGGCGCCGTCGCCCGCGAGCTTCCAGCCCGACAGGCGCGCGAGGCCGCTGACGATGTCGCTCGGCCCCAGCGCCTTGCGGGGTGGCGCGGACTTCCAGTCGGTGATGGTCAGCATGCTGTGGCTCATGGTCGGGCTCTCCGTTCAGGCGGCCGCGGGGCTGGCGCCCATGCGGGCCAGCCGTTCGGACGCGGGGGGGTGCGAGTAGTAGAACTTGACGAACATCGGGTCGGGCGTGAGCGTCGACGCGTTGTCCTGGTAGAGCTTGAGCAGCGCGGCCGACAGGTCCTGCCCGCTGGTCTGCGCGACGGCATAGGCGTCGGCCTCGAACTCGTCGCGGCGCGACAGCCGGGCCAGCAGCGGCGACACGAACACGGTGAATACCGGCACGGCCAGCATGAAGAGCAGCAGCGCCAACGCATCGTTCGGCCCCGTCATGTTCGGCTGCACGCCCAGGCCGGTGTAGAACCAGGTGTGGCGCGACACCCAGCCGAGCACGGCGAAGGCGGCCAGGCTCAGCGTGAACATCATCACCATGCGCTTGACGATGTGGCGATGCTTGAAGTGGCCCAGCTCGTGGGCGAGCACGGCTTCCACCTCGCCCGCGCTGAGCTGCTTGAGCAGCGTGTCGAAGAACACCACGCGCTTGTTGCGGCCGAAGCCGGTGAAGTAGGCGTTGGCATGCGCGCTGCGGCGGCTTCCGTCCATCACGAACAGGCCCTTGGCCGCGAAGCCGCAGCGCGCCATGAGCGCGTTCACGCGCTGCTTGAGCGTCAGGTCCTCGAGCGGTTCGAACTTGTTGAACAGCGGCGCGATCCAGGTCGGCAGGATGAACTGCAGCAGCAGCATCCAGGCCGTGAGCGCGGCCCACGCCCAGAGCCACCAGCTGTCGCCGGCCCGGCCCATCAGCCAGAGTACGAGCGCTGCCAGCGGCAGGCCGATGACGGCGCCCAGCAGCGTGCCCTTGACGGCATCGGCCAGCCACAGCTTCCAGGTCATCTTGTTGAAGCCGAAGCGCTGCTCCAGGCGGAAGGTCTGCCACAGCGTGAAGGGCAGGTCGAGCAGCCCGCCGATGAGGCTGAAGGCGACCAGCAGGGCGAGCTGCTGCCCCATGCCGCTGCCCATCCAGGCCAGCAGGGCCTTGTTGAGCAAGTCAAGGCCGCCGAGCAGCGTCCAGCCGAGCAGCACCGCGGCGCCCCAGGCCAGTTCCAGCACGCCGAAGCGCGCCTTGGCAATGGTGTAGTCGGCGGCCTTCTGGTGCGCCGCCAGGCTGATGGTCTGCGCGAAGGCGGCAGGCACCTGGTTGCGATGCCGGGCCACATGGCGCACCTGGCGCGTGGCCAGCCAGAACTTCACGACGAGGCCCAGCACGAGCGCGGCCGAGAAGGCGAGGGTGAAGGCGAGGGAGGCGGACATTCGTGGGCGGTCGGGGGAGGGCGGAAGTGTAGTTCCGGCCCCCAGCCGCGGCGCCGGCCGGCCCCGCGCCCCGCAAGGCCTCGTGGACAATGGCCCCATGTCCGCACCCACCGCTTCCGAACCGACCCCTGCCGCCCCGATCCCCGAACTGCGCAAGAGCGACCAGAACCTGGTCTGGCTCGACTGCGAGATGAGCGGGCTGGACCCGGAGAAGGAGCGGCTGCTCGAGATCGCCGTCGTCGTCACCGGCCCCGACCTCACGCCGCGCATCGACGGGCCGGTGCTGGTGATCCACCAGAGCGACGCGGTGCTCGATGGCATGGACGCCTGGAACAAGGGCACCCACGGGCGCAGCGGCCTGATCGACAAGGTGAAAGCGTCCACGCTCGACGAGGCGACGGCCGAGCAGCAACTGATCGACTTCATCTCGCGCTACGTGCCGAAGAACGGCTCGCCCATGTGCGGCAACACCATCGGCCAGGACCGGCGCTTCCTCGTCAAGTACATGCCGAAGCTGGAAGCCTTCTTCCACTACCGCAACCTCGACGTCAGCACGCTCAAGGAACTGGCCAAGCGCTGGAAGCCCGCCGCCTACAGCGCCTTCAAGAAGCAGCAGGCCCACACGGCCCTGGCCGACGTGCACGAGTCCATCGAGGAGCTGGCGCACTACCGCACGACCTTCCTGCGCCTGCAGGATTAGGTAAAAACCCCGGCCCGTGTCATAATCGTGGGCTTGCCTGAGGGCGCCAACATGTTTGGCAGTGCTTTTCAGGCGTGATCCTGCATCTCCCTTCTCGCACATCGGCTGGCCGTCGGGCGCCCCTCCAGGGCGTCGTCTGAACGGCAGAGGAAAGCCAAGACGGCACGGCAGCCGTCTCATGTCGTTGGATGGTTGATGTTTTTTGACCCTCCAACGCGCGCATCCGCCTCGGGTGCGTTGCGTGCGAAAAATTGAGTTCTCTCATGACCGACTCCCTGCAAGACGTGCAGGGCGCTGCTGCGCCTGCGTCCCTTTCCAACGAAGTTTTCAACGAATCCTTCACGCCCGTCGTGCCTGCCACGCCGGACACCGTCGCGCCCCAGGCGCCCGTCCAGGCCGACGCGCAAGCGTTTGCCGAATTGGGCCTGGCGCCCGAGCTCGTCGCCGCCGTGCGCGACCTCGGCTACACCGAGCCCACCGCCGTGCAGCACAAGGCCATTCCCCTGGCCATGGGCGACGCCAACACCGCCATGGTCGACCTGATGGTGTCGAGCCAGACCGGCAGCGGCAAGACCGCGGCCTTCCTGCTGCCCGTGCTGCACACCCTGCTGGCCCAGCAGAACGCAGCGCACGCCCAGGCCGAAGCCGACTTCGCCCGCCAGTGCGCCGAGGCCGCCGAGCGCGGCGAGCCCGCGCCCAAGCGCCCGCGCCGCCAGAACCCGACCAACCCGCGCCAGTTCAAGGCCGCGACTCCCGGCGCGCTCGTGCTGTGCCCCACGCGCGAACTCGCGCAGCAGGTCGCGCACGACGCCATCGGCCTGGTGCAGCACTGCCGCGGCCTGCGCATCGCCAACGTGGTGGGCGGCATGCCCTACCAGTTGCAGATCGCGCGCCTGCAGAACGCCAACCTCGTGGTTGCCACGCCGGGCCGCCTGCTCGACCTGCAGCGCTCGATGCAGATCAAGCTCGACCAGGTGCAGTTCCTCGTCGTCGACGAGGCCGACCGCATGCTCGACCTCGGCTTTGCCGACGACCTGGCCGAGATCAACCAGCTGACCATCCAGCGCAAGCAGACCATGATGTTCAGCGCCACCTTCGCGCCGCGCATCCAGCAACTGGCTGCCCGCGTGATGCGCGAGCCGCGCAAGCTGCAGATCGACTCGCCGCAGGAAAAGCACGCCAACATCAAGCAGATCCTGCACTGGGCCGACCACTTCGACCACAAGCGTGCACTGCTCGACCACTGGCTGCGCGACTCGTCGATCCAGCAGGCCATCGTCTTCGCCAGCACGCAGGTCGAATGCGACGGCCTGGCCAACGACCTGCAGCAGGCCGGCTTCTCGGCCGTGGCGCTGCACGGTGCGCTGAGCCAGGGCCTGCGCAACCGCCGCCTCATGGCGCTGCGCAACGGCCAGGTGCAGATCCTCGTGGCCACCGACGTCGCCGCCCGCGGCATCGACGTGCCCAGCATCAGCCACGTCTTCAACTTCGGCCTGCCGATGAAGGCCGAGGACTACACCCACCGCATCGGCCGCACCGGCCGGGCGGGCCGCGACGGCATCGCCGTCACCTTTGCCGAGTTCCGCGACCAGCGCCGCGTGTTCGACATCGAGGCCTTCACCCGCCAGCAGTTCAACGCCGAGATGATCCCCGGCATGGAACCCACGCGTCGTGCGCCCACCGCCCAGCCGCCGCGCGGCTTCGGTGGCGGCAAGGGCCGCGGCCGGCCGGGCGAGGGCAGTGGTGCCCGCGGTCCGCGTCGTGACCACGGCGGTTTCCACGGCGGCCGTGCGCCAGGTTGGGGCGAGGCCGCAGCGCCGTCGCACCCGCGCAGCCATGCGCGCGACGGTTTCCAAGGCAAACCGGCCCATCACGCAGACGGGGCGGGCGCGAAGCGCTATCAGAAAGATAGCGGCGCGTTTGCCGGCCAAGGCAAGAGCGCCGGTGCCACGCGCACCTGGTCGCCCGATCGTGATGCACGCGGTGGCTTTGGCGGCAAGGGTGGCGGCAAGCCGGCCGGGCGCCCGCAAGGCGGCCGGGTGTTCGTGCCGCGCGATCGCTGAGCCTGCGCATCGGCGGAAACAAGCGCTGAGAGCGGCCCTTCGGGGCCGTTTTTTTTTGCTCGCGACAAGACGCCCTTCAGCGGGCGTGATGTCGCACGGCGCCGGCGCATGGATCGCTGACGATCGCGGCAGTGCAAAAAATCACGACGTGATCTACTTTCATTGGGGGATGGGTAGTTTCGGCCTACTGCCGACACTCGCCGTACTCTCGCCACGCAGGCGAGAATGGTCGGTAACAAGAAATAGTCAGGGAGTTCCATATGTCGTCATTCGGTGACGTGATGTCTTTGCGCGCCTGCGTGCGGGGAACACGCGGCAGCAGCGGGTCCACGACCCGCGTCAGAGTTGTACTGAAGAGCCGGTCGTTGACGTGATCGGCCGCCGGGATCGCTGCGGGGTTGCCCACGCAACTCATCCGCGGCGCACGACCCGTCCGTGCAAGCCGTCTGGCTCGGTGCTTCCCTTGGCACCTGCGTGCGGACGTCCACGCATCCACCATCCGCCTTCTCGCCGCATTGCGGCCGGCGCAGCCCTGCGCTACCGCAGATGCATCGACCTGCGGGGCACTGCCCTTCCAGCATGACGATTTCCAGAAGAGCTCTCTTCGGTAAGCTCAACCTGACGCTGTTCCGATCGATTGAGTCGGCCACCGCTTTCGCCAAGCTGCGTGGCAACCCGTACGTGGAACTGACGCACTGGCTGCACCAGCTCTGGCAGGTCGCCGACACCGATGTTCATCGCATCTGCCGGCACTACCAGATCGATGCCCAAGCCGTCGAGCGCGATCTGGTCGCAGCTTTGGCGGGTCTGCCGTCGGGCGCCACCTCGCTCAGCGACTTCTCGCATCACATCGCGCCGGCCATAGAAAAGGCGTGGGTGCTCTGCAGCCTGGAGTTCGGCGGCCAATGCATCCGCAGTGGCTGGCTGCTGGCCGCATTGCTGCAGACACTCGAACTGCGGCGCCTGCTGCTGGGCATCTCGGCGTCCTTCCACTCGATTCCGGTGGAGCAACTGACGCAAGCTCTGCCCGCGGTGATCGCAGGATCGTCCGAGGAGCGGGACGGTCCCTATGACGGTTCGGGGATGGCGCCTGCAACCCCCGGCGAGGCCAGCCAAGCCATGGCCAAAGCGGGCGACGGCAAGTCGGCGCTGGTTAAGTACTGCACCGACCTGACCGAACGTGCGCGCGCTGGCGAAATCGACCCGGTGATCGGGCGCGAGCACGAGATCCGAACCATGGTCGACATCCTCCTGCGGCGTCGGCAGAACAACCCCTTGCTGACCGGCGAGGCGGGCGTGGGCAAGACCGCAGTGGTCGAGGGGCTCGCGCTGGCCATTGCAGGCGGTGGCGTGCCGCCGGCCCTGCGCGAAGTCCGGTTGCTCAGCCTCGATGTCGGCGCGCTGCTGGCGGGCGCCAGCATGCGCGGCGAGTTCGAGTCACGCCTGAAGGGACTGCTGGAAGAAGCATCTACATCCGCGCAGCCCATCATCCTGTTCATCGACGAGATCCACACCTTGGTGGGTGCGGGCGGTCAAGCCGGTACCGGTGACGCGGCCAACCTGCTCAAGCCGGCATTGGCGCGCGGTACCTTGCGCACCGTGGGCGCCACTACTTGGAGCGAATACAAGCGCTACATCGAGAAGGACCCAGCGCTGACCCGGCGCTTCCAGGTGCTCCAGGTCCTGGAACCCCAGGAGGCCTCGGCGGTCGAGATGGTGCGGGGGCTGGTCGACGTCTTCGCACAGCACCATGGGGTCGTGGTCCTCGACGAGGCAGTACGCGCCGCGGTGGTGCTCTCGCACCGCTACATTCCGTCGCGCCAGCTCCCCGACAAAGCCATCAGCCTGCTGGACACGGCCTGTGCGCGCGTCGCGATGTCTCTGCATGCGCCACCGGCCGCGGTCGAGCATCTGCGCCAGCGCATGGCGGCGCTGCGGGCCGAAATCGATCTGCTCCACAAGGAAGGCGTGATCGGCCAGGGCGGCGAAGGCCGCGCCGAACGCCTGGCCGCCGCACAGGCCCAGTTGCAGACTGCGACGAGCGAGCTCGAGCGCCAGGAGGCACGCTGGCAGGAGGAACTGGCGCTGGTGGAGCGCATCCAGTCATTGCGGCAGGAGCATCAAGCCGCCGCGGTAGGTCCCACTGAACCGAGTGCCTTGCCCCCGGAACTGCGCCAGCTGGGACAGGAGCTCGCCAAGCGGCAGCAGGACACCCCCCTCATCTTTCCGCAGGTCGACGAATCCGTCGTGGCGGCCATCATCTCGGACTGGACCGGCATTCCCGTCGGGCGCATGGTCAAGGACGAGGTGGCGGCGGTGTTCCAGTTGCAGGCCACCCTTGACCGCCGGGTCATCGGTCAGGCCCGTGCGCTGGCGGCGATCGCCGAGCGGGTGCAAACGGCACGCGCACGCCTGACCGATCCGAACAAGCCCGTCGGCGTCTTCCTGTTGGTCGGCCCTTCGGGCGTCGGCAAGACCGAAACCGCGCTGGCCCTGGCTGAGGCCATGTATGGCGGAGAGCAGAACCTCATCACCATCAACATGAGCGAGTTCCAGGAGGCGCACACCATCTCCACGCTCAAGGGTGCGCCACCGGGCTATGTGGGCTATGGCGAAGGCGGCGTGCTCACCGAGGCGGTGCGCCGCCGCCCTTACAGCGTGATCCTGCTCGACGAGGTCGAGAAGGCGCACCCGGATGTGCACGAGATCTTCTACCAGGTCTTCGACAAGGGCTGGATGGAAGACGGGGAGGGGCGCCACATCGACTTTCGTAACAGCACGATCCTGCTGACCAGCAATACCGGCTCCGACCTGATCGCCAGCCTCTGCGAGGACCCGGCCCTGATTCCTGACGTGGCGGCGCTGCGCGAGGCGCTGCAGCCGGTGCTTCGCCAGGTGTTCCCGGCCGCGTTCATCGGCCGCCTGTCGGTCGTGCCCTACCTGCCTCTGGCGGAAGAGGCGCTCGGCAACATCGTCTCACTCCACCTGGACCGCGTTGTCGACCGAATGCAGGCGCAGCACGGCATCGCGCTGAGCTACAGCTCCGAGTTGGTCCGATATGTCATCGACCAGTGCGGTACCCATGAAACCGGGGCCCGTCGCCTCATCGGCTTCATCGAACAGAACCTGCTGCCCGTCCTCGCGCGCCATTGGCTGGGTGCGCTGCAGGACAAGCGGCGGATTGCCCGGATCTTCGCGGACGTCGCCTCCGGGAACGACGCCCCACACGATGCCAGAGGAGGAGACGCCATCGCCTGCCAGATCGACTACGTCTGATGTCACCGAGTTGCCAGTTCCGTCGCCCGCCTCGGCCTGAAGGCTGGTGCGGCAATTCTTCCAACCCTTGAATCTCGTCCACCCACCAGGGAGTTTTATGTTCAACAACAGCAGTCAGAAGTTCATCGCCCGCAACCGGGCGCCGCGCGTGCAGATCGAGTACGACGTGGAAATCTACGGTTCCGAGAAAAAGATCGAACTGCCGTTCGTGATGGGCGTGCTGGCCGACCTGTCGGGCAAGCCCGTGCAGGCGCTACCGCCGGTCAGCGAGCGCAAGTTCCTCGACATCGACATCGACAACTTCGACGAGCGTATGAAGGCCATCCAGCCGCGCGTCGCGTTCGCCGTGCCCAACACGCTATCGGGCGCCGGCCAACTCATGGTCGACATCACCTTCGAAAGCATCGACGACTTCTCGCCCGCCGCCGTGGCTCGCAAGATCGAGCCGCTCAAGCAATTGCTCGACGCGCGCACCCAGCTGTCGAACCTGCAAACCTACATGGACGGCAAGGCAGGCGCCGAGAGCCTCATCAACAAGCTGATGCAGGACCCCGCGCTCATGAAGGCGTTGGCCGCCGCGCCGAAGCCCAAGGTCGAGGACGGCGCGGAGGCTGCCGCCTGAGGCGTGATCGACAACACATCGTCTCAGTCAGTTTTAGGGAGAGGTCTCATGAAATCAAGCAATAAGCAAACCACAGTCGCTGCAAAAGCCCCTGGAATACATGGACCCCGACGCGACGGCCAACGCCAACCTGTCGGCCCGCCTGCCCTACCTGTTCGCCAGCACACGCTTCGCGCACTACCTCAAGTGCATCGTGCGCGACAAGATCGGCAGCTTCAAGGAGCGCGACGACATGCAGCGCTGGCTCAACGAGTGGATCATGCATTACGTCGATGCCGACCCGGCGAACTCATCGCAGGACACCAAGGCGCGCCGCCCACTCGCGGCGGCGGAAGTGGTGGTCGAGGACGTCGAAGGCAGCCCCGGCTACTACAGCGCCAAGTTCTTCCTCCGTCCTCATTTCCAACTCGAAGGCCTCACGGTCTCTTTGCGGCTGGTGGCCGACGCGCTCAGCCCTGAATCCGTGATGCAGCAATTGACGGCCCTGCGCGAGGCCGCCGGCGGCGACCCCAAGGCCCCTGTGCACCAGCTCGCGCAGGCGGCCCGAGAGACGCATGCCATCAACACCTGGTGCCGCGACCACCTGAGCGACGAGGCACCGACGCTCCAGCCGCTGCTGCGCGTGCTCGACCCGTTCCTGCCGCCGGAGCCGCCGGCCGCCGCACCCGAGGCGGCGGACCCGGCCGGTGCCGCTCCCCTCGCCATCGTGCCGACCGGTACAACGCTCTTGCCAACCACCGCCATGCCCTTGCCAGCCAGCGGCCCGGCCGCCTCCCGCGACGACGTGCTGCGCACCATCCGCGCCGCCCGCCAGTGGTTCGAAACCCACGAGCCCAGCAGCCCTGTCGCCGTGCTGCTCAGGCAGGCCGAGCGCATGGTCGGCAAGCGCTTCTCGCAGGTGGCCGACGCCATCCCGCTTGACCTGCTGCACAAGTGGGAGTCGGCAGACGATGACGGGAGCCGTGAAAGGGGTTACCTGTGAACCCGCAGCTCCCGGTCTGGCTCGGGGCTTTCGGCCTCGGGTTGCTGGGTGCAGCGCTCGGCGCGTGGTGGCTATCGGGGCGGCTGCGCGTCCAATGGGCCTCGGAGATGCAGCACCTGTTGCAGGCGGAACTCGAAGCCCATGCGCGCATGCAGTTCCAGGCGTTGCATGCCGCCTCGGGTGCGGCAGACGCTTCGGCGCTCGACACCGCGCTGCTGGCCGGCCAACTGCGATCGCAGCTCACAGGGGCGTTCGATGCCCAACGCGAGGCATTGCAGCAGGCCCGACAGCAAGCCGACGACAGCTTGCACCAGGCACTGCAGCGCATGCCGCAAGCGGTGCGGCAGGCGATCCAGGTCGAGCTGGACTTCCAGGCCCACCAACAGGCGGAACGCGACGCGGCGTGCGCGGCGGAGCAGCAACGCTGGCACGCCGAGCAGGACGAGCGCCGCGCGGCCGACCTGCGCGTCCTGCTGCAGGCCCTGACCGCACCGCCACCGGCCAGGGCGACGCGGATAGCCGCTCCTGCGCTCGAGCCGCCACGTCCCCTCGTGCCCGGCGCGCCGGCACGCCACCCGGCAGCCGGGTCGGCGCGCCCGCCGGAGCTCGAAATGACCCCCTTGCCCCGCCCCGAACCGAGCCTTGGGCTGGAGGTGGCCACGCCCGAACTCAGCGACGAAGAACTCGATGCCATGCCGCCCGACCTGCCCGAGCCGGGCAAGGCCCGCAAACGCATCCCGCCGCCCAAGAGGCCTCCGTTTCGCAGGCTTTGAGTGGTCAAGCGGATACGAAGGGGAGCACGAGGCGCCCCGAGTCCATGCGAGATCACCGCCTGCGACCGGTGCCGCCCACCTGCCCGTGGCCCGCGCCGAAATTCGCCACGCCCTCTGGTGTCAGCCAATGCCCTGCGTGCGGATGCGAATTCGGCCGGTAGGTCATCGCGTGCTCCGCGGCCATTCTTGGCAGCCTGATTCAAGGAGCTTGCTGTGAACCTGCCGTCATCTGCCTCTGAAGACATCGTCATCCCGCGTTCGGTCGTGGACGTCACACGCGCCGAAGAAGTCGCCTACTGGATGGCGACGCTGGGAACTGTACCCATTGGCGCACAAGCTGCTGTCCAAGGTCACGGCTGAAGACATCCGGGGAATCTATGAAACCCAGATCAAGCGCTCGGAACGGCAGGCGATCTATGCCATGCAGGTGATTCGTGCCGTGCTGCGCTGGCACGGCGTCGTGGTGCCCAACAACCCCTTGGGGCAGGAAACCGCCGGCCGCGACCGTATCGTGCTGGCGCCGCCCAAGGGCAACCCTGCGCCGATCCCGCCGGAGCGGCTGGGTGCCTGGTGGCGGGCTGCTTGCGCATCCGACCGCGTAGCGGCCGATTACTATCGGTTCCAGTTGCTCACCGGCTGCCGCGGCGTGGAGATACTGGGCAGCAAGCGATACGGGTACGAGCCTATCAAGGTGGTAGACGTGAATTTGGAGGGGGGCCGCATCGTGCTGCGGGACACGAAGAACCGTAGCGATCACAAACTGCTGCTGTCCCGGCAGGCTCTGGCAATCGCGAGGGCGTATTGCACGGGCAGGAAGCCCGAGGATCGCTTGTTTGCGATCACCGACGCGCGCAAGACGCTGGCGCGGATCAACGCTGAGGCCGGTACCACCGTTCAGGGTCACGGGCTGCGGGCAACGTTCGCCAGCATTGCGGAGGAACTGGTGTCCGGCGGTGTGCTCAAGCGGATGCTCAACCACGTGGCGGGCAATGATGTCACTCTCGGGCACTACATCGGCAAGAGCGAGGCCCAGTTGAGGGCTGGGTGGCAGACCGTGGCGGATTTCGTGGAGGCCGCCGCAGCAGTGCGGGATGGACCTTCAGCTCTGCCGGCCTCAGATGAAGCGGTGCTTGAAAGCGCGATGGAAAGAGAGGCTGCACTTTGTGCCGCTTGAAACCGGTGATGGAATTTCCACCGCATCAAAGCTGCTGGGAATTTCGTGCCCCCGGAGTTCGAGGCCGAGTTTTGGAGTAAAATTGACAACATCCCGCCCCTCGAAGTAAGCCTCCAACCATCTTGGATGTGCCGAAACTTGGGGCGTTTTCATTTCCGGAGGAATCGTGCCCACGGCTGTGCTCATTGACGGCGGCTACTTCGTGAAGCGCTATCGCGCCATTTGCCGGGAGAGCACACACGATGCGGCGCGTGCGGCCGATCTGGCTTGGCGGTGGGCCATGCTGCACATGCGCGAGGGAGGCATGCGTGGAGAACAGCGGAAGCATGAGCTGTATCGCATCTTCTTCTACGACTGCCCCCCGCTGCTCAAGAAGCTGCACAACCCCCTGACCGGCAAGGTCGTGGATTTCTCGAAAACCGATGAAGCGCGCTTTCGCATCGAACTGCATGAGCGCCTGCGTTGCAAGCGCAAGGTTGCCCTGCGCATGGGCCATCTTTCCGGGGATACGCCATGGACGCTCGTGCCGTCGGCCATCCAGGACCTGCTCAAGAAGAAGCGCAGCTTCGAGGACCTGAGCGAAGCTGATCTGCTGCCCAATGTCCGCCAGAAGGGGGTGGACATGCGCATCGGCATCGACATTGCCTCGCTGGCCTTCAAGCGGCAGGTTGACCAGATCGTTCTCGTCGCCGGCGATGCCGACTTCGTTCCCGCCGCGAAACTCGCTAGGCGGGAGGGGATCGACTTCATCCTTGATCCGATGTGGCGCTCTGTCGACCCGGGGCTCAATGAGCACATCGACGGACTTCGGTCCACCTGCACTCGACCTCCTCCGAAGGCCGCAAGCGAAAGGCCCAACGATGGCATCGGTGCACAGCCGGCATGACGCTGGGTGCCCGGGCGGCCGCTTACCATCGCGCCGGCCTCCTGCCAGCCTCGACTGGCGCGCATGATGTTCGAGCGTCCGAGCTGCTGATCTCCTCTCGCCCGAGAAGCGCTGGTGTTCAGCAGCGACCCAGCACCTTTCAACCATCCCATCGACATGGCAGAAAAAAAAAGCATCGAGGTTTTCCAGAACCTGCATCTGAAAAGCCGTTCGTCCGCGAGCTCGATCCGGACCGGCATCCTGGCTCGGCTTCAGGCGCCATGGCGCCATGATTCCGAGCGCGAGGCCGAAATGCGCGGGGCTGCCACGGACGACGAGGACGTGATCGTCCTCGTGCGGGCGGAATTCGACGATATCGACGAGTCCGCCTTGGTGCTCTGGCAGGAAGAAGCCGACAGCTATAGCGTCTCGAACATCGTGCCGCGCCATGTCAGCGAGCTTGGCATCACCAAGTACAACGCAATCCTGCAGGACTTCGCGGACCGCATCGCGACACCTGCCGCTCAGGCCGGGGACTTCGAGGTCGAGATGACCTCGGCCAGCCGGACGCTGGACGACTGGCTGGCCGCGGGGCCAGCGGACGCGTTGCGGCGGTTTTCGCGCCTGGCCAACAAATCCACCGGAGCGGCCCACCCAATGGACCGCGAGCGCTGGTACGCGTTCCTGATCGCCACGCATCGCAGCACCCAGCGGCTGAATGCCGATCAACTGGCCCGATGGCTTGTCGAGGTCGAGAACTGGCCTGCCGAGAGAGCACAAGAACTGGCGATCGACTATGAGTCCGCGCTCGGACTGCTGGAGCAATACGACCAGTCGCCTCCATGAGCCTGAGTCCTCAGGAAATCGCCAGCCTGGCGGCGCTGGGCGCCCCGGTGTTGTGCGTCGACACATGCACGGTACTTGATGTGATCCGCGACATCACGCGAGAGACGGTGATGCCCAGCGATGTGGCTGCCGGGCTCGCCTTGCTCGCTGCAGCAGAGACGGGCTCGGACCTTGTCGTTCTCATGGCCGAGCAGGTCGACCTGGAACTCACAACCCACATCGAGGGTGTCGAGCAGGAGGCCTCAAACGGCCTGACCAGATTCCAGTCGCAGGCTCAACGCATCCACGATGTCGCCGTGGCCTACGGCGCCCGGGGCCTCCTGCAGGTCCAGCACATCGCGGGGCATGTGGGGCGGGCCAGAAAGGTGCTCGACCGCTGGAAGAGGGTCGCGCGACCGATTCCTCACAACGATAGCGTTGCCAGCCGCGCCTTCCGGCGCGTCAACGCACCACGCACACCGGCTCGCAAGGGCAAAGAATCAATGAAGGATTGCGTGATCGTCGAGGCCTACATCGAGACGGCAGGCCAGTTGCGTGCCGCCGGCCTTGCGTCCCCGATCGTGTTCGCGTCATCGAACACCAAGGAGTATCACGCACCGAACACCACGCGCCTTCAGAACGATATTGCCACGGACCTCAGCGTCGTCGGAGTGGAGTACGCCCCGAACTTCGGCGCGGCGAAACATCTTCTGGATCTGTAGCTACCCCGGCTCGCGCAGCGGAGCGCACCCTGGCACGGATGAAGGCAATGACGATGATTGCCAGCAGCAGGGAGGCAAACGGATGTGCCTCGATGGCTGCCAGGTAGGCCGAGAACTCCGCGGCGTTGAACGCGATGGCATGCTTCATGAATGGCTCCGACTTACTGAAGCCAACAGTTTTTCTAGGGCGACTCCCTACCGGGGGCTGCAGGCGGGCTTGTCGCTGCGAGAGCCGCTCCTGCCGTTACGGCTACCCCTCTTGCCGCTCGCTCTTGCGTGCATTGCGCAGCGCGTCGTAGATCAGGCGCTCTGGGTCGGCGGAGGCATCCTGCAGCCTTGCTGGAATCTGCAGGACCAACTGCCGTGCGATGTCCATGTCCGATCCTCGCAATGCGACAGCCTCGGAAAGCGCCCACAGCTTCAGCGCACGGCTGGCCTGATGGCGCTGCGTGCCTCCCTTCTTTCCCGCGTGTTTGGCTTCTTCGCGCCAGAGTTCCTCCCGGCCTTCCCATCCTGAAATCCATCCGGCCTGCCATGTGGCATTGGCCGCGAAGGACATCAGGCCGAGCGACTGCTGCCAATCGCCTGTAGCCAGCGCCGCGTCCAGTGCGAGCAGCGCAGCACCGGACATGATCTCCTGAGGCTTGGCCGCCTGGATGGCGGCATCGGGAGACGGCAACTCAAGTTCCTTGGCGCCTGCCTCGGGCCGATTAATGGTCATGGCCCAGTCGTAGAGGTTGTCGGCGGAAGACTCCAAGACACCGAGAAAGGTGAAAGCCTGGAAATTCGCCTTCAATACGGCTTCTGCGTCATGCCAATCGATGGCTAGCACGCTGTCGGTGAAGTGGCGTGCCGCTTCGGGTCGGTAGGTTCGATAGATGTTCAAGCGTGATCCGATCCAGAGCACGCTGCGGAGTTGGGCACGGACGTTTTCGATGCTGGCCAACCCCGCGCGCTGCAGTCCTTGCTCGGGTACCTGACTCCCACCTAATGCCCGCCATGCATGACCTGCCAGCGACGTTGTCTCCTCGAGCAACGCCTTGTGCGGCCGAAGCCGAAATTCGTGCCCTCGATCCTCGGGGTAGTCAAAGCGCTCGACCTGGAAACTGCGCAGGTCGGTGTATGCCTTGATGGGAAAGCCCACCAACGCAGCGTGACTCCATGCCCTGAAGTCGGGTGATTCGGCATTCTTCTCAGAGGCTTCTTCGAGCAAGGTCTGGATGCGTTCGGTCATGTGTATCTGCGAGCCTAACCTGAGCGGGTATTGAAGCACCTTCTTGTTCGTCGATAGGGCGTGCCGTCAGGCTCTTCGGGCTGTGCCCCAAGCTGGCCGCCGGCCATCTTGGCCTGTCGGCTCCGATCCTTCACGCCTTCGGCCGCCGCTTCGCCATCGGCCTTCGCGCTGCGCTTGCCATCCAATGCGTTGGCGCACGGGGGCAGGCTTGCTGGTTCCCTCCATCCTGTCACGCCGGTCTCGCGGTCAAGGTCTGCGCGTGCGCTGCACGCTGGCGGCCTGCGGCCGTCTGTGAACCTGTGACCGCTGCGCTGCGGCGTGCCGTCTCCGGTCTCGGGCAATCTCGCCCGATCACTGGAGTCCGTCATGGCGCACGATCTTCTTTCCTCTCTCGATTCCTTCGTTGCCGTTCCCTCGTCTTCGCTGCTGGTCCGTGACCGTGCTGGCGAGTACCGGCCGGCAGTAGCCAACGAGGTGTTGCTGGCCGCGCAGAGGGTGCTGGCGGGCCGGATGCGCGGCAGCGAGGTGCTGGCTTCGCCGGCGGCGGTCCGGGACTTCCTGCGCGCGCGGCTGGGTGCGTTGCCGCACGAGGTCTTCGCGGTCGTCCACCTGGATGTGCAGTTCCGGGTTCTGGACTACGTGGAGATGTTCCGTGGCACGGTGAGCCAGACGTCGGTGTATCCGCGCGAGATCGTGAAGGAGACGCTGACGCGCAACTCGGCGGCGCTGCTTCTGGTCCACAACCACCCCTCGGGCTCGGCCGAACCTTCGCGGGCCGACCAGATGCTGACGCAGACGCTCAAGAACGCGCTGGCGCTTGTGGACGTGCGGATCATCGACCACCTGATCGTGGCGGGACCGACGGTGCTGTCGTTCGCGGAGCGGGGACTTCTCTGAGGGCGGGGGCCTCAGCCCCTTCTTTTCAGCGTACAAAAGTTACGGATCAGAGGGCCATCACAAGCCATCCGTATTGCGGAATATCCGGCGGAGGCGCCGACTCAAGCGAGGCAGATCCCTTGTTTCGCATTCCCACACTTCGATCACTTTCCAGCCGGCGTGACGCAGTTCGGCCTTGTTTCGGCGATCTCGCGCTCGGTTCCGAGCAAACTTGGCGAGCCAGTATTCGGGTCGGGTCTGCGGAATCGTCCCGCGAGGACACTCGTGGTGATGCCAAAAGCATCCGTGCACAAACAGCACGACACCGTGTCGACGAAAGACCAAGTCTGGCGAACCTGGCAAGTTTCGATCGCACAATCGAAAGCGCAGGCCCAAGCTGTGGGCAAGCGACCGCACGACCATTTCAGGTTTCGTGTCTCGCCGGCCAACGCGAGACATCATTCGGCTGCGGGCCTGGGGACTTACTGTATCCATCGCATTTCCCGATTCGGCGCGATCAGCAAGCCTACTACGTTGATCCGGAAAGCGTATGCGTGACAGTTCAGAACAATTGCATCACCGACAACGCGACAGCGCGGCCAAGAGCCAGCGGCACTCCGTTGCCAATCTGGCGCGCTATTGACGCGCGATCGCCATGGAACTCCCACGAATCCGGGATGCCCTGAATACGCGCACCTTCGCGCAGCGTGAGCACACGATGCTCCGTCGGGTGGATGTATCGACCCTTGGACGCATTCTGGAACGAGCAACGAAGTGTATTGGCAGGAGCATCGAAGTCCATTCGACCCCATACATCCGTTGCCTGACACCCCATACGTGACCACGAAGGCGGGCACAGGTCAGGTGCCCGCCGCATAACGTCGCGCTTGTCTCCCTTCGGAGGAATCTTCTTGAAGCGAGCGAGAGCCAACGCGCCAGGCACAGGGGCCACATGCAATCCGCCCGCTTGGGGCTTCAATGGCAAGCCGTCGAACGCTTCTCGCACGGTCCTGTGGATCCGCGCCGTAGGTGTCGGCATTGAGGGCAAACCGATGCGCGAAAAGATTCCGAACGCCCGCATACGCAGTTGAGGAGCGCCGAAGTCTGCAGCGTTGAGAATCCACTCCGCGCTCTCGTAGCCTTGGTTGCGCATACGGCGCTTCAACGTACGCCAAAAGCGCGACTTCAAGAAAGGCGGCACGTTCTCAACCACCACCACGGTCGGATTGCCAGTCGCTGCCCAGTCAGCGATGCAGAGGGATAACGCATTCCGCTCGTCGAAATGATCGCGTTTTCCTAATGTGCTGAATCCCTGACACGGAGGACCGGCAAGCAGCAAATCGGCGCAAACGTCGCTGTGAACATCCCTCACGTCGGCGCCCATCGCATCAGCTCCGACGTTTGCCATGAAGGTCGCCCGTGCTCGCGGATCAGCCTCTACGGCAAGTGCAGTGCGCACTCCGAATTCCTTGAAAGAATATCCAAGGAGCCCTGCTCCGGAGAAGAGATCGATGGATTTGAGCTCAGCTCGATGATTCACACAATGAATCTTATCGTATATGCTGCGCTCTATGCAAGAAGTTCCGGCGGACCCGGCGGCGATCATCCTCAGAGCCCGAAAAATTGTCGGCGAGACGCAACGAGAATTCGCGGCCCGCCTGGGCAGTGCTCAGTCTCTTGTCTGCAAGTACGAGCGTGGCGAAGTCTCGCCGCCTGCCGACCTTCTGATTCAATGTATGAATCTAATTCGAGTCGGCATACCAGACATCAGCGAGGAAGATCTCGCCACGCTAGTCAGGACGCGTTTGAGGGGCGCTCGTATGGCTCCAGCACGGCTGGCCGTCGCGAACCTGATTCAGTGCATTCCTGAAAGCCGGCCTCAGTCAACTCGACGTCGGCCTCCCACTTCTGAGTAGCTCAGCTGCACAGCCCTGTGCGGCTACCCGCTGCTCTTCTCTGCTGACGCGGGAGATGTGGGTACAGCGACCTCGGAAAATGCCAGTTCTTCTGCAGCGTCTGACCGCGGCGCATTTGCCTGCGCGTCGGCTGTGGCTCCTTCTACTTCGCCTTCTTCGAGTGCCCTCTCGAATGCGTCAATAGCGTCTGAGTGGATCGCCTGTGCCCTCTGGAGGAGATGCTCGAGGCCCAATACCTCCCAGGCGGTCTTTGCATCCCATTCCTTGCTGATTGCATAGAGAAGATCGCGCTGGCCACTCGCCCTCGTCTCAGGATCAGGCATTGCGCCGATGAGGTAACCGTGAACCGTGACTTTGACTTTGAGCTCCGTTTCGACGAACTCTTCGACCCGCCGCATGTAGCTCTTGAGTTGCTGGAGGTGAGCGTTTTCGAGCGGAATAGTTGGGGACTTGAACTCGACGATCGTGATGACGTGCGGTGCGGCAGTATCTGACATCAGAAAGACGAGATCCGGACGATCCTTGTCCGCCTTCTCTTCTTCCGTGACGATCGATGCGAACTTGTCGACTTTGAGAACCTTTGCAAGCTTGCTTGCCAGCTTGTTGAGGTCCTCATCGCTGGTCAGGTACTTCGAGTACTCCGGCTTGATCAGCCAAGGTTCGTCCTTGAAGAGCTGGTGCAGTTCGGCTTCGATGCCTTTCTTGCGCCACAGTTCTTCGCCCTTCTCGATCAGCTTCCGAAGGCTGATGATCCCGGAGCGACGGCCGCGATAGAGCTTAAGCGCGTCGCTGCGCTCGATGTCCGCTAGCTCCAGCAACTCTCCGGCGATTTGATGAACGGTCTGCGGATCAGTCTGGAGCTCAATCAGCCGAATCAGGACCTCTCCGGCACTGACGGAACTGACTACCAGCGGCGCGAGTTCCTTAAATTCGACACTGTCCGTGCCGTGCCGCAAAGCGATCGTTCGAAGCAGCTTGCCTGCCGGTGCGCGGCTGCGCTTGGGAAGGCTCTCGATGATTCGGTTCATCCGCTTGCCTTCCTCGTTGGACTGAATCTCGCCGTCAACCTTCGACTCTCTGTGTTTCGCGTGCGCGGCGAGCCCTGTCTTCATCAAGTCCGACACATGCGTGAGGATCGCTTCAACGACGTCGTTGTCCTCGCGCAGCTGCGTGCGGTTGGTATTCACGAAGTCGACCCCGAGTTGGTCGAGCGTATCGGCTACCACCACACACTCAAGGTAGTCCTGCGCATGGAAGTTGTGCATACCAGTGCCCAGCTTGAAAAGCGATGGTCCTGCGGCCAAGCGCTTGTTGCAGTAGATGCGCGCGCCGCGCTTCCCCGCAGGCAAATGATCGCCGGACTGGCGGAATCGAACTGCGTACCTGATGGGCAATGTGCCTACATCCGGAATGTTGACGTAGTCCTCTACCATACCGTCAGGCGAGGCGGTAGCCGCCGACGGAAAGACGAAATCGTATGCGACAGGGGCAGCCTCGATCTTGTTGCCGTTCAACAAGATCAGGAAGTCATCCGCCTCAATGCCGTAAAAGGCCTCGGCCAAGGTATTGGCGATCTTGTCCTGTCGAGAACGGACCGCGTCAGGCTTGAGGCCTTTGAGCGTGATGGTCGTGCCGCTGGCCTCGATGTCAGCGTCGCTCTCGTATTCGGCAGGGATGGCGATTTCGCCAAGGTTCTCCACGTTCGCGAGTGCTGCAGCGTCCAGAGTGAAGACAGTCGCGAAGTCGTGCCCCGCTCGCTTCGTTCTGACAATGACTTGGCCGGCTATTCCGAATCCTGCAAGCTTACCGAGGCCCTTACGCCCCATCACCGGACGTTTGCCGCCTTCTGACTTCAGGTTCGTCTCTTCACCCGCGGCATCCGCACGGCGGCGTCGGTTGATTGGCAAGAACTTTTGGGCCACGTCTTCGGGGCTCATGCCGTGACCGTAGTCGTGGATGACGATCGCCAGATCTCCGGGGAGCGTCTTCTTGTACAGCGACACGTCCGGCGGAGCGATGGCGCCGACGATGGCTGGAGCGGCATCACCGCCGTCCGATAGCGCGGCGAGACTGCCCTCCGGACTCCCGTTCGTAGTAGCCGCCGTGGCAGGTTCAGCTACCGCTTTTTTCGCTTCCGCCTTCGCCTTCTTGTCGGCCTCTTTTAGCGCCAGTCGCTGAGCTTCGATCTCTTCGAACGGAATCGTGACTTCGACCTTCGGCGCGTTGCCATCGTACGCGTTTGCGACAAACTCAACCAAGCATTTGCCCAGCGTGGTGTACATATTGATGCCGAGGGCTTCGAGCATGCCGCCTTGGATAGCGAGCTTGAACTGGGCAGGTTTGACGAGAGCAGCCATGGTTGTCGTGACCGAATATGAGTCGTGTATCTCATTGTCTCAGACCATTGCGGGGTCGCTCCCAACACATGAGTTCACCGCGACGGCACGGCTTTCCGTGCAGATCTCTGGGCCTGACAGCCTGGGCACTACCTTTCACACGCGAGCAGTGATGGCCGTTCCGTGTCGACCGCATGTCGGTGGTGGGTTTGCAATCCCTTCACCGTATCACGACGTGCTCCCCCTTCTAGGGCGGCGCGCCGCTGGCGCTTGCGGCCTGGCGGCCGTCCGCGGTTGCGCCTTCGACCCCTGACGGCGTGCGCTGCGTCGTGCCGGTCACGGTTCCGGGCAATCCCGCCCGAGCAACCGGAGACCATCATGGACGACAAATCCTACGTTTCGCTGAAACAACGCCTGTGCCTCGTGTGCAGCACTTTTTTCGACACTCGCAACCTGCTGCTGGACAAGCGCCTGCGCGCGAGCATGAAGCGCCGCACGACGACGGGCTGGGCCTGTGTCCCGAGCACCAGAGGCTGGCCGATGAAGGCTTCGTCGCGCTGGTCGAATGCGATCCGCAGCGAAGCGGTGCGCCAGCGGCCAATGGCAACTTGAAACCCGAGCAGGCGTATCGCATGGGGCGGCTGGCGCATCTCAAGCGCGAAGCGTTCGCCCGGCTGTTCAACGTGCCGATCACCGAGAAGCAGACGTGCGTTTTTGTCGAGCCGGGCGTGATCGAGCAGTTGCAGTCGATGGTGCCGCCGACCACGGATTGATCACTCGCTGAAGCCCTCGGTGCGTCGTCCTTCGTGGCCGGCGCACCTTTTCTTTGGCTGCGCCTGGTGTCGATGCTTCGCGCCTGCGGCGCTGCGCTTGCCTCCGGGGGATCGACGGGTCAGCCCATCCCCGCCGCGCTTCGCTTGGCGCCCCCTGCAAGCCCGCCGAACCGGTGATGCCGGATCGGCCGGTTCTTCCTGTCTTTCGTGTCGAACGGGTTCTCTTCGGTGGCGCTGAGCGCCACCTGCGCGCCGCCTGCGGCGGCTTGCCTGGCCTTTGCGGGCGCTCCTCCCGTCAAGGGCCGCTGCGGCGCCCGTGTCCTCGGCTTCGCCTGCGGGCCGCGCCAGCGCCTTCGCTTCCTCCCTTGACGGCGCACCCGCGCCGGCCCCAGCCGGCCGTCATGGCCGCGAAAGCGCTTCGCGGCCCCTGCGGAGCCCGAACTTCCAAGGAGAGCGCCTATGCAGATCAGCCAATGAATCCACCCCTTTTCCCTTTCTTTCATTCACCACGTCCCCGCGCGGGACAGGAGATTTCACATGAACACCGTTTCCCATTCCGAAGTCCAAGCCGTGGCCGCTGCGGCGGCTGCCGCCGCCAGCGCCCCGGCGCAGGCCGAGGCCCAGGCCACCACCGTGCCGGAGGTGGCACCCTATGAACTGCACCTGATCGCGCTGTCCAAGCTGCGGCCGTCCAATCGCAACGTGCGCAAGAGCGGCGGCACCAGCATTCCCTCGCTCGCATCGAGCATCCTGCGCGTCGGGCTGTTGCAGAACCTGACCGTCATCGCCTCGCCCGATGGCGAGTCCTTCGAGGTGGTGGCGGGCAAGCGGCGGCTGGCGGCCTTGAAGCTGCTGGCCAAGCGCCGCAGGATCGGGCGCGATCATCCGGTGCCCTGTCTGCTGGTGCCGGACGCTTCGGCGCGCACCGTGAGCCTGACGGAGAACGTGCAGCGGGTCTCGATGGGGGCCATCGAGGAACTGCGGGCCTGGAAGGCGCTGGCGGCCGAAGGCCGTGCCATCGAGGACATTGCGGCGGATTTCGGCGTCACGCCGCTGGTGGTGCGGCGGCGGCTCAGGCTTGCCAACGTCTCGCCCCGGCTGCTGTCCGCGTGCGAGGCCGGGGAGGTCTCCATCGAGCAGTTGATGGCGCTGGCGATCACGGATGACCACAAGGCCCAGGAGGCGGCATGGTTCGAAGCCCCGCAGTGGCAGCGCAGCCCGGATGCGCTGCGCGAGCACCTGACGCAGGACGAGATCGACGCCAGCCGCGATCCGGTGGCGCGCTTCGTCGGGGTGGAGACCTACGAGGCGGCGGGCGGCGGCATCCGGCGCGACCTGTTCGCGGACGAGCAAAACGGCGTGTTCCTTGCCGATGCCGGCCTGCTGGAGTCACTGGCGCGGGACCAACTGGAAGCGGTGGCCGATGCGGTGCGGGCCGAGGGCTGGCGCTGGGTGGAGGCCGTGCCGCGTGCCACGTCAGCGGAACTGCATCAGTTCCAGCGGGCGCGGCCCACGCGCCGGGCGCCCGGCAAGGCCGAGGCCAAACGCATCGCCAAGCTGGAAGCCGAGCAGGCGCGCATCCGGAACCGGCTCCATGATGAGGACACCGGCCTGTCCGACGGCGGCGCGCAAGCGCTGCATGAGGAACTCGACCGGCTGCGCGATGAACGGGACGCCATCGAGCAGGGGCTGCTGGTGTATGCACCGGGTGTGGTGCCGCTGGCCGGGGCCGTGGTGTCGATCGACCATGCGGGCGCGCTGGTGGTGCATCGCGGGCTGCTGCGCGAGGAGCAGGCCAAGGCGCTGCGGGAGCAGGCACGGCAGGAGGTCGGACAGGCGAGCGATGCGAGCGGCAGCGGCGACGGCGCCGCCGACGCGGAGCCAATGGGGCCGGGTATCTCGGAGAAGTTGGCCCGGCGCTTGAGCGCGCACCGCACCGTGGCCTTGCAGGCCGAGGTGGCGCGGCATCCCCGCGTGGCGCTGGTGGCCCTGGTGCATGTGCTGGCGCACCGGGTCATCCTGGACGGCTACGGCGGAGCGTCCATCAACATCAGCGCCTCACCGCAGGACAGGCTGTCGCAGATCGCGCCGGACATTGACGAGTCCCCGGCGGCGCAGGGGCTGGAACGCGTGCGCGAGGCCTGGGTGGCGCGGCTGCCGTCCGATCCCGAGGCGCTGTTCGGCGAACTGCTGGCGATGGAGCGGGAGGAACTGCTGTCGCTGCTGGCGCTGTGCGTAGGCCGCACCGTCGCGGCATTCGCGTCGAAGGAAACCGAAGTGCCTGCCCTGGCGCTGGCCCGAGCCGTGGGCCTGGACATGCACGGCTGGTGGACGCCCACGGCGGCGGGCTACTTCGGCCACGTATCCAAGGCCAAAGCGCTGGAGGCGGTGCGGGTGTTCGCGCCGGGCGAAGTGCACCGCCTCGCCAAGCTCAAGAAGGCGCAGATCGCCGCCGAGGCCGAGCGGCTGGCGGCAGGTTCCGGGTGGTTGCCGGCGATGTTCAGGACGCCGGAGGAAGCGGCCATCGGGCAGGCTGATGCCGAACCGGAAGTAGAGGCAGGCGCCGAAGCCGAAATCGATGTGGACGCCGAAGGCGCGGAGGAAGAAGCGCACGCCACGGCGTGAGCCTGTGCCCCGGCTTCGGCCGGGGCTTTTGCCGCGCCTCGGCCCAAGGCCTCGGCGCGGCGCGCGCGGCAGGTGTGCCGCGCGCGATGGGAACCCGACTCCCAAACCCCGACGCCAGCGGGCGTGGCCCGCGCATCAGCCAGGCGCCCCGCCGGTGCGGGGCGCGGGACATTCAGTGGCCCGCTGAGCGAGTGTGCAGGGGCATGCCGTCCTCGCCTTCGACCAGGCAGTCGCACGGTGAACGGCGACGGGACGCCGACGGGTTGGACGGTGGACGGAACTTGCGCAGGCGGCCCGGCTGTCAGGCGGGAACGATGCGGCGGTGCGTGGTGCCTTGCCGGGTGGTCAGCCGGCTTGGCATTCGGCGTGGCCGAATCCATGCCGGAACACTGCCGGGCGGCGGCGGTGCGTGAGCCATGCTGGTGTCCTGCGAGGTCTGGTCCGCTCCCACGGCCTTGTATTTGCCGTGAATCCTGGCGCGGGCACGGCGCACTCCCGCTGGTCAGGGCGCCTCGGGCTTGATCGCCGCAACCGGCCCGCCCAACAAGTTTCCCCTGCGCTGCGCGCATTCCTCGCGAGGCAAATTTCTTGGGCCTGCCGGTCCTCCACTGCGTTGCGGCCTTTCATTGCATTGCAGGTGCGGCGCGCCCGGCACCTTGCCTGATCGGATCACGCCAAGGCCGCGATGGGCGCGGACCTGGATCAACCTCGAAGGAGATTTCAATCATGGCTCACATCGGCACTTTCACCGCACAGAACGGCAGCTACACCGGCACGGTCCGGACCCTCACGCTGAACGTGAAGGTCAAGATCGTTCCGACCGACAAGGGCAGCGAGCACGCACCGGACTACCGCATCGTCGCCGCCGGCGGATTCGACATCGGGGCCGGCTGGCGCAAGGTCAGCCGCGCCGACCGTCCCTACCTGTCGGTGACCCTCGATGACCCGTCGTTCCCCGCGACGATCTACGCCCGCCTGGTCGAAGGCGAGGACGGCGCGCACAACCTGATCTGGTCGCGCAGCAAGGGCGACTGAACGCCGCCCTGGGCGCCCCGCTTCGGCGGGGCGCCTTGTCGTGCTCGGCGCGGTCCGCGCGTGAAGGCTTCACTTCGATGAGGCCGCCCGCATCGTCGTATAGCCGGCTTCGCTGAACTGCGCTTCTGCTTTTCTATGGCTTCGCGCTTTGCCGTGAAGGCGTGGAGCCGCTTCTGTGCTTCGTCGGGCTTCAGCAGATGCGCCATGGCGGTTTGGCGATTCCGTGCGTCTGCGGCGATGCCGCACCGCGCTCTTGTGCTGCGCATCGAGCCGCCTGGCGTCTCGACCCGTCGGGCGCCGATCGCTGACGCCTGCGCGCCTGCGGCGCTGCGCGCTTCGCTTGCGAGGCTGCAGGAGATGGCGGAACTGGGCTGGCTTGCTGTGGCCCCATCGTGCCACGGCGTTCTGGCCGTCAAGGTCGGCGCGTGCTGCGCACGCTGGCGGCCTGGCGGCCGTCCTGCGGAACCTGTGACGGCGGCGCGGCGCCGTGCCGCTCCCGGTCCCGGGCAATCCCGCCCGGACACCGTTCAAGGAGGACGACATGCAAGCACCTCTGATCACCGACGCGCAGCGCGCGCAGCTACTGGCCAACGGCCGACAGTCCCGCGAGAACCCGGACTTCGATCCGCCGCCCGTGGTCAAGCTGTTCACGCCCGATGCCGGCGCGACCTGGCTGCTGACCGAGATCGATCCCGACGATGAAGCCCGCTGCTTCGGGCTGTGCGATTTGGGCCTGGGCTGTCCGGAGATGGGCTGGGCAGATCCTCCCGAGATCGAAGCGCTGCGCGGGCCGCTCAGGCTGCCGGTGGAGCGCGACCTGTATTTCAGGGCCGGCAAGCCGCTGAGCGGCTATGCGCGCGAAGCGCGGCTGGCCGGGCGGATCGTGACGTAATCTACGCGGGCGCCGCCGGCTGCGGTGGCCCCCGCCAGACGGCCGGCGCACAATGCCCTCACTCGGCCCTGGCCCGGGCCCGCAGTTCCTTCTTGTATCGCTTCATGGTGGACTGGATCATCTCGTCCGGCTGGATCTCCAGGCCTTCGGCCAGGCGGAAGATCGTCGTGAGCGACGGGCTGGTCTGTCCGAGTTCGAGTTTGGCGACGAAGGTCCGCGTGACGCCCGAGGCGAAGGCCAATCCTTCCTGGCTGACGCCCGAGGCGGCACGGCGGGCCTTGATTTCGGCCGCGAACGCCTGGAGAAGGGCTGGATCCTGATTGGAGCGCACGGCAGCGAATCTCGTTGCCGTGCATCCTTTATGCACCCGCTTGTATGGTACAAAACGCGATGGCGCCAGAAGGAGAAGCCATGGCATTCCTGACCGACGAACAGCGCCGTGCCCTGCTCGCCAACGGCGCGGCCCGCGCCCGCGGCGAGAGCGTCGATCCCTATCCGGTGGTCAAGCTCTACACCCCGGACGCGGACGCCTGCTGGGTACTGGCAGCACTCGATGCCGATGGCGACCAGGCCTGGGGCCTGATCGACGCCGGGACCGGTTTCCCGGCGCTGGGCCATGTCAGCCTGACGATGCTGGCAGGGATCAAGGGGCCGAAGGGCCTGCCCGTGGCCGTGGAGCCGGGCTACCAAGCCCGCAAGACCCTCTCGGCCTACGTGGCCGACGCCCGGCGCGACGGGATGGTGACCGACTGATCCCGCGCAGGCAGGCGCGGTGGCCGTGGCCGACCGTGGCCTTTCATGCAATGGCCTGTCGCCGCTAAAGCCACCCGCGCCGCTTCGCTTTGTGGCAGCGTGTCCGCTCCGACGAACGGAGCACGCGCCATGACGATCCCTTTCCATAGCGATGCGCCCGCCGCGCCCTGGTGCGCCGGCGCGGCTTATCTCTACACGCTGGACCTGGACAGCCCGGGGCTCGCGTGGGAGTACCTGCGCCGCCATCCCGGCTACCGCCGGGCCTGGCATCGCGGCCAACTGCATGGGCGTTCACGGCGAATCCATCGATGGGGGTTGCGAAGTTGCCGCTGATCCAGCGCAGGATGCGTGCGACACGCATCCGCTGTGGCTCAGCGAGGACGAGGGACTGGTGCATGTGCGTGCGGCGCGCGCGCACCATGCACCAGCCCCTGCGCATTCTCAACACCACTTCGACCTCTGGCGCATCCCCGGCCGCAAGCACCTGATCGCCAGCGCTGGCTTCATCCTGAGCGTCTCGATCGGATCGCGCCACGTGCGCATCCTGCTCGACGCCGGCCTGGCTGACGGTTCGGCCTATGTCTGCACTGTCCCGCTGACCGCGCACCTTCGCGGCCAGCTTGCCGAGTTCCAGGCCCTCGGCGGGCTGCTCGAAGGCATGCCTCCGCACGGCGTGCGATCGCACGCCGTCTCCCGCGCCGGCCTGCTGCACCTGCGCGCCCTGCAGGCGCTCGATGCCATGCAGGCCGGCGCTTCGCACCGCGACCTCGCCGTCGCGCTGTTCGGCCTGGAAGCCGTGCGCGCCGGCTGGCACGCCGATGGCGTTTTGCGCGCGCAGGTGCGGCACCTGGTGGCGCGAGCCGAGGGTTTCATGCGCCAGGGCTACCTCTGCTTGGCTGGGCTGCGCCAGGAGGACGCTGGCGCCCACGGAGACGAATCGATGCGCTGAATATCTCCCTGCCCAGGCGCATGTGATTTCCCGAGACTGCCTCCATCGGGCTGCGGATGGATCGCGGCCCCCACCGCGAGATGGAGGCCCTCATGGCAGCAGCAGCTTCGCTTTTCCCGCACGGCGCACCGACGCCTGCGCCGCAGTCCGCCCCGGCCGCAAAGCCTGAATTCCTGAACACCGACGAGGCCGCCGAGATGCTGCGGCTGTCGGCGCGCACGCTGGAGAAGTACCGCGTGCTCGGCGGCGGGCCGCGTTTCCGCAAGTTCGGCGCGCGCGTGGTCTACGCGGCGGCCGACCTGCGAACCTGGGCCGACAGCCACACCTACGGCATGACCTCGGACCCCGGCCGCACGGTGCGCGGCTCGGCCCGCTGAACAGGTCATCGGATCGAACGGGAACGGCCATGTCCAGGCGCTCCAGCGAACGCGAACAGCTCGACCTGTTCCGCGCGCAGCCGGCCGAGGACATGGCGCTGCGCGATGCGCAGGACCTGATGGCCTATCCCTTCTTCAGCCTGGCCAAATCGCGGCGCATCGTGCCGATCCGCTTCCAGGCCGGCAGCGTCTCGCTCACGGTCGAAGGCGTGCCCGAGCACGGCATCGCCACCATCTGGGACGCCGACGTGCTGATCTGGGCCGCCAGCCAGATCGTGCAGGCGCGCGACGAGGGCCGGCCCACCTCGCGCCTGATGGCGGCCACGCCCTACGAGATCCTGCGCTACGCGGGGCGGGGCACGGCGCCCAAGGACTACCGCATGCTGCGCGCCAGCCTGGATCGCCTGCAATCCACCACGGTGCTGACCTCGATCCGCCAGGCCGGCAAGCGCATGCATCGCTTCTCGTGGATCAACGAATGGCAGGAGCACGTGCGGCCCGATGGCCGCTCGGACGGCATCGAGTTGATCCTGCCCGACTGGTTCTACTCCGGCGTGATGGACGAGGCGCTGGTGCTCACGCTCGATCCCACGTACTTCCGGCTCACTGGCGGTATCGAGCGCTGGCTGTACCGCCTGGTGCGCAAGCACGGCGGGCGCCAGCGCGGCGGCTGGCGCTTCGATCTGCGCTACCTGCACCTGAAGTCCGGCAGCTTGCAGCGCTACCGCGACTTCGCGCTGCACCTGCGCGCGCTGGCGTGGCGCCAGGCGCTGCCGGGCTACCGGCTCGCCATTGAATGGCGTGGTCACACCGAATGGCTGGCCTTCCGGCCGGCCGCGGAAGCCGGCAGCCCGGCCATCGAGTTTCCCGACTTATTCACAGGCGCTGTTGAGGAACCTGTGGATAGCGCGGGGACGGACTCGGGGAATCACCGGCGCGGCAGACAGGGAATCGCCGGCGCCCGGCACAGGGAATCACCGGCGAAAAACCGCCCGGAAGCCGCGCCTGGCAACGGTTTGGGCTCTCCGTAACTTTTATCCATAACAAGGATTAACTCTATGAATAAAAGATGGGGCGCGAACGCCGCTGCGCAAAAAACAGGCAGCGCGGCCTACGATGCACCGGAAGCCCGGCCATCAGAAGGGCCATCGGCGCTGGTGGGCAAGGTCATCGCACTGCTGAACCAGAAAGGCGGCGCGGGCAAGACCACGCTCGCCACGCACCTGGCGGGCGAGTTGGCGATGCAGGGGCAGCGCGTCACGCTGCTCGATGCAGATCCCCAGGGTTCGGCCCTGGACTGGGCGCAGCGGCGCCTGCAAAGCGGCCAGGGGCGCCTCTACGGGGTCTTCGGGCTGGCGCGGGACACCCTGCACCGGGAAGTGCCCGAGATAGCCCAGCAGGCCGACTACGTGGTCATCGACGGCCCACCCCGGGTGGCGGCGCTCGCGCGCTCCGCGCTGCTGGCCGCCGACCTGGTGCTGATCCCCGTGCAGCCCAGCGCGTATGACGTGTGGGCCACGCAGGAGATGGTGGGACTCATCCAGGAGGCCCAGGTGTTCCGGCCCGGCCTGCGCGCGGCGTTCGTCATCAACCGGCGCGTGGTCGGCACGGTGATCGGCCGCGAAGCGCGTGCCGCGCTGGCCGACCAGCCGTTCGCGACGCTGCGTGCCGACATCGCGCAGCGCATCGCCTTCGCCGACTGCGTGGCGGCGGGCAAGCTGGTGTGGGAAGTCACGCCCACCGGCGCGGCCGCGCGCGAAGTGGCGGCCTTCGCGCAGGCCGTGCGGGAGGCACTGCGATGACGGCCAGCACGCCGAAGCCGCCACGCCGGGCCGCCATCGGTCACCGGCCCGCGGCCGATCCGGCCAGCGCCTGGGTGCATCGCGAGGACGCCACCGCTACGCCGGCCAAGGCGGCGGTGTTCACCGCGCGCCTGACCATCGACGTGACGCCGGCGCTGCGCGGGCGCATCAAGGTGATCGCGTTCCAGCTCGGCGTCACGGCCGCCGACATGCTGCGCGAACTGCTGGAGCGCGAGTATCCGGAGGCACGGCCATGATGGCGGCCACACTGCCCGCGCAGTTGCTACCGCACGCGCAGGACAGTGCACACGCGGCGCTGCCGCCGGCTTCGCAGCCGATGCGCGTCTCGCTCGCCTTTGTCGCGCAGCACGTGAACGTCTACCTGCGCTTCGGCCGGCCCGCGCGCGAGATCGTGCTGGACCGCTGGCGGCGCGTGGCGGTGTTCATGCCGGGGGCGATCTGCTGCCGCATCAAGTGGCTGGGCGACGATTTCGGCACGGCGCTGTGGCAGCTCATGGTGTTGCAGGCGCCGACGCCGCTGGGCGGCGTGCAGCGCGTCAGCGGCGTGTCGCCGGGCGCGCGCATCCTGCTGCGCGCCGACGGCGAGCCGCGCGTCAAGACCGTGCTCGCCGCCATCGATGCCATTGAGGCGGCCGGGCTCGATCCCTGCGCGGTCGCGCCGGTCTACTGGCGCATGGTCGGCAACCGGCTGGCCGCGCGGCTGCCGCTGCCGGCGTACACGCCCGAGCGGCATGCCGCGCACCTGGCACGCGAGGCGCTGCGGTGACGGCCCTGCACCGCAGCGCGCTGCTGGCCTGCATGGGGCTCGCCTTGGCCGGGCTTGCCATGCCCGTCGCGCTGCCGCTGTCCGTTCGTGTCGTGTTCAACCCGAGCGACAGCGTGGCGCGCGGCTGGTATCGGGTCGATGCGCTCGACGGTGCCGGCTCGCTGCACCGCTCCTTGCGGGCCGGCAGCATCGTCCTGGCCCGGCTTCCCGCCGGCGTGGCCGCGTTCGCGGCGCAGCGCGGCTACCTGCCCGAGGGCGTGCCCATCCTCAAGCGCGTGGGCGCCGTGGCGCCGCAGGCGGTGTGCGTGCTGGATCGCCTGGTCTGGATCGACGGCGTGCCCGTCGCGGCTGTGCTCGCGCACGATGGCGCGCGCCGGCCCTTGCAGGCCTGGTCGTACTGCCGGTCGCTTGTGGATGGGGAACTGTTCCTGCTCAGCGATACGAATCCGGCGTCGTTCGACAGCCGCTATTTCGGGCCGATCGATGTCGCTGCGGTGCTCGGCATCGCGCGGCCGGTGTGGACGTGGTGATGGCCCCGCGCCTGCTTCGCGGAATGCATCCAACCATGCGCGCCGCGTGCCGCCGGACTGCGGCCGAAGCTGCGCTTCGCCTGCATTCCAGCGTGCAGGGAGGCCGGCGCCAGCGTGCAGCGCCTGCTGCACTCGCGCGGCCTTTCGGGCGGCGCTGCGCGCTCGCCGCGCGGCTGGCGGCATGCCGGAGCCGGGAGCGGAAGCGGGAGGCGCAGGCTTCGGGCCAGATAAAGGGGGCGGCACGCGGCGCCGCTCGAAGCCAGTCTGCACGTGGGCTCGCGGCGGCACCGCGAGGGGTGTCGCGCGTGCCGCGCGAACACCAGAATCCGCATCGGCGCTGCCGCTGCCGGGTGCCGTTTGCGCTGCATCGCGCCACGCTGCGCCAGGGACTGCGGCATGGCATCGCGTGACGATGACCGCTTCCGCATCCGGCCTTCGCCGCCGAAGTCGCGCGCCGGCCCGCGCCCGCAGCGTTTCATCTCCCAGGTGCTCAAGCAGGCGTCCAAGGCCGGCGCCAGCCGCTCGGGCAAGACCATCGGGCGGCCCGCCAACACCTTCGGCCGTGGGCGCGTGGCCGCCACACTGGCCGGCCGCGGCCTGGGCGCCAACGCCCGGCGCGTGATCGTCAAGGGCCGCTTCGTGGTGCTGCAACGCGCCAGCCCGCATTCGGTGGCCGTCCACCTGCGCTACATCGAGCGCGAAGGCGTCACGCGCGACGGGCAGAAGGGCCAGGCCTACGGCGCTGACACCGATGCCGCCGACCTGCGGGCGTTTGAGGAACGCGGCAAGGCCGATCGCCACCAGTTCCGCTTCATCGTTTCGGCAGAGGATGGGCTGGAGATGGAAGACCTCAAGGGCTTCACGCGCCAGCTCATGCGCCGCATGGAGATCGACCTGGAGACGCGGCTGGATTGGGTGGCTGTGGACCACTGGGACACCGACAACCCGCACACGCACATCGTGCTCACTGGACACACTGCCAGCGGCGAGCACCTGGTCATCGCACCGGACTACATGGCCCACGGCATGCGCCAGCGCGCCAGCGAGATCGCCACCGAGTGGCTGGGGCCGCGTACCGAGGCCGAGATGCGCCGCAGCCTGCTGCGCGAGGTGGACCAGCAGCGCCTGACCGGCCTGGACCGCGCGCTGATCCGACAGGCCGGCGCGAACGGGATCGACTTCACGGAGGGAAACCCGCAGGATCGCCAGCGCCAGAACGTCCTGCGCGCCCGGTTGCAGCGGCTCGAAGGCTTGGGCTTGGCCGAGCGCGTCAATGCGAACCGGTGGACGCTCAGGCCCGGCCTGGCCGGTGTGCTCAATACGCTGGGCGAGCAGCAGGACGCGCTGGACGCGATGCGCCGCGCCCTGAAGGGCGCGCAGCGCGAGCTGGTACTGGACGTGGACGGCAAGCAGCCCGTGCTCGGCCGAATTGCCGGCAAGGGCCTGGCCGACGAACTGAGCGACCGGGGCTATCTGGTGGTCGATGGCATCGATGGCCGGGCGCACTACGTGAAGCTGCCGGCCGGGGCCGATCTGGGCGGGTTTCCCATGGAGGCCATCGTGGAAGCCGGGGCGGCGGGCAAAAAGCGGTCCGTAGACCGAAACATCCTGGCTGCGTCGAGAGACGGGATCTACGCCACGGCGGACCACGCGGCCCAGCTCCGGCAGGCAGGCAATCGAGATCCACAGGCTACGGTCGAGATCCACGTTCGCCGGCTTGAAGCCCTGCGCCGGGCGGGCGTGGTGAAGCGTGTCGGCGATGGCATCTGGAAGGTGCCGGCGGACCTGCCGCAGCAGGCCCAGCGGCACGACCTGCGCAAGGTCCAGGGCCTAGCCATCGAACTGCGCTCGCATCTGCCCATCGAGCAGCAGGTGCACACCCTCGGCGCCACTTGGCTGGACCGCCAACTGCTGGACGAGGGCAAGGCCCTGGCGCCGCAGGGCTTCGGCGCCCGGGCGCGCCGTGCGATGCAGCAGCGCGCCGACTTCCTCGCAGGGCACGGCCTAGCCGAACGCCGGGGCCAGCGCATCGCCCTGGCCCGCAACCTGCTGCCAACCTTGCGCGACCGCGAACTGGCGCAAGTGGGCAAACAGTTGGAAGCGCAGACCGGCCGTAGCTACCGCCCACTACAGGACGGCCAGCAGGTCAGCGGCGTCTACCGCCAGTCCATCCAACTTGCCAGCGGCCGCTTCGCCATGCTCGACGACGGGACGGGCTTCAGCTTGGTGCCTTGGCGGCCGGCAATCGAGTCCCTCCTAGGGCAGCGACTCAATGCCGTGGTTCGAGGGGAGCCAGCTAACCTTGACTTGAGATGGCAACGCAGCCTCTCTATCTGACCTTATCGCACTAAAAAAGTAAGCGTCCGGGCAACCTTTCAATTACCCACATCTTCTTGAGTGAGCTGTATCCCGAGGACGATGTCGGTCAATCGGGTCATGCCACGCCACATGACGACGTTGCCTGGCGGCGGGTCGCTTTTGCGCGCGAGGTAGCCTCCGAGCTTAGCCAACTGAGTGGTGTAGTGCGATAGCGTGCGAGGCAGCCTGCTGCCGGGGGCGTCGGTGTTGGCGTTGGCGATGGAACAAGGCATCAACGCCAACCTGCTGTTCGCTTGGCGCCGGGCACACCTGAGGCAGCTGCATCGACGCCACCCGAGCAGCCCGAACGCTCCGGCAACGTTGGTGCCACGTTGCTGGCCGTGGAAGTGGTGTCCCAGGCCAAGCCCAGCGCGACGGCAATGGCCGCTACACCTTCGCCTCGCCCCAACATGGCGGCGGGCACCACGAGATCGAAAGGGCTGGTGTTCGCGTGCGTGTGCGCGGCGTGGTCGATGAGGACAGCCTGCGCACCGTGCTGGCGGCGCTGCGGGCCAGCCGGGTGTGGTCGGCCCGCCCGCCAACACCCGCGTGTGGCTGGTGTTCGGCGTCGGCGACACGGGCGCGGGCCAGTGCCGAAGATGTTGGTGCACCTCCAGCCGACGAGTGACGCATGGAGCCAGATCGATTGGAAACAGTTCACCGAAAAGGTCACGCGGCTACAGGCGCGTATTGCGAAGGCCACACAGGCTGGCAGATGGAACAAGGTCTAGGCCTTGCAACGCCTGCTGACCCGCTCGCGCAGCGGCAAGTTGCTTGCCGTCAAACGAGTGACGGAAAACGAACGCGTTCCGAACGACTTTCGTGATCAGTCGGACACCGCATGCGTCGCCCTTGAATCAATGTCGGTTATCGTAAACACCGATATGAGCTATGTATAACAAGCAAGTACGATTGCATCCCAGCGATAGGTAGCGACCGAGAAACTGCGCTGTCGCGTTGGGACGAACAACCACTGAGGAGACTTCATGGCAGCCTTGTTTGCGGACACCAACAAGTACGACGATGGAGAGGGCCCCCCCATCGTTGAGGCGTATCACAGCGCGATCAAAGATCTAATCCGACGCCGACTCGACGAGCGCAAGTGCTCCTGGGCCGACTTCGTCTTCGACGCGAGTTATGAGTTGCTCACGGCCGACGACATGCGCGCGATCGAGGCCCAGGTGCTTGAAAGCGGCTATCGCTTCACCAGCTCCGCCATGATCTCCGCGCTTGAACGGCCTGAGGCCTATCTGCCGATCCCAGGCAGCGAGGGCAATCCGGACGAATTCTCATTTCAGCATTCGGAGGCCCGCACTGCTGCTGCCGACGCACAGGGCCGTGAGCTCTGCGGTCAAGGCGACAACGTCGTGGAGTACGACAGCAACGTGACCGGAACTGCGCGCTACTTTCGCTCAATAAAGGATGTGGCAGACGCGCTTGCAGACGGCGTGGCGCCGAACACCATCGCAGTGATTGACGACAGCGGCGGCACGCTGACGGCGCCAATCCTGGAGCAGTTCGCTGGGGTCATCTGCGCGGGTGGCACGGTCCGTTCTCACCTTGGCATCCTGACCCGTGAGTACGGCATTCCCTGCCTCATGAACTCCAAGGTTGCTGGCATCCGCAACGGTGACCGTGTGGAGCTCGAGGTGAGCGGACACGCGAAGACGACAGAGGCTTATCAGACCAACACGGAAATGTCCGTGCGTGTCTGGAAGCTGCCCCGTTGATTGTTGGTCGACTACCACCCAAAGCAGGAGAAGTCATGCCGCGCCCGAACCTCAACTACACCCAGATTCTCGAAACCAACAACATCATGCGAGCTGCAGGGGAAGAGACGTACTTCCTCGGCGTGACGCGCACGGTGCAGGAGTCCAAGTTCTTCCCCGTGTCCGCGTATGTCATGCTGGGATACCTGAACGCGTTCTATCGCTACCCGGCATTGCTGCGCAAGATCGAAAAGCACATGTCGCCGGAAGACATTGCCGATCGCATCCGGAACTGCACCACCAAGCTGGAGTCGATGGGAATCAACTGGTGCATGATCAACTTCTATCTGCTAGGCCGCGAGATGCTGATCAACATGGGTGTTATCCGGCCTCACGATGCAGCCGAGGATCTCGCTTATGTGCTCAGCTTCTGGCGCCGCTTCCAACTCGCGCGGCGCCGCGAAGATGGCCACCTGACCTGCAAGGAGGCAGGGCACCGCTCGCAGATCCTTCCTGAGCGACGGATCCAGGTTTATCACGCAGACCTCCATCCCTGCACCGCAGGTGACGAGTTGCATACCGCCACCGACCAGTTCCTCGCAGCCCTGTCCCAGTACGCCGTCCTCGTGGCCTGCGAAAGCCGCGTTTGCATGACCAATCACGGACCCTACAACTTGGGCGAGGGCCGTGAAATGCTTGTGCGAGATTTCTTCGACCTGGCCGAAGGCGACATGCCCTGGCTCGACGGAATCGCCGCAGATGTGCCGTACTCACGTTTGACGGTAACGACAGCTGTGAAGGATACCCACTTCTACATCGTTGACGACTGGGGTAGCTTCGAGTCCAAGCCGGAGTACAAGGCCGACAATCTTTGCGGGGTGGGCCTGTATACCTCCGATGAGCTGTCTGAGACGCAGATTCCGGTGGGCATGGGAAGCAAGGAAGAGCTAACCAAGACCCTGCAGAACCTGACGGAAATCTTCAAGGACACCACCGCGAAGCTCTGGAAGCGCCTCGCCAGCTATCACCGCGAACAGTTGATGGATGCGGGCGCACTGACGTATTACAACATCATCAAGGACTTCGCCCACGTCGCCGGCTGCTATGAGGCCGACGACTGGAACAAGATCGACGAACGCGCTGACCGATTCCGCCCGCTGCTCAACGACGAGTATGGCAATCAGATCCTCGGCGCACTGTTCGTGCCGCTTTCGTGCCCCAGCCACCAGGTCAGCCCTTACGTGATGATGCAGCACTCCAACCTGCCCAAGCGTACGTACTCGCCGATTTCTGCCGCTGCAAGCTTCGACGAGGAGTGCGTGCCCAGCGTGGGCGATCGAATTTACCCGGGTGTGACCTACCTTCCTGAGAAGGTCGACAAGTACCGCACGACCCAGGGCGACATGACTCTTGAAGAGCTCAATCAGCGCTGCAAACAGTTCGTGCCAAAGCTGTGCACAGAGCCTTACCGGCACCTGGACGACACGTGGGTCAAGTATCACTACGACACCCCGCTAGCGGACGAGCTCTACAAGCTAGAGCAGCAAAGTTCGCGCAAACTGAAAGGAAAGGGCGCTGGCCTCGCGCGCTCAGACATCAACGCACTCGCCGACAGGTAAGTACATGAACGCAGAACAGCATCTGGTCCTTCACGGACTAGCCATTAAGAAGTACGCCTTGCCCGACGCGATCGCATCGCTGCTTGGTCTGCCTGAAGAGCGTGTGAAGGCGATCCTGGAGGAGGGGGCGGCGAAGGGAACCGTGATGGATGTTGGCGGCAAATATGCCGTCTCACCTACCGCACGCGTATCGCTTCGCTCGAACTACGGCCGCTTCTACTCATCGCTGAGAAGCAGCCAGGAGTTCAGGGAAGCCCACCTGGCTTTCGAAAAAGTGAACATCGATCTGAAGGCGCTCATCACCGATTGGCAGACCCTCAAGGTCGGCGGGAAGCTGGTGCCAAACGACCACAGTGATGAGGGGTACGACGAGCAGATCCTCAAGCGTCTGGCCAAGCTACACGTCAACGCGGAAAAGGCGCTGAACGCGCTTACTGCGGTACTTCCTCGAATGGGGATTTACCTGCAGAAGCTAGAGGAGGCGCTGGACAAGGCTGAAGACGGTGATATCGCGTGGGTCAGCGATGCGAAGACCGAGAGTTATCACACTGTCTGGTTCGAACTGCACGAAGACCTGCTCTGCCTGCTGGGTGAACAGCGTAAGGAATAGGCAATGCTTAGTTCGAAGGAAACGACCTCCACGCTTCTCTTGACTGGTGAGTGCGTGCCGGACCGGTCACTGATAGGTGGCAAGGCTTGGTCCATTGCCAACATGATGAGTCTGGGCTTGCGGGTGCCACCGGCTTTTGTGATCACGACGATTTCGAATGCGCGCTATGAGAAAGAGGGGGAACTTTGGCCGTCGCTCCTTGGAGACATTGAATCGGGAGTTCGCCATCTGGAGGCACAGAGCCGGCGCACATTTGGCGGCGGCAATAGGCCCTTGTTGCTTTCCGTACGCTCCGGCGCCGCTGTCTCGATGCCGGGAATGATGGATACCGTCCTTAACCTGGGCATCAACGACGAGACCAAAGCTGCCCTGGCGCTGGAGTGTGGTGATGCAGAGTTCGCGGAAGACACGCATCGGCGTTTTCTTCAGCTCTTTGCGAGCATCGTGCTGAAGGTGGACGTTGATGAGGAAGCTGCATCAACCGCTGACACGATCCGAGCAGCCTTGGCGCGCGACGGTCATCCGATGCCAACCGATCCGTACGAACAGCTCCACGCCGCAGTGGAAGCCGTTTTTCAGTCGTGGAACTCGCGCCGTGCCAAGCGTTACCGAGAGCATCATGGCATTCCGCACGACCTGGGGACGGCAGTCACCGTCCAGGCCATGGTGTTCGGAAATCTCAATGAAAGGTCCGGCACCGGGGTGCTCTTCAGCCGCAACCCGTTGTCAGGCTCCCCGGAGCCTTTCGGTGAGTTCTTGCTGAAGGCGCAGGGTGAAGACGTGGTTTCGGGCCGCTTCACGCCCCAACCGCTGGACGCGATGCGCCAGTCCCTACCTGAGGCACATCAAGGGCTTCTTCAAGCGTCCCGCGCACTTGAGGACGCCGGCGCCGAGGTTCAAGACATCGAGTTCACAGTGGAAGATGGCCAACTCTTCATCCTGCAGTCACGCTCGGCCAAACTGGCTCCGCTGGCAGCTGCGCGCACCAGTGTGGACCTAGTGGATGAAGGGCGCATCTCTCCGGAAGCGGCGCTGAAGAGGATCTCGTCTGATCGCCTTCGTCAGCTGCTCGCTCCTACTCTGAGTGAAAGTGTCACTGCTGAGCTGGCTCCGGTGGCCCGTGGTGAAGGCGCGTGCCCAGGCGTAGGCATCGGCTTGGTTGTCACAGATTCTGATGAGGCTGAAGCGCGGATTCGTCGGGGCGAGCGCGTGGTTCTTGCCCGGCCGAACACCAGCCCCAATGATCTCCATGGAATGATCGGTGCGGCAGCCGTCATCACTGAAGAGGGAGGTAGCACTTCTCATGCCGCGGTGGTCAGCCGGGCATTGGGCGTTCCCTGTGTCGTGGGTTGCGGCGCGGGTGCACTCTCAGCGCTGGCTGGGTCCACGGTGACCGTGGACGGCCAAGGCGGGTTTGTCTTCGATCGCGAGTTGCCGGTCGAGCGGCCCGATGAGTCTCGTGATCCTGTTCTTGGGCGCCTGTTGTCCTGGGCAAAGGAACGTGCTGCGCTGCGTGTGGTGCGGCCGGCCGAGGTGGCGCAGTTGTCGGTCCTGGATTTGGGCGTCGACGAAGAAGGCTGTGATGCGGCCACGATCGACCGTGCGCTCGCACGAATTCTGCCGACAGGGACCTTCAAAGGGGCCAAGGGTGGCGCGATTGCTACCGACGCTGGTGTCCAGGCCGCCTTGCGGCATGGACTCGAGTTCATCGTCGCGGACCCCGTGCTACCGCCACTGCTCGCTGCCGCCAACGCGCGGTGAGCTCGCTTCAAACCAGGCTGGCTATCCGCCCTTGACGGCGCGGAAGGACAGCTGTTCTCTTCACCATTATCAAGGAATATCTGTGTTAACCATCAAGCCCCAAGACGTCGCAGCACTCGTAGAGGCGTTCGAGCGAAGCTCCGCGCAAGATATGCGCATCGCAGCGGGAAGTTTCGAGCTGCAATTGTCCAAGAACGCCACAGGTGCACAGTCGTGGGCTCGCCGCTCGGGTGCGCACGAAGCAAGCGCGGCAGTCGTCGTTGCTCCACCTTCTGCTCCTGTCTCATCGCAGCTCGCGCCTGCTCCTGCCACTGTGCCCAAGGGCGAAAAGGCGGAAGCAGCAGGCAAACAACTTGCGGTGAGTTCGCAGCCTCCGGCCGGTCATGTGTTCGTGCGCGCCGCCAACCTCGGCACCTTCTACAGGTCACCGAAACCAGGTGCTCCCAGCTACGTCGAAGTCGGCGGCCGGGTATCCGGTGATACCGAAGTCTGTCTGATCGAGGTGATGAAGCTCTTCACGCCTTTGATCGCCGGCGTGCAAGGCGTCGTGCGCGAGGTCTATGTGACAGACGGGGCACTGGTCGAGTTCGACCAGCCGCTGTTCTTGATTGAAGTCGATGCCTGACAGGCTGACCAGCTGTGATCCATCGACTATTCATTGCCAATCGCGGCGAGATCGCTTTGCGTGCGGTGCGCGCTGCTCGCTCGCTGGGAGTCGAGTCCGTACTCGCGGTTTCCGCGGCAGATCGCGAGAGTCTGGCAGCTGAAGAGGCCGACATGGTCGTCGTTGTGGGCCCAGCGCCTGCCCGCCAGTCCTACCTCAACAGTGCAGGTCTCGTTCACGCTGCGAAGGCCAGTGGCTGCGACGCCCTCCACCCCGGCTACGGCTTCCTTTCGGAGCGGGCATCCTTTGCCAAGCTCTGTGAAGAAGAAGGAATCATCTTCGTGGGTCCTCGCTCAGAGACCATCGAGGCAGTGGGCGACAAGCTTGCGGCAAGGCGGCTAGCTTCCGCTGCGGGCATTCCGATGGTCACTGGGACCGGAAAGGTTTCCTCAACCGACGAGGCGCTCGCCATCGCTGCGCAGATTGGCTACCCGGTCATCACCAAGGCGTCTGCCGGAGGTGGCGGACGCGGCATGCGCGTGGCGCGAAGCGCCGCAGACCTGCAGGAATCGTTCGACCGGTCGTCCCAGGAGGCACTCGAAGCTTTCGGCGACGGGACGCTATACCTTGAGCGGTTTGTGGAGCGAGCCCGACACGTCGAGGTGCAGGTCATGGGCGATGGCTCAGGAGAAATTCTCCACTTCGGGGAGCGAGACTGCACTTTGCAGCGGCGCTACCAGAAGATGATGGAGGAGGCACCGGCCATTGCTCTTTCCGATGCGACGCGCAAGCGAGTGCACCAAGCGGCGATCGATCTGTTGAAGCCGCTGAACTATCGCAACGCCGGTACTGTCGAGTTTCTTTTCGACCCGGATCGCGATGAGTTCTATTTCATGGAAGTCAATGCACGAATTCAAGTGGAGCATCCGGTCTCGGAAATGCTTTGCGGTGTCGATCTGGTGCAGTTGCAGCTTCGCGTGGCTTCCGAGGGGAAGCTGCCGCTCAAGCAGTCTGACATCCAATTCAACGGACACGCCATCGAGCTGCGAATTCTCGCCGAGGACCCGAAGCGCGACTTCCTCCCATGCCCGGGGCGCCTGAGCGAATGGCAGTTCGATCTCGGCGATGCGGGTGTGCGACTGGACAGCGCCATGCGAGTGGGCACGCTGATTCCTCCTTACTACGACAGCATGATCGGAAAGCTGCTGGTTCACGGTTCAGACCGTGGAGCGGCACTGAACAAGATTAACTCCGTGCTCAATGCAGCCAAGGTCGCAGGCATTCGTAGCAATCTCGACTTGCTTTGCTTCCTGTCTGCCCATGGGGACGTGCTTTCGAACGACTTCGACACCCGCTGGGCCGAGCGGGTCCTGATGCCTCAATTTCTTCAAGCGAACTGATCTACTAGCCATGGCACACATTCAAATTCTCGACACCACTATCCGTGACGGCCAGCAAGCTCTCTGGGGTATGCGAATGAAGGCGGGGATGGCCTTGCCCGTCGCGCCGATCATCGACAAGACAGGCTATTGCGTGATTGACACGACCGCTTCGTCTCTGTTCGAAGTGCTCGTTCGCAGTTGCCAAGAGAATCCTTGGGAGGGCCTGGATGCGCTGGTGGAAGCGATGCCGCGCACCCCCAAGCGCGCAGGCATGCGCTCTAACGCCGCCGTGACCTTCTCCATCACGCCTGACGCTCTGATGGATGCGTGGATGCGTCAGTTAAATGCCCATGGCCTTCGCAGCTTCTGGGTCTATGACGTGCTTTTCAACATCGACAAGATGCTGAGGCTCGCGAAGGTGGCCAAGGAGTTCGGGTCCACGTGCGCAGGCGCTTTGATGTTCACGCTGTCACCCGTGCACACCGATGCCTACTACGCCGACAAGGCGCAGAAGCTTGCCGCTTCCGACGACATTGATTCGATCCTGATCTACGATACGGCCGGTGTACTGGAGAAGGAACGGCTCAGTACGCTGATTCCTGCGATTTTGGCTGTGTCGCGCGGCAAGCCCATCGAACTGCATGCAAACAACATCCTTGGCCAGTCCGGCAAGGCCTATCTCGACGCCGTGGATCTCGGCGTAACTATTCTCCATACGTCCTCGCGGCCTCTGGCGAACGGTCCAGCCGTGCCCTCCGTGCAGATGTTTGCGCACAACCTAGAAGTCATGGGCCACACCCATGACTTGAACCTGGACCTGCTTGACCCTGTGGCGAAGCACTTCGAACGCGTGGGACGCGCCGCAGGGTATTTGATCAACCAGAACAACGAGTACGACGTGCTTGCCGTCAAGCACCAGATCCCGGGTGGGATGGTTGGCACGTTGAAGGCCAACCTGGCCACTCACCGCATGGAGCACCGGCTGGACGAAGTGCTCCGCGAGACCGCTATTGTGCGCCGTGAGCTGGCCTACCCAGGCATGGCCACACCGTTCAGCCAGATCGTGGGCATCCAGGCAGTGCTGAACATCGTGACCGGTAAGCGCTATTCGATCGTTTCGGATGAGGTCATTGCGTATGCCGCGGGGCATTACGGGGAGATGGTTGCACCTATCGAGCCCAACGTCCTCGACATGATCATGTCCAACGCGCGTGCCAAACACGTGGTGGCGAATCCGCCGGAGCAGCCCACGATTCAAGAGCTGCGCAAGCGGCATGGCACAGAGGACGACGACGAACTGCTACTGCGGGCACTGGTTCCGGAGGCCGATCTCGAGCGGATGCGTGCAGCGGGTCCGCTGCGTCGGGACTACCCAATGTTCTCCAGTCCGGAGCTGGAGGAAGTGGCGCGTCTCATCCGGACCACGAAGCTGCCCAGCGCCCAAATTCGCATGGGTGAGGTCGAGCTCGAACTTTTCGGAGCAAAAGCATGAGCGCCGATCAACTGACTGCGCTGACGCGACGCATCCTGATCGTCAACGACGATGGAGTGCAATCTCGAGGGATTGCCTTGCTTGAACGTGCGGCGCGTACTTTCGGTGGCGAAGTCATCGTCATCGCGCCCGACGAAGAGCGCTCGGGCGCAGGCCAGTCGATTTCGCTGTCGGTCCCGTTGCGTGTTCGTCAGATCGAACCCAATCGATTCGCAGTGAAAGGCTCGCCCGCGGACTGCGTCATGCTCGCAATTCGCGAGTTGCTCAAGGACGGGCCACCCACGCTGGTGTTGTCCGGTGTCAACCACGGCGAGAACTTGGCTGACGATCTGGCCTATTCGGGCACCTCTGGTGCGGCCATGGAGGCGTCCCAATTCGGCATTCCCGCGATTGCGTTCAGTCAGGTGCGCGAGCTAGGCCAGATGCCCAGTTTTGACGTGGCAGAAAAGCACATTGAGGAGGTTCTCACCAAGTTGCTGGCAGCGCCATGGCGAGAGGGCTTGGTGTTCAACGTGAACTTTCCAGCCGTTCCCGGTGGAGAGATCACGGGCATTGAAATGGTGCCCGTCGGACGCCGAGTTCGGCGCCCGTTCTTTCCGATCGCGGGCAAGGATGGGCGCAACATCCCTTACTACTGGGTGGGTGTGGACTATGCCCACGAAGTCGAGGCCACGCCAGGCACAGACCTCGCGTCTGTGCGAAAACGCGCGATCTCGGTAACTCCTCTGCGCAGAGACCCGACCGACGATTACATGTTGGACCAACTCGAGCATTTCTTTAAATCATGAGCAAGCCATCTCGGCCCAAGGCCATCATCACCTGCGCCGTGACGGGCGCCGTGCATACCCCGTCAATGTCAGCGGCTCTGCCTGTCACCCCGCAGGAAATTGTGGCGTCCAGTCTGGAAGCCGCCGAAGCGGGTGCCGCAGTCATCCATTTGCATGCCCGCAATCCGGTCGACGGTCGGCCGACCCCTGACCCGGATGTATTCATGCAGTTTCTGCCCGAAATTCACGCTCGTTCAGACGCTGTGATCAATATCACGACCGGCGGCAGTACGCGCATGACTTTGGAAGACCGACTCGCAGCACCGTTGCGCGTGAAGCCGGAACTGTGCTCACTCAACCTTGGGTCCATGAATTTCGTGTTCTCGCAGATGGCGCAGAAGTACGACTCATGGAAGCATGGCTGGGAAAAAGATTACGTCGAGGGGAGCGACGACGTGATCTTCTGCAACACGTTCAGGGACATCGAGAAGATCATTCGTTTGCTGGGACATCAGCATGGGGCTCGGTTCGAATTCGAATGCTACGACGTCGGGCATCTCTACGCGCTGGCGGACTTTGCGCAGCGACAGATCGCGAAACCCCCGTTCTTCGTGCAAATGATCTTCGGTGTCAGAGGCGGTATCGGCGCCGACGCATCGCACCTCACTCACATGAAAGACACTGCTGACAAGCTGTTCGGCAGCGACTATGTATTCTCAGTGATGGCGGCGGGGCGACATCAGATTCCCTTCGCGACCCAAAGTGCCACCATGGGCGGCAGCGTCCGAGTCGGCCTTGAAGATAGTCTATTCATTGCACGGCGTACCTTGGCGGAGTCCAACGCGCAGCAGGTGAGAAAGATCAAGCACCTGCTGGACGAGCTTGGTGTAGAGGTCGCCACACCAGCAGATGTCCGCAAGATGCTTCAGCTCAAAGGACGAAGCAATGTGGGCTTTTGAACGAGGTGCCAGACGCTTGGTTGCTCGTAGCCGCAAATTGTCTAGTCGTCTTGGGTCTCCCATTCAGCGCCTGTGTCAGTCTCGACGGCGCGAACGATTTCGTCCTCCATGGCCTTCGCTTCCGGCGTCTGATTCCTTTCCCTTAGCCGCGCAAGGTAGAGCGTGCGACTCAACGCTGGCTTAAGCGGCTTTGCGACGAACTCTCCCGAGTCGAGTTGTCTCGTGCAAGCCATGTTTGGCAGGATCGCGCAACCCAGCCCCTGAGAGATCATCGTCCTCATCAGAGACACACTGTCCATCCTAATCATGGGTTCAATTTCAATGTTGCCGTCTTGCAGGTATCTCTCAATGACGAACCGAGTGCCATGCACTGCAGCAGGAAGCAGAAGATCAGAAATAGCTTGCAGTCGCCCGCGTTCGATCAACGCTTCGCCAGCAAGCGCATGATCATGACGCATCGTGAGATAGAGGTGCTCAGTAACGATTTTTCGCGTCGCGATCTTCTGCGAGTTCGGGTTGTGCAGCACCACCGCAAGATCTACGGCTGCGTCGGCCAGATACTGATGCACATGTCCACTCGAAGCCTCAAGCACAGTGAGCTTTGTGTTGGGGTACTTCTGCGAGAACTGCTGGATCACCTTTGGGAAGTAGCGGCTGGAGAACGGGCGCGGAGCGGCGATCGTGACTCGGCCACGCACACCGCCCCGGGCCATGGTGATCTGTTCACGCGCGCTTTCCATCTCCCGAATGATCCGTTCAGCTTGCGCGAGCAGAAGTTCGCCTGCGTGGGTAAGCGTGACGCCACGGCTTTCCCTAAGCAGCAAGGGGGCGCCCAGCTCCTCCTCGAGCAACTGAATCTGACGGCTCAATGTGGACTGCGCAAGATCCAGGGCAGCTTCAGCCGCAGTGAAGCTGCCCATCTTCGCCACTTGAGAAAAGTAGAACAGCCGCCGGCTGTCGATGAGGTGTTGAGCAACTCGTTCGCCGAGGGCACTGCGTTTGCTGCGCGTGCTGGAGCCGCGCTCTTTAGGGGGGGGATCGCTTTCTCCAGAATTCATTTCTTTGAGCTGGCACGTAAGTGGAAGCCGGCTAAGAGATGCTCGTCGGAGAGATCAGCTCAGCGCCTGTACGGCCGCAGTTTATCGAACAGTTTGGAAGGTCATCTATGCAGGCTAGTCCCAGTTTGAATACGCCTTCCGCGCCGGAGCCGCCAGTGGCTGTGCAGCGCCGAAGTGTACTGTGGGCCGCCGGAGCGCTTCTTTGTGGCCGTTCTGCCCTGGCGCTTTCTGCACAAGCGAATGATCCCATCCGTCTAGCGCTGGTCGAAAGCCTCAGCGGCCCGTTCGCCAACACGGGCGAGGCGGTCTTCCGCAACCTGCTGTGGGCGGTGGAGCGCGTCAATGCGCGCGGCGGCATTGCCCTGCCCGGCGGCGCGCGGCCGCTGCAACTGGAGCGCTACGACAGCAAGGGCCAGAACGACGAGGCGCTGTCGGCCATGCGCGCGGCGCTGGACGGCGGCGCGCTGGCCGTACTGCAGGGCAATTCCTCGGCCACGGCCGCGGCCCTGCTCGATGGCCTGGCCAAGCACAACGAGCGCAACGGCTCGCGCCAGGCGCTGTACCTCAACTACTCGGCCGTGGATCCGGTGCTGACCAATGAGCGCTGCAGCTTCTGGCACTTCCGCTTCGATGCCCATGCCGACATGCGCGTGACGGCGCTGATGGATGTGCTCAGGGACGACCGAGAGGTGCAGGCGGCCTACCTGATCGGCCAGGACTACAGCTTCGGCCAGGCCGTGCTGCGCGAAACGAAGCGGCAGTTGGGCCTGCGGCGGCCCGACGTGCGCATCGTGGGGGAGGAACTACACCCCATGGGCCGCGTGAAGGACTTCGCGCCCTATGCGGTGAAGATCAAGGCCAGCGGCGCGCAGGCCGTGATCACGGGCAACTGGGGCAACGACCTCACGCTGTTGGTGAAGGCCGCGCGCGAGGTCGGCTTCGACGGTAAATTTTATACCTTCTACGGCAATGCGCTGGGCGCTCCTGCGGCGCTGGGCGAGGCGGGCGTCGGCAAGGTGATTGCCGTGGCCGACTGGTTGCCCAACGTGCCCACGCCGGAGTCCGCCGAGTTCTACCGCGCCTTTCGCGCACGCTTCCCGAACCCGGCTGAAGACTATGTGCACATGCGCATGCAACTGCTGATCGAGGCGCTGGCCCGGGCGGTGGCCGAAGCACGCAGCACCGAGGCTGTGGCGGTGGCCCGCAAACTGGAGCAGGCGCGCGTGAGCCTGGCGGGCCGCAGCGGCCACATGCGGGCCGCCGACCACCAGTTCCAACAGTCGCTGGTGGTGGGCGTGATGGACCGCCAGGGCACGCCCGGCGTGCCTTTCGACGTCGAAGGCTCGGGCTATGGCTTTCGCGTGATCAAGGACATCGCGCCGGCGCTGGCGGAGATGCCGCACTACTGTCGGATGGCAAGGCCTTAAACGAGCAGTGACAGCCGCTGGCGGTCCGAACACCCACCGCTCGGAAATGGTCGACTTCAGGGGGTGGTTAGACCTGGCTGCGCTTGAGCGGGAAGGTCGTGTGAGATTCAGAACATTGCAGAAACAGTAGCCAGCCGGAGACCGCATAGAGCGCAGCCAATGATCGCAGAACTCATTGCCTCGCGAAGTTGCTTGGTCCAACGGAAGGCGGCCTTTGCTGACCCAGAACTTAACGGTGACTTTTGGCCAGAAAGACAAGAATGTGGGGAGTACACGGCTTCTGAGCCACTCACTGATTGGAGTCATTCGAGCACGATGGATCAACCACCGCCACAGCGACGACGCGATCCGATCTCTCCATTCCTTGGCGGCTTGAAGCTGGCCCATACCATCACGCTGCGCGACCTGTCGCACTTCCGCGCCGTGGCTGCCACGCAGAACGTGCACCGCGCAGCGGACGAACTGGGCATCGACCCTTCGGCGCTGGCGCGCTCCATCCGCGAATTCGAGGAGAAGCTGGACGTGGCGCTGTTCGAGCGCACGCCCAGCGGCATGCGACTGACGCCGGCCGGCGAGGCGCTGAGCGAGCACAGCGACGAGCTGCTGCTGAACTTCGAGCATGCGCTGCGCATCGCGCAGGAAACAGATGAGCGGCAGAGCCTGCCGCTGCGCGTGGGCATCGCCGACGGACTGGTGCAGCCGCTGCTATCGCAGCGCCTGGCGCAGTGGCGTGCGATGGAGCCCCGCACGGGCCTGGTGATCAGCGAGGTGCGCGCCAGCGAGCTGGCGGCCGGCCTGCGCCGGTGGGAACTGGACGTGGGCTTTTCCTTCGGCGTGGACCAGGAGCGCGGTCTGGCGCAGGAGTCCGTGTGGTCTTATCCGCTGGTGGTGCTGGTGCCGACCGGGCATGCGCTGGCGGTCCATTCGGAGTTGACGCTGCCCCAGGTGATCGAGCATCCGCTGGTGGTCTGCGACCCGTACTACAAGCCGGGCGTGCACCGGCAGATCGACGCGCTGGTCCGCCGTGACGGCGCGAAACCTGCCATCGCCTGCCAGGCCGCCAGCCTGGCGGGCTTCATCACCCGCATCGGCAGCGGGGATGGCATTGGCCTGGCCGACGAAGGCCACATGCTCACCGTGAGCCGGCCGGACATCGTGTCCATCCCGCTGCGCGACGAGTCGGCTTCGCTGACGACCTTCGTGCTGTACCGACGGGCGAAGAAGCCTCTGCCGTTGGCACTTCGGCGGTTCATCGCGCACGTGAAGGCAGGGCAAAACCCGGCATAGCCTCAGCCGGCGACACGCTGGCATGGCCCGCAGCACGCGGGCCTGCGCCACAGCCTGCGGCAGATACGGCCATGGACATCGTGGGCGCTGCTGTTGATCCTTGCCGCAGAGACAAGCCCGCGGAATGCAGTGGCCAGCGGGAGCATCACAACAACATGAACTGACGCCACGCCGTTCGCGGCTCTGGCCTCGCCCTTCGGTGGCGACTTCCGAACAGCGTGCGCTGCGCTGCGCCCCGATGGGTGGGTCGCGCGGGCGCTTGATTCCAGACTCGTGCGATGCGTGCCACGGGGGCACGCCTGCGCAGAACGAGCGCTGGATGCGTCGGAAGGAGCGTGCATGCCGCAACCCGGAAACCATGCCGAAGGCAACGCGAGAACAGGTACCCACACGGGCATCCTGTTCGGCCAGATCGCGACGGTCACGGCCGTAGCCCTCGGCGGTGTGTGGGGAGCCACCCAGTGGACGGCGCAGACGCTGGGCCACCAGACGCGCTTGGGGCCAGCATGGTTCGACTTGTCGGGCAGGCCGGTGTATGCGCCCTGGAAGCTGTTCGAGTGGTGGTTCCTGTACGACGCCTATGCACCGCAGGTTTTCGCGCATGGCGGCGCCATCGCGGCGGGGAGCGGGCTGCTGGCCACTGGCGTGGCGATCGGCATGGCGGTGTGGCGTTCTCGTCTTGCTCGGCGCGTCACCACCTATGGTTCCGCGCGTTGGGCCGAGCGCGCAGAGATCGACAAGGCCGGGCTGACCAAGGCAGCGGGTGTCTTCCTCGGCCGCCTGGTGTCCAGTGGCGGTGCCTACCTGCGTCACGAAGGACCGGAGCACGTGATGGCCTTCGCGCCCACGCGTTCCGGTAAAGGCGTGGGTCTGGTGGTGCCCACGCTGCTGACCTGGCCGGGCTCGGCCGTGATCCACGACATCAAGGGTGAGAACTGGCACCTGACCGCCGGATGGCGTGCACGCTTCTCGCACTGCCTGCTGTTCAACCCGACCGATGCGCGCTCGGCCGCCTACAACCCGCTGCTTGAGGTGCGCCGGGGCGAGCACGAAGTGCGCGACGTGCAGAACATCGCCGACATCCTGGTGGACCCCGAGGGCGCGCTGGAGAGGCGCAACCATTGGGAGAAGACCAGCCACGCGCTGCTGGTCGGCGCCATCCTGCACGTGCTCTACGCGGGCGAGGACAAGACCCTCCGGGGCGTCGCGAACTTCCTCTCCGACCCGGCTTGCCCCTTCGAGGTGACGCTGCACCGGATGATGAGCACGCTGCACATCGGCGATGGCCCACATCCTGTCGTTGCGTCCGCCGCCCGCGAAGTCCTGGACAAAAGCGACAACGAGCGCTCGGGCGTGCTGTCCACGGCCATGAGCTTCCTGGGCCTGTACCGCGACCCCACGGTGGCCGAAGTCACTTCGCGCTGCGACTGGCGCATCGCGGACCTGATCTCGGCCGAGCATCCGGTGTCGCTGTATCTGGTCGTTCCCCCATCGGACATTTCGCGGACGAAACCGCTCATCCGCCTGATCCTCAATCAGATCGGCCGTCGCCTCACTGAATCACTGGATGGCAGCGACGGCATCGAACGCAGGCACAAGCTGCTGCTGATGCTCGACGAGTTCCCGGCCCTGGGCCGGCTGGACTTCTTCGAGTCGGCGCTGGCCTTCATGGCGGGCTATGGCCTGCGGGCCTTTCTGATCGCGCAGTCTCTGAACCAGATCGACAAGGCCTATGGCCCGAACCACTCGATCCTGGACAACTGCCACGTGCGCATCGCCTTCGCCACCAACGACGAGCGCACGGCCAAGCGCATCTCCGATTCGCTGGGCACCGCCACCGAACTGCGCGCCCAGCGCAACTATGCGGGGCATCGGCTGGCGCCGTGGCTGGGCCACCTGATGGTCTCGCGCCAGGAGACAGCCCGGCCGCTGCTCACGCCCGGCGAGGTGATGCAACTGCCACCCGACGACGCCGTGGTGATGGTCTCGGGCCATCCGCCGATCCGCGCGAAGAAGCTGCGCTACTACCAGGACCGCAACTTCACCGGGCGCGTGTTGGCGCCGCCTGTCCTTGCCGCCGGCACCTATGCCGACAAACCCACTGGCCGTGCGGACGACTGGAGCGGTCTCACTATTCCAGCCCCTGCATTCAGCACGGCAACAGGCGACGCCGCCGGCCTCGCCGATGAAGGCGGCCACCAGCTCAAGCCGGAACTGGATGTCGCGGAGCAGTCCAGACAGGAGCCCGAAGCCGGCGACCTGATCCTGCTGGACGACGAGCGCGACGACGACGGCACCCCGCTGCTGCCGCGCGACTTGGACCAGCAGATGGATCGCCAGCTCATGCGAAACGCCCGGCTGGCCGCGCTGGACCCTGACGACGGGATCGCGCTATGAGCCGGGCACGCCTGAACATCTTCATCGAACCCAAGCACGCGAAGCGGCTGGAGGACTTCGCCATCCACCGCGGCGTCTCGAAGTCCTCGGTGATCGCGGCGGCGCTGGCCTCGTTCCTGTCGCCCGACGCGATGGATCAGCGCGAGGCGGCCATCGCCAGGCGCCTGGACCGCCTCTCACGCCAGTTCGACCGGCTGGAGCGGGACCAGTCCATCCTGATCGAAACCGTGGCCCTGTTCGTACGGCACTACCTCACGCTGGCGCTGCCGGTGCCCGAGCAGCAGCAGGAGGCCGTGCGCGCACAGGGGCGTGCGCGCTACGCGCAGTTCATCGAACAGCTTGCCCGCCATATCCAGCGCGGGCGCAGCCTAGTCCGGGAGATCCATCAGGAGATCGGCCCGGACTTCACGGCACTGCATGAAGGCCATGGCGACCCGATGTCAGCCGCGACCAGCGTTGTGCCGGGAGAAGACGCACCGGCCTACCAAGAAGGAGACAAGCCATGAAGCGCACCGACCCACCGGACAACGATGCCGGAGGCGATGGCCGAAGGCATGCCGAGTCCGCCGAGCGCCGTATCCGCATGCTGCGCACCGCGATGGGGTCGGAGATCGCCGCCGCCCTGGAAGACCCCGACATCGTGGAGGTGCTGCTGAACCCGGACGGTACGCTGTGGGTGGACCGCCTGGGCACCGGCCGCGCGCCCACTGGGCACAAGCTGCCCGCGCCCGTGGCAGAGCGGATCATCCGGCTGGTGGCGGCGCACGTGCGCGCCGAGGTTCATCCCGGGGCGCCGCTGCTCTCGGCCGAACTGCCCGAGACGGGCGAGCGCTTCATGGGCGTGCTGCCGCCCATCACGCGGGCGCCGTCCTTCGCCATCCGCAAGTGCGCGCTGCACATCATGACGCTGGCCGACTACGTGGCCGATGGCGTGATGACCGAGGCGCAGGCCGCCTTCCTGCGCACGGCCGTGCGCGAGCGGCAGAACATCGTGGTGGCCGGCGGCACCAGCACGGGCAAGACCACGCTCGCCAACGCGCTGCTCGATGAGATCGCGGCCACCGGCGACCGCGTGCTGATCCTCGAAGACACCGTGGAATTGCAGTGCCGAAGCGACGACCACATCGCCATGCGCACCGAGCCGGGCGTCAGCACGATGGCCGACTTGGTGCGCGCCACGCTGCGGCTGCGCCCGGACCGCATCGTGGTCGGCGAGGTGCGCGGGTCGGAGGCCCTGGATCTGCTCAAGGCGTGGGGCACCGGCCATCCCGGAGGCATCGCCACGGTCCACGCCGGCTCCGCCCAGGGTGCGCTGGTGCGCCTCGAACAACTCGTGCAGGAGGTCAGCGTCACGGTGCCGCGGGCGCTGATCGCCGAGGCCGTGAACGTGATCGTCCACATCGCCGGGCGCGGCCATGCGCGCCGCGTGCGCGAGATCGCACGGGTCACCGGGCATGACCACCACGGCTACCAGCTCGACGCCTCGCTGGGGTTGCCGTTTCCCGAGATTTTTAACCCTCCGTCAGCCACCACAGGAGATGCGCCATGAAGACTTTCCGTAAAACCGCTTCGCCGTACCTGCCAGCGGCCACGCTTACCTTGCTGCTGTTCACAACGGCACTGCCCGCGCGCGCAGCCGGCTCCAGCATGCCCTGGGAAGCGCCGCTGCAGTCGATCCTGGATTCGGTCCAGGGGCCGGTGGCCAAGATCATCGCGGTGATCATCATCATCGCCACCGGGCTGGCGCTGGCCTTCGGCGACACCTCGGGCGGTTTCCGCAAGCTCATTCAGATCGTCTTCGGGCTGTCGATCGCGTTCGCGGCATCCTCGTTCTTCCTGACTTTCTTCAGCTTCTCAGGCGGAGCAGTGCTGGCATGACCGCAGCTTCCGATAGTCCGAGCTTCGCTGCCGGTTTCGAGGTTCCCTTGCATCGGTCACTGACGGAACCAATTCTGCTCGGCGGTGCGCCGCGCACCGTGGCGATCGCCAACGGCACGCTGGCCGCCGCCGTGGGGCTGGGCATGCAACTGTGGATTGCGGGCGTCGTGGTCTGGATCGTCGGCCACACGCTGGCGGTCTGGGGTGCGCGCGTTGATCCGCAGTTCATGCAGGTCTTCGCCCGGCACATCAAGCACAAGCCGCTGCTGGACGTGTGAGGGGATCCCATGCTGAACCTCGCCGAGTACCGCCAGCGGCCCGCGCCGCTGGCCGACTGGCTGCCCTGGGCCGGTCTGGTGGCGCCGGGTGTGGTGCTGAACAAGGATGGTTCATTTCAGCGCACGGCGCGCTTCCGTGGACCCGACTTGGACAGCGCCACCCAGGGCGAGCTGATCGCCACCACGGCGCGGCTGAACAACGCGCTGCGCCGGCTGGGGTCGGGCTGGGCCTTGTTCATCGAGGCCGAGCGCCGGCTGGCGGCGGACTATCCGCACTCGGAGTTTCCCGAGCCGCTGTCCTGGTTGGTCGATGAAGAACGGCGGGCCACCTTCGAGGACTCGGGCAATCACTTCGAGAGCGGCTACCACCTGACGTTGGTGTACCTGCCGCCCGAGGAGTCGCGTGCCCGCGCAGCCGGGCTGCTGTACGAAAACCGGCCCACCGAAGGCGTGGACTGGCGCGAGCGGCTGACCGCCTTTGTCGCGGAGACGGATCGCATCTTCGACCTGCTCAACGGCGTGATGCCCGAGATCGCCTGGCTCGGCGATGCGGCGACGCTGACCTACCTGCATGCAAGCATCTCGACGCGGCGCTACCGAGTCGGCGTGCCGGAAGTGCCGTTCCACATCGACGCGCTGCTGACCGATTCCCCGCTGGTCGGCGGCCTGGCGCCCATGCTGGGCGACCAGCACCTGCGGGTGGTCACCGTTCGGGGCTTCCCGACCTCGACCTGGCCGGGGATGCTGGATGACCTGAACCGTCTCGGCCTTGGCTACCGCTGGTCAACCCGCTTCCTCTGCATGGACAAGGCCGAGGCCGAGAAGGAACTGATGCGGCTGCGCCGCCAGTGGTTCGCCAAGCGCAAGAACGTCATTGCGCTGCTGCGCGAAACCATCTTCCAGCAGGAAAGCCCGCTGGTCGATACCGACGCCAACAACAAGGCCGCCGACGCAGACGCCGCCTTGCAGGAGTTGGGGGGCGATCAGGTGGCCTTCGGCTATCTCACCGCGACAGTGACGGTACTCGATGCCGATCCGGCCACAGCCGACGAGAAGCTGCGCATGGTGGAGCGGGCCATCCAGGGCCGAGGCTTCGTCACCATCCCCGAGACTCTGAATGCCGTCGATGCCTGGCTGTCGTCCATTCCGGGCAATGCTTACGCGAACGTGCGCCAGTCCATCGTGTCCACGCTGAACCTGGCCCACATGATGCCGGTGTCGGCGGTGTGGGCCGGCCAGGAGCGCAATCGCCACCTTGATGGCCCGCCGCTGATCGTCACGCGCACCGATGGCGCCACGCCATTCCGGTTGGTGACGCACATCGGCGACGTCGGCAACACGTTGGTGGTCGGTCCCATCGGCATGGGCAAGTCGGTGTTGCTGGCGACGATGGCGATGCAGTTCCGGCGCTATCCGGGCTCGCGCATCTTCGCCTTCGACATGGGCCGTTCGATCCGGGCCACCATTCTGGGCCTGGGTGGCGAGCACTACGACCTGAGGCCGGATGGAGGGGTGGCATTCCAGCCGCTCGCGCGCATCGACCGCGAAGGCTGGCGCACCTGGGCCGCCGAGTGGATCGAGGGGCGGCTGGTGCAAGAGGGCGTGGCGGTCGGGCCGCCGGAGCGCGAGGCCGTCTGGACGGCCCTGGGGAGCCTCGCCGGTGCGCCGCTGGAGCAGCGCACGATGACGGGCCTGTCGGTACTGCTGCAATCGAATGCGCTGCGCCAGGCGCTCGCGCCGTACGTGCTCGGGGGCGCGCACGGCAAGCTGCTGGATGCCGACCACGACCGGCTGGGCAGCGCGGATGTTCAGGCCTTCGAGATGGAAGAGTTGATGACGAGCAAGGCCGCCGTCATGGCCGTGCTGCGCTATCTCTTCGCGCGCTTCGAAGAGCGGCTCGACGGTGCGCCGACGCTGCTGATTCTGGACGAGTCCTGGCTGTTCCTGGACACCCCGCTCTTTGCGGCGCGCATCCGCCAGTGGCTCAAGACCCTGCGCAAGAAGAACGCTTCGATCGTCTTCGCCACGCAGTCGCTCGCGGACGTGAAGGAGTCGGCCATCGCGCCGGCCATCATCGAGAGCTGCGCCAGCCGCATCTTCCTGCCCAACCCGCAAGCGGCCGAGCCGCAGATCCGCTCGATCTACGAGGGTTTCGGATTGAACCGGCGGCAGATCGAGATCGTCGCCACGGCCGAGCCCAAGCGCGACTACTACTACCAGTCCCGCCTCGGCAACCGGGTGTTCGACCTCGACCTGGGGCCGGCCACGCTCGCCTTCGCGGGCGCTTCCACGCCGCAGGACCAGCAAGACATCGACCGCGTGCTTCAAGCCTCCGGCGTGCCCGGCTTCGCCGGCGCCTGGCTGCGCCATCGCGGCCTCGACTGGGCCGCGGATCTGCTGCCCTCGTTCCCTGGCGTTTCGCCGGCTTCCCTTCGTTTCGTTGACTCGCCCAAGGAGACCTTGCCATGAAGTCCCGCACCCCCAAGCTCGCCGCCCTGGCCGTGGCCTGCACGCTCGCCTTCGGCGCGGTGCAGCCCGCACACGCCATCTTCGGCATTGGCGACACCGTGTTCGACGCCTCCAACTTCATGCAGAACATGCTGACGGCGGCCAACACCCTGGAGCAGATCAGCAACCAGGTCAAGCAACTGCAGAACGAGGCGCAGATGTTGATCAACCAGGCACGCAATCTGGCCAATCTTCCGTCGAGCGTGGTGGGTCAGCTGCGAGCGAACCTGGCGACCACGCAGCGGCTGATCGCCCAGGCCAAGGGGCTGGCCTACGACCTGGCGAAGATGGACCAGGACTTCGCGCGCTTGTACCCCGAGCAGTACGCCGCCACCGTCAGCGGCGACCAGATGCTGCGCGATGCGCAGGAGCGCTGGAAGAACACGCTCAATGGCTTGCAGACCACCCTGCGCATGCAGGCGCAGGTGTCGCAGAACCTGGGCGAGGACGAAAGCACGCTGGCCGACCTGGTGGGCCAGAGCCAGTCGGCCTCCGGTGCGCTGCAGGCGATGCAGGCCACCAATCAGCTTCTGGCCTTGCAGGCCAAGCAGACGATCCAGGCACAGCGCCTGCAGATCACGCAGGACCGCGCCGTGGCGCTGGAGCAGGCGCGGCAGGCGGCGGTGCAGGAGCGGGCGCGGGAGGTACGCCGGCGCTTCATGGGCAGCGGCACGCCGTACACGCCGCAGACGGTGAACTTCTACAGCGGGCAGTGAGGCAGCCATGAACAGGCTGTTCATCATGGCTGCGGCGACGCTGATGCTTGCTGCCTGCGGCAAGCCGGCGCCGTTTGAATCGGTGGAATCGCTGGTGGGGAACCTCGAGCGGCTGAAGGAACTGCGCGCCGCCTGCAAGGCCGACCACGCCAAGATCGGTGACGCGCAATGCAACGCGGTGGCCGAGGCCACGCGGCGGCGCTTCATGCGTCCCACGCCGTCACCCTACGCAAACGATCCTGTGAGGCCGCCGGCCAGGGACGGGGCACCATGAACGACGTCGGCATCATCGACCGATTCCTCGACGTCTTCTCGCGCTACATCGACTCGGGCTTCGGGCTGCTTCAAGGCGAGGTAGGGTTCCTCACAGCCACCCTGGTGGCGATCGACATGACGCTGGCGGGCCTGTTCTGGGCCATGAGCCATGCGTCGGGCCAGGGCGACGACGTGATCGCCCGGCTCGTCAAGAAGGTGCTCTACGTAGGTGCCTTCGCCTACATCCTGGGCAACTTCAACCGGCTGGCGGCCATCGTCTTCAACTCGTTCGCTGGCTTGGGGCTGAAGGCGTCCGGCTCCACGCTGTCCCAGGGCCAACTGTTGCAGCCAGGGCGCCTGGCGCAGGTCGGCATCGACGCCGGCCGCCCGATCATGGAGCAGATCGGGAGCATGGCGGGCTTCCCCGAGGTGTTCGCTCATCTGGACACCATCGGGGTGCTGTTCCTGGCTTGGCTGGTGCTGATCGTGTGCTTCTTCGTGCTGGCGGTGCAGCTCTTTGTCACGCTGATCGAGTTCAAGCTGACCACGCTGGCCGGCTTCGTGCTGGTGCCCTTTGCCCTCTGGAACAAGACCAGCTTCCTCGCCGAGAAGGTGCTGGGCAACGTGGTGTCCTCGGGCATCAAGGTGCTCGTGCTGGCGGTGATCGTGGGCATCGGATCGACGCTGTTCTCGGAATTCACCGTGGCACCCGGTGCCGATCCCTTGATCGACCATGCGCTGGTGGTCATGCTGGCGTCCCTGGCCATGCTGGGGCTGGGTATCTTCGGCCCCGGCATTGCTACTGGGCTGGTGTCCGGGGCGCCGCAACTTGGGGCGGGCGCGGCAGCGGGCACGGCCATCGGTGCGGCCGGCTTGGCCGTCGCCGGTGGCGCGGCCGTCGCAGGCGCGGGTTCAGCCGCAGCAGCCGGTGCGCGCATGGCCCCCGGCACCGCGCGTGCCGCCATTGGCGGCGGGGCGGCCGCAGCCCGCTCGGCCTCGACCCTGGCCGCGGGTGCGAAGCAGGCCTACCAGGCTGGGGCGGCTGCTTCGGCCGGTGGCTCGGTCCGCGCAGCGGGCGCCGGCATCGCCAATGTGGCCAAGACCGGCGCCAGTGCGGCCGGGCAGCGCGTGGCCGCTGGCGCCAGGGCAGTCAGGGACCGAGTGGCGGGCTTTGTGGCCGAAGCGGCCGCGCCCGCTGCCGCTTCGGCCTCTGCCTCCGAGTCAGTGGCGCAGCCCGCCACCTCGGAGCCCGCCTGGGCGCAGCGCATGCGCAGGCGCCAGCACGTCGCGCACGCGGCCACCACCACCGCGCACGTGCTGCGCTCGGGCGATCACGGCGGCGGCGGCTCAGGCCCCAGCCTGCGCGATCCCTCGTCCTGATCTCAAGGAGACCTCATGCGATTCAAACGTCCTCTGGTGCGCTACGGCGACACGCCGCAGCCTGCCACGCCGTACCAGTCCGCCGCACAGGTGTGGGACGAGCGCATCGGCTCGGCCCGCGTGCAGGCACGCAATTGGCGCTTCATGGCCTTCGGCTGCCTGGGGCTGGCGCTGCTGATGGCGGGTGGCCTGGCGTGGCGCTCGGCGCAGTCCATCGTCACGCCCTACGTCATCGAGGTCGACCAGGCCGGTCAGGTGCGCACGGTGGGCGAAGCGGCCGCGCCGTACCGGCCTGGCGACGCGCAGATCGCCCACCACCTGGCGCGCTTTGTCTCGCTGGTGCGGTCCCTGTCCATCGACCCGATCGTGGTCCGTCAGAACTGGCTCGATGCCTACGACTACACCACCGACAAGGGTGCCGTGGTGCTGAACGACTACGCGCGGGTCAACGACCCGTTCACCCGCATCGGCAAGGAGTCGGTGACGGTACAGATCACCAGCGTCGTGCGCGCCAGCGACACGTCCTTCAACGTGCGCTGGACGGAGCGCCGCTACGTCAGCGGCGCAGCTGCCGGCCTGGAGCGGTGGACGGCCGTGGTGTCCATCGTGCTGCAGACCCCGCGCACCGAGGAACGGCTGCGCCGCAATCCCCTGGGCATCTACGTCAATGGACTCGCGTGGAGCCGTGAGCTGGACTCCGAAGGAGCGAAACCATGAGATTGTCTTTGCGTTTCTACGCTCTTGTGCTGACCGTGGTGGCCCTCTCGGGCTGCGCTTCGCAAGGCAAGCCGCCGCCGGTCATCTCGCTCGATGAGCCGGCGCAGGCGCAGCCGCTGCCGCTGCCGGACCCGCCCAAGCCCGTGGAGGTGGTCACGGTGCCGGAACCGCTGGCGCTGCCGGCGCAGTTGAAACCGCTGCCCGAGGCGGATGCCGCCCCGGCTGCGCCGGAGCCAGCTGACGAGAAGGTGCGTGTCTCGCGCGCCAATGCCGAGGCGCGCGTCGCGCCCACCCGCGAGGGCTACGTCAATGCGATCCAGGTCTGGCCGTACAGCGACGGCGCGCTGTACCAGGTTTATGCGGCCGTGGGTCGCGTGACCGTGATCGCCTTGCAGCCGGGCGAGGAGTTGGTGACGGTGGCCGCTGGCGACACGGTGCGCTGGATCGTGGGGGACACGTCCAGCGGCGCAGGGGCCGACCTGCGCGTGAGCGTGCTGGTCAAGCCGATCCGCTCGGGCCTCAAGACCAATCTGGTGATCACCAGCAACCGGCGCACCTACCTCCTGGAATTGACTTCGACCGAGAAGGCATGGATGGCATCGGTGTCCTGGGAGTACCCGAAGGACAGGATGCTGGCCTTGCAGCGACAGGCGCAGGCGGCCAGCGCCGCCGCGCCGGTGGAGTCCGGGCTGTCGCTGGAGAAGATCCGCTTCCGCTATGCCATCAGCGGCAGCAATCCGCCCTGGAAGCCGCTGCGCGCTTTCGATGACGGCGAGAAGGTCTATGTGCAGTTCCCGCCTGGCATCGCCCAGGGCGAACTGCCACCGCTGTTCGTGATCGGCGCGCAGGGCGACGGACAGTTGGTCAACTACCGCTTCCGCTCGCCATACCTGATCGTGGACCGGCTGTTCGGCGCGGCCGAGCTGCGCCTGGGCGGAGACAAGGGCGATGTGGTGCGCATCGAGCGCACGGACGGCCTCGCCAAAGGGAACTGACCATGAGCCAGGACGATTCTCCCGATCTTGCCGCGCCTTCGGCTGGCAAGGTCGCGCCCGAGGCGGTGGCGCTGCGCGCGCAGCCGCGTCCGGTGACACGCCTGAACCGGCGCACGCTGGCGATGCTGATGGGTGGCCTGGCCGTCGCCGTGCTGGGCGCCGCCATCTGGTCCTTGCAGCCACATCGGCGCGGCGCGGGCCAGCAGAACGAGCTTTACAACGTCGATCGCGTGTCGAAGACGGCGGGGCTGGATGGCCTGCCGGCGGACTACTCGAAGCTGCCGGCCAAGGTGCCCGAGAAAGTGCCTGAGCTGGGGCCACCGTTGCCGGGCGATCTCGGGCCGGCCATCGCGAAGTCTCAGCAGCCGGTGGTGCCGGCCTATGCACCGCCTGGACACGATCCTGCGGACGCATTGCGCAAGGAGGCCGAGGCGGCGGCGGCCTCGTCGGTGTTCTTCCGCACGGGGAACCAGGGCAAGGGTACGGCGACAGCCGCCCAGGCAGCGCCTGCGGCGCCGGGTGCTGCCAGTGCCCTGGCGGGCTTCAATCCGCTGGCGGCCGGACCGGCCTCGACAGCGGCGCAGGCCGACTCGACTGCCGCGCAGAACCGCCAAGACCAGAAGGAGGCGTTCCTGAAAGCCGGCTCTACTGAAACCCGCAACGCCGGCAGCTTGACGCTGCCGACATCGCCGTACCAGGTCATGGCCGGGACGGTGATCGCCGGGGCACTGGTGACGGGGATCAAGTCGGACTTGCCGGGCGACGTGATCGCCACGGTGACGGAGCCGGTCTACGACACGGCCACGGGCAAGTTCCTGCTGATCCCTCAAGGATCCCGCATCCTCGGCAAGTACAACAGCCAGGTCAGCTACGGGCAGAGCCGCGTGCAGGTGGTGTGGAACCGGATCATCCTGCCTGACACGTCCTCGCTGACGCTGGACAGCCTCGTGGGCACCGATCCGGCGGGTTATGCGGGCCTGGAGGACGATGTGGACTACCACTGGGGCCGGATCTTCGCTGGGGCGGCGCTGACGACGCTGCTGGGTGTCGGCGCCGAGTTGGCCTCGCCGGAGAACCGGCAGGACGGCAACCGCATCGTGATTGCCGGGCGCGACAGCCTGCAGGACAGCGTAAACCAAGTGGGGCAGGAGATGACCCGGCGAAACCTCAACATCCAGCCGACGCTGAGCGCGCGGCCCGGTTTGCCAGTGCGGCTGGTCGTTTCACGAGATCTCGTGTTGCGCCCTTACCAGCCCTTGTTCGTCCAGCGCGGGGGGGGCCGATGAGCAAGGCAGGTCATCGCCTGAGCCTGGGGCCGATCCCGAAGCCTGATGCGGTCAAGCTCACGATCGCGCTGTCGGCCGAGTTGAAGGCACAACTCGACGCCTATGCGCAGGTACATGCGGGCATGCACCAGGCGCCCGTGGATGCGGCCACGCTGATCCCGCACATGCTGGCGGCATTCATCGCGCGGGACCGAGGTTTCAGGGTGGCATGCAGGAAAGCCACGGCGCCCGAACCAGATTGAGGCAGCTCGGGACTGCATGACTCGCGGCGGTATCGCTGCCGTTCGCTAGGCCACGCTGGGATGGGTGGGTTATTGCATGCGCTGGCGGCACTCTGAGGGCCTGTCCATCAGGAGTTCGCCATGCCTCTTCGAGAATCATCAACAGTCCGCCAGCCCACGCGCAGAGAAGGCGCCGTCGCTCCCGCGTTCTACCGCATGGCCGACGTGTTGCGAATTACCGCGCTGAGTCGCGCCACCTTGTACCGCCGCATCGCGGATGGGAAGTTTCCGGCGCCCGTGCATTTGGGGGGGAGGGCGTGCGGCTGGAGCCCGGATGCGCTGCAGACCTGGATCGACGACCCGCAGGGATACGTCGCCCCAAGGCTTCATGTGTAGTACCGTGTGGGGCCGGAACGACGTCAGGGTGTACCGCGTGCGGTATAGACTCAAATTTCGGACACGACTCGGACACGGAGAGCAACGAGGTGCGCGAAAGAAAAAAACACCTAGATCTCTCGATCTAAGTGCTTGATTCTTTTCGGTATTTTGGTGGGCCCTGAGTGACTCGAACACTCGACCTACGGATTAAGAGTCCGCTGCTCTACCAACTGAGCTAAGAGCCCTTGCTTGACTGCGCTGCGTTGTGCGCTGCGTTTTCAGGCAAGACCGCGAGTATAGCGCATTTTTTCGGCCGGATGCACGGCGCTGCGTGTGGCGAAGTGCGCGGGGGTAGGATGGCGCCATCGCGCGCCGCGCAACCCCTCGCGTCTTCCCATGATCTCGCCCGTCTCTCCCGCGCTTCCCCTGCATGTGGTCATCACCGGCGCGGCCGGTGCGCTCGGCCGTGCCGTCACGCAGCATTACCTGGACGCTGGCGCGCGGCTTGCGCTGCTCGAGCGCCATCCCGAACACCTGACGCAGGCCTTCCCCGGCCTCGACAACTCGCAGCACCTGCTGCTGGCCGCCGACGTCACCTCGGCCGACTCCGTGAAGGCGGCCGGCGAGCAGATCCTGCGCGCCTTCGGGCATGTCGATGCCGTCATCCACATCGCGGGCGGCTTCGAGATGGGGCCGGCCGTGCACGAGCTCGACCGCGCGGCGTGGGACCGCATGCTGAACCTCAACGCCTGGTCCTTCGTCGCCGTGTCGCAGGCCTTCGTGCCGGCCATGGTCGCGCGCGGCGCCGGCGCGCTGGTGGCCGTGACGGCCAAGTCGGCGAGCCGCGGCGTGGCGCACATGGCGGCGTATTGCGCATCGAAGAGCGCGCTGCAGCGCCTGGTCGAGAGCCTGGCGGCCGAAGTCGCGCCGCACGGCGTGCAGGTCAACAGCATCGCGCCCAGCGTGCTCGACACGCCGGCCAACCGCCAGGCCATGCCCGATGCCGATCCGAAGGAATGGGTGTCCACCGTCGTGGCGGCCAAATCCATCGCATATCTTGCGAGCGAGGGCGCGGCGGCGTTGCATGGCCAGCACCTGGTGCTGGACGCCTGAGCCGCCCCAAAGAAAAAGGCCCCGGTGCGATGCACAGGGGCCTTCTGGAGATTCGTTGGTGGAGAGGAGGAGGATCGAACTCCCGACCTCCGCATTGCGAACGCGGCGCTCTCCCAGCTGAGCTACCCCCCCAACGCAGGGCGCGATTCTAGTACCGCCGGCCGGCGCGTGTCACTCACATCAGCAGGTGCTCGCCGGCGTTGTCGCCGCCCAGGATCACGTAGTTGACCTTGCGCACGTCCATCAGCTTGCGGCCGCCGGCGTAGCTGATGGAGCTCTGCACGTCTTCCTGCATCTCGCGCAGCACGTCTTCCAGCGTGCCTTTGACGGGCTCGAGGATGCGCTTGCCCTCGACGTGCTTGTACTCGCCCTTGTTGAAGTCCGAGGCCGAGCCGTAGTACTCCTTGAAGCGCTTGCCGTCGACGACGACGGTCTCGCCGGGGCTTTCTTCCAGGCCGGCCAGCAGCGAGCCGATCATGACCATGGTCGCGCCGAAGCGGATGCTCTTGGCAATGTCGCCATGCTCGCGGATGCCCCCGTCGGCAATGATGGGCTTGGTGGCCACGCGCGCGCACCACTTGAGCGCCGACAGCTGCCAGCCGCCGGTGCCGAAGCCGGTCTTGAGCTTGGTGATGCACACCTTTCCCGGCCCGATGCCGACCTTGGTCGCGTCGGCGCCCCAGTTCTCCAGGTCGATCACGGCCTCGGGCGTGCCCACGTTGCCGGCGATGACGAAGGCCTTGGGCAGCTTCTCCTTGAGGTAGCCGATCATGTTCTTCACGCTGTCGGCGTGGCCGTGCGCGATGTCGATCGTGATGTAGTCGGGCACGAGGCCCTTGGCCACGAGCTGGTCGACGGTGTCGTAGTCGGGCTTCTTCACGCCCAGCGAGATGGAGGCGAACACGCCTTGGGCCTGCATGTGCTCGACGAATTTCACGTTGTCGAGGTCGAAGCGGTGCATCACGTAGAAGTAGCCGTTCTTGGCCAGCCAGAGGCAGATCTTCTCGTCGACCACCGTCTTCATGTTGGCGGGCACGACGGGGATGCGGAAGCTGCGGCCACCCAGCTCGACGCTGGTGTCGCATTCGGAGCGGCTTTCCACGCGGCACTTGCGCGGCAGCAGCAGGACGTTGTCGTAGTCGAAGATTTCCATGACCCAAGCTCTCCTTGATGAAGGTCGTTGACGGCGAACGATGGAGCGCTTGGCCTGGCCGGTTCCGCGGCCCGTCCGGCAGTGCGGCGGCCACGAAAAACCGGGCGCAAGAAACTTGGGCCCGGTGACCGAGTGTAGGGCAGGGGGCTTTGGCCCCGCCTGTATGGTGGTCATACGGCCGCCGCTATGGCGGCGGCCGCGGCGCGGCCTAGAAGCGGTAGCCCACGCCCACGCCGAACAGCCAGGGATCGACCTTCACCTGCGACACCTTCTGCGTGCCCAGCTTGACGTCGGAGCGGATCTGCACCTTCTTGACGTCGAGGTTCAGGAACCAGTTCTTCGCGATGGCGATGTCGACGCCGCCGCCCACGGCCAGGCCCCAGCTGTTGCGGTCGAGGTCCAGCCGGCCGACGGTCGGCACGTAGAGGTTCACGCCGCTCAGGCGGGTGTAGTTGATGCCGGCGCCGACGTAGGGCCGCACCGTGGCATCGGGCCGGAAGTGGTACTGCAGCATCAGCGTGGGCGGCAGGTGCTTGAAGCTGCCGATGTCGGTCGGGCCGCCCAGGGCGCTCTGCTGCACCGTCACGCGCTGCTTCTGGGGCACCGTGAGCACGAGCTCGGCCGCGATGTTCGGCGTGAAGAAGTAGCTCACGTCCACTTCGGGGATGGTCTTGTCGTTCACCGTGATGGCGTTCTGCGGCACGGCCAGCGAGGGGATGGCGTCGGACTTGTTGGCCATGTCCAGCCGCACGGCACGCAGGCGGACGAGCCACGGGCCCTGGGTGTCGGCGGTCTGTGCCTGGGCGGAAGGAGCGAGCAGGGCGGCGGCGAGCGCGACCGGTGTGGCAAGGCGAGTGAACTGGGAAAGCAGTGTCATGGCATCGAGTGCTGTGGTTGATGTGCCGGGCCAGTGTGGAACGCGCGTTGCGCGCCGTCCTTGAGGGCGCGCAAGCTGCATCGGTGCCGCGCCGGTGCGGCGCCTGCCCTTGACCCAGGTCATGAACACGTGGCCGGGCCCCACCCAGAATCGCCGCGGCGCCATCGCTGCCCGAGGGGCGGCTGGCACCCCACGTCATCAAGGAACACCGCACCATGAAGTCCCCGCTCATCGCCGCCTGCCTCGCCCTGGCCTGCGTCGCCGCCCAGGCCGCCGACTGCGCCATCACCGTGGAAGGCAACGACGCCATGCAGTTCGACAAGAAGGAAATCGTCGTGCCCAAGGATTGCAAGAGCTTCAGCGTGCAGATCAGGCACGCCGGCAAGCTGCCGATCCAGGCCATGGGCCACAACTGGGTGCTGGCGAAGACGGGCGATGTCCAGGCCGTGGCCGCCGATGGGGTGGCAGCCGGCCTGGCCAACCAGTACGTCAGGGCGGGCGACGCGCGCGTGCTGGCCCACACCAAGGTCGTCGGCCCGGGACAGAGCGACACCGTGGCGGTCGATGTCGCCAAGCTCAGGGCTGGCGAGTCCTACACCTTCTTCTGCTCCTTTCCGGGGCACGCCGCCGTGATGAAGGGCGCCTTCAAGCTCGGCACCTGAGCCCCTGCGGGCTTCGGCTGTGCAGTAGGCGGCGGCGACCCCGCGTTCCTACAATGCCGGGATGTCCTTCCCTGGCCACGACGCCGGGCCCGCCGCGGCCGTTTCCCCCCTTCTTGCCACCCTGAACGACGAGCAGCGCGCGGCCGTCACCCTGCCCGAGGGCAATGCCCTCATCCTGGCGGGGGCCGGGTCGGGCAAGACGCGCGTGCTCACCACCCGCATCGCCTGGCTGCTGTCGACCGGGCAGGTCTCGCCGGGCGGGGTGCTGGCCGTGACCTTCACCAACAAGGCGGCCAAGGAAATGATGACGCGCCTGTCGGCGCTGCTGCCGGTGAACGTGCGCGGCATGTGGATCGGCACCTTCCACGGCCTGTGCAACCGCTTCCTGCGTGCGCACTGGAAGCTGGCCGGCCTGCCGCAGAGCTTCCAGATCCTGGACACGCAGGACCAGCTCTCGGCCATCAAGCGGCTGATGAAGCAGTTCAACGTCGACGACGAGCGCTTCCCGGCCAAGCAGACGCAGTGGTTCATCGCCGGCGCCAAGGAAGACGGCCTGCGCCCGCGCGACATCGAGGCCAGGAGCGAGGACGACCGCAAGAAGATCGAGCTCTACCAGCTCTACGAGGAGCAGTGCCAGCGCGAGGGCGTGGTCGACTTCGGCGAGCTGATGCTGCGCAGCTACGAGCTGCTGCGCGACAACGACCCGGTGCGCGAGCACTACCAGCGGCGCTTCCGCCACATCCTCATCGACGAGTTCCAGGACACCAACCGCCTGCAGTACGCGTGGATCAAGATGCTGGCCGGCCACACGGTCGACGGCCGCTTCGTGCCCGGTCCCAACAGCGTGCTGGCCGTGGGCGACGACGACCAGAGCATCTACGCCTTTCGCGGCGCGCGCGTGGGCAACATGAGCGACTTCGTGCGCGAGTTCGACGTGCACCACCAGATCAAGCTGGAGCAGAACTACCGCAGCTTCAGCAACATCCTCGACTCGGCCAACGAACTCATCAGCCGCAACACGAAGCGCCTGGGCAAGAACCTGCGCACGGACCAGGGTCCCGGTGAGCCGGTGCGCGTGTACGAGTCGACCAGCGACTTCGCCGAGGCGCAGTGGATGGTCGAGGAGATGCGCCAGCTGGTGCGCGACGGCATCGACCGCAAGGAGATCGCCGTGCTCTACCGCAGCAATGCGCAGAGCCGCGTGATCGAGACCGCGCTCTTCAATGCCGCCGTGCCGTACCGCGTCTACGGCGGCCTGCGCTTCTTCGAGCGTGCCGAGATCAAGCATGCGCTGGCCTACCTGCGCCTGCTGGAGAACCCGGACGACGACACCAGCTTCCTGCGCGTGGTCAACTTCCCGCCGCGCGGCATCGGCGCGCGCAGCATCGAGGTGCTGCAGGACACGGCCCGCGCGCGCGGCGCCTCGCTCTACAAGGCGGTGGAGGGCATGAGCGGCAAGGCCGGCGCCAACCTGGCCGCCTTCGTCGCGAAGATCGACGTGCTGCGCGAGCAGACGCAGGGCCTGTCGCTCAAGGAGATCATCGAACTGGTGCTCGACGCCAGCGGCCTGATCGAGCACTACAAGGCCGACCGCGAAGGCGCCGACCGGCTGGAGAACCTGGAGGAACTGGTCAACGCGGCCGAGAGCTTCGTCACGCAGGAAGGCTTTGGCCGCGATGCCGTGGCGCTTCCGGTGGACGAGCTGCGCCAGTCGCCCGTGAGCCAGGGCCTCGATCCGTCGCAGCCCGTGCTCGACGAACCCTTGGCGCCCGACGCGGAGACGGGTGAAACGCTCAGCCCGCTCGCCGCCTTCCTCACGCACGCCGCGCTCGAATCCGGCGACAACCAGGCCCAGGCCGGGCAGGACGCGGTGCAGCTCATGACCGTGCACGCCGCCAAGGGCCTGGAGTTCGACGTGGTGTTCATCACCGGGCTGGAAGAGGGCCTGTTCCCGCACGAGAACTCCATGAGCGACCACGAGAGCCTGGAGGAGGAGCGCCGCCTGATGTACGTGGCGATCACGCGCGCGCGCCAGCGCCTGTACCTGAGCCACTCGCAGACGCGGATGCTGCACGGCCAGACCCGCTACAACCTCAGGAGCCGCTTCTTCGACGAACTGCCCGAGGGCGCGCTCAAGTGGCTCACGCCGAAGAACCCGGGTTTCGGTCAGTTCGCCGGCGGTGCTATGAATTCGATAGCTGGTCGCGCAGGCGGGGCGGGCGCTGGAGGCGGATTTGGCTCCTATTACAGCGGCGCGGCGGCGGCGCCCGTGCCGCAGAAGTCGGCCCCGTCGCACGGCCTGCGCATCGGCATGCAGGTCTTCCACAACAAGTTCGGCGAGGGCGCGGTGCTGGCGCTCGAAGGCGCGGGCGACGATGCGCGTGCGCAGGTCAAGTTTAGCCGCCACGGCATCAAGTGGCTGGCGCTGAGCGTGGCCAAGCTCACGCCCGTCTGAGGCGGAGCCGGCGCTCAGTCGGCCTGGAAGCAGTCGCGGAAGCTGAACCAGGTCGAGGTCAGGAACATCGCCGTGAGGACGAAGGAACCGCCGACCAGCACCGCCACCCCCACGCTGCCCGCGGCCGCCATCGCGACGCTGGCCACGAGCGACAGCACGATGCTGCCGGCCAGCACCACGGCGAACCACACCAGTCCGTAGACCGCCATGGCGCCGAAGTTGCGCACGCAGGTCACGAGGCTGAAGAACAGGCTCTTGACCGGCGGCACCGCGTGCCAATGGACCAGCGCCGGCGCATGCCAGAAGGCGAGCGCAACCGGCAGGTACAGCGCCATGCGCAGCAGCATGGCGAACTGGAAGGCGCCGCTCTGGATCACCTCGGGCTTGGGCGCGCCCTGCGCATCGAAGGCGCCGGCCATCGGGTCGCCCGCGATCGCGCTGGCGAGCAGGCCGGCGAGCGTGACGGCAACGCCGTAGAGCGCGCCCAGCGCCACCAGCGGCCGCACCTGGCTGCGCACGGCGCCCAGCGCCGACATGAAAAGCACTGCCGTCACGGGCCGGCCGTCGGGCGTGACGCGCCCCGGCGGCAGCCGGCTGGCCTGCTCGGCGGCGGCCATCATGGCCAGCGTGCTGGCTGGCGCCAGCGCCACGGCCAGGGCGCCGCCCAGCACCGGCACGCGCGACAGCAGCGCGATGGCCGACATGAACAGCATGAACAGCGAGAAGAAGGCCATCGGTGCGCGGCGGAAGGTTTGCAGGCCTTCGCGCACCCATTGGGCGCCGGTGCGCGGCGCGACGAGCAGCAGCTTCATGGCGTCAGGCCGGCACCGCTTCCTCGGCGCCCTCGGCCGCCTCGGCGGTGGCGACGCGCGCCGGGGCATGCGCGCGCTGGCGCAGCACGCGCTCGAAATGCGCCGGGTCGTGGGGCTTGAGCATGCTGGCCTCGCGCGGCAGGTGGAAATCCCACAGGCGCGAGATCCAGAAGCGCAGGGCCGCCGCGCGCAGCATGCCGGGCAGCAGTTCGCGCTCGGCCCGGGTCAGCGGGCGCACCGTCTCGTAGGCCGCGAGCAGCGCTGCACTGCGTTCGGCATCGGGCACACCGGTCGGCAGGTCGATCGCCCAGTCGTTCAGGCACACGGCCAGGTCGAAGAGCCAGGTGTCGGTGCCGGCGAAGTAGAAGTCGAACACGCCCGTGAGGCGCGGCGGTGCGTCGGCGTCGCCGTCGGTGGCGAACATGGCGTTGTCGCGGAACAGGTCGGCGTGCACCGGCCCGCGCGGCAGCGCGGCGTAGGCGGCCGAGGCGGCCAGGTGGTTCTGGTAGGCCAGCTCGCCCGCGAGCAAGGCGGCCTGCGCGGTGTCGAGGTAGGGCATGACCACCGGCGCGGTGTCGTTCCACCACGGCAGCCCGCGCAGGTTGGGCTGGATGCGCGGGAAGTCGCGCGCCGCCAGATGCATGCGGGCGAGCAGGGCGCCGAGTTCGCGGCAGTGCGCTGCGCCGGGCGCCAGCTCGCTGCGGCCCGAGAGGCGCTGCACCACCGCAGCCGGTTTGCCCGCCACCGTGTGCAGCAGCGCGCAGGGCGCATCGGCCGGCACTTCGAGGGGGTGGGTCCCATCGGCCACGATCGGCGCCTGGGCCGGGTCGGCAGCCGGGGCCGGCACCGGCAGGCCGGCGTCGGCCAGGTGCTTCATCAGGCACAGGTAGTACGGCAGCTGGGCGAAGCTCAGTCGCTCGAACAGCGTCAAGACGTACTCGCCCTGGTCGGTGCTGGCGAAGTAGTTGGTGTTCTCGATGCCGCCCTCGATGCCGCGCAGGCTGTGCAGCTCGCCCAGCCCGAGGCGTCGCAGCAGGGCGCCGGCCTCGTCGGGCCCGACTTCGGTAAAGACCGCCACCGCGGACCGTCAGAACTTGAGGACGTTCCAGACGCGCGGGCCGTTGCCGCTGGGTCCGGATTCCGACTGGTTGCGCCCCTGGCGCTGGCCGTCGTTGGGCAGCACCTCGTAGGCGGCGGCGCCGTTCTTGGGCGTCACGGTGATCTGCTGCGTGCGGCCGCCGTAGCGCGTCTCGTCGACTCGCGCGCCCGAATCCTCGGTGCGCAGGTGCTCGATCTTCTGGTTGCGGCGGCCTTCGAGCGCCTCCTGGTCGCCTGCCGGTGCTGCCGGCTGCGCCGCCGGGGCGGGCTGCGCGGCCGCCTGGGCGTGGACGGAAGCCAGGGGCAGGAGACAGCCCAGCGCCAGCAGGGCCGTGCGCAGGGGGGCGAATCGGTTGGAGCTCATGCGCGGGATTGTAGGTGCCGGCCGATGCCCACGCTGTCAGCCTGTGCGCTTCGGCCCTGTCTGCCGAATACGCCGAAGCCACCTTGGCGGAGGCGGCAAAATGCCCCGATGACCGACAAGAAAACGCTGCTGCTCGTCGACGGATCGAGCTACCTGTACCGCGCGTTCCATGCCATGCCCGACCTGCGCGCGGTGCCCGGCGACAGCAAGAGCCCGGCGACCGGCGCCATCCGCGGAATGATCAACATGATGCAGGCCCTGCGCCGCGAGGTGCGTGCCGACTACGTGGCCTGCATCTTCGATGCCCCCGGCAAGACCTTCCGCGACGACTGGTACCCCGCCTACAAGGCCAACCGCTCGCCGATGCCGGACGACCTGCGCGCGCAGATCGAGCCCATCCACCAGGTGGTGCAGCTGCTGGGCTGGCCGGTGCTCAGCGTGCCCGACGTCGAGGCCGACGACGTGATCGGCACCCTGGCGCGCACCGGCGCTGCGCAGGGTGTGGAGGTGATCGTGTCCAGCGGCGACAAGGACCTGTCGCAGCTCGTGGACGAGCACATCACGATCATCGACACCATGAACGGCAAGCGCCGCGACGTGGCCGGCGTGACGGCCGAATTCGGCGTGCCGCCCTCGCTCATGGTCGACTATCAGACGCTGGTCGGCGACGCGGTCGACAACGTGCCCGGCGTCGAGAAGGTCGGCCCCAAGACGGCCGCCAAGTGGCTCGCGCAATACGGCTCGCTCGACGCGCTGATCGCCGCCGCCGGCGAGATCAAGGGCCAGGCCGGCGAGAACCTGCGCAAGGCGCTCGACCAGCTGCCCCTGTCGCGCCGCCTGGTCACCATCCGCACCGATTGCGACCTCGACGGCCACGTGCCCGGCCTGCCGTCGCTCGACGCCCTGGCCATCCGCGAGCAGGACACCGATGCGCTCAAGACCTTCTACGAGCAGTACGGCTTCAAGAGCCTGGTGAAGACGCTGCAGGCGCACGAGGTGCCGCCCGAGCTCGTGGAGGAGAACAGGGCGCGGGGTGGGCCGGAAGGCGGCACCGGGCTGCTCGAAGGCTTCGAGGTGGCGGCGGCAGCACGCGCGACCAACCTGGCCTACGACACGATCTTCACCTGGGAGCAGTTCGACACTTGGCTGGCCCGGTTGGCGTCGGCCGAGCTGGCTGCGATCGACACCGAGACCACCTCGCTGGACGAGATGCGTGCCGAGATCGTGGGCATCAGCTTCAGCGTGCAGCCCGGCGAGGCCGCGTATATCCCGCTCACGCACGACTACCCCGATGCGCCGGAGCAGCTGCCTCGCGACGAAGTCCTGGCACGCCTGAAGCCCTGGCTGGAAAACGGCGACAGGAAGAAGCTCGGCCAGCACGTCAAGTACGACCGCCACGTGTTCGCCAACCACGGCATCGAGGTGCAGGGCTATGCCCACGACACGATGCTGCAGAGCTACGTGCTCGAGGTGCACAAGCCGCACGGCCTGGCCAGCCTGGCCGAGCGCCACCTGGGCCGCAGCGGCATCGACTACGAGGACCTGTGCGGCAAGGGCGCGCACCAGATCCCGTTCAGCCAGGTCGCGATCGAAAAGGCGGCCGAGTATTCCTGCGAGGACAGCGACCAGACGCTGGACGTGCATCGCGTCCTGTGGCCGCAGCTGCAGGCCGAAGAGAAGCTGCGCTTCGTCTATGAGCTCGAGATGGAGAGCAGCGAGTCGCTCTACCGCATCGAGCGCAACGGCGTGCTGATCGACGCGCCCACGCTCGCCGCGCAGAGCAACGACCTGGGCAAGCGCATCATGGCGCTGGAGCAGGAGGCGTACGACATCGCGGGCCAGCCCTTCAACCTCGGCAGCCCCAAGCAGATCGGCGACATCTTCTTCAACAAGCTGGGCCTGCCGGTGGTGAAGAAGACGCCCAGCGGCGCGCCCAGCACCGATGAGGAGGTGCTCGAGAAGCTGGCCGAGGACTACCCGCTGCCGGCCAAGATCCTGGAGCACCGCGGCCTGTCGAAGCTCAAGGGCACCTACACCGACAAGCTGGCGCAGATGGCGCTGCCGCGCACGGGGCGCGTCCACACGCACTACGCACAGGCCGTGGCCGTCACCGGCCGCCTGTCGAGCAACGATCCGAACCTGCAGAACATCCCGATCCGCACGGCCGAGGGCCGGCGCGTGCGCGAGGCCTTCGTCGCGCCGCCGGGCCATGTGATCGCCAGCGCCGACTATTCGCAGATCGAGCTGCGCATCATGGCCCACATCAGCGGCGACGAGGCGCTGCTGCGCGCCTTCACCGAGGGCATGGACGTGCACCGCGCCACCGCCGCCGAGGTGTTCGGCCTGCCGCCCGATCAGGTGAGCAGCGAGCAGCGGCGCTACGCCAAGGTCATCAACTTCGGTCTCATCTACGGCATGAGCAGCTTCGGGCTGGCGCGCAACCTGGGCATCGACAACACGGCCGCCAAGAGCTACATCGACCGCTACTTCGCGCGCTACCCCGGCGTGAAGCACTACATGGACGAGACCCGTGCCAGCGCCAAGGAGCGCGGCTACGTCGAGACCGTGTTCGGCCGGCGCCTGTACCTGCCCGAGATCAACTCGCCCAACGGCCCGCGCCGCGGCGGCGCCGAGCGCGCGGCCATCAACGCACCCATGCAGGGCACCGCGGCGGACCTCATCAAGCTCAGCATGAACAAGGTGCAGGCGGTGCTCGACGCCGAGCAACGCGGCACGAAGATGATCATGCAGGTGCACGACGAACTGGTGTTCGAGGTGCCGGAGGCGGAAGTCGACTGGGTGCGCGCCGAGATCCCGCGCCTGATGGCCGGCGTGGCCGACCTGAAGGTGCCGCTGCTGGCCGAGATCGGCGTCGGGCCGAACTGGGACCAGGCCCATTGAATGCTCTTCCACTCACCACAAGGAATCCCTCTCCGATGAATCGACTCCGAACCACCCTCCGCGTCCTGGCACTGGCCTGCGCCCTGGGAGCGACCGCCGGCGCCGCGCTGGCCGCCCCCGATGCCCGCATCGCCGCGCTCGCGGCCGAGCAGAAGCAGCCCCTGCTCGACTCCCTGTCGCAGCTGGTCGGCATCGAATCGGGCAGCCGCGACCTGGAAGGGTTGGACAGGATCGCCAACCTCATCGCAGACCGGCTGAAGGCGCTGGGCGGGCAGGTGGAATTGATCGAGCCCGGCAGTGCGGCCTCCCCAGAGGTCTACCGCATGGAGGACACGCCCGAGAAGATCGGCAAGATGGTCAAGGCCACCTTCACCGGCACCGGCACGAAGAAGATCATGCTCATCGCCCACATGGACACCGTGTACCAGGTGGGCATGGGCGCGAAGCAGCACTTCCGCATCGATGGCGACAAGGCCTACGGTCTGGGCATCGCGGACGACAAGCAGGGCATCGCCGTCATCCTGCATGCGGTCGCCATGCTGCAGAAGCTGGGCTTCAAGGACTATGGCCAGCTCACGGTGCTGATCAACGGCGACGAGGAGATCAGCTCGCCGGGCTCGCGCGCGCTCATCACCAGGCTGGCGAGCGAGCACGATGCGGTGCTGTCGCACGAAGGCGCCTCGGCGGCGGAGGACAAGCTGTCGCTGGCCACGGCCGGCATCGGCGCGGTGTCGCTCAAGGTGCAGGGCAAGGCCTCGCACGCCGGTTCGGCGCCCGAGCGCGGCGTGAACGCCTTCTACGAGATGGCGCACCAGGTGCTGCAGATGCGCGACCTGTCCGATCCGGCCACGGGCCTGAAGATGAACTGGACCGTCGGCCAGGCCGGCAACAACCGCAACGTCATCCCCGCGACGGCCAACGCCATGGCCGACGTGCGCGTGACCAAGGTGGCCGACTACGACCGCGTCGAACGCGCCATCGCAGAGCGGGTGAAGAAGCAGCTCATCCCCGAAGCCAAGGTCGAGGCGAAGTTCGAGCGCCGCCGCCCGCCGCTCGAATCCAACCCCGCGTCGCTGGCGATGGCGAAGCACGCCCAATCGATCTACGAGGAGATGGGCCGCAAGCTCGGCGCCGACGACAAGGTGGCCGGCGGCGGCACCGACGCGGCATTCGCGGGCCTGTCCGGCAAGGCGGCCGTGGTCGAGCGCTTCGGCCTGCAGGGCTTCGGCGCGCACTCGGCCGATGCGGAGTACGTCCTCATCGACTCGATCGAGCCGCGCCTCTACCTCGTGACGCGGATGGTGATGGACATCGCCCAGGGCAAGGTGGCGGCGCGCTAGCGCTTACCGGCGCGCGATGCACGCATGCCCACCGGCAACGCAGTGGCATCGCGGGCGTGCGCGGTGGGCGCGTGTGCCGTCGATAGACTGCCGGCTCCTTCCAAACCCCCCAAGGAGCTTGCCCTCATGCGCGACGACGACCTGAAACGCGACTTCGACTCCCTGCGACCCGGCGACAGCACCGAAGCCGGTGCCACGCGCCGCACCGCCCTCAAGGCGGCCCTGGGGGTGGGGTACGCCGCGGCCACCTTGCCGATCGCTGCGCAGACGGCCATCAAGACCTCGGACGAGGGCCTCAAGGCCGGCCCGATCAAGTACGCCGTCAACGGCTTCGACGTGCCGGCCTACGCGGCGGCGCCGGCGGGCAAGACCGGGCTGCCGGTGATCCTGGTCATCCAGGAGATCTTCGGCGTGCACGAGTACATCGCCGACACCTGCCGCCGCTTCGCCAAGCTGGGCTATCTGGCCATCGCGCCCGAGCTGTATGCGCGCCAGGGCGATCCGAAGGGCTACACCGACATCCCGAAGCTGCAGGCCGAACTGGTGTCCAAGGTGCCGGACGCACAGGTCATGGGCGACCTGGACGGCGCGCTGGCCTGGGCCAGGGCCAACGGCGGCGACACGGCCCGGGCCGGCATCACCGGCTTCTGCTGGGGCGGGCGCATCGTCTGGCTGTACGCCGCCACCGGCAAGGTGAAGGCCGGCGTGGCCTGGTACGGCCGGCTGGTCGGCCAGGCGAGCGAGAACACGCCCAAGCACCCGGTCGACGTCGCCGCGAGCCTGCAGGCGCCGGTGCTGGGCCTGTACGGCGGCAAGGACCAGGGCATCCCCCTTGACACGGTCGATAAGATGAAAGCGGCACTGGCCACCGGCACCCCGGCGGCCAAGGCTTCCCAGTTCGTCGTGTACCCCGAAGCGGGCCACGCCTTCCATGCCGACTACCGGCCGAGCTACCTCCAGAGCGCGGCCGAGGACGGCTGGAAGCGCGCCCTGGCCTGGTTCAAGCAGCACGGCGTGGCCTGAGGTTCCGGCACCAGCGCAACGGGAAGCCAGCCGTCAGAATGCAGCCGTCCTTCGGGGCGGCTGTTCTTTTTTGTAGAGAAATCGGGCTCCAGCGCCCGTCCTGATTGCGCAAACAGCTATGACTTTGATAGCAATTCTCGCCGCGACCCTGCTCGCGGGCATCGGCAGTGTGTGGGTGGCGGCGGCCTTGCTGCGCCTGGGTGTGCGCGGCGCGCCCGGCGATGCCGGCCACGGTCCCCAATACCTCCTGAGCCTGGCGGCCGGTGCGCTGTTGGCCACGGCCTTCATGCACCTGCTGCCGGAGGCCTTCGAGAGCCGGATCGAGCCGGGTGTCCTGTTCGCCGTGCTGCTCTTCGGGCTGGTGTTCTTCTTCCTGCTCGACAAGGCGGAGCTCTGGCACCACGGGCATGAGCACAACCACGACGCGCACGGCCACGTGCACGACCACGCTTCGCACGACCATGGCCACGGCCACGCACACGGTCATGCCCATGAGCAGCCAGGACGCCCGCGCGCCGCGGGCGGCTGGAGCGTGCTGACCGGCGACAGCGTGCATTGCTTCGGCGACGGCGTGCTGATCGCCTCGGCCTTCATCGCCGACCTGCGGCTGGGCGTGCTGGCCGCGGTGGCGGTGCTGGCCCACGAGGTGCCGCACCACATCGGCGACCTGGTGGTGCTGCGGCAGACCTCGGCCAATTCGCGCGCCGCGCTGGTCAAGGTCTCGCTCGCCGGCACCATGACGGCGCTCGGCGGCCTGGTGGGCTGGTGGCTGGTGGAGCGGCTCGCGGCATTCCTGCCGTACTTCCTCGTGGTGGCGGGCAGCAGCTTCGTCTACGTGGCGCTGGCCGACCTGATTCCGCAACTCCAGCGCCGGCTCTCGGCGCGACAGACCCTGACGCAGATCGCCTGGCTGGTGGCGGGCATCGTGCTGGTGACGGTGGTGAGCCGGCTCGCCCACGAAGGCGAAGGACACGACCATGCCCACGGGCATGACCACGAGCAGGCCGAACAGCACGAGGGCCACAAGCACTGACAAACCGGCCGCCCGTCAAGGGCCGCCGACATGTCCCCCACGGGTCGGTGGATTCCCGTGGCGGGCCGGGCACGACGGGTTCACCATCGGGCCTGCGTCGGGCCACCGCGCCCCGGCGGCGTTCCGATCGTTCAGGAGTTCCTCATGCCCGTCCAGCCCAGCGCCCGCGTTCCCGATCCGGCCATCGACGACGAGGTCGACGACCTGCCTGTCGACGAGGCCGCCGCCGTCGACGATGACGAAACCCCCGAGGAAGAGCTCGCCGAGTCCGGCCTGGACCTCAGCGAAGCGAGCGAACTGGACGCCGACAACGTGCTCGCCGACGAGGAAAGCGCCCGCGTCGTCCAGGCCCCCGACTGATCGGGTCGCCGCACCCGGTCGGGTGCCGGCCGCTCACTCGAGCGTGAAGCCCACCTTCAGCGTGACCTGCCAATGGGCGACCTTGCCGTCGCTCACGTGCCCGCGCGTTTCCACCACCTCGAACCACTGGATGTTGCGCACCGTCTCGCTGGCCTTGGCGATGGCCCGCTGCACCGCGTCGTCGCTGCCGGTGGGCGAGGAGCCCGTGAGTTCGAGGATCTTGTAGACATGGTGGCTCATGGGTGTGCTCCTGGATCGAAAGGGATGGACCCATCCTAGACACCCGGACCGTCCCATGCATCGGGGCGCACCCCGCGCCCTCGTCGTCCATCGCCGCTTGCGCAGCCGCGCAAGTGCTATCAATGACATAGCTGCATGTGCACGGCCCGCGGGCGTCGCGAGCCGATTCGATACAGGGGCGCGATGTGCCCGCGCGGCTGGCTACCGGCGCGGCTCGCGTGGCGGGCGCGCCTTCGCCCTCTTGCGCAGGGTCTTCGGCAGGTGTTCCGGTCCGTGGCCGTCCATGTCTGCCAGTTCCCACACGCCGCCCACGGCCAGCGTGATGGCATGCGCACTGTTGATGAGGCCGATGTGCGAGAAGGCCTGCGGGAAGTTGCCCAGCTGCCGGCCGCTGGCGGGGTCGTATTCCTCGGCGAAGAGACCCAGGTCGTTGCCCAGTGCCAGCAGTCGCTTGAACAGGGCCCGGGCCTTGCGCAGCCGGCCCATGGCCGCGTAGACGTTCACCAGCCAGAAGCTGCAGGCCAGGAAGGCACCTTCGCCGCCCGCCAGGCCGTCCACGCCCAGTTCGGTGCGGTAGCGGTACACCAGGCCGCCGGAGATCAGTTCGCGCTCGATGCGCGCGATCGTGCCCTGCACCCGCGCGTCGTGGATCGGCAGGAAGCCGATCAGCGGGATGAGCAGCAGCGCCGCATCGACCGCGTCGGCACCGTAGTACTGTACGAAGGAATTGCTGGCCGCGTCATAGCCCTTCGCGAGCACGTCGGCGCGGATGGCATCGCGTGTCTTGCGCCAGTCGTCGACCGGACCGTCGAGGCCGAAGTTCTCCGCGCTCGAGATCATGCGGTCGAAGGCGAGCCAGCACATGATCTTCGAATGCACGAAGTGGCGCGGCTCGCCGCGCACCTCCCAGAGGCTGCTGTCGGGCTCGCGCCAGAGCGTGGTGAGCTGGCGCGCGATCGCGCGTTCCAGCGGCCAGACCTTGTCCATGTTCGCCAGGCCTGCCTTGCGCGAGGCGTGGAAGGCGGCGATCACCGAACCGTACACGTCGAGCTGGCGCTGCACGTGTGCGCCGTTGCCCACGCGCACCGGCCGGCTGCCTTCGAAGCCGGCCAGCCAGTCGAGCTCGAACTCGTTGAGCACGCGCTCGCCGTGCAGGCCGTACATGATCTGCAGGTCCTCGGGGGAGCCGCCCACCGAGCGCATCAGCCACCAGCGCCATTCGCTGGCCTCGTCGAGGTAGCCCGAGCCGATCAGCGCATAGAGCGTGAGCGCGGCATCGCGCAGCCAGCAGAAGCGGTAGTCCCAGTTGCGCGCGCCGCCGGGCTGCTCGGGCAGCGAGGTGGTGGGCGCCGCCACGATGCCGCCGGTGGGCGCATAGGTCAGGGCCTTGAGCGTGAGCAGCGAGCGCTCCACCGCCTCGCGGTACTCGCCGCGGTAACCGCAGTGCTCGCTCCAGGCGCGCCAGCGGCGCGTGGTGTGTTCGAGCAGCGAGTAGGCGTCGCGCGTGATCGGCGGCCGTTCGTGCGAGGGGAACCACTCCAGCGCGAAGGCCATCGACTGGCCTGCGGTGACCGAGAACTCGGCGCAACTGGCGAAGTCCTCGTTCACCAGCGGCACACCCGCCGTGATGCGCACCGCGTCCGGGCCGGCCACGGCATGGATCGCGCCGTCGACCCGCTGCACCCACGGCACCCATTCGCCGTAGTTGAAGCGGATGCGCAGTTCGGTGCGCAGATCCACCGTGCCCCGCACGCCGCGCACGATGCGCACCACCTCGTGCGTGCCCTCGCGAGAGGGCTGCGGCATGAAGTCGGTCACCGTCGCCATGCCCCGTGGCGTGTGCCAGGTGGTTTCCAGCACCATCGTGCCCGGCAGGTAGCGCCGCGTGACACGTGCCTTCGCGTGGCGGGCGCGCAGGCTCCAGTGGCCGTTGCGCTCGTCGCCCAGGAGGCTGGCGAACATGGCAGCGGCGTCGAATCGGGGCAGGCACAGCCAGTCGATGCTGCCTTCTCGGTGAACGAGCGCGGCACTGTGGGTGGAACTGATGAGGGCGTAGTCCTCGATGCGGCGGGCCGGTGCCGGCCGGGAGGCAGGGGTTCTGGGTGTGGCGCGCGGCGGTCTGGGGTTCAACGCGGGATGTCTCCGTGCAGTCGCGCGTCCGGGGCCCGCGCCATGCGGCGTCGAAGGCGCGAGGTGGGTTCGACGCCAGCCTACCATGGCGCCATGCGCCCTGTGACCCCCTGTGCCGTGGCCGTGGCCGAGGCCCTGCTGCCCGATCCCTTCTACCTCGCCGTCACGGCCGACCATGCCGAAGACCCGGTGCGCCGTCTGGCGGTGCTGGGTGCGTACGTCGACCAGGCCATCGACGAGGCACCGACGGTGGGCTTCTGTACGCATGCCGAGCCCGACGACGCGGGCGCCGCGATCTGGCATCTGCCGCAGCCGCCCGAGGTGGCTGAGCGCGCCGATGCCGCCAAGCGGGCGCAGCTCGCAAAGCTGCTCGGCCCCCGCGGCCTGGCGAATTACCGGGCCATCGTGGATTTCATGGCACCGCATGCGATGCATGCCGTGCCGCCGCAGGCGTGGTATCTCTCGATCGTCGGCATTGCACCGGCGCGGCAGGGGCGCGGCCTGGGAGCCCGATTGCTGGCGCCGGCGCTCGCCCGCGCCGCGGCGCACGGCCGTCCCTGCTACCTCGAGACCTTCACGCCGCGCAACCTGCCGTTCTACGAGCGGTTGGGATTTCGGCCGCTGGCGAGGCACCGCGAGCCGGTGACGGGCGCCGACTACTGGATCCTGCTGCGTTCCTGAGCGGCGGCGCAGGACGCGCCATGCGATCACTGCGGCGGGTTGTCGCCGCGCTGGCGCCGTTGCGCCTGCTGCTGCATCTGCTGCATGCGGGCCTGTGCGGCCTGCTGCTGCTGTTGCTGCTGCTGGTGCATCTGGGCCTGCTGCGCCTGCTGCTGGGCGCGCTGCTGCATCTGCTGCATCTGCTGTTGCTGCTGTTGTTGATGGCGCATGGCCTGCATCTGCTGCTCACGCATCTGTTGCTGCATCTGCTGGGCGCGCTGGGCCTCCTGCTGCTGTTGCGCCTGAAGCTGCTGCATCCGGCCTTGCTGCTGCTGCTGGGCCATCTGCGCCTGGCGCGCCTGCTGGGCTTGTTGGGCCTGGAGCATCTGGGCCTGCTGCTGCCGCGCTGCCTGCGCCTGCTGCTGCGCCAGTTGCTGTTGCTGCGCCTGCTGCTGCATCTGCTGAGCCTGCAGCAGCGCCTGCGGGTTGCCGCCGGGGCCGAAGCGCGGGCCGCGTTCCATGCGCGGTGGGGGCATCCAGACGTTGTTGTTGAAGACCACGGTGGGGCGGTCCCAGCCCGGTGGCCGTCGGTCCGGCCCGCGGTCGCGATCACGCCAACCCGGCCGGCCCCAGTACATGTCCCAGTTGCGCCAGCCCCAGTCGTGGCGCTGCAGCGCCGAGCTGACGACGATTCCCGTGCCGAAGGCCAGCGCACCGACCACCACCGGGTTCACGCGCTGCGGCTCGGCCCAGTACACCGGCGGGCTGTATTCGTAGCCGGCGTAATAGGGCACCGGCTCGCCGTAGGCAGCACGCGGGTCGTAGGCGGGAACGTAGACCACGTCGGGCTGCGCCGGTTCGATGGTGATGTACGTGGGCGGCGGTTCCACGATGACCGGGCCGCCATAGCTCGGCGGCGGCGCGCTGCTCGGGTACATCGGCGGCGCGCTGCTGGCCTGGGCCACGCGCAACTGCTTGCTGCTCTTGAGTTCGCCGGCCTTCTGCGCGCGCAGGCGCATGACCTGGATGGCGTTCATGACGTCGTTCGGGTCGTTGTAGTAGGCCTGGCCCAGTGCGGTGGTCCACGGGATGTTGTTGGCCAACTGGTCGAGCGCAGGGCGGAAGGCGGTGAGCGCCTTCACGCTCGGGTCCCAGGGCTGCTGGTTGGCGGCGTCGGCCAGCGGCCCGCCCTTGAGGCCGGCGTTCTGCTTGAGCCAGCCCTGTGCGGCCGTCACCTGGTCGGGAAAGGTCGACGCGGCGAGCACCTGGGCGATCAGCTTGTCGGGGTAGAGCGCGATCGGCGCGACCATCTGGTACAGCGCCTCGGCCGTGGGCGGCGTGTAGGCTGCCTGCACCGGCGCGGCTGCGGGTGCGACGGGCGCCGGCGCAGCCGCTGGTGCAAGGGCGGGTGTGGGTGCCGGCGCGGCGGCCTGGGGCGGGGGCGCCTCGTTGCGGTTGCATCCGGCCAGCACCAGGCCGGCCAGTGCGAGGGCGCTGGTGAGCGCAGCACCGCGCGGGGTGCGAAGCGGGGCGTGGGAGGAGCGTTGCATGGCGCGTTCCTTGTATCGGTCGTCCTTCAACGCCCTGGCCCGCGGGGCCGAGGACCGTCGTGCGGGCGATCCTGTGACGGTTTGCGTCGCAAGACTGCGCCTCGGCCGGCCCGGCGGATGCCGTCCGCGGACGACAGCCGCTGTAGTCGCCGCAGGCGACCACGCGCCGTGAATGCTATGAATTCAGGAGCGCCCTGTGCTGGCGGGGCGGGCGCTTTGGGCCGATTCGGCCTGCGAAAGCTACTTCGCGCCGCCGGTGTACTTGGTCACCGTGTCGGCCGTCATGGTGTAGCCGCTGGTGCCCATCATCGAGTCGTTGCGCTGCGCCACCAGCTTGCCCGTGACCCACACCGTGTCCATGGCACGGAACTTCGCCGGCGTCTTGGGCCGCACGTGAAGGATCTGGTTGGCGGGCGGCGGCGGGGTGTGGATGCAGGCGCCGAAGTAGGGCACGAGCAGGAACTCGCTCACCTCGCCCTTGTTCTCCTCCAGCGGCACGATGAAGCCCGGCAGCTTCACGTTCTGCCCATTCATCTCGGGATTGGTGGGTGCGTTGTTCGACACCTCCTGCATCTTCAGCAGCAACTCGTTGGCGCGCGGGTCGGCGTCGTCGAGCTTCGAGAGGTCGATGTCCTTGAAGGCCTTGGCCGGGTCCCAGTCCTTGGGCACGAGTTCTTCCCAGGTGATCTGGCGCGGCCCGGTGCTCGGCTTGGCCGAAGCGCCCTTGCCGCCCAGCGGGTTGGTCGCGGTCGTGGCCTCCGGGGCGGGGCCGGCGGCCAGCGCGGCGGCGGCCACGGCGGTGCCGAGCAGGGCGAAAAAGGTGGAGCGCAGGGTGTTCATCGTCAGATCCTCGGAGACAGGCCGTCGGCCAGCGACAGGCGATAAGCCCGGATGCCGGGCAGCAGGCTGGCCAGCCAGCCGGCGGCAAGCAGCGCGCCCAGCAGCAGCCATTCGTTCAGTGTAGGGGCCGACAGCTGCAGCGCGAGGCCGTACTGCGCCTGCAACCACGGCCCCAGCGCGGCGATGCCCAGGGCCGCCAGCAGCGCGCCCAGCAGGACGCCCAGCACGGTGACGATGGCGCCTTCGAGCGCCAGCAGGGCCAGCACATGGCGCAGGCTCGCGCCGACGGCACGCAGCACGGCCAGTTCGCGCCGCCGCTCGTTGAGCCCGGCCATCACCACCGACACGAGGCCGGCCAGGCTCACGATGCCCACCAGGCCCGACATCGCGAGCAGCGTCTTCTCGCCCACGCCGATCACCTGCCACAGCTCGTCGAGCGCCACGCCGGGCAGGATGCCCATCAGCGGCTCCTCGGGGTAGGTCGACACCCAGCGCTGCACCGCGAACACGGCCGCGCGGTTCTTCAGGCCGACCAGCGCGGCCGTGACGTTCTTGGGCGTGAGGTCGAACTTGCGCACCTGCTCGGCGCTGATCTTCACGCCGGGCATCGGCGCGCCGCCGACCCATTCGAGGTGGATGGCTTCCATCGCCTCCAGCCCGATGTGCACGGTGCGGTCGATGGGCGTGCCGGTGCGCTTGAGGATCCCGACCACCGTGAAGGGCTTGTCGGCATGTTCGGGCGTGAGCTCGCCGCTGCCGTGCGCCAGCGTGATCTGCTTGCCGACGTGGTAGCCCAACTGCTCGGCCACGTCCGCACCCACCACCGCATCGAACAAACCTGTTGGCCCCGAGGATTGGGCTGAGCCCAATCCGCCCCCCGAGGGGGGCAAAAAAGCTTGGGGCGGCCCGGCGCTTTTATGGGAGAACACCTTGCCCTCGGCCAGCAACTGCTCGCCGCGCCGCACATGGTCGAAGTAGGCCGGCGTGGTGGCCACCACCGGAAAGCCGCGGTGCGAATCGCCCAGCGACAGCGGCACCACCCAGGCCACGCCCTTGTGCGCTTCCAGTGCCTGCACGCTCTTCCAGCTGATGTTGTTGGTCGCGCTGCCGATGTGGAACACCGAGTACAGCAGCAGCTGCGTGCTGCCCGTGCGCGCACCCACGATCAGGTCGGTGCCCGACACGGCCGAGGCGAAGTTCTCGCGCAGCTCGGTGCGGATGCGCTCCACGCCCAGCAGCAGCAATGTGGCCAGCGCGATCGACAGCACCGTCAGCGACAGCGTGAAGCGCCGGTTCCAGGCGCTCTTCCAGGCAATGGCGAGGAGGGCGTTCATGCGATGCGGAATGCGGACAGCCGAACGCAGAGGGCGCAAAGATCACGCAGAGGGCGCAGAACAGACAGCCAAATTATTCTCATGGTTTTCTTTTGCGCCCTTCGCGAATCCTCTGCGGCCTCTGCGTTCGGCTGCCCGATCCCGTATTGATTCACACCAGCACCGAAACCGCCGCCCGGTTGATCTCGGGCAAGAGCACATGGCGCGCGAAGCGGTCGGCGATGCGGCGGTCGTGGCTGACGAAGACGAGGGCGCTGCCGTTGGCTTCGCAGGCTGCCAGCAGCACGTCGAGGAAGGCCTCGCGCCGGTCCTCGTCGAGGGCGGAGGTGGGCTCGTCGGCGATGACCAGCTCGGGCCGGCCGATGAGCGCACGCGCAGCGGCCACGCGCTGCTGCTGGCCCACCGACAGCTGCAGGGCGGTGCGCTGCCACAGCTCGGCGGGCAGGCCCATGCGGGCGAGCAGTTCCTCGGCCTGCGCGCGCGATCCCTGCGCCCGACGGCGCGCCGAGAAGCGGCAGGGCAGCAGCACGTTGTCCATCACGCTCAGGTAGGGCAGCAGGTTGAACTGCTGGAAGATGTAACCCACGTGCGCCACGCGGCAGCGGTCGCGCGCGCTGCCGCCCATGGCGGCCCAGTCGTGGCCCAGCAGGCACACGCGCCCGCTGCCGGCCACCAGCACGCCGGCCAGCAGCGACAGCAGCGTGCTCTTGCCGCAGCCGCTGGGGCCGTGCAGGAACACGGCCTCGCCGGCGTGCACCTCGAAGCGCTCGATGTCGATGCACGGCGCGGCGGCGCCGGGCCAGGCGAAGCGAAGCTCCTGCGCCTGCAGGACCACGGACGTCATTGGATAAGCTCCGCGCTATGCGCTGCGGTGCGAGCGCCCTTCGGAGCGGCCGGGCGGAGGCTCATGCGCGCGTCACTTGCCCCAGCCGATGCGCGCGCTGCCCGAGGCGGGGCGCTTCAGGCTGCGCTTGAACTGCCCGTCGGGCGCGGCGATCTCGGCCTCGATCTGGCGCGTGGCGGGAAAGGCCTCGAACAGCTGCGTGTCGACGAAGCGCGCCTTGGCCGCATTGGTGCAGTTGAAGGCGAAGGTGGCCTCCAGCTCGGCGTGGCCGTCCTTGTCGGGCTCGGCCTTGCCCAGGCCGAGCGCGGCCGACTCGAGCTGCACCGGGCCGAGCTTGCAGCCCGCGGCCGGATCGATCTGGAACAGATGGTCGGCCGCACGCAGGCGCGCGACCATCTGCTCGACCGCGTTCTTCTCGACGTCGGTGCGCGGCGCGCGCTCGAAGCCCAGCAGGTTGTCCAGCGGCGATTCCATCTCGATCGTGACCGAGGGACCGTCGACGGCGATGCCGAGTTCGACCTTGCCGTGCACGTGCGCATGCTGGGCGCGCTGCGCCAGGGCCGGGAAGGACAGCAGCAGGGCGCCGGCCGCGAGCAGCGGGAGGGTGAGGGTGCGGAAGAAGGATCGTGTCATTCGCATCAGAGGTTAGGGCTGCGGCCCCTGGCGGGTCGGCAGGCCCGGCGTGTTGCTCCATTCGCTCCAGCTGCCGGCGTACAGGGCGGGGGTGCCCAGGCCGGCGATCTGCATCGCCAGCACGTTGGGCACGGCGCTCACGCCGCTGCCGCAGTGGTGCACCACGGTGGCGGGATCGCGCCCGGCCAGCAGCGCCTCGAATTCGGCGCGCAGCTGCTCGGCAGGCTTGAAGCGGCCATCGGCCGCCAGGTTGTCGGCGAAGGGGCGGTTCAGCGCCCCGGGGATGTGACCGGCGATCGGGTCCAGAGGTTCCACCTCGCCGCGGTAACGAGGTGCTGCGCGGGCATCGATGAGGGTCTGCGCAGGGTCGTCGAGCCCGGCCGCGACCGTCTTCGTGTCGACCAGCCGGACCAGCGGGGCACCGGGCACGAAGTTGGTCTGGAAATGGGCCGGCTCCTCGCCCGCGTTCACCGGCAGGCCGGCGGCCTGCCAGGCCTGCAGCCCGCCGTCGAGCACGGCCACCGCGTCGTGGCCCATCCACTTGAGCATCCACCACAGGCGCCCGCAGTAGTTGGCGCCGTTGCGGTCGTAGACCACCGCCTGCATGTCGTTGGACAGGCCCACCGAAGACAGCCAGGCCGCGAACTTCTCGCGGCTGGGCAGGGGGTGGCGCCCGCCCGAGGCGGGCTTGTCGGCCTCCTGCGCCACCAGCACCTGGCCGTGCGGGCCGGGGTGGCCGTGCCTGGCACTGAGGTCGGTGTCGAGGTTGGCGTACACCGCGCCCGGGATGTGGGCGTCGAGGTACTGCGCAGGGCCGGCCTCGGGCTTCACGAGGTCGAAGGTGCAGTCGAAGATGCGCAGCGGCGCCTTGGCATCGGTCAATGCCTGCAGTTGCGAAACGGAGATGAGCGTCGAATGGGTCATGGCAGGGGGGCTGTGGCAGCGCGCGGCCGGCGCGCGGCAACCATTGTGCGGGCACCCGCTGTCATTCTGGACAGCGGGGCTTTGGCCGACCTGACTCTCGGAACAACGCCGGACCGCGCCAAGTTCCCTTGGCCCGGGCGACTCGGGGCGTTCAGTGCTCTTCGGCCGGCGCCTTGGGCACCGCGCGCTGCCGCAGCACCGTGGCCAGGATGCCGCTGCCGATGATCAGCGCGATGCCGGCCCAGCCGGCCAGGTCGATGCGGTCGCCGAACAGCAGCACGCTGTAGAGCGCGCCGAAGACGATGCCGGAGTACTGCAGGTTGGCGACCACCAGCGTCGCCGCCTGCGTCTTCGCGCTGGCGTAGGCCCGCGTCAGGCACAGCTGGCCCAGGGCCGCCAGCACGCCCACCGGCAGCAGCCACAGCGCGTGCGTCCACGACCAGGCCGAAACGCCGGTGAACAGCATCCACAGCGCGCCGGTCACGGTGGCGCCGACCGCAAAGTAGAAGACGGTGCGCGTCTCGGGCTCGCCGATGCGCGACAGGGCGATCACCTGCATGTAGGCGAAGGCGGCGGCCATGCCCGAGAGCAGCCCCACCAGGCCGGCGAAGGCCTCGGTGCCCTCGGTGCTGGGCTTGAGCAGCAGGATCACCCCCACGAAGCCGGCCACCACCGTGAGCGTGAGTGGTCCCTGCATGGGCGGCAGCGGTACGCGGCCGTTGCGCCCCGGCACCGGCGCCCAGGCCAGCAGCGCGCCGCCGACGAGGAAGGCCGCGATCCAGATGCTGCTCATGTAGTTGAGCGTCATGGCCGTGGCCAGCGGCATGTGGGCGATGGCGTAGAACCAGGCGCCCAGCGAGGCGGTGCCGATGATGCTGCGCCAGGCGTGCATGCCGGGGTACTGCGTCTTCAGCGTCACGCCCTGGCGCCGGGCCAGCGCCGCCAGCACGACCATGCCGATCACGCCGCGCCAGAACACGAGCTCGGCGCTGGTGAACCAGGCCGAGGCCACCTTCACGCACACGCCCATGCTCGCGAAGAGCAGGGCCGACAACAGCATCCACAGGCTTTGCATGGTGCGCTCAGTGCCGGCCCGAAACAGGCCCCCACGCTCCCCGCTGCCGCGTGGTTCGCTGCCCCCCGAGTCGGTGCTTATTGTCGTCGGGCGGCCCGGCGACAAAACAAAGGCGTTGCAAGCCAAATCGGCCCGCAACGCCCGTCCGTCGTGCGCAAGCAGCTATGAATTCGATAGCAAACAGCCTCACCGCCGCACCGCTGCCAGCCGCGCCAGCGCGTCGGGCGAGGCCTGCAGCTCGCGCCGGTACCACTCGTGGAAGTGCTGCATGCCGTCTTCCATCGGGCTCTGGTAGGGGCCGACCTCGTTGTCGCCACGCTGCAGCAGCGCCTTGCGGCCGGCGTCCATGCGCTCGGCGATCTCGTCGTCCTCGATGCAGGTCTCCATGTAGGCGGCCTGCTGCGCCTCGACGAACTCGCGCTCGAAGGCGACGATCTCCTCGGGGTAGTAGAACTCGACCATGTTCATGGTCTTGTCCGGCCCCATCGGGTGCAGCGTCGAGACGGTGAGCACGTGCGGATACCACTCGACCATGATGTGCGGGTAGTAGGTCAGCCAGATGGCGCCGTACTCCGGCGGCTTGCCCTCGCGGTACTTCAGCAGCTGCTCGTGCCAGCGCTGGTAGACCGGGCTGCCTGCGCGGCCCAGGCGGTTGGCCACGCCCACGGTCTGCACCGAATAGCGCGGCTTGAACTCCCAGCGCAGGTCGTCGCAGGTCACGAAGTTGCCCAGCCCCGGGTGGAACGGGCCGACGTGGTAGTCCTCGAGGTAGACCTCGATGAAGGTCTTCCAGTTGTAGTTGCACTCGTGCATCTCGACCCGGTCGAGCTGGTAGCCGCTGAAGTCGAGCGTGCTGCGCGGGCCCATGTGGGCGAGGTCGGCGGCCACGTCGCGGCCGTTCTTCTCGAACAGCAGGCCGTTCCATTCCTGCAGCTCCCAGGTGCGCAGGTTCAGGCACGGGTCTTCGGCGAAATGGGGCGCACCCAGCAGCGTGCCCGTGGGCTGGGGGCCGGCGGCGTTGTAGGTCCAGCGGTGCAGGGGGCAGACGATGTGGCCGCTGCCCTGCGCATCGAGTGCGCCACGGCCCTTCATGATCACGGCCTGCCGGTGGCGGCACACGTTGGACACGAGCTCCACCCCGCGCGGCGTGTGCAGCAGCGCGCGGCCCTCGTGCTCCTGGGGCAGGGCGTAGAAGTCGCCCGGTTCGGGCACGGCCAGGCGATGGCCGACGTAGCGGGGACCCTTGGCGAAGAAGGTTTCCATCTCGAGCGCATACAGCGCCGGATCGAAATACGCGGAAACCGGAAGTTGGCTCGAGGCCTGCTGCAGTTGAAGACTTAAATCAGACATGGGTGACCTGACCAAGCCCCCCCACAGGGAGGGAAAAACCAAAATGCCCCGCCTCACTCCTGCGACTGAGCCGGCAAAAAACCACGTTCCTGGGGCGAACGTTGCCGGCATCTCCGCGGAAAAAGTTGCGCCGGCGGGCGCCGGCGCGGGGATGAGTCGGGATTGTACCCCGGAGATATCCATCGGCCCCCGCTCCGCCTTCTAGAATGGCCGGTTTTCACCCACGGTCTTTGCATGCCCAAGGCGCCTTCCTCGTCCCCTGCTTCCGATGCCGCGGCGCTGCCCGCCAGCTACGAGGCGGGCCTGCAGGAACTCGAACAGCTCGTCGCCGCACTCGAGTCCGGCCAGCTCCCGCTGGACCAGTTGCTGGTGAGCTACCAGCGTGGCGCGGCGCTGCTCGCCTTCTGCCGCGACAAGCTCCAGGCCGTGGAAGACCAGATCAAGGTGCTGGACGCCGGCAGCCTCAAGACATGGTCGGCGCAGTGATGGGCGCGCCGCAGCGCTGGAGCGAGCGCCAGCTCGCCGACTGGGCCGAGCCGCAGCTCGCCCGCGTCGAGGAGGCGCTGTCGCGCTGGGTGGGCATCGATGCCCCGGTGCTGCTCGGCGAGGCCATGCGCTACGCGGTGCTCGATGGCGGCAAGCGCCTGCGGCCGCTGCTGGTGCTGGCCGCGAGCGAGGCGGTGGCGCCGCTGGCGCCGGCCCGCACCGCCATCGGCGAAGCGGCGCTGCGCGCGGCCTGTGCCGTCGAACTGATCCATGCCTATTCGCTCGTGCACGACGACCTGCCGTGCATGGACAACGACGTGCTGCGCCGTGGCAAGCCCACCGTGCATGTGAAGTTCGGCGAGGCCGATGCGCTGCTGGCCGGCGATGCGTTGCAGGCGCTGGCCTTCGAGTTGCTGGTGCCCGACGAGGCCGACATCCCCGCCGCCGTGCAAGCGCGGCTGGTGCGCCTGCTGACGCGGGCGGCCGGCAGCCAGGGCATGGCCGGCGGACAGGCCATCGACCTGGCCAGCGTCGGCCGGCGCCTGAGCGAGTCCGAGCTGCGCGAGATGCATCGCCTCAAGACCGGCGCGCTGCTGCAGGGCAGCGTCGAGATGGGCGCGGCCTGTGCGGGCGAGCTGCCCGCGGTCGTGCTGGCCGGGCTGCGCGACTACGGCGCGGCCATCGGGCTCGCCTTCCAGGTGGTGGACGACATCCTCGATGTCGTTGCCGATTCCGAAACGCTGGGCAAGACCGCCGGCAAGGACGCCGCGGCCGACAAGCCCACCTACGTGTCGCTGCTCGGGCTGGAAGGTGCACGCGCCAGCGCGCAGCAGTTGCTGGCGCAGGCGTTGGCCGCACTCGATCGCTCGGCGCTGTCAGACACCGCCGCATTGCGCGCCTTGGCCCACATGGTCGTGGACCGCGACCGATAAGAATACCCCGATGGCTCCACTGCTTCCCGAGATCAACGACCCCGCGGACCTGCGCCGGCTCGACCGCGAGCAACTCAAGCAGGTGGCCGACGAGGTCCGCGCCTGCGTCCTGGACAACGTCTCGCGCACCGGCGGCCACCTCAGCTCCAACCTCGGCACCGTGGAACTCACGGTGGCGCTGCACTACGTCTTCAATACGCCGGAAGACCGCATCGTGTGGGACGTGGGCCACCAGACCTATCCGCACAAGATCCTCACCGGCCGGCGCGAGCGCATGCCCACGCTGCGCCAGCTGGGCGGCATCTCGGGCTTTCCGCAGCGTGCCGAAAGCGTCTACGACACCTTCGGGACCGCGCATTCGTCGACCAGCATCTCGGCGGCGCTGGGCATGGCGATGGCCGCGCATCAGAAGGGCGAGGACCGCCACGCCATCGCCGTGATCGGCGACGGCGCGATGACCGCCGGCATGGCCTTCGAGGCGATGAACAACGCGGGCGTGAGCGACGACTGCAAGCTGCTCGTCATCCTCAACGACAACGACATGTCGATCAGCCCACCGGTCGGCGCGCTGAACCGCTACCTGGCACAGCTCATGAGCGGCCAGTTCTATGCCGCCGCCAAGAACGTCGGCAAGAGTGTGCTCAAGGCCGCACCGCCTTTGTTCGAATTGGCCAAGCGCTTCGAGCAGCAAGCCAAGGGCATGGTGGTGCCCGCCACGCTGTTCGAGAAGTTCGGCTTCAACTACATCGGTCCGATCGACGGCCACGACCTCGACTCGCTCATCCCCACGCTCGAGAACATCAAGCAGCTCAGGGGCCCGCAGTTCCTGCACGTGGTGACGAAGAAGGGCCAGGGCTACAAGCTGGCCGAGGCCGACCCGGTGGCCTACCACGGCCCGGGCAAGTTCGATCCCTCGGTGGGGCTGGTCAAGCCGGCCACGGCACCCAAGCAGACCTTCACCCAGGTCTTCGGCCAGTGGCTGTGCGACATGGCGGCGCAGGATGGGCGGCTGGTCGGCATCACGCCGGCCATGCGCGAAGGCTCGGGCATGGTGGAGTTCCAGCAGCGCTTTCCTACCCGCTACTACGACGTCGGCATCGCCGAGCAGCACGCCGTCACTTTCGCGGCGGGCCTGGCCTGCGAGGGTCTGAAGCCGGTGGTGGCGATTTATTCCACCTTCCTGCAGCGCGCCTACGACCAGCTGATCCACGACGTGGCGATCCAGAACCTGCCGGTGGTCTTCGCGCTCGACCGCGCGGGCCTGGTGGGGGCTGACGGCGCGACCCACGCCGGCGCCTACGACATCGCCTTCGTTCGCTGCGTCCCGAACATGAGCATGGCCTGCCCGGCCGACGAGGCCGAGTGCCGGCAACTGCTGTCCAGCGCCTACGCGCAGAGCCATCCGGTGGCCGTGCGCTACCCGCGTGGCGCGGGCGCCGGCGTCACACCGCCGCTCACGCTCGACGCCTTGCCCTTCGGCAAGGGCGAAGTGCGCCGGCAGGGCCAGCGCATCGCCATCCTGGCCTTCGGCACGCTGCTGTATCCGGCCCTCGAAGCCGGCGAGGCGCTCGGCGCCACGGTGGCCAACATGCGCTGGGTCAAGCCGCTGGACACGGACCTGCTGCGCGAGATTGCGAACACGCACGATGCATTGGTCACGGTGGAGGAGGGCGCCGTCATGGGCGGTGCGGGCAGTGCCGTGGCCGAAGCCCTTCAGCAGATGGGGATCGTCACGCCGCTGCTGCAACTGGGCCTGCCCGACCGCTTCATCGAGCATGGCGATCCGGCCAAGCTGCTTGCGTTGGCAGGGCTCGACGCGGCAGGCATCCGAACGTCGATCGAGGCGCGCTTCGGCGCCGCCGGCTGAGGCGCGCGCACGCCGCTTTCAGCCCTCGGCAGCGGGGGCTTTCCGCCGGGAAAACCCGCAACGAAGGGCCGAAAACGCCTTCTTACAATCGCGCGGCTTAACGAGTCGGACCACGCGGCCACGAGCCGCGTTTTGTTTTTTCCAATGCAATCGGAGTCAATCTCAATGGATCGTCGTTCCCTCATCAAGAATGCCGGCATCGCCGGCGTGCTGGCCGCCGGCATCGCACCCGCGGTCCACGCGCAGGCGGCGGTGCGCTGGCGTCTGGCGTCCAGCTTCCCGAAGCCGCTCGACACGATCTATGGGGGCGCCGAGGTGTTCGCCAACGCGGTGAAGGCGATGTCCGGTGGCAAGTTCGAGATCTCCGTGCATGCGGCCGGTGAACTGATGCCCGCCTTCGGCGTGGTCGACGGCGTGCAGCAGGGTTCGGTGGAGGCCTGCCACACGGTGCCCTACTATTTCTACGGCAAGAACCCCGCCTTCGCCATCGGCTCGGCCATCCCCTTCGGCATGAACGCGCGCCAGATGACCGCCTGGATGATGTACGGCAACGGCCGCAAGCTGATGGACGAGTTCTATGCCGGTTACGGCATGCTGAGCTTCAACGGCGGCAACACCGGCACGCAGATGGGCGGCTGGTTCCGCAAGGAGATCAAGACCGCGGCCGACCTGAAGGGCCTGAAGATGCGCCTGGGCGGCGGCCTGGTGGGCGACGTGATGACCAAGCTGGGCGTGGTGCCGCAGAGCCTGCCCGGCGGCGAGATCTACCAGGCGCTCGAGAAGGGCACGATCGATGCCGCCGAGTGGGTCGGCCCCTACGACGACCAGAAGCTGGGCTTCAACAAGGTCGCGCCCAACTACTACTACCCTGGCTGGTGGGAAGGCGGCCCCGAGGTCGACTTCTACATCAACAAGAAGGCCTTCGACGCGCTGTCGGCCGAGAACAAGGCCATCGTGGCCGCCGCCTCGGCCCAGGCCGCGCAGGACATGCTGGCCAAGTACGACGCGCGCAACCCAACGGCGCTGAAGCAGCTCATCGGCGCCAAGACCAAGCTGCTGCCCTTCAGCAAGGAAATCCTCGACGCTTCCTTCAAGGCGTCCAAGGCGGTCTACGAAGAGAACAACGCCAAGAGCCCGGAGTGGAAGAAGATCTACGCCGACTTCCTGACCTTCCAGCGCGACCAGGTGGCTTGGTTCGGCGTGGCGGAAGGCCGCTTCGACAGCTACATGCAGTCGGTGGCCAAGCAGCTCTGAACGGGCTTCGTGGCAATGCAAAAAACCGCGCCTCGGCGCGGTTTTTGTTGGCGGCTTCGCCGGCGAGGCCCGGCTACATCCGCCGGAATTCGCGCAGTTCGCGCACCAGCCGTTCGAAGTCCTGCACGAGCGCCGGGGTGGCGCCGTAGAACACGTTGAACTTGCCCATCAGCGTGCGCACGTACAGCCGTGGCGCGATGAGCCAGTCCAGGCCCGGCACGCGGATGAGCTTGGCGTAGGCCAGGTCGTCGAAGGCCATGTGCTTGTCCCAGATCCAGCGCTGATGCAGGCCCTCGGCATCGATGCGGGTGCGGCTGCGCAGGATGGCAATCCAGGTCCAGCCCATCAGCGCCAGGCCGGCCAGGAACCAGCCGACGCCCGTGGTGCGGCCCGAGCCCAGCGCGCCGCTGCTCCACAGCTGGAGCATCCAGGCCGCGCAGCCGCCGACGATCAGCGTCGACAGCAGCTGGAAGGCGGCCGAGAACGCCGGTCCCTCGACACGGCCGTCGGTCGCGGTGAAAACGAAAGGGGGCGGGCCCACGCGGTCGGCGTGTGAGGGCGGCGGGCGCGAAGACCGCCGGCCTACTTCTTCTCGCCCTCGGGCGATGCCGAATTGCCGAAGGGATTCTCGCCCTGGCTCTCGCCCGAGGCGCCGGCAGCGGGCTCCGGCGACGACGGCGCGTTGCCGAAAGGGTTCTCCCCCGCGCCACTGCTGCTGTCGCTGCCGCCCATCGCGTCGTCGGGCGGCACCACGATCTGGATCTTGTCGGTGTCGATGACCTCTTCCTTCGGCAGGAACATGGTCACCGTCTGCGGGATGAAGATCACGATCGCCACCAGGATCAGCTGCATCGCCACCCAGGGGATCGAGCCCAGGTAGATGTCGCTGGACAGGATCGGCTTCTCGATCCGCTTCTCCTTGAAGAGCGTGTCGGCGATGCCTCGCAGGTAGAACAGCGCGAAGCCGAAGGGCGGGTGCATGAACGAGGTCTGCATGTTCACGCACAGCAGCACGCCGAACCACACCAGGTCGATGCCCAGCTTGTGGGCCACGGGCCCGAGCATCGGCAGGATGATGAAGGCGATCTCGAAGAAGTCGAGGAAGAAGGCGAGGAAGAAGATGAAGATGTTGACGGCGATGAGAAAGCCGATCTGGCCGCCCGGCAGACCCGAGAGCATGTGCTCCACCCACCTGGCGCCGTCCACGCCCTGGAACACCATCGAGAACACGCGTGCGCCGATTAGGATGAACACCACCATGGCCGTCAGGCGCATGGTGCCCACCATCGCTTCCCACAGCAGGCCGCGCGTCAGGCGCTTGTGGATCGCCGCGAGGATCAGCGCGCCCACCACGCCCATGGCGCCGGCCTCGGTCGGCGTGGCGATGGCGGTGTCGATGCCGGGCAGGCCGCCCATCGAGCCCAGCACGGCGAAGATCAGGATGGCCGAGGGAATGATCCCGCGCAGGCACTTCATCCACAGCTTGAGGCCCGACATCGTGCGGGCCTCCTTGGGAATGCCCGGCACGTGGCTGGGCTTGAACACGCCCAGAAGGAAGGTGTAGCCCGCGAAGATCAGCACCTGCAGGATCGACGGGCCCCAGGCGCCGCGGTACATGTCGCCCACCGAACGGCCGAGCTGGTCGGCCATCACGATCAGCACGAGCGAGGGCGGCACCAGCTGCGTGATGGTGCCCGAGGCGGCCAGCACGCCCGTGGCGTAGCGCATGTTGTAGCCGTAGCGGATCATCACCGGCAGCGAGATCAGCGCCATCGCGATCACCTGGCCCGCCACCGTGCCGGTGATCGCGCCGAGGATGAAGCCCACGATGATGACCGAGTAGCCCAGGCCGCCCTTGACGGTGCCGAAGAGCTGGCCCATGGAGTCGAGCATGTCCTCCGCCAGGCCGCACTTCTCGAGGATCGCGCCCATGAAGGTGAAGAAGGGGATTGCCAGCAGCAGCTCGTTGGACAGGATGCCGAACAGGTTGATCGGCAGGTTCTCCATGAACACCGCCGGGAACCAGCCCATCTGGATGGCGAAGAAGCCCGAGGCCATGCCCAGCGCGGACAGCGAGAAGGCCACCGGGAAGCCGATCAGCATGATCAGCACGAGCCCGCCGAACATGATCGGCGCGAAGTTTTCCATCTGCATGTCGTGAAAATCCGGAAAGCGTGCGGTGAGAGGGTGCTGTGGCCGCGCGTGCTTACTGCACCGGCTTTTCGTAGTGGGTGTCCATCTTCACCAGGCCCTTGAGGTAGCCGATGCGCTTGATGACCTCGGACAGGCCCTGCAGGAACATGAGCGCGAAGCCCAGCGGCAGCAGCAGCATGGCGGGCCAGCGGATCAGGCCCCCCGCGTTGCCCGACATCTCGCGCGTCACGTACATGTTCACGAACAGCGGCCAGCTGAGGTACGCGATGAGCGCCATCACCGGCAGCAGGAAGACGATCAGGCCGAACAGGTCGACATACACCGGTCCGTTCCCCTTGAGCTTGCCGTAGAAGATGTCCACCCGCACGTGCTCGTTGAGCTTGAGCACCACGGGCGCGCCGAGCATGACCACCGCCGCGAAGAGGTACCACTGGATCTCGAGCCAGCCGTTGGAGCTGTAGTTCAGCCCGTAGCGCACGAAGGCGTTGCCGGCGGAGATCAGTGCGGTGACGAGCACGGCCCAGGCCGCGATGCGGCCGAGCTGTTCGCTGATCCAGTCCATGCCGGCAGCAAACTTGAGAAGGATCGACAAGGCGGTCTCCCGAGGGGTGAATGGGGGGCTCGCGCGCGGAAAAGGTCGTGCCCCTCCACGCAAAGCGCGCAATGGTAACGCCGTGTAGACGGGCCTCCGGCCGGCGCCGGACCGGGCTTACCCTGAGCACCAAAGGGGAGCACGGGCCGGCCGCAGGCCGCGCCGGCCATGCGCCGAACGCGCTCTAATCCGCGCCATGGCCGCGACCCTTCCCGCCCTGCCGAGCTCCATCGATTCACCCGACATGCGCCGCGCCGGCCGCGAGTTGCTGTCGCTCGCGCTCATCGATGCGCGCAACCACACGCTGCACCTGCTCTCGCTCTACGAGGCCGCGCTCGCGTCCTCGGAACTCGACCCGCCGTCGCCGTGGCCGGCCGACGTGGTGCCGCCGCGCTGGCTGGCCGGCCACGTCGGCTGGTTCGCGGAATACTGGATCGGCCGCAACACGCAGCGCGCGCTGGGTGTGGACTGCCCCGCGCGGCCCACGCGCCTGGCCGCCATCGACCCCGGGGCCGACGCGGCCTGGGAACGCCCGCCGTCCGGCGAGGGGCGCGCGCTGCCCGGCATGGCCGATACCCGCGCGTACCTGCTCGAAACGCTGGAGGGCACGCTCGAACTGCTCGAGCACGCCGCCGAGACCGACGCCGGCCTGTATTTCTACCGGCTCGCGCTGTTGCACGAGGACCTGCGCGGCGAGCAACTGGTCGTGATGGCGCAGAGCCTGGGCCTGGCCATCGGTGCCGAACTCCCGCCGCCCGGCGCCACGCGGGCGCCGCTCGTCGTGCCCGGCGCGCGCTGGACGCTCGGCGCGGGCGACGCGCCGGGCCTGCACCTGGCGCAGGAGACGGGCGCGCAGTCGATGGACGTGCCCGAGTTCGAGATCGACGCCCAGCCCGTCACCTGGCAACAGTTCTGCGAGTTCGTCGACGACGGCGGCTACGACCGTGAAGCGCTCTGGTCGCCCGCCGGCTGGGCCTGGGCACAGGACGCCGGCCGGCGCGCGCCGCGGCATGTGGAGCAGATCGGCCTGAGCCACGGCGGGGGCGGCGGCTCGGTGCTGCAGCAGCGCTTCGGCGCCACCGTGCGTGCCGCCGGCGAGCAGAGCGCGATGCATCTGAGCTGGTGGGAGGCGGACGCCTGGGCCCGCTGGGCGGGCCGGCGCCTGGCCACCGAGGTGGAGTGGGAGATCGCAGCCCACGTCGCGGTGCGGCGGGGCTTTCGCTGGGGCGAGGTGCAGGAATGGACCGCCGGCACCCTGCGTCCCTGGCCCGGCCAGCGCCCCGACCCATGGAGCGCGGGCACCGACTTCGACCCCGAGCTGGCCTGGGGACAGGCGCGCGTGCTGCGGGGTGCCTCCTTCGCCGCGCGCGCCCGCATGCGCTCCCCGCGCTGGCGTGGCTTCGCGCCGCCCGCGCGTGACGACGGATTCTTCGGCTTCCGAACCTGCGCGCTTTGAGTGCTCTGCTATCGAATCGATAGCTGACGGCGCAGGCGGGACGGGGGCTACAGCCCGATTTCGTTCAAATCCGGTGCCCTCCCGGAACTCAGGCCGCGGGCCCACGCATCAGCGCGCGGATGCGGTGTGCCAGCTGGTCGACGGCGAAGGGCTTGCCGATCATGTGCATGCCGGGCGCAAGGAACTCGGCACGGTTGGTCGCATATTCGGCATAGCCGGTCATGAACAGCACCGGCAGGCCCTCGCGGTACTGGCGCGCGATCTCGGCCACCTGGCGGCCGTTGAGTCCCGGCAGCCCGACGTCGCTCACCAGCAGGTCGATCCGCGCCTGCGACTGCAGGATCGGCAGGGCGGCCTGCCCGTCGGCCGCTTCGAGCGCCCGGTAGCCCAGTTCGGCCAGCACCTCGCGCACCAGCAGGCGCACGCCGGGGTCGTCTTCCACCACCAGCACCACCTCGCCGTCGCCCTGCGGCAATGCGGCCACATTGCGGACGGTTGCCGGCACGGCCGCTTCTGGCGCATGGGGCAGACACAGCGTGACGGTGGTGCCTTGGCCCGGCGCGCTGTCGATCTGCACCAGCCCGCGCGACTGGCGCGCGAAGCCGTAGACCATCGACAGGCCCAGCCCCGTGCCCTGGCCGATCGGCTTGGTGGTGAAGAAGGGGTCGAAGGCGCGCGCCAGCACATCCGCCGACATGCCGGTGCCGCTGTCGGCCACCGAGATGGCGAGGTAGTCGCCCGGCGGCACGCCTTCGAAGGCACGCACCTCGGCCTCGCCCAGCTGCACGTTGGTGGTGGAGATTCGCAGCTCGCCGCCGCCGGGCATGGCGTCGCGGGCATTGATCGCAAGGTTGAGGATCGCGCTCTCGAGCTGGCTCTCGTCGCCCAGTGCGTGGCGGGCATCGGGCGCCAGCTGCACCGACAGGCGCACCTGCTCGCCGAGCGAGCGGTGCATCAGTTCTTCCATCGAGGCGATGAGCACGTTCACGTCCACCGGCTTGAGGTCCAGCGACTGCCGGCGCGAGAAGGCCAGCAGCCGCTGCACCAGCGAGGCCGCACGCTGCGCGGACTGGGCGGCGCTGTCCATGAAGCGCCCCAGGTCGTTGGTGCGGCCGGCCGCCACGCGCCGGCGCATCACCTCGATGGCGCCGGTGATGCCCTGGAGCATGTTGTTGAAATCATGCGCGATGCCGCCCGTGAGCTGGCCGATGGCCTCCATCTTCTGGCTGTGGCGCAGGCGCTGCTCCGATTCGCGCAGGGCGGTGACGTCCCGGCCCACCGCGTGGATCTGGCCCGAGGTGTCGGGCACGGCGGTCCAGGAGAAGGTGCGGTAGCTGCCGTCCTGGTGGCGGAAGCGGTTCTCGTAGCGCAACAGGCGCTGGCCCTGCGCGAGCTGGCCCAGGGCATGGCGCGAGGGCTCGACGTCTTCGGGGTGCAGCAACGCGAGCACGTCGGTACCCACCAGGCCATCGTCGGACCAGCCGAGCACCTGCGTCCACGCCGGGTTGACCGACACGATCCGGCCGTCGAAGCCGACCGAGATCATCAGGTCGGCCGACAGCGACCAGATGCGGTTGAGCTCGCGTGTGCGCTCCTGCACGCGCTGCTCCAGCGAGGCGTTGAGCTGGGCCAGGGCCAGGCGCGCCTCGTGGCGCTCGGTCACGTCCTGCACCACACCGCGCATCAGCAGCGGCTGGCCATGGGCGTCGCGCACGATCTCGGCCCGGCGCCAGATCCAGCGCAGCGCGCCGTCGTCGGCGCGGCGGATCGGGTACTCGACATCCAGCGGCGCCGTGCCGCGGGTGCGCGATTCGCGCGTGGACACGGGGTCGCCGTCGGCGCTGTCGGTGCGCAGGCGTTGCACGGCCTCCGGCGCGTGCACCTCCTGCTCCGGCAGGCCGAACACGCGGCAGAAGCCCGGCGAGGCGGTGAGCGTGTTGCGCTGGATGTCGAGCACGAACACGCCCACGCCGCCGGCCGCCTGGGCGAGGCGCCATTGCTCGTGCAGCTCGCGCAGGTGCTCCTCGCTGGCCGCGAGCTGGCGCGTGGCGTTCACGCGCGAGGTGGTCTCGCTCACGATGCACAGCACGCCGCCGACGCTGCCGTCGGGCTCGCGCACCGGCGAGTAGGAGATATCGAAGAACACCTCTTCCATGTGGCCGTGGCGGTTGATCTGGAAGGGCCGGTCCTTGGCCGAGACGGTCTCGCCCAGGGTGAGCACCCGCTCGAGCAACGGGTGCAGGTCGTCCCACAGCTCGGTCCAGTGTTCCTGCGCCGGCCGCCCCATCGCGGCGGGGTGCTTGGCGCCGATGGTCGGTGCGTAGGTATCGTTGTAGAAGGCGACGAACTGCGGGCCCCAGAAGAGCACGATCTCGGCCTGCGAAGGCAGCATCAGGTCGATGGTGGTGCGCAGCGCCGCGGACCACTGCGAGGGCGGCCCCAGCGGCGTGTTGTCGCCGTCGAGGGCACGGATGCAGGCCGCGGCCTCCCCCGGCGCGAAGGGCCAGCGGTCGGGGACGGAGGCGGCGGACATGGCGGGCGAGGGTGGTCGTGGAGGCAGCGGCGCGCGAAGGTCGCGGCGGATTATGGGCAGCACGCCCGCGACCGGCGTGTCAGCGGAGCCCGCAATCGCCGTGGCGCTGCCTGCTATCGAAAAAATAGCGTCGTGCGTCCGCTGCATGGGCGCTGCAGCAATCTTTTTCCTGGATCGAGGCGCGTGCCGGGTGATGACCTGTCAGGTCATCGACCGGCGACGCCCGCGCGGCGAGCATTCCCTCACCCCGCCGCGTGCGGCCCATCCCCTCCTCAGGAGATCGCCTTGAATACCGCCCCCCTTCCCGCCGACGCCCTGGCCCGCGACTACATCGCGCTGTGGAACGAGACCGACGCCGACCGGCGCGCCGAGCTGCTGCGCGCCGGCTGGTGCGAGGACGCCCGCTACGTCGACCCGCTCATGCAGGGCAGCGGCCACGGGCCGATCAGTGCCTTGGTCGGCGCCGTGCACCAGCGCTACCCGGGCTTCCGCTTCGCGCTGCTGGGTCGGCCCGATGCGCATGGCGAGCACCTGCGCTTCTCGTGGACGCTCGGCCCGGCCGGCGCCGAAGACCTGATCCAGGGCACCGACTTCGTCGAGCTCGCGGGCGGCAAGCTGGCCCGCGTGACCGGCTTCCTCGACAGGGTGCCGGTCGGCGCCTGAAGGCCCGTTCAGCCGGCCACGACGCGGCCGCCATCGAGCCGCACGGCCGACTGGGCGAGCGCTTCGACGTCCTGCGGGTCGTGCGTGACCAGAAGGGTCGGCACCTGCACGCGCGCCAGCATCTGCGCCAGCTCCGCGCGCAGTCGGATGCGCAGCTCGGTGTCCAGGGCCGACAGCGGCTCGTCCAGCAGCAGAAGGCGTGGCGCGGTTGCCAGCGCACGCGCCAGCGCCACGCGCTGGCGCTGGCCGCCCGACAGATGGCGCGGGTAGGCGCGGTGCAGCGACTCGATGTCGAATTGCGTCATGAGCGCCTCGACCCGCTCCATCGCCTCGGGCGCCGGCGCGCGCCCCAGCCGCCGCACGCCGAAGCACAGGTTCTGGTGCACCGTGAGGTGCGGGAACAGCGCGTAGTCCTGGAACACGAAACCCACGCCGCGTTCGCGTGCGGGCCGGTCGATGCCTTGCGTGCTGTCGAGCAGGGTCTGCCCATCGACGCGCACGTGGCCCTCCACGCCCGGCAGCAGGCCGGCGATGGCCTGCAGCACGGTCGACTTGCCCGAGCCCGAGGCACCCAGCAGCGCCGTGCGGTGCGCGCCGGAGCGGAACGCGGCGTCGACCCTGAAGCTGCGCTCGGACGACTGCAGCGTGAGGCGGATGTGGATGTCGAGCATGCTCAATGCCTGGCCTGCAACAGCCGGTTGGCCAGGACCAGCAGCACGATGCACACGGCCGAGATCACCAGCGTGAGCGTCAACGCCAGCCGGTCGTCGCCCGCCTGCACGGCCGCGTAGACCGCGACCGACAGCGTCTGCGTGCGGCCGGGCAGGTTGCCCGCGATCATCAGCGTGGCACCGAACTCGCCCATCGCCCGCGCGAAGGTCAGCGCCAGCCCGGCACCGATGCCGCGCAGCGCCAGCGGCAGCGAGATGCGCCAGAACACCTCCCACTCGCCTGCGCCCAGCGTGCGCGCGGCCTGCGCGAAGCGGCCGTCCGTCTCCTCGAAGGCGGCGCGCGCGGCCTTGTAGATCAATGGCAGCGACACCACCGCGGCCGCCAGCACCGCACCCTGCCAGGTGAAGAGCAGGGTGATGCCGAACCACCGCTCCAGCCATTGGCCGAGGACGCCGTTGCGGCCCACCAGCACGATGAGGTAGTAGCCCAGCACCGTGGGCGGCAGCACCATCGGCAGCACCAGCACCGCATCGGCGACGGCATGCCCGGGAAAGCGCCTGTGTGCCATCCACCAGCCCAGGGCGATGCCCGCGGCACCGGCGAAGAGCGTGGCGAGCAGGGCGACCTTCAGGGTCAGCCAGAGGGGGGTGAACACGTGCGCCGGGCAGTGGAGGCGCCCGGATCAGGGCCTGGAAAAGCCGAAGCTGCCCAGGATCTGCTGGCCCTGTGGCCCCCTCACGAAGGCGATGAAGGACTGCGCGGCGGCCCGCTGCCGGCTGGCCGCCAGCTGCGCGATGGGATAGGTCACGGGCGAGGTGGTCGGCACCACCAGTGCCACCCGCGTCCCGTCCTTTTTCACCAGGGCGTCGGTGCGGTAGACGAAGCCGGCGTCGACCTCGCCGCGCGTCACGTAGTCGAGCACCTGGCGCACGCTCTCGCCGTAGATCCATTTGGGCTGCAGCGCCGCCGCGAGGCCGGCCTGTTCGATCACGTCCATGGTGTAGCGGCCCACGGGCACCGAGGCCGGCGTGCCGGCGGCGATGCGCTTGTAGTCAGGGCCGGTCAGGTCGCCAAGCGCCTTCGGCACGAGCGCCGATTTCGATGGAACGACGAGCACCAGTTCGTTCTTCACGAAGTCGGCGCGCGAGCCGGGGGCGATGAGCTTGGCGGCGGCTGCCTTGTCCATCGTGGGCTGGTCGGCCGAGGCGAAGACGTCCACCGGCGCGCCCTGCTGCATCTGCGCCAGCAGCGCGCCCGACGCGGCGAAGTTGAACGTGGCCTTGTGCCCGGGGTTGGCCTTCTCCCAGGCCTGGCCGATGGCCTGGAAGGCGTTCGTCAGGCTGGCGGCTGCCGACACCACGATCTCCTGCGCCCACAGTGCGGGGCTGGCCGCGGCGAGGGCCAGCACCAGCACGGGAGTGCGAAACCAACGGCGTGTCTGCATGTCCATCCTCTCGCTATTCAAAAATGGAATAGCGAAATCATAGCGGCGGATCGTCGGGGGGCGCGGCAAAACCTAGTCCGTCAGGGCACCCGGTGTCCGCCTTCGAGCGCGTCATTCAACAATGGAACAGCGCCAGTGTGCCCCGCAGCACAATGCGGCCATGACTGAACCCGCATCCCGCCGCAGGCCGCCGCCGGGCTTCATGGACGCGCTGGGCCACAAGGCGGCCGACAAGCGCATCGACATCCTGCGCGCCATCGGCCGCAGCGGCAGCATCTCGCAGGCCGCGCGCGACGCTGGCGTCAGCTACAAGGCAGCGTGGCAGGCGGTGGCCACCCTGACCAACTTGGCCGGCGTCCCGCTGGTCGACAAGGCGGTGGGCGGCGCGGGCGGCGGCGGCGCGGTGCTCACGGCCGAGGGCGTGCGCCTGCTGACCATGGCCGACGAACTGCTTGCGGCGCGCAGCACGCTGTGGCCTGCACCGGGTGCCGGCGCGGCGGTGGCCGGCCTGGCCATCCGCACCAGCATGCGCAACCAGTGGCCGGTGCGGATCGAGGCGCTGGAAGGTGCCGGGCCCACGTTGCACGTTTCGCTGGCGCTGGGTGGGGCAGCGCAGCACCTGCAGGCACGCATCACGCGCGAGAGCGCGGAACTGCTCGGCCTGGCGCCGGGCATGCAGGCGCTGGCGCTGTGCAAGGCGACGGCGGTGCGGGTCGAGGCGGCCGGCCGGCCGGCGGCTGCGCGGGCCGGGCCGAACCGGGTGGATGGCGTGGTGTCGGAGGTGGTCCGCGGCCCCGAGGGCGACGAGGTGGCGCTTCAACTGGACGGCACGGCCATCGAACTCGTCGGCTTCTCGCCGGCGCGCAGCGCACTGCGGCGCCGGCAACGTGCAACGGCCATCGTCGATCCGGCGGCGCTGGTGCTGGCGCTGCCGGGCTGAAGAACGCTGTTCAGCCCGGTGGGTTCAGGCCAGTTGCGCCATCGCCTCGCGCACGGCGCCGGCATTGGCTGGCCGCACGACGCGGGCCACCTCCAGCCCATCGCGCAGGAAGACCAGCGTGGGCCAGAGCTTGACGCCGAAGCTGCGGCCCAGGGGACGGCCGCTGCCGTCCTCGATCTTCAGGTGCCGCAGGCCGGCAGGGGCATCGGCGAGTGCCTCGGCGATGGCGGGCTGTGCGCCCTTGCAGATGCCGCACCAGTTGGTGCCGAATTCGATCACGGCGAGGCCGCGCAGGGCGTCCACCTCGGCGCGGGTGGCCTGTTCGGGTTCGTAGGGCTGGGTCATCGGGTCATTGTGGTCCGCTGCCGCCCTGGACGCGGCGGCGCTCAGCGCTTGCCCGTGCCGGCCGAGAGCTTTCTGTACACGGTGGCGCGGCTGACACCCAGCGCCCGCGCCGCCTCCGCGACATTGCCCCGTGCCTCGCGCACCGCCTGCTCGATGAGCGAGGCCTGCACATCCCGCAGGCGCGCGGCCGGCGCAGTGCCGGCGGTGGCGCGCCCGTCGCGGCGCAGGGCGCGCACATGCAGCCGCAGGCCCGACCACAGCGGCACCTCCGCTGGGGTGGGATGGCGCGCGGCCGCGTCGAAGAGCAGCGAGGTCGGCACCGCGAACAGATCGGGCGCCGCCGCCCTGCCGTGGGGTGGCAGCGGCAGCAACTGGCGGGCGATGGTGTTGGCACCGAGCACCAGGCCGTCGGCATCGAGGCACAGCAGGCCGTCGCCGTCGACCCCGGCTTCCAGCGCCGCGAGGCTGCCGGGCCAGTTGAACTGCAGCAGCAGCGCGCAGGGCAGGCTGCGCAGCCAGGCGTTCTGGATCGCGCGCGCCGAGTGCTCGGCCAGGTGCTGGAGCTCGGGCCGCTCCACCACGTTGACCCCCGTGAGGTCGAGCATGCCGGCGCAATGGCCCTGCGGGTCGAACAGTGGCGCGCCGGCGCAGGTGTAGACGCTGGTGTCGTCGAAGAAGTGCTCGCCGCGATGCAGCCACACGGGGCTCTGCTCGGCCAGCGCGGCGCCGATGGCGGTGGTGCCCACCGCGCGTTCCGACAGGTCGACGCCCACCCGCGCGATGTTGCGCGCGGCCGGTTCGTCCTGGCCCGAGAGCGGGCCGACCTCGATGACCCGGCCCTGCGCATCGGTCAGCATCGCGAAATAGCGCGTGCCGGCGATGGCCCGCGAGAGGCGCTCGAGCACCGGCCTTGCCGCGCCAAGCAGGGGGCCGTGCCGCTCCTTCGCCTGCCGCTGCGCCGAGGGGGTGACGGCGTCGAAGACCACGCGCTGGTCGGGCGTGCGGCCGGCCGCCAGGCAGCGCTGCCAGGAGCGCGCGATCCATGGCGCAAGCGGCGCAGCAGGGCTGGCGGACGCCGTGCCGTGCAGCCAGGCGTGGCGCGCCTGCGCGATCAGTGCGCCGCGGTCGGACAGCGCGAGCGTGCGTGCGGGGGGAGTCATCGGTGGGGGTGGGGAAGCTGTTCCATTTTGAGAATTTCGCGCAGGCCGCGCAACCGCCTAGGGTTTTGCCTAGGGAATGGGGCAGGCACGGCGAACAAGATCGCACGGTCGCGCCTTCGCGGGCGCCGGCCCAGCCATCACCACCACGGAGACAGCCACATGCAGGTATCCCTGACCGTCAACGGGCGCGAGGTCACGATCGACGCGCCGCCCAACACGCTCCTCGTCCAGGCCATCCGCGAGCACCTGCGGCTCACCGGCACCCACGTGGGCTGCGACACGGCGCAGTGCGGCGCCTGCACCGTGCACCTGAACGGCCGCGCCATCAAGTCGTGCAACGTGCTCGTGGCGCAGGTGGCCGGCGGCGAAATCACCACCATCGAGGGCATCGCCCAGGCAGACGGCACCATGCACCCGATGCAGGCGGCCTTCAAGGAGTGCCACGGCCTGCAATGCGGCTTCTGCACGCCCGGCATGGTGATGAGCGCCATCGACCTGTGCACGCACCACCCCAAGTCCGACGAGCAGCAGATCCGCTCGCTGCTCGACGGCAACCTGTGCCGGTGCACGGGCTACCAGAACATCGTCAAGGCCGTGAAGCAGGGCGGCGAGGCGATGGCCTCGCAGCCGGTCTCGGCCGCTGCCTGAACGGAGGCTGACATGGGTGCTTCCGATTTCGCCAAGCTGCCTCACATCGGCGAGGCCATTCGCCGCAAGGAGGATGCGCGCTTCCTGACCGGCGCGGGCAACTACACCGACGACGTGCTGCTGCCGAACCAGGCGCATGCCGTCTTCCTGCGCTCGCCGCACGCGCACGCGGCCATCAAGTCCATCGACATCTCGGCCGCCGAGAAGATGCCCGGCGTGGTCGGCATCTTCAGCGGCAAGGACATCGACGGCAAGATGGGCGGGCTGCCGTGCGGCTGGCTCATCAACAACCCCGACGGCACGCCGATGAAGGAGCCGCCCCACCCGATCCTCGCCATCGGCAAGGTGCGCTACGTGGGCGACCACGTGGCGATGGTGGTGGCCGAGACGGTCGAGCAGGCCAAGAACGCGGCCGAGGCCATCGTGGTCGACTACGAGGTGCTGCCCGCGCTGGTGAGCGTGGCCGACGCGGCGAAGAAGACGAGCGGCGTCGCCATCCACGACGCCGCGCCCGACAACCAATGCTACAAGTGGACGCTGGGCGACAAGGCGGCAGTCGACGCGGCCTTCGCCAATGCGGCGCACGTGACGAAGCTGGACCTCGTCAACAACCGCCTCATCCCCAACCCCATCGAGCCGCGCGTGGCGGTGGCCGGCTACAACCGCGCCGGCGACGAGTACACGCTCTACGTCGCCAACCAGAACCCGCACGTCGAGCGGCTGCTGATGACGGCCTTCGTGCTCGGCCTGCCCGAGCACAAGGTGCGCGTGATCGCGCCGGATGTCGGCGGCGGCTTCGGCTCCAAGATCTACCTGTACGCGGAAGACGTGGCGCTCACCTGGGGTTCCAAGCAGCTCAACCGCAACATCAAGTGGACCTCGGACCGCTCCGAGGCCTTCCTCAGCGACGCGCATGGCCGCGACCATGTGAGCCACGCCGAGATGGCGATGGACAAGGACGGCAAGTTCCTCGCCATGCGGGTGCACACCGACGCCAACCTCGGCGCCTACCTGTCGACCTTCTCGACGGCCATCCCCACCATCCTCTACGCCACGCTGCTGGCGGGCCAATACACCACGCCGCAGATCTATGTCGAGGTCGATGCCTGGTTCACCAACACGGCACCGGTCGATGCCTACCGCGGGGCGGGGCGGCCCGAGGCGACCTACCTGCTGGAGCGCCTGGTCACGCGCTGCGGCTGGGAGCTGGGGCTGGGGCAGGACGAGATCCGCAAGCGCAACTTCATCCGCCAATGGCCGTACCAGACGCCGGTGGCGCTGCAGTACGACATCGGCGACTACGAAGCGTGCATGACGCGCGCGCAGGAACTGGCCGAGGTCGGTGGCTTCGCGGCCCGCAAGGCCGAGAGCGAGAAGAAGGGCAAGCTGCGCGGCATCGGCTACTCGAGCTACATCGAGGCCTGCGGCCTCGCGCCGTCGAACATCGCGGGCGCGCTGGGCGCCCGGGCAGGCCTGTTCGAGGCGGGCGAGGTGCGCGTGCATCCCACCGGCAGCGTGACGGTCTTCACCGGCTCGCACAGCCACGGCCAGGGCCACGAGACCACCTTCGCGCAGGTGGTGGCGGCGCGGCTGGGCATCCCGGTCGAGAACGTCGACATCGTGCACGGCGACACCGGCCGCATTCCCTTCGGCATGGGCACCTACGGTTCGCGCTCCATCAGCGTGGGCGGGGCGGCCATCATGCGTGCACTGGACAAGATCGAGGCCAAGGCCAAGAAGATCGCGGCGCACCTGATGGAAGCGAGCGACGCCGACATCGAGTTCGCGGGCGGCGAGTTCACCGTCAAGGGCACCGACAAGAAGATCCCCTTCGGCCAGGTGGCGCTCACGGCCTACGTGCCGCACAACTACCCGCTCGACAAGCTGGAGCCGGGCCTGAACGAGACCGCCTTCTACGACCCGACCAACTTCACCTATCCCTCGGGGACCTACATCTGCGAGGTCGAGATCGACAAGGGCACGGGCGAAGTCAAGATCGACCGCTTCACCGCGGTGGACGACTTCGGCACCATCATCAACCCGATGATCGTGGAAGGGCAGGTGCACGGCGGCATCGTGCAGGGGATCGGCCAGGCGCTGATGGAGAACTGCGTCTACGACACCGAGACCGGCCAGCTGCTCACCGGCAGCTTCATGGACTACGCCATGCCGCGCGCCGAGGACTTCCCCAACTTCAAGCTCGACACCGTCTGCACCCCGTGCACCCACAACCCGCTGGGCACCAAGGGCTGCGGCGAGGCGGGCGCCATCGGTTCGCCGCCGGCGGTCATCAATGCCGTGCTCGATGCACTGGCACCGCTGGGCGTGAAGGACTTCGACATGCCGGCTTCTCCCGCCCGCGTGTGGGAGGCCATGAAGAAGGGCGCCACCACGCCGACGCAGCAACCGCAGGAGCCTTCGCTGACCGCCAGCACCCAGGGCCGTCCGGCCGCCTGAGGAGAACCCATCATGTACGCATTCACCTTCGAACGCCCCGACACCCTGGACAGCGCGCTCCAACTCGTGGCCGGCGGCGCCAAGCCCCTGGCCGGCGGGCAGACCCTGCTGGCCTCGATGAAGCTGCGGCTGTCCGCACCCGAGCAGCTGGCCGACCTCGGCGCCTGCAAGGAGCTGACCGGCATCCGCAAGGAGGGCGACGCGCTCGTCATCGGCGCCATGTCGCGCCACCTGGAGGTCGCCAACAGCGCCGAGGTCAAGTCGGCCTATCCGGCGCTGGCCGACCTGGCCTCGCGCATCGGCGACCGGCAGGTGCGCGCGATGGGCACGATGGGCGGCTCGGTCGCCAACAACGACCCGGCCGCCTGCTACCCCAGCGCGGTGCTGGCCTCGGGCGCCACCGTGATCACCACGAAGCGCGAGATCGCGGCCGACGATTTCTTCCAGGGCCTGTTCACCACGGCCCTCGAGGAGGGCGAGCTGATCAAGGCGATCCGCTTCCCGCTGCCGAAGAAGGCCGCCTACGAGAAGCTGCGCCAGAAGGCCTCGCATTTCCCGCTGGTCGGCGTCTTCGTCGCGCAGTTCGACGGCGGCGTGCGCGTGGCCGTGACGGGCGCGGGCAACGGCGTCTTCCGCCACGCCGGGCTCGAGGCGGCGCTGTCGAAGAGCTTCACGCCCGAGTCGGCGGCCGGCGTGCCCATCGACGACAGCGAACTCAACAGCGACCTGCACGCGACCGCGGCCTACCGGGCCAACCTGATCTCGGTACTCGCACAGCGCGCGGTGGCAAAGGCCCTGGGCTAAGCTCCTTCGATGACCGCCGCCGCCACGCCCGATCCCGCCGCACCCTTCGCCTCGATCGACGCCGTGGTGCAGGGGCTGGCGGCGGTCGGCTACCTGGCCGACCGGCGGCTGGCGACGGCGGTGTTCCTGGCGCTGAAGCTGCAGCGCCCCCTGCTGCTCGAGGGCGAGCCGGGCGTCGGCAAGACCGAATTGGCGAAGGCGCTGTCGGCCGCACTGCAGCGCGAATTGCTTCGCCTGCAGTGCTATGACGGGCTGGAGCAGCGCGAGGCCCTGTACGAATGGAACTACGCCGCGCAGCTGCTGCACATGCGTGCGGCCGAGGCCAAGGGAAGCGCTGACGACGTCGAAGCCGAGGTCTACCAGCCGCACTACCTGATCCGCCGGCCGCTGCTGCAGGCGCTGCAGGCGCCGCCGCCCGGCGCGGTGCTGCTGATCGACGAGGTGGACCGGGCCGACGAGCCCTTCGAGGCCTTCCTGCTCGAATACCTGGGCGAGTACCAGGTCAGCATTCCCGAACTCGGCACCGTGAGGGCCGTGGTGCCGCCGGTCACGCTGCTCACCAGCAACCGCACGCGCGAGCTCAACGATGCCGTCAAGCGGCGCTGCCTCTACCACTGGCTCGACTACCCGGAGCGCGAGCGCGAGCTCGCCATCGTGCGCGCGCAGGTGCCCGGCGCCGGCGAGCGCCTGTCGACGCAGGTGGCCGATTTCGTGCAGCGCCTGCGCAGCCAGCCCTTCGCCGACGCCTTCCAGCGCGCCCCCGGCATCGCCGAGAGCGTGGAATGGGCGCGCGCGCTGGTCGCGATGGACACCGTCGAACTCGACCCCGAGGTGGTGGTCGACACCGCCGGCATCCTCTTCAAGCAGCGCGACGATGTGGCGGCGCTGAACCAGCAGCTCGCGACGGAGCTGCTGGCGCCGGCCGACGCCTGATCGGCCTGTCTTCCCGACCATGGAGCGCGTGCAGCAACTCGGCGACGCCCGGCGCGGCAAGCTGGCGGGCAACCTCGTCGGTTTCGGCCGGGCGCTGCGGCGCGCAGGCGTGCGCCTCGATGCCTCGCGCATCGCGCTGGCGGCCGAGGCGGCTCAGCTCGTCGGCGTCGGCAGCCGGCACGACCTGGCGGCCGCGATGGAGTCGGTGATGGTCAGCCGCGAGCAGGACCGTGCGGTATTCCGCGAGCTGTTCGACGCCTGGTTCCGCGATCCCGAGCTGGCGAACAAGATGCTCGCGCAGATGCTGCCCACGGCCGAAGGCCGCGCCGAGCCGGTGAAGCGCCGCCCGCGGGTGCGCGAGGCGCTGGCCGCGCCGCGGTTACCGCAGGCGGCACCGCAGAACGAGCGCGAGGTGGATTTCGACGCCGCCATGACGGCCGGCGACCGGCGGCAACTGCAGCACGCAGACTTCAACGCCCTGGGTGCTGCGGAGTACCGCCTCGTCGAACGCCTGGCGCGCGACATTCCCTTGCCCGTGCCCCGCGTGCCGAGCCGTCGCCTGCGCGTGGCGGGCCAAGGCGGCGCACAGGCTCGCATGCACTGGCCCGGCGTGTGGCACGAAGCGGCACGCACCGGCGGCGAGATGCTGCACCTGCCGCGGCTGGTGCGGCGTGAGCAGCCGCTGCCGCTGCTGGTGCTGGTCGATGTGTCGGGCTCGATGGAGCGCTATGCGCGCCTGCTGCTGGCCTTCCTGCATGCGGCGACGCGCACGCTGGCCAGCCAGGGCGGGCGGCGCGACGTGTTCGCCTTCGGCACCGGCCTGACCGACCTCACGCCGGCGTTCCGCATTGCCGACACCGACGCGATGCTGGCGCAGGCCGGCCAGGCCATCGACGACTTCGCAGGCGGCACGCGGCTGGGCGAGTCGCTGGCCCAGTTGCGGCGCGCCCATGCGCGCCGCCTCGTCGGCCGGCGCACGCTGGTGCTGCTGGTCAGCGATGGCCTCGACACCGGCGAGCCCGAGACGCTGCGCGCCGAGCTGCAATGGCTGCGTCGGCACAGCCGGCGGCTGCTGTGGCTCAACCCGCTGCTGCGCTTCTCCGGCTATGCGCCATTGGCGCGCGGCGCGAACGAGCTGCACCGTGCGGCCGACGCCATGTTGGCCGTGCACAACCTGCAGGCCCTGGAAGACCTGGCGCGCAGCATCGCCGCGCTGCTGCGCCACCGATAACGAACACTCCACGAAGGAACACCCCATGGACATGCAAGGCACCCGCCAGCTCGGCGTCACCCAGGAACAGGCCTGGGAAGCCCTCAACGACCCGGAGACGCTCAAGGGCTGCCTGCCCGGCTGCGACAAGTTCGAATCGACCGGCGACGGCCAGTACGCCGTCACCATGGCCGTGAAGATCGGCCCCGTCTCGGCCAAGTTCAACGGCAAGGTCACGCTCAGCGACATCCAGCCGCCGGCGAGCTACAAGCTGGCCTTCGAGGGGCAGGGCGGCGTGGCCGGCTTCGGCAAGGGCGCGTCGGCCGTCTCGCTCACGCCCAACGACGCCGGCTGCGAGCTGGCCTACACGGTGCAGGCGCAGGTGGGCGGCAAGATCGCGCAACTCGGCCAGCGCCTGATCGACGGTGCCGCCAAGTCGATGGCCGACGACTTCTTCAAGCGCTTCGACGCCGAGATGCAGCGCCGCCATGGCCCGCCGCCCGCCGAGGAATCTGCTATCGAAATGGGAGCGCCCACCGCAGAGAAGACGGGCGCCGTGGCCGGATTCATGCAGAAACTCGGCTTCGGCAAGAAGGACAAGGCCGAGGGCGCGCAGGACGAGGGCTGAGCGCCATGGAGAACCTCGACGTCATGGTGCTGCGCCAGTTGCGCGACTGGCGCCAGGCGGGGCGGCGTGCGCTGCTGGCCACCGTGGTGCGCACCTGGGGCTCATCGCCGCGGCCGATCGGTTCGATCCTCGCGCTGGCCGAAGACGGCGCCGTGGTCGGTTCGGTGTCCGGCGGCTGCATCGAGGACGATCTGATCGCACGCCACAGCCGCGTCGGCGCCTCGGAGATGCCGACCGGCGCGCCGGCCCAGGTCAAGTACGGCATCACCGCCGACGAGGCGCATCGCTTCGGGCTGCCCTGCGGCGGTACGCTGGAACTGCTGCTGGAGTTCGATCCCGATCCCGCCTCGCTGGCCGAGCTGGTCCAGCGCCTGGAGGCGGGCCAGCTGATGCAGCGCACCGTCGCGCTGGCCGACGGCGTGGTGACCCTGGCGCCCGCCCATGCGCCGGCCGAGCTGGCGATCGACGAGCGCCACCTGGTCAACACTTTCGGCCCCGAGTACCGGATGCTGCTGATCGGCGCCGGCCAGCTGGCCGAATACCTGGCCACCATGGCCAGCTTCAGCGGCTTCGCCGTCACGCTGTGCGACCCGCGCGCGGAGTACCGCGGCAGCTGGCAGGTGCCCGGTGTGGCGATCAGCACCGAAATGCCCGACGACGCCGTGATCGCCTTCCGGCCCGACAGCCGCAGCTGCGTGGTGGCGCTCACGCACGACCCCAAGCTGGACGACCTGGCCTTGCTGGAGGCCCTGCAGACACCGGCCTTCTACGTCGGCGCGATCGGCTCGCGGCGCAACGCGCAGGCGCGGCGCGAACGCATGATCGAGCACTTCGACCAGACCGAGGCCTCGCTCGCCCGCTTGCGCGGCCCGATCGGCATCTACATCGGCAGCAAGACGCCGCCCGAGATCGCGGTGAGCGTCATGGCCGAGATCCTGGCCGTGAAGAACGCGGTGCGCCTGCCGCGCGAGATGGAAGTGGCCGCGGCCAAGGACCGGCAGCTGCAGACGGTGGAGTGACGGCCTGCGGCCCGCCCGCACGCAGGTTCAGGCCGTTTCCTTGATCCCCCGCATCAGGATCACGCCGCCCAGCGTGGTGGTGTCGCTGCGCATGCGCTTGGCCAGCGCGGCGGCCGAGCCGGCGCGTGCCTGCCAGCCGGCCTTCAGCAGGGCCTGGCTCACGTCGGGTGCTCGCAGCACCTGGTCCAGGGCCGCGTTGAGCTTGTCCACCGCGGCATCGGGCATCGTGGCCGGGGCCGCCAGTGCGGTCCAGATCTCCAGGTCGGCGCCGCGCACGTCGGCCTCGCGCAGCGTGGGCAGTTCGTTGACAAGCGGGCTGCGGTCGGGCGAGGTGACGCCGATGGCCTTGAGCTTGCCGGCCTTGACCTGCGCCATCGCCAGCGCGGGCGGGAGCAGCGCGATCTGCACCTCGTTCTTCAGCATCGCCGCGATCACCTGCGGGTTGCCATTGAAAGGCACGTGCGTGGCGCGGATGCTGGTGCGCATCTTCAGCAGCTCCATGCCCAGGTGGCCGACGGTGCCGTTGCCGGGCGTGCCGTACTTCGCCTCGGCGCCCAGGTTGCGGGCCCACAGCAGCAGTTCGGCAGGCGTGCTGCCCACCGCCTGGTCCGACACGGTGAGCACCAGTGGCGCGGTGCCGATCAGGCCGACGGGCGCGAAGTCCTTTTCGGGGTCGAAGGGCGTGCTGCTGTTGAGCAACCGCGCGATGGTGAGGTTGCCGTTGATGAGCGCCCCGATGGTGTGGTCGTCGCGCGACTTGGCCACCAGGTCGGCCGCGGTGTTGCCGCTGGCGCCAGGCTTGTTCTCCACTGCCACGGGATGGCCCAGCAGCTTGGCCAGCGGCTCGGCGATGGCCCGCGCCGCGAGGTCGGGCGACGAACCCGTGGGAAATCCCACCAGGATGCGCAGCGGCTTGGTCGGCCAGGCGGCGCTCGCGACCGGCGCGCGGGCGTTGGCGCGGGCCGCGTCCTGTGCCCAGGCGGGCAGGCACAGTGCGGCCGTGGCGGCAGCGGCGGATTGAAGCAGGCGGCGTTTGTCGATCATGGCGAACTCGGGCGTAGAAGTTACAAGACGTTAACGAACTACGCGCTGCACTGCAACATAAGGCAAAGGTACCTACCGCCGGGTAGGAGCCTGCAAGGCGCGGCTGCATGCCGCGCCTACCGCCTCGACAATTCAAGGAAAAAAGTGGCCGTGGCGCCCGCCGGACGCGGGCTTCCAGCTATCGATTCGATAGCGTTTCGGCGTCGTCGGCCACCATGGGGGGTGGGCGATGCGGGCCGTGCGCGGGTGGCGGCACGTCGCCACCCTTCTGTCGCTCCCGGAACAGGGCCGCGCGCATCAGGAAGATGGTGGTGACCGGCGCCGTGAGCGCGACGAAGAAGGCGATCAGCACGGCGTGCAGGAAGAGCTGGAAGCCCTGCACCGAGAAGTAGACGATCGTCGCCAGCGAGATCGCCCACACGCCCAGCGTGGACCCGAGCGTGGGCGCATGGATACGGCGAAAGAAGGTCGGCAGGCGCACCAGGCCGAAGGAGCCGATCGCCGCGAAGGCCGCGCCGACCAGCACCAGCAGCGCCGTGAGCCATTCGGCCCACCAGGGCATCGACGCGCCGCTCACGGGCGGCCTCCGGTGCTTGCCGTCATTCGATCACCTCCCCACGCAGCAGGAACTTGGCCAGCGCCGAGGTGCCGACGAAACCGAACAGCGCGATGAGCATCGCGGGCTCGAAGTACACGCTGCTGGCGTACACGATGCCCAGCACCAGCATCATCAGCATGCCGTTGATGTAGAGGCAGTCCAGCGCCATCACGCGATCCTGGGCCGAGGGGCCGAGCAGCAGGCGCGCAAGCGCGCACAGCATGGCGACCGCGAGAAGAAACAGGGCGCCCTTGAGGGCCCAGAAGAGCACGGGCGTCATGATGATTCGAAGATCTCCATCAGGGGCTTCTCGTAGCGCTGCTGCACCATGGCGATGAAGGCCGCCTCGTCGTCGAGGTCGAACACGTGCACCAGCAGCACGGAACCGTCGAGCGCGAGTTCGCCCCACGCGGTGCCGGGCGCCAGGGTCAGCATCATCGACAGCACGGCCAGCGCGTTGGGGTCGCGCATGCGCAGGGGCACCTGGACGAAGGCCGGATGGATGTCGCGCGTGCGCCGCATCAGCAGCCGATGCGCCACGTTGAGTGCCGACGCCACCAGGTCGTGCAGCGCGATGCCCACCAGCCGCAGTGCCGTGCGCGGATGCCGCATGCGCACCGTGGCCGGACGCAGCCCCTTGGTGATCAGCGGCACCACGACGGCCAGCAGCACGCCGAACAGCACCGTGGCGGGATGCACCGACTGGTTCAGCACCAGCCACACGACCAGCAGCGCGATCGACAACGGCGGCGACGGGATCAGGGCGCGGAACATGTCACTCGCCTCCGGTCTTCTGCGTGGGGCCGGGGCGCTGGCGGGCCGCCATCACGGCCGTGCGGTAGTCGGCCGGGTGCGCCAGGCCCTCGGCCGTGGCCTGGGCGTGCATCATCACCGGCCCGGCGCCGATGGTCAGCGCCACGCAGGCGGCCAGCAGCACGGCCACCGGCAGCACCTCCAGCGCACGCAGCGCGGGCACGCTGGCCTGCGTCTGCGTCCAGAAGTGGCGGATGCCGCTGCGGCTGAGCGCCACCAGCGTGAGGAAGCCCGACGCGAGCAGCAGCCCCAGGAAGAGCCAGCCGCTGGACGTCGGCCGATGATCGAAGAGTCCCGACAGCATCGCGAACTTGCCGACGAAGCCCGACAGCGGCGGCAGCCCCGCCATGAGCAGGGTGCAGCCCACGAAGCTCAGGCCGAGGAAGGCCACGCCGGCCGGGATGGCGCGGCCGTAGAGTGCCTGCGCCTCGTCGTCGAGGTTGACGTCGTCGAAGGACTGCAGGTCCTCGGACAGGAAGGGCGCATTGCCGGCCGACTCGTGCGGCGCGATGCTCTGCCCCGCGTTGCGCCAGCGCTCGATCATGTCGATCAGCAGGAAGAGGGCGCTGGCCGCCAGCGTGGAGCTCAGCAGGTAGTACAGCGCGCCGGCCCACACGCCCGAGCGCCCCAGGCCCACCGCGGCGATCAGCGTGCCGGCCGAGACCAGCACGCAATAGCCCGCGAGGTTGGACAGCCGCTGCGTGCCGACGATGCCGATCGCGCCCACCGCCAGCGTGGCCATGCCCAGCCCCAGCAGCGCGATCTGGCCGAACTGGGCGGACGCGCCCGCGTCGGCACCGAAGAACAGCGTCCAGGTGCGCAGAAGCGTGTAGACGCCCAGCTTGGTCAGGAGCGCGAACACCGCGCTCACCGGCGACACGGCGGCGCTGTAGGCCGGCACCAGCCAGAAGTTGAGCGGCCAGGCGCCGGCCTTGGCGAAGAAGGCGGTGGCGAGGATGGCCGCCGCGGCGTGCAGAAGGCCGCGGTCGGCCGGCGCGATCTCGGCGATGCGCGCACCCAGGTCGGCGAAGTTGAGCGTGCCCGTCACGCCGTAGAGCATGGCCGCGCCGATGAGGAACAGCGACGAGGCCGCCAGGTTGATCGCGATGTAGTGCAGCCCGGCCCGCACCCGCAGCTGGCCCGAGCCATGCAGCAGCAGGCCGTAGGAGGCGGCGAGCATCACCTCGAAGAACACGAAGAGGTTGAACAGGTCGCCGGTGAGGAAGGCGCCGTTCAGGCCCATGAGCTGCAGTTGCAGCAGCGGATGGAAGTGCACGCCCGCGCGGTCCCAGCGCGAGGTCGAATAGATCGAGGCCGCAAAGGCCACCACGCCGGTGAGCGCGACCATCATGGACGACAAGCGGTCGGCAACCAGGACGATGCCGAAGGGCGCCGGCCAGTTGCCCGGCAGGTAGACGCCGATCGAGCCCGGCCCGCCGCCGGTGTCGGGCGCATTGACCCAGCGCAGCAGCGCCAGCGCCGCCACCAGCCCGACGAGGCCCGAAACCACCGACAGGAAGGACTTGGCGCGTCGCCGCTGTTCGCCCATCAGCAGCATCAGCGCGGCCGTGAGCATGGGCACGAGGATCGGCACCGCGATCAGATGCGGCATCGTGTGGTCCAGCAGCTGGTCGAGCAGCGAGAACAGCTCGTTGACGAACATGTTCATTCGTCGCGCTCCTCGCCATCGACGTGGTCGGTGTCGGAGATGCCGCGCGAGGCGAGCATCACGACGAGGAAGAGCGCAGTCATCGCGAACCCGATCACGATGGCCGTCAGCACCAGGGCCTGCGGCATCGGGTCGGCCGTGTTGGCCAGCGTGGCCTGGAAGCCGGGCACCAGCACGGGCTCGCTGTCGACCTTGAGCCGGCCCATGCTGAAGATGAAGAGGTTGACCGCATAGGCGATCAGCGTCAGGCCCATGATGACCTGGAAGGTGCGCGGACGCAGCAGCAGGTACACGCCCGAGCCCGTGAGCACGCCGATGGCGATGGCCAGAACGATTTCCATCAATGCCGCCCGGCCGCCCGAAGGCATTGACGCGCCCCCGCGGGGGGCAGCGATACGCGAATCGATGAGCGTGGGGGCATCATCAGGTGGTCGCTCCCACGGCGGCCTCTTCGGCGGCGCGGCGCTCCGCCTCCTTCTCGGCCTGCTCGTCGGCCCAGCGGTGGCTGCGGATGGACTGGTGTGCGAGGGCGGTGAGGATCAGCATGGTGGCGCCGAGCACCAGCGCGAACACGCCGGTGTCGAAGAACAGCGCGCTGGGCACGTGCAGCTCGCCCAGCACCGGCAGCGTGAGGTGCGCGGTGTGCGTGGTCAGGAAGGGGTAGCCCAGCGCCACGGCGCCACCGCCGGTGGCCAGCGCCAGCAGCAGGCCGATGGCGATCCAGCGGCGCGGATAGATGCGCAGGTGCTCCTCGGTCCAGGCCGCGCCCGAGACGATGAACTGCAGCATCAACGCCACCGACATCACCAGCCCGGCCACGAAGCCGCCCCCCGGGGCGTTGTGGCCGCGCATGAAGAAGTACACCGACACCAGCGCCGACAGCGGCAGCAGCAGGCGCACCAGCACCGCGGGCACCATCAGGTAGCCGACAGCCGTGTCCTTGGCCAGGCGCGGGTTGACGAGGTCGCTGGTGCCGTCGTCGGGTTGCGCGCGCTGCTGGGGCGGCAGGGCCATGGCCTCGGGCGCGGGGCGGAAGCGCCGCAGCAACGCATAGACCGTGAGCGCCACGATGCCCAGCACGGTGATCTCGCCGAAGGTGTCGAAGCCGCGGAAGTCCACCAGCATCACGTTGACGACGTTGGTGCCGCCGCCTTCGGGCAGCGCGCGCTCGAGGAAGAAAGGCGAGATGCTCAGCGGGTTGGGCCGCGTCATCATGAACCACGCCAGGGCCGACATGCCGCCGCCGGCCACCGCGGCGATCAGCAGATCGCGCCCGCGGCGGCCCCAGGGACGCAGGCGCTCGCGCGGCCGCTGGATCTGCGCTTTGCGCATCGGCAGCCAGCGCAGGCCCAGCAGGATGAGCAGGGTGGTGACGACCTCGACCACGAGCTGCGTGAGCGCAAGGTCGGGGGCCGAGAACCAGATGTAGGTGATGCAGCTCACCAGGCCCGCGCCCGATGCGAGCATGAGCGAGGCCAGGCGATGGAACTTGGCCTGCCACGCCGCCGCGAGCGCGCAGATGCAGCCGATGACCCAGGTCATCGCGAACATGGGCGAGAAGGGCAGCAGCTCGCGCGTGCCGCGCTCGGCCGGCACGAACCACAGCGAGGTGCCAGCGCCCAGCACGGCCACGAGCACGAGCAGGAAGAGCTGCGGCTGCAGGCGGCGGGTGCCCAGCAGGCGGCGGCTGCGGCGGCCGGCCTCGGACAGCCGGGCCAGGACGTTCTCGAAGATGCGCTGGCCGTCGAAGCGGTGCAGCAGCGGGGTGTGCTCCAGCCCGCCGGCCTCCCGCCGGCGCCGCTGCAGCAGGTAGATGGCCGCGCCGCCACCCAGGGCGACAAAGCTCATCACCAGCGGCAGGTTGAAGCCATGCCACACCGCCAGGCTGTACTCCGGCAGCGTGCCGCCCACCACGGGCGCGGCCGCGGCCGCAAGGAAGGCGCCGACCGACCACGCCGGCACCACGCCCACCACCAGGCACACCAGCACCAGCAGCTCGACCGGCACGCGCATCCAGTGCGGGGGTTCGTGCGGGGGCTTGGGCACCTCGTTGTTGCACGGGGGGCCGAAGAACACGTCGAAGACGAAGCGTGCCGAGTAGGCCACGCTGAAGGCGCCCGCGAGCGTCGCCAGAACCGGGAGCGTGTACTCGACCCAGGGCGCGGCATCGAGGAACACGGTCTCGGCGAAGAACATCTCCTTGGACAGGAAGCCGTTGAGCAGCGGAACGCCCGCCATCGACGCGCTGGCGATGATGGCCAGCGTGCCGGTGATGGGCATGGCGCGCAGCAGGCCGCTCAGCTTGCGGATGTCGCGCGTGCCGGTCTCGTGGTCGATGATGCCGGCCGCCATGAACAGCGAAGCCTTGAAGGTCGCGTGGTTCATGATGTGGAAGACTGCGGCCACGGCGGCCAGCGGGCTGTTCATGCCGAGCAGCAGCGTGATGAGTCCCAGGTGGGAGATGGTGGAGTAGGCCAGCAGCGCCTTCAGGTCGCGCTGGAACATCGCCACGTAGCCGCCCAGCAGCAGCGTGAGTGCGCCGGCGCCGCCGACCAGCCAGAACCATTCCTGCGTGCCGGAGAGCGCCGGCCACAGCCGCGCCATCAGGAACACGCCCAGCTTCACCATGGTGGCCGAGTGCAGGTAGGCCGAGACAGGCGTGGGCGCGGCCATGGCCCGCGGCAGCCAGAAGTGGAAGGGGAACTGCGCGCTCTTGGTGAAGGCGCCCAGGAGGATCAGCACCAGCGCCACCGGATAGAGCGCATGGGCGCGGATCCGGTCGCCCGAGGCGAGGACCACGTCGAGGTCGTAGCTGCCCACGATGCGGCCCAGCACCAGCACGCCGGCCAGCAGGCACAGCCCGCCGGCGCCGGTGACGGTGAGCGCCATGCGTGCGCCGCGCCGTGCGTCGCGGCGGTGGTGCCAGTAGCCGATGAGCAGGAAGGAGAAGAGGCTGGTGAGTTCCCAGAACAGCACCATCTGGATCAGGTTGCCCGACAGCACCACGCCGACCATCGAGCCCATGAAGGCCAGGAAGAAGGCGAAGAAGCGGGGCACCGGGTCGGAGGCCGACATGTAGTAGCGCGCATAGAGCACCACCAGCGTGCCGATGCCCAGGACCAGCATGCAGAACAGCCATGCGAAGCCGTCCATGCGGAAGGACAGGTCGAGGCCGAGCGATGGGATCCACCCGTAGGTCTGGCGCAGCACATTGCCGTCGGCCAGGCGCGGGAACATCCAGGCCACCTGCACCGCGCCGAACAGCGCTACCACGCCGGCCAGCGTCGATTCCCGGTTGCGTGCGTCGGACGGCAGCGAGGCCGCCAGCACGCTGGCAATGAAGGGAAGTGCGACGAGAAGGACCAGGGGCATTGCGATCGATTCTATCGACCGACCCTCATCGGCCCATTGGAAAAAACCGCAGACGGGCCGCCGGTCTTTCAGACGAAAAGTGCCTGTAACGCCCGCCAGTCGGGCGCGAGCAGCTATGAATTCCGTAGCGTCTGGTTGTCGGCGCAATCAGGAGGCGACGACCCAGTGCACCGTGCGGATGCCCACCCACGTCAGCGCCAGAGAGCCCGCCAGGTGCAGGCAGCCGGTCAGCAGCGCGAGCCCCAGCCGGCCGTCGAGCAGCATCGCCACCACCTCGGCCGAAAAGCTCGAGAAGGTCGTGAGGCCGCCCAGGAAGCCGGTGATGAGCAGCAGCCGCCACACCGGGTCGAGCTGCGGCATGGCCTGGAAGGTGCCGACGGCCACGCCGATCAGATACCCGCCGATGAGGTTGGCGGCCAGCGTGCCCCAGGGCAGCAGGCCGCCCTGCGTGTTGAGCGCGAGGCCGAGGCCCCAGCGGGCCAGCGCCCCGAGCGAGGCGCCCAGCGAAATGGCAAGGACGGGCAGCAGCGGCATCGGCCGATTATTTCTCCTTGCCCATCACCACGTCCGGCAGGACGGTGACGATCTCGGGAAAGATCGTGATCAGCGCGATGCAGGCCACGAGGCACAGGAAGAAAGGGATGGCCGCCTTGGCGATCAGGTTGCTGTCCTTGCCCGTCATGTTCTGCAGCACGAACAGGTTGAAGCCCACGGGCGGCGTCACCTCGGCGATCTCGACCAGCAGCACGATGAAGATGCCGAACCAGACCAGGTCGAATCCGGCCTTCTGCACCATCGGCAGCACCACCGCGCTGGTGAGCACGATCATGCTGATGCCGTCCAGGGCCGTGCCCAGAACCAGGTAGATGAGCACCAGCGCGCCGATGAGCGCATAGGGCGACAGGTGCATGCCGTCGACCCATTCGGCCAGCTCGCGCGGGATGCCCGTGAACGCCATGGTCTTCGTCAGGAAGGCCGCGCCGGCGAGGATGAACATGATCATGCAGCTGGTGCGCGTCGCGCCCATCAAGCCTTCCTTGAAGGCCTGCCACGTCAGGCTTCGGCCCCAGGCCGCGATGGCCAGCGAGCCCAGGACGCCGAATGCCGCGCATTCCGTGGCGGTGGCCCAGCCCGCCACCAGCACCCAGACGATGAAGACGATGAGCAGCGTGCAGGGGATGAGGTTGCCCGACTGCCTGACCTTCTGCATGAAGCTCATCGGCGGATCGGCCGGCGGCACCTTGTCGGGGTGGCGCAGGCTCCACCAGCCGATGTAGCCGGAGAACAGCAGCATCAGCAGCAGGCCGGGCAGGAAGCCGGCCAGGAAGATGCGGATGATCGACGCGTCGGCCGCCACGGCGTAGACCACCATCGTGATCGAGGGCGGGATGAGGATGCCCAGCGTGCCGGCGGTGGCCAGCGAGCCGATGGCCAACTGCTCGTCGTAGCCGCGTCGCTTGAGCTCCGGCAGCGCCACCTTGGCGATGGTGGCGCAGGTGGCGGCCGAGGAGCCCGACACCGAACCGAACACCCCGCAGCCCAGGATGGTGGTGTGCATCAGCCGGCCCGGCACGCGGTTCAGCCAGGGGCGCAAGCCCTCGAACATCTCTTCGCTGAGCTTGGTGCGGAACAGGATCTCGCCCATCCAGATGAAGAGGGGCAGTGCGGCCAGCTCCCAGCTGGCGTTGCTTTCCCAGAAGGCCGAGAACAGGTTCTTGCCCGGCAGGGTGTTGGTGAAGAAGGCCTGCCCGACCCAGCCGACGATGGCCAGGGTCATGGCGATCCACACGCCGCCGGCGAGCAGCACCAGCATGATGGCGAGCAGCAGCGCGCCCATCCAGATCACATCCATCGCGATCCTCTTGTTGTAGTCGTTGGGTGGGTCGGCCCGGCATCGCGCCGGCCGTTCGGGCTGAGCCTGTCGAGGCCCCGATGCAGCGCTCCGACAGGCTCAGCGTGAACGGATCCGGCGGCTGGAAGTCGCTGCGGCATCAGACGTCGCTGGAGAAGTCGCCGGCCGCGTGGCGCTCTTCCACCGCGCGCTGGTAGCTCGGCGTGCCGCCGCGCAGCACGGTGACGAGCTCATCCAGCATGGCCAGCAGCAGCAGCCAGCAGCCCAGCACGAAGGTGGACTGGGGGATCCAGATGGGAATGACCACCAGCCCGGTGGCCATCTCTGCGAACTCGTAACTCTCCCAGGTGAAGGCGGTGGCCCACCAGGTGAGGTAGCCCACCGACACCAGCGCGATGGCCAGGCACAGCAGGTCCAGCCCGCGGCGCACGCGCCGTGGCACGTGTTCCAGCAGCAGCGTCACGCGCACGAAGTCGCCGTGCCGGAAGGCGTGTGCCATCGCGAAGAAGGCCGCGGCGGCGCACAGCCAGGCCACGACGTCGTTGATGCCGCTCACGCGCCAGTTCATCTGCCGGCCCACGCCGGCCAAGATCATCAGCACGAAGATGAGGAAGACGCACAGCGCGCCAATCGCGCCTGCGCCGTCGTACAGGCGGTCGAGGAAGCGACGCACGTTCGGCTGCTTCCGTTACTTCTTCTTGTAGGCGTCGACGATGGCCGCGCCGTCCGCACCGGCCACCTTCAGCCAGTCGGCCTGCATGATGCCGCCGACCTGCCGCATGTCGGCGTCGAGCTTGGCCGAAGGCTTGTGGATCTTCATGCCGCGTTCGGCCAGCAGCCTCTTGTACTCGTCGTTCTTTTCCTGCGCCACCTTCCAGCCGCGCGCCTCGGCGGTCGCCGCCGCCTTGAGCACCGCGTCCTTGCTCGCGGCATCCAGCGCGTCGAAGGCCTTGGCGTTGACGAGCACGGCGTTCTTCGGGATCCAGGCCTGGGTGTCGTAGAAGTTCTTGATGCTCTCGTAGGTCTTGGTGTCGTAGCCGGTGGAACCCGAGCTCATGTAGCTCTCGATCACGCCGGTGGCCATGGCGGCGCTGAGCTCGGCCTGCTGGATCTGCACCGGCTGGGCGCCGATCAGCTCGGCGATCTTGGCGGTGGCGGGGCTGTAGGCGCGCCACTTCACGCCGCGCAGGTCGGCCACCGAGGCGATTTCCTTCTTCACGTAGATGCCCTGCGGGGCCCACGGCACCATGAAGAGCACCTTGATGCCCTGTGCGGCCAGCAGCTTTTCCATGGCAGGCTTGGAGACGTCGTAGAGCTTCTTCGCATCGCCGTAGGTGGTGGCGAGGAAGGGCACGCCGTCCAGCGCGTAAATGGGGTTCTCGTTGGCGAAGTTGGCCAGCAGGATCTCCCCGGCCTGGGCCTGGCCGCTCTGGACGGCGCGCTTGATCTCCGGCGCCTTGAAGAGCGACGCGTTGGCATGCACGGTGATCTTGAGCTTGCCGCCGGTGGCGGCGTCCACGTCCTTGGCGAACTGCGTGATGTTCTCGGTGTGGTAGTTGGCCGGCGGGTAGGCGGTGGGCAGGTCCCACTTGGTCTGTGCAAAGGCCGAGCAGCCCAGCGCCAACGCGGCCAGCGCGATGCCGAATTTGCGGTTCATGATCTCTTCCGGGGTAGTTATGAGATGAAAAGAATAAGTGCAAATTCCGGGCCATGGCTGCGGCCTTTCCCGCAGGCGCGTGCCGCGCGGTGCGCAAAAAAAAGCCGCCCGCAGGCGGCTTCTGGATGGTGCGGGCCCCTTCAGTGGGCAGGCTTCTTGGCGGAACCCGATTTCTTGGCGGCCGGTGCCTCGGCGACGCCCTCGAAGGGCTTGCCGTTGACCGTGAGCCCGGCGGCCGAGAGCTTGGCTGCCGACTTCTGCTTCACGCCCTTGACGCGCGCCATGACATCGGACCAGTCCTTGAATTCGGCTTGCTGGCGTGCATCGACGATGCGCTTGGAGAGGGCCGGGCCGACGCCCGGCAACCCGTCGAAGTCGGCCACCGAGCCCTTGTTGATTTCGACGGCGGCGGACGAGGCCATGGACACGGCGGCGAACGCCAGCGAGGCCAGTACTTTCTTGAACATGATGACTCCCTGAGGTGATTGACTCATGCGCGTTGATCGCGCCGGGCCATCATGCATGCCCCTGACGGGCTAGGCCACCGAGGTGGTCATAGTTCCTCCACCCGACGTGGTGGGTAGCTGTCCCAGGCCTGGCACCCCGGGCAGTGCCAGAAGTACTGGTGCGCCTCGAAGCCGCAGGCCGCGCAGCGGTAGCGCATCTGCGGGCGCGCTGCCTGGTCCAGCGCGCGCTGGACCGGCGGATGGGTGTGTGCGTCGTCGGAGAACTGTTCGCCCGCCAGCCAGCGCGAGGCGGCGACCAGCGAGCCCGGCTGCCGCGCCAGGTGCGCGAGGTAGCCGTCGCGCGGCGTGGAGGTCGTGGCCTCCTGGCCCTCGCCGGCCGGCTGAAGCTGTCCGCCCAGTGCGACGATGGCTTCGACCACGTCGATCGACGGCGCCTGCGCATAGCGCCGCTGCAGCAAGGCCAGCGCCTCGCCGCTGCGATGGGCGGCAACGGCGGTCTGCTGCAGCTGCGCGGCATAGAGCGGCAGGGCCATCGGCGCCGTGTCGGCCAGCGCCATGAGCGTGTCGAAGGCTTCGGCCGCCTGTCCGCTGCGCAGCTGGAGCGCGGCGATATCGATCGGCGGCCGGGGTGCCTCGGGTGCCAGCGCTGCCGCCTGGCGCAGCAGGCGCATGGCCTCGTCCAGTGCGCCCTTGGAGGCCTGCTCCGATGCCTGTTCGCACAGGTGGTGCGCCCGGCGGGTGCCGTAGCTGGCCTGCTCCGACGCGTCGAGCTTGCTGGCCACGATCTCGGCCTGCGCCCACTCGCGGGAGCGTTCGTAGATGGCCAGCAGGGCCAGGCGCGATTCGTTCTCGTAGCGCGTGCCTTCCAGCTTCTGCAGCGCCGCCTCGGCGCGGTCGAGCAGGCCCGCGCTCAGGAAGTCCTGCGCCAGGGCGTGCTGCGCGCGGTCGCGGTCGGCGCGGCTCAGGTCCCCGCGGCCGAGCAGGTGCTCGTGCACGCGCACGGCGCGCTGGTACTCGCCCCGCCGGCGAAACAGATTGCCGAGCGCGAAGTGCAGCTCCTGCGTGTCGGGGTCGTTCTGCACCGCCTCGATGAAAGCGTCGATGGCCTGATCCTGCTGCTCGTTGAGCAGGAAGTTCAGGCCGCGGAAGTAAGCCTTGGGCGCCTGCCGGTTCTCGAGCCGCAGCTGGCGCAGGTCGAGGCGCGATGCGAGCCAGCCCAGCACGAAGGCCACAGGCAGGCCCAGCAGGAGCCAACTGAAATCAAAGTCCATGCTGGCGGGCGATCTGGGGTTCCTGGGCCGTGCCGGTGGCTGTGCCTTCGGGCGCGGGATTCACGGCGACGCCGGCAGTCGGCTGAGGCGCCTGGGTGGCGGCACGACGATGCTTCCACCAGCCGGGGAGCATGCCCAGCGCGCCGACGACCATGCCGCCCGCGAAGGCCGCCAGCACCACCAGCACCAGCGGCGCGCGCCAGTAGGTGCCGAAGAAGAAGTAGACGGTCGCGTCGTGCTGGTTGTTCAGCGCGAAGGCGAACAGGGTAAAAAAAATGGCTGCCTTGAGCAGCCACAGGAAGTATTTCATCGCCGGCCCGCTCCAAGGTGACATGCACCCCTTCTAGGGGGAAGCGACCCCACGGAGCGGGAAGCGTGGAGGCGAAGGCGTTTCATGCGGGTCCCGTTGGCGGGACGATTCTAGGTGCCTGTGCGCGCCGGCCTCTCGCGATGCTCGCGCTCGGCCTCCATCTCCGCACTGCGGGCATCCACCGCCTCGCGCAGGGCCTTGCCCGGCTTGAAGTGCGGCACCCGCTTCTCGGGGATCTGCACGCTTTCGCCCGAACGCGGGTTGCGTCCGATGCGCGGCGGGCGGCGGCTGACGGAGAAGCTGCCGAAGCCACGAATCTCGATGCGATGGCCGCGCACCAGGGCGTCGCTCATTGCGTCGAGGATGGTCTTGACGGCGTACTCGGCGTCGCGATGCGTCAGCTGCGCGAAGCGGGCGGCGAGTTCTTCAACCAGGTCGGAGCGTGTCATGGGTCGGCAGATGGAAACACGGCGAGGCAAGCCTCGCCGTGTCCGGATACCGCTTGTGCGGCGGCTTACTTGTCGCTGTTGTCCAGCTTGGCGCGCAGCAGGGCGCCCAGGCTGGTCGTGCCGGCGTTCTCACGGGCCGACTGCTGGCTCAGGCTGGCCATGGCTTCCTGCTGGTCGACCATGTCCTTCTGCTTGATCGACAGCTGGATGTTGCGGGTCTTGCGATCCACGTTGACCACCACGGCCGTGACTTCGTCGCCTTCCTTGAGCACGTTGCGGGCATCTTCCACGCGGTCGCGGGAGATTTCCGACGCACGCAGGTAGCCGACCACGTCGTTGCCCAGGTCGATCTCGGCGCCGCGCGGGTCCACGGTCTTGACCTTGCCGGTCACGATCTGGCCCTTGTCGTTCACCGTCGTGAACGTGGTGAACGGGTCGCCGTCGAGTTGCTTGATGCCCAGGCTGATGCGCTCGCGGTCGACGTCGACGGCCAGCACGATCGCTTCGACTTCCTGGCCCTTCTTGTAGTTGCGAACGGCGGTTTCGCCGGCTTCGTTCCACGAGAGGTCGGACAGGTGCACCAGGCCGTCGATGCCGGCGGCCAGGCCGACGAACACGCCGAAGTCGGTGATCGACTTGATCGGGCCCTTGACGCGGTCGCCGCGCTTGGTGTTCTGCGCGAATTCCTGCCAGGGGTTGGCCTTGCACTGCTTCATGCCCAGGCTGATGCGGCGCTTGTCTTCGTCGATCTCGAGGACCATGACTTCGACTTCGTCACCCAGCGACACGATCTTGTTCGGGGCGATGTTCTTGTTGGTCCAGTCCATTTCCGAGACGTGGACCAGGCCTTCGATGCCCGGCTCCAGCTCGACGAACGCGCCGTAGTCGGCGATGTTCGTGACCTTGCCGAACAGGCGGGTGCCCTGCGGGTAGCGGCGCGAGACGCCCATCCACGGGTCGTCGCCCATCTGCTTGAGACCCAGCGACACGCGGTTCTTCTCGGTGTCGAACTTGAGGATCTTGGCGGTGATTTCCTGGCCGGCCTGAACGACTTCGCTCGGGTGGCGGACACGGCGCCAGGCCATGTCGGTGATGTGCAGCAGGCCGTCGATGCCGCCGAGGTCGACGAACGCACCGTATTCGGTGATGTTCTTGACCACGCCGCGGACCACGGCGCCTTCCTTCAGCGTTTCCATCAGCTTGGCGCGTTCTTCGCCCATGCTGGCTTCGACCACGGCACGGCGCGACAGCACGACGTTGTTGCGCTTGCGGTCGAGCTTGATGACCTTGAATTCGAGGGTCTTGTTCTCGAAGGGGGTCAGGTCCTTGATCGGACGGGTGTCGATCAGCGAACCCGGCAGGAAGGCGCGGATGCCGTTGACCAGCACCGTGAGGCCGCCCTTGACCTTGCCGCTGGTGGTGCCGGTGACGAATTCGCCGGATTCCAGGGCCTTCTCGAGCGCGAGCCACGAAGCGAGGCGCTTGGCGGTGTCACGCGAGAGGATCGTGTCGCCGTAGCCGTTCTCGACGGAGCCGATGGCCACCGACACGAAATCGCCGGCTTGCACTTCGAGTTCGCCCTTGTCGTTCTTGAACTCGTCGATCGGCACGTAGGCTTCGGACTTCAGGCCGGCATTGACCACCACGTGGTTGTGCTCGACACGCACCACCTCGGCGGTGATGACCTCGCCTGCGCGCATTTCGGAACGCTGGAGGGACTCTTCGAAGAGAGCGGCAAAAGATTCAGACATTGAGTTTCCTGTTCCGTCCACCCAGGTTTCCGGCCGCCAATGCAACATCGCGTGCGGCTGTTTCTAAGACTGGAGACGGCGGTTTGGGCCACATGGGAAGTGACCCCGGTTGGGGTTGAACAACCAGCAGGCCGGTGCGCTGACGCGCGAGGAGGACCTGCTGGACCAAGGACCGCCCGGCAGAGGTTGTGCCGGAGGCCCGAGCCTTCAAGGCCTGCTTCAGCGGGCGTCGAAAGGCTGCACCTGCCGCCACCAAGCCAAGACCTGATCCACCGATTGCTCGATGCTTTGGTCGGAGTTGTCCAGGAGGCGGGCGTCTTCGGCGGGCTTCAGCGGCGCGACGCTGCGGGAAGAGTCCCTGGCGTCACGCGCTTCCAAGTCGGCGCGAAGACTGTCGAGTGTAACCGAAATTCCCTTTGAAATCAACTGCTTATGCCGGCGCTCCGCGCGGTGCGCAGCGCTGGCCGTCAGGTAGACCTTCAAGGAAGCGTCGGGGAAGATGACGGTGCCCATGTCGCGCCCGTCCGCCACCAGGCCCGGCAGCCGGCGGAAGGACAGCTGCAGCTCGCGCAGGGCTTCGCGCACCGCCGGCAGCGCCGACACGCGAGACGCGTCCATGCCTGCCGCCTCGGTGCGGATCGCGTCGGTGATGTCCTCGCCGGCCAGCAGAACCTGGCCGGCTTCGAAGCGCAGGGCCAGGCCGCGGGCGAGCTCGGCGATGCGGGCTTCGTCGGCCGGGCCGGCCTCCAGTCCCGCGCGCCGCATGACCAGGCCCGCGACCCGGTAGAGGGCGCCCGAATCGAGGTAGTGGTAGCCGAGCCGTCGAGCGATCTCGGCCGCGAGCGTGCCCTTGCCGGAGGCGGTGGGGCCGTCCACGCAGATCACGGGTACCTCGGCGGGCCGGACCACCGAGAACAGCGCCTCGAAGTAGTCCGGGAAGGTCTTGCCCACGCACTTGGGGTCGAGGATGCGAACCGGCAGCCCGTCCGGATTGAAGGCCGCGAGCGAGAAGCACATCGCCACCCGGTGGTCGTCGTAGGTATGGATGCTGGCGCGCCGCCAGTGGCCGCGCGCCAGCGGCTCGATCCGGAGGAAGTCCGGGCCGGCATCGACAGTGGCCCCGAGCTTGCGCAGTTCGGCCGCCATGGCGTCGATGCGGTCGGTTTCCTTCACACGCCAGCTTGCGATGTTGCGCAACGTGCTGGGACCGTCGGCATAGAGTGCCATGACGGCCAGCGTCATCGCCGCATCGGGGATGTGGTTGGCGTCGATGTCGATGGCGCGCAGCGGCCAGGCGCCGCGCTCGATCTGTAGCCAGTTGGGGCCGCTGGTGACCTGTGCGCCCATCTGCCGTGCGGCCTCGACGAAGCGGATGTCGCCCTGGATGGAGTCCGCGCCCACGCCTTCGATCTTCAAGCCATTTTGGCCCGGAACGCCCGCTGCTATTGCGCCAAGCGCTATGAAATAGCTAGCAGACGAGGCATCCGCCTCGACGAGGACATCGCCCGCCGAGCAGTACTGCGCGCCGGTCGGGATGACGAAGCGCGACCAGCCGTCGCGTTGCACGTCGATGCCGAAGCGCGCGAGCAGGTTCAGCGTGATCTCGATGTACGGCTTGGAGATCAGCTCGCCGATCACCTCGATGGTGATCGGGCGCGTGCTGGCCGCCAGCGGCAACGCCAGGAGCAGGGCGGTGAGGAATTGGCTCGACACGTCGCCGCGCACCCGGATCGGCAGGTCGAGTTGCAGCGCAGATGCCGCGACGGGCCGGATGCGCAGGGGCGGAAAGCCGGGGTTGCCGAGGTACTCGACCTGGCAGCCCAGCTGCACCAGCGCGTCGACCAGATCGCCAATCGGGCGCTCATGCATGCGCGGCACGCCGCGCAGTTCGAAATCACCGCCCAGCAGGGCGAGCGCGGCAGTGAGCGGCCGCATGGCCGTGCCGGCATTGCCGAGGAACAGCGACAAAGCGCGTTGGCGGACCTCCTCGCCCAGGCGGCCACCGAGCCCGTCGATGCGCAGCACGCCGCCATCCCGGTGCAGGCCGCAGCCGAGCGCTGCCAGCGCGTCGAGCATCACGCGGGTGTCGTCGGAATCGAGCAGGTCGTGGACGGTGGTGGTGCCTTGCGCCAGGGCGGCCAGCAGCAGCACGCGGTTGGAGATGCTCTTGGAACCCGGCAGGCGAACCGAGCCGCCGGCCGCCACGAGAGGAGGGACGTCGAGAAAAGGTGTGGCGTACATCGTCAGTCGTTCGCCGGCGAGTGGGGCGCTGCCAGCTGCCATTGGGCGCGGGTGCGGCTGGCTGCGGCGATCGCCTGCTCGAGCGACTTGCCGTCGCCTGAGGCAATGAGTGCTTCCATCTGCAGCAGCGCCTTGCGGAAGGCCTGCGACTGCAGCAGCACCTGCTCGCGGTTGGCCAACAGCACATCGCGCCACATGGCGGGGTCGCTGGCGGCGATGCGCGAGAAGTCGCGGAAACCGCTGCCCGCCAATGCCAGGAACTGCGATCCGTCGGGCTGCCCGGCGACGGCGTTGGTGAAGGCGAAGGCCAGCAGATGCGGCAGGTGGCTCACCGCTGCGAAGGCGGCATCGTGGGCATCGGGCGCCATGTGGATGACCTTGGCGCCGATGTCGGTCCACACCTGCGATGCGCGCTGCAGATTGGCGCGCCGCGTGGACCTGACCGGCGTCAGCACCACCTGCCGATCGACGAAGAGGCCGGCTTCGGCGTGCTCGACGCCTGACAGCTCCTTGCCCGCGATCGGGTGTGCGGGCACGAAGTGGGACAGCCGCTGCTGCAGGCCGCGTTCGGCGGCGGTGATCACGTCGCGCTTGGTCGAGCCCACGTCCATCACCAGGGCGTTGTCGGAGATGCCGTGGCGGATCGCCTTGAAGGTCGCCTCGGATGCCGCGACGGGCACGGCGATGAGCACCAGGTCGGCGCCCGAGACGGCGAGAAGGGCGGACGGGGCGGCCACGTCGATCACGCCCAGCTGGCGGGCGCGCTCCGTGGTCGAGGGCGATTTGCTGTAGCCCACCACGCGCTTGACCAAGCGCGCCTGCTTGAGTGCCAGCGCGAACGAACCGCCAATGAGGCCGCAGCCGATCAGGCCGAGTTGGTCGAACATCAGGCCTCCGACGAGCAGGCCTGCGGCAGGCCTGCTCCCCAGAAGAAGGCAGCGCTACTACACGGTGTGCCGGGCGTGTGTGTCGACATCTCAGGCCTTCACCGGGTAGGCGCCGATCACCTTGTAGAACGCGCACAGCGCACGCAGCTCGGCCAGCGCCGCTGCGACGTGGGGCTGGCTCGGGTGGCCGTCCAGGTCGATGTAGAAGTAGTAGTCCCACTGGCCGGTGCGCGCAGGACGCGACTCGAAGCGCGTCATCGACACGTTGTGGGTCTTCAGCGGCACCAGCAGGTCGTGCACGGCCCCGGGTCGGTTGGGCACCGAGACCACGAGGCTCGTGCAGTCGCGGCCCGACGCCGGCGGCATGGCGAGCGTCGTGGGCAGGGTGATGACGGCGAAGCGCGTGCGGTTGTACGCGTCGTCCTGGATCGCATGCGCCACGATGTGCAGGCCGTACTCGGTCGCTGCACGTTCGCTCGCCAGGCCGGCCCAGGCCGGGTTGGTGGCCGCCAGGCGTGCGCCTTCGGCGTTGCTCGAGACGGCGCGCCGCTCGGCCTTCGGCAGATGCTTGGCAAGCCAGCCCTGGCACTGCGCCAGCGCCTGTGGATGGGCCAGCACGGCCTCGATCCCGTCCAGGGAATTCGTCTGGCGCAGCAGGTTGTGGCGGACCAGCAGGCTGACCTCACCCACGACATGCGTGGGTGATTGCAGGAACATGTCCAGCGAGCGGGTGACGACGCCCTCGTTGGAGTTTTCTACTCCCACGACGCCGTACTGCGCACTGCCGCTGGCCGTGGCGTGGAACACCTCGTCGAAGCTGGCGCAATAGACGAGGTCTGCGGCACCGCCGAAGTACTCGATGGCGGCCTGTTCGCAGAAGGTGCCCTCCGGCCCCAGCACCGCGACGCGCTGCGGCGACTCGAGAGCCAGGCAAGCCGACATGATTTCGCGCCAGATGGCCGCAACATGCGCGCCCTTGAGTGGGCCCGCGTTGTTGCGCCGGACCTTCTCGATCACCTGCGCTACGCGGTCGGGACGGAAGAAGGGCGTTCCTTCCCGCTTCTTGACCTCGCCGACCTGTTCCGCCACGCGGGCCCGTGCATTGAGCAGTTGCAGCAGCTGGTCGTCGAGCGCGTCGATCTGCACCCGCAGATCGGCGAGGCTGGCAGGGGAGTCGATGGAAGTGGGCGAGTCGGCGGGAGAGGTCATCGGGCGCGCGTGCATTCAGGCATGCAATCGCTCGAATTCTCTCATGTAGGCGACCAGCGCCTGGACGCCCTCCAGAGGCATCGCGTTGTAGATGCTGGCGCGCATGCCGCCCACCGACTTGTGGCCCTTGAGCTGCAGCAGGCCGGCGGCACGGGCGCCTTCCAGGAAGGCGGCATTCCGGCTTTCGTCGGCGAGGAAAAAGGGCACGTTCATTCGCGAACGGCATTCAACGGCGACCCGGTTGCTGTAGAAGGACGAGCCATCGATGGCGTCGTAGAGCAGCTTCGCCTTGGCGGCATTGCGCCGGGCCATCGCCTCGACGCCGGTCAGTTCGCCTTCCTTCTGCGCCAGCAGCCACTGGAAGGTGAGGCCGGCGATGTAGATGCCCCAGGTCGGCGGCGTGTTGTACATCGACTGGTTGTCGGCGACCGTGCGGTAGTTGAAGGCGCTCGGGCAGATGTCCAGCGCGTGGCCCAGGAGTTCGTCACGCACCACGACCAGCGTGAGGCCGGCCGGTCCCAGGTTCTTCTGCGCGCCGCCGAAGGCCAGCCCGACACGCGACCAGTCCACGGGCCGCGAGGCCACATGCGACGAAAAATCGATGGCCAGCGGCGCTGAACTACCGAGCGCCTTCAGGTCGGGAAGCTCCTGGAACTCGATGCCGTTGATCGTCTCGTTGGAGCACAGGTGCACATACGAAGCGCTGCTGCTGAGCTGCCAGCCGGACGGGTCGGGCAGGTCCAGGTGGCCGCCTTCGGCGTTGCTGGCGGCGATGCGTGCATCGCAATAGCGCCGCGCTTCCTTGTGCGACTTGATGCTCCAACTGCCGGTGATCACGAAGTCGACGATGCCGCCCCGCGACAGGTTCAGGGGCACGATGGCGTTCTCGCCAAGCCCGCCGCCCTGCATGAACAGGATGTGGAACTGCTCGGGCACATGCAGCAGGCGGCGCAGGTCGCCCTCGGCCTGCGCAAGAATCTCGCCGAATTCCTTGCCCCGGTGGCTCATCTCCATCACGCCCATGCCGCTGCCATGCCAGTCGAGCATCTCGGCGGCGGCCTGTTGCAGCACCGCCTCCGGCATCGTGGCCGGACCAGCGGAGAAGTTGTAGGGGCGGCGGGGCAAGGGCGTTGTCACTTCTTCGCCGGTGCCTTGGCGCCGCCCGACTTGGGCGCAGCAGCCTGGCCGCCGTCAGTCGGGGCGCCGATGGCCTTCGCCACGTCGACGTTGAGCTTCTCGACCTTGGGTTCCAGCGTGCTGCGCAGGTCACCCACGATCTTCTGGCCCAGGGCCTGCTGCATCTTGCCGCTGGTCTCGGCAAACTTGCGGCTCACGGGCGAATTGAGCCAGGCCATCAGCGTCTTGAGCTCGTCTTCGGTGAAGTCCTGTTCGAGGATCGGCGTCACGACACCCGGGAAGACCTGGGCGGCCTTGTCCCGCACGATCGGAAAGGTGGCGTCGAAGTACTTGCGGAATTCTTCGTCGGCGGCCTTGGCTGCGGCGTCACGCTTGTCGGCCGCGACACGGGTGCTGAGATATTCGGACGCTGCGGCGGCGACCGGATCGGACGTGCTCTGGACGATGCCGCGGGCCATCATCTCGACAGCGGGCTTCTGGATGTCGACGAACTGCTTGATGAGCGTCGCCTTGTCCTGTGCCCAGCCGGCGGTGGCGGCGGACGCAAGGGTGGTGGCGAGCAGGATGCGTTTGAGTTGTTTCATTGGGTGTTCTCCGTTGATGGGGTGGAAGAGTCGTCGCCGTCCGCGGCGCCGTTGGCATCGTTTTCCACGATGCGCTGCAGACCGCTGAGCTTGGCGCCTTCGTCGAGGCCGATGAGGGTGACGCCCTGCGTGGCGCGGCCGAGTTCCCGGATCTCGGCCACGCGGGTGCGCACCAGCACGCCCTTGTCGGTGATGAGCATGATCTCGTCGTCCGCGCGGACCAGTGTGGCGGCGACGACCTTGCCGTTTCGCTCGCTCTGTTGGATCGCGATCATGCCTTTGGTTCCCCGGCCGTGCCGCGTGTATTCGACGATGCTCGTGCGCTTGCCATAGCCGTTCTCGGTGGCCGTGAGCACGCTCTGCTGCTCGTCCTCGGCCACCAGCATGGCGATCACGCCCTGGCCTTCCTCGAGCATCATGCCGCGCACGCCGCGGGCGTTTCGCCCCATCGGCCGCACGTCGTTCTCGTCGAAGCGCACGGCCTTGCCGCCGTCCGAGAACAGCATCACGTCGTGCTGGCCGTCGGTCAGCGCAGCGCCCACGAGGTAGTCGCCGGCATCCAGGTCCACGGCAATGATGCCGGCCTTGCGGGGGTTGCTGAATTCGTCCAGCGCCGTCTTCTTCACCGTGCCCATCGAGGTTGCCATGAAGATGTACCGGTCGGCCGGGAAGTTGCGCGTCTCGCCCGTGAGCGGCAGCACGACGTTGATCTTCTCGCCCTCGGCGAGCGGGAACATGTTGACGATGGGGCGCCCGCGCGAATTGCGCGAGCCTGCCGGCACCTCCCACACCTTGAGCCAGTACAGGCGGCCGCGGTTGGAGAAGCACAGGATGTAGTCGTGCGTGTTGGCGATGAAGAGCTGGTCGATCCAGTCGTCTTCCTTGGTCGCCGTCGCCTGCTTGCCGCGGCCGCCGCGCTTCTGGGCGCGGTATTCGCTCAAAGGCTGGCTCTTGATGTAGCCGCTGTGCGAAAGCGTCACGACCATGTCGGTCGGCGTGATCAGGTCCTCGGTCGACAGGTCGTAGGCGCTGTGTTCCACCTGGCTGCGTCGCGCACCCAGCTTGGTCTGGCCGAACTCCTGCTTCAGGCTCGTCAGTTCGTCGCCGATGATGGTGGAGACGCGTTCGGGGCGGGCAAGGATATCGAGCAGGTCGTCGATCTCCGACATCACCTCCTTGTACTCGGCGACGATCTTGTCCTGCTCCAGGCCGGTCAGGCGCTGCAGGCGCATCTGCAGGATTTCCTGGGCCTGCGTTTCCGACAGACGGTACAGGCCGTCGCTGTGCAGGCCGTACTCGCGCTCGAGGCCTTCGGGCCGGTAGTCGTCGGCGTTCACCGTGCCGCCATCGGCACGCGAGCGGGTCAGCATCTCGCGCACCAGCTTGCTGTCCCACGAGCGCGCCATCAGCTCGGCCTTGGCCACCGGGGGAGTGGGGGCGTTGCGGATGATGGCGATGAAGTCGTCGATGTTGGCCAGTGCCACCGCCAGGCCTTCCAGCACGTGGCCGCGATCCCGCGCCTTGCGCAGGTTGAAGACCGTGCGCCGCGTGACGACCTCGCGCCGATGCTGCAGGAAGACCTGGATCAGGTCCTTGAGATTGCACAGCTTCGGCTGGCCATCGACCAGCGCCACCATGTTGATGCCGAAGGTGTCCTGCAGCTGAGTCTGCTTGTAGAGGTTGTTGAGCACCACCTCGGGCACTTCGCCGCGCTTGAGCTCGATCACCAGGCGCATGCCCGACTTGTCGGACTCGTCCTGGATGTGGCTGATGCCCTCGAGCTTCTTCTCGTGCACCAGCTCGGCCATTCGCTCCTGCAGCGTCTTCTTGTTGACCTGATAGGGCAGCTCGTCGACGATGATTGCCTGTCGCTGGCCGCGGTCGATGTCCTCGAAGTGGCACTTGGCGCGCATCACCACCTTCCCGCGGCCGGTGCGGTAGCCGTCCTTGACGCCGTTGATGCCGTAGATGATGCCGGCGGTGGGGAAGTCGGGGGCCGGGATGATCTCCATCAGCTCCTCGATCGTGGCCTCGGGCTGGCGCAGCAGGTGCAGGCAGGCATCGACCACTTCATTGAGGTTGTGCGGCGGAATATTCGTCGCCATGCCCACCGCAATACCGCCGGAACCATTCACCAGCAAATTGGGCAATTTGCTTGGTAAAACGATCGGCTCTTTTTCGCTGCCGTCGTAATTCGGGCCGAAATCGACCGTTTCCTTGTCGATATCCGCCAGCATTTCGTGCGCAATTTTTGCCAGGCGGATTTCGGTATAGCGCATGGCTGCGGCGTTGTCGCCATCCACCGAACCGAAATTGCCCTGCCCATCCACCAGCATGTGGCGCATCGAGAAATCCTGCGCCAGACGCACGATGGTGTCGTAGACCGACTGGTCGCCGTGCGGGTGGTACTTGCCGATCACGTCGCCCACGATGCGCGCCGACTTCTTGTAGGGACGGTTCCAGTCGTTGTTCAGCTCGTGCATGGCATACAGCACGCGCCGGTGAACCGGCTTCAGGCCGTCGCGGGCGTCTGGAAGCGCGCGTCCCACGATCACGCTCATCGCGTAATCGAGGTAGCTGCGCCGCATTTCCTCTTCGAGACTGATGGGCAGGGTTTCTTTGGCGAACGAGGTCATGCAGGGGCGGTCGGGCGACGGGAACCCACGATTTTACGTCCTGCGCCTTGTCGTAAGGCCGCAACACAACGCCCGGATTCCGCCTCAGTCCTACGCTTTGGCGCCGTGGCGCGGCCGGTTTGGGAAAGACCCTATGGCACAATCATCTGAACGTTTTGGGTGGTGGTCACTTGAGACGTCCTTGTTTCGCAGCGCGGCTGCGGCTTTTTCCCCCAAGAGGAGAACCATGAAGAAACTGAATAAAGTGGCGATGATGTTTGCAGTCGCTGCGCTCGCCACGGCCGCCGGCGCGCAGACCCGTGTCACCGCCGCGAACGGTGGTCCCGTGATCGACAACTGGCAGAACGGCACCGGCGAACTGGTCTGGAAGAACGGTACCAACGAACTGTGCTGGCGCGATGCCAACTGGACGCCCGCCACCGCCGCCGTCGGCTGCGACGGCGCTCTGGTTCCTGCACCCGCAGCGACCCCTGCCGCTCCGGTTGCGCCTGCTGCCCCGGTTGCTCCGCCGGTCGCCGCCTCGAAGGTCACCTTCGCTGCCGACGCCTTCTTCGACTTCGACAAGTCGGTGCTCAAGCCCGAAGGTCGCGCGAAGCTGGACGATCTGGTCTCGAAGATCCGCGGCATCAACCTCGAAGTCATCATCGCTGTCGGCCACACCGACTCGATCGGTAGCGTCGCCTACAACCAGCGTCTGTCGGTGCGTCGTGCCGAAGCCGTCAAGGCCTACCTGGTCAGCAAGGGCATCGAGCGCAACCGCGTGTACACCGAAGGCAAGGGCAAGAGCCAGCCGATCGCGGACAACCGCACCAAGGAAGGCCGCGCCAAGAACCGCCGCGTGGAAATCGAAGTGGTCGGCACCCGCCCCAACTGATTCCACAAGCTTCGGCTTTGAAGAACCCCGCCTCGGCGGGGTTTTTTTTATTTCGACGACGGCGCGCGATGGTTCTGATCTGCCTCCCGCGTCCGCGCATGCGACTTGATAATCTGCCGACATGACAGACAACCTCAATGCCGACCCTGCTGAGTTGGCGAAATTCTCCGAACTCGCCCACCGCTGGTGGGACCTCGACAGCGAATTCCGGCCACTGCATGAAATCAATCCGCTGAGGCTCGAGTGGATCGAGTCCCAAGTGGGACTGGCAGGGCGCCATGTGCTGGATGTGGGCTGCGGCGGCGGCATCCTGGCTGACTCGATGGCGCGCCGCGGCGCGGACGTGTTGGGCATCGATCTGGCCACCAAGGCCTTGAAGGTCGCCCAACTGCACGCGCTCGAAGCCGGTACGCGCGGCGTCAAGTACAGGGAAGTCAGCGCCGAGGCGCTGGCGGCCGAGGCGCCTGCCAGCTTCGACGTGGTGACTTGCATGGAGATGCTGGAGCATGTCCCCGATCCCGCCTCCGTGGTCCAGGCCTGCGCCGATCTGGTCAAGCCTGGTGGTCGGGTGTTCTTCTCCACCATCAACCGCAATGCCAAGGCCTTCCTCCTTGCGATCGTCGGCGCCGAGTACGTGCTGGGCATGCTGCCACGCGGCACGCACGAGTACCGCAAGCTGATCCGACCCAGCGAACTGGCGGCGCATTGCCGAGCCGCGGGGCTGGCGATGGGCCCGATGAGGGGGATGGCATACAACCCGGTCACGCGGCGCTACTGGTTGAACGCCGATACCGGCGTGAACTACCTCGTCGCAACGCGCAAGCCGGCGGTGGCTGCATGAGCCCGTGGCGTCCACGTGCGGTGCTGTTCGATCTCGACGGCACCCTGATCGACAGCGCTCCCGATCTGGGCGCGGCGGCCGACAAGATGCGCACCGACCGCGGTCTTGCGTCGCTCCCCCTGGCCGACTACCGGCCCATGGCCGGGGCCGGCGCACGCGGGATGCTGGGCGTGGCCTTCGGCATCACGCCCGAGGTGCCGGAGTTCGCCACCCTGCGCGAGGAGTTCTTCCGGAACTACGAGGCCCGCATGCTGGACAACACCTTCATCTTCGACGGAGTCCCGGAGTTGGTCGCTGCGCTGCGCGATGCCGGGCTCGCATGGGGCGTGGTCACCAACAAGTCCAGGCGCTTCACCGAACCGCTCACCGCATCGCTGCCCTTGTTCGGCAGCGCGGGTGCCATCGTGAGCGGCGACAGTACGCCCCACGCCAAGCCGCACCCGGAGCCGCTGTTCGAAGCCGCGCGCCGGCTCGGCCTCCCGGCGGACGAATGCATCTATGTCGGAGACGACGAGCGCGACATGGTGGCGGGCCGCGCCGCGGGTATGCGCACCATTGCCGCGACCTATGGATACCTGGGCGCCGACGCCGACACCACCCTCTGGAGGGCCGATGCCGCCATCGCTTCGCCCCTCGAGCTCTTGAAATGGCTGCGCGCGGACTAAAATAACGAGTCCAGGGGCTGCACTGGTTTCGACGTGGGTTCGGGATCGCAGCGGGGCATGTCGAGCTGAATGCGCTCGTTAAACAGATTCAAACAAACTAACTGCAAACGACGAACGTTTCGCACTCGCCGCTTAAACCCGGTGAGCCTTGCAACAGTTGGCCGATGGGCTGGGCAAGGGGGCGTTAGAGCAATCTGACGCCTCCCGGCTGCAAGGTTAATTACATTGGCTGGCCGCCGTCCGGGCACCTTGGGCGGCGGCGAGATTCAAGGGTGCTGGCGGCCGGTGGAGCGTGCGACTGCGCGACGCCGGTGGCGAGATCCAAAACAGATCGCTAAACATGTAGAACTGCGCGACGATGGCTTGCGGACGGGGGTTCAAATCCCCCCAGCTCCACCACACGGCAAGGGCCGGATTCCCACGAATCCGGCCCTTCTTTTTTGTTGTGTGGTCCTCGATGCACGGGCTTATAGTCGGCGCTCGTCGCCAGCCGGCACGTCGCCGGCGGCGTGCACGAAGCCGAAAAAGAACAACCATCATCGAGCCGAGGGACCCATCGCATGTCGGATGCACTGACCAGCACGATCACGTCGTACTACGACAGCGTTCCCTACGATTCCCACCCCTTCCCCCAGAGTGCCATCGAACACCTCGAGGCGCTGGCCTGGCTGTTCGGCCTCGAGGCTCCCTCGCCGGCGCGCGCGCGCGTGCTCGAACTGGGTTGCGCTTCGGGCGGCAACCTGATCCCGATGGGTGCCCGGCATCCGCAGGCGAAGCTGCTGGGTGTGGACCTCTCCCCGGTGCAGATCGGTCAGGGACAGCAACTGCTCGCCCACGTTCGCGTGCCGAACGTGGAGATGCGCACGCTCAGCATCACTGACATCGACGACCGCTTCGGCGAGTTCGACTACATCATCTGCCACGGTGTCTACAGTTGGGTGCCTGGCGCGGTGCAGGAGGCCATCCTGCGCGTGTGCTCTCGCAACCTCGCCGCCGATGGCGTCGTCTACATCAGCTACAACGTCTATCCCGGCTGGAAGGCCCGCGAAATCGTGCGCGACGCGATGATCCTTCGTGGCGGGCCGCGCGACACGCCCGAAGAGAAGCTCTCGTATGCGCGCGGGATGCTCGAATTCCTCGAAGCATCGGCCAGGCCCGACAGCGTGCTGAAGAAGACGCTGGAAGAGGCCATGCCCATCGTGCGGGGCTCGCACGAGTCCTATCTGCTGCACGAGTTTCTCGAGCCTTGCAACGCGCCCTGCTATTTCAAGGAGTTCGTCGACCGCGCCGATGCCCAGGGCCTGAGCTACCTGTGCGACGCCGAGCCGTCGACGATGTTCGTGCAGAACTACGGCGACAAGGTGCGGGAGCCGCTGCTGCGCGAATGCGGCGGCAGCCAGATCCTCATGGAGCAGTACCTGGATTTCCTGGTCAACCGCACTTTTCGCCAGACGCTCCTGGTCAAGCAGGCGCGCAATGGCGAAATCCGCTATCGCCTCGATCGCGAGCGGCTGCGCAAGCTTCACTACGCCGGCAGTTTCTCGGCCATCGATGGGTCGCCACTCGTCCTTGACGCCGGCGAGCAGCCGAGCAACGCCATTCGCAACCTCAGGATCACGCTGCGCCTGCCCGTCCACAAGGCGGTGGCCCAGGTGCTGGACGAGCGCTACCCCGCGACGGTGTCGGTCGACGCGCTGGTCGAGGCCGTCTCCGCGCGCATCGGCGAGCCGCTGGCGGCGGTGGAAGGCGCGGTGGTCTTGATGCTCGAGGAACTGTTGATCCTCGGAGCCGTGCGCATCCGTCGCACGCCGGTCGTCACCGCGGCGGCCGTTTCGGCGACGCCGCAGGCCCTGATGTCGGTGCGACAGTTGCCCGGCCTGGCGTTGGCGGCCGGCCAGGACGCCAGCGTGTGCAACCAATGGCACGAGTCGGTGGGCCTGTCCCTGCTCGAGCGCTGCGTGCTGCCCCTGCTCGATGGAGCGCACACCCATGAGCAACTGGCCCAGCACCTCAAGAGCGAGGCGCGTGCCGACCGCCTTCGCTTCATCAAGGACGACAAGCCGATCACCGACGAGGCCGAGCTGCACGAGTTCACCCGCCAGCAGGTCGCACTCGTGCTCAAGGACCTGCGCCACAAGGCGCTGCTGATCGCCTGAGCGCGGCCGGCCTGGCGATTTCCCTTCCGCTTCGCATTTTTTAAACAGGAGGCAACGATGAAGCAGTTTGCATGGACCCATTCGACGCGCGCCGCGCTGGCCGCTGCCCTCGCATTGGGCGCTGCCAGCCAGGCCATGGCGGCGTCGCAGGCGCCGGTCATGGCCGAGAACGGCATGGTCGTCACGGCCCAGCACCTGGCCACCAAGGTGGGCGTCGACGTGCTCAAGCGCGGCGGCAACGCGGTCGATGCCGCGGTCGCCGTCGGCTACGCGCTGGCCGTGGTCTACCCCGCGGCCGGCAACCTCGGCGGCGGCGGCTTCATGACCATCCAGCTCGCCGACGGGCGCAAGACCTTCCTCGACTTCCGCGAGAAGGCGCCGCTGGCCGCCAAGCCCGACATGTACCTCGACAAGGACGGCAACGTGGTCAAGGGCCTCTCGACCAAGGGCCACCTGGCCGTGGGCGTGCCAGGCAGCGTTTCGGGCATGGAGTACGCGCGCGAAAAGTACGGCACCCTGCAGCGCGCCGCGCTCATCAAGCCCTCCATCGACCTGGCCGAGAAGGGCTTCGTGCTCGAGCAGGGCGACATCGACATGTTCAACACCGCCACGGCCGACTTCAAGGCCGACCCGGCGACGGCGGCGATCTTCCTGAACAAGGGCGAGGCCTTCAAGGTCGGCGAGAAGATCGTTCAGAAGGACCTGGCCAGGACCCTGCGCGAGGTCAGCACCAAGGGCACCGATGGCTTCTACAAGGGCTGGGTGGCCAAGGCCATCGCCGACTCGAGCGCGGCGGGCAAGGGCATCATCACCGCCGAAGACCTGGCGCAGTACAAGACGCGCGAGATGGCGCCCGTGGAATGCGACTACCGCGGCTACCGCGTGGTCTCGGCGCCGCCGCCGAGTTCGGGCGGCGTCATCATCTGCGAGATGCTCAACATCCTCGAGGGCTACCCGCTCAAGGACCTGGGCTGGCGCTCCGCCGAGGCCACGCACTACCAGATCGAGGCCATGCGCCACGCCTACGTGGACCGCAACAGCTACCTGGGCGACCCGGACTTCGTGAAGAACCCGCTCGACCGCCTCCTGGACAAGGGCTATGCCGAGAAGATCCGCGCCGTGATCGACCCGAAGAAGGCGGGCGTGTCCAAGGACATCAAGCCCGGCGTGGCGCCGCATGAAGGCAGCAACACCACGCACTATTCGATCGCCGACAGGTGGGGCAACGCCGTGTCGGTGACCTACACGCTCAACGACTGGTTCGGCGCCAAGGTCACGGCCGCCAGGACGGGCGTGCTGCTGAACAACGAGATGGACGACTTCACCTCGAAGGTGGGCGTCCCCAACCTCTACGGCCTGGTGCAGGGCGAGGCCAACAAGATCGAGCCGGGCAAGCGGCCGCTCTCGTCGATGAGCCCGACCATCGTGAGCAAGGACGGCAAGCCCGTCATGGTCGTCGGCACGCCGGGCGGCAGCCGCATCATCACGGCCGTGATGCTCACCATGATCAATGCCATCGACTACGGCATGAACGTGCAGGAGGCCGTCGATGCGCCGCGCTTCCACCAGCAGTGGCTGCCCGACGTGACCAACGTCGAGCCCTATGCGCTGAGCCCCGACACGCGCAAGATCCTCACCGACATGGGCCACAACCTGGGCGTGCCGCAACCGGCCAACCACCTGGCCGCGATCATCGTCGGCGCGCCCTCGCTGGGCGGCAAGCCGGTGGGCAGCAACCGCTTCTACGGCGCCAACGATCCGCGCCGCAACACGGGGCTGGCGCTGGGCTACTGACCCGCGTTCCTGCCCTGGGGCGGCCGCGCTCCTCGTGGCGCGGCCGCCTTGTCGTTCTTGGACACGCTTGATGGAACTTCAGGACCTCCTCTACAGCCAGGGCTTCGGCACGCGTCGCGTTTGTGCCGGCCTCATTCAACAGGGTTTCGTGGCTGTGGACGGCGTGGATGCTGCGCAGCCAGCTACGGATTTGATAGCGGCCGAGGGCCTGCGCTTCACCGTGCAGGGCACGCCGTGGGAGTACCACGGCAAGGCCTACCTGATGCTGCACAAGCCGGCCGGCACCGAGTGCTCGCAGAAGCCCTCGGCCTGGCCCAGCGTCTACACGCTGCTGCCCGCGCCGCTGCGCCAGCGCCCCGTCAAGGGCGGGCAGCCCGGCGTGCAGGCCATCGGCCGGCTCGACCAGGACACGACCGGCCTGCTGCTGCTCAGCGACGACGGCCAGTTCATCCACCGCATGGCCTCGCCGAAGCACCATGTGCCCAAGGTCTACGAGGCGACGACGGCCGATGCGCTGACCGAGGCGCAGATCGGGCGCCTGCTGGCCGGCGTGGTGCTCGACGACGATCCGAAGCCCGTGCGCGCGGCTGCGGCCGAAGCGGTGGACACGCACCACCTGCGCCTCACGCTCACCGAGGGCAAGTACCACCAGGTCAAGCGCATGGTCGCGGCCGTGGGCAACCGCGTCACGGCGCTGCACCGCAGCGCCATCGGCGGCCTGGTGCTGCCGGCCGACCTGGCGCCCGGCCAGTGGCGCTGGCTGAGGCCCGAGGACCTGCAGGCGGTGCGGCTTTCGGGCCCGGCCTGACGCGCGGCGCGCGCCTGCGGCCGGACATCGCGAAGGCCTCTCCTGTCGGCGGCGCGGCGCCCTCGCTCGTTAAACTTCCCAGTCCCTTTCCGGAGCCGTGTCTTGCGTCTGTCCGTTCGCTCCCTGAGCCGCCTTGCGGCTCTTTTCGTTTGTCTGCTGGCCTGCGCGGCCGCCCCGGCCCAACCTGCCGCTTTGGCCACGGCGGCGACGCCGCCGCTCTTCGTGCTCAATTCGCTCGACGCCTCGGTCAGCCTGATCGATCCAGGCACCTGGACCGAACGCAACCGCGTCGCGGTGGGCAAGGAGCCGCACCACATCTACATGACGCCGGACCAGAAGTCGGTGATCGTGGCCAACTCGGCGGGCGATTCCCTGACCTTCTTCAACCCGCGCACGGGCGAGGTCCAGCGCACGGTCTACGGCATCATCGACCCGTACCAGCTGCAGTTCTCGCCCGACATGAAGTGGTTCGTGACCGCCGGCAACCGGCTGAACCACGTCGACGTCTACCGCTGGGACGGCAGCAACCTGCAGCTGGCCAAGCGCATCCCCACCGGCAAGACGCCCAGCCACATCTGGATCGACGGCAAGAGCACGGTAGCCTACGTCACCATGCAGGACAGCGACGAACTCATCGCCGTCGACCTCGCCACCCAGGCCATTCGCTGGCGCATCCCCACCGGGCCGATGCCGGCCGACGTGTTCGGCATCCACGATGGCAAGACGCTGCTGGTCGGCCTGACCGGCGGCGACGGCGTGCAGGTCTTCGACGTCGCGGGCAAGGAGCCGAAGCTGGTCGGCAAGATCCCGACTGGCAAGGGCGCGCACGCGTTCCGCTCGGCGGGCGACGGCAAGTCGGTGTTCGTGAGCAACCGCGTCGCCAACTCCATCAGCCGCATCGACATCCCCACGCTCACGGTGGCCGCCACCTATCCCGTGCCCGGCGGCCCCGACTGCATGGACGTGTCGGCCGACGGCAAGACGCTCTTCGTCACCTCGCGCTGGGCCAAGAAGCTCAGCGTGGTCGACCTCACGGCGGGCAAGGTGGTGCGCACGGTCAACGTGGGCCGCTCGCCCCACGGTGTGTGGACGGTCGAACATGCCAAGGTCCGCTGATTTCCGGCCCGCCCGCGCGCTGCGGCAAGGCGCGTCGATTGCTACATTTTTCATAGCGGCTTGCGCAGCATCCGCGGGCGCTGCGGCCCAGAATGATTGCGACAAGCCGGTCTACCTGACCTTCGACACTGGCCACATGGGCATCGCGCCGCTGGTGGCCGAGGTGCTCAAGCGCCAGGACGTCAAGGTCACCTTCTTCGCCGCCGCCGAGAAGACGCAGGACGGCGGCGACAGCCTGGACGCCCGCTGGGCGCCGTGGTGGAAGGCTCGGGCCGCCGAGGGGCACGAGTTCGCCTCGCACACCTACGACCATGCGTACTGGCGAGGGGACGTGAAAGGGGTGGACGCCAGGTTCCGGATCCAGCCGAGCGCCGGCGCGTACGCGGGACGCACCTTCACCTGGGACGCGGCGCAGTACTGCGAAGAGATCAAGCGCTCGACCGACCGGCTGGCGCACATCACCGGCAAGAAGCCGCTGCCGCTGTTCCGCGCGCCCGGCGGCAAGACCTCGCCGCGCCTGCTGGCGGCTGCCAAGTCCTGCGGCTTCGCGCACGTCGGCTGGTCGCCGGCCGGCTTCCTGGGCGACGAGCTGCCGAGCGACAAGTACCCCAACGACAAGCTGCTGGCGCAGGCGCTGGAACACATCCGGCCCGGCGACATCCTGCTGGCGCACCTGGGCATCTGGTCGCGCCAGGACCCGTGGGCGCCGGCCGACCTGGAGCCGCTGATCGTGGGTTTGAAGGCCAAGGGCTTCTGCTTCCGCACGCTGCGCCAGCATCCGGCGTACCGCGAGTGGATCGTCGCGCACCCGTGAAAGCGCGCGGTCAGGTTGCCTGGTCTACTATGAAATCGATAGCTGCTCGCGCCCATCCGCTGGACGAGACGGCCACTTTTGATTCATGAAATTACTAAGACGCATCTTGGTGATCGAAGCGCCTGGTCCGGGCCTTGGCAGGAGCTGCGCGTGATCGAGTGGTTCACCGACCAGTTCGCCGCCGTGCAGCAGTGGCTGTTCGAGGCGGTGGTGCAGCCGCTGGTCTTCGCGGCCGGCCTGGGCGGCTGGACCGAGGACGCCTTCGACGCCACCGGCTGGCTGCTCGTGGGCGTGATCCAGATCCTGATCCTGGTGGTGGTGATCGGCCCGCTGCAGCGCTGGCGTCCGGTGGAGCCGGTGCGCGACCGGCAGGCCATCCGCATCGACATCCTCTACACCCTGATCCACCGGCTCGGCCTGTTCCGCCTGGTCTTGTTTTTCGCCGTCACGCCGCTGTTCGATGCGCTCCTGGGCGAGTTGCGCGGGGCCGGGTGGGGCACCCTGCACCTGGACGAGCTGTGGCCCGGCGTGACCGACATCCCCTGGGTGGCCTTTGCGATCTACCTGGTGGTGCTGGACTTCGTCGAGTACCTCATCCACCGTGGCCAGCATCGTTTCAACTGGTGGTGGAGTCTGCACGCGCTGCACCATTCGCAGCGCCAGATGACGATGTGGAGCGACGACCGCAACCACCTGCTCGACGACCTGATCCACGACGCGATCATCGTGGTGGTGGCGCAGCTCATCGGCGTGGCGCCGGGGCAGTTCATCGCCGTGGTGGCCTTCACCCAGCTCAGCCAGAGCCTGCAGCACGCCAACCTGCGGCTGTCCTTCGGCCGCCTGGGCGAGCGCCTGTGGATCAGCCCGCGCTTCCATCGCCTGCACCACGCGATCGGCATCGGCCACGAGTCGGAAGGGCCCAGGACGCTGGGGGGTCGCAACTTCGGTGTTCTGCTGCCCTGGTGGGACATGCTCTTTCGCTCCGCCAACTTCGACGACCGCTACGACGCGACCGGCATCCGCGACCAGGTCGAGCCCGACGCGACCGGCCGTGTGCGCGACTACGGCCGCGGATTCTGGGCGCAGCAGTGGCTGGGGCTGCGGCGGCTGGTCGGTCGCAGCTGAACGGACCTCGCGCAGCGGGGGAGCGTGGGGGTGGTGTCGCCGCCGCCGGGCCGCCCCAAGGCGGCGAGCGCCCCCTCGGGGGGGCAGCGGACCTCGCGCAGCGGGGAGCGTGGGGGCCGTCATACCTTCCCCAGGTATGCTTTGACGGATGCGTCTCCTGCTCGATTCCTTCTGGCGCGCCGTGGCCTATTGCCTGCATCCGCGGGTCATCGTCCTGTCGCTGCTGCCCCTGGTGCTGATGGTGCTGCTTGCGCTGGGCCTGGGTTACCTGTACTGGGACGCCGCCGTTGCCTGGACGCGAGAGGCGCTCGATGCCTGGCCGCTGCTGGCCAGCTTCTGGGGCTGGATGTCGGGCCTGTTCTCCGGTGACGTGAAGACCTTCCTGGCACCGCTGGTGGTGGTGCTGGCGCTCACGCCCGCCGTCGTGCTGGTCTCGCTGCTGATCGTGGCCGCCTTCATGGCGCCCGCCCTCACGCGCCTGGTGGCCGACCGGCGCTTCCCGACGCTCGAGAAGAAGAGGGGCGCCTCGCTGGTCCTCAGCGTCTTCCGATCGCTCGGGCTGACCGTGCTCGCCGTCGTGGCGCTGGTGGTGTCGATGCCGCTGTGGCTCATCCCGCCGCTGGTGCTGGTGCTGCCGCCGCTGATCTGGGGCTGGCTCACCGCGCGGGTGATGGCCTTCGACGCACTGGCCGACCACGCCAGCACTGAGGAACGCAACACCCTGCTGCGCCAGCACCGCTGGCCGCTGCTGGGCATCGGCGTGCTGTGCGGCTACCTCGGTGCGGCGCCGAGCATCGTCTGGGCCTCCGGCCTGCTCTTCGCGGCCGCCTTCTTCGTGCTGGTGCCGGTCGCGATCTGGATCTACACCGTCGTCTTCGCCTTCTCGGCGCTCTGGTTCGCCCACTACGCGCTGGATGCACTCGCGCAGTTGCGCGCACAACGCGCCGCCGCCGCGCTGGTGCCGGCGGCCGAGCCGGCCGCGCTGCCCGATGCACCGGGCGCCGATCGCGCCGCACTTTCCCAATGGGGTTCGCCATGACCAACACCACCGGCAGTTCCGCTGCCGCACCGCGCGCCTTCGGGCTCATCATCGTCGGCGACGAGATCCTTTCCGGCAAGCGCGCCGACAAGCACCTGCCCAAGGTGATCGAGCTGCTCGCCGCCCGCGGCCTGCCGCTGGCCTGGGCCGAGTACGTGGGCGACGATCCGGTGCGCATCACGGCCGCGCTGCGGCGCGCCTTCGCCTCGGGCGACATCGTGTTTTCCACCGGTGGCATCGGCGCCACGCCCGACGACCACACGCGCCAATGCGCGGCGGCGGCGCTGGGCGTGCCGCTGGCGTTGCATCCGCAGGCCGAGGCGCTGATCCGCGAACGCATGCAGGACACGGCGCGCGAACAGGGCGTGCCCTACGAGCCCGACCGGCCCGACAACGTGCATCGCCTCAACATGGGGGTGTTTCCCGAGGGCGCGGCCATCATCCCCAACCCGTACAACAAGATTCCCGGCTTCAGCGTGCGCGACGTCCATTTCGTGCCCGGATTTCCCGTCATGGCCTGGCCCATGGTCGAGTGGGTGCTCGACACGCGTTATGGCGAACTGGCTCGGCCGCCCGGGGTGAGCGAGCGCTCCGTGATCGTTTTCGGTGCAATGGAGGCCAGCCTGACCCCGCTGATGCAGGCCGTGGAGGCGACGCACCCGGGCGTGAAGGTCTTCAGCCTGCCGAGCGTGGATCACCCTCAGTACGGGCGTCACATCGAGCTGGGCGTGAAGGGCGACGCCGCGCGGCTCGATGCCGCCTACTCGCAACTCAAGTCCGGATTGATCGATTTTGGTGCGTCCATTGGCCCTGAGTTGGTGCGATGATCGTTCGAGCACCATTTCGGGGTCATGCGGACCGACGGGCCGCCGAAAGGCGTATCGGGGTCGTGCGCCACCCGCGGTGAGAATGGGCACAGAACCTGCATTCCCCGAATCCGTTTTTCTCTCAACCAACCATCCAAACCAGGAGAACCTGATGGCCAAGACCGTCGCCGATGTACTGAAGCTCGTCAAGGAAAACGAGGTCAAGTTCGTCGACTTCCGATTCACCGACACCCGCGGCAAGGAACAGCACGTCACGGTGCCGATCAGCGCCTTCGACGAGGACAAGTTCTCCGCCGGCCACGCCTTCGACGGCTCCTCGGTGGCGGGCTGGAAGGGCATCGAAGCGTCGGACATGCAGCTCATGCCCGACCCGAACACGGCCAACATCGACCCGTTCTACGAAGAGACGACGCTGTTCATGCAGTGCGACGTGCTGGAACCCGCCGACGGCAAGCCCTATGACCGCGATCCGCGCTCGGTGGCCAAGAAGGCCGAGGCCTACCTGAAGTCCACCGGCCTGGGTGACACCGCCTATTTCGGTCCCGAACCCGAATTCTTCATCTTCGACGGCGTGCGCTGGAGCAACGAGCCCGGCCGCGTGTTCAGCGAGATCGAGGAATACGAAGCCCCCTGGAACAGCGGCGCCAAGCTCGAAGGCGGCAACCGCGGCCACCGCCCCACCACCAAGGGCGGCTACTTCCCCGTTCCCCCGGTCGACAGCACGCAGGACATGCGCGCGGAGATGGTCCTGGTGCTCGAATCGCTGGGCATCCCGGTCGAAGTGTTCCACCATGAGGTGGCGGGCGCCGGCCAGAACGAGATCGGCACCAAGTTCTCGACGCTCGTGCAGCGCGCCGACTGGACGCAGGTCCTGAAGTACGTCGTCTGGAACGTGGCCAACACCTACGGCAAGACGGCCACCTTCATGCCCAAGCCCTACGCTGGCGACAACGGTTCGGGCATGCACGTGCACCAGTCGATCTGGAAGGACGGCAAGAACCTGTTCGCCGGCGACGGCTATGCCGGCCTGTCGGACACGGCCCTGTACTACATCGGCGGCATCATCAAGCACGCCCGCGCGCTGAACGCCATCACCAACCCCGGTACCAACAGCTACAAGCGCCTGGTGCCTGGCTTCGAAGCCCCGGTGAAGCTGGCCTACTCGGCCAAGAACCGCTCGGCCTCGATCCGCATCCCGTTCGTGAGCAACCCCAAGGGCCGCCGCATCGAGGCGCGCTTCCCCGATCCGTCGTCCAACCCCTACCTGTGCTTCTCGGCCCTGCTGATGGCCGGCCTGGACGGCATCGAGAACAAGATCCACCCGGGCGAAGCCGCCACCAAGGACCTGTACCACCTGCCGCCGGAAGAAGACGCGCTGGTGCCCACCGTGTGCCACAGCCTCGACCAGGCCCTGGAGTACCTCGACAAGGACCGTGCATTCCTGACCAAGGGCGGCGTGTTCACCGACTCGATGCTCGACGCCTACATCGACCTCAAGATGACCGAGGTGACGCGCTTCCGCATGGCGCCGCATCCGGTCGAGTTCGACATGTACTACTCGCTGTAATCGAAGGATCTCCTTCCAGCGTTCCAGAAGGACGGCCTCGGCCGTCCTTTTTTCTTTGCAGGGGAACCGCCGGGAGGGCCCGTCGTCGAATTGCAAGAAAATGCAAGGCTCGATGCCTCCCACCGACCCGACGACCATGAAGACCTTGACCCTTGCCATCGCGCTGTTCGCAGCGCTGGCCGGCCCGAGCGCGCAGGCGCAGGAGCGCGTCTGGCGCTGCGGCAACGAATACACGAACAACGCCACCGATGCGCAACGCCGGGGCTGCAAGCCGATGGAAGGCGGCAACATCACCGTGGTCCAGGGCACGCGGCCTTCGGGCGCATCCACCGCGTCGGCCGGCGGCTCCACGGGCAGTGCCGCGCGCGCGCCCGCCGGCAGCCCGCGCGTCGAGAGTGCCGACCAGCGTGCACGCGACAGCGACGCGCGCGCGGTGCTCGAGTCCGAGCTCAAGAAGGCGCAAGCCCGCCAGGCCGAACTGCTCAAGGAATACAACAACGGCGAGCCCGAGAAGCAGGGCAGCGAGGCCAAGAACTACCAGAAGTACCTGGATCGCGTGGCCGACATGAAAGCCCAGATCGCGCGCAACGAAAGCGATATCGCCGGCCTGCAGCGCGAGATCGGCCGCCTGCCGGCCAACCGCTGATGGCCTTCGGTAAGCCGGCGCCGGCCAGCAAGCGCTTCCAGGCCTTCGACCTGCTGTCGACGTTGATCGCCGTCATCCGCGGCGACGGTGCGCTGCTGTTCGCCAACTCGGCGCTCGAAGATGCGATGGGCATCTCGCGGCGCACGCTCGAGGGTGCGCCGTTCAGCCAGAGCTTCATGGAGCCCAACGTGCTGCTCACGGCCATCGCGGGCGCCCGCAGCAACGACTTCGCGACGCTGCGCTACGAGGCCTTCCTGCGCCGCGGCACGCAGGAGCCGCTGCCGGTGCAGGTCACGCTCGCGCAGACCGACCGCGCGGGTGAGTTGGTCGTCGAGATGTCACCGCAGGAGCAGCAGGCGCGGCAGGACCGTGAAGAACGCCTGCTGGGCCAGGCGCAGGCCAACAAGGAACTGATCCGCAACCTCGCGCACGAGATCAAGAACCCGCTCGGCGGCATCCGTGGTGCCGCGCAGCTGCTGCAGATGGAGGTCGACTCGCGCGACCTCGTGGAATACACGCAGGTCATCATCCACGAGGCCGACCGACTGCAGACCCTGGTCGACCGCCTGCTGGCGCCGCATCGCAGGCCGCACGTGGTGGGTGACGTGAACGTGCACGAGGTGTGCGAGCGCGTGCGCTCGGTGCTGCTGGCCGAGTTTCCGCACGACCTGGAGATCGAGCGCGATTTCGATCCATCGATCCCCGAGTTCCGCGGCGACCGCGAGCAGCTCATCCAGGCCACGCTCAACATCGCGCACAACGCGGCGCAGGCGCTGGCCGAACGCCGCGCAGCGGGCGACGCGAAGATCATCTTCCGTACCCGCGTTGCTCGTCAGGTCATCCTCAACAAGCAGTGGTACCGACTGGCACTGGAATTGCATGTCATCGACAACGGACCGGGCGTGCCGGACGGCCTCAAGGACCGCATCTTCTACCCCCTCGTATCGGGGCGCGAAGGCGGAACGGGACTGGGGCTGACCCTGGCGCAGACTTTCGTACAACAACACCATGGCGTGATCGAGTGCGACAGCGTCCCGGGCCGAACGGATTTCAAGATCACCATCCCATTGCCCTAGCGAAGAAGGACCACAAGGAGCTGCATGAAGCCGATCTGGATAGTGGATGACGACCAATCGATACGCTTCGTGCTCGAGAAGGCTCTCCTGCGTGAAGACCTGCCCACGCGCAGCTTCACCAACACGCGCGAGGTGCTGGCCGCACTCGACGCCGCCAACGACGACGAGATGCAGGGCCCGCAGGTCCTGGTGAGCGACATCCGCATGCCCGGCGGCTCGGGCCTGGACCTGCTGGACAAGATCAAGGCCAAGCATCCCGGCCTGCCCGTCATCATCATGACGGCCTTCAGCGACCTGGACAGCGCCGTCTCGGCCTTCCAGGGCGGCGCCTTCGAATACCTGCCCAAGCCCTTCGACCTGCCGCGCGCGGTCGAGTTGATCCGCCGCGCGGTCGACGAGAGCCAGCGCGAGGAAGTCGCCGAGGAACGCATGCAGGCCGCGCCCGAGATGCTCGGCCAGGCGCCCGCGATGCAGGACGTGTTCCGCGCCATCGGCCGGCTGTCGCAGAGCAACGTCACGGTGCTCATCACCGGTGAATCCGGCTCGGGCAAGGAGCTGGTCGCGCGTGCGCTGCACAAGCACTCGCCGCGTGCGAACGGGCCCTTCGTCGCCATCAACACGGCGGCCATTCCCAAGGACCTGCTGGAGAGCGAACTCTTCGGCCATGAGCGCGGCGCCTTCACCGGTGCGCAGACCATGCGGCGCGGCCGCTTCGAGCAGGCCGAGGGCGGCACGCTCTTCCTCGATGAAATCGGCGACATGCCCTTCGACCTGCAGACGCGCCTGCTGCGCGTGCTCAGCGACGGGCACTTCTACCGCGTGGGCGGGCACAACGCCGTGAAGGCCAACGTGCGCGTGATCGCCGCCACGCACCAGGACCTGGAGCAGCGCGTCAAGCAGGGCGCCTTCCGCGAAGACCTGTTCCACCGCCTCAACGTGATCCGCCTGCGCCTGCCGGCGCTGCGCGAGCGCAAGGAAGACGTGCCTTCGCTCACGCGGCACTTCCTGCAGCAAAGCGCCAAGCAGCTCGGCGTGGAGCCCAAGCGCATCTCCGATGCCGCGCTGTCGCAGCTGTCGGCCTTCAACTTCCCGGGCAACGTGCGGCAGCTGGAGAACATCTGCCACTGGCTCACGGTCATGGCGCCGGCGCAGCTCATCGAGCCCAAGGACCTGCCACCGGAGGTGATGAGCAATGCGCCGGTCGAGGGGTCGGTCGCTGCCGTACCGATGTCGGTCACACCTACACCGGCCGCGCCGGTGCTGGCCCCGGAGGTCGCCGAGGCCGTGCCGGCCGCGGTTCCCATGGCCGTCGCGCCGGTGGTCCTGCCTGCGGCCGCCGCGCCCCAGGGCGCGAACTGGGAGAGTGGCCTCGAGCACGAGGCGCAGGCCCTGCTGGCCGAAGGCCGCACCGACGTGTGGGACGTGCTTTCGCGCCGCTTCGAGTCGCGCCTGATCCTCACCGCGCTGGGCTTCACGCGCGGCCGCCGCATCGAGGCGGCGCAGAAGCTGGGCATCGGGCGCAACACCATCACGCGCAAGATCGCCGAGCTCGACCTGGACCGCGACGGCGCCTGAAAGCGCTGGTCCAGGGCGCGGCCGCCTTCGAAATCACAAAGTGCAATCGGCCTGCAGCGCCCGTCTGGCGGGCGCTGCGGCCGAATTCGTCACAAACGTGACGATCTGGCGGGCGAGTCTTGCCGGGTGGTCACGCGGGATGCCGCAAATAGGGCGAGTGCCGCGAGGCGGCATGGGGCACCCGAGTTATCGGCTGCGCTGGCCCTTGGTGAGCGTGTCGAGCTGGAAATTGCCGCTCTTGTCCCACAGCCAAGTCTCGACGTAGGTGTGCGCGCCGAGCTTGCCGGGATTGGGCAGCGGCGAAGCGGCGCGGACCAGCTCGGCAATCTTCGGCGGCACCTCCGGTGCATGGCTGGGCACGCGGCTGAAGGTCACGTTCGTCACGTTGCCCTGGGCATCGATGTCGGTCTCCACCACCACCACGGCGTACACGAGCGGCGGAATGCGGCCACGGTAGATGCGCTTGGGGTACTTCTTGTAGATCGCCTCGGCGCCCAGCTTGCGGTACGCGCGCACCGCCGGTGTTTGTGCCGTGATGAGGCGAACCGAGGCCACGGGGTTGGAGGGCGGCGCCGTCTCGGGCGGAGGCGTCTCCGCTCGCGCGGGTTCGTCGGTCGTGGGTTTGTCCATCAAGGCGCAGCCGCCCAGGGCCAGCGCAATGAGGGCCGGCGGCAAGGCGCGGCGCAAGTGGTCGAAGCAGGGAAGCATCATGGGCAAGAGGGGCTTCGTTTCACGCAGCGGGGCCGAGCTCGAGCACCACGGGTGCGTGGTCGCTCGGCTTCTCCCACTTGCGCGGCACGCGGTCGATGGTGCTGCTTCGAACGCGCGGCACCAGCGGCTGGCTGACCAGGATGTGGTCGATGCGCAGGCCGCGGTTCTTCTGATAGCCCAGCATGCGGTAGTCCCACCAGGAATAGCTTTTTTCAGGCTGGTCGAAGAGGCGGAAGCTGTCAGTCAGCCCGAGCTCGAGCAGTGCCTTGAAATGCGCGCGCTCCTCGCTCGTGTGGTGGATCGTCTCCGCCAGCCCCACGGGATCGAAGCTGTCGCGGTCCTCGGGCGCGATGTTGAAGTCGCCCAGCAGCACCAGCTCCGGGTGCGCCGTCATCTCGGCGCGCAGCCATTCGCGCAGGGCCGCGAGCCAGTTCATCTTGTAGGCGAACTTGTCCGAGCCCGGCGCCTGTCCGTTGACGAAGTAGCCGTTGACCACGCGCAGCGGCCCCTCGGCCGTGTCGACCGTGGCGCTGATCACGCGTGAGTGCTCATCGGTGAAGCCGCCGATGTTGCGGGCCACGTCGCGCACGGGCTGCAGGCTCAGGATCGCGACGCCGTTGTAGGTTTTCTGGCCGAACACGGCCGCGTGGTAGCCGGCCGATTGCAGCACTTCGAGCGGGAACTTGTCGTCGCTCATCTTCAGTTCCTGGAGGCACAGGACGTCGACAGGGTTGGCGATGAGCCAGTCCAGCACGTGCTGGAGGCGGGCGGTGAGGGAGTTGACGTTCCAGGTGGCTATGCGCATTTTTACTCTAAGTTGTTGTCGCAAATAGACTTTTTATCAGTTTTCTCAAACTATACCCCAATAGGTACCCTTTCTTGCTCTGACTCCACCTGTTCCACAACGCGGTGGGGGCTAGCGTACCCCAACGCCGCTCCCGCCCATGGCCGCATGGGGCCACGTCGGCAGGCCTGCGCTGCGCGCTCAGCCGCAAATGCCACCCAGCCCACGCCGGCGCAATACCCTTTTGACGCTTTTTGTTACATTTCGACCAGCTCAGACCCAGGCGGCCGCCAGCAATATGTCCAAAAACTGGCATTTTTTGAGCTATAATTTATCCGGGTAATATTGCTTGGTGCCAGCCAGGTAAGCCCATGCCCAAAACCCGGCCGCCCCGGCTGGGGGCCGCCAACAGCCACCGCACACTCACACGGTGCGCCTTTGGCCGGCAACCTTCACCACCCGCCCCGTACAGCGCTACGCGCCTGAGCCAACTCGGCCCAGGCGCGCCGCCGCATGGGCATTTCACTTTTTGAGGTTCACATGACTGCGGATACCCGTATCGAAGCCGACCCGCCAAGCAAGCACCTGTTCTCGCTCGGAAGGGTGGTTGCCACATCAGGCGCCATCGAGCTCATGCGCCTGACCGAGACAGACCCGCGCGTACTGCTGGTGCGCCACATCTCAGGCGACTGGGGCGATATCCATCCCGAGGACATCGGCGTCAACGAAGAAGCGCTCGAGCACGGCTGGCGTCTGCTGTCGGTCTACCGGTTGCCGCTTCGCGACCCGTCGACACCGGCGGAGAACCTGCCGCCGATAGGTGAGGCCACCGACGACTGCGTGTGGCTCATCACTGAGGCTGACCGGTCAGTGACCACGATCCTCTTGCCCGAGGAGTACTGAGATGAAAATTTCGGCGCTACTTGCGTGGGCGTCTCACTGCTACGCGTGGCTCGCTCGTGCGAGGCACTCTAAGGATCGACGGGTCGAACCCCCGCTCTTTCGCCAACAGCGGACTCATGAGTTCGTGCGCCGGGATGCGCAGTGCCTTGGCAACCACTTCGATGTTGTCGAGCGAGATGTTTCGGATGCCTTGTTCGAGGCTGCCGATGAAGGTGCGATCCAGTCCGGACTCGAGCGCCAGCCGTTCTTGGGAAAGGCCGATGTGAATGCGCGCCATGCGCACATTCCGAGCAAACACCATCCGAAGACTTGTGCCGGCCTTCTTGCCAGCGTCAGACCCAACCATTTCACGGATGGTCGAGATCTGATGAGTTTGAAGCGACGGTGTTTGAATATCATTAGATGCGAACTGCTGAGCAACGTTGTGCACTGCTGTGCTGCCCGTCGGCAACAAAGTTGCGCTCAGAAAAGATACGCAAATACATCATTTGGAGGGGCCATGAATCTTGTTCTTCGAGCCGCTGCGTGTGCAGGCGCGACTGTCTCTCGCTATGGATGGGTAATCGCATTGAGCATTGGCACTGTGCCGGCAATGGGCGCCGATCTCACGGGAACGATGGCTTGCGGCGCATCCTTGGTCCAACCGCCGGAGCCGGCATTCGCCGTGCCCGCGTCGGTACAGATACAGGGCAACACGCTGACCTGGACTCGAGAAGCGTTGGGGATGCGCGAAGTGGTGTCTGCGCCCATCGTCCACGGCGTCGCTGCCCTCGATGGCTACGGAGGCAGCGTTTCTGCCAACACCCGTCAGGCATTCTGGGACTGGCGGCTGCAGGGCAAGTTGACGGTCGGCAATGACGGCGTCGCTGGAGAGCTGCAACTTCTCACCAAGGACGGAAGGACGCTGCAGCGGCGATGCAACTTCGCGACTGCCCGGCCGACCGTGGCGACGCCTGTTCCTGCCATTGCTGCTCCGACGGCGCCGGCAGCACCGCCAGTGGTTGGGCCTCCCACATCAGCAGCGCCGGCGATGACACCTGCGCCGACGGCAGCCGCCTCGCCCGTGCAACCTCCTGCAAAGGCGGACACCACAGCCAGAGAGGAAGAGCTGCGACAGCGCGAAGAAGCCTTGGCGCGTCGAGAGCGGTCGGTCACTCGGCGCGAGCGCGCATTGGCCCAGCCGGCCAAACCCAATGCTGTGGCGCCCGCTCCCGCACCAAAGGCCGCAACCGCTCCACCAGCGCCGGCTCCACAGCCAACTGCCAAGCCCGCCGCGCCCGCTGCGTTGGGCGACATCTGAGCGAGACGACCATGAAGACTCAAGTCAAGACCATCTACGGACGCGTTGCGTCATCGGTCGCGGTGCTGATAGGTGCCCTGGTCCTAGCCGGCTGCGGGCCAGAGGCACCGCCTTGCACAGAGGCCTCCGTCCTCGACACGGTGCGTGACATTGCTCTTCAACAATTCGAAGAGAAGCTCGGCGGCAAGGCAAAGCCCACTGATATGGCGACCTTTGCGCTGGATGGCGCCCATGTCACGGCTTACGACGACAAGCTCAAGGTCCGCTCGTGCACTGTGAACCTCGCACTGACTTTGAAGCCCGATCGGCTGAAAGGGGTGCAAGAGGGTATGGAAACCTTTGGCCGCAGTGTCCGGACACTGGGCAGCCTGGGGGTTCCGTGGTCCAGTGCTCCGCAGGTCCAGCAGATTCAAAGTGATTGGGCGGCGTTTCAGGTCTGGAACGGAGGCCCACTTGATGCCGGGCCGATTCGTACAAAAATTCAATACCGCGTTCAGCCGCGCGATGCAGGTCGCGACTTCGAGGTCGTGGCCAGCATTGATCCCGCCGGCATTGTTCCGCTACTGCGCACCACTGCCACCGTCACTGCCTTGCGGAAGGAGTACGCAGAGCAAGAAGCCAAAAGCAATGCAGAAGCAGAGGCCAGAAAGGCTCAGGTCGAAAGGCAGCTAGCCAGCGGCCGTTGGCGCAAGCCAGTGTTCATCGACCGCTTCTCTGGCTACAACTGCTACGAGCGGCGCAAATTCTGCTTTGAAGGTCGAGACAGCCTCGATGGACACGATTTCATGTTCTACGAGATCGATGCCGAGAAGGTGTCTCAGGCCGATAAAACAGCCTGGATCGACCTGCTGCGAGCGAAGAAGCCGGTCTGCCTGGTGAACGTGCGCAAGACGGATCAGCCGGATCGCTTCACCTTCTATGGCTGGTCTGCGGTGAGGAACGATAAAGGCGAGCTGGTCGACTGCCTTCCGGGCGCGGAGAACACAGACTGGGACGCGACGGTGGCCAAGAGCAGGGGTGACGTGGGGCAGGGCACGCAAATCGCCTCGTCGTCACCTCCTACGCAACCGGTGTCGCCGGCCCCGCCCGCCATAAAAACACCGGCAACGCAGAACCTGACATCCGTCATTCAGCGCTACGAGCCGTGCGGCGGCGAGGCGATGTGTCTCTACACGGCCCGCGGCAACATGATTGTGATGAACGTTGCTGCCCTGGGCAACGCTGGCATCGCATTGCTAGACGGCCACATCAAAAGCCAGGAGCCCCTGTGCCTAAAAGATGTGTCCAAAGACGGCAACGAGTATGGAGCGGAAGGCGTCGCTTCGCGCTGCTGACCAGTTCCTACGGCGGCTAGTTCCGCCACAGCTTCGATAGCCCCGGCGTCATTGACGACCTGAGGGCGAGCCAAAAGCGCCGCACCGGTGATTTGCCAGTGCGGCGCTGTTGCATTCAGACCTTTGTGCACGTCGCAGCAAAGCGCCGCTTGCTGCCAGCCGCGGCGCGGCTCGCCTCACCTTCTTCATGACTCCGCATTGATTCACGTCGGTGCGGCGTCTTCCTTTCTACCTGTTTTCTTACGGATGCCATCTACAGGCATCCGCATTCCGCCGGGCACACCGGAAGGAACTTCCAATGAACTTCGACAGCAGCGCTTCCCGTCCAACGGGAATCGAATCCGTGCGTCTGATCGGCTTTGGCCAAGCAGCCGCGCGTTTCATCAATGAGTTGCGCGAGCTTGCGCCTGAGCCGCTGGTGCCGCTACTGACCGACCACCCGGCCTGGATGGAGGCCAATGGCCGGCGTATTGGCACCGACCTCAAAGGCTTGGCATTCCTCTTCATGGTCATTGGCGTGGATGCCACCGAGCGAGAAGTGAGCGATGCACTGACCCTTGCGTTCAGAGCACAACAGGACGATGTGACCACCATCGGTGCGTTCTTGCACACGGAAAGGGATGGACCAGATGCAACGCCCCTTCAACCCCTTGCGGAGGATTCGGTGTCGATGCCGATGCTCATGGACATGGTGGCCGGCTATGTCGATGTCCCATGCCGCGAGTGGGTCGATCAGCTTGACGCGCTGCGGTGGCTGGCGACCACCCTGCGGAGATTGCACGAAGAAGAGATCATGGTCCTCGAGCCTGCGTGGGATCTGTACGACTTGCTCGAGACCCTGGACCTCCCGGGCGCGTCGTTGAAGCTTCTCACGAGGACTGTTCCGGTAGGCGAACCCGCGACCGCTGCTGTGGGGCAGGCACTCGACGACTTGATTGCGAACGGTGCTGATTTGAATCTGGCCAGCGGGCTGCTGCTCGTGCTTTGGCAATCCGGCAAACGTCGCCTCAAGCTTTCGGAGGTGCGTGCAGCGGGGTGGACTGCTTCTCAGGCGCTGGGGCCAGGTGGCCAGCACATGGTGTTGGTCGCACGCGCCGGACCTGATTGGGATGGTGTGGGCGCCTGTGCCACCGTCGTGTGTAGCTGGCGGCGCTGGATCCCGGACCTGGACGGGGAGTGGTGATGCGCTGGTCATGGCGGCGTCGCCAGCGGACGCACCAACCGCTGTTCCAGTTGGGCGCGGTTGTCGTTTCGGCGCCTGCGCGCGAGGCGCTGCGAGACGCACGCGTCGTCCTCGGTGATTTGCTGGCACGCCATCAGTGCGGCGACTGGGGCCAAGTCGATGAGATCGACGCCAAGCAGAACGAACTTGGGCTGCGCATGCCTATGCGCATTCGATCGATCTACACGCTGCCGACAGAAGGCGGCGAAGGCTCGATCAGCAGCTTCAACCTCCTGGGGCTAGGCGGAGCCATTGGAGGTGACGATGTCTGGGTGGTGACCTCGCCAGATCGGACGACGACGCGTGTATTTCTTCCACGGGAGATCTTTGATGAGCAAGGCTAAGAGCAGGGTGGCGCGGTACCTCGACCAGGCGCTGGCGCCGAACACGGTAAGCGCGTACGCGTCAGATCTCAGGCACTTCCGTGCCTGGGGTGGCCGGATCCCGGCGACGCCGCAGTTGGTGGCTCAGTATCTGGCCGATTGCGCGAGCCACATGAAAGCCAGCACCCTCGCTAGGCGGATCGCGGCCATCCGGCATGCACATGTCGCGATCGGGAGGGCGTCGCCTACCGATTCAGGAATGGTAAAGCGCACCTTGCGAAGTATTCGACGGGTGCATGGATCGGCCGTGAAGCAGGCGGTTCCCATCACCGTTGAACTACTCCGAAAACTCGTGAGGCCATGTCCCGCTGACTGCCGCCGCGGTGGCGGGTTCACCGCTTTGGGCTATCCAGCGGCAGACGGGGCATCGGTCGCCCAGTTCAGTTCACCGCTACATCCGGGGCACCGAGCACTTCAGGACGAACTCCTATGCAGCAGTAGCGCGCTCGAACGGCCAGCCACGCGCAGGCTTCAGCGGCGCCGCGATGCCAAGGTGAATCCCTTTGTTTGCCGGCAACCGGGACCTCCAACCTTCCACGATGAACACCATGAACGAAGCTATCGATTCGCTTAAGAAGCGCTTTCCGTACCAGTTCGAGCGTTTGAGAGCTCAATCGGAGATCTACCCCGGTTGGCTTCCGGCGCTCACCCGTGCTTGCGAGCTAGTCGACCAGGCGTTGGGCGTCGACAAGCGGGGATGGCACTGGACTCAGATCAAGGAGAAGTTCGGAACTGCCAGGTTCTACTACCGCTTTGGTGACAGCGGTCAACCACATCTACGTCTTGAGCTGCTCACCGACCGTGGGACGGTACGCCTGTCACTACCCACTGCGACTCAAGGAGAGCTAGATGAAAGAATCAGCTATATCGTTGCCGCCGCCGAGGAATGGACCGCTGACAAATGTATGGTTTGCGGGCGGCCGGCCGAGGTGCGGCTCTATGACGGTTGGCTGGCTACTCTTTGTGGAGAGCATCGGCGTAAAGATGCAGAGGATGCTCGCTTTCATTTGTTCTGATCAGACCGTTAAAGCGTGAATCCCATGCTTCGATTTGTCGGCCATGGTAGCGCTAAGGCCGGGCGAATTGTCATGAGCAAGTGGCGCTTCGGCTTCTTGCGGCAGCGCCCGCCGCTCTTTCAGATGGGCCGCGTCTTGGTCACCGAAGCGGCAGCAGAAGCGCTCCGAGCGCATCATACGACGTTGGGCGAATTGCTGGCCCGGCACCAGCGCGGCGATTGGGGCTTGGTCGACAACCTCGATCGCAAGCAAAACGAACTGGGCCTACGACTTCGCCTCCGGCTGCGGTCGATCTACTGCATCCAAAGCCACGATCGACCAGTGGCAGAAAGAAATGACGAGCAGCACACTGAAGTTTGGGTCATCACGACCGCAGACCGTTCCAAGACAACCATCCTCTTACCAAGTGAGATCTTTGATGAACCGGCAATCTAATTCCCAAAGTCTGCAAAACACTGTCCGTGCTCGTGTAAAGAACTACGTGGCCAACTCGCTGGCGCCCAACTCTAAGGCCGGCTACCAGTCCGACCTTCGGCACTTCAAGAAATCTGGAGGTCGAATTCCGGCGACCCCAGAAATGGTGGCGCAGTACCTTGCCAACCTCGCGGGGACTTATAAAGTCAGCACGCTGCGCCGTCGACTCGCTTCAATCTCGCATGCACACCTGGCCGCTCGACACCAGAATCCAGTACGGTCGGAACTGGTTCGGCGCACGTTGCGAGGCATCATGCGGGTTCACGGCGTTGCGGCGAAACAGGCTAGACCATTGTCTCTAGAGTTGCTTCGCGCCATTGCAAAGCCGCGTCATGATGTGTCGTTGCTCCGGGACCTTCGAGACCGCGCGCTGCTCCTGCTCGGTTTTGCAGGAGGGTTCAGACGCTCTGAGCTGGTAGCGTTGAGGCCCGTTGATGTCGAGCTTACAAGCGAAGGCGCAGTCACTACCATTCGGCGCTCCAAGACTGATCCGCATGGAAAGGGGCGCACGGTAGCGATACCGACCGGGCGTGGCGGACTTTGCGCAGTCCGGACACTGATCCAATGGATGCAGATGCTTCAAAGAATTGATCCCGAAGGAGCAGGCAAGCCAATCTTTCGATGTATTGATCGCCATGGAAACGTGGGATCTTGGCTGACGGCAGCGTCCGTAGGTTCTTTGATGAGGCAGCGGCTCTCACTTTGTGGGCTCGAAACCAATGGCTTTACCGCCCATAGCCTGCGCGCTGGGCTTGTCACGGCAGCCGCGACGGCGGGTGTGCCAACGTGGGCAATTCAGCGCCACACGGGTCATCGCGCAGGCGAAGGTATTCATCGGTATGTGCGGGAGATTACGCCGTTTGAGCACAACGCATCTCGTGCAGCAATGAGCAGGGCATACAGTTTTCGTGTCGGCGGTTGAACGCGCAAGGCAGGCTGGCGACCCGGACACATCACGAGGCAACGTCACAGGATTTTTTGGCTGAGGCGGTCGAGTCGGCAAGGGGGCCAAAGAGCACACCATAGAAGTTCTGCGCCGGCGAGTCGTTGTCACCGCCGAAACCGTACTGGACGTGCTTCAAAACGAGATAGGAGCACTCGATCAGGCGCTGGCGGCTCTCGCTGACTTGCAGATCACCGTCACACCCGAACCGCGTCGCCCATCACCTAGCCGATCAACTATCGAACCAGCGTGGTGCTCAGTGATAGGCGGCTCAGAAAGTTCTTCTCGATCAAACCACGTCAATCGCGGCATTCGAAGGGCGCCTGATCGACAATGACGCTGCTGCCTCCTCCAGGATATTCAATCGAATGTCACCACAGGAATTTGGGTTGCTGGAGGCAAAACAGTTGAAGTAACGCGCGCGATGTTGCCTTCTGGGTCACTGAAGACGACTTGCCAATGACCGTAATAGGTCGGGAAAGGTCCTTTTACGATGGCGCCTCCCAGCAATGGGATGGCTTTGGCAACTTGATCTACAAGATATGGGTCTTGCACCACCGAGGTGAACATCGTTGAAATCGGGAAGACACTGGATTCAGCCTGCTCGCGATCACCCAGCCCCATGAGTTCGTAGGCCCTGATGCCGTTGAAGGCGAGCTGAATGCCGGCGCCGCTGAGCACACGATAGATCGGAGACGAGTATTCCTTGATTTCTTCCCAGCCGAGCACAGCTTGATAGAACGCGATTTGCCTATCGACGTTGCGGCTGAAGATGTTGAACATCGGCTGCACTTGTCCTTTGAGCATGGTTTGTCACCTACTTTGAGACGGTAGCCGCCATGGCGGCGCCGATTGATGCTTCCCGGACTGTCTGGTCCCATGTCTCACGCAGCCAGATCGCGAGCGCCACATTCTGATCAAACAGCGAGTATTTCGCGTTCTCGCCGTAGTCGGCCATGTCGATCATGTCCGTCGTAAGGTATTTCAGCGGGCTGGATGGTGTGGCGAGATGGTGCCGGAAGACCTTCCGAACGACTTCCTTGCATGGCTCGAGGCGGTACGCATGCCACTGTGAATGCCACTCACCCGGCTTTGGCTTTACGAATGGGTACTGGCAGGGGCGGCCGTAGGCGCCGCCGTCATAGCTGTTGTTGTTCTTGATCGCCCAGCGATTCTTCGGACCGTTTGGGGACACGGGCCGAACCTGCAGCCAGTGGACCATGTTCATTGCGATCCACCGGTCGATGACATTGCCATCTTCAAACGGGTCGAGAAGAAGCGAGCCGTTCTCAACATCCTCGCGAATGCCGATGATGTCCTGTTCCTCCGCGTTGTCGATCTTGATCATCACGTGACTGTGATCAAGTACGAAGTTGAACGGCATGCCACGATCCTGCACCTGGCGGGCAATCGGCTCGATCCGGCGCGGATCCTCTGACCACATGTAGATATGGTTCTCGAAGCCGACCTCGATGCCGATGCGCTGGCCGAGCTCATAGGCGAGCGTGTAGAACGCAACCACTTCCTCGTCGCTGACGACCGATCCCTTTGTGTTCTTGATGTGCAACATGACATCATGGAATTCGGCGCCACCCTCTTTGCTGATCCTGAGGTTTCGCTCAAGCAGGCCTTCATCCTGGCCGGCGGTGTACCACCAAAGCCCCGTGCGGATCGGGATCCCGTGCCGGTTTGCAGCATCGAGGTACTCCTTTTCCTCGCCTGGCTGTGGCATCCGGTCGAAATGGTCGTACACGCCTGCAGACTTCAGCAAGCGGAACTGTTCGTCGACAGTCATCGGCGTGCCTTCAATGTGGACAACACCGCGACCGTTGCAGCCAAGCGAAAAAGGAAACTTCATGATGGTCTTAGAGCAGGGTGAATGAACGGGTCAGGCAGCGCGAAGAGCCTTCGCGTGATGGGCGAAGTGATCTTCAAGAAAGCTGGCAATGAAGTAGTAGCTGTGGTCGTAGCCAGAGTGCATGCGCATGGTGATCGGATAGCCGACTTCTTGTGCGGCGCTTTCGAGCAGCTCCGGTCGCAAATGCTGCGTCAGGAATTGATCATCGGCGCCCTGGTCGACCAGCAGCGGCAGTTGCTCACGTGCGCTGGCGATCAGGGCAACGGCATCCCACTGCTTCCATGAGTCGCGGTCGGCACCGAGATACGCTTCAAATGCCTTCTGCCCCCACGGTACTTGCGTGGGCGCGACGATGGGCGAGAAGGCGGAGACACTCTTGTACCGGCCGGGGTTGCGAAAAGCGGTGATCAAAGCTCCATGGCCGCCCATCGAGTGCCCCGAGATCGCGCGCGCACTACTTGCCGTGAAACTCGTTTCGATCAGATCAGGCAACTCTCGGCTAACGTATGACTGCATCTGGAAGTGCTCCTTCCAGGGCGCGGCTGTTGCGTCGAGATAAAAGCCGGCACCTTGACCGAGGTCATAACCGGGGTCGTCTGCGACGCCCTCACCGCGGGGGCTGGTGTCGGGGGCGACGACGATCAGGCCATGGAGGGCAGCGAGTCTTTGTGCGCCTGCCTTTGTGATGAAGTTCTGCTCTGTGCACGTCAGACCGGAAAGCCAGTAGAGCACAGGGCAGCGCGCGCCCTCAAGGGCTTGCGGCGGCAGATAGACGGCAAACTTCATCGCGCAGTCAAGCACGGCAGAGTGGTGCTTCCAAACTTCCTGGCGCCCGCCGAAGCTTGCAAAGGTCTCCGTTTTTTCCAATTGAGTCAGCCTTTCCTGGCATTAATGTTGGGCGCAGCCTGCCTATGTCTACGCCAAAGGTGAGACGACGCCTGCCCCGAGATAGAGGCGCAGGCTCACCGGAAGCTGGTATGGCTTGGCGTCAGTAATGCACGACGCTGCGGATCGACTCTCCGCGATGCATCAGGTCGAAGGCAGTGTTGATGTCGGTAAGCGGCATGGTGTGGGTCACGAAGGGCGCCAGCTGAATGTCCCCGCGCATGGCCTCTTCGACCATACCCGGCAACTGCGTGCGTCCTTTCACGCCCCCGAACGCCGTACCGAGCCAACGCCGGCCGGTCACCAGCTGGAATGGACGGGTCGAGATCTCCTGGCCGGAGCCGGCAACGCCGATGACGACAGACTGTCCCCAGCCGCGATGCGCACACTCGAGAGCGGCGCGCATGACATTGATGTTGCCAATGCACTCGAAAGAGTGATCAACGCCCCAGGTTGTCATTTCGACGATGACTTGCTGTATCGGCTTGTCGAAATCCTTCGGATTGACGCAGTCGGTTGCGCCAAACGTCCGCGCGAGGTCGAACTTGCTGGGGTTGGTGTCGATCGCGATGATCCGTCCCGCCTTCGCCAGCTTGGCGCCCTGAACCACGGCAAGGCCAATGCCGCCGAGGCCGAACACCGCGACAGAATCGCCCGGCTGAACCTTTGCGGTGTTCTTGACTGCGCCGAGCCCGGTCGTCACGCCGCAACCGAGCAGGCAGACCTGCTCGGGGTTGGCATCCGGATTGACCTTCGCCAGCGACACCTCCGCCACGACCGTGTACTCGCTGAATGTCGAGCACCCCATGTAGTGGTAGATCGGCTTGCCCTCATAGGAAAAGCGCGTCGTGCCATCGGGCATCACGCCTTTGCCTTGCGTTGCACGGACGGCGACGCAGAGGTTTGTCTTGCCGGACTTGCAAAAGAGGCATTGCCCGCACTCAGCCGTGTAGAGGGGAATGACGTGATCACCGGGCTTGAGGCTTTGGACACCTTCCCCGACCTTCACCACGATCCCTGCCCCTTCGTGACCAAGGACTGCGGGGAACAGACCTTCCGGATCATCGCCGGAGAGCGTGAATGCGTCGGTATGGCATACGCCGGTATGCGTAATCTTGACCATGACTTCCCCGGCCTTGGGATCTTCGACGTCGATCTCAACGACCTTGAGAGGTTGGCCGGCTTCAAAGGCGACAGCAGCGCGAGACTTCATTTTCTTGGTTGCTCCTATGGTGGTTCTTAAAGTGCGGGGACGGCGGGCAATGCTGGTGACGTCGGAAACACGCCGGCCATCACCACGAAGCCAGGGAGCCGCTTGACACGATCGGTCCAGCGGCGGACGGCGGCGTATTCGGCAAGCGAGACGCCTCCTTCGTCGGACAGTGCGACGTAAGGAAAGCATGCAAGGTCGGCGACCGTGGGATGCTGTGCCCTGCACAGATAGCTGAAGCCCTGTTCCTCTTGCGCCCACAGATGGTCATCGAGGATCCGCAGCAGTTCGTGAGAGCGCGCCCGGCAGGCGGGAGCGTCGAACTGGAAGAAGAAAAGGTCATGCAGCCGCGCTGCAGACAGCGATCCCGTCAGACTGTCCGCGAAAGCTAGCCACATCTGAACTTCCCCTGCACGCTCGGCGTCATCGCAGGGATACCACTGCTCGCTGGCGTCGTAACGCCGAGCCAGGTAGACCAGAATGGCCTGCGCGTCGCGCAGCGTGAATTCCCCATCCGCGAGTGCCGGGAGTTGACCGAGCGGATTGATGTCGAGGAACGCTTCCCCTTTGTGTTCGCGGCGGGGATAGAACTCCACCGGCACAGTCTCATAGGCGAGGCCAAGAATGCTCAGGAACAGGCGCACCTTGTAGCAGTTGCCGGAGAGCTCGTAGTCATAGAGTTTGATCATGGCGCGCTCTTAGAGATCGAGGACGAGCGTGCCGGATTTGGCACGTGATACGCAGGGCATGATCCAGCGACCGCTCGATCGTTCTGCCTTGGAGAGATAGGCATCATGATGATCGAGCTCGCCCGAGAGGACCGGCACCATGCAAGTGCCGCAGACCCCCTGCTCGCAGGATGTTTCGATCTCCACGCCATGTTCTGCGCAGGCTTTGACGACGGTCTTGCCGGCCGGAACCTTGAACGTCTTGCCGGACCTGGCAAGCTGGACTTCGAACTCCAGCCCGTCAACGGCACTGTCTTCGTTCTTGAACAGTTCGAAGCGAATGCTGTCATCCGGAAAGCCCCGCTTTGAGGCCAGCTGGGTAACGGCTTCAATCAGTGGCAATGGGCCGCAGGTGTAGATCTCGTCCTGTCCCGGATCGAGTGCTTCCATTAGTTCACCGAGCTGAGCCAGCGTTGCCTGGACGTCGAGCGCGCTGTACAGATTCAGCGAACCGCCGAGAGCCTTCAGTCGATCGCCGAAGGGGACGTGCTTCGGGCTGCGCACAAAGTAGTGCGCCGTGTACGGCAGGCTGCTATGGGCGAGAGCCTGTGCCATCGATAGGATGGGGGTAATACCGATACCTCCAGCGATGAGCGTCGGCCGCTTTCCGCTGGCGCGGAGCGGAAACCCGTTGCGCGGAACTGATACGGTCAGCTCCGCGCCAACCTGCACGGATTCGTGCATGGACCTGGAGCCACCACGGGACGCAGCCTCAAGCTTGACGCCGATGACAAATCCATCGGGCTCGTCTGGCCGGTTGACGACCGAATACTGACGCATGACGCCGCCAGGTGTATGCACATTGATGTGCATTCCTGCCGTAAGCGACGGCATTGGCCGATCGATCGGCACCAGCCGGAAACTGGCGACGTCCACTCCTTCCTGCGACCGTGCAACGACCTTGCATTTGAAATCGGTGGACGAAGCCTTCTTGGGCGGAGCAGCGACCTGCGCCGAGGGCGCAGGTGCCGGGATGGCATGGATCGGTATCACGCTGGCTTTCACAGGCGCAGACGCGGCAACCTTCTTCTCGAGCTGGCGCCGCATTGCCACGAGGGCCTTGGCAAAACGCAGGCGCACCGAAATGGGCGCTGTACCGGTAGACGTCAGTAGCGCGTGTGTCGCGGATCGTCCGTCCGCGACAGGCTGAATGTAGAAAAGGATCGATTCCGGACCGGCCGACGTGGAAAGACGAACGACGCCCGGGCGAATCTGGTCAGCCGCGATGTTCCCTGAGAGCACGCCTTCGAAGGTGGTCGACTTTTCAAGCAACGCTGCTTCAAGAGTGGCGGGGCTGACGCTGAACACGAGCGATCGTAGGTTTTGAACCTGATGCATGGCTTCTGCGAGGTCATGGATATCGGCGGCAGGCGTGCCGAGAGCAGACCAGACAATTCCATCGCGTTCCCGGACGGGGAACGTAGTGACACAGGCATTGCTCGGATTCGATGACGTGCGGTGCGCCGGCACGTAGGTGCAGGTTCCGGAGCCGCTTTCGTAGGTCCAGCCGTGGTACTGGCATCGCAGGGTGGAGCCCATATTGCTGCCGAGGGAAAGTCGCACACCGCGATGCGGGCACCGGTTCTCCCAGGCATTCAGTGCACCATGATCGTCGCGCCAGACGGCCATTTCCTGGCCGCCGAGCGATGCATGGAACACATGACGATCACGCAGATCAGAAACACTCGCGATCGGATACCAGCGATCGGGTTCGAATTGAGATGTCATGAGGACGCGCCTGTTCAGTCTCGGATCGCACCGAACTGGAGGTCGCTGCTGCGGAGCCAGCGCCGATAGGTTGTTGCGAGCACGTCCGCCTTGACCGGGTTTTCGCGGTGGGGAGCGATTGGCAAACGCTTGGGGACGTGATTGAGCAGGATCATCAGGTCCTGGCCAAAGATGGTCTGCTGGAAACGTCTGAGCTGCTCGTCCGTGTTGACGTCGTCGATATAGCACATCAGCGTGTGCGCGATACACCATTCCTCATCCGAAGGCTGAACAAAAAGACAGAGCACATCCCAGCGGGCGGGGTCTGGCGGACAGGTCTTGTAGAGGATTGCCACGTAGGGCCGGGTGACGCGATAGATGTACTTTGTCTCGATCGGCTCGAGCGCTGTAGCGGACGCTTTCGGCTGGGCAAAGCGGCACTCGGTCGCGATCACCTCGTTGCGGATCTCGTCGACCTCGACGTTGTAGGGCAGCACTTCAGTCAATGGCTCCGCGCCCAGGATGTCCGTATGGACAAACGGGAAGTGCGCCATATCGAGAAAGTTCTCGACGGCGCGCAGGCCTGATACGTTGATGCGCGTCGCGCCAGCGCTGACGACGCGGCGATCCGTTTCCTGAAATTCCGGAATATCGAAGATCGGCTTGGGGTTTGCCGAAAAGGAAAGCCAGATGGCACCGTATTTCTCCATTGCCGACATCGGCTCAAGGCCGCCGTCATCGCGGTGCCAGTGACCGGAAAGGACACCATCGGCGGTCCGGCCGAAGGTCACGTTCCGCGCCAGCAAACGGGTCTGCGTCTCCTGCCCTGCATGCAGGTCCTCAGCGGCAGACACCGGATGCCAGTCTTCAAAAATGGATTCGAGCTGATTGTTCATGGGGCACTCTTTCTGGCTTTTGGTGTTCGGATTTGGGTTACTCGTCGATCACGTTGCTGCGAAGAGCTGCTTTGAACTCATCAGCGCCACGCAAGGCGGCCTGCGAGAGCTCGCGATGCCATTTGCGGTACTGGATCGACACCTTGTCCGTGGCGACCGAGATCTCGGAGGCCGAGATTTCGGCAGGCCACTGCGACTGGATGATCGGCTGGTCCTCGGCGAGAACCCGCTTTTGAAAAGCCACGTGCGAGTGGTCCGGCTGACCGTCCTTTTCGCGGACGATGATCATGAAATTGCGACAGGTATTTGCATCGACCGGACTGGCCGTCGTCCACAGTACGAAGCGCGAGCCGTCACGCCATAGCGTGATCGCCAGGTTCACCGAGTAAGGCATGGTGCAGCGATAGTCGAAGTCGCCCATCGGCGCCTCTTCGGGAATGCCCTCCATCTCGCGCGGCGGAGCAAGCTTGAACTGCAGCTCGCCGTCTACGCGGTGGACATGCACGGTCGGGTGGCTGGCAAAGAACGGGTCGTACAGCGTGCCCGGATGGACGAACGCAAAGTGAGAGAAGTCGGTGAAATTCTCCCAGCGGCGCTCCGCTACGGTGTTCCAGGTATAGGAGTCGGCAACGATGACCTGCATCGCCTCGTTGTTCCAGTCGCTGAGATACGGGATCTCGGTGCAATCGAAACTGTTGTCCAGACGGACCCACAGGATTGAATACCGCTCCTCGCATTCATAGGCTGCGAGCTTCGCGCGCGGGGGGATCGGCTTGTCCGCGCAGGCCGGGATCAGCTTGCATGCACCTTCGGTGTCGTATTGCCATCCGTGATACGGGCACTGCAGATAGTCTGACCCTTCCCGCTTTGCGATGCGCCCGATCGACAGCTTCGCCGAGCGGTGCGCGCAGCGGTCGGCTGCTGCGATGAACTTGCCGTTCAGCCTGGCGAGGACGAGTGACTCCCCGAGCAACGTCACGCCCATTGGGCCATGACCAGATGCGTTCGCACGCTCGAACTCATCAACGGTACAGACGGGATGCCAGAAGTGCCGCAGATAGGACTTGTCTTCGAGCAAAGGCTTCGTTTGATCATTCATGGTGAGGAAAGTGGTGTTGTGTTGTCGAACGCTTCTGGCGCGGTTGCGCCGCCGAAAGGCCTGAAGATCCGGCAGCAGCGTTATTCACTGCCTAGCCGGATCCCGCGGACTTGCACGATCGCTTACAGGTCTGCCTCGCGTGCGGTTGCTGCGAGCTCCTTTCGCTCCGCCTGTCCGTCGCTGAGGCCGTTGAAGAAGAGGTTCAGGACGATGGCGCAGATAGCCGTCAGCAGGATCGGGCTTTCGAGAATCGGTCCCATAGACTGCGGGAGCTTCGAGAAGAACTTTGGCGAAACCACCGGCAGGAGACCAATTGCGATGCTGATTGCGATGACATACAGATTTCGGATGTCGCGCAGATTCACGCGGGTCAGCACTTTGATGCCGCCGGCCGCAATGATCCCGAACATCACGATGCCGACGCCGCCGAGAACGAATGGCGGGATCGAGGCAACGATCACGGCCATCTTCGGAAACATGCCAAGCATGAGCAGGACGACGCCGGAGACCGCGCAGACCCAGCGGCTTCGAACGCCGGTGACGCTAACGAGGCCAACGTTCTGCGCGTAGGACGTATAAGGGAAGGTGTTGAACACCCCGCCCAGCAATGTGCCCGCGCCATCCGCCCGGAAGCCACGCACGAGGTCCTTCTCCGTCAGGGGCTTTTCAACGATCTCTCCGAGCGCGAGAAACATGCCAGTCGACTCGATGAAGGTCACCAGCATGACGATGCACATGGCCGCGATTGCCCAGAAGCTGAACTTCGGCATGCCGAAGTGAAACGGCAAGATCACACCAAACCACGGAGCAGAACTGAGTTCGCCCATCGACACGAGGCCGAGCGCTGCCGAGACGGCGAACCCGAAGAGAAGGCCGAGAAGAATGGCGATGTTATTGATGAAACCCTTGGTGAACCGAACGAGAAGAAGAACGGTGACGAGCACCAGCGCGGCGATCGAGAGATAGAGCGGGCTGCCGAAATTGGGGTTGCCGTAGCCGCCGGCGGACCAGGTCGCAGCAACTCCCATCAGGGAGAGTCCGACAGCCAGAATTTCCGTGCCGGTCACGATTGGCGGGAAGAAGCGAAGCAGCTTCCCGACAAAGGGCGCAACGATCACGCCAAAGGCGCCCGCCGCGATCGTGGCACCGAAGACGCCTAGCAGTCCTCCCTGCGGATCGGCTCCGATGGCGATCATGGGACCGATGGCCGTGAAGGTCACGCCCATCATCACCGGCAAGCGGATGCCGAAAGGCCCAACGCCTACGCACTGAATCAGCGTGGCGAGACCACAGGCGAACAGGTCCGCGTTGATCAGAAAGGCGATCTGTTCTTTGGGGAGGCCGAGCGCAGCACCAAGCACGAGCGGGATGGCAATCGCTCCTGCGTACATGACCATCACGTGCTGGATGCCCAGCAGTATGAGCGAGGGCGCAGCTGGCCGGGCATCAACATTGTTCACACCGGGCGAGCCGTCTGCCGAGGTGTCGACACCCTTCGGCAGGTTGATAGCTGTAGTCATCACTATTCCTTGTTGAAGGCGGCTGGATCAGAAATGGATCTCTGCCCGGAGCGTCGGCGTCGACGTCTTCGAGCCTGCAACGGTCGGGAGGACGTTGAACTTGTTCTTCACGTACGTGTAGCCCACGCCTGCCATGTACTTCTTGGGAGCGGCTCCGGCGGGCGCGCCGACGTCCCAAAGCAGTGCCATCTCGGTCCAGGTTTCCGGATGCATGCCGTTGCCAAAACCGTCCTTGCCGCGCGTGCCGGTATAGGTCGCCCATCCTTTGAACGTCGCCGGCAGTCCGAGTGCGAAGTCGAAGCTCCAGCCGAGGGCCAGCCGGTAGGTGACATCGGAGTTCACTTCCACGCCGACGATCGAGTTGTTGCCGCGATCCTTGAGAGCCAGAAGTGCGAGGGAGAGATAGCCCGGCACTGCAAACTGAACTTCGGGGCCGATCATCAGCTTCTGCTCTGCGCCGCCGAAGGCGCTGTTTTTTGAGCTGTAGTCGAAGCCTGTCTGGAGGCCGACGTCACGGATCGGACCGAAGCTGTATTCCTTGCCGGTCGTTTTGCTCAGGCTGAGGAAGTTGCGGTAGACAACATAGACTTCCTGCGCGCCGTGCGTTCCATTGTTGGCCGGGTCGTTCTTGTTGGACTGCAGCATGTCCACATTGAAGAAGTTCGATCCCCAGCCGTTTGTGCCGAAATAGGAAAGACTGAGAATGTCTTTTTGGACGTTTTTGCTGTTGCCCGGCTCGTGGTAGCGATTGCCATGCGAAAAGCCGATGGCTGCGTCGCTGAAATCAGCGGCCTGTGCGGCGGTCATCATGCCGGCAAGCGCGAGGCCGAAAAGGATTGCGTGTTTCATTTGAGGAATCGAAATATCGGGGACGTGACTATTTCTCGCCCCGCGGCGTGAGGATTTAATAATCTGGGATCTGCGCAGCTGATGCGCGGCAGACTGAGGGTGCTACAGCCCTTGTGGAGGGGCGAACAGCAATATTGAATTCGTATGACGCTGGAGCCGTCGTCACACCGCAAGACCTGAGATCGCACCGCGGCGATCAATTGTCCGGACTACAGCCGCAGTGGCCGCGCCTTTCCTGGAGCTGTGTACGTCAATTTTTAGGTCGGCCTTTCGGATTGATATTCAGAGTGGGTCGCGACAAGTTCTTGTCACATGGCTGAAATTTATCCACCCGAAACCATGCACGAAAGATAGACTCAGAGACGGACCGTTCCATTTTTGGAACTAAAGAAAGGGCTTACCCTATGGAGATGGATCTCAAGCTTGCAGAAGCCTTTGCGCTCATCATGCGATCCGGGAGCCTCACCCGTGCGGAGAGCCAGACCGGAATGGCCAAGGCAACACTCAGTCGCCTGCTGCGCAAGCTGGAGGAGGATCTGGGGGTGCAACTGGTGCAACGGACGTCGCGCCGCCTTGCGCCGACTGAGGCCGGCCGCGCATTTCATGCCCATTGCGAGGCCATGCTTGCTGACGTGAGCGGTCGCTGGAAGGTCGCACGCGATGACGTGCAAGAGATCGCCGCCGGTGCAAAAGGTCGCCTTCGCATCCTCTCGGACAACCACTTCACAACAACCTTCGTCTGTCACATCACACGCCTCTTTCTGGAACAGCATCCCAACATTACGTGTGAACTCGATGCCGCAGGACGGGAGGACTCGCCGCACATTGACGACGTGGATTGTTACATCTGTGCGCAGCCGCCAGACCTTCCGGATCTGGTTGCCAAACGTGTGGGTCAGCTTTCCTACGCTCTCTACGCCAGCCCTGACTACCTGCGACGCAACCCCGCGCCGATGAGACCGCAAGAGCTCACGGCGCACACATCAATCACGCTGCGCCGACCGGAATTCGCCGGACGCACGATCCTGCATTCCAACCAGACCTCGCATCCTTTCGTCTCTCGGTTCTCGATCTCGACGAACGACTACTGGGTGATGAAGACTTTCTGCGTAGACGGCCTCGGCATCGCGCTCCTGCCGGATTTCTTTGCCAATCCCGAAGTCAAGGTCGGGAGCCTAGTGAAGGTCCTCCCCGAGTGGAAGCCCGAGCTGCGGCGCATCTATTGCGCCTATCTTCGTCAGCGCTATGCGGCGAAGAAGCTTCAGGCCTTTATCGAACTGCTGAGCGAAAGCATGACCGATCTTGACTCGCTTAACACTTACGTGGCGAGCGCGATAGCGCGACCAAATGAAATGACACTGCCGGTCGCGCGCCTCTAAGGCGCGTGCCCGGCAAACAAGGCGGTCAACCGTAAGTCTGAGCGTACATCGCAGCGATGTGCTCGCCAACCGTTCGCGAAGCCGCCGGCGTTGGGTTCTCGAGCGGCAGGCCGTCGAGCGGTGTGATCCGGTAGTGATAGTTCGGGTCGAAGAACGTTGCCACCGAGTACCGATGCCGCTCTGGCGACGAATTCAGCACGCGATGCATGTTTGAGTGGTAAAGGCCGCGCGTCAGCACGGGAACCATATCACCCAGGTTGACGACGAACGTGTCTTCAACAAACGGCGCCCGCACCCATTCACCTGCGGAATTGCGCACCTCGAGCCCGCCGACGTTGTCTTGCAAAAGCATCGTCAGCATGCCCCAATCTGTGTGGGCGCCTGCACCAAGCTGGTTTCCGTCTCCAACGCGGGATTGCGGCGGATAGTGCAGAAGGCGGGTCGTAATCATTGGCTGCTTCAGGCCCTCGGCAAAATAATCCTCTGGCAGTTCCAGCGACAGTGCGAGCAGGCCAAGCAGATGCTTCCCCAGTGCCGTCAGTGCTTCGATGTATGCCTCGGTCTGGGGGCGCATCTCTCGATAGGCCGCTGGCCACTGGTTGAGGCTGTCATATGCGCCGCCAGTGACGTAAGCCTGACTCCCGTCGACGCTCGCCATGAACCCCTCTTTCACGTCGGGCTTTGAGCCGTCATCAAGAGTCTGGATCGCCATTGGCTCATACCCGCGCATGGTCGTGGATCTTGCGACTTGGATCGCATCCTTGACGTCCTGCGGCAATGCGAAGAACGCCCGCGCACAGTCGAGTTGCGCATCAGTGAGTTCCTTAGAGACGCCGTGATTTGAGACATAAAAAAATCCGGTGTCACGGGCGGCGCGATGGATCTCCCAGGCGACGACCTTCTTCGCTTCGGCGTCGGTTCCAAACGACGCCGAGAGGTCAACGATCGGGATTGACTGGGCAGCAGCGGGTGGGGTGTAAAGAATCATTTGAGGTGCTTTCTGGAGACGTGGTGCGACCGCGGATCACTCATGTAGCTCCGCGCGACTAGCGACTTGCTTGCTGACCGTCGAACCCTGCGACCGCAAGACGCGTGACTTTGGCGCTCTGTTTGTCAGCGGACGGCGAGGATGCCTCAGCCACAACCGCTTTGGCGGTAGTGGGATGGAACGAATCGTCTCACGCGTGAAACAGCGCTTCGATTCAACATAGCACCTGCATCCTGCGCCTTTATGTTGAAAAGATCAGCTGGCAGGGAAATTGCTAGTCAACATATTTTAAGAAAGACCCGATGTTTAGCGCTGACGACCTTTATCCCTACGAAGCCATTGTCGATCGGCCGCCTATCAAGTTTTCAAACGGTGCGCGGATCGCTGTCTGGATTGCGCCGAACATCGAACACTTCCATTTGGAAGCGCCAATTCCGGAAATGCCCTACCCAGCTCCGGACGTTCGCAACTTCGCGCGGCGCGATTACGGTAACCGCGTTGCTGTGTGGCGAATGATGGAGGTTATGGAGAAATACAAGGCCCGGGGCACAGTCGCGCTGAATGGTGAGGTCGCTCTTCACTATCCGCGAATAATGCAGGCGTCAATCGACCTGGGTTGGGAGTTCATGGGGCACGCGATGAACAATTCCCAATTTCTGATCGGCCTTGAGCCGGATCAGGAGGAAGCGAATATTGCAGGAACGCGCCAGGCCATTGAGAAGTGGGGCAAGAAGATGCATGGCTGGCTTAGTCCGGCGCTCGGCGAGACCTGGCACACGCTGGAGCTCCTTAAGAAAAATGGCGTCAGTTATGTCGCTGATTGGATCCACGATGACTTGCCGGTGAAGATGAGCAACGGCCTGTACTCGATTCCTTATTCGCTTGAGCTCAATGACATGCCGCTGTTCGATAAACCGAGCATCAGCATTCAGGATTTTAAGCAGCGCATTTGCGATGCTTTCGACGTCTTATACGCAGAAGGCAAGACGTCGCCGCGAACGATGTGCATTGCCCTACACCCATTCCTGATCGGCGTACCCCATCGCATCAAGTATTTCGAAGAGGCGCTTGCTTATATCGCCTCGCACGACGAAGTCTGGTTCGCGACTGGCAACGAGATCATCGAAGAGATTAAAGGGCAGTAGCCCGAAAACATCCTAAGTCGAATTTGCCTGGCGTCTTTTCGGACGCCGGGGCATCCTTTTATTGTCTTGAAAGTCTGAAATGAAAAAACGCGATCTTTTGAAGCTGTTGTCCGCGACGTCGTTAGCGCCCGCGGTCACCGGGATGTTTGGTTCGCTGGCATTCGCGCAGAAAAAGGCCGGCATTCTCAGGGTTGCGATGACGGTTGCAGACATCCCCCTGACGACCGGACAGCCAAGCCAGGGGGGCGAAGGCATCCGGTTCATGGGGATCACGATGTATGACGGACTGACGCGGTGGGATTTGTCCAAGGCGGATGAGGCATCGCAGATCGTTCCGGACTTGGCGGAGAGCTGGAGCGTCAGCCAGGCCGATCCCCGAACATGGATTTTCAAGCTGAGAAAGGGCGTTCGCTTCCATGACGGATCTGAGTTCAACGCAGACGCAGTCGTCTGGAACTTTGACAAGCTGCTGAAGAAGGATGCTCCGCAATTCGATCAGGCGCAGGCTGCGCAGGCCGCCTACTACAGCGCGTCTCTCTCGAGCTGGAAGAAGGTCGACAGCTGGACCGTCGAGATCACGACGAAGACCGCTGATGCAGTGCTGCCCTACAACCTTGCGAACCTGTTCATGTCGAGCCCTGCACACTATGCGGAACTCGGCAATAGTTGGGAGAAGTTCGCCCAGTCGCCCTCTGGCACCGGGCCCTGGAAGATGGCTCTGCTGAAGCCGCGTGAGCGCGCTGAGCTTGTCAGGAATGACGCCTATTGGGATGCAAAGCGGATTCCGAAATCCGAGCGCCTGGTGCTCCTGCCAATGCCGGACTCCAACACACGGGCTGCGGCTCTGCTGTCTGGGCAGGTCGACTGGATCGAGGCGCCGCCGCCCGACATCATCCCGCGGCTCAAGAAGCAGGGCATGGTCATCACGACCAATGTCTACCCGCAGATCTGGCCGTACCAGGTCTCCATGCTTGAGGACTCACCTTTCAAGGACATTCGGGTGCGCAAGGCTGCGAACCTCGCCATTGACCGGGATGGCCTCGTTCAGTTGCTCGGCGGGCTGGCGAAGCCGGCTAAGGGCACGGTCGACGAGAACCATCCCTGGTTTGGGAAGCCAAGCTTTCAGGTGAAGTACGACCCCGAGCAGGCGAAAAAGCTACTTGCCGAAGCCGGCTACGGTCCGGCGAATCCGGTCAAGGTCAAGTTTATGACTTCGGTATCGGGATCCGGTCAGATGCTGCCACTGCCGATGAATGAGTTCATCAAGGACAACTTCAAGAAGGTCGGCATCGAAATGGAGATCGAGGTGCTCGAGTGGGAGACGCTGCGGCATCGCCGCGCCGTTGGTGCCGAAGGCGCCGAGAACAAAGGTCGGCAGGGCATGAATCATGCGTGGGCCTACTGGGACCCTGATCTCGGTTTGATCAACCCAGTCAACTCCGTCAATCGTGCTGGCGTCGGCTACCTCAACTGGGGCAACTTTAAAGACGACAAGGCCGACGAGCTGGCGAAGAAGGCAAAAGCTGCGTTCGATATGAAAGAGCAGAACCGCCTGCTGGCCGAGCTCCACACGCGCGTGGTTGACCAGGCGATGTGGATCTGGGTTGTTCATGACCTCAATGCGCGCGCAATGTCTCCTTCGGTCAAAGGTTTTGTGCAGGCGCAGAGCTGGATGCAGGATCTGACGACGGTCACCGTTTCCTGAATGCGCTGCGGGGCTACGCGCTCCGCCTAAGAACCACATGATCTTCTACATCTTGCGCCGACTGGGCTACGCCATTCCAATCGCGATTGGTGTCTCGCTCGTTTGCTTTGCGTTGATGCACATGGCGCCCGGCAGTGCGCTGAGCTCCGTGCTTCCTGATGGCGCTTCTCCGGAGACTGTGGAAGTCATCAAGCGGGCTTACGGCTTCGACAAGCCTCTTCCGATTCAATATCTGAAGTGGCTTCAGAACGTCCTCTCGGGAGATCTGGGTACATCCATTTCTTCGCGGCGGCCCGTGCTGCTGGAAGTCGGAAGCGCACTTGCCAACACTCTTGCACTGGCCATGATCGCGTGTTTGCTGAGTTTTGTTCTTGGCACTGCGCTTGGCACTTTCAGTGGCTTTTTCGCCAACAGGCCTGCCGACCACGCCATCACGGCACTCTCGCTCTCAGGCGTGTCCATCCCTCACTACTGGCTTGGGATGGTTTTGATCATCCTGTTTGCGGTCAACAACAACTACCTGCCTGCAACGGGTATTGGTCCGAATGGCGCGTTTGGCGCCGACTGGGAGAGCTTGCGTCACCTTGTGCTGCCCAGCATCACTTCCGCCGTGATCCCCACGGCAATCATTGCGCGTTCGGTTAGAGGCGCCGTTGTCGACGTGCGTAAGCAGGAATTCATGCAGACCCTGGACGCGTACGGCCTTCCGTCCGGGCGCGTGATCCTTCACGTCATGAAAAACGTCGCGCCGCTGGTGCTGGCCGTGATGGGATTGCAGCTGTCGCAGCTACTGGGCGGATCGGTCCTGGTCGAGACTGTTTTTTCATGGCCCGGCACGGGGTTTCTTCTCTACAACGCCATCTTCACCCGTGACTTGCCAGTGATTCAAGGGGCGGTTCTTGTGCTGGCGATGTTCTTCGTGATGACGAATCTTCTCGTCGATCTTCTCCAATCTACCCTTGACCCCCGCATCAAGCGGTTCTGATGTGAATCTTGCCTCGTTCGCAATGAAACGAAGGGTGCCATCGACTGCGCCAGTCGATCCACTCCCGCCTGTTCGTAAGGGCTACTGGCGTTTGGTCCTTGGCCGCTTGCTCCAAGACAGGTCTGGTGCCGCCTGCCTCTTCTTGTTGCTCATCATTATGGGCGCTGCCATCTTTGCGCCGCTCCTTGCACCCTATGACCCGTTCAGTACCAATACTTTGCGGCGGCTGTCCTCTCCGGAATTCGGACCGCATCTGCTTGGTACTGACGAGCTCGGCCGCGACCTGCTGTCACGCCTTCTCTATGGCGGAAGACTGTCACTCTTCATTGGCTTCACGCCCGTGCTCATTGCGACCCTGGTCGGTGCCGGCCTCGGGATCATGGCGGGCTACGCGGGAGGGTTTGCCAACACAGCGATCATGCGAACGATCGATGTGTTTTACGCCTTTCCCTCCGTCTTGCTTGCGGTCGCCATCTCCGGGGTGCTGGGCGCAGGCATCGGCAATTCCATCTTGTCGCTGTCGCTGGTCTTTATCCCGCCGATCGCGCGCGTCGCGGAAGGCGTGACAACTCAGATCCGGTCTCAGGACTATGTCGAGGCGGCGCGCTGCACTGGGGCAGCGGCACATCGCATCGTCTTCAGTCATATCTTGCCCAACGTGACCGGACCCATCCTCAGCTACGCATCGAGCCTGATCAGCGTCTCGATCGTGCTGGCTTCCGGTCTGTCGTTTCTGGGTCTTGGCGTCACCCCACCGGATGCTGAGTGGGGATTGATGCTGAATACCCTCCGGCAGGCGATCTATATCGCACCGATCAACGCAGTCCTGCCCGGACTTCTCATCTTCGCAACATCGATGTGCTTCAACCTGGTCAGCGATGCCTTGCGCAGCGCGATGGACGTCAAACAATGAGTGGGACTGTCAACCCATTGCCGGCTGTGATCCACCGATCGATCGAGGACAAGGATCGCGGCGGTCCGCGCCAACCGCTGCTTATGGTTCGCGGCTTGCGCAAGGCATTTCATCTGCGCAAGGGCTGGTTCGGGCGCTCGCAAGGAAGCCTCAAGGCCGTAGATGGTGTCGACTTTGAGCTGGCCAAGCAGGAGACACTCGGCATCGTCGGCGAATCCGGTTGCGGCAAGTCCACGGTAGCGCGACTTCTGATGCATCTGATGTCAAAAGACGGAGGTGAGATCGTCTTTGACGGCGACCCCGTCGCGCCGGTCAGCGGCATTGGCGTTGCCGAACTGCGGCGGCAGATGCAGATGGTATTCCAGGATTCGTTTGCGTCCTTGAACCCGCGGATGACGATCGAAGAAAACCTGACATTCGGACTGCGGTCCCAGCACGTCCAGGCGCGCGTGGCAACCGGTAAGGCCCATGAGATCTTGGGTCTCGTTGGCCTGTCGCCGGCGACGTTTGCGCAGCGATATCCACACGAACTATCCGGCGGTCAGCGACAACGCGTGAACATTGCGCGAGCGCTGATTATGAGTCCCCGCCTCGTGATCCTCGACGAATCGGTCTCGGCGCTCGACAAGTCAGTCGAGGCGCAGGTGCTCAACCTGTTGAGATCACTGAAGCAATCTCTGGGGTTGACGTACATCTTCATCTCGCATGATCTGAATGTGGTGCGATACATCAGCGACCGTGTGATGGTGATGTATCTTGGCAAGGTTGTCGAGGTGGGCGCGGTCGATGAGCTATTCGATCGCCCGCTGCATCCGTATACAAGGGCGTTGCTCGATTCGCGACCATCGATGAATCCGGCAGAGCGCCGCGTGCGCGTCGCGTTAAAGGGCGACCCACCCAACCCGATCGATCCACCCAGCGGGTGTCGGTTCCGGACACGTTGTCCGATTGCCGACAGCGTATGCGAGCGTGAGGAGCCGGCCCTTGAGGCAGCAGAGACGGAGCATGCGCACCAGGTTGCCTGCTTCGCGCTCAAACCTCGAAGCGGGCACAGACTGGCGCAGCAGCGAGAGGTTCTTCCAGCATGAGCGGCGCACAGAAGATGATAGAGGCGCTGTCGGTGAATCACCTGAGCGTAGAGTTCTTGCGTGGTCGCAGGTACGTCAGGATCGTCGACGATGTGTCGTTCGAACTGACCAAGGGCGCTTCAATGTGTCTTCTTGGCGAATCAGGGTCGGGCAAGAGCGTAACGCTGCGTGCGCTGCTAAGGCTATTCCCAGCAAATGCTTCGGTTCAGGGATCGATCAGGGCCGACGGCAAGGATGTGCTGGCATTCGACAAGGCATCCCTCAGGAACTATCGCGGCAGGGAAGTCGCAATGATTTTCCAGGAGCCGATGACGGCACTTGACCCGGTTTTCACAATCGGGGATCAGATTGCCGAAGCCATTGTGGGTCATGAGCACATAGACCGCGGTGAAGCGCGAAAGCGTGCCTTGTCGCTCTTGGAGCGCGTGCAGGTTCCGTCTGCACGGCGACGACTGGATGCGTATCCACACGAATTGTCCGGCGGTCTGAGGCAGCGCGCCATGATCGCTCTGGCTCTTTCTTGCAATCCGAAGGTTTTGCTGGCGGATGAGCCGACGACGGCTCTGGACGCAACTGTCCAGATCCAGATTCTTCAACTGCTCGCGGACCTGCGCCGCGAGCTCCAGATGTCCATGATCTTCGTGACGCACGATTTGGGAGTTGCGTGTGAGGTCGCCGACACGATCGCAGTCATGTATGGGGGGCGTCTTCTTGAGACAGGCCCTGTAGCGCAGATCCTCACGCAGCCAAAGCACCCCTACACAGAAGGCCTGCTGCGTTCGACTGTGCAGCCGACGACCAGCCGCGAAGAACTGGATCCCATACCCGGTGCACCGCCCGATATCGCTGCGCTTCCACCTGGCTGCAAGTTTGCGCCGCGCTGCAGTTATGCGCAGGGTATCTGCCGGGAATCCGAGCCAGCTTTCTTGAACTTTGGGACGGATCATGCCGTGCGCTGCTTCAAAGCCGAATTTGGTGCCAGCTTCGCGGATATGTCGGAAGTGCCCTCATAGGCGGAGTGTCGTGCTTAATGAACGCTTTAGCGCAGTACGTCGCCGGTGGCAGGCCGACGCGAGCGAGATCAGAATAGACGACGTTGGACGAGCGAAGCTCGACAAAATGTCCTGACATTTCATGGCTGGGCCCTTCGAGACCGGTTGATGTCGAGCTCTCGAACGAGGGCGCGATCATCTTCGTCCGCCAGAGCTGACCAACAACTTGCAAGCCCGCCGCATGCTGCGGCCGTCAAGATGTGTTAGCCGCGTGCTTACGTTGCTGCGGCAGCCAGCCGGGCGTATCCATCGCAGCGGTATCGATGGTCCATGGACTGGATTGCCACCGGCGCTGCAGCGCATCGACGCCGTCTATAGCATCGAGCAAGAATTTGCGTCGCTCGCGACGAGCGAATGCCTGCAGGCGCGCGGCGACGAAGCCGGCCGCTCTGGAATACCCTGCATGCTTGGATGTTCGTCGAACGCCGCAGGGTGCCTGATGGTGGCGGCGCGGCCGCAGCGCTCGACTACAGCCTCAATCGGTGGAAGGCGCTCGGTCCCTTCCTGGAGGACGGCGAGGTGAGCATCGACAACAACCATTGCGAGAACCTTAGGCAACGTTTACGCGCAGCTCCACAAAAGCTGTCTGACCTTTCAGAACCTAGCCCATCAAAACATGCGTTATGGAGGGTTAGGGCAGTTCTAAGCTGCGCAATGCAGCCTGTTGGCAGAAGGCTGCGCCAAAGCGGCAATCTTTCGTTGAGTGCCCTCAAGCTCTTCGACGGCGACCGCGTTCGATGACAAACTGATCTGCATGCCCGGGCAGTGGTGACGTAAACGCCCAATTATGGTGGGTGTGCTCAAATCATGAGCAACTAGTGAAGGCATGTGTGCCCGGTGCGGCAAGGCAAGGCAAGGCAAGGCAAGGCAAGGCAAGGCAAGGCAAGGCAAGGCAAAGCAGTCGGGGCTGAGTTTGCATGCACATAGCGTCGGCCGTCCGCTCTGCAGCAGATGCCGTCTTCGCTGAAGCGATCACCGACGCCGGCCCTCGTAGCAAAGCAGATCTCTGCGCAAGATCGACCGCTGCGCAGGCGAATCCCTTAGCAGAGACGTAGTGCTGTGACTCGCGATTCGGAGAGCCTAAACCTGGTTTAACATTTGGATACGTACACGCCTGTGTCGAGGACCCGCTCCCGAGGCAGCCGTCCGCGGTCCGCGCCGCGCCCGCTGCGCGTTTGGCAGAGGAACAGACGTTGACGATCCTTCAAGCAATCCATCATTGGTCCCAGGACTTGCCTGCGTGGCAACAAGATGCCGTTCGCCGGCTCTACCTCGATCGGGAGCTGACGGCTGCCGACCTCGACGATCTCTACGCGATGGCCAAGGCAGTCCACGGCATCGAAGATCCTGAGAAGCGAACGCCAGCGGGCTTGGCCGCCGCCCAGGTTGCCGCGCCGCCTGTGCCCAATCGGCTTGTCCAGATCACCGCCATCAAGAACTTGCTAAACGTGAACGCGCTGGCCGAGGGCCAAATCTTGCCGATCAGCGCCACGGGCCTGACCATCATCTACGGGGAGAACGGGACCGGCAAATCTGGCTACTCGCGGGTGCTCAAAAAGGCTTGCCGGCCCGCGACCAAGCCGAGGCGATCCTGCCCAACGCCCGCAAGCCTCGCGGGCAACTCGCCGCGCCCGAGGCCACCTTCGACGTCATGGTGAACGGCACGCCGACACTGCTCGCGTGGAAGGGCGGCGTGACCTCGCCGGAGCAGTTGTCGGAGATCTCGATCTTCGATTCGCACTGCGCCCGCGCATATTTGGACAACGACGGCGACTTCGCTTATGTCCCATACGGCCTTGACATCCTCGAAGCCTTGGTCAAAGCATGCGTCGCAGTCAAGCGCATGGCGATCGCGGAGCAAACTGCCAACAAAGTCAACCTCGAACCGTTCGCCATACTGTCGAAGACGAGCACCAAGACCGGCCGGCTTCTCGCCAGCCTGTCGCCCGTCACGAAGCCCAAAGAGATCGAGGAGCTGGCGGCCCTGACACCGGAAGACCTCGAACGGCTCGCCATCCTAAACAAGACGCTGGCGGAGGCCGACCCCAAGCAGAAGGCCCAAGCGCTCCGGCTGCGGGCCAGCCGCTTCAACGGATTGGCCGGCCGGATCGCGTTTGCACTCGCCATCGTGGACGACTCCAAGATCAAGGCGCTGCGGGATCTGGTGGAGAAGTCCAACCGCGCGAAGCAAGCCGCCGAACTGGCTTCAAAGCAATTCAAGGCGACGCCGGGCTTGTTGCCCGGAACAGGCTCCGAGCCATGGCAGGAGCTGTTCGAGGCTGCGCGGAAGTTCTCCGCAACCTCCCACGCTGGCCACGCCTTCCTGTCTTTGCCCGAGGATTCCGCTTGCCCGCTGTGCCAGAAGACGCTTGGAGCAGATGGCGTCGCCAAGCTGGCGTCGTTCGACGCGTTCATCCAACAGGAGGCGGAGAAAGCCGCCAAGGTGGCGAAGTCGACGGCGGCGGCGGCCTATCTCGCGATCAAGGACGCGGCGATTGACTTGTCGATCGACGATGCATTGGGCAAAGAACTCGCGGATGCCTTTCCGGAGACCTCCGCATCGTTCGAGACGTTCCAGAAGGCGATGCGGGAGCGCCGCGCGTCCGCGATGAGCGCCGCTGGCGGCGCCGTTCCATGGGACAACATCGCTGCGCTGCCGGCCGATCCAAGCTCCACACTCGTCGACAAAGCCAAGGCACTTGGGATCGAAGCGAAGGCGCTCGAAGACTCCATGGACGCAAAGGCCAAGGCGGCGCAGGTCGCGGAACAGGCGGAGCTCGACGCCCGGTCGAAGCTCGCGGAGATCAAGGCGACAGCGTTGGAAGCCGTTGAGAAACTGGTCCTGAACTCCAAGCTGCAAGCATGCGCGGCGGCGATCGTTACCACCGGAATCTCGCAGAAATCCACCCGGCTCTCGAATGAAATGGCGACGCAAGACGTCGCCGACGCGCTGAACGCGGAGCTGCGCGCCCTGAACGTCCACGAGCTCCAAGTCGTGATGAAGGCTGAGACCGTCGGGGGGAAAGTCCAATACAAGCTGGCGATGCAGCTCCCCGGCGGCGGCAAGCCCTCGGCAATACTGAGCGAAGGCGAACAGCGGGCCATCGCGATTGCGTCGTTCCTTGCGGAGGTGAAATTGGGCAAGGGCTTGGGTGGCATCGTCTTCGATGACCCAGTTTCGTCGCTCGACCACCGGCGGAGGTGGCATGTGGCCACCAGGCTAGCCGAAGAGGCGAAGCACCGGCAGGTGATCGTCTTCACGCACGACATTTACTTCCTTTGCATCATCCAGCAGGAGGCCGCTCAAGCAGGCTGCGCCGAGTCGACGCAGTGCATCGGAAGAGGCCAAGCCGGTTTCGGCGTCCAAGCCAGCCGCCTGCCGTTCGACACGCTCAGCACGTCCAAGCGTGTCAGGGCCCTTCGAACCATGTGCGACGAAGTCTTGCGCGTCCACAAGACTGGCGACGAGGCCGAAGCGACGCGGCTCAGCCGGGAAGCCTACTCGCACCTTCGGATGGCTTGGGAGCGCGCCGTGGAAGAGGTTTTATTCCAAGGCGTCGTCACGCGCTTCGCCGAAGGCGTCTCGACCCAGAGGCTCAAAAGCGTGATCGTCGAAGACAGCGACTACGACGCGATCGACGCCGGCATGACCAAGAGTTCCAAGTTTTCGGGCCACGATCCCGCCAAGCCCGCGCAGCTCGCGACGTTGCATCCCGACGACCTGCGGGCCGACATCGACAAGCTCGAGATGTGGCGCGCCTCCGTGGAGGCCCGCAAAGCCGTTGTTGAAGCGCGACGGAAGTAGACTTCGCGCGGACGCTAACTATCGATGACCTCGCTCCGGCGCGGTCGCCAGTGGGTCTACACGAAGGCCGGCATCTGCCAATAGCCGTCCGCGAAGCAGCTTACGCGGGCGGATCAACCGGTCGATGAGTTTGCTCCGTTCGAGTGACCAGTAAGCGCAGGACCGGTCGTCCAAGACTTCTTTCCTAATAGGCCGCTTTCAGTGGCGGATTCAACCGGTCGATGCAACACACTAACTGCCGCATAGGCGGAAGGAGTGTTGCAGATGAAGCGACGGCCACGAATCTACTATTCCGAGAACCAGAGTAAGCGTCCCGTGAACCCATCTTGAATCGGCGTTAGGAGCAAAGGATGCTCGTGTCCACTAAGACTTGGTGGACACGTGAACACTATCTCTCCTCAACACACAGGCGATCGGCGGCGTCGCCGCCTGCACAGCGACGAGTTCAAGGCTAACGCCGTTGCATTGGCTGCGCAGCCCGGCATGTCGATGGCAGCTGTGGCGATGTCTCTCGGTATCAATGCGAATCTGTTGCGTCGCTGGGTGCGTGACGCGGAGATCCAGCCGCGTAGGCCCGAGCCAATTGATGTACCAAAGGAATTGCCTGATGCCACCTCAAGCCAGGCAGTCAGCGGATTCGTGCCTGTGCAGTTGCCCGCGCCGGCTGAGGCGCCTGCGCCTGCAAGCGACATCCGCATGGAGGTGCGCCGCGGCGCAGTGCACGTCGTGGTGACCTGGCCAGCCGCGCTGGCCAGCGAGTGTGGTGGCTGGCTGCGAGATCTGCTGCGGTGATCAAGGTCGAGTCCGTCTGGTTGGCCGTCGAGCCGCTGGACATGCGATCGGGCACCGAAGCTGCGCTGGCGCGGGTCGTGCACGTCTTCGGTGCCGCCAGACCGCACCACGCCTATCTGTTCGCCAACCGCCGCGCCAACCGGATGAAGGTGCTGGTGCACGACGGCATCGGGATCTGGCTGGCAGCCAGACGGCTGCACCAGGGCAAGTTCCTCTGGCCCCATGACGCCGCTCCCACGCTCAGCCTGAGCCGTTCCCAGTTCGACGCCCTGGTGCTGGGCCTGCCGTGGCAGCGCGTCGGCGAGGCCGGCGTGATCCGGGTGATCTAGCGCAATTGCCGAAGTTGCTGATGCTCTCCCGGGTGTCCTGGGGCATCATCACCTTCCGTGAGCGACACGGCCACCAACCTCGACCGCCTGGACGCGCAGCAACTGCGTGAGCTGGTGCAGTCGCTCATGGGCCGAGTGGCGGCCGGTGAACTGGAGATCGAACGGCGCGACCGCGAGATCGCGTTCAAGCAGGCCACCATCGACAAGCTCACGCACGAGATGGCCGTGCTCAAGCGGTTGAAGTTCGCCTCGAAGTCGGAATCCTTCTCCACTGAGCAGCGGAATCTGCTGGAAGACACTCTCGACGCGGACCTTGCGGCGATGGAGCTGGAGTTGGAGCAGCTCACACCGGCCAAGGCTGCACCCCAGGGCAAGCAGCAGCCCAAGCGCCAGGTGCTTCCTTCCCATCTACCGCGTCGCGAGATCCACCACGAGCCTCAAAACGTAATCTGCACGTGTGGCTGCATGCTCAAACGCATAGGTGAGGACATCGCCGAGAAGCTCGACTACCAGCCCGGCGTGTTCACGGTGGAGCGCCACGTCCGCGGCAAATGGGTGTGCAACCGATGCGAGACACTGATCCAGGCGCCGGTGGCACCCCACATCATCGACAAGGGCATCCCGACAGCCGGGCTGCTTGCGCAAGTGCTGGTGGCGAAGTACCTTGATCACCTGCCGCTGTACAGGCAGGAAGCCATCTTCGGCCGAGCGGGCCTCGCCATCCCTCGCTCGACGCTGGCCGCTTGGGTGGGCCAGTGCGGCGTTCACCTGCAGCCGCTGGTGGATGCGCTCAGGAGCGAGATGCGTCGCAGTCAAGTGCTCCATGCGGACGAGACCCCCGTGGCCATGCTCAAGCCCGGCCACGGCAAGACGCACCGGGCGTACCTCTGGAGCTACTGCACGACGGCCTACGACGCACTGTCCGCAGTGGTGTTCGACTTCGCCGACAGCCGCGGCGGGCAGCATGCCCGGGCCTTCCTTGGGCTTGGCGGCGAGAACGGCTGGCGCGGCACCCTGGTGTGCGATGACTTCTCGGGCTACAAGGCCTGCTTCGAGCTCGGTGTCACCGAGGCCGGCTGCTTGGCGCACGCCAGGCGCAAGTTCCATGAGCTGTGGGCCAACCACGGCAGCCCGATCGGTGAGCAGGCCTTGAAGTTCTTCGGCGAGCTCTACGAGGTTGAACGGGTCGTGGCCGAGCTGGGACCAGAAGACCGCCGGCGCGTGCGCCAGGAGCGCTCACGGAAGGTGGCCGATGCGCTCCATCAATGGCTCACCGCGCAGCGGCAGAAGGTGCCCGAGGGCTCGGCGACCGCCAAGGCCATCGACTACAGCCTGAAGCGCTGGCTGGCGCTCACGCGCTACATCGATGACGCTGATTTACCGGCTGACAACAATCGGGTGGAGAACCAAATCCGACCGATCGCGCTGGGACGTTCCAACTGGCTCTTCGCCGGTAGCCTGCGAGCGGGCAAACGTGCCGCAGCCATCATGAGTCTCGTGCACTCGGCGCGCCTGAACGGCCACGAGCCGCACGCGTACCTGAAGGATGTCCTTGAGCGCTTGCCCACCCATCCGGCCAGACGCATCACTGATCTGCTGCCGCATCGATGGACGCCAGATAGCCGAAGACCGGACACATAGCCGTCAACATGGAACTGCCAGCAACGAGACGCCAAGCCTTGTCCGTCAGAACGTCCAGCGTGCACTCACCCTGGCGCTGCGCGGCTCCATCGGATGGACGTGCTTGCCGTCGATGCCGCTGCCACAGTCGCCACGCGCCACCTCGCCTGCGCTGCAAGAGGCATAGTAGTACTCGATGTCGTTGCCCTTCCGGCCGGCCAGGTTGAACACGTCGAGGCCGAGCGTCAGGTGCTTGTTCACGGCGTAGCGCGCACCGAAGTTCAGCAGCGTGGTCGAGCGTGATCGCACGCTATTGAGCGTGTCGAGTGCGCGCGGCCCCATGTACCGAAGGCGCAGCGACGCCGTCAACGGGCCGTCCGTATAGGTCACACCCGCCGCGAAAACCCGTTCCACCGCGTTGTCGATGTAGTTGCCTTCGCCCTCGGGCGCCACGCCCCGAAACCGCGCACGCGAGAGCGCTGCGTCCGCTTCAAGCCGCCAGCGCGAATCGACCTTCCAACGCATCGTCGCCTCGATGCCTCTGCGGCTGCTGGCGCGGCCGGGCTCGGTGGTGCCTGCATCACCGACGTAAACCAGCTCGGAGTCGAGCCTGAGCTGCCACAGGGCGGTGGTGAAGGTGAAGTTCTCGTTGGGCTGGAAACGCCAGCCGATCTCGGCGCCGCGCCCCTTCACGAGCGCAGGCACCCGATCCGCCGGCAGGCCGCTTTGCGGATCGACGCTGATGGTGGCGCCGCGCACGTCGTTGCTGTGAAAGCCCACGCCCGCGTTCAGATACAGCTCATGGGCCGGCGTCACGGTGAAGGCCAGCCCGGCCTTCGGGCTGGAGAGCGAGTCATGGCCACGGCCGCTGTTGACCGGCCCATAGACCGGCTCGCGCCCGTCGACCTGGTAGCGCAGCATATCCCCGCGCAGGCCCACGTAGCCGCGCCAGCGCACGCTGAAGTTGACCAACTGCTGCCCGTAGACCGAGAACAGATCCTGCGATACCTTGTCGTTGCGCACGGTGGAGATGCGCTCCCTCGCCACGGTGTTGTACAGCCCGACCTCGCCGATGCGGTCACCGCGCCACTGGGCGCCGAAGCTCAGGATGCCGTCAAGCCCGGCAATCTTGTTCGGCCGGCTGTGCGAGGCCTGCGCGCCGAAAACCTTGCGGCGGTCGGTCTGTTCGAACTGGTCACCCAGCTCGGGGTTGTTCAGAAAGTAGGTGAAGTCCGAGAACAGGTCGAAGCGGTAGTCGATGGCGTAGGCGCTGATCTGGGTCTGGCCTTCGGGGCTGTTGTCGAACCACTTCCCCGACAGGCTGATGCGCCGTGTCTTGCCGCCATCGGTGGTGTTCATCGAGCCGAAGCGCGACAGCTCGCCGCTGTCGACCAGACGCTCGGGGATCTGGTCGGTCGAGTTCCAGCGGCTCTGGTAGGCCATGCCGGTGATCGTGAAGCCGCGCGCCTGGGAGCCCTGCGAATAGCGCAGCACCGCATTGGCCTTGCGCAAGCGTTCGGGTGTGTCCCACGGGCCGTTGTTGCCTTCCAACTCGACGGCGCCAAGCCAGGTCTGATCCTGCACGGTGCGCGAACCGGCCGCGAGCAGGCGGCGGAAGTTGTTGGCGCCCAGCGTGACTTCGGCGAAGGGGGCGTCGAGCGCACTCACATAGTCGAGCGAAGCGCTCCCGGCCAGCGAGAAGTCGCCTGAATCCGCAAAATACGGCCCCTTGCGATAGCGCACGCCCGAGACAAGATCGGGGATCAGGAAGTTCAGGTCGGCGAAGCCCTGGCCATGGCCGTGCGTGGGCATGTTGACCGGCATCCCGTCGACCGTCACGGCAAAGTCGGTGCCGTGGTCGAGATTGAAGCCACGCAGGAAGTACTGGTTGGCCTTGCCATCGCCAGAATGCTGCGTGGCCACAACGCCAGGCACGGCTTCGACGATGTCCCCCGGTCGCAGCTTGGGGCGCGCCTGGAACGACCCCTTCTCTGCCGCTCCTTCGCTGGCGCTGTCGGCCGAGCCGATGGTGGCGTCGCGCGGCCCCCGGACCTCCACCTCGGGAAGGTGCCCTTCCTGTGCCCAGGCAGGGGCGCTGGTGAGCAGGGCCGTCATGAACAGGCCCGGGGAGCGTCGGAGGATGGCGCGCACGAGGAATCCCTCTTGTTGTATGAGAAATCAGCAATTATTCATACAACAGGGCGGCCGGGACATACGCCAATCGGCGCAGGCAGCGGTCTCAGTTCATCGGCTTGAAGTGGCGGTGCGGCTTGCTCTTGCCATGGGAATGTTGCTCGCCGACATCCAGCGGCACGAGGTGCACGTTGCCGTGGCGCACGCCGCGCAGCGCGACCAGTTGCTCGGCGCAGGCCTTCACGGCGTCGACGGGGCCTCGCAGCACCACCGTCTCGAGGCAATGGTCGTGGTCGAGGTGCGTGTGGAGGCTGGTGATCACCAGGTCGTGGTGATCGTGCTGCAGATCCATCACGCGGGCGGTGACGGTGTGCTCGTGGTGATCGTAGACGTAGCTGACGTTCGCGACGCACCAGGCCGCGGCGCCCTTGGAGGGCTGGTCGAGCGTGGCGCTGCCCAAGCGTGAGCGGATCAGATCGCGCACGGCTTCGGAGCGGTTGCCGTATCCCTTGGCGGCGATGAACTCGTCAAACTGCTGGGCGAGTTCGTCGTCGAGGGAGATGGTGAAGCGTTCCATGGCTGCGGTTCCTTTGCGCGCCAGCATGATAGAGGTCCAAATACGCCCGCCCAACTCTAGAAATCAAGGTGTGTTCGCCAGACGCTTACGAACCAGAGGGCGCAGATGTGGGAGCGCTGGAAGGAAGGTTGGACGCTGCATGAGATCGGCAAGCTCTTCGATCGACCGCACACCTCGATCCACCAGATCCTCGCCCCAACTGGTGGCATTCGACCCGCGCAGCGACGTCGTGGAGCTTCAGCGCTGACTTTGGTAGAGCGCGCGGAGATATCGCGCTCGATCGTGGCTGGTGCGTCGATCCGATCCATTGCAGCGCACCTCGGACGGGCGCCCTCGACGATCAGTCGAGAGATCAAACGCAATGGCGGCCGCGGCGCCTTTCGCGCGAGCCGGGCTGAGGCGGCCGCATGGGAGCGGACCCGTCGGCCGAAGCGGTGCAAGTTGACGCACAGCCGCACACTGGCTCGTATCGTGGCCCAGAAGCTTAGGATGCTCTGGTCGCCCGAGCAGATTGCCGGTTGGCTCAAACAGACTTACCCGGGCGACCAGAGCCATCACGTGTCACACGAGACCATCTACCGCAGCCTCTTCATTCAAGCGCGTGGCGCCTTGAAGAAGGAACCGCTGGAGCATCTCAGGCGTACTCGCGGCATGAGGCGTTCACGGCACCACACGCAGAAGACCGCGACTCACGGTCAGATTGTCGACGCCGTTTCGATCAGCGAGCGGCCCGCTAGTGTCGAGGACCGGGCGGTTCCGGGACACTGGGAAGGCGATCTGGTGTTTGGCAGCCACAACAGCCAGATCGCGACGCTGGTGGAGCGCCAGACACGCTACGTGATGCTGGTCAAGGTGGCCGGCAAGGACACAGAGACTGTGGTCAATGCGTTGATCAAGCACGCGCAGAAGCTGCCGCAGGAGCTATACAAGTCGTTGACCTGGGATCGTGGCAAAGAGCTCGCGGCTCACAAGCAATTCACCTTGGCCACCGACATCCAGGTTTACTTCTGTGACCCGAGGAGCCCCTGGCAGCGTGGCAGCAACGAGAACACCAATGGGCTGCTCAGGCAGTACCTGCCCAAGGGTGTGGATGTCTCAGAGCTCTCGCAGATCAAGCTCAATGCCATTGCGAGACAATTGAACGAGCGGCCAAGGAAGACGTTGGGCTTCCAGACACCGGCTGAGATGTTCAATCAATGTGTTGCATCGACCGGTTGAATCCGCCGTCTGAAGCAGACACTCGGAACAAGCGGATGCCCGTCCATGAGATCACCGGGATTGCGCTTCTTGCTCCAGTCGGAAGAGTTGGTTCAACAACAAGAACTCGGCCAGGCTCTTTTGCATCGATCCACCCGGTGATCGGTGGGCGCGAGGATTGCGGTACGCCATGTAGATGCTGGCGAATAGTTGAGCTCGGCCTTTCTCCTCCGCCGCGTCCTGACATTTCCAGTAGAGCGGTCCACTGTCGTTGGCGAAGGCTTGAGCGAAAAGCTTGAGGCCGTGCTCGTGAATGCCAGTTCTCTGCCGAATAATGTCTTCAAGCGCCCGGAACCCGGAGAAGATGGATTGGTCTGGGTCCCGCTCAAAGTCCAGCGCACTCTGAAGCAGTCTCTCGTCAATAATCGACCACGGCATGACAACCGGCAGGGATTTGATCTCTCGCTCACCGGTCGAATGGGCTCTGTAGGGATAGACGTACTCGTGAATCCTGTAGGGGCGAACCGGCGGATTCTTCTCGATCAACGCTAAGTCTTTCTGTGTGAGGCGGGCGTTGTTCAGGCGACTCAGAAGATCCTCTGTCACGACGACTTCCTCAACCATCTCCGGACGTAGTTGCTCTAGCAGCATCAATGCTTGCGCCAATACTCTGGGGCCCTCGCCCGAATATCCAGAGCTGAAACCACTGCGGACAAATGTGACCGCCTTCTCGTCGATGGAGAACTGAAACGCGTGGTAGTTGCCTGCGGTCAAAAGACGAATGTGGCCGATGCGATCGCCGAACTGGACGAATCGCTTGATCGCGTCGTAGCAGTCAGCTGAGATCCCCTCGTTGCCGACATACTGTACGAACCCAAGACTTTCAAATTCGTCCGTCCGGCTCAATCGTCTAAACATTTGACCGACCTCATGTGTGTTCGCTGGAAGTGTAGAGGACCTAGTTTTTGATGATATGCATTGGTGCCATCTGCCTTGGTACGCCGGCGGAGGATTTACTGATGCTGGTGCTGCTGTCCGCACTTTGCATGCCGCCGATGCCTAGAGGTTCACAATACCGTCTATGACGAATATTGCATCCGCCCTCAAGGCTGAGATCTCGCGCGTTGCGCGCAAGGAGGTTCGCAGCGAGATCGAAGGTCTCAGAAAAACTTCCGCTCAGCAGCGTGCCGCTATCGCGCAGCTTCGCCGCGAGCTCGCCGAGTTGCAGAAGGCACTCAATGATGGCCGTCGCTTGGCAGCTGCTCAAGCTCGCGCGGCGGCCAGAGCCCGACCGATGTCTTCTCCGGCGGCCATTGAACGGCTCCAGGACGATGGAACGCCCAGGCGGTTCAGTGCGGCGCGCCTTGAAGCGCATCGCAAGAAGCTTGGACTCTCTGCGGCTGACTACGGCAAACTAGTCGACATCAGTGGCGCCACGATCTACAACTGGGAGCAAGGCAAGTCACGGCCCTCGCCAGAGCAGGTCCAAGCGCTGGGCCTTGTGAAGCTCATGAGTCCAACGGCCTTGAAGGCACGCGTGGTCGAGCTCGCGCAGGGCAAATCGGACGTAGCGAGAGGCTAGGCGTCTAGCGTGACCTTGCGCAACCGCTTATCAGGGCCATTGCGCTTGCGCTAGGGAGCCAGAACGCCAAATCATTGTGGGTGTGCACAAGAATTGACTATCTGGCGTTCGGTTGAGTAAGGCGCTTTGCGTCGAGCACGGCTGGCTGCTTTGCAGCGAAATTCTCCACTCATGACGCAACTCGGAATCGACAGCGGTCGGCCCACAAGCTGAGCTTCGCGGCGGCGCTGAATTCCGTTCGCTCAGCCAAAGGGTCACCGGATTGCTTTGCCGGCCCGCAGGTAGGCGCTGCAATGTTCATCGTGCAGTACGTGCTGACTGAGATCAGCGCTCGCAACGCGGGTGAGCGCTTCGTGTGCAATGTGCTGGCTGTGCACTCGGCAGAGCGGATCATAACGACGAAGCCGCCGGCTGCAGCGAAGGCTACTTCTTCAGGCGGCTCTACTGTTGCCTGACGGCGCCATAGGCCGTACAAAGCGCGAACGGGGCGAGGAGTCGTATGCAGACTATAGTCGGCCGGCGCCAAATGTCAGAGACTATCTGCCTCCAGAGTGGATCGAATTGAGCCTCTTCGCCTCGTGTCTAACCCGCTCCACGCTCGTGTATCCCAGCCTCTCGAAAGAGATCATGTTGATCAGCATCCAGGCGACCCACCGACTAAGTTCCGCGGCATCTAGATCAGTCACATGCGTATGTGAGCCTCTGTGCACTGCCCTGGATCTCGCCGCATAAAGCTTAGCGACTCGTCTCATAGTTGCTCCGTACTCAGCCACCGAGATGAATTCAAAGCCGCCGAAGACGAGAACCGCCGCCAAGCCAGATGAAACGGACTTCGTGATCTCCTTTTGGTCTGCGGAGAAGAACGTTTCTACTGATGACCAATATTTCACCAGCTTCATCGTTGCGATGGTTTCGCGATGCGCCGCTGAGTACCAGTAAACTGCCCGCGTGATCGCCTCCTGCAGCGGGGTGCGTTCGGCCGCTTCGAACAACGCGCATGCAGCTGTAAGAATCCCAGACTCATCGAACTGTTTCAGCAGTTCTGCGCTGACCTCAAACGTTTGTTTGCCGAGGAACTTCAGGTGGGTTGTAGCAGCCTTGTGATTTTCTGACCAAGACAGCCATGTTGAGCGCGCGTGCGCTTGAACTGTAATCGCCACCACGATCCGAAAAGAGTGCGCTCCGTGCTGGTACATGGACGCTGCACTGATCGCCAGCATCCCGGTTAACAGCTCTGCGTGTGCGATGAAGCGCTGCTCTGCGACGCCCTTGGTGCCGCGAACAGTTCCGACCAACCAGTAGGCCACATGGTTCAGGGCGGGGCTGACTGCGTCCTCCTCGAACTGCACGCCGTTGCTCTCTAGGAAGCTCGTGCTCGCAGGAACGATTTTGAACTTACCGAGCGGAAGCTCAGAGAGGCCTAGTAGGCTTATGCCAAAAATGGGCGCCGCGAACGTCCTCTCGTCTATGCCGGCACGAACACATTCAGACACCATCGAAGCGAGCTCTATCCCGTCGTTCGGTCTTTTGCCGTTGGACAGGCAGCTCGTGAGGACATCGCGAGTCACCGAGCGTACGTCGGAGTCGCTGGCTTCTTGATTGAACAAGTTCGCGTCGCTCAAGGCTCCGGCAATCACGTCGAGCTGCCTCAAGCCAAGGTCGGTCATCAGCAGCGTACGACCTTCAGTCAATCGGAGCTCTCTCTTCAATAGATCGGAAACCTTGAAGTCCTTGATCGACTTCGGGACTGTCCAGGCCCTCATGCTGAAGAACTCATCTAACGCTCGATTGAGCTGCCTCAGTAGCTTTCCCTGAATGGTGTCCATCGTGTACGGCGGAGATCAACGGTCCCCGATTCTCTGCTAGCTGGTCAAGAGACCGAAAGCGGCGCATGCCGCTAGGTCTTATTGCGGCCAATGGCGCTTGCAGCGCGCCTATGGCCGATGAACGATGTTGGGGAATGCTGTCATTTGCGCGGCCTGACGTTGCCGACGGCCCCCAGTCTGAAGCCGTCGCAGGGGCTGCGTGAGCGCCCGCACCAGCCGAATCGACAAGGTCGTGCGGCGCAGTGGCGAAGGCGCGCTCGACTTGGCCACCAACTGCTGGGACCGTTGCGCTCGGGATTGCGGTTGGTAGGGTCTCAGCGGCTTAGCGCGAATACTCGCAGCTCCAGACGAGTGGCTCGGGAAAGTTTAGGTGCCGCATCGCGCGTAGCATTAAACATGAAGGCCTCTTGGTATCTTTCCAGAGGTCGAATAGCATTCATCCATTTCGGGCCCGTTGAGGTTGGATTGGGCAAAATCCCGCGCTCTGTCGTTCGGTTCGGACTGAGAATCGCGTAATGTTTTCCTCAGATATATGGCTTTTGTAATTTCTCATGTGTCAATTAAAGGGCAACAATTTTGGACCTATGAATCCAATGATGAGCGGAACGTTATCACTGTAGTGACAGGGTCTAATGGCGCTGGCAAGACTCGACTGCTCGCTGGGCTAGCAGCGCAGTACGGCAATCGACGTGGTGACACAGCTGTGTGGGGTAACGCACACTACGGATCAAAAAGTGAGCCGACACGTGTAATTGTCCAAACTTTCAGTCCTTTCTCACGATTCCCAGCTGAGCGCCTAAAACGAATTTCACTCGAAAATTATCTGCGGCCCGGAATTGAGAAGTACGTCGCGATAGGTTTTACGCGATCAGTTGGCCTACGTGGCTCCGTCTCGAAAGACGCCATTAGTCGAATTGCGAGGAAGGTGTTTACAGAGCCGCAACAGGCTGAAGTACTTGCTGCAGCATTACTTTCACTCGATTTCGAGCCGCGCCTCCGTCTGGAATATGTTAGGTCAACAGTGGCGTCGGCACTTGATCTAGGTGAAACCGATACTGCAAAACTTCGAGCGTCAGTTGTGGAGTTTCTCACTAACTTAAGTGAAAGATCCTCGAGATCTGGAGAGGAGCTGAGAATCGCTCGAGAGCTCGAGTCTGAACCGTTGGATACTTTGGTCGACCAGTTACTAAACTCCATTGAAGCTCTCCAAGAGCTGACCTCTCGCCAGCTCGATCCACGACATCGACGAGTTTGGTCAATAGACCTTACTCTAGACCTGAACGCCTGGCGGTACAGGCAAGGGCTTTCCGGCGCGATAACACTCGCGAGATTAGGATTGCTCCGTGTCGCCGATTGCATAGTCTGGCCTTTGCCCGGCGCAAAGTGGCGTGCACAAATGCAAGACGAAGATTTGCAAAGTGGTGTAAGCATCATGGACGCAAGCTCAGGCCAGCAGCAACTTCTAAGCTCGCTTTTTGGGTTGGTTGCGGAACTTCAGGACGACTCCCTGGTGCTGCTCGATGAGCCGGAGTTGAGCCTTCATCCGTCGTGGCAGGCACGCTTCTTAGATCTTCTTATCCAAGTGCTTAGTCCCTTCTCCGGCTGTCACATTTTCGTTGCGACTCACTCCCCACTACTCACCCAGCGCGCGTTGGAATTGGCGCTGCCAATCTTGGCTCTAGACGACAAGCGCCCGCTTCAACCAAATCGCGATTCAACGGTTTCGGTCGAGCAAACCCTTTTGGATGTCTTCGATTTGCCCGTGCGAGAAAGTACATACATTGGGAGGCTTTTACTTTCGCTAGTCATGGCAAGCGAGCGCTCAATTGAGGCATCCGTTAGCGCTGTTAAAAAAATTAACGAATTGCGAGCACTTTATCAATCGGCTGCCATCCAGGACGAGAAGACATTGGCTCTGATTGATGACGCTCTCTCAATCATTCAGAGTACGTCGGACAATGAACGGGCAGGGCGCGCCGAGTGACCGCGCGAAAGATTGCGGCCTATGATCACCACGCGTTGCCGCTGACCGTAGCAGAGATGGGTCAGTTGAGGGAACTTGCGAAACAGCACAAGAATTTGGCCTGGGACCTAGGTGATAAGTCAAATTTGAAAGATTCCGAAAAAGCTCTAGTCCGCAAGTTTAAGAAGCTTGTAAAAGACCATCTGTATCATTCTGGTCAACGCAACTTTTGCTGTTATTGCGGTTCAGAATTATCGGATCATCAGGCATCTTACGATTTGGAGCATTGCATTTCGAAGAACGGCATGGCAAGCCTCGTCTTTGAATTCCGCAACTTAGCATTATCGTGCAAGCCATGTAACGGGGGGAAGCACGCTGAGCGAATTCGAGTTTTCCCGCTCGACGACTATGCTGATTCCGTAAGCGAAGGTTCGGACAAATATCGGACTGTGCACCCACATTTCGACAAGTGGTCCGAGCATCTCGCGTTTGACGAATATAAGCGCGTCGTTGCGATTGACGGCTTGGGATTGACAAAAGGACGTTTGACAATCAAGCTTTTCGGTATCGAAAAGAAAAACGCTACAGCCCTGGCAAATCACTTTGACATGTTTCGAAGCGACGCTTCTTCGCGGAAGGATTGGATTGATTTTTATCGGACTTTCAAAAGTGAAGACGTAAAAGAAAAGAAGCAAAAATACAAGTCGTTCTTGGAAAAACTTGTCAGTCTTCCTGGAGATCCCGCCGCGGACGAGCTTCGTCGCGTTCTCGGACTGACGGTCGATGGCAATTAGGGGGCGCTAGTGCGCCCAAAGTCTACCGACCGAGAGACGATCTCTTGACGGCGATTGCCTTGACTGCGTGGAAAGGCGCCGCGCCAGGCCCGGCAACTGATTTTTGTCAGAGCTTGGTTGCTCATCCGTGTCATAAAATCATGGCCATTGAGAAGCGCAACGCGAGATGAACACGATCGAGAAACAGATTTCAGTGCTTAAGCAAGAGCTCTCCGAACTGCATAGGCAGCGGGATGTTGCTCAACTTGAAGTGGCGAAGTCGTATGCGGACGCGTTCATCCGAAAGCTTGAGGCCGCTGGCATTCCGTTGGCTATTGGCCAACGGGCTTTTCGAGATCTTGCAAAGGTGAGCGGCAGCCCAGGGCGGGCCGCGGAGAGGCGTCCCGATCGTTGAAGCGACGTGAGGGCGAGCGTGATCTCGGACCGCGACTAAGTGGTCTCTGCGTCGGCCGCGGGTTGATTCCCATCGGTAGTACCGAGCCTGCCCGCGGCTCGCAATCCCTCGAGAAGAAGATGTTGTAGATTGCGGTCGCTAGTGTGCGGCAGCTCGGGCACTTGCTCACGCAGGTGCTTGGCGATTCGCGCGACCAGGGCTGACCGGTTCAGGTCGCCTTCGCCTTTCAGCAAATACTGCTGATTCCCCTGTCTAGCAACATCGGCAACGATCGTCGCCAACGCGCCAATCATCGCATGGAGCAGATCCTGGTTCCTAGGCGGCTGCTTCGCCGCAACAAGTTGAGTTCCCCAGCCCCCTTCGCTCGACGACGACTGATCATTTGACGCGCTGACCGTAAATGTGTTCCGCGCGTTCGGCGCCGCCCGTGGTTCTACCGGCTGCGCAACCTTCGCGGGCGTCTCATCGCTCCGTTGCGCAGCTCGAGCGTGCATTTCCCGTTGCATACGTTCAAGAGCGTTCAACACGTTCTTCGGAACAGTCCACGCTGACTCGATCGCGAACTCTAGCGCCCGATGGAGAGGCACGGTCCGAGGCAACGCCTTGTCTGACGACAAGTCCCCGGCCTTATGCGCCGCCACGAACAGCTGTTCGCGGCGCCTGAACTCGCGCATCCGTCTTGGTCGGTCTTTGAGTGCCGAGACGATCCCAGGAACTGGTGAGATGCCCATGCTCAGCAGCGCCGCCTTCAACACAGACACCGGGCGCTCTGGATTCCACTCGAGCCATTTCGGGGCCCGTACCTGAGCGGATGCCGCTGCACGCGTACGCGCCTTCGTGATGGCCTTCTTTTTTGCTGGCTGCCGCGCCACCTGCTTCTTGTTCATCGCGAGATTCTAGGCAGGGCTGAGCGACGCCCTGCGCGAGCGCGCGAAGCTGTAAATAGCCCATGAGCCTCCGCCCCGGACGACGCTGAGCGCAGCGGCGCTTGCATGGTGCTGCAAGTTGCCAAGCGGTCTCTGCAAGCTTGCAGATTCATTTCTGCAAGTTCGCACTTGCAGATGGGCAGCGGGCGGAAAGTCCAGGCATCGACACCAACCGAGGAGTTTGAAAGCGATGGCAAATGAGATGGAACACCTGACGACCATGTCGTCGTACAGGCAGGTAGCGGAGCGGCTGGGCCTGAGTTTGCGGGGCGTCCAGGTGCTCGCCGAACAAGGGCATCTGACCGCAGTGCGCGTCGGCAAGCGAAGCGTCCGAATTCGCGACTGGGAAGTCGAGCAATACATCAGCGGTCGTGCCGCTGAGGCGACGCAGAACCAGAAGGCGAGGAAGTAATGGCAGCCGCCTCCAAAAAACTTGAAGCGTCGACGCCGGCGAAGCAGTTCATACCGGGACCAGGCGCGCTGCGGAGCGCAATTGTTTCGGTCCGACGGGCAGTGGACGAAAGAGGCAAGCACCTCCCCATCGTTCTCATAAAGCTCGGGGCGTCGTGGGTAGAAATTTCCCTGGATGACTTGATCCATCGGCGGACGTCCAGCCTCGTCTCTCTGGCGGTTGAGCACAGCCTTGACGCCAGCGACTTGGAGGAGGCGGATCTGCGGCAACTGTGCAAGGAGATATTGGCCGCAACCAGGAACAGGGTCGGCGTCTTGCTGAGAGAGCCCGGGTATCACGAGGTCGCTGTTGGAAGCACGAGAGCCGAATGCTTCGCGTGGAATGGTCAGCTTTTCTGGGTAGGGGAGAAGCCGGACATTCGCGTCATCTGCTCCCGCCACCCGGCGCCGGCGCGGGTGGGCACGCTCAAGGAGTGGAAAGCAAATGTCGGGTCCCTGTTTGTGGGACAACACAACATGATCGTGGCATTGGGCGCCACCCTGTGCTCGCTCCTGGTTCGACCGCTGGGCTTGGAGCGACTCACGCTCACGCTTGTGGGGAAGAGCTCGAGCGGGAAGGGCACGATCCAGCGAGCCTGCGCATCGGCAATCCGTAGCGGTGCGCTGCTGGACAGCGCCTCAGGCACACCGATCGGCCTGCATCAGCGCCTGGCCGAATATGTCGACCAGCCGTACTTCGCTGATGAGCTGCAACAGCTGGGGAGTGTCGAGGGGCTGTTCCGCTTGATCTACGACATGGGCAACCAGGCTGAGCGCGTGGTGGGCACCGCAGGGCAGCGAGCAACCGTTGCGAAGCCGTTGACGTGCACATTCATTGGCTCTGACGAATTGTCGTTCGCAGAGCGGTGCCGACAAGAGCGTGGTGCTCGCTTCGCGGATGGAGTCAGCGCCCGCGTCTTTGAAATTCGAATTAATGAGGCGAACGGCGCGTTTAACGACATACCAGAGAGCCTGACCGCAGCTCAGTTTGCTGAGCGCGTCAAAGACAGAGCCAGTCGGTTCTATGGCGCGCTTTGGCCGAAATGGATTCGATTGGTAGCTGCCGATCTGCCCGCGATCAGAGAAAGAGCTACTCGCGTGCTGCCTCAAATTCGAGCGAAATTAGAAGAAATTGCAGCTGTTCAAGATCAAATCACGAAGCGAATGATCCATGGCTACGCGGGATGGTACTTGGCGCTCGTCATTGCCGCTGATGACGACCTCATCCCGATCACGAGGGAGCAAATTGGCGAGGCAATGAAGGCAACGTTGGTCAAGCAACTGAAACTGCGCGAATCGCCTGAGTCGCAGCTAGATATTGAAGTACTTGCTGCAGTTCGCGATTCGATCGACCGCAATGCTGCAATGTTCGTGGATATCGAGCAGAGCACGTCAGCTACAAGAAAATTTTGGGGTTACATGCGAGGCATGGGAGACGAACTGCAATATTTGGTCTTTCCAGACGCCCTTACTGAACTAGCGCCTCGCTTTGAGAAGGAGTTGATTGCTGGGGCACTGGATCGAAGCGGGCTATTGCAGCGTAACAAGGACGGGCTATCGCTCTCCGTGCGGCTCCCAAGGCATCCGGTCAAGCGCTTTTACGCGATTAGTGCGCGCATTCGGGCCGACGGGTGACCCGTTGCGGTGTTACGCGTAACAGCGCAACTGCGCAGATACGCCTCATTCGGTCGCTAGGGTGGGGTTCAGGAGGATGGTTGAAGATAGGTAATACCCACCAACAACCAATTCCTTTACTTAGATCCTTTGCCTCCTCATTTCTATCAACCTTGACTCAATCCTTGTCATCCTCATAGGTTGGTTCCCTGGAGCAGATCCACCTTGATCCCTTGATCCTTTGATCCTTTCAGATCGATAGATCCGCCTGATCAACTGATATATAGATCCCCGGATACCTAAATCCCTGGATACATAGATCCAGGATCAAACTTCATCTCAACTGTTATCGATCGAATGTCTTTATAAGGACAGCCGAAGGAGAAGCTCATGCCAAAAACAATGAAAAGCGCAGATCAATTGCCGTCAGGCACTGATCGAAAAGGTATCCAAAAGTCGAATCCAGCGTCTAAAAAGAACGCGGTCAAGGCTCCTAAGTTCTCAAAGGCCGAAGGCCAGCAGGACAGAGGCCAGCAGGACAGAGGCCAGCAGGACAGAGGCCAGCAGGACAGAGGCCAGCAGGACAAAAAGCGGCCTAAGGACCCTCAACCAGAGCAAAAGCAAAAGCAAACGCAAGGGGTCAAAGGCGGTCGCGTCAAAGGCCAGCGGGTCAAAAGTCAGCGAGGCGAGAGCCGCGACCTCATCGACCAAAAGACTCTGCAAAACGGATTCAAGTCCTCCCTAGTAGATACCGTAAAGGTCAAATTTGAGCTCACCGCCAAGCAGCATCAAGCCCTCCTAGAGTCCAACCTCAAACACGATGGCGCCGTGTACGTCGTGCCCGGGCCCTATCCGAAGTGCAGCGCCACCATCTTCGCTCGGGGCACCACGCGCTCCGTGTACGTCGAAGGTAGCCCCAAGTACCTCACCGGGCAGAACCTGATCGGCACCGAAAACGTCGCTCAGTTCGCCTCTCAGCTCCTTCTGGCCGTCCTCCAACGCGCCGGCCTGAACGTTGGGCCCAAGACTCGCGCCCGGATCGACCAGCTCGACTTCGAGCTGATGCGCGTCGACTCTGCCGCCCATTGCGACTGCCGAACCGAAGCCGCCGCTCGCACCGTAATGGTGGCGCTTCGCCGGTTAGCCGTCGCCTCGGTCCGTGAAGTTGCCCTCTACGGGTTCGACGAGTCCATCTACATCGGCCTTCGCAGCAGTCGCTCCACCCTAAAGATCTACCGCAAAGGCGCAGAGCTCCAACACAACCCCATTGCCGCCGGTGTGCCCGGTGCTCAGCAGCTGGCTCAACTAGCCATCGGGCTCGTTCGCTTCGAGTACGTCCTGCGCTCGTCCGAACTGAAACGGCTGGGCCTCCACAAGCCTGAAAAGTGGCAGCCCAACACCGGGCGCGACCTTCTTCAGCGCCACTTCGACCAGGCAACTCGTGCGCAGGGCCAAGTGCCCAACGTGCACCACATCGACCGGTTGACCCCCACGCTCCAGCTCAAGCTCCGCGCCTGGCTGCTTGGCGACATGAATGCGTTTCTCGGCTCGCCCACCACCGCCGCCAGCAGCCGTCGGCAGGTGCTGGACGTAACCGGTATCGACGTGGGTAGTCCGCTGTCGGCCGCTGCTCAGAGGGCCGCAGTTCTGCAAGTCCGCGACGTGCTGGCCGCCGGCTTCGGGTTCCGCACGCACCCTGAGGCGTGGGCCCGGTTGCTGAACGGAGCACCTGTTTCTGCTGATTGCGACGATGCAGTTGCCGCAAAGCCCTTAGCTTTGCCAAGTGTCGATAAGCCGGCGCGCCGCCGCTCGACGAGCCATACCGACCGATGAGATCAAGTCGCAGTCGATCGACGACAAGTCGCTTCCAGTTTCGTGCGCGCGAACCTCCGCCGACAACATTCGTCTCTTCAGCGTTTGTGCATTTGTGCGTTTGTGCGTACGTGCCTCCGCGATCGGGCGGCCTCGCAGCGGAGCCTGATTGGGATGAACTGTTTGAGCGCCAAAGAAGAAAAGAAACGACGCACCTGGAGCACGCGCTATGGGCCACCGCCTAGTCCGCATGCAACGCAGTCGCACGACGACTTCCATTTCAACTAGATCTTAAGACTTATCCAAATGACCATCGAACTCAACGACCGACAGCTCGACAAGCTGCGCGCCAATCGTGTCTCTCCCGAAGCAGCCACTGATCCCGATACGCTCGATAACATTAAACCCGTCCTTGCTATCGTTTCGCCGGCCACGGTGTCCCGCGACTTAGAGCGAAATGGGGCGGGCGGCGTTGCAATGCCCGAGCTCATGCTGATTGCATATGAAATCGATCCAGCAAACCCATGCGAAATCCTTGGCCTTCTTCAGACTGGCAAGCGATACTTCGGATGGGGTTGGTTTGACTTGAACGACATGTACGAAACAGCTCGCAAGCGTGGCGAATCGACCGAGGTAATCGATCTTACCGGTCAATATCCTTCTCAAATGCAGGCCAAGATGTGTGCCGTGCTGCAAAAACGCTTTCTGGATCAATGCGAAAGAGGATACCTAGTCGACAATATTAACTATGAGATGAATTTCGAGTTTGTACTGCGGTTGGCATCTATTCGCACAAGTTCGACGTCGCTGCTTGCATCAGTCGACCTAGCCAAGATGGATGAGCAACGCATGCAAGAAGTTCGTCCACTGGCTACACGCAACGCTCGCAGCCAACCGCGCACGGCAGCAGGTAGGTCACGACGCAAACACCGTTGAGCGATCTTTGAGGCCTGCAGGTCGTTGCCCGCAGGCCTTCTGCCGAAGGAGTCACATGGCTCAGCTGGCGTTTGATGCTCACGAGGGCATGTTGCGTAGCGCATTGACTTTTTTATGCAATCTGGACCGGTTGGCTACCATTGCGTCCAACTTGAGGAGAACAGATGGCCGTCCCGCCGTTTCAAGACTTCATGCTGCCATTCCTGCAGCACATCAGCGATGGTCAAGAGCACCGCATCACAGAGCTGTTCGACCATCTCGCGCTGCAGTTCAAACTCTCTGATGATGAGTTGAAGGAGTTGCTGCCGAGCGGGCGGGAGACACGGTTCAAGAACCGTGTGTACTGGACACGTGTGCACCTTGGCCAAGCCAAGCTGCTCGATTCCACGGGCCGGGGCCGCTTCAAGATCACGCCCCGTGGACTCGATCTTCTGAAATCGAAGCCAAAGCGAATCGACCTCAAGGTTCTGTCGCAGTACCCAGAGTTTCAGGAGTTCAGAAGCCGCTCGTCATCAGACGAGCCAACTTCTCCAGCAACGTCGATTGCATCTGCGCAGCCGGAGTTGCCGCTGTCCGCGCAGAGCCCGGAAGAACAGTTGGAGAGTAGCTATCAAGTCCTTCGACAACAGCTAGGGCAAAGCCTTCTCGCCAACATACTGAAGTCGCCGCCGGACTTCTTCGAACAATTGGTTGTAGACCTCCTGGTGGCGATGGGCTACGGGGGTTCACGCGTAGATGCTGGGCAAGCCATTGGCCAGAGCAATGACGGTGGCATCGACGGCATCATCAAAGAGGATAGGCTTGGCCTAGACATCGTGTACCTCCAGGCCAAGCGATGGGAATCAGCCGTAGGCAGCCCTGAGGTTCGCAACTTCACTGGAAGCCTTGAAGGCCATGGTGCGCAGAAGGGAGTGCTCATCACTACCTCGAAGTTCACCAAAGAAGCAATTGAGTTCGCAAAGCGCTTGCAACAGAAGAAGCTGGTACTCATCGACGGCGCGCTGCTGGCCGAGCTGATGATGGACTTCGGCGTGGGGGTGAGTAAGGTCGCAACATACACCGTCCAGAAGATTGATCCGGACTACTTTGGCGACGAGTAGGGCGTGCTCCTGACTGGCACCGTAAGCAGAGGGCGCCAAAGATTCTCAGTCGTAAAGGCGTTCGAGCAATCGGCCTCCGAGTCCCTGCGCAGCAAGGCACCGCTCCAGAGTCTGTAACCTCCTGCTCCCTATCAGCGTCGCCTTCCTCCGCTGTATTGTCGCCCGTTCTTTTGTACAGATCTCGGCCTACACTTCTGCGACATCTCGAGGAGAAGCTTTCATGTTTGGCTTCGGCAGGCCCGCGAGGGAAAGGGCTGTCATCAACCAAGTGGCGACAGAGCTGCAAGGCGCAGGCATTGCGCCTGACGCAGCAAAAACGGCCGCGACGAATTCTGTCGATGAGGTGCTCGCGCTTCTCAAGCAGCGGAACATCGACCCCTTCCGCGAGAACCAGGGCGACATCTATGCGTCTGATGAGGCGTTCTGCGCACCTCGACTGGCCGAGGGCGTTACGCTGGACGACATCCGGTATCACTGGAATCGTCCACTCCTGATCCTCGGCGTCGAGGAGAAGATTCGACAGCTCGTGAACTTTCTTGTTGTGGACGTGGTCCGGCAGCAAGGAGGTGACGTGAAGGCGGCGAGCGACCGCTTCAAGAAGACGTCCATCAGGTACGGCGACACCGCTGCATGGAACCCGAACGAGAAGTACAACGAGGGCCTGCGAGCAGAGGACGCCGACCTGTACGTCGAGTTCGCCCGGCGCATCGACGAGTGGCGTGGTCGGCAGAGCCAAGCTCAGCTTGACCAGTTCATCGAGCGGAACGGCACGCTGAATGCGGCAGTCCGCGCAATGGTCCGGAACAAGGTCATCTGACCCGGTCGCTGCCCAAATTCCAGGGGTAGGACCTTGCAGCAAGTCTCAGTGTGGACGTACTTCATCGGTCCCTTCGCCGGTGCCTTCCTCGCATTCTTCTTGGCTCGCATTTACGACGCGAACCGCCGGTATTTGGAGCGCCTCGCTGCAGCGAATTTCGCGCTGATGACGCTGAAGAATCAGTTCAACGACTTCACGCTGTTTAGGCGAAACTTCTATGAGGAGTGCAGCCGAGCCGCGAAGTCGAAGCACACGCCAGTGTGGGCACTCATTCGACCGAGCGTCATGGAGTACGGCGAGTACACCTTCGACTACGAAGCGATCTCTTTCCTGTTTGAGTCAGGCACTCGCCCGTACGTCTTTGAAGCCATCGAGCTTGCGCAGATCGTGCACCGCGACTTCCAGAAGTTGGACAAGCACCGCACCGAAACAGCCCTTCAGGTCCAACGGTTGCTGGCGAAAGAGGACAAGAACAGCGAAATGACGCTCCAGCAAGCAGAGGGCGTCATTGGCAAGGCGTACTTGATCGAACTCGACATGCTTGCGCACGGGCTTGCAATGAGGGCGTCCGACAACGAAGAGACGTATCTAAAGGCGTTCAAGGGGTTGCGAGCGGCGCTCCGGTGCCACTTCAAGTCCACGTGGCGATACCGCATCGGATACCTCTGGCGTTGCCGGCATGACTTAACCATCGAGAAGCAGCTCGTGCAACAGCGGCCTCGCCTCGAACCCGGCTTTAATCTCGACGAATTGCCGCCGTTCCCTGCGCAGCTTCAAGCACGGGTTGAAGCGACCCATGCAGAGCGGAAGGCCATGAAGGTGAAGTTCGTGCCGAAGGCCGAGGGTGTGACGTGAGCCTTCCAGGGCCTACCAACAGAGCGAACGAAACACGTTCGTGAGGCACTAGTACCTGGATCGCTAGATCAGTGTCGCCTCTCTGAGACATTTCGTTGCAATTAGGCGCGACAGCGGCGAACATTGCACGTTCAGACCCCGTTCATCCGAGACGCTATGAAGTCCCTTGCTCGTGTCGTGCTGGTGTGTGCAGGCATTTGCTTTATCCAGCCTGCGCTCGCTCAGACGCAGCCCAGCCACTCCTCTGTCTGCAAGGCGGCAATCGGCGCCATCATGGGCAGGGACCCAGCAATCATTTCTGCAGAACCCTCAGGCGACATCGTCTCTTGGAACTACGTCCGGCCAAACGACAAGACAGTATGGGGCGGCCGGTGCCGCATAGCTGGAAACACGATCGTTTGGCAAACCACCAACGGTCGCTGGCGAGACCATCCTGCTGACGAACTCATCACCTGGCGGCTCGCTGGCTCGCAAGTCGTCATCCGCCAAAAATTCAGTGATGGCTCCATTGTTGACAAATCTTTCGATCGGTCGACCCTGTGAGGAGCGCAATCGTCTGCGTTCTGCTTTTGGCGCTACTCGGGTGCGAACGAAAGCCAGTGGAGCTAGGGCCAAACCCAGCTGAACTCCAGCGTGAGCGCGAGGCGAAGGCAGCGTTCGAAGCGAAGGAACGAGAGGAAGCGGCGGCCGAACTAAAGCTCAAGTGCGTGGACCGTGTTGGGGCGCTGATGCGAACGGCGCGCGCATCCATCAAAAGTGGCAGAGCCGAAGACGCTGTCTCCGAGCTCGACTCATGCGGAGATCACCTGCAGAAGTCAAAGGAAGCGGTGGCGCTGCTCGAAACTGCGAAGAAAGCCAAGGTACAGCAGTGGGATAAGGCGCAGAAGGAAGCCGACCGCATATACAAAGCTCGCAAAAAGAAAGAGGGCGTTCGTATCGGCATGACCCAGCAGGATGTACTCGACAGCATGTGGGGCAGGCCGGAGCGCGTTAACCGCACGATCAGTGCGAGAGGCGTTCATGAGCAGTGGGTGTACGGCAGCGGCGGCTACCTATACTTCGAAGACGGCATCCTTACAACCGTACAGAACTGACTTGGCACTCGATCGCCCACATCGAAAGTCCCGACTCCGACTTCACTGGGGCGATGCCGGATCAGTGTGACTAGCATTCGCGCCGCCAACCGGCGAGACTAGAGAGCGAGGGGGGACTATGCTTGACGCCAATCACCGCTTCCATACAAATCAAAAGTTTTGTCGGCTTCGCCATTCCAGAAGTGCCTGGAGAGGCTAGCGCTGTTGCTTCTGTTCTGTATCCCGACCAACTGCGCCCAGTCTTGAAGGCTTACGGCCACCTGCCCTAGATTGGCTTCGTCCCTGACGATGGAACCGATGAGAACTTCCCCGTCGCGGAATGTTGCGGCGGTGATATAGATGACAAAGTCTTCCAAGAAGGCACGAGTCGAGTAAGTGATGCGGTGCTCGAAACTGATTCGTCCGTCGCTTGAAACAACGGGCTCAGGGCCGCCGGCTTTGAAGGTGACGCCGTTCGCCAGCTCGCGATAGTTGAGCAGGCGCCGTGTCGAAGCCGCGTCGGCCATGCGCATATACATGGCGTGGCATGCATCGGGATCGAGCCATGCATACTCAGACTTCCAATTTTCGAGCTCTTTCAGTTCTCGCAGGCGAAGATACTGGCTGAGGGGGATGCCATTGAAGTAAACGCCAGACTGCATGCGAAGATCCGAGTGCACTAAGATGCAGCATCATAGATGCGCTATCGAAGCTAGCGGCGCGTCGTGATGGGCCCGCCTGCCGGTCGGCGGCAATGCCCGTTCATTCTCAAGAACACGCATCGCGCGCCCCTGCAGTCGAGTGGCGCTGCGCTGTTGATGCCGTCAGCAGATTTAGTTGCCGCTCAAATTTTGCCGTGCCGCATCAGCATGGTCAGCCCACTCTTGCAACATCGCTCGGCGCTCGACCTTGTATTGGTGCCGGTTGTACGCCGCCCTGATGGCGTTCGGTGGTGCGTGCGCGAGGCAGTGTTCAATTACGTCGACACTCGCGCCAAGTTTGTTGAAATGCGTGCTGAAAAGCGCTCGCATACCATGGGGTGTGCCGATCTGCTGGAATCCAAGGCGCGTAAAGAGAGCGTTGATCGATCTAGCAGCCATTGGGCGTCCGGGGTCACGGCGGTTTGGGAACACGTGCTTCACGCCTTGCTCTCTGCTGGATCTCAATGATCGGAGAAGCTCAAGGGCCTGTGCCGGCAGCGGTACCCAATGCTCTCGGTCGGCCTTCATGCGCTCGCGGGGTATCGTCCATTCCCCAGTTTCGAGGTCAAATTCTGACCATTCCGCTCCAATTGCTTCCGCCTTTCGACACGCGGTCAACAGCATCAGCTGCATCGCGGCTTTAGTCTCAACGCTTGCTGTCGACTGCGAGAGGCTGTTCAGGAAACGCCCAAGCTCACTACTTGGCAGCGCGCGGTGGTGACCTGGCCGCCGCGATTGAAAAAGGCGGCGCGGCGGAGTGGGGTTTGTCTCCACCAGGCCCACGTCTATGCCGTGTTCGAAGGCCGCATTCAGATGCGTGCGCAGGTTGCGCGCGGTCTCCGGTGCCCGCTTTTCTACCGTCCGAAGGTGGTCGAGCAACTCCATGCGAGTGATCTGAGAAAGCCGACGGTGTCCGAACTTTGGCAGTAGATCGTTTTTGATCTCCCGCTCCCGTTGCGCCACGCTAATCTTTCGCAGTTTGCTGTCGGTGGTTGTGCGCCAGCTGGCAATTAGCGCGCCGAAAGTTGCGAAGCCTTCTTTCAAGCGTTCTTGCTGACGGCTGTGTACCGGATCCAAGCCCGATGCCACCAGCCTTCTTGCTTCAGCATGCAGTTCGCGGGCTCGCTTGAGTCCCACGTCTGGATATTTGCCCAGCGCCATGAGATTGGCCTTGCCATACAGCCGAAATCTAAAGCGCCACAACTTCGAGCCGTTGGGCATCACCATCAGAACTAAGTCGCCTGGGTCATAAAGCTTGTACGGCTTCTCCTGCGGCTTGGCGTTCTTGATCTGCGTGTCTGTGAGCTGTGTGGCCTTGCCCCTTGTTCTCTGCGGTCGCCTTTCTGTATTCGGCGGGTTGGGCAGGGTGCTGGCGGGCGTCTCGAGGGTGCTTTGCACGGCTGGGGCTTTAGGGTACGTACCCCAAAGCGTACCCTATAAATGGCCGGCTACCAAGGAAATGCACCGAGATGCAGGAGTGTGCTTTTGAGTATAACTTGTTGTTTTTATTGAGGTTTTTCTGGCTCTACAGCATGCATAGCAGTGCGCCAAGCTGCAAGAAAAACCGAATGCACATTTCAGGTGGCGATGCGCATGGGTGTTCCGTGGGGGCGAGGGGCGTCGGGAAGGCGCCTGCCGGCGCGCAGCCGGGTTTATAGCCTGCCGTGCTCCCGACCTGCAGGCCGGCGGACGGGCGGGTGGCGCCCCCGTCGGCGCGCGGCGATGGTTGGCGGGCGATGCCACGGCTTAAGATGCCCCGTCGCCGTTTGCGCACTTCCGGGCACCGCGGCGGCCCTTCACAGCATGGCAGCCCCCGGAACATCCATCGTCCCCGACACCTTCGAAGCGCTCTGGACCGAGGCCCACGGCCGCGCGGCGATGCGCAAAGGCACCCTGGCTGCGGCCGAAGCCGGCCAGGTGCAGGTGCGCACCCTGCACAGCGCCGTGAGCCGCGGGACCGAGCTGCTGGTGTTCCGCGGCGAAGTGCCGCCCAGCGAGTACGGCCGCATGCGTGCACCGTTCCAGGAGGGCGATTTCCCGTTCCCCGTGAAATACGGCTATGCCAGCGTGGGCCGCGTCGAAGCCGGGTCGCCGGCTTGGCTGGGGCGCACGGTGTTCTGCCTGCATCCCCACCAGACCCGCTACGTCGTGCCGGCGGCGTCCGTGCACCCGGTGCCCGACGACGTGCCGTCGGCGCGCGCGGTGCTGGCCGCCAACATGGAAACGGCCGTCAACGCCCTCTGGGATGCCGCTGCGCGCGTGGGTGACCGCATCGCGGTCGTGGGCGGGGGCGTGGTGGGCTTGCTGGTGGCCTGGCTCGCCGCGCGGATTCCGGGCTGCGCGGTGGAACTGATCGACACGCATGCCGCTCGCGCTGCTGTCGCGGCACGGCTGGGCCTGCGCTTCTCAACTCCCGGAACGGCGACGCCGGACGCCGACCTCGTGGTACACGCCAGCGGGCAGCCAGCGGGGCTCGTGACCGCGCTCTCGCTGGCCGGCTTCGAGGCCACCGTGCTCGAATTGAGCTGGTACGGCCAGCGGGCCGTCAGCCTGCCGCTGGGCGAGGCCTTCCATGCCCGGCGCCTGAGCCTGCGCAGCTCGCAGGTGGGCCATGTCGCCGCTGCGCAGCGCAGCCGCTGGGACCATGGCCGCCGCATGGCGCTCGCGCTCTCGCTGCTGGCGGCGCCGGAGCTCGACGCGCTGATCACCGACCATGCACCCTTCGCCGAGCTGCCCGCCGTGCTCGAGCGGCTCGCCGCCGGCGCGCCCGACACGCTGTGCCAGCGCATCGACTACGCTTGAATTTGCCAACCTCCTTCCTGCCCATGTACAGCGTCAACGTCCGGGACCATTTCATGATCGCCCACAGCTTCCGCGGCGAGGCCTTCGGGCCGGCGCAACGCTTGCACGGGGCCACCTACGTGGTCGATGCGGAGTTCCGCCGCCCCGCGCTCGACCCCGATGGCATGGTGGTCGACATTGCGCGCGCCACCGAAGTGCTGCGCGTGGTGCTGGGCGAGCTCAACCTGCGCAACCTCGACGACGACCCCGCCTTCGCAGGCCGCAACACCACCACCGAATTCATGGCGCGGGTCGTCTTCGACCGCATCGCCGACCGCGTCGTCGCCGGTGAACTCGGGCCGCACGCGGCGGGGCTCACGCACCTGCGCGTGCGGCTGCACGAGTCGCACATCGCGTGGGCGGCGTACGAAGGGACGCTGCCACGCCCGGTGGGCGGCTGAGCCGGCGTCGCGCGCCATGGCCCGGGCCTGCGTCTTCCTCGTGCCGGGCGACTGGAACAGCCGCACCGGCGGCTACCTCTACGACCGCCGCATCGTGGCCGAACTGCGCGCGCGCGGGTGGCAGGTGGAGGTGCTCTCGCCCGGCGACGGCTATCCCTTTCCCGACGCCGACGACCTGGCCCGGGCGGCAAGGGTGGTCGGCGCCTTGCCCGACGGCGCTTGCGTGGTGGCCGACGGCCTGGGCTTCGGGGCGCTGCCCGATCTCGCCGAGCGCCATGTGCAGCGCCTGTGCTGGGTCGCGCTGGTGCACCATCCGCTGGCGCTGGAGACCGGCCTCACGCCGGCGCAGCAGCGCCAGTTCGTCGACAGCGAGCACCGGGCGCTGGCCTGCGCGCGCGGTGTGGTCGTCACCAGCCCCTCGACCGCGCGGGTCCTGGCTGCGGATGGTGTGCCGGCCGCACGCACGTCGATCGTGGAGCCCGGCACCGAGCCGGCTACGCGGGCCATCGGCGGCGGCGGCGGCGCCGATGCGCTGTCGCTGCTGTGCGTGGCGACCCTCACGCCGCGCAAGGGACATGCTTTGCTCGTCCAGGCGCTGGCGGGCCTGCGCGACCGGCCCTGGGTGCTGCATTGCGCGGGCAGCCGCTCGCGCGACCCGGCCGAGGCGGCGCGCGTCGATGCGCTGGCCGCGCAGTCGGGGCTCGGCGAGCGCATCCGCTGGCACGGCGAGGTCGAGGCTACGCAGCTCGAAGCGCTGTATGCGCAGGCCGACCTGTTCGTCCTGCCCTCCCTGCACGAGGGCTACGGCATGGCACTGGCGGAAGCGCTGGCGCACGGCCTGCCGGTGGTCAGCACAACCGCCGGCGCGATCGTCGACACGGTGCCTGCGGAAGCCGGGGTGCTGGTCGCTCCGAACGATGTGCACGCGCTGCGCGAGGCGCTGCGCCGCGTGATGGACGAGCCCCCCTGGCGTGCTGCGCTCGCCGCCGGTGCGTGGCACGCCGGCAGCCGGCTGCCGAGCTGGGCCGACGCCGGCCTGCGATTCGAGCAGGCCCTGCTCCAGGCCATGGATGCCGGTCCGCCATGAGCGGCTTCGATCCCGACTGGCTGGCACTGCGCGAGCCCTTCGACCGGGCGGCGCGCGAGGCGGCCGCGCAGGCGTTGGACATCCCGGTCTTCGCGGCGCGCCTGCGTGAGCGGCGCGGCCCGGACGCGGCGCTGCAGGTGCTCGACCTGGGCTGCGGTACCGGGGCCAACCTGCGCGCCCTGGCCCCACAACTGGGTGGTGCGCAGCGCTGGCGGCTGGTCGACCACGATCCTCGCCTGCTGGCGGCGTTGCCCGACGTGCTGCGTGGCTGGGCCGATGCGCAGGGCTGGCGCGCCGACGGCAAGGCCCAGGCCGTGCGCATCGAAGGGCCGGCGCTCTCGCTCGACGTTGCCTGGCAGCAGGCCGATCTGGCCGGAGATCACGACGGCCTGCACCTGGATGGCGCCGACCTCGTGACCGCCTCGGCCCTGCTGGACCTGGTGTCGGCCGACTGGTTGGCGCGATGGATCGCACGTTGCCGTGCGGCCGGAGTTGCGCTGTACTTCGCGCTCAGCGTTGACGACCGCCTGCACTGGCGGCCGGTCGATGCGGCCGATGATGAGGTGCAGGCGGCCTTCCGGGCCCACCAGCGGCGCGACAAGGGCTTCGGTCCGGCGCTGGGCGGCTCCGCGGTGCATGCTGCCCTGCCGACGCTGGCGCGCGCGGGCTATCGCTGCACGACCTCCGCCAGCGACTGGCACATCGATGCGGCGCAGGGGCCGGTACACCGCGCGATGCTCGCCGCCATGGTCGACGGCATCGCCTCGGCGGCGTGCGAACAGGAGCCCACCGCGGCAAGCCGCGTGCAGGCGTGGCGCGATCGCCGGGAAGCGTTGCTCGCCAAGCCGCCAGGCATGGGGCTGGTCGTCGGCCACACCGAGCTGCTCGCCTGGCTCGATTGAAAGGCTCTGCTCAGGCAAGAGCGGCGCGCAGGTCCAGGTCCCACAGCAGGTCGGTGCCCAGCGCGAAGGTGCGCGCCGGCGGGCGCAGTGCCTCGCGCATCGCGTCCGCCCGGCGCACCTGCAGGCCCGGGTGGCCGGCACCGATCATCACCGGCGCCACCAGCAGGTGCAGGCGATCCAGGCAGCCCTGGCGCACGAACTGCGACACCGTCACGCCGCCGCCCTCGACGAAGAGCAGGTCGAGCCCGCGCGCGTGAAGGGCGGCCACCACCTCGCCAAGGGGCATCTGCCCCTGCAGTGCCGAGCTTCGCGCGATGGCGATCACCCGGTCGCCGCCCAGGCGCGCGGCCGCGCGCTGCGCATGCTCCGGGTCGCACACCAGCAGCGTGGGCGCCTGCCCGTCGGTGAACACGCGCGCGCCGGCCGGCACGCGCAGGTCCGGGTCGATCACCACGCGGGTCGGGTTGGGGCCGGCGGCGCGGCGGGTCGTGAGCTGGGGGTTGTCCAGGCAGGCGGTGCCGGCACCGACGATCACCGCGTCGCACAGCGCGCGCAGCCGATGCACATGGACCAGGCCTTCGGGGCCGTTGACGAAGAAGGAGTCGCCGTTGTGCGTCGCAATGCAGCCGTCCAGGCTCTGGCCCAGTTGGCCGACCACCCAGCGTGCGTCGCCGCCCTGGCGGTCGAGCAGCGGCTTGAACAGGGAGAACAGCGCCTGCGATTCGGCGTCCCATGCGCCCTCGAGCGCGTAGCCGGTGGCGGCCGACCAGGCCAGAGGCAGGCCATCGCCGCCCGCTCGCTCGCCCCGGCGGCGACGCGCGGCGATCTCCACGCACAGGAGCCAGAGCGCACCGACCCCATGGGCGGAGGGCGATGCATGCGGCGGAAGGGGCAGGGCGCTCAGATGACGGTCTCCGAATGAGGCAGCGATCGGCGCCCACCTGGGGGCGGAAGCGCTGGCGCATGCTAGCAGCGGCATGCAGCGCGGCGTGTAGTACCTACGCGCATGGCCGCCGTCCGGCGAGTGTCGACCGGATTCAGGGCAGCGGCAGCGGCCAGCGGCCGCCGTCGCGCGGCAGCAGGTGCCAGCGGGCGTCGGCGATGCCGTCGAAGGCCGTGCGGTAGCGTGGCGCGTCGCGGCCCTCGTCCGTCACGTCGCGGATCACCACCGCCTCGATGCGCACCGGGTGTTCGCGCGCCACCTCGGCATAGATCTCCGGATCGGCCTCGCCCGAGTCGCCCACGAGCAGGAAGCGGCGCAGCGGGAAGTCGGCCAGCAACTGGTCGATCACGGCGCGTTTGTGGCGACGCGAGTCCTGCTCGCCGGGCACCAGCGTGCGCCAGGTCGTGCTTTCGCGCAGGTGCATGCTGCCCGGCGGAAAGCCGGCGCTGCGCACGAAGTCCGACAGCGCGGGAAAGAGCTGGATGGGGCTGGCCGAGAGGTAATGGAAGCGCGTGTCGGCCCCGCGCGCCAATCGGCGATAGTGGGCCGCGATGCCGGGCGTGGCCTCGAAGGGGCGCGCGAAGGTGTTGAGCAGCATCTCGCGGCGGCTGTGCACCGCCGTGTGCTTGATCGTGTCGTCGATGTCCGAGATGACGGACAGGCCTTCGGCCGGCACCAGCAGCACCCGGCCCTCGGAGCGCCGCAGGTCGCCGCGCGGCATCTCCGCGCGAAAGCGCAGCCACGGCGCATCGCGCGTCGCGTCGGCCGGCGGCGCCACGACCACGCGCGCCTGGGTGCGGCCGGCGCGGTCGGTGGGCGGCAGGCGCAGCGGCGGCTGCCCACCGCCGAAGACGATGTCGATCTGCTTGCCGTCTTCCGATTCGGCGTGGAAGAGGGCGGCCCGCTGGCGGAAGCGCAACTGTGCGGCGGGGCTCATCTTCGACAGGCGCAGCCCCAGGTAGCGTGCGAAGGCGGTGTTCAGGCCGCGCAGGTGGTCGGGCTCGTAGACCCAGGCATGCACCTCGGCCTCGACGCGCCCATCGTCGAGCCAGCGCGCCGTGCTGGGCAGGAAGAGCACGCGCTCGTCGGCCTCCAGCGGCTCGGCCGCGCGCACGCGCGAACGGGGCCAGCCCAGGGCCATCAGCGCCAGGCCCGCCGCGGCCGCCAACTGGCGGCGCCGGGGCGGGTGCTCCGCCGAAGGGCCATGCTCAGGCGTCACGCTCGTAGACGACGAAGGCGAAGGGCAACCCGTCCTTGGCCGACACGTGCGTCTCGCGCGCGGTCTCGCGCCAGGCCGGCCCGAGCGTGGGCGCATGGGCGTCGCCCTCGAAGGCGCGGTCGATCTCGGTCACGACCGCCCGCTGCGCCAGCGGCTCGGCCGCGGCATAGATCTGCGCGCCGCCGATCACCCAGACCTCGGGTTCCTGCTCACAAATCGATAGCGCTTCGCGCAGGCTGGACGCGCGCTGCGCCCCGATTTCGTTCCAATCCTGCTGGCGCGTGACGACGATGTTCCGGCGCCCGGGCAGCGGCCTGAAGCGCGGCGGCAGCGAGTCCCAGGTCTTGCGGCCCATCACCACCGGGCTGCCGGCCGTCATGCGCTTGAAGTGCGCCATGTCCTCGGGCAGGTGCCAGGGCAGGTCGCCGTGCACGCCGATCACGCCATTGGCCGCGCGCGCGTAGATGAGGTTGACGCGCATCGGCGGCCTCTCGTCAAACGGCCACGGGCGCCTTGATGGCCGGATGCGGGTCGTAGCCCTCGAAGTGGAAGTCCTCGTACTGGTAGTCGAAGATCGAGGGCGGCCGGCGCGCGATGTGCAGCGTGGGGTAGGGGCGCGGCTCGCGGCTCAGCTGCAGCGCCACCTGCTCGGCGTGGTTGCTGTAGATGTGGCAATCGCCGCCGGTCCAGATGAAGTCGCCCACCTGCAGGTCGCACTGCTGCGCCACCATGTGCGTGAGCAGCGCATAGCTGGCGATGTTGAAGGGCACGCCCAGGAAGATGTCGGCGCTGCGCTGGTACAGCTGGCAGGAGAGCTTGCCCTCGGCCACGTAGAACTGGAAGAAGGCGTGGCAGGGCATCAGCGCCATCTTGTCCAGCTCGGCCACGTTCCAGGCGCTCACGATGATGCGGCGCGAATCGGGGTTGGTCTTGAGCGTCTGGATCACCTGGGCGATCTGGTCGATGTGGCCGCCGTCCGGCGTGGGCCAGCTGCGCCACTGCACGCCGTACACGGGGCCCAGGTCGCCGTCCTCGCGCGCCCATTCGTCCCAGATGGTCACGCCGCGCTCGCGCAGCCAGTTGTTGTCCGACGAGCCCTGCAGGAACCACAGCAGCTCGTGGATGATGGATTTGACATGCACCTTCTTGGTCGTGACCAGCGGAAAGCCCTCGTTCAGGTCGAAGCGCATCTGGTAGCCGAACACGCTCTTCGTGCCGGTGCCGGTGCGGTCGCTCTTGAAGACGCCGGTCCGGTCGACGTGGCGCATGAAGTCTTCGTACTGGTGGCGGATCGGATGTGTGGACGGGCTGGACATGGCGGCGATCGAGGGCTGTCGGGGGATTCTAGGAGGCCCCGTGTTCCGGCGGCGACCCGTGCTCCAATCGCGCGATGTCGACCCCTGCGCCGGCCTGCCGCAGCGGCTGCGCCGCCTGCTGCATCGCCCCTTCGATCAGTTCGCCCATCCCCGGCATGCCCCATGGCAAGCCGGCGGGCGTGCCGTGCGTGCAGCTCGACGAGGCGTTGCGCTGCCGCCTGTTCGGCCGGCCCGAACGGCCGGCGGTATGCGGCGGGCTCCAGCCCTCGGCGCCGATGTGCGGCAGCGGACGCGAGGAGGCGCTGGCCTGGCTGGGCCGGCTGGAGCGCGAGACGGCGCCCTGAAGCGGGGCTCAGGCCCGCAGCACGCGCCCCGGATTCAGGACGTTCTGCGGATCCAGCGCGCCCTTGATCGCGCGCATCATGCCCAGCGCCACCGGCGACTTGTGTTTCTCGAGCTTGTGGACCTTGAGCTCGCCGATGCCGTGCTCGGCCGAGAACGACCCGCCGAATTTCTCGACCTGGTCGTACACGAGCGTGTTCACGCGCTCTTCCTGTTCGCGCAGGAACACCTTCGCATCGCCGTCGACCGGCGCCTGCACGTTGTAGTGCAGGTTGCCGTCGCCCAGGTGGCCGAAGTTGACCAGGCGCACGCCGGCGATTTCCTTTTGCAGCAGCGCATCCGTCTCGGCCACGAAGGCCGGGATGCGCGACACGCCGACGGAGATGTCGTGCTTGATGTTCAGGCCCTCTTCGGCCTGCGCGAGCGGGATGCTTTCGCGGATGTGCCAGAGCTGGTGCGCCTGCGTCAGGTTCTCGGCGATCACGGCATCGGTCACGCAGCCATCCTCGAAGGCGGTCTCGAGCAACGCCTCGAAGCGCGCGCGGGCGTGGTCTTCGGATTCGCTGTCCGAGTTCTCCAGGAGGACGCAGTACGGCGCCGCTTCGTCGCCCAGGAAAGGCACGCGCAGCTGCGGCATGTGCTTGCCCACCAGGCTCAACGCGAACTGGCCCATGACCTCGAAGCCGGTGAGGCCCGCGCCCAGCTTCTGATGCGCCAGACCCAGCAGCGTGACGGCGTGGTCGAGCGAAGGCACCGCGGCCCACGCGGTGAGCTGCGCGGCCGGCAGCGGGTAGAGCTTCATCGTGGCGGCGGTGATGATGCCCAGCGTGCCCTCGCTGCCGACCAGCAGGTCGCGCAGGTCGTAGCCGGTGTTGTCCTTGCGCAGGCCGCTGGTGCCGCGCCACACCTCGCCCTGGGCCGTGACCACTTCCAGGCCCAGGCACAGCTCGCGCGCATTGCCGTAGCGCACCACCTGCGTGCCGCCGGCGTTCGTGGCCAGATTGCCCCCGATCGTGCAGCTGCCCTCGGCCGCCAGGCTCAGGGGGAACAGGAAGCCGGCCTTCTCGGCGGCCTCCTGCAGCACCTGCAGCACGCAGCCGGCCTCGACGGTGACGGTGAGGTTGGCCGCATCGATCTCGCGGATGGCGTTCAGGCGCGTGAGGCTCAGCACCACCTGCGTGCCGGAGCCGTCGGGCACCGAGCCCACGGCCAGGCCGGTGTTGCCGCCCTGCGGGACGATCGCGGTGCCGGCCGCCGCGCAGGCCTTGACGACGCGTGCCACCTCGTCGGTGCTGCCGGGCCGCACCACGGCCAGTGCCTTGCCGCGGGCGCGCTTGCGCCAGTCCTGCTCCCAGGCGCTCAGGTCGCCCTCGGTCAGCACGTGGGAGGCGCCGACGATGGCGCGGAGGTCGTCGATCAGGGAAGTGCTCATGGGGACGGGGCGGTGGCGGGAGTAGTCGCAGGGACGGCGGCGCGCAGCCGCAGGCGCACATGCCAGGCGCAGGCCGCGAACAGCGCAAGGCACAGGAGGATCTCGAGGCCCGCCAGCGTGCGGCTGATGGCCGTGGTGTCGCTCCAGGCGCGCACCACGCCCTCGGTGAAATAGAGCCAGACCAGCAGGCTGACCCAGCGGTAGGTGTACATGCGGTTCTTCAGCAGCCCGGCCAGCGGCAGGACCAGCGGCAGCACCTTGAGCGCCAGCCACGAGCCGCCCGGCCGCAGTGGCGCCAGCCACATCTCCCATGCGAAGCCCAGCGCGATCAGGCCGAGCAGGCTGCCCACGGCCAGGCGCCGCGTGGCAGCGATGGCGGGCGAGGGGGCAGGGAGGAGGGGTGCGTTCACGAGAGACGGGCGCCTCGGGCGCGCGGGGCGCGAAAGGGCGAATGGCATGATACCGGCCATGAATCGCCGGCAGCTCTGGAGGGACCTTTCGCACTTTCCGTGGCGCAACACGGCGGCGGTGCTGGGGGAACGCTTCCGCGAGGACCGCCTGGGCCTGACGGCCAGCAGCCTGACCTTCACCACCACCATTGCGATGGTGCCCTTCTTCACGGTGGCGCTGGCGCTGTTCACCGTGTTCCCGATGTTCCAGGCCATGCAGGGCCGGCTGCAGCGCTGGCTCGTGGAAAGCCTGATCCCCGAGAACATCGCGCGGCAGGTGCTGGGCTACCTCACCCAGTTCGCCAGCAAGGCGAGCGGGCTGGGCATCGCGGGCCTGGGCGTGCTGCTGGTCACGGCGATCGCGCTCATCCTGACCATCGACAAGACGCTGAACAACATCTGGCGCGTACCCAACCCGCGTCCCTTTGCCCAGCGCGTGCTGATCTACTGGGCCGCCATCACGCTGGGGCCGCTGGTGCTGGCGGCCAGCCTCTCGACTACCGCCTACGTGTTCTCCGCCTCGCGCGGCGTGGTGCACGACAACGACCTGCTCAAGTTCCTCTTCGACACCTTCGAGTTCATGCTGCTGGCCGCGGGCATGGGGGCGCTCTACCACTACGTGCCCAACACGCACGTGAAGTGGTCGCATGCATGGACGGGCGGCTTCTTCGTCGCCGCCGCCATCGAGGTCGCCAAGCGCGTGCTGGGCTGGTACCTGGGCCAGGTGCCGACCTATTCGGTGATGTACGGCGCCTTCGCCACGGTGCCCATCCTGCTGGTGTGGATCTACGTGGCCTGGGTCATCGTGCTGCTGGGCGCGGTGATCGCCGCCTACCTGCCCAGCCTGCTCACGGGCGTGGCGCGCCGCGGCGGCACGCCGGGCTGGCCGATGCAGCTCGCGGTCGAGGTGCTGCAGCACCTGGACCGCGCGCGGGCGCAGCCGTACAAGGGCGTGGGCGCGCGCGAGCTGGTGGTGCGCATGCGCGTCGATGCACTGCAACTCGCCGCGGTGCTCGAGACGCTGGTCGCGCTCGACTGGGTGGGCGAGATCGCCGAGGTCGACGACAGCGACGATCCGCGCTACGTGCTCCTGGCCGATCCGGACCACACCCCGCTCGAAGCGCTGGCCGTGGCCTTCATGGTGCCGCGCACACCCGCGCTCGAAAATCTCTGGCAAAAAGGCCCGCTGGCCGCGCTGCGCCTGCGGGATGTGCTATCGAATGAGGAGCAAGACGAGGTTTCGCCGACGCCCGCGGACGCCGGCCTTCAGAGCTTGATGCGGCCCAGCCAGATGTCGCGGTACATCGCCCAGTCGCCCATGAAGCTGTAGAGCGGCCGCTTGAACGAGGCGGGCCTGTTCTTCTCGAAGCCGAAGTGCCCCACCCAGGCGAAGGCGTAGCCGGCCACGAGGCCCGCCAGCAACCACCAGGGGTTTCCGGTGACCACCAGCAGCGCCAGGCAGACCAGGCCGAGGCTCGAACCCACGAAATGCAGCCGCCGGCAGGTGCGGTCGGCGTGCTCGCTCAGGTAGAAGGGGTAGAACTGCGCGAAGCTCGTGAACTGCCGCGGGTCGACGGCGGCGGGTGCGGTGGTCGTGGTGCTGTTCATCGCGGTCTCCTGGGCATGGCGGGGCGCCGATGCGGGCATGGACGGGCGCGCTGCCGTCCGGTGGGTGCTTGCCCATAATAGCGACGGGCTCCAGTCCCAGCCACCCCCATCACCCGATCCCCGAGGTCCCGAGCGCCGTGCCCCAGCCTTCGAATGCCGCCCTTGCGCCCGTCTCCGCCGCGGAAGCGCCCTGGGTCGTGTGCCTGTGCGCGGAATGGTGCGGCACCTGCCGCGAGTACCGGCCGCTGTTCGAGGAGATCGCGCGTGCCCATCCGGGCCTGCGCTTCGCCTGGGTCGACATCGAGGACCATGCCGACATCGCCGACGATTTCGACGTCGAGACCTTTCCGACAGTGCTGGTCGCCAGCGGCGCCGGGATGCATTTCCTCGGCCCGCTGCTGCCGCATGCCGAGACGCTGCGCCGCATGCTCGGCGCGCTGCCTGCCCCCCAGCCGGCCGACGCGGCCGTGGCCACGCTGATCGCCGCGCTGGAGCGCGCCCCGACCGGCGCTTTCGACGTCGCCGCGGGCGGCTGAACTCAGCCCGCGGGCGACTGACTCAGCCCGCGGGCGCCTGCAGGAAATCGCGCAGCGCGAAGAGCGTCGCATCCGGCGTCTCGGTCATCTGGTGGTGGCCCACCGGCAGCGACGCGATCCGCACCGTCTTGCCCGCGGCGCGGGCCTTCTCGACCAGGCCCTGCGCAGCGCGCGGCTGCGTCATCTGGTCCTGCGCGCCCAACACGAAGAGCACCGGGCAGGTGATCTGAGCGATCGCCTGCTCGCCGTTGGCATAGCGGTCGCAGGCCAGGAAGCCGCGGTGGAACACGTTCACCTTCGGGTTGCTGCGCAGCACGCGCCGCCCCAGCGCCATGCTGGCGCCGTAGACCCAGGTGCCCGGGCCCAGGGCCGAGGGCGGCGCGGCCAGCGTGGAGCGCGAGAACACGTTGACCATGCGCAGCGCAGCCTCCGGGTCGTTCTGCGATGCATCCAGCAGCGCCTGCGACACCTTCATCGGGAAGGCCGTGCCCACCAGCACCAGGTGCGTGATGCGCTCGCGAAGCCGGCTTGCGGCCTCCAGCGCGATGAGCGACCCCCAGCTGTGGCCGACCAGCGCGGCGCGCTGCACGCCGGCCGCGTCGAGCAGGGCGCCGACGAAGTCGGCCGCGTCCTCGACCGACGCGGGCGCCTCGCCGCCGCTGCGGCAGTGGCCGGGCAGGTCGACCGCCAGCACGTTGAATCCGTGGTTCGCCAGGTAGCGGCTCTGCAGGATCCACACGCTGTGGTCGTTGAGCACGCCGTGGATGAAGACCACCGTGGGCCTGGCCGCATCGAAGGGCTTGCCGCCGGTGTAGCAGTACGTGGGGTGGCCGTGGACGGTGAGGATCATCACGCCCCCGCTTTCTCTGCCGCCTTGAGCGCACGCTTGAGGTCGTCGATCAGGTCATCGGGATCCTCCAGCCCGATCGACAGCCGGATGGTCCCCTGGCCGATGCCGGCGCCGGCCAGCGCGTCGTCGCTCATGCGGAAGTGCGTGGTGCTCGCGGGATGGATCACCAGGCTGCGGCAGTCGCCGACGTTGGCGAGGTGGCTGAAGAGCTTCAGGGCCTCGATGAAGGTCTTGCCCTGCGCGCGGTTGCCCTTGATGTCGAAGCTGAACACCGAGCCCGCGCCCTTGGCGCCGTGCCTGAGCAGCTGGTTGGCCAGCGCATCGCTCGGATGCGATTCCAGCAGCGGGTGCCCCACGCGCGAGACGAAGGGGTGCGCGGCCAGGAACTGCACCACCTTCTCGGTGTTGGCGATGTGCCGCTCCATGCGCAGCGGCAGCGTCTCGATGCCCTGCAGGATCAGCCAGGCCGTGTGCGGGCTCATGGCGGCGCCGAAGTCGCGCAGCCCCTCGCGCCGCGCGCGCAGCAGGAAGGCGCCCACCGTGGACTCCTCACTGAACACCATGTTGTGGAAGCCGTCGTAGGCCTCGGTCAGCTCTGCGAATTTGCCCGATGCTTCCCAGTCGAAGCTGCCGCCATCGACCACCACGCCGCCGATCACCGTGCCATGGCCCGACAGGAACTTGGTGGCCGAGTGGTAGACCAGGTCGGCGCCGTGCTCGAAGGGCCTGATGAGGTAGGGCGAGGTCAGCGTCGAGTCGACCAGCAGCGGCACGCCGGCCTCGTGCGCGATCGCGCTCACGGTGGGGATGTCGAGCACGTCCAGGCCAGGGTTGCCCACCGTCTCGCCGAAGAACAGCTTGGTCTCGGGCCGTATCGCCGCGCGCCAGCCGTCGATGTCGCCGGGCTTGACGAAGGTGGTCTCGATGCCGAAGCGCCGCATCGTGTAGTGCAAAAGGTTCTGCGAGCCGCCGTACAGCGCCGTGCTGGCGACGATGTGCGAGCCCGCGCCCATCAGCGTCGCGACCGCCAGGTGCAGCGCCGCCTGGCCGCTGGCCGTGGCGATGGCGCCGATGCCGCCTTCCAGCGCTGCCACGCGCTGTTCGAAGACGGCATTGGTCGGGTTGCTGATGCGGCTGTAGACGTGGCCGGCACGCTCGAGGTTGAAGAGCGCCGCTGCGTGGTCGCTCGATTCGAAGACGAAGGAGGTCGTCAGGTGGATCGGCACCGCGCGGGCGCCGGTGGCCGGGTCGGGCGCGGCGCCGGCGTGCAGTGCCAGCGTGTCGAAGCCGGGGTCGGAATAGCCGCTCATTCAGAAACTCCGTGGCGAAGGGACCTCGCGCAATGCGCGGTTCGGGGTGGTCAATGCTGTCTCCTTGGTAACGCCCCGTCACGTTGCGGCGTGCGCATTGCGGGCAGGGCCTTGTCAATCGCCGGCGATTGTGGGCTATATTCAAATCGCCCCGCTTCCACGGGCCCCGCGGCGCCATCCAGAGAGTAAGAGGAGCATCCCGATGAAAGTCAGCGACATCCTGCGCGTGAAAGGCAACACCCTTTACACGATCACGCCCGACCAGCCGCTGGCCGAGGCCGTGGCCGTGATGGCCGACAAGGACATCGGCTCGCTCGTCGTCATGGACCAGGGCGAACTGGTGGGCATGCTCACCTTCCGGGAAGTGATCCTCGCCATCCAGGCCAACGGCGGCAGCGTCGGCAACGCGGTCGTGCGCAAGGCGATCGACACGCACCCCGTCACCTGCACCATGGACACCGACCTCGACGAGGTCCGCCGCCTGATGCTCGAGCGCCATGCGCGCTACATGCCGGTCATGGACAAGAGCGTGCTCATGGGCGTGATCAGCTTCTACGACGTGGCCAAGGCCGTGGTGGACAGCCAGAATTTCGAGAACAAGATGCTCAAGGCGTACATCCGCGACTGGCCGGCCGAGGAAGAGCCCGGGCGCTGAGCCGGCAGCAGCCGGTCGGATCGATTCAAAAAAAGAAAAAGCGCAGCCGTCGGCTGCGCTTTTTTTGTCGGCCCTGCGACTCAGTGCAGCTCGGCCGCCGCGTGGATCGTCTCGCGCACCCGCGGATAGATCTGCGCGTTCCACTTGCTGCCGCTGAAGACGCCGTAGTGGCCCACGCCCGCCTGCAGGTGGTGCGCCTTGAGGTAGGGGCGGATGCTGCCGCACAGGTCCTGCGCGGCCACGGTCTGGCCGACGGAGCAGATGTCGTCGCGCTCGCCCTCCACCGTGAGCAGCGCGGTGCGGCGGATGGCGGCGGGGTTCACGGCACGACCGGCGACGGTGAGCTCGCCGCGCGGCAGGTCGTAGGTCTGGAACACGCGCTCCACCGTCTCCAGGTAGAACTCGGCCGGCAGGTCGTTCACGGCCAGGTACTCGTCGTAGAAGGTCTTGATCGTCGCGGCCTGCTCGATCTCGCCCTCGACGAGGTGCTGGTAGAGCTTGCGGAACTGCTCCTTGTGCCGCTCCATGTTCATGCTCATGAAGGCCGTGAGCTGCAGGAAACCCGGGTACACGCGCCGCATGAAGCCCGCGTGGGGCCAGGGCACGCGGCTGATGAGGTTGCGCTCGAACCAGCCGATGGGCCGGTCGGTGGCCAGGCGGTTGACTTGCGTGGGGTTGATGCGGCAATCGACCGGGCCGGCCATGAGCGTCAGGCTGCGTGGCGTGGCGGGGTCGTCGTCCTCAGCCATCAGCGCGGTGGCCGCCAGCGCCGCCACACAGGGCTGGCACACCGCCACCATGTGCACGCCGGGGCCGATGGCGCGCAGGAACTCGATCACCTGCAGGGTGTACTCGTCCAGCCCGAAGCGGCCGCTGCCCAGCGGCACGTCGCGCGCGTTGTGCCAGTCGGTGATGTAGACGTCGTGGTCGCGCAGCAGGGTGCGCACCGTTTCGCGCAGCAGCGTCGCGAAATGGCCCGACAGCGGCGCCGCCAGCAGCACCGGCGGGTGGGGCGGGGCATCGGCCGGGAGCGCCTTTCGAAAGTGCAGCAGCGTGCCGAAGGGCGCGACCAGCGCGGCCTCCTCGTGCACGGCGACCGGCTGGCCCTCGACCATCACCTCCGCGATGCCGTAGGCCGGCCGGGCGTGGGTCAGGCGCATGCGCGAGAACACCTCCATGGCCGACGCGGCCCGCCGACGGGCACTGCGGTCGTCGTCGGGCGCCCACATGGCAGCCCCGAGGAATTGCGACATCAGCCGCCATGGCGACAGCAGGTCGGCCTGGGTTTGGTACGCCTGATACAGCATGGAGGCGTGGCAGGCAATTTGCGGGCCAAGGGTCCGGGCGACGCCCGCAGGGCCGGTTGCACCGTTCTGGCACAGGCTTTGCACGCTCCCGTGTTTCCGCCGCCGCGCGCCCGTGCGCGCCCCCTTTCGGACCCCGGAGCGAGGAGCACCCCATGGCCAAGGCCGTTCTCACCATCAGCAGCAAGAACTACGGTGCCTGGGCCCTGCGCGGCTGGCTGATGTGCAAGTTCGCCGGCCTGGACTTTTCCGAGATGGTGATCCCCCCCGACGACCCGGCCATGAAGGCCGAGATGCTGCTGCTGTCCTCCTCGATGCTGGTGCCGGCCCTGGAGCACGACGGCATCGAGGTCTGGGACACGCTGGCCATCGGCGAGTACCTCAACGAAATCAAGCCCAAGGCCGGCCTGCTACCCGCCGACCGCAAGGCGCGCGCGCACTGCCGCGCCATCTGCGGCGAGATGCACTCGGGCTTCGCCTCCATGCGCGGTGCGCTGCCGATGAACATCAAGGCCCGCTTCAAGGGCTTCAAGGTGTGGTCGCGCGCGCAGGCCGACATCGACCGCATCGTGGCGATCTGGCGCGAATGCCTGGGCACCTATGGCGGGCCCTTCCTGTTCGGCAAGCAGCCGTGCATGGCCGACGCCATGTACGCGCCGGTCGTCACCCGCTTCCTGAGCTACGACGTCGCACTCGATTCGGTGTGCGCCGCGTACTGCAAGCGCGTGATGGAACTGCCGGCGATGCAGGAGTGGGTGCAGGCCGCCATGAAGGAGCCGGACGAGATCGACGAACTCGACGCCGAGTTCTGATTGCTATCGAAAAGATAGCTGCCTGCGCAGACGCATCGGGCGCTGCGGGCTGATTTCATTCAAGACGACGACCGTACAGGTGCGCGGCGCGCGGGCCCATCCTGCCGCGCCGCCGGCCCGCGGCCGCGCTGCCGCGCGCAGCGCCACCTCCCCTTTACCGGCCGTTAACTGTTGCTACTACATGCCGCTACGATTCGCGGCTCTACTCGCACCACTTCTGTGCTTGCCGCCTGGCGCCGCGCCGTCTCATGGACCATCCCGATCCCGACACCCCGCCCCCCCACGTGCCGAATGCGCCGCCGC